>NZ_SDLT01000019.1:23476-172026 GCF_004522235.1 Amycolatopsis nivea
CGGCAGCACGGCAGCACGGCAGCACGGCAGCACGGCAGCACGGACGAGCCAATCCCCTCGTCCCCCTGCCAAGCAACCCCGCGCCGCGCCGAGTCGTCCCAACGCGGTCCTAAATCAGCCCGTTCCGCACCGCGTAAGCCGCCGCATGGGCGCGGTTTCGTACTCCCAGCCGGGCCATCAGGTCGTACAGCGCGTTCTTCACCGTGTGTTCCGACCAGCCGAGCTCGGCCGCGATCTCGCTGTTGCTGTACCCCTCGGCGACGAGCCGCAGCACCCGCAGCTCGCGTTCGCCGAGCTGCGGCCGGTACGCCGCCTCGCCGTCCACCCGTCCAGTGTAGGAGATCCGCTCACCCCGGCAGCTCCGAACCGCGCGTGCCCGGGGCTGTCGCGACCGTGTGCACGACCTGGACGAACCGGTCGGCCATCGTCTTCGCCGCGGCTTCGGTGAACAGGGCCCGGTCGTAATGCAGCGTCCCGGCCAAGCCGTCGGGATGCTCGCGGACCGTCACCAGCACGTCGAACGGATTCCCGCCCTGTCCGGCCCGCCACGGCTCGGCGCGGATCCCGTCGAGCCGGAGCCGGTCCGCGAGCGAGCCGAGCGACTGGAACGCCACCTGCGCCACCGGATTCCGGCTCAGGTCGCGCGGCGGACGCAGCGCTGCCACGACCTGGTCGAACGGCACGTCCTGATGCCGGAACCCGCCGACCACCGCCTCCCGCACCGCGGCGAGCACCTCCGGATACGCCGGATCGCCGGGAACCCGTACCCGCAAGGCAAGCGTGTTCACGAACAGCCCGATCACGTCTTCCGCCTCGACCGACGGCCGGTTGCCCGCGAAGGTGCCGACGACGAGGTCGTCCCGCCCCGTCACCCGGCGCAAGTCGAGGACGAACGCGGCGAGCAACGCCATGAACCCCGTCGCACCTGCCTCCGTGGCCACGGTTTCGAGCGCGCTGATGATGTGCTGTGGCACGGAAAACTCGACGGTGCCTTCCAGCTGCGCTTGCCGAGCCGGTCGCGGGAGGCTGTCCGGAAGTTCGATCGCCGGCGGCGCACCTGCCAACGCCGACTTCCAGTATTCGAGACCCGTCTGGTCCAGCGCGGCATGAACCGGGGCCAGCTCCGGCAGCGCGGACGCCCGCCCTGCGTAGCATTCGGCGAGGTCGCGCCAGAAGATCTCCATCGAAGTGTCGTCGGCGATGATGTGGTGGATCACCGCGAGCAGCGTGAACCGTCCTTCCTCGCCGCGGACCACCGTGCACCGCAGCAACGGCCCGCGCGCCAGGTCGAACGGCTGGCGAAGCTCCGCGTCGACGACCTCCTCCGCCGAACCGTCCACCACCGTCAACGGAATCTCGCCCTCAGCGGACACCACCAACTCCGGTTCGCCGCGACGGCTCCGGAACGTCGTCCGCAAGGTCTCGTGTCGCTGGACCACTTGCGCCAACGCGCGCCGCAATGCCTCGACGTCCAGCTCTCCAGTGCACCGGTAAGCCTCGTACATAGTGTACATCACGGACGGCCCGGACAGTTGATCCAAAAACCACATCCGTTGCTGCGCCGCCGAAATCTCACTCGGTCCACTATGGACTTCCGCAATGGACGGTGCCCCCGCGACCAATTCCGCCAGCTCCGCGACCGTCGGCGCAGTGAACAGATCCGCGACAGACAACCGCCGCCCCGTGCTGCGCGAGACCCGCGCACAGATCCGGGTAGCAGCCAGCGAACGACCGCCAAGCTCGAGAAACGGATCATGGATACCGACCGGACTCACCCCGAGCACGTCCGCCCAAATCTCGGCAATCGCCGCCTCCGTCTCATTCCGGGGCTCGACATAGACGACCGCCAACGCCGGACGAGTGCCGTCCGGCGCAGGCAGCGCGTTGCGGTCGATCTTGCCGCTCGGCGTGAGCGGGAGCGCGGCCAGCGACGTCCACACCGCCGGAAGCATCGACTCCGGCAGAGTACGAGCCAGATGCGCCCGCAACTCAGACGTCGACAGTGCCGTTCCAGCACGGTAAACGCAATAAGCGACAAGCCGATCCTCGTGCACCGCAGCCACTGCAGCAGCAATCATCGGATGCGCATGCAGCGCAGCCTCGACCTCGCCAAGCTCGATCCGGTTGCCGTGAATCTTGACCTGATGGTCGAACCGGCCCAGATACTCGAACGCCCCGTCCGCCCGCCGCCGCGCGCGGTCGCCGGTGCGGTACAGCCGCTCCCCCGGGGTCTCCGCGAACGGATTGGGCACGAACTTCTCCGCCGTCAACGCCGGACGGTTCAGGTAGCCGCGCGCCAGTTGCACCCCCGCGATGGTCAACTCTCCGTCGAGCAGGTGGACGCGAGTGTTCGCGATCGGGTGACCAATGGTGACCGTCTCGCCCGGCAGGCACCGCGTCGCTGTGACGTCCACTGACGCCTCTGTGGGCCCGTAGAGATTATGCAGCTCTGCGCCGACCAGCCGGTGGAACCGCTCCGCCAGCTCGTCCGGGAGCGCCTCGCCGCTGCACAACACTCGCCGCACCGGCAGTTCCGGGACCGATCCGGCCAGGAACGCGCGCAGCATCGACGGCACGAAGTGTGCTGTGGTGATCCGTTCCGCGACGAGAACGTCCGCGAGATACTCCGGATCGCGGTGCCCTCCCGGACGGGCCATGACGAGCGTCGCGCCGACGGAGAGCGTCCAGAAGAACTCCCACACCGACACGTCGAAACCGAATGGCGTCTTCTGCAGCACACGGTCTTGGGGCGTCAGGCCGTATTCGTCCTGCATCCACCGCAGGCGGTTGACGATCCCGCGATGCTCGATCACCACGCCCTTGGGCTTGCCGGTCGACCCCGATGTGTAGATGACGTACGCCGCGTTCTCCGGCCGGACTACGACCTCCACCGGCTCCCGGGATTCGCCGAGCCCGGTGAGATCACCCGGCTCGACGACGATCTCGGCACCCGAATCCTCGATCATGAACCGCAGCCGGTCCTCGGGATAGTCCGGGTCCAGGGGCAGATAGGCTGCTCCTGCCTTGAGAATGCCGATTAGCGCGACCACCATCTCGACGCTGCGCTCCAGCCGAACCCCGACCACCGACTCCGGCCCCACCCCACGCGCCCGCAGCCAATGCGCCGCCTGATTCGACAGCTCATCCAGCTCCACATAGGACACTTCCCGGCCGTCGGCGACCACCGCGACTTCACCGGCAGCGACACCCTCGGCCACCATGTCCAGCAATGTCTCGCTCATACGTCCTCATTCACCGCCGCACGTGGACGGATCGTCGCCCGAGCCGCCGGTTGCTGAGCGAAGCGCCGACAACCAGCCATCCGCCAGAGCCCGCACCGCCCGTTCATACGTCCTCACTCACCGCCGCACGCGGACGGATCGTCACCCGAGCAGCCGGTTGCTGAGCAAGCCGCGGATAACCGGCCACCGCAGCGGCGAGGGATTCGATAGTCGGATGGTTGAAGAGAGCCCGCACCGGGACGTCGGCGTCCAGGGCCGCGCGCAGCCGGACTGAGATCCGGGTTGCGGCCACGGAATGTCCGCCCAGGTCGAAGAAATCGTCCTGCACGCCGATCCCGTCCGTGCCTAGCACCTCCGACCACACACCGGCGACCAGCTCCTCCACCGGTCCGCGCGGAGCGACGTGCGGGCGTTCGCGCACCGCCGGTTCCGGAGCGGGCAATGCGGCTCGGTCCAGTTTCCCGGCCGGAGTGCGCGGTAGTTCCGGCAGCAGTACGAAGCCGCTGGGCACCAGGTAATCCGGCAGCACGCCGGAGAGTCCTTTTCGGACGTCCGCAATGGACAGTGCGACCTCAGCTACGACGTAGGCGGTCAGTTCCCAGCCATCGGCGGAGGGGGTCGGCTGCACGGCGGCATCGCGGATCCGCGGGTCGGCCCGCAGCACGGCCTCGACCTCGCCCGGTTCGACTCGGTGGCCGCGGACCTTTACCTGGTCGTCGGCGCGGCCGAGGATCTCCACCGATCCGTCCGGCCGTCGACGCGCTAGGTCGCCGGTGCGGTAGAGCCGTCCGCCCGGGTGGAGTCCGTGCGGATCCGGTGCGAACCGTTCCGCGGTCAGGCCGGGGCGACCGGCGTAGCCGCGGGCCAGGCCGTCGCCGCCGATCCACACTTCGCCGACCACTCCGAGCGGCACCGGTTCGAGGTCGTCGCCGAGCAGGTAGACGTCCGTGTTCGCGACGGGTTCCCACGAGACGACGCTGTCCCCGTCCAGTTCGGCGACGGTGGACCAGATCGTCGTTTCGGTCGGGCCGTAGAGATCCCACAGCCGCGCCCCGCCCGCGGTGAGCCGTCGTGCCAGGTCGTCCGGCAGCTTCTCGCCGCCGGCGAACACGGTCAGCTCAGCAGGCGGAGTCCAGCCCGCATCGACCAGCAGCCGCAAGCCCGACGGCGTCGCCTGCACGACCGACGGCGCGGTCCGCTCGATCAACGCGGCCTGCCGCTGCGGATCGATGCACTCCTCGGCGGTCGCGACGATCACCTGCCCGCCGACCAGCAGCGGCAGGTACAGCTCCAGCGCCGAGATGTCGAACGAAACCGTGGTCAACGCGAGCACCGACGCACCCGGCGCGAGACCGGGCCGTTCCCGCATCGACAGCAGGAAGTTCGCCAGCGCGCCGTGCCCGATCTGGACGCCCTTGGGCTGCCCGGTGGAGCCGGACGTGTAGATGACGTAGGCGAGTTCGCTGCCCTCGGGCCGTGGCGCGGGAACATCCGCCGGGCACGCCGGGCACGCCGCGATCGCCGCCGCGTCGCGGTCGAGCAGCACTACCGAACAGCCGGTCCCTTCCAGCAACCCCGTCAGCGACTCTTCGCTGAGCACCACCTCCACTCCTGAATCGGCCAGTACGTAACCAACCCGCTTCGCCGGATAGCGCGGATCGACCGGCAGGTACGCGCCTCCCGCCCGGTGCACGGCGAGCAACGCGACGAGCAGGTCCGGACCCCGGTCGAGCAGCACCCCGACCAGCGCTCCGCGCCGAACTCCTTGTTCCTTCAGATACCGCGCAAGCTTAGCGACCCGCACCGACAATTCTTGATAAGTGAGCGTCACGTCGCCGCACCGCAGCGCCAAAGCATCCGGGTGCGCCACCGCGGTGGCCTCGAACAGCTCCGGCAGCATCCGACCAGCGGGCTCGGTCCGCGATGGATTCCGCAGCAGCGCAGCCCGATCCGCCGCAGGCAGCCCAGACCGGCGTGGCTCGGAGGTCGGCGCAGCAACGATCCGTTCCAGCACATGCCGATAAAGCCGAGCGAGAAACTCCAGATGCGCAACGGCGACCCGGAAAGTGAATGCCTCCAGCACAAACGCACCGGGCACGGTCGAGACGGACAGGCCGAACTCGTTGGGCGTGCTGTCGGCGACCTCGGCCAGGTCGACCAGCGCGTCCGTGAGGACGTGCATGTCTGTGTGGTTGAAGAAAACGTCGACGAGCGGCACCTGCCCGCCCCACGCGGCCTGCATCGCGGGCAGCGGGAAATGCCGGTGCGGCCACATCGCGGTCTCTTCCGCGAACACCGCGCGAGCCAGCTCCGGCCAGTCGCGCGCGTCCGCCGGCACCGCGAACGGCACGGTGTTCAGGAACATCCCGCGAGCCTGATCGCCGCCCGCGCGCTCGAGCCTGCTGTTGGTCACCACGCCGGTATGAAACGGCCGGTCGTGCCCGGAAATCGTTCGCAGCACAGTGAGATGCGCGGCCAGCAGCAAGCTCTTCAGCGGCACCCCGGCCGACGAAGCCACCGCACGCAACCGAGGCGTCAGGTCGTCGAACGGCACCCGCACCGTGCGGTAAATCCCGTCGTCCTCGCCCGCCCAGCCCGACGGCACAGCGAACCGCTCAGCCGCGCGCAGCCGGCCTGCCCAGAATTCGCGGTCCACAGCGGACTCCAGCGACTCCCGTTCCCGGGCGACCGTATCCGCGAACCGGACCGGCGGCGGTGCGACCGGCTCCGCCGCGCGGGTCCGATAGTCCTCGAGCAACTCAGCGACCAGCGAATTCTGGCTCCAGCCGTCGAGAATCGCGTGTACATAGCTGAACGACAGCCGCCATTCGCGCTCGGCGAGCCAGTGGACGTGCAGACGCAGCAGCGAAGGGCTGAGCAGATCGAACCCGCGCGCCCGGTGCTCCCGTATCCGCGCGGCCTGCTCCTCGGCGGGCAACGCGCGCAGATCGTCGCAAGTCACGTCCAGGACGGCGGTCTCGTGCACCCGCTGCAGCGGCGGAACCGCGGCGAAGTCGATCGAGGTACGCAGGATCTCGTGCCGCGCGACGAGCCGGTCCGCTGCCTGTTGCAAGGCGTCTAGACGGAACTCCTCGTGCACCGGGTACCCGAGCTGGTTCAGATAGAGCCCGCGGTCGGCCCCGGCGAGCATCTCGTGCACCATGCCTGCCTGCGCGAGCGACAGTGGATAGGCGTCGGTCACGTCGGCTGGCAACGCCTCGCGCTGACCGGCGGCAAGCTGCGTGAACGGCTCGACCGCCTCGATCGCGGCCGCTGGACCGCCGAGCCCCGCGGCGAAGTCGGCCACCCGCTGTCGCCGGAAGAGGTCCGCAACGCTCGCCTCGATTCCCTCCGCGTTCAGCAGTCCCACGGCGCGGATCGCCCGCAGAGAATCGCCGCCCAGCGCGAAGAAGCTGTCCTCCGCACCGACCCGGTCGACGCCAGTCGCCGCCGCGAACGCGCGGGCTACCGCTGCCTCCGCCGGAGTACGCGGCGCGATGTAACCGTGGCTCGTGCGCGCTCCGTCCGGGGCGGGCAAGGCGTTGCGATCGATTTTGCCGCTGGCGGTCAGCGGCAACGCGTCTAGCGCGAGCCATACCGACGGCAGCATCGGTTCCGGCAGCGTGCGCGCCAGATAAGCACGCAATTCGGCCGGGTCGGGAGTGCGTCCGGGCTCGGCGACGAAGTAGCCGACCAGCCGGTCGTCGTGCACCGCGGCCGCCGCCGCGCGCAGGTCGGGATGGGTCAGCAGGGTCGCCTCGACCTCGCCGAGTTCGATCCGGTTTCCGTGGATCTTGACCTGGTGGTCGAGCCGCCCCCGGTACTCGATCCGTCCGTCGGGCAGCCGCCGGGCGAGGTCGCCGGTGCGGTACAGCCGTTCGCCGGGCTGCCGCGCGAACGGGTCCGGGACGAATTTCTCGGCGGCCAGCGACGGCCGGTTCAGGTACCCGCGCGCCAGCTGCACCCCGGCGATGACCAGCTCGCCGGGCACGCCGACCGGCACCTCGCGCAACTCGGCGTCCACCACGTAGACCCGGGTGTTCGCGATCGCGCGGCCGATCGTGACGGGCTCCCCCGGGAGGCATCGCGTCGCCGTCACATCGACCGAAGCTTCGGTCGGCCCGTAGAGATTGTGCAGCTCGGCGTCGATCAGCTGATGGAACCGCTCCGCCAGGTCGTCCGGGAGCGCCTCGCCGCTGCACAGCACCCGGCGCAGCGACGGCACCGGGCCGGACAGGAACGCCCGCAGCATCGACGGCACGAAGTGGGCGGTCGTGATCCCTTCACTCATGACCTCGGCGAGATAAGCCGGATCGCGGTGACCTCCGGGACGGGCCATCACGAGCGTCGCGCCGACGGACAACGTCCAGAAGAACTCCCACACGGACACATCGAAACCGAACGGAGTCTTCTGCAGCACCCGATCTTGGGGTGTCAGGCCGTATTCGTCCTGCATCCACCGCAGTCGGTTGACGATCCCGCGATGCTCGATCACCACACCTTTGGGCCGCCCCGTCGACCCCGAAGTATAGATCACATACGCCGCGTTTTCCGGCCGCACAATGACATTCACCGGGTTCCGGGGTTTGTCGAGAGCAGTGAGGTCGCCCGGCTCAATGACCACCTCCGCGCCGGAATCCTCGATCATGAACCGCAACCGGTCCTCGGGATAATCCGGATCCAGCGGCACATACGCCGCCCCGGCCTTGAGAATCCCGACCAGCGCGACCACCATCTCCAAGCCGCGCTCCAGCCGAACCCCGACTACCGACTCAGCACCCACCCCACGCGCGCGAAGCCAATGCGCCGCCTGATTCGACAACTCGTCCAGCTCCACATAGGACACTTCGCGACCATCGGCGACCACCGCGACTTCACCGGCAGCAACACCCTCGGCAATGAGCGACAGCAACGTCCCACCCGCAAAGGGAACGTCTGTTTCGTTCCACCCACCCAATTCGGCCTTCTCGGCTGCGCTCAGGCAAGGCAGGTCCGCCAACAGTGCACCAGGATTCGCGACGATACCGCGCAGCAATTCGGTGAAATGCCCGCCAATCCGCTCCACAGTGGACCGATCGAACAGCGCGACCGGATACTCCAGCACGGCGTCCAAGACACCGTCCGGCCGCTCAGTCACTTCCAGCGTCAGGTCGAATTTCGCGCTGTGCCAGGGAGAATGAACTTGCTCGCCGCGCAGTCCGACTGCCTCGAATCCGGCGTCGGCGGTGTTCTGCAACACGAGCATGGCTTGGAAAAGCGGATTGCGGGACAGATCGCGGTCCGGCACCAGCTCGTCGGCGAGCCGTTCAAACGGCGCGTCCTGATGGGAATACGCATCGAGCGTGTCCTGACGAACGCCGTCGAGGAAATCCGCGAACGACACCGAACCGTCCACAGTGGCCCGCAGCACCAGGGTATTCAGGAACAGACCGACCAAATCCTGCGCCTCGGCCCGCGTACGCCCGGCGACCGGCGTGCCGACAGTGACATCTGCCTGTCCCGAATACCGGCTCAGCAGAATCTGATACGCGGCCAGCAGCACCATAAACGTGGTCGCCCGATGCGCCCGGCCGAGCGCGGCGACGGCGGACCCGAGTTCGGCGTCCACGGTGAATCGCAGAATGTCACCGCGCGGATCGTGCACGGGCGGGCGCGGGCGATCCGTCGGGAGGGTGAGCGGCACAACCCCGTCGAGCCGTCGACGCCAGAACTCGACTTGCTCGGTCACTCGCTGACTGGCCGCCTGCTCCCGTTGCCAGGAAGCGAAATCGGCATACTGGACCGGCAGCTGCGGCAAAATCTCCCCGCGGTACAGCGCCTCGAGTTCCCGCGCGACGACGGACGTCGACCACCCGTCGTACGCGATGTGGTGCACGACGAGCAGCAGAACGTGCCCAGTCGCGGACTGCCGAAGCACCCGAACCCGCAACGGCCGGTCCCGAGCCAGATCGAACGGCACCGAGGCCGCTTCCCGGGTGACCGCCTCGACGTCCTCCGCCGGGACGTCCTGCACGGTCAGATCGACCCCGGGTTCCCCCACGACTTGTTCCGGCACGCCATCGCGTTCGACGTAGGTGGTGCGCAGGATTTCGTGGCGCTCCACGATCGTCCGCCAGCACGTCCGCAGGCGCTCGACGTCGAGGGGGCCGCGCAGCCGCCACGCCGCGGTCACCACGTACTCGGTGCCGCCGGGATGGAGCCGGTCCAGCACCCAGACCCGTTGCTGGGCCGGGGAAAGCGGCAGCGGACGGCTGCGATCGGCCCGGAGCGCGGGAGCCGTGCGGACCGGGACCGGGACCGAGCCCGGGTCCGGGGCCGCGGCCAGGTAGCGCTCCAGCAGCTCGTCGCGCCGGGACTGTTCGGTGGTCATCGCTCCCCCTGCGGGTCGATCGACGGGGCTGGTCGGCGAACGGCGGCGGCTAGGCCGGAGCGTCCGCCCGCATCCGCTCCCGCAGGCTTTTCGGCCGCATGTCCGTCCACACCTGGTCGATGTGGTCGAGGCACTCCTGCTTGGGCCCGCGCTTCCCCTCGTACCGCCAGCCCGCCGGCAGGTCGCGGCCGACCAGCCAGATCGAGTACTGCTCCTCGTCGTTCAGCACGACGCCGTAGGTGCGTTCGTCCTCGCTCATCCGGGTCCTCCTCGTCCTCGCGCCGGGCACACCCGTCCCGTCGCGAGCCGAGCCTTCCCGCGCGGGCGGCGGGGCGGCAGAGAAGAACGCGCAGCAACGAGCGCACCGTCCCGCCTCTGGACCCGCCGGACGGGAACCGCCACCCTGGCGCCATGACCATGCCCGGCGACCTGCCGCTGTCCTTCTCGCAGGAAAGACTGTGGTTCCTCGACGCGTTGCGGCCCGGCGGGACCGAGTACCTCCTCCCGCTGACGCTGCGAGTCCGCGGCAAGCTGGACGTCGCCGCGCTGAGCTGTTCGCTCGACGCGTTCGTCGCCCGCCACGAGGTGCTGCGGACGCGGTACCGCAGCCGCGAAGGAGTGCCGGTCCAGGTGGTCGGCAAGCCGCAGCCGGTACCGCTGCCGATCGAGGGCGTCACGGAAAGCGAGCTGGACACCGTGGTCGCGGCTGAGCTGGCAGTGCCCTTCGACCTCGCGACCGACCTGCCGCTGCGGGCCCGGCTGCTCCGCCTCGACGCGCGCGAGCACGTTCTGCTGATCGTCGTGCACCACATCGCCTTCGACGGCGCGTCCTGGGATGTCCTCGCCGCCGAACTCGCCGAGCTTTACCGCGCGTTCCACGCCGGCACCCTGCCCGAGTTGCCCGCCCTGCCCGTCCAGTACGCCGATTTCGCGCTCTGGCAACGGGAAGACGCCGAAACCCGGCTCGCGGGTCAGCTCGCCTACTGGCGCGAACGGCTCGCCGGGCTGACCCCGCTGGAGCTCCCGGCGGACCGTCCGCGCGGACCGGTGTGGGACCCGGCAGGCGCGGCGGTCCGGGTCGAGGTCCCCGCCGCGCTCGCGGAACGGCTCACCGCGCTCGGCCGGTCCCGCCGGGCGACGCCGTTCATGGTCCTGCTGGCCGCCTACCAGGTCTTTCTCGCCCGGCACACCGGCGGCACGGACATCGCCGTCGGCTGCCCGGTCGCCGGGCGCGCGCCAGCCGAGGTCGAGGGGCTGGCCGGATTCTTCGTCAACACCCTCGTGTTGCGGGCCGATCTCGGCGGCGACCCGGCGTTCACGACGTTCCTCGACCAGGTCGCCGGGACCGCGCTGGACGCCTTCGGCAACCAGGACGTCCCCTTCGACTGGCTCGTCGGCGAGTTCGAACCGGACCGCGATCTCTCCCGCAACCCCCTGGTCCAGGCGTTCTTCGGCCTGCACGAGGTGCCGGAGCAGCGGTTCCGGCTGCCCGGGCTGGCCGTCGAGGAGTCCGATGTGGACTGGACGGCCGCGTCGTTCGACCTCGGACTGCAATTCGAGCACCGTCCGGACGGCTCGCTGACCGGCACTCTCACCTACCCGACCGCCCTGTTCGAGCCCGCCACCGCGCACCGGCTGGCCGCCCGCTTCCAGTGCCTGCTGGAGAGCATCGCCGACCGTCCGGCACAGCGGCTGAGCGAACTGAACCTGACCCCGGCCGCGGAACTCGCCCTGCTGTCCGAATGGGCCTGGACCCCGGGCTACGCGGTGGCACCGGGCTGTTTCCCCGACCTGTTCGCCCAGCGAGCAGCCGAAACCCCGGACCGCCTCGCCGTCCACTGCGCCGGCCGGGAACTCACCTACGCTGAGCTCGACGCCGCTGCCAACCGGCTCGCCCGGCACCTGCGCGCGAGCGGGCTCGGCCCGGAATCGACCGTCGGCGTCTGCCTCGAACGGAGCGTCGACGCGGTAGTCGCGCTGGTCGGCGTGCTGAAATCCGGCGCGGCGTATGTCCCGTTCGATCCGGCCAACCCGCCCGACCGGCTCGCCTATCTCGTCGAGGACGCCCGCACCGCCGCAGTCGTCACCGAGGACCGCTATGCCGGGCTGTTCGCCGACACCGGCTGCCCCGTCGTCTCCCTCGATCAAACCGCGGATTCCTCTTCGGACAGTCCTTATTGGACAGTCGAACCGGACCATCTCGCATACGTCATCTACACTTCCGGCTCGACCGGACGGCCGAAAGGCGTCCAGATCCAGCACGGCTCCTACGCCGAACACGCCCAGGTCATCGCCCGCGAATATGGAATCACCGCGGCCGACCGGGTGCTCTCGCTCGCGTCGCTGGCCTTCGACGGTTCTCTGGAGCAGATCGGCGGCCCGCTGCTGGCCGGCGCGTCGGTGGTGCTGAGCGACCCGCTGTTCTGGGAGCCGGAGGAACTCGCCGACCAGCTCGGCAGGCACCGGATCACCAGCGTCAACCTCACCCCGGCCTACTACCGCGAACTGCTCGGCGTGCTCACGCCGCGCGATCCGCGGGTCGCGTGCCTGAACATGGTGAACGTCGGCGCGGACGTCGTCACCACCGAAGACGCCCGGCGCTGGCGCGAACTGCAGTTGCCCGGGCGCTTCGTGGCCTGCTACGGCCCGACCGAGGCAACGATCTCGAGCACGCTGCAATGGGCCGACGACGCCGATCTCGACGCGCCGACCCTGCCAATCGGCCGCCCGGTCGCCGCGACCGGCGCGTACGTGCTCGACCCCGCCGGACGCCCGGCTCCGGTCGGCGTCCCCGGCGAACTGCACCTCGGCGGCCTGCGCGTGGCGCGCGGCTACCTGCGCCGTCCCGCGCTGACCGCGGACAAGTTCGTGCCGGACCCGTACTCGACCGGCGCCCGGCTGTACCGCACCGGCGACCTCGCCCGCTTCCGCTCGGACGGGACCATCGAGTTCCTCGGCAGGCTCGACCGGCAGGTGAAGATCCGCGGGTTCCGGATCGAACTCGGCGAGATCGAAGCCGCCCTCGACGCCCATCCCGCGGTGCGCGCGGCCGCTGTCGTGGTGAAAGATCTGCCGGAGCGGACCTTGGTCGCCTATGTCGTCGCGGCTTCCGGCGAGCCGGATTTCGCCGCGCTGCGGGCGAGCCTGCGGTCACAACTGCCGGACTATCTCGTGCCGGCGCAGTGGGTCGCGATGGCCGCGCTGCCGCTGACGCCGAGCAAGAAGGTGGACCGCGCCGCGCTGCCGGACCCGTCGGCCGGCGACGCGGTCCGAGCGGAGCCGATCGCCGAGCCGTCTTCCGCGACCGAGCACGCGCTCGCCGACATCTGGCGGGAAGTGCTGCGGGTGGAGGAAATCAGCGTCCACGACGATTTCTTCCGCATCGGCGGGCATTCCCTGCTGGCCACCCGGGTGCTCGCGCGGATCCGGAAGAAGCTGGGCGTCCGCGTCTCGCTGCGGGACCTGTTCGCCGCTCGGACGGTCGCCGAACTGGCTGTGGTCATCGAGCAGACCTGAAATCCATTGCTCCGCGGCGGGTGCCGGAGAGCCACCCGCGCTGGTGAACCTTGTGCTGGACAACAAAGACACCGCGGTCACCTACGCGGCCGCAGAAGCCTTGCTCCGGCGATTCGACGCCCTCGACCTCAGTCTGCCGGCTACCGCGACGACCAATCCAGACCACCTGGACCTACCCGGCGATCAGCGAGGTTTTGGAAGTCAACTCCCCGCGATCGCGACGCGGCCGCCGAAATGCGCTCACGCACAGCAAGGACGAGGAGGTGCGGCGCGGCGCGGCGCGACACACCTCCTCGAGGAAATCAAGAGCATCAGCCCGGTCCTCATCTCCAGGAGCCATGACCGAGCTCACCCCAGCGCGCGCTGAACCTCCACATCGGACAGAGCCGCCACATACTCCGCCACCGCCTGATGCACCTCAGCCGCCAACAGCTCCACCGTCGACGCCTCGAACACCGTGCGCACCGGCAACTCCACCGGGAACCGCTCCCCCAGCAACGCGACCACCCGCGTCGCCAGCAGCGAATGCCCGCCCAAATCGGCGAAGAAATCGTCGTGCACGCCGACCCGTTCGAGGTCCAGCAGCTCCCGCCACACCTCCGCGACGGCTTCCTCGACTGGCGTGCGCGGCGCGACGAACTCCGTCACCGGCGCAGACGGCTCCGGCAACGCCGCGCGGTCCACCTTGCCGTTGGGCGTGATCGGCAGCTCGTCGAGCCAGGACCACAACGACGGCACCAAATGCGCGGGCAACCGGGCGAGCAGGAACTCCCGCAGCTCGGCCGCCGCGGGGCGCGAGGCCACCACGTGCGCTGCCAGGACTCGGTCGCCGTCGCGTTCGTGCGGCACCACCACGGCCGACCGCACCAGCGGATGTGCCGTCAGCGCCGCTTCCACCTCGCCTGGTTCCACCCGGAAACCCCGGATCTTGGCCTGCTGGTCCAGCCGTCCGAAGAAGGCGAACGTCCCGTCCGGCCGGAGCGCGACCTCGTCGCCCGTGCGGTAAAGCCGTCCACCGCCGCCAGCCGGGTCGGGCACGAACCGTTCCGCCGTCAGCGCGGGGCGACGGAAATAGCCGCGCGCGACCCCGGGGCCGCCAAGCAGCAACTCGCCACGCGTACCGGGCTCGACCGGCACGCCGTCGGGATCGGTGACGTACGCGTGCGTGTTCGCGATCGGCTTGCCGATGGGAATCGGCCCGGCGGTGTCGGCGACCGTCATCCCGCGGTGCGCGCAAGCGAAAGTCGTGCACTCGGTCGGCCCATAGCCGTTGCTCATCTCGGCCCCGAGTTCTTCGATCACCCGCCGCGCCTGCACCGGCGGCACGACGTCGCCGCCGGCGATGACGTGCCGCACCCCGGCCAATGCGGTGACCCGGTCGTCCACCACGTGCCCGAACAGGCCGGAGCTGAGCCACACCGTGGTGACCCCGAACCGGCACACCGCCTCCTCGATCGACGCCGCGGTCGGCACGCCCGGCGGCAGCACCGCCAGCGTCGCGCCGGTGGCGAGCGCGCCCCATAGCTCGAACGTCGAGACGTCGAAGCACAACGACGTGAGCAGCAGGAACACTTCTCCCGCACCGAAATCGGCGAACCCGGAGCCGTGCACCAGCCGGACGACCCCGCGGTGGGTCACCTGGACGCCCTTCGGCAGACCGGTGGAGCCGGAGGTGTACATCTGGTAGATCAGGTTGTCCGGCACGACATTCGCGTCCGGCGTAGTGTCCGGCCAGCCGCTGAGGTCCGCTTCGTCAGCGAGGACGACTGTCGGCGCGGCCTGGACGCGGTCCGCGAGCGCCCGTTCGGTCACCGCGACCGTCGCGCCGGAGTCGCCGAGCATGAACGCGAGCCGCTCAGGCGGATAGCCCGGGTCAAGCGGGACGTAATAGCCGCCCGCCTTGAGGATGCCGAGCATCGCGACCAGCAGCGTCGTCCCGCGCTCCAGGCACAGCGCGACCGGCGTCTCCGGACGGATTCCCCGCGCTCGCAACAGATGCGCGAACCGGTTGGCGCACCGGTCCAGCTCGCCGTAGCCGAGCCGCTCGTCGCCGTACACCACGGCCGCGGCCTCCGGTGCCGCTGCGGCGTGCCGGGCGAACAGCTCGTGCACGCACAGGTCGGGCAGCGGCACGTCCGCGCCGCGTTCAGGCTGCAGGGTCATGAAGGCGTCCTCCCGCGTCGAACGGTTCCGACTGGAGCATGACCAGCAGCCGGCGCGCGGGCCAGAGACGAACGCGCAGAAATCCCCGCAGGGTCAGCGTTTCAGCGGCCGCCGGACCCCGAGTCACGCGCTCCAGCCGAACAATCCGGCCAGCAGCGCCGCCGACGCCGCCAGCAGCGCCAGGTCGACCGGCAACGCGTCCGGGTCGAGCACGTCCGCCCGATGCGGCGCGACGATGCCCGCCCGGTCCTCGACGACGTCGACCTTCTCGCCGGTCTTCATCCGCGACTTCACCGACAGGTCATCGACCAGCAGCGTGCCGTCCGGCCGGTCGACCCGCGCGGTGCAGGCAGTGCCGCCCTTGACGCGATGGCATTCGGAGGACACCGCGATCGCGCGGTATCGATCGCCGGTCGCCGCGACGTAACCGACCGCCGTCACCCCGACGGACACGAGGTAGAAGCCGGTCAGCAGGAAACCGCCGACGTCGCGAGCGCGGCGAGCAGAACCCCGAAAAGCAAGCCCGCCGCGGCCGCCACCGAGCTCGAGCTGACGAACCCCACCGCAGCCCCCGCGCCGAGCACCACCACCGCGAGCCAGCACCACCCGGCACGCAGAGCGACGACCCGACCGCTCGCCGCAGCTTTTCCCGGGCCGGAATCCCTTGCCGCAGCGGGCTTTCTCGTGGACACGCGGGAATGATGACACGGCGGACCCGCCGCCGTACGCCGATCGCGGATTACCGGCGCGCGTGCTGCCCCTCGGCCGGAGCCCGGAAGAACGACCGCGCCGGCAGGAGCAATCCCGCCAGCGATAGCACCACGAAGACCACCTGGTGCACGTGGTCCGTCCCCGGCGGCAGCCGGAACACCAGATGCGCCAGCCAGAACACCGGGTAAAACCACAACGCGAACCACGCCCACCGTTCTCCGGCGCGGAACGGGAACATCGCGATCAGGCCGCCGAACAACCCGAGCCCGGCGGTGGCGAGCGCGTCGGTGCGGTAGAGCAGCGCGTCCCCGGCGGGCGGCGCGATGGCGACCACGATCCCGAACGCGAGGATCCCCGCGCTGACCACGGTGAGGGCGATCCAGCTGATCCGCATCGGTGAGCCACCGTTCATCCGGCGAATTTACTCCGCTTCCGCCGGTTTCGGCCCGCTCAGCCGTCATCTTCCCGGCGGGCACGAACAGCCCGCCAGAGACGTGGCCACCCAGACCGAAGCGACCCGGCCGATGCGGGGTTCGCGGTCCGTGAAGGACTCCTTGAGGGAATCTGGTTCCCTCAAGGAGTCCTTCACGGAACTCATGACACGGGCCCCTCCGGCAGCACACAAGCCAGCCGACGCACCGCCTTCTTCACCGCCGCTACCGACATTCCGCGCTCGTGCCGTTGATTCTGGTACAGATCGGGCGCCAGCGGAGCCAGCAGCACGTCCGGCAGCGCCTCGTCCTTCAACCCGGCCTCGCGAACCTGCGCCGCCACGAAAACCCGCCAGAACCCGTACGCCCCGGTCTGATACCGCCGCGCGCCGGTCTCCGCGCCCAGTGCCAGCGGCAAATGCCGCTCCAGCAAATCGATCATCGCGTCGTAAAACGCCACCAGTCGTTCCCGCGGCGCGGCGCCCGGTCCGAGCGGCGGCGGTCCGGACAGCATCGCTTCCTGCAGTCGCCGCTCGTGCTCATCGAGCAACGCGACCGCCACCGCGGCGACGCTGTCGTAGCGCCGGTAGAGCGTCCCGCGTCCGACTCCGGCCGCCGCGGCCAGGTCGCCCATCGTGATGTCCGGGCCTCTCGTGGCGAACAGCTCCTCGGCCGCGGCGAGGATCCGCTGCCGGTTCGCCGCGGCGTCCGCCCGTTCGGTCACTGGCTTGCTGTTCACCCCGTCACTGTATCTGGACAGCGTGTCCGGATCGAGTACAGTCATAAGTGGACACAGTGTCCACATAACTGATTGGGGGCAGCTTCATGCACTCGTTCACGCTCGCCGGCCGCACCGTGCGCCGGATCGGCTACGGGACCATGCAGCTCGCGGGGCCGAAAGCCATGGGCGAACCGGCCGATCCCGAGCGCGCCAAGGCCGCCGTCCGCGCTGCCGTCGACGCGGGGATCCGGCTGATCGACACGTCCGGCTACTACGGGCCCGAAGTCGCGAACCGCCTGCTCGCCGAGGCGCTGCGGCCCTATCCGGAGGACCTGCTCATCGCCACCAAGGTCGGCGCGCGCCGCAGTCCGGACGGCGGGTTCGTCGCCGACGCCGCGCCGGAAGCGGTCAAAGCGGCCGTCCGGGACAACCTCGCGCAACTGGGCGTCGAACGGCTTCCGTTGGTGCACGCCAGGTTCATGCCCGACAGCACCGTCCCGTGGGCGGACACCGTCGGGGCGCTCGCCGAACTGCGCGACGAAGGACTGCTCGGACACGTCGGCGTCTCGAACGTCACCCTCGATTTGCTGGACCAGGCGCACGCGGTCACGCCGATCGCGTCCGTCGAGAACGAGTACCACGTCGGACACGCCGGCGGCCGGGACGTCCTCGACGCGACCACGGCCGCCGGGATCCCGTATCTGGCGTTCCGTCCGCTCGGGAACGGAGCATTGGCCGGAGAGGGCTCGCCGGTGGCCAAGACCGCCCGGCAGCTCGGCGTTTCGGCGGCGACGCTCGCCCTCGCCTGGCTCCTGGACCTCGCGCCCAACGTCGCCGTCATCCCTGGCACGAGCGACCCCGCCCACCTCGCCGACCTCGTCGCCGCGCAGGAACTCGCCCTGCCGTCCGCTGTCCGCGCCGCGCTCGACGAGGCATGACGATGGGCTGGATCGCCGTTTTCGCGGCCGGGCTGCTCGAAATCGCCTGGGCGCACAGCATCCGCCTGACCGACGGCTTCACCAAACTCGTCCCGACGCTCGTCTGCGGGGTGCTCACCGTCCTCGTGCTGTACGTGCTGAACGTCGGCATGAAGACGGTCCCGGTCGGGACGGCGTACGCGGTGTTCGTCGGGATCGGCGCGGTCGGCACCGCGGTCGTCGGCATTTTCTGGCTCCGCGAACCGGTCAGCGCGGCGCGGATCCTCGCGCTCGCCCTGATCGTCGGCGGGGTCGTCCTGCTCCAGTTGACCTCCCGGACCGCGTGACAGCCGGGCCGGTCCCGCACACGACCGGCCCGGCCCCGGAGTTCCGCGGCCCGGAACCGCTTAGGCCCATCGGGCGTCACCCGTCTGCCGGCATCGTCCACAGGCTGTCGCCATCCGTCATCCGCCCGTGTCCGCGGCGGCATCGAACGAGGCCCGGCGACCGGCGTGCGAACACCCCGCAGGAGCGGTTTCCTAGGCCAGAAGAGGCACGCCGGACCGCTCCCGCCAGCCCGCGAGTGAATTCCCGCGAATCGTCTTGTCCGGGGAAAAGAATCCTCGCTAGCCTCGGACGCAGAGGGAGAAAAGCCGAGCGCCTCGCGCCGAGACGAAGCGCGCCGGCACAGTTCGCCGCGTGACGGCCGGAAATTGCGGTCCAAAAGGGAGTACATGATGACGTCTGTTGCCCGTCCGGTTGCCCGCACCGCGTATCAGCAGTCGGTCGCCGACTACTGGAACGCCGAAAAGGATCCGGTCAACCTGCGCCTCGGCGACGTCGACGGGCTTTACCACCACCACTACGGCATCGGCGACTACGATCCGTCCGTCCTGGACGGACGCGGGGAAAAACGGGACAAGGCGATCATCGCCGAGATGCACCGGCTGGAGACCGCGCAGTCGCAGTTTCTGTTGCAGCACCTGGGAGACATCGATCCCACCGCCCGGTTGCTCGACGCCGGCTGCGGACGCGGCGGCACGAGCGTGCAGGCGCACCAGCGGTTCGGCTGCCGGGTGGACGGCATCTCCATTTCCGAGCAGCAGGTCGATTTCGCCAATGAACAGGCCCGGCTGCGGGAAATCGACGATTCGGTGCGATTCCATCTCCGGAACATGCTCGACACCGGATTCGAAAGCGGCGATTTCGCCGGGATCTGGAACAACGAAAGCACGATGTACGTCGATCTGCACGAGCTGTTCGCCGAACACGCGCGCCAGCTCGCGCCCGGCGGGCGATTCGTGACCATCACCGGGTGCTACAACGACCTGACCGGCGGGCGTTCGCGCGCGGTGAGCCAGATCGACCAGCATTACATCTGCAATATCCACGCGCGCGGCGACTATTTCAAAGCGCTCGCCGCCAACGGGTTCGTCCCGATCAACGTCGTGGACCTGACCGAGGCGACCATCCCGTATTGGGAGCTGCGCGAGCAGTCGTCCGTCGCGACCGGCATCGAGGGGCCGTTCCTGACCGCCTACCGCGAGGGCAGCTTCCACTACCTGCTCATCGCCGCCGACCGCGTCTGAGCGGGCCGACATGTCCGGAATCGCAGCGGTCCGGCCCCACCCCGCGCTGGCTGGCCCGGCCGGGCTGGGGACCTCGGCGGCGCGGATCGCGGCCCAGTTCGCGCCGCCGCGCGGGACCGATCCGGCCTACGCGGAGCGGGAATGGGGCGACGGCAGCGCGTCGCCGCTGTACTGCCCGGTCGTGCGCCGGGTCGACGAGCCGCTCGCCGAGGAGGTGGACCGGCGGCTCGTCGCGTGGGCGCGGGACTGCGGGTTCGAGGGCGAGGGGCTGGACCAGATCGCGCAGGCCACGTTCGGCAGGCTGGTGATGCTCGCCCACCCGGATACCTCCGACCCCGACCGGCTGCTGATCGCCGCGCAGCTCAACGCGGTGTGGTGGGCGGCCGACGACTACTACGCCGACGACAGCTCCCTCGGCGCCTCGCCGACCGAGCTCCCGCCGCGGCTGGCGCTCGTCATGGCCGCGATGGACCCGGTCGCGCCCGCGGGCGAGTTCTCCGAGCCGCTGGAGGAGGCGCTGCGGGCCGATCCGATCCGGGTCGGGTTCCGCTCCGCGGTCGACCATCTCGGCAGGCACGGTTCGCCGGTGCTGGTCCAGCGGGTCTGCTACTCGACCTTCGCGATGTTCGTCAGCTGGGACGCCTACGCCGCGTGGCGCCACACCGGCCGCTATCCGCCGGCCTGGGAGTACCTGGCGGCCCGCCAGCACGACAGCTTCTACACGTCGATGACGCTCGTCGACGCGGTCGGCGGGTACGAACTGCCCGCGCCGTTCTACTACGACCCGCGCGTGCGGGAGGCGATGATGCGCGCGGGCACCGCGACGGTCCTGGTCAACGACCTCCATTCGGTGGCCAAGGACGCGGCCGACGAGAACCCGGTCTGCAACATGGTGCTGCAGATCGCCGCCGACCGGGGCTGTTCGGTCTCCGAGGCGGTCGAGACCACGGTCGCGCTGCACAACCGGATGGTGCGCGAGTTCGAGGAGGGGCACCGTGCCCTGCTCTCGGTCCCGTCGCCGGAACTGCAGCGCTTCCTCGCCGGCGTCCGGGACTGGATGGGCGGCGGCTTCGAATGGCACGCCACGAATCCTCGCTACCGATCCTGACCCGCATCCCTGATCCCAGGCTTCGCAACCCAGACAAGGTGGTTTCGCTGTGACTGTCACCGACCCGGTCGACTCCGCGGACGTGGAGGACCAGGAACCCTTGAGCCTAGGCCGCGCGGCGGCGCGGCAGCTGGCCACGACGACGAAGTCCGTGCCGCAGATGCAGGGCATCAGCACGCGGTGGCTGCTGAAGGTGCTGCCGTGGGTCGAGGTGTCCGCGGGCACGTACCGCGTCAACCGGCGGCTGTCCTACACCGTCGGCGACGGCCGGGTCACGTTCGTGACCAGCGGCTCCGAGGTCCGGGTCATCCCGCCGGAGCTCGGGGAGCTCGCGCCGCTGCGCGGATTCGAGGACGAGGAGGCGCTGGCCGAGCTCGCCGGCCGGTTCGAGCAGCGCGAATACCAGCCGGGCGACGTGCTGGCCGAATTCGGCAGCCGCGCCGACCAGGTGTTCCTCGTCGCGCACGGCAAGATCACGAAGGCGGGCGTCGGCGCCTACGGCGACCAGACCGTGCTGGGCACGCTCGTGGACGGCGACTACTTCGGCGAGAACGTGCTCACCACCTCGGACGGGATCTGGGAGTACACGGCGAAGGCGGTCACCTCCGCGACCGTGCTGACGTTGTCGCGTCAGGAATTCGAAGGCGTGCTGAACCGCTCGGACCCGCTGCGCGCGCACCTCGACGCCTTCGTCGCGGGCGGCGGCACAGCCCGCAACGAACACGGCGAGGCCGAGATCGCCCTCGCCGCCGGCCACGACGGCGAACCGCAGCTGCCGGGGACGTTCGTCGACTACGACACCTCCCCGCGCGAGTACGAGCTGAGCGTGGCGCAGACCGTGCTGCGGGTCCACAGCCGGGTCGCCGACCTCTACAGCGAACCGATGAACCAGACCGAGCAGCAGTTGCGGCTCACCGTCGAGGCGCTGCGGGAGCGGCAGGAGCACGAACTCGTCAACAACCCCGATTTCGGCCTGCTGAACAACGCCGACTTCGACCAGCGCGTGCCCACCCGCACCGGCCCGCCGACGCCGGACGATTTCGACGAGCTGCTGTCGCTGGTGTGGAAGGACCCGGGGTTCTTCCTCGCGCACCCGAAGACGATCGCCGCGTTCGGGCGGGAATGCAGCAAGGCCGGGATCTACCCCGGTTCGGTCGACCTAGGCGGCCACCAGGTGCCCGCGTGGCGCGGCGTGCCGATCCTGCCGTGCAACAAGATCCCGGTCACCGAGACCCGCACCAGCTCGGTGCTGCTGATGCGGACCGGCGAACAGTCCCAGGGCGTCGTCGGGCTGCACCAGACCGGGCTGCCCGACGAGTACCAGCCGGGCCTCAACGTGCGGTTCATGGGCATCAACGAGCAGGCCATCCTGTCCTACCTGGTCTCGGCCTACTATTCCGCCGCCGTCCTCGTGCCCGACGCGCTCGCCGTGCTGGAAGCCGCCGAAATCGGCCGGGAGGGCTGAGCGCGGTGCCCGTCACGGAACAAACGGACCGACAGGAGCAGCTCTCCCTCGGCGTCAAGGCGGCCCGCACCCTCGCCACGACCACCAAGTCGCTGCCGCAGATGCGCTCGATCACCACGCGGTGGCTGCTGTCGCAGCTGCCGTGGGTCGAGGTGCCCGGCGGCAGCTACCGGGTCAACCGGCGGCTCACCTGCACCGTCGGCGACGGCAAGGTGAGTTTCTTCCAGACCGGCGCGCAGGTGCAGGTCGTCCCGCTCGAGCTCACCGAGATCGAGCTGCTGCGCGGCTTCGCCGACGAAACCGCTCTCGGCGCGCTGGCCGACGCGTTCGAACAGCGCGAATACGAGGCGGGCAGCACGCTCGTCACCGCCGGGCAGCCGCTGGACCAGCTCGTCCTCGTCGTGCACGGCAAGGTCACCCGGCACGGCGAGGGGCAGTACGGCGCGGAAACCCACCTCGGCACCGCGACCGACGGCGACCACTTCGGCGGCGAACTCCTCTCCGGGGACGACGCCACCTGGGGGTTCACCGCCCGCGCCGCCACGAGGGTGGTCGCGCTGGCGCTGCCCGCCGGCTCGTACGCCCGGCTCAACGGCAGGCTCGACTCCCTGCGCGCGCACGTCGCGCAGGCCGTGTCCCAGCCGCGGAAACCGCAGAACCGCAAGGGCGAGGCGAACATCGACCTGTCCGCGGGTCACGACGGCGAACCGGTTCTGGCCGGGACGTACGTCGACTACGAGCCCTCGCCGCGCGAGTACGACCTCGCGGTGGCGCAGACGGTCCTGCGGGTGCACAACCGCGTCACCGATCTGTACAACGACCCGATGAACCAGTTCGAGCAGCAATTGCGGCTCACCGTCGAGGCGCTGCGGGAACGGCAGGAACACGAACTGGTCAACAACCCGGATTTCGGCCTGCTGCACAATGCCGATCTCAAATCCCGGATCACCACGCGCACCGGTCCGCCGACGCCGGGCGATCTGGACGAACTGCTCTGCCGGCGCCGCAAAACGCGCTTGTTCCTCGCACATCCGCGGGCGATCGCGGCGATCGGGCGCGAATGCACGAGGGCGGGCATTTACCCGGAGCCGGTCGTGGTGGACGGAAAACGCGTCACCGCGTGGCGCGGGGTCCCGATCCTGCCGTGCGACAAAATCCCGGTCACCGAGGCAGGCACCACGTCGGTGCTCGCAATGCGCACCGGGGAAGACGACGCGGGCGTCATCGGATTGCGGCCGAAAAATCTCGCCGACGAATACCGGCCGGGGTTGAATGTGCGGTTCATGGGCATCAACGACCGCGCGGTGTCGTCCTATTTGGTCAGTGCGTATCACTCCGTCGCGGTTCTGGTGCCGGACGCGCTGGGGATTCTCGACGACGTGGAGGTGGCGCGCGGCTGAGGTGTGCCGATGCTCGCCGGAAGCGGGGTGCTTCCGGCGAGCATCGGTGTGTCAGCGGTAAATGTGCTTATCTGGCAAGCGGACTCGGGCGTGACGGTGATCCGTGCTCGTCGCCTGAGCCGCCGCAAACGCGCGCCGGGTCAGCGGTAAATGTGCTTGTCCGGCAACCGAACCGTCGCGAAGCCGTTCGCGAAGTTCGCGTCCACCTGGGCCGACTCCTGGGCGTCGGGCATCGCGTTCTTGCACGTGATCCCCGGGCCGTGGCCGGACATCAGTTCCGAGCAGGGGCCCTCGTAGTGGTCGGGCAGGCCGAGGTTGTGGCCGATTTCGTGGGCGATGATCCTGGTCGGGTCGTTGCCCTCGGCGACCTGCTGCGTGTCGATGTAGATGTCGCCGTTGCCGTGGCCGTCGGTCTGGGTGTAGGAACCGCCGCCGGTGGTTTCGTGCATGATGATGGTCGCGGCGCCGCCGCTGTTGAGGTGCACGTTGTGCACGGAGTTGTTCCAGTTCGCCGCGGCCTGGGTGGCCTCGGCCTGGTAGTCGGGCAGGCCGCTGGCGTCGTAGTACAGTTCGACCGCGTCCAGCGGCGCGGCCGACGCCGTGCCGGCTCCGGTCAGCGGCAGCACCAAGGCGGCGGCCGCGCCGGCGGCCAGCCGGCCAAAGCGGTGCAGGGTCATGGTTTTTCCTCTCCGCACAAGGGTTTACTGGACAGGGGTCAGCTTCCGATCTGCTGCTGTATCCACGACATGTACTGGGCGATGCCGGTGTAGAGGGTGCTGGTGGCGCATTCGCCGCCGTTGTCGCCAGGGCCGTGGGTTTCGCCTACCAGCGTCCAGTTCCCGGTCGTGCCGACGATCGCCGGGCCGCCCGAATCGCCGTGGCAGGCCGAATGCGAGTAGTCGCCGGAGATGCAGACGTCGCCCGAACCGCCGCCGCCTTCGGCGCAGGCGCTGCTGTCGAGGACCTGAAGGTCGATCTGCTGCAGGGTTTGCGGCGTCTGGCAGTTGGGCCAGCTCGTGCAGCCCCAGCCGAGCAGCCGCGCGCCCGTGCCCGGCGACGGGTTGCTCTGCGCCATCGCGACCGGTGCGGACTGGGCGGGCTGGCTCAGGTGCATCATCGTGAGATCGGTGCCCGGATTGGTGATCACGTTGTCGATCTGGCCGACTTCGCCGGAGTTGATGTCGGTGGAACCGATCCGCGCCTGCGAGGCCTGGCCGCAGTGGTGCGCGGTGATGATCCACTGGGGCGCGACGAGGCTTCCGCCGCAGCCGTTGTCCAGGGACACCATGAACGAGTAGGTTTCGGTGGCGTCGCTGCCTCCGATGATGGCTGGCTGCGCCGCGGCCGCCGGTGCGGCCACTCCGAACAAGAGGGCGGCCGCGCCCATCATCGTCAGCAAAATTTTCCGCATCGCTTTCCCTTCCATAGCAGCCAATCCCGCCGATCGCGGGAGTGGAGTTCGGCCGGGATACGGCCGGGGACGACTTCGCGGGCGCCGGGCCCGCGACGGAAACCACAGAGTCCCAGGGCCGCCGGAGTCCGAACACCGTCGAAAGGAGGGATACGACCGGACCTCGAACCGTGCGCGGCGGCACGAACCTCGATTACCGGCATGAACCGAACGCGGAATAAGCTGTTCCGGTTCGGTGTCCGCGCTGTTCAACGAGCCGCTAATGGTTCGGATGCGGCAAGTTCCGTTGAGCGGACGCCGCGACTCACTGACCAGCAAAGCCGAACGGGATTCGCGACTTTCGTGGGTATAAGAGATTGCCAAGCGTCCCTAAACTGCGAATTGCGCACGCATTCGCTGACCGCAGTGCGCCATCGTCCTATTCGCAAGAAACGGAGATGTGCATGATCCCAGCACTCAGTCAAAGACACGGCGGACGCGGCGGTATCGCCTTCGCCGCGGCGGTTCTGGCCGCTGGATCAGTTTTCGCCGCCTCGGGCGTCGCGACCGCCCAGCCCTCGGCGGCCCCGCTGAACGCGAGAGCCGCGACCGCCATGTCCGCCAGCCTCGTGAAATCGCTCGGCGACCGCACCGTCGGCTCGTTCTACGACCAGGCCAGTTCGCGGCTGACAGTCACCGTCACCGACCAGGCCGCCGCCGACCAGGTCCGCGCGGCGGGCGCGACGCCGAAGTTCGTGAAATACCGTGCGTCCCAACTGAAAGCCGTCACCGCGGAATTGGCCCGCACAGCGAGCGTCCCCGGAACCGCGTGGCGTGTCGACCCGCGGACCGGACAGGTGCTCGTCACCGCCGATTCGACGGTCACCGGAGCCAAGCTCTCCCAGGTGACCAACGCCGTCCACCGCTTCGGCGACAAGGCCCGTTTCGCGCAGACGAAGGGCACCCTGCGCCCGCTGATCAGCGGCGGGGACGCGATCTGGGGCCAGGGCCTGCGCTGCTCGCTCGGCTTCAACGTGCACACCTCGAGCGGCCAGGCCGCCATCCTGACCGCCGGACACTGCGGCGTGGCCACCAACGACTGGTGGGCCGACCAGGGCAACTCGCAGCACATCGCCACCACGTCCGCCGCGAACTTCCCCGGCACCGACTACTCGTACGCCACCTACGACGCCGGCGTGGACGCCCCCAGCGCCGTGAACACCGGCCAGCAAATCACCGCAGCAGGCGACGCGACCGTAGGCGAAACCGTAACCCGAAGCGGCTCGACCACCGGCGTACACGACGGCCAGGTCACGGCGCTCGATGCCACGGTGAACTACCAGGAAGGCAGCGTGAGCGGCCTGATCGACACGACAGTCTGCGCAGAACCCGGCGACAGCGGCGGCTCGCTGTTCGACGGAGCCACCGCACTGGGCCTCACCTCAGGCGGCAGCGGAGACTGCAACTCCGGCGGAGAAACCTTCTTCCAGCCAGTCCCCGCAGCACTGAGCGCCTACGGATTGGTTCTGCCGTAAGGCTACCGCCCAGTTTCACGTACGTGAGGGGAACCCTGAAGGAATCTGATTCCCTCAGGGTTCCCCTCACATACCCGCACCGATGCACCCAACGAATCAAGGCACCCACAGCCCCGCAACCCCGATACACAGCCAAAAACACACTCAGGCTGAGGGGTGGTGGGCCCCACCGAGGACGCAATGTCGCCGCCAGGCGACGAGCCGCCCGAGATTACTCAGCCGCCATCCTCTCCCGAAGCGAACGAGGCCGCATATCCGTCCACACCTCGTCCACATGCCGCATGCACTCCTCCCGGCTCCCCCTCATCCCATCCCCCCGCCACCCAGCCGGAACCTCCTTGTCCGCAGGCCACAACGAATACTGCTCCTCGTCGTTAACCAAAACCTGAAACACACCCTCGTCATCCATCACATCGTCCTTTCCTGACATTCACTGACCAGAAGACTCTTCAAGCTCACGAACCCGAGGCGCAGCAGGCAACCCGCGCAAAGTCCGGCTGAACGTCGTCACCAAAGTGACCACCGCAATAGACCCAGTACAAGTCAACACCGCAGCCACCGCAGGCAACGCCTCCACCAACCACCCGCCCAACGCAGGCCCGGCAGCAGCAGCCAACCCGCCAGTCACCCCGAGAACTCCCCCGAGCCGCCCGCGCAACCCGTCCGGAGTGGACAGCAACTGATAAGTAGCAATAGCAGTATTAGCCGCAGGAGGCAAAAACGCAACAGCCGCGAACAACGCCCCCATCACATATCCATTATGGACGAACACAGCAAGCGGCGTCAGCACGGTCAACGCCCAAAACACCCCGATGACCAACCCGTAAGCACTAACCCACCGATGCAGATAAGGCGCGGCCAACGACCCGAGGATCCCCCCAGCCCCCAACATCGCCGCCATCACGCCAATCTCCCCCGACGGCACCCCCCGCTCATTGGCCAGCACAATAATTACCAAATAATAAGCGGAAAAGAACAGATTCAAACTGACCACGCACAACACCGTCGCCCGCAACGGCGGCCGAGTCCACACCCACCGAAGCCCCTCGACGATCTCTCGCCCCAGATGCCTGGCCGGAGCGTCCTCAGCCCGCTCGGGTCCCCGAGGCAACCGCACGAACAACAACGACACAAACGCAAAGACATGCGCGACCACGTCGAAGAGAAACGGCACCGCCCGCCCCACCGCGAAGAGAAACCCGCCAAGCGCAGTCCCGGACAACTGCCCAGCACTAGTCCGCGCAGCGTTCATCGCGACCGCCGAAGGAACCTGCTCCTCCACCACCAGCCGCGGCAAACTGGCTTCCTCCGCCGGCTCGAACAACGCCCGGCTCAACCCCATCACGACGGCCACCGCGACAAGCATCCAGACCTCAGCGACGCCCCAGTACAACGCGAGCACCAGCCCGCCCGCCGCGACCGCCTGCGCCGCTTCGCACCCGAGCATGATCCGCTTGCGAGGCCACCGATCCACCAACGCCCCCGCAGGCAACCCGGCCACCAGCTGACTGATCGCGACCGCCCCGAGCACCAGCCCCGACTGCGCCGCCGACCCGGTGAGCGCGAGCACCAGCAGCGGAAATGCGATGGTGGTCGTGCTGAACCCGGCCTCGGAGACGACCTGGCCGGTCCAGAGAAGCCGATAGTCGCGATTGCCCGCGATCCCGCTCATGCTCCGCCTCCCGAAGCTCCCAGGAGACGAACCGCACTCGCGCCCCCTGCAACGGAGGACTCCCGCCGCGGCCAGCCGTCTTGCCCGGCTATCCGGCTCATCCCTCGGCCCTCCGACAATCAGCGGGCACGGCAGACCGAGCCTCGCAACAGTCCTCGGGGACAAGCCCGCTCGTGCCCCGGCGATTAGCGCGCACCACACCCACGGAACCGGCTCGGCAAGGGTGCCTGCCTGCAGACCCGCTCACGACCCACCACCCCCGGCAATCCGCCGCAATGGCCCGCAAGACACCCACCGAACCGGACGCCGCGCACCATCCCGCGGAATCCGCGCAGCGACGTCCCCTGCCCGGACACCCGCTCACCCCACACTGCCCCGGCGACCTGCCGCGACAGTCAGCAAAACGCCCGCGGGACCGGCCTGGCAGCGGCCCTCCTCCGGAGAGCCGCCCATGCCGCAAGACCCGGCAATCCGCCGCAACAGCCCGCACCGCACCCGCGGAACTGGCGCGGCAACTGCCCTCGTGGGCAAGGCCGCTCATGTCCCGCCGATCAGCGCGCACCACACCCGCGAAACCGGCCCGGCGACAGCCCTCGCGGACGAGGCCGCTCATGCCCCGCCGATCAGCGCACACCACACCCACGGAACCGGCCCGGCGACAGCCCTCGCGGGCAAGGCCGCGCCGGGCCCGGCAACCAGTGCGCACCACACCTGCGAAACCGGCCCGGCGATAGCCCCTGTCCGGGCATCCGCTCACGACCCACCACCCCGGCAACCCCGCCGCGACAGCCCGCAACACACCTGCGGAATCCCCGCGGCAACAATCCCGGCCCGGCAACCCGCTCATGCCTCATCACCCCGGCAATCCGCCGCAACAGCCCCCAACACACCTGAGGAATCCGCGCGGCAACAACCCCTGCCCGGCAACCCGCTCATGCCTCATCACCCCGGCAATCCGCCGCAATAGCCCGCAACGCCTCCGCGAAACCCGCCGCCACTCCGGTCACCGTCTCGCGCGCATGCTGGTCCGGCTGGTAGTACCAGGAAAACTCCAACTGCCCCTCCCGCACCCCGCCGACGACTTCCAGTGCGTGCGGCGACCGGTTCGCCGGGTCCTGGTCTCGGCCGAGCGGCGGGAGCGAGCGGCGGAACAGTCCGTCGCCCGGGGCGGTGTTCTCGCCTTGGCCCAGGTAGTTGAAGGCGACCCGCGGCGTGCTCCGGCCCAGGTCGGGGAAGCGGAAGCACCGTAAGACCCCATGCCCGAAGCCATTTCCTGGCACGGCGCGCAGCTGGCGCCGGACGGACTTGACCTGGGTTCGCCAGGTCGCGGCCGGGTCCACTGTCAGGGCGACCGGGAATACGGTCGTGAACCAGCCGACCGTCCGGGTCAGGTCGACGTCGTCCAGGATCTCTTCCCGGCCATGGCCTTCCAGGTCGATCGCTACCGCCGGGTCGCCGGTCCAGCGGGTGAGCGTCCAGGCCAGAGCGGTCAGCAGGACATCGTTGATCCGCGTTCGATAGGCACCGGGCGCGAGGTGCAGCAAAGCATCGGTGTCACGTTCGCCGACGCGGATCGACACCGATTCCTGCGGTTCCGGAGCCGCGCCCACCCGGTCGACGGGGATCTCGCAGCCGGGCAGGTCGCGGGCCCAGTGCGGGCGTTCGGCGTCCAGCGCGCCGGATTCCGCGAACTCGCGCAGGCGGTGTGCCCAGTCCCGGAAGGACGTCGTCTTCGCGCCCAGATCGGGCTTTTCCCCGGCTTCGATCTGCCGGTATGCCCGTTCCAGATCCTCCAGCAGGATCCCCCACGAGACCGCGTCGACCACCAGGTGGTGTGCGACCAGGAAGAGGCACGGGTTCTCGCCGGAATCCGACAGGAGAGCACGCAGGTGCGGAGGCTGGGCCAGGTCGAAGCTCGCCTGCGCGTCGTCGGCGGCCCGTTCCAGGTCCACAGTGGACACTCGGCGCAGGACGGAGCCGGAGTTGACTGGGTCGTTGTGCTGGAGCCAGCCCTCGGCGGTTCGCTCGAAACGCAACCGCAGCGCATCGTGGTGAGCTACCAGCGCATCGACAGCCTGGCGCAGCACTTCCTCGTCGACCGGGCCGTTCAGCTCGATCAGCACGGACTGGTTGAAGTGCGCGGGGTTGACCGGCGAAGCATCCAGGAACCACCGCTGGATCGGGGTCAGCGGAACAGCCCCGACCACGGCCTCGCGATCGTCCTCGGCCGCATCGGCGGGCTGGACCACCCGGGCCAGTTCGGCCACCGTTTGATGCGTGAACAGGTCCTTCGAGCGCATCGCCAGCCCAGCCTGCCGGGCGCGGTGCACGACTTGGATGCTCAGCAACGAATCACCGCCGAGTTCGAAGAAGTTGTCCGCGGTCCCGACCTGCGGAATCCCCAGCACCTCGGCCCACACGTTCGCCAGCAGTTCTTCCGAATCGGTGCTCGGGGCGACGTACTCGGCGGTCTGCAAGGCCGACAAGTCCGGCGCGGGCAGGGCAGCGCGGTCGATTTTCCCGTTGGGGCTCACGGGGACCGAGTCGAGCGGCACGAACACCGACGGGATGAGGTAGTCCGGCAGAGTCTCGCCCAGGAAGGAGCGCAGGTCAGCGGTTTCGCCCACCACATAGGCGACCAAACGCTTGTGCCCTTGAGCTTCCCGAGCCACGACGACGGCCTCGTGCACCGCCGGGTGCCGTCGCAAGGCGGACTCGATTTCGCCGAGTTCCACCCGGAAGCCGCGGATCTTGACCTGGTCGTCCACCCGCCCGGCGAACTCCAGGTCGCCCGACGCGGTCAGCCGGACCACGTCGCCGGTGCGGTACATCCGCGAGCCGGGCGGGCCGTACGGATCGGCGACGAACCGGTCGGCGGTCAGGCCGGGCCGGGACAGGTAGCCGCGCGCCAGGCCGATGCTGCGGACGTACAGCTCGCCCGCCGACCCAATAGGGACCTCGCGCAAGCCCGCGTCCAGCACGTGCACTTCCGTGTTTCGGATCGGTTTGCCGATCGGCAACGTCCCGCCCGGAGACAGCGGTTCGCTCCACGAGGTCACGACGGTGGTCTCGGTCGGCCCGTAGGCGTTGATCATCCGCCGCCCGGGTGCCCAGCGAGAGACCAGCTCAGCGGGGCAGACATCCCCGCCGACGACGATGGTCCGCAGGTCCGGCAGCGCCGCCTCGGGCACGGTCGCCAGCGCGACGGGCGGGAACTGCGCATGCGTGACCCGGTATCCCGCCAGCACTTCGGCCAGTTGCGTGCCGAGCAGCGGGCCCTCCGGCGGCACGACGAGCGCGGCGCCGGCGGGCAGGGTCATGCAGAGTTCCGAGACCGACGCGTCGAAGCTGGGCGAGTTGAACGCCAGCACCCAGTCGCCCGGCCGGATCCGGAAATGCTCGATCTCGGCGGCGGCGAAGGACGCCAGGCCCTTGTTCGGGACAACGACGCCCTTGGGCCGCCCGGTCGATCCCGACGTGTAGATGACATACGCCGGTTGATCGGGGTCGACGGGGACATCGAGGTTCGTGTCCGCGTACTGCCCGGCGTCGAGTTCGCTGTCCACGACGAAGACCGGGTCGGCGTCGCGCAGCATGAACTCGATGCGCTCGGCGGGATAGCCCGGGTCGACCGGCAGGAACGCGGCCCCGGTCTTCGCCACCGCCAGTTCCGCGAGGATGAGCGCGGTCGAGCGCGGCAGCCGGACGGCGACGATCCGTTCCGGCGCGGCACCCCGGTCGACGAGCAGCCTCGCCAGCTGGTTCGCCCGCGCGTTCAGCTCGGCGAAGGTGATTTCTCCGGCAGCAGAGAGCAAAGCCGGCGCGTCGGGCGTCCGCACGACTTGGGCTTCGAACAGTTGCGCCACCGACGCCGGCGGGACGGCCACGGCGGTGTCGTTCCAGGCCCGCAGCTGGTCCAGCTCGGCTCGCGGCAGCAGCGGCAAGCCGGACATCGGCTGGTCCGGCAGCGCGGCGAGAACGGTCAGCGCGGTCAGCAACCGGTCGGCGAGCCGCTCGATCGTCGTGGCGTCGAACAGGCCGGTGGCGTAGTTGATCGCGGCGTGCAGCGACCCGCCGTCCTCCTCGAATTGCACGAGCAGGTCGAAGGTCGCGGTCGTCGCGGGCAGGGCGACCTCCTCGGCCACCAGCGCGCCGCCGCCCGGCCGGTCGCCGGTGTTCTGCAGCACGACCATCGCCTGGAACAGCGGGGTCCGGCTCGGGTCGCGGACCGGCTGGGCCGCGTCCACCACTCGTTCGAACGGCACGTCCTGGTGGGCGAACGCGTCGAGCACCGTGTCGCGGACGCTGCCGAGGAACTCCCGGAACGACCCGCCCGAGTCCACTGTGGACCGCAAGACCAGTGTGTTGACGAAGAACCCGATCAGCCGTTCGAGTTCGGCCCGCTCGCGTCCGGCGGTCACCGTGCCGACCGCGACGTCCTCCTGTCCGCACCACCGCGCCAGCACGACCTGGAAGGCCGCGACGAGCGTCATGAACAGGGTGCCGTGCTGTGCGCCGGCGAGTTCGCGCAGGTTCGCGGCGACCTCGGCGGGGATGTCGAAGCCGAACCACTCCCCTTCGTTCCTGCGGACCGCGGGGCGCGGCCGGTCGGTGGGCAGTTCGAGCGGGGCGAGCCCGGCGAGGCGGTCGCGCCAGTGGTCCAGCTGCTCGTCCAGGTCGGGACTGTCGAGGAAATCCCGTTGCCAGGCAGCGAAATCCGCGTACTGTACCGGCAACTCGGGCAGCTGTGGCTCCTCGTCACGGAGGTAGGCGGAGTAGCAGGTCTCCAGTTCGGCGGCCAGGATTCCGGCAGACCAGCCGTCGGTGACGATGTGGTGCAGCACCAGCAGCAGGACGTGATCGCCGGATTCCTCCCGGAACAACCGGGTGCGCAGCAGCGGTCCGGTGCGCAGGTCGAACGGCCGGAGTGCTTCGCGCACCAAGGTTTCCTCATCAAAGGCCGAAATCGGAAGATCGATCGGTGCGGGCTCGTGGACAATCTGCACGGCGTGGCCGTCGATAGCGTCGAAGGTGGTGCGAAGAGATTCGTGCCGGGCGACAACCGTGTTCAGCGCCTTTCGCAAGGCGTCGATATCGAGTTCGCCGCGCAAGCGCAAAGCGGTGGGAGAAATGTATTCCAGACCGCCTGGTTCGAATTCGTCCAGGAACCACAGGCGTTGCTGAGCGAACGACAACGGCAGCGCACCGTCCCGCGCGACCACCGGAATCGCCTCCGCGGCAGCCTGCTCGGCAGGGAGTTCGGCGGCGAACTGGCTGAGCGTCGGCGCGGAGAACAGCATCCGCGGCGACACCTCGACCCCGAACTCCGCACGCACCCGCGACGTGATCCGCATGCTGAGGATCGAATCGCCGCCCAGTTCGAAGAAACTGTCGTCGGCGCCCACGCGGTCGATTCCGAGGACGTCGGCCCAGATCGCGGCGAGCCGCTGTTCCGCAGCGGTGCGCGGCGCGACGTACTCGGCGGTTCCGGTACGGCCGGGGGCGGGCAGCGCATGCCGGTCAAGCTTGCCGTTCCGGTTGAGCGGGAGCGCGTCCAGCGGCACGAACGCCGACGGGACCAGGTGCTCCGGCAGCCGTTCGCGCGTCCATTCGCGCAAGCCCTGCGCTTCGCCCACCACGTAAGCGACGAGGCGGCCTTCGCGGGCGATGACGGTGACGTCGGCGATCGCCGGATGCCGTCGCAGGACCGTCTCGATCTCGCCCGGTTCGACGCGGAACCCGCGGATTTTGACCTGGTCGTCGACGCGGCCGAGGTAGTCGAGCGAGCCGTCGGCGGTCCAGCGGACCTGGTCGCCGGTGCGGTACATCCGCTCCCCCGGCGGGCCGAACGGGTCCGCGACAAACCGGTCCGCGGTCAGGCCCGGCCGGCCGAGGTAGCCGCGCGCGAGCTGCGGTCCGGCGAGGAACAGCTCGCCGGGCAGGCCGGGCGGCACGGGTTCGCCGGTGTCGCCGAGGACGTACGCGCGGAAGTTGGCCAGCGGACGGCCGATCAGCGGCTGGTCGCCGGTCACCGGCGCGTGGATCGAGTCGACGGTCGCTTCCGTGGGCCCGTAGTAGTTGTGCCCGGTGACGTCCGCGGCGGCCAGCTGCCGCCACAGCGTTTCGGTGGCCGCCTCGCCGCCGGTGATCACCGTGCAGGGCCGGACTTCGCCGGTCGCCAGCCCGGCGTCCAGCAGCTGCTGGAGGTAGGCCGGGGTGAGGTCGAGCAGGTTGAGCCCGTGCGCGCGGACGGCCCGGACCAGGGCGACCGGGTCGAGCCGGGTGTCGTCGTCCAGCACGTGCAGCTCGTGGCCGTCGAACATCGCCAGCAGCGGCTCCCACGACGCGTCGAAGGCCAGCGACGCGGTGAGCGCCGCCCGCTCCCGCCCGCGGTCGAGGAAAACGGCGCGGTGCGCGACCAGCAGGTTCACCAGCGCGCGGTGCTCAACGACGACGCCCTTCGGCTTGCCGGTCGAGCCGGAGGTGTAGATGACGTAGGCGGCGGTGTCCGCGTCCGGCCGCTTCGAGAGCGGCGCTGGCGACGCGTAGCTCTCGTCGGGCCTGCCCAGGACGACCACTGGGCGCGCGTCGTCGAGCAGGAAGCGGACGCGTTCCTCCGGCAGGTCCGCGTCGATCGGCAAATACACCGCGCCTGCCTTGAAAATCGCCAGGACCGCGATGACGGCTTCGGCCGACCGCGGCAGCATGACAGCCACCACGCGCTCCGGTCCGGCACCCCGCTCGATCAGTTCCTCCGACAGCCGCGTGGCGCGGGCGTCGACCTCCGCGTAGTCCAGGTCGGTGTCGTGGAAGACCAGCGCGGTCTCGTGCGGCATCCGCGCGACGGTCGCGTCGAACACGTCCAGGACCGTCTCCGCAGGAAGGTCGGCGGTGTCGCCGTGTCCCAGAGCCAGCACCTGGTCGCGCTCGTCGGCGCTGAGCGGCGAGAGCGAGCCGACGCGCCGCTCCGGGGCGGCGGCGATCGCGCGCACCAGCTGGGCGAGGTGTCCAGCGAGCCGGTGCGCCGTCGAAGCGTCGAACAGCTTCGGGTCGTAGGAAAGTTCGAGCCCGAGCCGGTCGTGGAGGTAGGCGGTGAGGTTCAGCGGATAGCTCGTGGTGTCCAGCGATTCGACGTCCAGCACGCGGACGCCGTCCTGACCGCTGTCTTCGATCGGGTAGTTCTCGAAGACCACCACACTGTCGAACAACGCCGCGCCCGCCGGTACCCCGGTGAAGGTCTGCAGCTGGGAGAGTGCCAGGAAGTCGTACCGGCGCGCGTCCGCCTGCTCGGCCTGGATCGCGCGCAGCCATTCGGCGGCCGACTGTCCATTGCGGACTTCCACTCGCGTCGGAACAGTGTTGATGAACATCCCGATCATCGCTTCGACGCCGGGCAGCTCAGGCGGCCGCCCGGAAACCGTGGTGCCGAACAAGACGTCCTGCTCGCCGCTGTAGCGCGCGAGCAGCAGCGCCCACGCTCCCTGCACGACCGAGTTCACCGTCAGCGCGGCGGTTTTCGCCATCTCGCGCAGTGCCGCGGACTCCCCCTCGGACAGCTCGACCAGCACCGTCGCTCCGGATTCCGCTCGGTGCGCCTCGGTGGGACGGCGGTCGTACGGAAGCGGCGTCGGCGCGGCGAAACCGTCGAGCACGTCGCGCCAGTGCTCCTCCGCCGCGGCCCGGTCCTGTCCGGCGAGCCAGGCGAGGTAGTCGCGGAACGGCCGCCGCGGGGTCAGTTTCGCTGGCGTGCCTTGGACAATCGCCGTGTACTGCTCGCACACCTCGCCGAAGACCTGGGCGGTGCTCCAGCCGTCCAGCAGGACGTGGTGCGAGGTCCAGAGCAACTGCACCTCGTCGTCCGCGACCCGGGCGATCTCCAGGCGCATCAACGGCGGGGTCGTCAGATCCATCCCGGCGGCCAGATCGGCTTCGAGCAGTTTCGCCAGCTCAGCCTGCTGGTCTTCGGGAGGAAGGCCGCGCCAGTCGTGCTGGCCGACCGGCACCCGGACTCCGCGATGGACGCGCTGCACCGGCTCGGCGACGCCGTCCCACGCCGTGCTGCTGCGCAGGATCGGAGTCCGGTCCACCACGCGCTGCCACGCCTCGGCCAGCGCACGCGGGTCGCGGACACCGCGCAGCCGCAGCCGGAACTGGTCGAAGTACGCGTTCGACCCGGTGTCGACCAGGCGGTGGAAGACCATGCCCGCCTGCAGCGCGGTCAGCGGGTAGATGTCCTCGACCTCGCGGCCGTCGCCGGCCAGCCGGTCCACCGTCGCCTGGTCGAGCCGGGCGAGCGGAAAGTCCGACGGCGTGCGGCCGCCCGCTCCGGCGCAGTGCGCGATAATTTCCCGCAGCGCTTCGACGGTCCCCTCGGCCAGGCCGCGGACGGTCGCCTCCTCGTGCACTTCGGCAGAGTATTCCCAGGTCAGGTGCAGTTCGCCGGATTCGACCACGCCGACGACGTCCAGCAGGTACGGGCGGATGCTGTCCGGCGCGGAGCCGCGGCCGAGGCTTTCCCCGCGGCCTCGGTAGAGCCCGTCATCAGCGGTTCCGACGTCCCAGCGGCCGTGGTAGTTGAAGGAGATCTGCGGTGTCGGGTCGTTCCGCAGCGGCGACTCGGTCAGGTAGCGCAGTGCCTCATAACCGACGCCCTTGTTCGGGATGGCGCGCAGTTGTTCCTTGACCGACTTGAGGATCGCGTCCCAGCCCTCGCCCGGCACGGTCAGCGCGACCGGGTACTGCGCGGTGAACCAGCCGATTGTCCAGGACAGATCGAGCGGCGCGGCGAGGTCTTCCCGGCCGTGGCCTTCCATCTCGAGCACCACCTGCGACCGGCCGGTCCAGCGCGCCAGCACGCGGGAGAGGGCGCTGAGCAGGACGTCGTTGACCTCGGTCCGGTATGCGCCGGGCACGTCTTGCAGCAGGGCGGAAGTCTCGGCCCGGCCCAGGGAAACCGACACCGAGCGCGCCGACTCCGCGGTGTTGCGGCCGGAGCGGTCGACCGGGAGTCCGGTCTCGACGCCGCGCAGCACGTTCCCCCAGTACTCGGCCTCGCCGTCGAGCCCGCCGGTGCGGACGTGGTCGGCGAGCGTCCTCGCCCAGTGGGTGAACGAGCTGCCCGCCGGTTCCAGCGGTTCGCCTTGGTAGGCGTGTTCGAGGTCGCCCAGCAGGACGCGCCAGGACACGCCGTCCATGACGAGGTGGTGCGCGGTAAGGAACAGTTGCGGAGAGCGGTCGCGGAAGGTGAACAGGACCACGCGCCACACCGGGCCGTGGACAAGGTCCAAAGAGGTCTGTGCGCGCTCTGCCTCCGCATTCATCGCGGCCTCGACGTCGTCTACTTCGGACAGATCGGCGTGCCGCAGGATGTCCGCCGGTTCCGTGGCAGCCGGTTCTTGCTGCCAGCTTCCGTCCACTTCGGAGAACCGCATCCGCAACGCAGCATGACGAGCAGTGACTTCAGCGATCGCGGCGGTCAGCCTCGGAACGTCTACTGAGGACAGTACAAGGTGGACGGACATGGTCAGCCGCCATGGCTCGTCCAGATGGGCGAAGAGCCACGACTGGATCGGGCCGAGTGGTGCGGGTCCAGCCTGCTCCGGTGCCGGAGCGACCGGTCCGCCGGTGGTGACGACGCGGCCCAGTTCGGCGATTGTCTGGTGCTGGAAGAGATCCTTCGACGACATCGTCAGCCCGGCCTGACGAGCACGGGACACGACCTGGATGCTGAGGATCGAGTCGCCGCCGAGACCGAAGAAGTTGTCCTCGACGCCGACCTGGGCCACCCCGAGCACAGCTGACCAGACCTCGGCGAGGACAGTCTCGACCTCGGTACGCGGGGCCACGTAACGGTTTTCGACCCGCGCCCCAGGAGCGGGCAGCGCACGGTGATCGAGCTTCCCGTTCGCGTTGAGCGGCAGCTCGTCCAGCGCGACGAACACCGCCGGGATCATGTGCGCGGGCAGCGACCGGGCGAGGAATTCACGCAGCACCGTGGTTCCCGGCACGGTCCCGGTCAGGTACGCGACCAGCCGCCGGGCATCGCCGGTCCCGTGCGCGACAGCCACCGCGCCGGTCACGTCCGGATGCGCCGACAACGCCGCCTCGACCTCGCCCAGTTCGATCCGGAACCCGCGGATCTTGACCTGGTGATCCGCCCGGCCCCGGTAGGCGAGTTCGCCGTCCGGGGTCCAGCACAGCAGGTCGCCGGTGCGGTACATCCGGGTGCCCGGCTCGCCGAACGGGTCGGCGACGAAGCGGGACGCGGTGAGCCCCGGCCGGTTCAGGTAGCCGCGCGCCAGGCCCGCGCCCGCGACGTACAGCTCGCCGGTGACGCCGGGCGGAACCGGTTCGAGGCAGGCGTCCAAGACGTAAGCGCGCAGGTCCGGAATCGGCACGCCGACAGTCGCGCGGTCGTCGAGCAGCCGGTACGTGACGTGCACGGTGGTCTCGGTGATGCCGTACATGTTCACCAGCTGCGGCCCGTCCGGATACCGCCGTCGCCATTCCTCCAGGCGCACCGGATCCAGGGCCTCGCCGCCGAAAATCACGTACCGCAGGCTCAACGGCGCGGACGGCAGCGAGCCGAGCCGGTAGAACGCCGACGGCGTCTGGTTGAGCACGGTCACCTGCTGTTCGGCCAGCAGCGCCAGGAATTCCTCCGGCGACCGGACCGTCTCGGACGGGACCACCACGAGGCGCCCGCCGTGCAGCAGGGCTCCCCAGAGTTCCCAGACCGAGAAATCGAAGGCGTAGGAGTGGAAGAGCGTCCAGACGTCCTGGTCGCCGAAGCCGAACCAGTGGTCGGTCGAGGAGAACAGCCGGGTCACGTTCGTGTGCGGGACGAGCACGCCCTTGGGCACGCCGGTGGAGCCGGAGGTGTAGATGACGTACGCCGTGTTCTCCGGGCGGACCCGCACGCCGGGATCGGTGTCCGGCTGGTCGTCCGCGGCGACCGTGTCCACGACGCACACCGGCTGCGCGTCGGCAAGCATCGCCTCGATCCGCGCGGGCGGGTAGTCCGGATCGATGGGCAGGTATCCCGCGCCGGACTTCAGCACGGCGAGGATCGCGACGACCAGGTCCGCCGACCGCGGCAGCCGAAGCGCCACCAGGCGTTCCGGTCCGGCTCCCTCGCCGATGAGCCGATGCGCCAGGCGGTTCGCTCGCCGGTCCAGCTCGCGGTAGGTCAGCTCCACGCCTTCGCAGGTCACCGCTACGGCGTGCGGCGTGCGCGCGGCTTGCGCGGCGAACAGCCGGTGCAGCGTCGGCTCCGGGGGCGCGACGGCGCCCGGGTTCCAGTCGCGCAGGACGCGGTCGCGCTCGGCGGCGGTGATCCACGGCAGACGGCCGAGCGGTTGCGCGGGGGTCGCCGCGATTCCGGCCAGCAGGATCCGCAGCCAGCCGCTCAGCCGCTGGACGGTCGCCGCGTCGAACAGGTCGGTGTTGTAGTTGACGACCGCGTCGAGCCGCCCGGCGGTCTGCTGGAAGTGGATCGCCAGGTCGAAGCCCGCGGTCACGATCGGCGGCGCGACCTCCTCGACGGCTAGGCCGGGCAGCGCGGGCCGGGCGTCCGGGGTGTTGTGCAGCACGACCATGACCTGGCACAACGGGGTGCGGCTGGGGTCGCGTTCGGGCTGGACGTCGTCCACGACGCGGTCGAACGGGACGTCCTGGTGCGCGAAGGCGTCGAGCACGGTGTCGCGGACTTCGCCGAGGAACTCGGCGAAACCGCGGTTCAAGTCCACTGTGGACCGCAAGACGAGGGTGTTGGCGAAGAAGCCGATCAGGCCTTCCAGCTCGGTGCGTTCCCGGCCGGACACGACGGTGCCGACCGCGATGTCGTCCTGTCCGGACCAGCGCGCGAACAGCAGCTGGCAGGCGGCGAGCAGAGTCATGAAGAGCGTGCTGCCCTGCTGCCGGGACAGCTCGGCGAGCCGTGCGGTGGTGCCGACCGGGACGCTGAACTCGTGCAGCGCGCCGTTCTTCGTGCGGACCGCCGGGCGGGGCCGGTCGGTCGGCAGGTCCAGCGGCTCCAGCCCGGCGAGCCGGTGCCGCCAGTAGCTGAGCTGGCCGTCGAAGTCGGTGCGGTTTCGTTGCCAGACCGCGTAATCGGCGTACTGCACGGGCAGCGGTGGCAGCTCGGGCTCGTCGCCGCGGGTGAACGCGGAGTAGAAGGCGGCGAGTTCGCTCAGGAGCACGCCCGACGACCAGCCGTCGGTGACGATGTGGTGCAGCACCAGGGTCAGGACGTGGTCGTCGGGGCCGAGCCGGGTGAGCGCGGCGCGCAGCAGCGGGCCGGTGTGCAGGTCGACCGGGCCGGTCGCGGCCGCCAGTGCGGTGTCGAGATCGCCGTCGACCGCCTGGAGATCGACCGCGTACGGCGGGTGGACGATCTGCTTGCCCTGGCCGTCGACTGTCGCGAAGGTCGTGCGCAGGGATTCGTGCCGGGCCACCAGCGCGGTGAGCGACTGGTTCAACGCTTGCACGTCCAGGTCGCCGCGCAGCCGCAGCGCGGTTGGCGAGACGTACTCGGTGCTGCCGGGGTCGAATTCGTCCAGGAACCAGAGTCGTTGCTGAGCAAAGGAAAGCGGGGCTTCGAACGGGCCCTCGCCACGCGGGATCAGCGGGATCGCTTCCTGCGGCGCGGACGCGGCGGGCAGGTGGGCGGCCAGCAGCGCCGGGGTCGGGGCGGTGAAGACCAGCCGGGCGGGCACGTCCGCACCCAGTTCAGCGCGCAATTGCGCGACCACGCGGATGCCGAGCAGCGAATCGCCGCCGAGCGCGAAGAAATCGTCTTCGACACCGACTCGCTCCAGGCCGAGCACTTCGGCCCAGACGTCGGTCACGAGCCGTTCACGGTCGTCGCGCGGCGCGATGTACTGCGCTGAAGCGGAAATCTCCGGTTCCGGGAGCACCCGGCGGTCCAGTTTGCCGTGCCGGGTCAGCGGAAGCAGGTCGAGGTGAACGAACGCCGACGGCACCAGGTGCGCGGGCAACGTCTGAGTCAGCGCGGCGCGAAGCTCGCCGGGCTCGGCATCGCCGACGAGGTACGCGACGAGCCTGCCGTCCCGCGCGTCGACGGCGGCATCGAGCACTTTCGGCTGAGCGCGCAGTGCGGTCTCGACTTCGCCGGGCTCGATCCGGAAACCGCGGACTTTGACCTGGTCGTCGGTCCGGCCGAGGTGCTCCAGCCGGCCGTCGGCAGTCCAGCGGGCGCGGTCGCCGGTCCGGTAGAGGCGGGTTCCGGGCGCGCCGAAGGGATTCGGCACGAACCGATCCGCGGTCAAGCCCGGCCGGCCGAGGTAACCGCGCGCGAGCTGGGCGCCGGCGAGGCAGAGTTCGCCCGGAACCCCGGCAGGGACGAGCCGGAGCTGTTCGTCCAGCACGTACGCGCCGACATTCCCCAGCGGACGGCCGATCGACGGCCGGCCCCCGGTCACCAGTGCCCATGTCGCGTCCACAGTGGACTCGGTTGGGCCGTAGTAGTTCCCGGCAGCCACCCCGGATCCGGCGAGTTCGTGCCACAGGCTCTCGCCGATGGCCTCGCCGCCGACCATCAGGAACCGCGGCCGCTGGTCGCCGTCGAGCAGTCCGGCGGGCAGCAGTTGCCGCAGGTAGGACGGGGTCACGTCGAGGAAGCCGATGCGCTCCTCGCGGACGTAGCGGACGAGAGCGGCCGGGTCGAGGCGGGTTTCGTCGCTGATCAGGTGCAGTTCGTGGCCGTCGGCCAGCAGCAGCGGCCCTTCCCACGACGTGTCGAACGACAGCGACGCGGTGAGTGCCACGCGCAATCGTTCGCGGCCGAACGCGGCCCGGTGGTTGGCCAGCAGGTTCGCCAAAGCCGCGTGCTCGACCACGACGCCCTTCGGCGTGCCGGTCGAACCGGACGTGTGGATCACGTAGGCGGCGTCCGCCGGCTTCGGCGCGGCCGGGCGCGGGCCGTCGGTGAAGCCGCCGATGCGGTCCAGCACCACCACCGGCCGGGTGTCGACCAGCAGCGTCTCGATCCGCTCGGCGGGCAGCCCGGGATCGATCGACTGGTGCACCGCCCCGGCTTTGAGCACGGCGAACAGCGCGATGATCGCGTTGGCGGAGCGCGGGAGCAGCACGGCGACCACCTGGTCCGGCCCCGCGCCCCGGCCGGCGAGTTCGGCGGCGAGGACGTCGCTGCGCGCGGCGAGTTCGGCGAAGCTCAGCCGGACGTCGCCGCAGACCAGCGCGGTCGCGGTCGGCTGCGTCTTCGCCTGGTGGTCGAGGAGGTCGACGATCGTGCCGTCCGGGACGTCGAGCACCGGGCCGCGCCAGCCGAGCAGCTGGGCTTCTTCGGTCTCGGTGGTCAGCGGCAGGTCGGCGATCCGGCGGCCCGGGTCGGCGGCGATCCCGGCCAGCAGCCGCAGCAGGTGCGCGATCAGCCGGTCGACCGTCCCGACCTCGAACAGTTCGGTGCTGTATTCCACGAGCCCGGCGAGGCGGCCCCCGGATTCCTCGAACTCGACGGTGAGGTCGAAGTTGGCCGAATCCCGCCCCACCCCGGCCGGTTCGGCGGCCAGGTCCGGGAACACCGGCCCGGTCCCGGCCGCGGGGTGGAGCAGCACCATGACGTCGAACAACGGGTTGCGGCCGGGGTCCCGGCCCGCGTGCACTGCGTCGACCACTTCCTCGAACGGGACGTCGTCGTGGGCGAAGGCGTCGAGGACGGTCTGCCGTGCCGCGGCCAGGTGGTCGGCGAAGGAAGCTGACCGGTCCACTTCGGACCGCAGCACGACGGTGTTGACGAAGAACCCGACCACCCGCTCCAACTCCGGGCGGTCCCGGCCGGAAACGACGGTGCCGAGCGCGATGTCCTCCTGGCCGGTGTAGCGCGCGAAGAGCGCCTGGCAGGCCGCGAACAGCACGGTGAACAGCGTGGTTTCCGAGGTGCGCGCCAGTTCCGCGAGCCCGCCCGCCACATCGGACGGGACGGCGAACTCGCGTACCGCACCCGCGGTGCTGTGAGCAGCCGGACGCGGCCGGTCCGTCGGCAGGTCGAGCGGGGTCACGCCGGTCAGCTGCCGGGTCCAGTGCTCCAGCCCCGCCGCGCGGGTCGGGCGATTGTGCTGCCACAGCGCGAAATCCGCGTACTGCAACGGCTGCGGCGGCAGGTCCGCGCGCTCGCCGTCGCGGTAGAGGAGGCCGAGTTCTTCGGTCAGCACGCCCATCGACGCGCCGTCCGTGGCGATGTGGTGCACGCACACCAGCAGCACGTGCTCCGCCAGCCCAAGCCGCACGAGCACCGCGCGCAGCAACGGTCCGTGCGAGAGATCGAAGGGTCGCGAGTACTCCGCTTTCAGAACAGCATCGAGGTCTTCCGGCGCGGCATCCACCACGGGCAGCGCCACCTCGTACGGCGGCTGAATGAGCTGCCGGGGTTCGCCGTCGACCTCCTCGAAAGTCGTGCGCAGCGGTTCGTGCCGGGCGACCAGCAGCCGCAACGCCGTCGCCAACGCCTCGACGTCCAGCTCACCGGTCAGGCGCAGGGCGAACGCGCTGTTGTATTCGGGATCGTCCGGGCGGAGCTGGCTGAAGAACCACAGCCTGCGTTGCGCGGACGACAGGGGCACCGGGCCGGAACGGTCGGCGGCCGCCGGGATCTCCGGTGCGCGGCCGGCCGCTCCGGCCATCCGGCGGCGCAGCGCTTCCTGCAGGTGAGCGGGCAGCGCCGCGATGCGGTCCTCACGGGACGAGGTCATGGGGAGTCCTCACGATTCCAGTTCTGCGGCAAGCCGTTCCAGCTCGCTCAGCACGAGGTCTTCGACGGTTTCGGCCAGCGCCGCGACAGTGCGCGCGGCCATCACGTCGGCCGGGGTGAGCCGGACGTCGAAGAGCGCGCTGGCTTGGGCGGAAATCTGCAGGCTGCGCAGCGAATCCCCGCCGAGGGAGAAGAAATTGTCCTGCGTGCCGACGCGGTCCGCGCCGAGCACCTCGGCCCAGATCCCGGCGAGCGCGCGCTCGGTCTCGGTCGCCGGTTCGACGTGCCCGGTTTCGGCCGCCTGGGGGGCGGGCAGCGCACGCCGGTCGAGTTTTCCGTTGGCGCTCACCGGAAGCCGGTCGAGCGCGACGAACACTGACGGCACCAGGTAGTCCGGCAGCGACCGGGCCAGGAATTCCCGGAGCGCTTCTTCTCCGGCCGCCGACACGACGTACGCGACCAGCCGCTTCGCGCCCGGCTGGTGCTCCCGGACGAGCACCGCGGCCTGCGCGACGTCCGGATGCCGGGCCAGCGCGGCCTCGACCTCGCCCGGTTCGACCCGGAACCCGCGCAGCTTGACCTGGTCGTCGCGGCGGCCGAGGAACTCCAGGGCGCCGTCGGGCCGCCAGCGGACGACGTCGCCGGTGCGGTACATCCGCTCCCCCGGCGGGCCTTCCGGGTCGGCGACGAACCGGTCCGCGGTCAGCCCCGGCCGGTCCCGGTAGCCCCGGGCCAGACCCGCGCCGGCCAGGCACAGTTCGCCGGGCACGCCGGGCGGCACCGGGCGCAGGTCCGCGTCGAGCACCCGGACGCGGGCGCCGTCGAGCGGACGGCCGATCGGGATCCGGTCCGGCGGCGGCGCGTCCATCGGATAGGCGGTGGCGAACACGGTCGTCTCGGTCGGGCCGTAGCCGTCGACGACCCGCAGCCCGGGACACGCGGCCAGCACCCGCCGCACCGCTTCGGCCGGGACGACGTCGCCGCCGGTCCAGACCTCGCGCAGGCCGGCGAAGCATTCCGGCGTTTCCTGGGCGAGGATCCGGAACAGCCCCGCGGTGACCCAGACCGAGGTCAGGCCGTGCTCGCGGACGAGCCCGCGCAGCAGCGGCGCGTCGAGGCCGGTGTCCGGGCTGGTGACGACCCAGCCGCCGGTGAGCAGCGGCACCCACAGCTCGTAGGTCGAGGCGTCGAACGCGAGCGGCGAGTGCAGCAGGATCCGTTCGTGCGCGCCGCCGCGGAACCGGTGGTCGGCGGCCAGCGCCGCGATGTCGCGGTGGCGCACCACCACGCCCTTCGGCACCCCGGAGGAGCCGGACGTGTACATCACGCAGGCCGCCTGATCCGGGTCAGTGCCAAGCTCCGGGTCGCTGTCCGGCTCATCGTCCACAGAGGACAGCAGCACGGTCTGGCCGAGAGGATGTTCTTCCGCGGCAACGATGAACCGGACGCCGTCGAGCAGCATCCGTTGCCGCTCGAGCGGAGCGCGCGCGTCGATCGGCAGGTACGCGCCGCCCGCCTTGACCACGGCCAATTCGGCGATCACCGCGTCCGCGTGGTCCACGGCGAGCCCGACCGGTTCTTCTGGCCGCAGCCCGAGCCCGGCCAGCCGGTTCGCGAGACGGTTGGCCCGCCGGTTCAGCTCGGCATACGTGACCGGTTCGCCGTCGAGGACGGCCGCGAGCGCGTTCGGCCGGAGCCGGACCTGCTCGGCGAACAAATCCGGCAGCGACCGGGGTTCTGGTGCGCCGCAGGTCGCCGCTCGTTCGGCGAGGAGCTGGGTTTCGGCCGCGGTCATGATCGGGACAGAGCCGAGCGTCCGGTCGCCGTCCGCGGTCAGGCCGCTGAGGATTTCCAGCAGCCGCGCCGCCAAGCTGGTCACCGTCGCGGGGTCGAAGAGCGCCGGGTCGTAGCCGACGTCCACCGTCAGCTCCGAACCGGGCGAGGCGACGACGGTGATCGGGAAGTTCGTCGTCTCCCGCGCGGACAGGTCGCGCACGGTCAGGCCGTGTCCCGCCGCCGCACCGGTGATCGGGTAGTTCTCGAACACCACGAGGCTGTCGCACAGGTTCACCCCGCCGGGCAGGCCCGCCCAGCCCTGGACGCGCGCCAGCGGGACGTGCCCGTGCCCGCGTGCTTCGGCCTGCGCCGTCTGCAGCCGGGCGAGCCACTCCGCGACGGAAACACTCCGGTCCACCGCGACCCGCACCGGCAGGGTGTTGATGAAGATGCCCGGAATGTCGTCCACCCCGGGCACTTCGGCCGGACGGCCGGAGGAGGTCGCCCCGAACACGACGTCGTTCTGTCCACTGTAGACCGACAGCAGCAGCGCCCACGCTCCCTGCAGCACGACGTTGTGCGTGAGGCCGTGGCGTTTGACGAACGCGTCCAGCCGGGCGGTGGCGGCGCGGTCCAGGTGCACGGGCAGCCACTCGGCCGAGCACGGGGCGTGGCCGGACGGCGGGGTCCGGTCGGTCGGCAGCTGCGTCGGGCCTTCGATCCCGGCGAGCGCGGTGCGCCAGAACTCTTCGGACGCGGCCTGGTCGTGCTCGCCCAGCCAGGCGAGGTAGTCGCGGAACGGCGGACGGGACGGCAGCGGCTGTCCGGCGTAGGCGGTGCAGACGTCCGAGAGCACCTGGAAGACGCTCCAGCCGTCGAGGAGGACGTGGTGGAACGTCCACAGCACCAGGACTTCCGTGCCGGACAGCCGGGCGAGCGCGATGCGGGCCAGCGGCGCGACGGCCAGGTCCAGGCCCTCGGCCCGGTCTTCGGCGAGCAGCCGCGCCAGCTCCGCGTCGTGGGTGTCCAGCTCGGTCCAGTCGAGGTGCCGGACTGGCAGTTCGGCTTCGCGGTGCACGACCTGGACCGGCTCGTCCACGCCGGTCCAGACGAACGACGTCCGCAGGACCGGCGTGCGGTCGACGACCTGCTGCCACGCCGCGCCGAGCCGCTGCGGATCGGTGACACCTTCGAGGACGAAGGTCGCCTGCTCGAAGTACATGCCCTGCGCGGTCTGGGACAGTCCGTGGAAGACCATTCCGCCCTGCATCGGCGTCAGCGGATAGATGTCCTCGACCGTCTGGCCTGCGACGAGCTGGTCCACTCCCGCTTGATCGAGCGCGGCGAGCGGGAAGTCGGAAGGGGTGCGTCCGCCCGCGTCCGGCTCGGCGCAGTGCACGATGATTTCCCGCAGTGCCGTCAGCATCTGCTCGGCCAGGGTTTCGACGGCGTCCCCGGCGGTGGCGTGCGACCAGGTCAGTTCCAGCACGCCTGCTTCGACCCGGCCGACGACGTCGAGCATGTGGGTGCGAGGTGCTTCCGGGTCGACGTCGGCGTCCAGGCTGCCGACGCGGAACAGCCCGCCTTCGGCCGCGCTGAACTGGCCGAGGTAGTTGAAGCTCACCTGCGGGTCGATCGCCGGGGCCGTGCCGGTCAGGTAGCGCAGTGCGCCGTAACCGATGCCTCGCCGCGGGATCGCGCGCAGCTGTTCCTTGACCGACTTCAGCGCGAGACCCCATTCGTCCGGGACGTCCAGCGCGACCGGGAACATGCTGGTGAACCAGCCGACCGTCCGGGACAGGTCGACCCCCTCGAACAGGTCTTCGCGGCCGTGGCCCTCCAGGTCGATCACCGGGATTTCGCCGGTCCAGTCCCTGAGGACGCGGCCCAGCGCGGTCAGCAGCACGTCGTTGACCTGCGTCCGGTAGACCTCGGGGACGTCCTGCAGCAGCGCCCGGGTCTCCTCGGCGGTGAGGCGGACGGTGACCTCGCGGGTGTCGGCGATGATGCCCGGCTCGCCCGGCGTGACTGGCGGAAGGGCTTGCCAGTGGGCGAGTTCGTCGTCGAAACCGCCTGCCTCGGCGTGTTCGGCGAGCCGTCGGGCCCAGGCAAGGAACGACGTCGTCTTCGGTTCCAGGTCATCGCCTCGGTAGGCGGTTTCCAGGTCCTCCAAGAGGATCCGCCACGACACGCCGTCGATGACCAGGTGGTGCGCGGCCAGCAGCAGCCGTCGTCCGTCGAGGACAGTATTCAGCAGCGGGCCGTGTCGGAAATCGAAGACGGGCTCGCCGACGAGCAGGTCCGCCGGGCCGGGCGGGTCGCTGTGCTGAGTTTGGCCGAACCGCAGGCGCAGGGCGTCGTGGTGCGCCCAGACCGTGGCGAGCGCCCGGCGCAGCGCGGGCTCGTCGACGTCCTCGGCGAATTCCAGGACGACCCGCTGGTCGAACCGCTCCGGCTGGGTCTCGAAGTACCAGCGCTGGATCGGCGTGAGCGGCGCTTCGCCGACGACCGGTCCTTGCTCGGCCTTCGGCCCGCGGTCGCCTCCGGCGTGCGCGGCGAGCGCGGCCAGCGTCGGGTGCCGGAACACCTTGTGCGGCAACAGGATCAGCCCGGCGCGGCGCGCCCGGGAGACGACCTGGATGCTGAGAATCGAATCGCCGCCGAGTTCGAAGAAGTTCGTCTCGGCCCCGACGTCCTCGACGCCAAGCACCTCCGACCAGATCCCGGCCAGGACCCGTTCGGCCTCAGTCGCCGGGGCGGTGCGGGCGCCGGTCGCGGCGAAGTCCGGGGCAGGCAGGGCGTTCCGGTCGAGTTTTCCGTTGTGGTTCAAGGGAAAACGGTCCAGCCGGACGAACGCGGCCGGGACCATATAGTCCGGCAAGGTCCGGCCGAGGAACGCGGGCAGCTCGTCCGCTTCGCCGGTGTAATAAGCGACGAGCCGCTTGACGCCGTGGTCCTCGCGAGCCAGCACGGCGGCCTGCGAGATGCCGGGGTGCGCGGCGAGCGCGGCCTCGACCTCGCCGGGTTCGATCCGGAAGCCGCGGATCTTGACCTGCTCGTCCACGCGGCCGGCGAAGTCCAGTTCGCCCCGCGCGGTCCAGCGGACAAGGTCGCCAGTGCGGTACATCCGCTCCCCCGGCGGCCCGAACGGGTCGGGCAGGAACCGTTCGGCGGTCAGGCCGGGAGCGCCGTAGTAGCCGCGCGCCAGGCCCGCGCCGGCGAGGTGGAGTTCGCCGAGCGCGCCCGGCGGCACCGGCCGCAGGTCCAGGCCGAGGACGTAGGCGCGGGTGTTGTCCAGCGGTTTCCCGATCGGCACCACGTCCGGCACCGGACCGAGGACCGGATGCGCCAGAGCGAACGTCGTGGTCTCGGTCGGGCCGTAGACGTCCACGACGGTCGTGTCCGGGCAGGTTTCCCGCACGCGCCGCACGGCAGCCGACGGGACCGCGTCGCCACCGGCCCAGACCTCCTTCAGGCCGCGGAAGATCTCCGGCGTTTCCCGGGCCGCGAGCCGGAACAGGCCGGTGGCGAGGAAGGCAGCGTCGACCCGGTGCTCGGCGAACAGGCGGCCGATGGTGTCCAGATCGAGGTCGCCGGGCGGGGCGACGACGACCGTCCCGCCGTTGAGCAGCGGCACCCAGAGTTCGTACGTCGAAGCGTCGAAAGCCTGCGACGCGTGCAGCAACACCCGGCGGTGCCCGGCGAAACGCCGGTCGGCCGCCAGCGCCACGATGTCGCGGCGAGTGGGCGCGACGCCCTTCGGCTTTCCGGTCGACCCCGAGGTGTACATGACGTACGCCAGGTTCGCCGGGTCCGCCTTCGGGAGCTTTACCGCCGCGCTGTGCTCGCCGGGCACGGCCGTGGGTCCACTGTGGACCTTAGCTGCGGTATCACGCCATTTGTCGTCGGTGACCAGGATCTTCACGCCGGACAAGAGGGTTTTGAGCCGGGGTTCGGGCGCGCGGGTGTCGAGCGGCAGGTAGGCCGCACCGGCTTTGACGATCGCCAGCTCGGCGACGATCAGCCCGGGCGAACGGTCCATCAGCACGCCGACGAGCGTTTCCGGACCCGCACCCAGCGAAACCAGGTAGCGGGCGAGGCGGTCGGATTGCCGGTCGAGCTCCGCGTACGTCAGGCGGATCCCGTCGCCCGCCACCGCGACCGCTTCCGGCGCTTGCCGGACCTGCTCGGCGAACAATTCGGACAGGTCGTCGTCCGGGAGCGGCTGGGCAGTGTCGTTCCAGTCGTGGAGCACTTGCTGCCGTTCGGCCGTCGTGAGCAGTTCGATGTCTTCCAGCGATCCCGGGCCCGCGCTGAAGGCGTCGAGAACGGCGAGGAGTTGCCGGGTGATCCGCTCGGCGGTCTCGGGGTCGAACAGGTCTGGGTCGTAGCCGATGTCGAGGGTCAGCTGCTCCCCCGGCGACGCGACGATGCTGATCGGATAGTTCGTCGTCTCGGCCGCGTCGACGTCGCGCAGCCGCAGCCCGGGCGTCGAAGCCTTGTCGATGGGGTAGTTCTCGAACACCACGATGCTGTCGAAAAGGCTTCCGCCGCACCCACTCCACGCCTGCAGCTTCGTCAGCGGAAGGTGGCTGTAACGACGGGATTCGACTTGCGCGGCCTGCAACTCAGCCAGCCACTCGGTCACGTCAGCCCCGGTCACGGTGGTCCGCACGGGCAGGGTGTTGATGAAGATGCCGGTGATGTCGTCCGCGCCGGGAAGGTCGACCGGACGCCCGGAAACCGTGGTGCCGAAGCAGACGTCGCGCTCGCCGCTGAGCCTCGCCAGCACCAGCGCCCACGCGCCCTGCAAAACGGTGTTGAGCGTGAGACCGGCCCGGCGCGCGAAGTCACGCAGCCGTCCCGAGTTTTCGACCGGCACGCGCAGCCATTCCGACGACCGGCTCGTGTGCGCCTGCGCGGGAGCCCGGTCGTAGGGCAGCCTGGCGGGAGCGACGAGGCTGCCGAGTTCGCGCCGCCAGTGTTCCTCGGCGGCCGCGTCGTCCTGGCGATCCAGCCAGGCGACGTAGTCGCGGAACGGCGGTCGCTCGGGCAGCTCCGCACCGGAGTACGCGGCGAAGACGTCGGACAGCACGCCGAAGACGCTCCAGCCGTCGAGCAGGACGTGATGGAACGTCCACAGCACGCGGAATTCGGCGTCCGACAACCGCGCGAAAGCCAGTCGCAGCAACGGCATTTCGGTGAAATCGAGACCTTGCGCCCGGTCGGCGGCCAGCAGGTCCTGCCACGCCTGGTCGCGTTCGTCCGGAGTGCGGCCGCGCCAATCGTGCCGCACGATCGGGACCGGGACCTGCCGCTGGACGACCTGGACCGGTTCGGGCACGCCCTCCCAGGCGATCCGCGTCCGCAGCACCGGCGTCCGGTCGACCACCCGCCGCCACGCCCGTTCCAGCGCGGCCAGGTCCTCGACGCCATCCAGCACAAACCCGACCTGCTGGAAGTAGACCCGCTCGCCGGGCTGGGACAGCGCGTGGAACACCATCCCGGACTGCATGGGTGTCAGCGGGTAGACGTCCTCGATCTCGCGGCCGTCGCCGACCAGCTCGTCCACAGTGGATTGGTCGAGGGCGGCGAGCGGGAAGTCCGACGGCGTCCGGCCGCCCGCGCCCGGCTCGGCGCAGTGCCGGATGATTTCACGCAGCGCGCTCGTCATCGCGGCGGCGAGCGTGTCCACAGTGGATTCTTCGTGGATGCCTTCGGCGTAGTACCAGGTCAATTCCAGTTCATCGGATTCGACACGGCCGACGACGTCGAGCAGGTGCGCGCGAGCCGAGCGCGGACTTTCGTCGGATTCGAGACGGCCGGAGCCGAACTGGCCGAGGTAGTTGAAGCTCACCTGCGGGTCGATTTCCGGCGCGGTGCCGGTCAGGTAGCGCAGTGCACCGTAACCGATCCCCCGGCGCGGCACCGCGCGCAACTGTTCCTTGACGGACTTGAGCGCCTTGCCCCAGTCGTCCGGCACGTCCAGCGCCACGGGGAAGACCGTGGTGAACCAGCCGACCGTCCGGGACAGGTCGACGTCGTCGAACAGGTCCTCGCGGCCGTGGCCTTCCAGGTCGACCACCGCGGTCCCGCCGGTCCAGTCGCGCAAGACGCGGCCGAGGGCGGTGAGCAGCACGTCGTTGACCTGCGTGCGATACGCCTTCGGGACGTCTCGCAGCAGCGCCCCGGTCTCCGCCGCCGACAGCCGGACGGTCACGGAGCGCAGGGAAGCGTTGGTCGCGTCGCCTCGGCCGTCGACCGGCACCGTAGTCCGGCCGGAAACGCCGCGCCAGTAGCCGAGTTCGTCGTCGAACCCGCCTGCGGCAGCGTGCTCCGAGAGGCGGATCGCCCAGTCGCGGAAGGACGTCGTGCGCGGGCCGAGGTCGATCGGTTTGCCTTCCCGCACCTGGTCGTAGGCGCGCTCGAAGTCCTCGATGAGCACGCGCCACGAGACGCCGTCGACCACGAGATGGTGCACGGACAGCCGGTCCTGCTCGAACCGGACCAGCGGTGCCTCGGCCCCGACCGGGCCGTTCTCCTGAAGCCAGTGCGTTTCGCCGCGGGCGAAGCGCATCCGGAGCGCGTCGTGGTGGGCAAGCAGCGCCTCGACGGCCGCGCGCGCCGCGTCCGGATCGAGCGTTCCCAAGTGGACGAACTGGTGGAAGTGGTCCGGTTCGGCGGTTTGCGTCGCGAAGAACCAGCGCTGGATCGGCGTGAGCGGCACCGGGCCGTGGACCGGGCCGTGCTCGGCCACCGTCGTCGCGGTGCGGGCCGCCGCGGCGAGCGCGGCCGGGGTCCGGTGGGCGAACAGATCGCCGGGCTGCAGCTCCAGTCCGGCCCGGCGGGCGCGGGAGACGACCTGCATGCTGAGGATCGAATCGCCGCCGAGCTCGAAGAAGTCGTCGGTCGCGCCGACGCGGTCGACGCTGAGCACGTCGGCCCAGATCTCGGCGATGGCGCGTTCGCGCTCGGTCCTCGGCGCGACGTGGTCCCGCGCGCCGAATTCGGGAGTGGGCAGCGCCTGCCGGTCGAGCTTCCCGTTGACGTTCACCGGGAACCGCTCCAGCCGCACGAACGCGGCGGGCACCATATAGTCCGGCAGCGTCCGGCCGAGGAATTCCGCCAGACCGTCGGTCTTGCCGACGATGTAGGCGACCAGCCGCTTCACGCCGCCGTCCTCGCGGGCCAGCACGGCGGCCTGTTCGACGCCGGGATGCTCGCCGAGCGCGGCCTCGATTTCGCTCGGTTCGACCCGGAACCCGCGGATCTTGACCTGCTCGTCGGCCCGGCCGACGAACTCGAGCGCGCCTTCGTCGTTCCAGCGGACGAGGTCGCCGGTGCGGTACATCCGCTCCCCCGGCGGGCCGAACGGATCCGCGACGAACCGGTCCGCGGTCAGCCCAGACCGCCCGAGGTAACCGCGCGCCAGGCCCGCGTCGGCGATGTGCAGTTCGCCGGGCGCGCCGGGCGGGACGAGCCGGAGGTCGTCGTCGAGGACGTACACGCGGGTGTGGTCGAGCGGTCCGCCGATCGGGACGACGTCCGGGACCTCGCCGGGCAGCGGGTGCACGGTCGCGAACGTCGTGGTCTCGGTGGGGCCGTAGACGTCGGCGACCAGGGTGTCCGGGCAGGCCGCCTGGACCCGGCGCAGCGCGGCCGCGGGGACGGCGTCGCCGCCGGTCCAGACTTCGCGCACGCCCGCGAAGACCTCCGGCGATTCCTGCGCGACCAGGCGGAACAGGCCGGTGGTGAGGAACGCGCCGGTCACGCCGTGCGTGGTGAGCGAGCGGCCGAGCGTCTCGACGTCCACGTCTCCCGGCGGGGCCAGCACGACCGTGCCGCCGTTGAGCAGCGGCACCCACAGCTCGTAGGTCGCGGCGTCGAAGGCCTGTTGCGAGTGCAGCAGAATCCGGTCGTGGCGGGCGAAGCGCTGGTCGAGCGTGAGCGCCACGACGTCGCAATGCCGCGCCGAAACGCCCTTCGGGCGGCCGGTCGAACCGGACGTGTAGATGACGTAGGCGAGTTGTTCGGGGTCGACCCGGACGTCCGGCGGAGTGGCGGGGGCGCTGCTGTCGCCGGTGAGGACAGTGCCGGTGTGGACGTCTTCGGCGGTCTCCAGCCAAGCCGCGTCGGCCAGGAGGACGGTTGCCTCGGCCTCGTGCAGGAGCAGGCGCAGCCGGTCGGCCGGGGCGCGCAGGTCCAACGGCAGGTAAGCGCCACCGGCCTTGACGATCGCCAGTTCCGCGACGACGAGTTCCGGCGAGCGGTTCATCAGGACGGCAACCCGGTCCTCGGCCCGCACTCCGGCGGCGATCAGCCGGTGGGCCAGGCGGTTCGCGCGGACGTCGAGTTCGCGGTAGGTGATCTGCTCGTCGTCCGTTACAAGCGCGAGGGCGTCCGGACTCCGCCGGACCTGGGCCTCGAAGAGCTCGGGCACCGCCTTGGCCGGGAGCGGGCGGGCCGTCTCGTTCCGCTCGGCGAGCAGGTGGTTGATCTCGGTCTCGGAGAGCATCGGCACCCGGGACACCGGCTCGTGCGGGGCCGCGACCATGCCCCGGACCAGTGCTTCGAGGTGCGCCGCGAGCCTCGCCGCCGCCGAGTCGCCGATCCGCTCCGGGTCGTGCGTGAGAATGAGCGACAGCTTCCGTCCGGGGTAGGCGACGACGCCCAGCGGGTAGCTGGTCCGTTCGGCCGCACGGACGTCGCGCAGTTCGGAGACCTCGTCGATCGGGTAGTTCTCGAAGACGACGATGCTGTCGAACAGGCTCCCGCCGCCGCTCCACGCTTGCAGTTTCGTCAGGCCGACGTGCCCGAAGCGGCGCGATTCCGCTTGTGCCGCTTGGAGATCGCGCAGCCAGTCCGTGACCGCGCAGGTGCCGTCGAGCCGGACGCGCACTGGCAGCGTATTGATGAAGATGCCGGGGATGTCGTCCGCGCCGGGCAATTCCGCTGGACGGCCGGACACCGTCGCGCCGAAGCACACCTTGGCTTCGCCGCTGTAGCGTGCCAGCAACGCGGCCCACGCACCTTGGACGACCGTGTTGACCGTCAGCCGGTTCCGCCGCGCGAAGGCGTACACCGCGGCGGACGTCTCGTCGTCCAGTTCCACCGGGATCCGGCCGGTCGAACTCGACGTGTGCGTGCGGGCGGCGGGGCGTTCGAGCGGCAACGGAGTCGGTGCGACCCCGGCGAGTTCGGCTCGCCAGTGCGCCTCGGCGCGCTCGTCGTCCTGCGCGGCGAGCCAGGCCGCGTAGTCGCGGAAGGGCGGCCGGACGGGCGGTTCTTCACCGCGCAGCAGGGCGACGATGTCGGAGAGCATGCCGAAGACGCTCCAGCCGTCGAGGAGGACGTGGTGGAAGGTCCAGAGCACCCGCACCCGGGTGGCAGATTCCTTCGCGATCACCAGCCGGGCCAGCGGGGCTTGGGCGAGATCGAATCCCTCCGCAAGATCCTGTGCCAGAAGCCGCTTCAGCGCTTCCTCGGCATCCACAGTGGACCAGTCCAGATAGGACACTGGCAGTTCGACCTTACGGTGCACGATCTGCAGCGGCTGGGGCACGCCGTCCCACACGATCCGGCTGCGCAGTATCGGGGTCCGCTCGACCATCCGTCGCCAAGCCTCGCCGAGCCGTTGCGGATCGGGCACATCGTCCACAGTGAACGAAACCTGTTCAAAGTAGACGCGGTCGCCGGACTGGGCGAGGTCGTGGAACACCATCCCGGCCTGCATCGGAGTCAGCGGGTAAATGTCCTCGACGTCCCGGCCGTCGCCGACCAATGCGTCTACTGTGGATTGCTCTATTGCGGCCAGCGGGAAGTCCGACGGCGTCCGGCCGCCTGCTTCCGGCTCCGCGCAGTGCCGGATAATCTCGCGCAGCGCTTCGGCCATCGCCGTCGCCAGCCGGTCCACAGTGGATTCCTCGTGGACGCCTTCGGCGTAATGCCAGGCCAGCTCCAGCTCTCCGCCCTCGACGCGACCGACCACCTCCAGCAGGTGCGGACGGACGGTGTCCGGCGAGACGTCCAGCGCGAGTTCCCGGTGCAGGGTCAGGCCGCCGGGCAGGTCGAACTGGCCGAGATAGTTGAAGCTCACCTGCGGCTCGATCACCGGCGCGGACCCGGCGAGATACCGCAGCGCGCCGTAGCCGATCCCCCGGCGCGGCACCGCGCGCAGCTGCTCCTTGACCGCCTTGAGCGCCGCGCCCCAGCCGTCCGGAACGTCCAGCGCCACCGGGAAGATGCTGGTGAACCAGCCGACCGTCCGCGACAGGTCGACCCCGTCGAACAGCTCCTCGCGGCCGTGCCCTTCGAGGTCGATCACCGGCCGGTGCCCGGTCCAGTCCCCCAGCACCCGGCCCAGCGCGGCCAGCAGCACGTCGTTGACCTGTGTCCGGTACGCCTGCGGCACCTCGCGCAGCAGCGCGCGCGTCTCGTCGGCGGTGAGCCGGGCGGTGACGACGCGGGCGCGGCCGAAGGTGTTCTCCGCCGTGCCGTCGACCGGGAGCGGGGCCGGCGTGGGCAGCTCCCACCAGTGCGCGAGTTCGTCGTCGAAGCCGCCCGCTGCCGCGTGCTCGGCCAGCCTGCTCGCCCACTCGCGGTAGGACGTCGTCCGCGGACCGAGGTCGATCGGTTCCTCGCGCACGGCCTGCTGGTAAGCGCGGTCGAGGTCTTCGAGCAGCAACCGCCACGACACGCCGTCGACCACCAGGTGGTGCGCGGCCAGGTGCAGCGTCCGCGGTTCGCCGGTCAGCGACCAGCGCAGCAGCGTGTGCCCTTCGCCGACCGGGGCGTTGTGCTGGTGCCAGGCCTCGCGGTCGTGGCTGAACCGCATCCGCAGCGCGTCGTGCCGTTCGGACAACGCCGCCAGCGCGCGGATCAGCGCGGTCAAGTCGACGTCGGCGGGCAGTTCGACGGCGATCGTCTGGTCGAAGCGATCCGCGTCCAGGCCGAAGAACCAGTGCTGGATCGGGGTGAGGACGACGTCGCCGCTTTCCGGGCCGCGCGCCGGGATCGCCGCGGCTTCGCTGACCGTCGGGGCGAGCGCGGCGATGGTCTGGTGGCGGAACAGGTCCGCGGTGGTCACGCTGAGCCCCGCTTGCCGGGCCCGGGAACTCACCTGGATGCTCAGGATCGAATCGCCGCCGAGAGCGAAGAAGTTGTCGTCCACGCCGACGCGGTCGAGGCCGAGCACGTCCGCCCAGATCCCGGCGAGCACGGCCTCCCGTTCGGTGCGCGGGGCCACTGTCCGCTCGCTGGCGACCTGCGGCTCCGGCAGCGCACGACGGTCGACCTTGCCATTGGCGGTGAGCGGCAGCTCGGCCAACGGGACGAGCACTGACGGCACCATGTAGTCCGGCAGCGTGCGCGCGACGGCCCGGCGGAGTGCTTCGGTGTCGATGTTCGCCGGGACCACGTAGCCGACCAGTTGCTTGCGTCCGCCGGTCGCCCGGATCGTCACGAACGCCTGCGCCACCCCTTCTTCGGCGGCCAGGGCGCGTTCGATCTCGGCCGGTTCGACCCGGAAGCCGCGGATCTTGACCTGGTCGTCCACGCGGCCGAGGAACTCGAGCGTCCCGTCGGTGCGCCATCGGCCCAGGTCGCCGGTCCGGTACATCCTGGACCCGGGCTCGCCGAACGGGTCGGCGACGAACCGCTCCGCGGTCAGCCCCGGCTGCCCGAAGTACCCGCGCGCGAGCCCAGCACCAGCGATGCAGACCTCGCCGGCCGCGCCGCGCGGCAGCAGGCGGAACCGGTCGTCGACGACGTGGATCCGGACGTCCCGCAGCGGCGTTCCGATCGGGATCACATCCGGGACCTCGGCCGACATCCGGAACGAGGTGGCGAAGGTGGTGGTCTCGGTCGGACCGTAGCCGTCCACGACCGCGGTCCCCGGGCAGCGGTCGAGGACCCTTCGCACGGCGGGCGGGGGCACGACGTCGCCGCCGGTCCAGACCTCGCGGAGTCCGGCGAAGCACTCGGGCGTCTCCTCGGCGAAGAGCCGGAACAGGCCCGCGGTCAGCCAGAGTGCGGTGATGTCGTGCTGCGCGACCAGCTGCTGGATCGCGTCGGCGTCCAGGTCACCGGGCGGCGCGACGATCACTGTGCCGCCGTTGAGCAGCGGCACCCACAGCTCGTAGGTCGAGGCGTCGAAGGCGAGCGGGGAATGCAGCAGGACGCGCTCGTGACTGGCGAAGCGCGGATCGGTCGCGAGCGCCGTGACGTCCGCATGGCGTACTGCGACGCCCTTGGGGACGCCGGTGGAGCCTGAGGTGTACTCGACGTAGGCCAGATTTTGGGGGCTCAGCGTGATTTCCGGGGCTGGTCCGTCCACATCCGCCACGACCAAGGACGTTCCTTTGTGGACGGTTGCCGCGGTGTCGTGCCAGGTGTGGTCGGTGAGCACCAGCGACACTCCGTCAAGGACGCAGCGCAGGCGATCGGCCGGGGCGCGCAGGTCCAGCGGGAGATAGGCCGCGCCTGCCTTGAGGATCGCGAGCACGGCCACGACGAGGTCGGCCGAGCGGTCCATCAGCACGCCGACCCGCTCCTCCGGGCGGACGCCTTGCCGGATCAGGCGCTGGGCGAGACCGTTTGCCCGGGACTGTAGTTCTGCGTAGGTCAGCCGGATGTCGCCGCTCACGACCGCGGTCTGGTCGGGTTGTCGTTCCGCGCATCGGTCGAACCGCTCCGGCACCGTTTCGACGGGCGTGCTTTCGGCGGGTGCCGGGAGCAGGAACCGACGGTCGTCGGCGGTGAGCAGCGGAAGGTCGGCTATCGGCCGCGCCGGGTCGGTGGCGATGCCAGCGAGCAGGACTTCCAGGCTCTGCGTGAGCCGTTCGATGGTGGCGGCGTCGAAGAGCGCGGTGGCGTATTCGACGGTGACGCGCAGGCCGTCGGGTTGCGGCCAGAACTCGACCACGAGATCGAAGCGTGCCGAGGGTCGTGGCAGGGCATACTCGCTCACCTGCAACCCGGCGACCGTACGCTCTTCCACCAACGGGCGTTGCAGCACTACGACAGCCTGCACCAACGGCGTCCGCGACGGGTCGCGCTCCGGTTGGGCTTCCTCCACGACGCGGTCGAACGGGACGTCACCGTGTGCGAAAGCGGCCAGCACGGTTTCGCGGAACTCGGTCAGGAAATCATCGAACGGCTGCGCACTGTCCACTGAGGACCGCAGCACGAGGGTATTGACGAAGAACCCGGTCAGCTGCTCAAGTTCCGCCCGCTCGCGTCCGGACACTGCGGTGCCGACCGCGATGTCCCGTTGCCCGCTATACGCAGCCAGGACGACCTGGACGGCCGCAGTCAGGGTCATGAACAGCGTGGCACCCTGTGTGCGGCCCGCTTCCGCGATGGCGCGGACCAACTCGGCGAGCAGGTCGTGCCGGTGCACCGCGCCTTCGGTGGTGCGCTGCGGGGGCCGGGGGCGGTCGGTCGGCAGTGTGAGAGGTTCGAGGCCGTCGAGTGCTTCGCGCCAGTAGCCGAGCTGGTCGAGACGTTCGGACGCCAGCCGCCACTGGGCGTAGTCCTGGTAGCCGAGCGGAAGCGGGGGCAGGGACGCGCCGCCGTACAGGTCGAGGAGTTCGCCGGTGAGCACGGCGATCGACCGGCCGTCCGTCACGATGTGGTGCTGGCACAGGAGAAGCAGGTGCTCGTCCGGGGCGAGCGGGAACAGGACGGATCGAGTCAGCGGACCCGTCCGGAGGTCGAACGGTGCGCGCAGTTCAGCCTTCAGTGTCTCGTCGTCCGGGGTGGAATCCGCTATCCTCAAGGGTAGTTCCCCGGTTGGCGCTATCCGCTGTTTTCCTTGTCCCTCAATGGAATCGAAGGTCGTTCGCAGCGATTCGTGCCGCGCGCACAGCGAGGCCAGCGCCCCGTGCAGCTTGTCGAGGTCGAGCGGGCCGGACAGGCGGATCCCGACGCCGGTGTTGTACTCGGTGCTGCCGCAGGTCATCTCGTCGAGGAGCCACAACCGCCGCTGCGCCGGAGACAGCGGAAGCAGTTCCCTCGGCGACGCCACCGGAATCGCCTGCTCGGCTCGCGGACCACTTTCCAGCAGTCGGGCGAGCTGTGCCACGGTGGGCGCGTCGAAGAGCGCCCGCGCCGAGAGGTCCGCGCCGAACCTCCGGCGCAGGCGGGACAAGGCCTGCACGGCCAGGATCGAGTCGCCGCCCAAGGCGAAGAAATCGTCCTCGACACCGATCCGGTCCAGGCCCAGCACTTCCGTGACGACCTCGGCAACGGCGCGTTCAGTATCCGTCCCTGGCTCGGCACCTTCCGGCTCCGCCGACGGCGCAGGCAGCGCTCTCCGATCGACCTTTCCATTGGCACTCAACGGAAGCTCGTCCAACACGACAATCGCCGACGGCACCTGATAACTCGGCAACACCGCCGCGACAACGGCTTTCAAATCCTTCCGCAGCGCGCCCGGCACCAACACGACGTAGCCGACCAGCCGCTTGATGCCCGATCCGTCCTGCCGCGCGACGACCACGGCCTCCGCGACCGTGTCGTCCGCGGCAAGCACGGATTCGATCTCACCGAGTTCCACCCGGAACCCGCGGATCTTGACCTGATCGTCGGTACGGCCGAGAAATTCCAGCTCGCCCCGGTCGTTCCGGCGGACCACGTCGCCAGTACGGTACATCCGCTCGCCCAGCACCACGGGATCGGCGACGAACTTCTCCGCCGTCGCCCCGGGACGCGCCCAGTAGCCGCGCGCCAGCCCCGCGCCGGCCAGGTACAGGTCGCCGGTCGGGACCGGATTCAACGCGTCGTCCAGGACATACGCGCGCACGCCGTCCAGCGGGCGGCCGATCGGAATCGCCGTGACGTCCGCCGACTCGACCGCGTGGGCCGTCATGAAGGTGGTGGTCTCGGTCGGACCGTACCCGTCGACGACCGTGACGCCGGGGCAGGCCCGCAACACCCGCCGCACCGCTCCGGGCGGGACGACGTCGCCGCCGGTCCAGACCTCTCGCACACGCTGGAAACAGTCCGGCGCTTCCTGCGCGACGACCCGGAAAAGGCCCGCGGTCAACCAGATCGCACCGACCTCGAACCGGGACAGAACTTCGCGGAGGCTCTCGACGTCGAGGTCACCAGGCGGCGCGACCACCACGGTCCCGCCGTTCAAGAGCGGGACCCACATCTCATACGTGGAGGCGTCGAAGGCCGCAGGCGAGTGCAGCAACACCCGCCGATGCGCGTCCCGAGCGAATCTCCGGTCCGCCGCGAGCGCCGCAACATCCCGATGCCGGACCGCGACCCCCTTGGGCGTTCCAGTCGAGCCGGAAGTATGCATCAGATACGCCAGATTGTCCGGATGCAGTGCCACGGAGGGGAATTCCGCCTCCGGCAACGCCCGCCCGAGCACGACGATTTGTCCACTGTGGACCTCCGCCGCCCGGACCGGGTCGTCAGTCAGCAGCACCGTGACCCCGGCCTCGCCCAGCAGCGTCCGCAACCGCCCGTCCGGCGCCCGCCGATCGAGCGGAACATACGCCCCGCCCGCGATGACCACCGCCAACTCCGCGACGACCAGCCCGGCCGACCGCTCCGCCAACACCCCGACCCGGTCCTCCGTACGCAACCCGAGCCGCAGCAGGTAGGCGGCGAGCTTGCCTGCCTCACCGGCCAACTCGGCGTAGGTCAGGCGGGTCTCCGCACTTTCGACAGCGAGTGCATCCGGAGCCCGCCGCACCTGAGCAGCGAACAACGCAGGCAGAGCAGCAGCCGGATCCGGTTCGGCTGATTTGTCTTGGGCGGTCATCGTCGTTCGCTACCTTCCGGGCACACCAAGGGATCCCGCCTGGCGCGGGTGGGGGACGAGGAGTCAGGAGGGCGGCCTCAGCACCGCCGCGCGAGCCGGCCGCCGATTTCGACGGCGGTTGCCGCGCCGGGGTCGCCGCGGAACCGTCCGCACGGGGTGGCGCGGCCGGTCGCCGGGTCGCGGACGGTGAAGCTGCCGTCGGCGTACCGGGTCAGTTCGGGGAAGACGTCGCCGTCCACGTCGAGGCACGCGCCGCCGTCGGCGGTCGGCCGGATCGTGTATCCGAGGGCTCCGTTGCGATAAGTGCCGAAATCGCCGTTCGGCAGCGGAATCGGGCAGGATTCCGCGCCCTGGAGGCGATATGGCGGAAGGCCGAGGTCCGGCAGTTCCGCGGCCAGGTCGTGCCAGAGGTCGGTGCCGCCCGCGCCGTTGGCAGTCAGCGCGAGCACGCAGGCCCCGGCCTGGTCGATCCGCAGGTGGCACGAGGTGCCGTCGGCCGTGCCGTCGTGGCCGAGCCAGCGGAACTCCTCATCGCCGAAACAGGCCAGCCCCAGTCCCCAGCCGTCGGCGAGGCCGAACGGTTCCGCGACGGGCACCGGCCGGTGCAGGTCGCTCGCGGTGACGACGTCGAGCAATCCCGGTTTGCCGAGGTGGACCCGCCCGAGCGCGACCAGGTCGCGGGCGCTCAGCGCGAGCGCGCCCGCCGGGTCCAGCATCGGCGGCAGCACCTGTTCGAGCGGACGCTCGCCGTCGCGCGCGTGCCCGGTCGCGACGCCCGGGCTGTCGACGTAGACCGGCTCGATCTCCAACGGCCGCAACAGAATCGACTCGACCGCCTCGCGCCAGCCCATCCCGGTGACCTCTTCGATCAGCAGGCCGACGAGCGCGTAGCCGAGGTTGGAATAGGAGAACGCGGCGCCGGGCTCGCAGACGAACTCCGCGGCCCGCACCTCCTTCCGGCAGGACCCGCCCGCGTCGGCCGGGTCCGAGGGCAGCCCGCTGGTGTGGCTCAGCAGCCTGCGCAAGGTCAGCTCGGCGGACAGCGAGGGGTCGCCGAGAATCTCGCCTACCGGCTGGTCCAGCTCGAGATCGCCGTCGGAGACGAGCATCATCGCCAGGGTCGCGGTCGCCACCTTGGTGATCGAGCCGATCGGCACCCGCGAGTCCGCCCGCATCGGCCTGCCGCCGCCCGCCGAACCGGTCTGGACCATGACCGTCTCGCCGCCGGACCACACCGCGACCTGCGCTCCCCGCACCCGATGCCGGGCGGCCAGCCGCGGGAGCACTGCGGCCAGCCGGCCCGCATCGCCGGCGCCGGGCACCGGCCGCGGTCTCGGGACAGCGAATCTTTCTTTCCGGGAGTGCATGACCAAGCCTTTCGAATACTCGTAGGAGCCGCCCGGGGAATTGCCCCCCGCCCGCGCGGCACTAGCCCCAGCAGAGCGCGGCCGTCTTCAAGACCGGACCCGCGCCGGAATCCATACCCTGCCTAGCGCGGTTGCGCTCCAGCAACCGCCAAACGAAGGACTGCGGCATACGCCGGTTCGCACCCAGCGTCACACATTGCCGAGAGCATTCTAAAATATGAACAACGGACTCACACCTCAGGGCGACACACAGATAAGCGGACGGTCCGCCTTCGCATTCGGCCGACGTCCCGACCGCACCCGGAACCGTTTCCGACTGCTCCGACCAGCGTAAACCCGTCATTATCCCGGCCGCCTCGACAATGATCGAAACCGCCGAAGTAGTGCCAACGGACGCTGCCGTTGCCCCGACCGCAGCAACATCACCGCCGCGAGCGGGAGTTCAGCCGCGTCCCGGAAAACGATCACCTTCCGCCTCTCCTTAAACGCTTCCGAACAGCTAGCGGGACAAGTCGATCAGGAAGAATCGGCGATTCGCTCCGCTAAACCTCACCCGATCACCGGAAAATTCCGCCGACTCCCCTCCGCGCGGAATTCACCGCCCTCCCCGCACGACCACACGAATGGCGCGCGACGGCAGTAGCCCTTACTCCCGGGTAACTCGCCGCACTTCCCGTCGTTCCGCCATGAGACCGCCACAGTCGATTCCGGCATGAGCACCTCCGCCCGCACAGTCGCCCCCGCCGCCGGAAACGTTGCACCTTCTCCGCGACCAATAACCGAACAGCGGAACCCGCTTCCAACTGTCGGCAAGCTGTCAATAAGATGCATATTCCGCAGCATTTCCGACCGCACAGATCGGTAAAAGGGAACCATCGGGCCGATTGCCCACGAATTGACTATCACCCACTGTCCACTCAGGACAGACGTGCCCTCACTCCGCTGGCTTCCCGCCGCGCATCGCCGATAGAAGCACCGGCAGCGCCACGGCCAGCGCGATCCCCCGCACCGCACCGGCCACCGGATACGCCGCCCGGATGCCGAGCACGTCCGCGACCAGTCCGCCGACCAGCGATCCCAGCGGCATCAAACCCCAGCCCAGCATCCGGTAGACGCTGTGCACGCGCCCGCGCAGTTCCTGCGGCACCGCCTGCTGGCGCAGGCTGACCGTGACCACGCTCCAGAGCGTCGTCGCAAACCCGTTGAAACCCAGCAAAGCCCCGAGAACGACCGCATTCGGACTGGCTCCGATGAGCACGAAGATCACGATGTTGGCGATCAACGCGGTCAACAACGCTTGCAGCGCCCCGATTTTCGCCACGACCCGCGCGTTGACCATCCCGCCGAGCACACTGCCCGCCGCGGCCCCCGCGAGCAGCACGCCGTAACCGCGCTCGCTGACGTGCAAAGTCTGGGTCGCGAGCAGCACGACCGTCACATTGCCAAGCTGGTAGCAGAACGTGTTCACCGCCAGCAGCCCGGCCAACGTCCGCAGCAACCGGTGCCGCCCGAGCCACCGCACCCCCTCCACCACCGCGACCCGGACCGGTGGCTGCACCTCGCGCGGCGCCGGACGGCGAGGCAAAGTCGCCAACAACGCGGCAGACCCCGCGAACGACACCGCGTCCAGGCCGAACGGCAACGCCTCCGCCCCCGCGAACAGCAGACTCCCGATCGGCGGCCCGACGAACAACTGCCCCGCGTTGGCGACCGCGTACTGACTGCCGTTCGCCCGGTGCAACTGCGCCTCGGACACCAGGTCCGGCAGCACTGCGAGCGACGCGTTGGCGAACACGACCTCGCACGCACTGAGCCCGAACCCCATGGCCGCGAGCCCCGCGATGTCGATCCGCCCCAGCCCGATCAGCACGGCGACCACCGCGACGATCACCGCTTGAAGCGCCTGCGACCGCCAGAGGAGACTGACTCGGTCGCGCCGATCCACGAGCGCCCCCGCGGGCAAGGAGAGCAGCAGCCAGGGAAGGTAGGTCGCGGCCGAGACGACCGAGACCTGCACCGGATCGCGCGTGAGCGTGACCGTCAGCAGCGGGACCGCCGCGGAGAAGATCCCGTCCCCCACGTTGTCCACCGCAGAGGCCCACCACAACCGCCAGTACGCGGCGGGGAGCTTGGCTTTGGGGTCGCTGTGCTTCATGTTCGGGAGGGTTCCTGAGTCGAACATGTGTTCGCCATCATGTAGACTGGAGCTACATCGACGATGGCTGGAACCTCTTCGTATTTCGCTTGCCGCAAGATCCGGGGTGCCGCAGACTGGCGCGGCCGATGCCAAGTCCTGCGCGAATCCCGACTCAGCCCGACGCGTCCTTACCTGGGCGTGCCTGCCGTCGTGGGGTCGCGATGCCGGGATGCGCGGTTGTCGCGATCGCCGCGGTTGAACGGGCGGCGGTTGGACGCACCGCAGTCAGCCACGCACTGATCGAGCGGACCCCAGCCAGGCTCTCTCCCATCAGACGCGCCGCTGCCAACCGCGCAAACTGCGGCAAGGCGCGCGCCAGCCAAGGCCCCGCTGAGCGAACTGCGGCTACGCGGCCACGGGCCAAGCGGGCCACGGCCGCGTGCATCCCAGCTCAACGGGCATCAGCAGAGCGCCGCGCAACTGACCGACCGGCGACTGTTCCCATCGCACCGAACCGCACGTCACCTGAACGAACGGATGCTTCATGATCGACGCAATCATCGCCGGCTGCGGTCCCACCGGCGCGACGCTCGCCGCCGAGCTGCGGTTGCACGGCGTGCGGGTTCTCGTGCTGGAGAAGGAAACCGAGCCGGTCCCGCTGGCCCGGATCGTCAGCCTGCACATCCGCAGCCTCGAGCAACTCGCGATGCGCGGGCTGCTGGAGCGGCTCCTGCCGCACGGACGGCAACGTCCGGTCGGCGGCATTTTCGCTGGCATCCCCGCACCCCCGCCCGCGGACCTCGACACCGCGTATCTGCTGGGCATCCCCCAACCGGTCGTCGTCCGGGAGCTCGAGGAACACGCCATCGAACTGGGCGCGGAGGTCCGGCACGGCTGCGCGATCGCCGGGTTCGAGCAGGACGAGGACGGAGTGACCGTCGAACTGGCTGACGGCGAACAGCTGCGAGCGAAGTACCTCGTCGGCTGCGACGGCGCGCGCAGCACCGTGCGCAAACTGCTCGGCGTCGGCTTCCCGGGCGAACCCTCGCGGACCGAAACCCTGATGGGCGAGATGCCCGCGTCCGCGCCGCCGGAGGAGATCGCCGCCAAGGTGGCCGAGGTCCGGCAGGCCAACAAGCGGTTCATGCTGGGGCCGGTCGAGGAAGGCGTCTACCGCGTCGTGGTACCTGCCGCCGGGCTCAGCTCCGAACCGCCCGTTCTCGAAGACTTCCAAGAACAACTGCGCGCCCTCGCCGGCACCGATTTCGGCGTGCACTCCCCGCGCTGGCTGTCCCGCTTCGGTGACGCCACCCGGCTGGCCGACCGATACCGCGTCGGCCGGGTGCTGCTGGCAGGCGACGCCGCGCACATCCACCCGCCCACCGGCGGACAAGGCCTCAACCTGGGCGTGCAGGACGCGTTCAACCTCGGCTGGAAGCTCGCCGCGCAGATCCGCGGCTCGGCCCCCGACTCCCTGCTCGACACCTACCAGGCCGAACGCCATCCGGTCGCCGCAGACGTCCTCGACAACACCCGCGCCCAGATGGAACTGTCGTCCGCCGAAGCAGGACCGCGGGCCGTGCGCAAGCTGCTCGCCGAACTGATGGACATCGATGAGGTCAACCGCCGCCTGATCGGGAAAATCACCGCGATCGACCTCCGCTACGACTTCGGCAAAGGCCCCGACCTGCTCGGCCACCGTCTCCCCGACCTCGACCTCAAGCAAGGCCGCCTCTACGACCGCCTCCACCAGGGCCGCGCACTGGTGCTGGACCGCACCGAACGACTGACCGTCGACGGCTGGACAGACCGGGTCGACCTCCTCGCCGACCCCGCCGCCGCCCTGGACGCCCCGGCCGTCCTGCTCCGCCCCGACGGCTACATCGCCTGGATCGGCGAGGACCAGCAGGAGCTGAACCACCAGCTCGCCCGCTGGTTCGGCCGGAGTGCTGCATAACGGGGGCGTCGCCGGAGCCAGCGGGAACCGGGCTTCCCACCCGTTGGTTCGGCAAGCTCGCTCCTTCGCGACCGCGCTGCCGCGCCCCGCTCGGACCGATGAGAAGCCGCACGCCCTCAACCACCCCGCCCGCTGAACGAGCAGCCCTCAGACCGGCGAAGGCGAGACCTCAACGACCTGGCCGCCGAAAGCCACCCGGACCAGCAAAGGCGATTCCTTAACCGCCACACCCGCTGAAACCAGCCCTGGCCAGGGAAGGCAAGGCTGCAGCCTCGCACGATGCAAGACCACGCCTGAATCGGCGGAGGCGACACCGAAACCACCCCGCCCACAGAAAAACCACCCCGGACCAGCGAACGCAAGACCTCATCCGCCCGCCGTAAAACGCACCCGCTGGACCAGCGAAGGCACGACCTCAACCTCACACGATGAAAGACCACGCCTGGACCGGCGAAGGCAAGACCACAACCACCTCACCCACAGACCCCCCCCCGAACCAGCGAAGACAAGACCTCAGCCGCCCGCCCCCAAGCGCAGCCCCTGGACCAGCGAAGGCCAAACCCCGCCCGCCGGTCCCCCGGACAACCCGCCCTCTGCCGCATAATCGCGACGTGCCGCTCACCCTCGATCTGAGCACCGGCGACCTCGCGGGCACCAGGCTCGCCGTCTCGCCGCTGTCCGAAACTGTCTCCGGCCTGCAGACCCTCGCCGGGTGCTGGGGCCGGACGCGGCACGAACGCTGGGCCCGCTGGGCGACGGCAGAGCTCGCCGCGCGGCCGCTGGACCTCCGGCGGACCTGGCCGTTGCTGGTCACCGGCCGGGCCAGTTGGCCGCAGTTCCTCCTGCCCGCCCCGGCGCGCGCGGCTAGCACGATCGACGAGGCGCTCGCCGCGATATGCCGGACCACCCCGGGCGAGGTCCGGCGAAGTCTGCATGGCGTCTTCGGCGATCGCCTGTCGGGCCCGGCGCAGGCGCTCGCCGACGACCCTGCGGCTGGGTTGCGCGCCATCGCTGCCGAACTGCGTCAGGCGCACGACCGCCTGATCGCACCGCACTGGGGCCGGTTGCGCGCGGTCCTCGACGCCGACATCGCCTACCGCGCCAAACAGTGGGCCGACGGCGGCGCGGGCCGTCTGTTCACCGACCTGCACGCCAGACTGAACTGGCACGACGGCCGCCTCGTCCTCGACGGCGACAACCGTCCTTCGCCCGGACGCCCTGCCGGCGGGCTGGTCCTCTCCCCCGTCGTGCTCGGGCCGCCGTGGGTGATGATCAAACTGCACACCACCACCCAGACCACGATCCGCTACCCGGCGCGAGGCAGCGGTGCACTGTGGACAGCCGACGAGCGCCGTCCCGCCGGGCACGCGGTCCGCCTTCTGGGCCGGCGTCGCGCCGAACTCCTGGAGGCGCTGCGCTCCCCCGCCACGACCACCGACCTCGCCGAAGCCTTGCACGTGTCGCCGAGCGCGGTTTCGCAGCACCTCCGGGTCCTGCGCGACAACGGGCTGGTCACCAGGCAGCGGTCCGGCCGCACGGTCCGCTACCGCACCACCGAGCAAGGAATCCGCCTCCTGAGCCCCTGCTCGCCGACGCATCAGCACCCCGAGGCGCGTCCAGGATCGGATCCCACGACCGAGGCACAAATGTGACAACTCCACTCCGGATGCCACATCTCCGGAGTACGATCTCGCCGACCGCGACCAGCCTCGCGGAGAGGGGAAGCGGCGCGGATGAGCGACTGGCGGGTGCCCGGGTTCACTGAGGTCGACGTGCTCGGCGTGGGCGGCTTCGGCCGCGTCGTGCTGGCCAAGCACCAGGAATCCGGCCGGATGGTGGCGATCAAATACCTCCTCGCGGAGTATCTCGCCGACCCGGACATCGCGGCCGGGTTCCGGCGCGAGGCGTGGTTGCTGTCCGGCGTCCGCAGCCCGCACGTCGTGCGGTTGTTCGACTTCGTCGAAACACCGCAGGGCGCCGCGCTGGTGATGGAGGCCGTGCCCGGCGTGTCCCTGCGCGCGCTTCTGGCGACGGAGAACGTCCTCGAACCGGAATCCGCGCTGGCCATGCTCAAGGGCTCACTGCTCGGACTCGCCGACGCGCACGCCGCCGGGGTCGTCCACCGCGACTACAAACCGGGAAACGTGCTGGTGTCGCAAGAAGGCCAGTCGAAACTGGTCGACTTTGGACTGGCCACTTTGGACGGACACAATGGACTGACCGCCGGGTCGCCGTCGTACATGGCACCCGAGCAGTGGGCCGGACAACCGGGCCAGCCCGCCACCGACGTGTACGCCGCCACTTGCGTGTTCTACCAATGCATCACCGGACACCAGCCGTTCGAGGCGACCACCACGGACGAACTGCGCTCGCTGCACCAGATGGCGCCGGTGCCGCTGGACGCGGTACCCGAGAAACTCCGTCCGCTGATCGCGCGCGGCATGGCCAAGGACCCGGCGTGGCGACCGTCCACAGCGGACGCTTTCGTGTCCGAATTGGAAACCGTCGCCCGCAAGGCCTACGGAAAGAACTGGGAGAAGCGCGGCTGGAAGCGCCTGGCCGCCGCGTCCGCCGCCCTGACCGCGCTCACCCCGCTGGCCCTCCTGGCCACCGCGGGCACCGCCGCCGCGCCGATCGGAGCGGGCGCCGGGGCGGTCGCGGCCGGAGCCGGGGTGCCGACCGCCACGGGCACCGGAGCCGGGGCGACCGCGGTGATCGTCGGCAAGGTCGTCGCGGTGCTGGTGGTCGTCAGCGCACTGGTCACCGGCGGAATCCTGGTCTTCAACCGCCAGGACGACCCGCCCGCGCCCGCGGCGCTCACCGTCGCGATGCAGACCGATTCCGGCCGCGACCAAGCGCTCCCGATCACCTACGACCTCCAGTATCCGCAGGTGTCCGGCGGACCGGACGCCGCGGTGCGGAAACGCGTCAACGACGCTTTGCGCGCCCCGATCGACAAACGGCTGAAGGCCATCCGCGACGCACGCGCCAATCCGGACTGGCGGCAGCAGTTCACCGACACCGGGGACACGCCCGCGGCGCACACGACCGCGCAGATCCTGCTGCAGACGCCGAGCCTGCTTTCCGTTCGCTACGACCACGGTCTCGATTCGAATGTCCTCTCCCACACGACCTGGCGTTTCCCGGAAACCGTGAACGTCGACCTCGCCACCGGGAACCCGCTCGGCCCTCAGGACATGTTCCGGCCCGAAGCGCTGACCGCGGCCGGGATGAAAACGCTGACCGACCGCATCGACCCGCACACCCAGTCCGGTTTCTGCCGGGAGCCGACCGTCGGCTACGACGAAGGCCGGAAAACCACCGTCGACGCGGCGGACCGGGTTCCCGGCCGCGGGCACGTGCCCGCGACGCCGATCGGATTCACCAAGACCGGGGTCCAGTTCGAAATGGTGTGGTACGAACTGGGATGCGTCATGGCGGCCGGGAAAGAAACGGTCGTCCTCCCCTATTCCGAGATCAGCGACCTGCTGCAACCGAAATTCCTGGCAATGCTGGGCATCGGAGCGACTTCCCCGGCGCCCTCGACGCCGTCTTCGTCCGCCCCGGCGGCCAGCACCACCTACACCAACCCCCGGTTCGGCTTCACCACACGCGTTCCCCAGGGATATACCGCGACGCCGTACAGCCCGGAAAACGGCGACGGAATGACGTTCGCCAACAAGCCACTCCACGCGACCATGACCGTCTGGGGCACCAACTCAGGCGGCCGCACTGTCGCCGCCGCGCTGGCCGACGCGGCCGCCGAGACGGAAGCACAGTCCGGCCGGGTGACCTACCGCAAGGACGAAGGCGACCACTACTCGATTTCCGGCTATCAAAGCGACGGAATGATCTTCTACGAGATAGGTTTCTCCGGCCCCGGGTCGACGGCGACACTGCGCTGGGTCTATCCGCGCGAGCACAAAACCGAACTCGACGCGCCGGTGAGCACTACCGCGGAGGCCTTCCGTCCGGGAGACCTCTCCCAGCCGCACTGACCCTCGGCCGCGAAAGGAATCAGCCGAGACCGAGCAGCGCGTCGGCATTTCCGTGGGCGATCTTTTCCTGATCCTCATGGGAAAGATGCGATTCGGTCAGGAACGACACGGTGCCCTCGTTGCCGAGCATCGGGAAATCGACGGAATGGAGGATCCGGTCGGCGCCGACTGTGTCCGCGCAGTACCGGAGCTGGGCCTGGCTGAACATGCCGCTCGGGGTGATGAACACGTTGTCCCGGAAGTACTCGCGGAAGGTCCGGTCGAGCTTGGTCATCCGCCGGGGCATGCTCTCGTCCAGCCGGTCGAGGTAGAACGGGACGAATTCGCCCCAGTGGCCGAGGATGAACTGCAGCCCCGGATAACGGTCGAGGACCCCGGTCAGCACCAGGTGCAGGAAGTGCGCGGCGGTTTCCTGATGCCACCCCCACGCGGGGAGCCGGAGCGCCGCCGACACCGCGGGCGAGAGCCCTCCGGCGTAGCTGGCCTCGCTGACCGCCACCGGCGGCGGGGCCGGGTGCAGGTAGATCGGCACGGACAGGTCGCTGGCGGCGCGCAGAATGGGATCGAAGCGCGGCTCGTCCAGGAATTCGTCGTCGGTGCGCCCCATGATCATCGTGCCGACGAAGCCCAGTTCACCGACGCACCGGCGCAATTCGTCCGCCGCGGCGGCGGGGACGGCCGTCGGCAGGGTGGCGAACGCGGCGAACCGGCCGGGAAACGCCGCGACCGCTTCGGCCATGGTGTCATTGGCCGCGGCGGTCAATTCCGGTGCGACGTCCGCCGGAAGGAAAGTGTTGACCAGCGAGAGAACCTGCGTGGTGATGCCGTGCCGGTCCATGTCGGCGATCCGGGCGGCGCCCAGGTCCGCCAGGAGTTCGGGATGCCGCGGGTAGGGCATCCCGGTGTCGGGGTCGAACGCCGCGGCGTAGCCGGGCACGTGGTTCAGCAGATTCGGCATGCCGGCGGCGGTCACCGCCGGGTCGGTCCAGTGTTCTTCGAGCGTGACAATCCGCATCGCTGCCCCTGTTCGTCGGTCTGTCCCTCCACGATGGCCCCGAGCGAGCGATAAGCTCAAACACTTGTTTCTGATTCACTGATCAGTCCGGCTGATAGGAGACGGGATGGAACTGCGGCACCTGCGCTATTTCGTCGCGGTGGCCGAGGAGGGCGGGTTCAGCGCGGCCGCGCGCACGCTGCACGTCGTCCAGCCCACGCTGAGCATGCAGATCCGGGACCTGGAGCACGAACTCGGCGGGCCGTTGTTCGAGCGCACCGGACGGCGGCCCCGGCTCACCCCGGCCGGCCAGGCGTTCCTGATCGAAGCGCGGCAGGTGCTCGCCCAGGCCGGACGCGCACAGGACGCGGCGCGGTCCGCCCTGCGCGGCGAGACCGGGAGCGTCCGGATCGGCGTGGCGGGCGCCGTGGTGTTCGGCGGCCTCCTGGCCGGTCTGATCCGCGAGTTCCACGAGGCACGCCCGCTGGTCCGGATCGAGCTGCGGGAGGCGGGGCCGCAGGTTCAGCGCACCGCGATCCTCGCCGGCGAACTGGACGTCGGTTTCAGCGCGCTCCCGGCTCCGCCCGGCGAACCCCGGCTGGCCTCGGCTCCGGCCAGCTCGGTGTCGTTTCTGGTCGCGCTGCCCGCGGGGCACCGCCTCGCCCGGCACCGGACGCTGACCGTCGAGCAGCTCGCCGGGGAGGAACACATCGAGTACATCATCGGCGACGGCGACCTCGCGCCGCCGTGGCCGCGTCGGCGCGAGGCGGACCCGCCATCCCGTTTTCGCGCCGACAGCACGCTGAGCGTGCTGGCACTGATCGCCGCGAAGGTGGGCATCGCGGTGGTCCCGGCGGGCGTGGAACGGGCCGCGGTTCCGGAAGTCGTGTACCGGCCGTTGGCCGAACCCGGCCGCGCGACCGACTTCCACTTGTTGCACCGCAGCACCGAACCGGCACCGGCGGTGGCCGCTTTCGTCAACACCTGCCGTCAGCCGTCGGCGCTCCGGCCGGGGCTTCCGGGCCGGGCGGATCCGTGAGACAGCCGGTTGCCTCAGGCGCGCGATGCGGCTCCGCGTGCGCCGAGGGAAACCCTTGAGGGGCAAGACTTTCCCGACGTCTCGGGTGCGAAATCCAGTGGACGGACGCCGGACGGCGTGGTTCGATCGAGGCGAACGTCCCGGGCCGCGCCGGGCGCCTGACCGAGAGACTTGCCTTTGCCCGCAACGCACTCCGCCGACGAAACCTTGGTCAAGCGCCTCCTGATTGCGCAACTGCCCGAACTGGCCGCCCTCCCGCTGTCGCGGCTCGAACCGGCCGGTTCGGACAACGTCCTCTACCGGCTCGGGGACGAGTTGTCCGTGCGCCTGCCGCGCGGCGAGTGGGCGGCGGGGCAGCCGGAGAAGGAATCCCGGTGGCTCCCCCGGCTCGCGCCGCACCTGCCGCTGGCGATTCCCGAGCCGGTCGCGCTCGGGACGCCGGGCGAAGGCTATCCGTGGCACTGGTCGGTGTCCCGCTGGCTGCCGGGCTCGCCCCCGGACATCGGCGGGCTCGCCTGCCCGGCCCGGATCGCGACCGAACTGGCGCGGTTCGTCGCGGCGCTCCACCGGATCCCCGCCGATCCCTCGCTCGCCGCCGGACCGCACAACGGGTTCATCGGCGCACCGCTCGCCCGCCGGGACGCCGAGACGCGCGCCGCGATCGCCGGGACCGCCGACGTCTTCGACCGCGCCGCACTGACCGCGGTCTGGGACGCCGCGCTCGCCGCACCGCCGTGGCCGCACCCGCCGGTGTGGGTGCACGGCGACCTGCACCCGGGCAATCTCCTGCTGGCGGACGGACAGATCAGCGCCGTCCTCGACTTCGGCGGACTAGGCGTCGGCGATCCGGCTTGCGACGCGCTGATCGCATGGACACTCCTCCCGCCTTCGGCTCGGGAGATCTTTCGCGCGGAGTCGGGCCTCGACGAGGACAGCTGGACGCGCGGGCGCGGATACGCGTTGAGCACCGGACTCAACGCGTACACCGCTTATGCGGCAACGAATCCCCGTGTGGCCGCGAGCGCGAAGTACCAGATCACGGCGACGCTGGCGGACCTCAAGCGAGCCTGATTCCGCACCCAGCTCGCCGATATCCGACAAATCCGGCACGCGCTGTTGCTCCATTCGGATGATCGACAACTTTCTCGCCCGGCATCCGCCCCCTGTCGCACCTAGCCTCGACGGACCCGGCGGCCGCAGACTGTCCCGCGTCAGCGAGGCCCGGCTCCGCGGCCGGTTCCGACATCGTTGTCGGCGGGGCGGCGCCGCGGGACGGCACGGCTGGACGAGAGGAAGATCGATCGATGGCTGATCGGATCACCGAAGAGGGCCAAGGCAACCCGGAGAGCCACGGCGAGGCGGCCTCGGGCGAGGCAGCGGCGGGGAATGCGGTCCCGGCGGAGGCTGCCGAGCGCACGGCGACTCCGGCCGAAGCCACCTCGCGCACGACGTCCCCGGCCGAGTCGGGCGCAGGAGGCGCGACCGCACACGCGACGGCACCGGGCGAGGCAACCGACCGCACGGCGACCCCAGCCGAAGCCACCTCGCGTACGACGCCCCCGGCCGGATCAGGCGCAGACCCGGCGGCACCGGCCGAGGCAACCAACCGCACGGCGACCCAGGCCGAGTCGAGCGCAGGAGGCGCGACCGCACACGCGACGGCACCGGGCGAAGCAACCGACCGCACCGCGACCCCAGCCGAAGCCGCACCGGGCAAGGCGGCCGCAGGCGAGGCGATCTCAGGCGAAGCCGCCACCCCCGTGCACACAGCCCACGCCACCCCAGGCACAGCCGAACCGCCCGCGCACACCCCCGAAGCAACCCCGCACGACACCACCCCGGGCAAAGCAGCAACCTCCGCCAGCGACCCCAAAAAGCTGCGCTCCCGGCACATCACCATGATCGCCCTCGGCGGGATCATCGGGGCCAGTCTCTTCGTCGGCTCCGGCAACGTGGTCCGCGCCGTCGGGCCCGCCGCCGTCGTCTCCTATCTCATCGGCGGGCTGCTCGTCTTCCTCGCGATGCGGATGCTCGGCGAGATGGCCGCCGCGCGGCCCGCGATCGGGTCGTTCATGGAGTACGCCCGGGTGGGGCTCGGCGAGTGGGCGGGATATCTCGTCGGGTGGCTCTACTGGTACTACTGGATCGGCGTGATCGCGTTCGAGGCGGTCGTCGGCGGGTCGGTGCTCGGCGGGTGGTTCCCGGACGTGCCGCAGTGGGTGTTCTCGGTGGTGCTGCTGCTGTTCTTCACCACCACGAACCTGGTGTCCGCGCGGTCGTTCGGCGAGGTCGAGTACTGGCTGGCGAGCATCAAGGTCGCCGCGATCATCGTGTTCCTCGCGGTCGGCGCGCTGTTCGCGTTCGGGCTCTGGCCGAAGGCGAGCTTCTCGATCCCGAACCTCTGGCAGCACGGCGGGTTCGCGCCGAACGGCTGGTGGCCGGTGCTCAGCGGCGTCGCGATCGTGATTTTCTCCTACTTCGGCACCGAGATCGCGGTGATGGCGGCGGCCGAGTCCGAGGATCCGGCCAAGGGCGTGCGGCAGGCGGTCGTCACGGTGATCTGGCGGATCCTGCTGTTCTTCGTCGGCGGCGTGCTGCTGATCGTCACCATCGTCCCGTGGAACCAGCTGCCGAATCCCAAACAGGAGGGGCCGTTCGCGCACGCCTTCACGCTGTTCGGGCTGCCCGGCGCCGGTCTGGTGATGAACGCGGTCGTGCTCACCGCCGCGTGTTCGGTGCTCAATTCCGGGCTCTATTCCGCCGGACGCATGTTCTCCGCGCTCGCCGAGAAACGGCTGGCCCCGCGCGCGGTGGCGAAGAAGAGCAAGTCCGGCGTGCCGGTCGTCGCGGTGGCGGCTTGCACGATCGGCGGGTACATCGCGGTCTTCGTCAACTTCGTCGCGCCCGACTCGGGCATCTTCGACTTCATCATGAACTCCGCCGGACTGGTCGCGCTGTTCGTGTACTCGTTCATCGCGTTCACCCAGATGCGGATGCGGCACAACATGACGCCGGAGGAACGCGCCGGGCTGAAGCTCAAGATGTGGCTGCACCCGTGGCTCGGCATCCTGACCGTCGTCGGCGTCGTGGCGATCATCGTGGTCATGCTGCTGACCGACGACTCCGCCCGCACCCAGGTGTGGACCAGCATCGTGTCGCTGGCCGTGATCGCCGCGTTCTGGCCGCTGGTGCGCAGGCAACTGCGCAAGAGCGCCGCGAAGGAGAACTGAGGACTCCGGGCGGCCGGAGGACAACCCGGGAACGCGCGGCTTAGGCTGTCGCGGTGACTGCGCCGCAGGTGATCGCCGGACGCTACCGGCTCGAGGAACGCCTCGGGGCCGGCGGGATGGGTGTCGTCTGGCGGGCGAGCGACCTCGAACTGCGCCGGACGGTCGCGCTCAAGCGTTCCCTCGACGGCGACGAACCGCAGATCCGCCGCGAGGCCCGGCTCGGCGCGGCGCTGCAGCATCCGAACATCGTCGCGGTGTACGACTCCGTTTCCGACGGCACCGACCGCTGGCTCGTCATGGAGTACCTCCCGGCGCGCAGCTTGGCCGAGATCGTGCACACCGACGGCGTCCTCGCTCCCGAACGGGCCGCGGCGATCGGTGTGCAGATCGCGTCCGCGCTCGCCGCGATGCACGCGCGCGGCATGGTGCACCGCGACCTCACGCCGGGCAACGTCCTGGTCGCCGACGACGGCACCGCCAAACTCGCCGACCTCGGCATCTCCCGCGGGCACGAGGTCACGCTCACCGACAGCGCCCGCGTCGGCGGCACCGCCGGGTACCTCGCGCCGGAGGTCGCGAACGGCGAAGCGGCCACCGCCGCGTCGGACGTCTTCTCGCTCGGGGCGACGCTGTTCGCAGCTGTCGAGGGCGATTCTCCTTGGGGCAGCGGGGAAAACGGGCCGTTCGCACAACTGCGCCGGGCCGCGGAAGGAACTCCTGAGCCGCTGCGCAACGCTCGTGTGCTCGGGCCCGCGTTGCAGGCAATGCTCAGCCGTCAGCCGGAAAAACGCCCGACCGCGGTCGAGGTCGAGACCTTCCTGCGCGGTGCGCCAGTGCCGCGAGCGGCGAAGAAATCCCGGCGTCCCGTGATCATCGGCGCGGCGCTTGGCGCGGTTGTCCTTCTGGCGGCCGGGTTTCTGATCTTCACCCGCGACGACGCCCCGCCCGCGAACGCGACCGCCGCGCCGCCGGCGCAAGACCTGTTAGGCGACCCGCACACCGCGGATCCGTGCTCGCTGCTGTCGGTGAATTCGCTGAGCCAGTACGGCAAAGTGTTCCTCGAACCGAACCTCGGCACGTTCGCGCGCTGCGACCTGAACACGAGCCTGCCCGACCGCAGCGGCACGATCGTGACCAGCCTGGAACTGTCCGAACCGGAGCAGTACCCGCAGGTGCCGCCGGTCCGGGGGAAGCTCGGCGAGATCCGGCGGCCGAATCCCGACGCCGGGAAATGCCGTCGCTCCTTCACACTGCCGGACCTCTCGGTCGTCACGGTGAGTTCGGTCCGCTCCGACGGCGCGGCCGCACCGCAACTGTGCGCGATGGCGGACGCCGTCGTCGGGGACGCCTACGCGCGCGTCGCCCGCGGCCCGATCGCCCGCCGGGCCCAGCCGTTCCAGCCGGGTTCGCTGGCGCGGACGGACGCCTGCACGTTGGTGGACGACGCCACGCTCCGCCGGACCGTCGGTCCGGACTACCCGGTCGACCGGCATTTCGCGAACTGGGCCTGCTCGTGGGGACACGACGCGAAGTCGGTCGACCTGTACTACGACCGCCAGTGGCCGCTGGCCGAGGATCCGCCGGACGGCCAGACGCGCACGACCGTCGGCGGACACCTCGCGTACGTCGATCCGCATGAGAGCGAAGGCGACACCTGCGACGTCACCCTCGTCCACCGCACCTACTCGCCGACCCTCCCGCCGCTCGAAGGCACTCCCGAACAACGAGACGAAGTCGTACTCGTCGAGATGACCGACGAAGCCAGCAAAGGAAACCTCACCGCCATCTGCGACACAGCGAAATCTGTCGCCGCGGTCGTCGCGACCCGCCTGCCCTAGAACGGACGGCCGCTCAGCGAACGCCGCGAGATCGGGAAGTCGAAGTAGGTGTCCGGGAACGTCTCCGGCTGGAACGTGTAGTGCCACCATTCCTCGGGCAGGTTCTTGAACCCGGCCCGCTCCAGTCCGTGCAGCAGGAGCATCCGGTTGTCCCGTTGTTTCCCGACGATCCGCGGGTCGAGGGTGTGCGCGAGGGTGTCGAAGCAGTCGAAGCCGGTGCCCATGTCGATCGAGTTGTCCGGGAATCGCTCGGCTTTCGGGCCGTAGCACGGGGTCAGCGGCTCGCCGGGGCGGTACGGCCGGGTCGGGAACGCGGGGAGCCGGACGAGCGTCAGGTCGACCGTGCTTCCCCGGCTGTGGCCGGATTTCGCCGCGATGTAGCCGTCCGCGAAGAGCCGGTCCTTCTCCACGCGCGGGTAGAACTCGTCCTTCATCCGCAGGTCGGACAGGTCCTCGGCCCAGCGCACGAAGTTGTCGACCGCGCGCTGCGGGCGGTAGCAGTCGTAGACCTTGAGCGTGTAGCCCTGGCGCAGGAACGACAGCTGCGCCTTGTGCAGGGCGACGGCGGCGTCCCGGGTCAGGATGCACATCGGCTGCCGGTACCCGTCGACCGGCGCGCCGGTGAAGTTGTGCGGCGTGATGTACCGGATCTCCTGCACGATGGTCGGATCGACGTCGCGCAGGGCGACGAATTCGTGCGGTGCCTTGGGCTCCGGTGCGGCCGGCGCCGGCGGTGCGGCGACGAGACAGGTCAACAGGCTCATCGCGGCGACTGCCAGGCCGCGCATCATCTTTCCGCGCATAGCCGGATTGCTTACCACAAGATCGCGCCGAAGTCCCCCGGATGCGGAGCGAAACCGCACCCGGGGAAGACCGGCTCAGTAGTCCCACACCGCCGGCACGAAACGGAACGCGTTGCCCGCGACCGCCACGTGGCAGACGGACGGGAACGGCAGGTGCGTCGCCACCAGCTGCTCGCCGCTGGCGGCCAGCTCCGTCAAAAGCCGGACCCGGACCCGGGCCGACTCCTCGGGGTCGTGCTCGAACCCGTTGTACCAGTCCGGATTGTCGAACCCGGGCTGGAAGACCGCGTCGCCGGCGAACGTCAGCCGTTCGCCGCGGGATTCCAGCCGGACGATGCTGTGGCCGGGAGTGTGCCCGCCGGTGCGGCAGATCCGCACGCCCGGCGCCACCTCGTGCTCGGTTTCGAACGGCCGCAGCTGGCCGCGGTACACGTCGAGGAACCGCGTGGCCGTCGTGCGCAGCACCTCCGGGATCGGCTCCGGCATGACCGTCCGCGAGAAATCGGGCGCCTGCCAGAATTCCGCCTCCGCCGACGCGAGGTGGACCTGCAGATCCTCGCGCAGCCGGCCGCGCAGGCCCTCGACGAGCAGCCCGCCGATGTGGTCCATGTGCAGGTGGGTGAGCACGACGTCGGTCACCGACGACGGGTCGATCCCGGCCGCGACGAGCCGCATCGCCAGCTGCCCGGCGCGCGGGAAGCCCGGGAATTCGGTGCCGAGACCGGAATCGATCAGCACCGTCCGGCCGCCGCTGCGCACGACGGCGACGTTCAGCGGCCAGTCGATCATCTCCGGCGGCAGGAACATTTCGCGCAGCCACGCGGCCAGATCGGCCCGGTCGGCGTTGGTGGCCAGCGTTTCGGCGGTGATCGGCAGCACGCCGTCGCTGATCACCAGCACTTCGATGTCGCCGACCTTCAGCGCGTACCGCGAAGGGACCGCCTCGTCGAGACGGGCGGAAGGGGCCAAGCTCATGGGTTCTCCTCGGGAGTCGCACAGCCAGATCGTCGGCTAAGACCGGACGGCCGCCCGGTTTGTGACAACCCGCCGGAAAAAGGTGCTCTCGCCCAGGATCCGGTTCCGCGGCGATCAGGCCTGCGGAGCCTTCGACGCCTTCCGCACCACGTGCCGCTGACCGTCCGCGTGCAGCATGGGCTCGAACCGCGACCGGGCTTCTTCCGCCAGTTCGGCGCCGAGGTCCGCCTCGTACCGGCTCCCCGACGCGGCGATCCGCAACCGGTCGCCCCCCGTGCCGAGGCCGGTGATCCGGTTCCGCGCCACCGCCAGCAGCTGGACGCCGTGCGTCAGCGGCCGCCGGCCCAGCACATGGCGGACCACCACCAGCTCCTGGCGCGTCAGGACGACGAACGCCGCCGGCCGGGATTGCTGCCACAGCCAGCGTTGCGGGAGTTCCGGTTCCGCGCCGAGGTAGCGCGTATGCCGGGGATGTCCGAGTGCCACCAACGGCGACGCCGGGAGCCGCTCCCAGCCGAGGGCGGGCGGGCCCGCGTGCGCCGGTTCCGGCGCGCCGGGGCGGTGCGCGCGCGAGCGGACGTGGGTCAGGAGGTCGGCGACCGCGGGCCACGCCCACGAGCGGTAGCGGAAAACCAGTGTCGTGCGGACACCGGTTAGCACCAGGCACGCGTGCTTCCCCGCCATCGCGTGCTCGACCGCGATCAGCTCCGGGTACGGGATCGCGCCGACGATGCGCGGGTACGGCAGATCGTCGACCCACAGCGCCACCCCGCGCGCGCCCGCGCCCAGCGCCTGTTCCGGCGTCCACACCACGCCGTCGCCCGACGGCCGCGTCGCCGACGGGGCCAGGACCACTTCGCCCGGGCCGACCAGGTCCGCGAGGTCCTCCGCCGCCGCGCCCGGCCGGGACCAGCGGGAAGGCGGTTTGGTGTCGAGCCGGTCGGCGAGGTCGCGGCCGACCTGGATCTCCCACGGCTCGGCCGCGGCACTGAGCGCGGCCCGCGCACCGCCGATGCCGGACATGCGAGCCTCCTGCCGCCGCGGGAGCCGGGCCAGGCGCCCGGTGCTTCCAGCGTATACACCGCCGCGGAGCCGGTTCTCATTCCGGAGTTCGCCCGGGTGGGACCCAGATCACCCGAATGCCGCAACCAGCTTCGACCATGCGCCCTGGCCCGCCGCGCCCCTAGAATCGGCGGTGCGGCACCGGAGCCACACCGTCCTTTGTGGACACGATGCCGCGCGGTCAGCCGTCGACCCTGGAGGGAACCTCGTGTCCGCACCGGAATCCGTGCAGATCGTCACCGCCCGGCGCATCGTGACCATGACCGGCGCCGAACCGCCTGCCTTCGCGATGCGCGGCGAACGGATCGTCGCGCACGGCGCCGTCGCCGACCTGCGCGGCGAGTTCCCGGGCGCGCAGCTGCACGATTTCGGCGACGCCACCGTCATCCCCGGCTTCAACGACGCCCACCAGCACCCGACCGTCGTCGCCGCGCAGTCCCTGCAGGTCGACCTCTCGCCGTCCCGGATCAGCTCGACCGCCGACCTCACCGCGGCCCTGCGCGACCAAGCCGCCGCGACGCCGCCCGGCGAATGGGTCATCGGCTGCGGCTACGACTCGTTCCGCAGCAACGGCGGCCGCGAACTCACCCGCGCCGACCTGGACGAAGCCTGCCCGGACCACCCGGTGCTGGTCGTGCACGTGACCCTGCACGCCGGCGTCGTCAACTCCCCCGGCCTCGCCCTCGCCGGCCTCACCGACGCGAGCGAACCCCCGCCCGGCGGTCACCTCGGCCGCGACGCCGCCGGCCGCCTCGACGGCGTCATCCACGACCAAGCCCTCTACGACCTGGCGTTTCCCGCTTTCACCCCGCGCCCCACGATCGTGCAGGACCCGTCCACCGAGGTCCTGGCCGCCGCCTTCACCCGGCACGCCGCAGCGCTGCACGCCGCGGGCATCACCTCGGTCGGCGATGCGCTGGTCGGTCGCACCGAATGGCAGGTCCTGCGCCACCTGGCCGACCAGGACCAGCTCACCCTCCGGGTCAACGCGCTGGCCGCCTACGACCACTTCGACTACTTCCGCGCCCTCCCCGACGCCCCGCTCACCCCGGAAACCCGGCTGCGCCTCGGCGGCGTCAAGACCTTCGCCGACGGTGCTGTCAACGGCGGAACCTGCCTGGTCGAACAGCCCATCGAAGGCACCGACAGCTACGGATTGGAGCGCGTCAGCGCCGCCGAACTGGCCGACACCGTGCGCCACGTGCACGACGCCGGCTGGCGAGTCTGCGTGCACGCCAACGGCGACCGCGCGATCCGCCGGGTCCTCGACGCCGTCGACCAGGCCCAAGCCGCGAACCCGCGCGAGGATCCGCGGCACCGCATCGAGCACTGTTCCATCATTGACGACGAGATCCTGAAGCGCATGCGCGACCACGGCATGGTCGCGGTGCCGTTCGCGAACTACGCCGCCGCGCACGGGGACAAGCTGACCAAGTACTACGGGGCGGAACGCGTCGAGCGCATGTTCGCCCACCGCTCGATGCTCGACGCCGGGGTCGCCGTGGCCGGTTCGTCCGACCATCCGTGCGGGCCGTTCCCGCCGCTGTACGCACTGCGCAGCTGCGTCACGCGGCTGGCCCCGAACGGCGAGGTGTTCGGGCCTTCGCAGCGGATCAGCGTGGAGGCCGCGCTCGGGATTTACACGACTGGGTCGGCCTATGCGTCCGGCGAGGAGGCGACCAAGGGACAGCTCGCGCCGGGATTCCTGGCCGATTTCGCGGTGCTCGCGGAGGATCCGTTCGCGGCCGACCCGGAGGCGTTGGACCGGGTGCGGGTACGGGAAACGTGGGTCGGCGGGGAGCGGGTCTGGTCGGCCTGATTTATCGCCGAAAATTCGATATTTGCAAGATTAATCGAACCGGTTAGCGTTTTCTTCATGAACGCTGTCGTCGTCCGCGCCACGCCCGAATCCGTGCCGCAGCTCGTCGCCTCGGCAACCGGCCTGTTCGCCGAGGACGGCGGGCGGCGGGATCCGTACCTGGATGTCGCGTGGCCGCGCCGCGAAGGCGCTGCTTACTTCGCGGACCTGGTGCGCCGCAACGATTCCCTGTGCCTGCTGGCGTACTCCGCCGCAGGCTCCGCGATCGGCCACCTGATCGGCCGCATCCGCCGCCCCGACCCGCTCCGGCCGGACGCGGTGGTCGGCGTCCTGGAGAGCCTGCGCGTCGACCCCGCGCACCGCGAAACCGGTGTCGCGAGGGCCTTGACGGAAGAATTCTTCGCGTGGGCCAGGAAATCCGGCGCGAATCAAGCCAGCGTCACCGCATACGCGGCCAACGAATCCGCTATCAGCTTCTACCGTGGTCGTGGATTCGCCCCGTTCGAACTCACCTTGCACGCACCCATTTAGCCCTACAACGTCAAATACCCCTGCGCGAACCCCGCAGCCACCGCCGCCGCACGATCATTGACGCCGAGTTTCGCGTACACGTGCAGCAGGTGCGTCTTCACCGTCGCCTGACTGATGAACAACTGCTCGGCCGCCCGACGGTTCGACGCACCCTTCGCGATCAGCTGCAGGACCTCGATTTCGCGTTCCGACAACAGATCCGCCGCTGGTTGCCGCAGCTGCCCCATCAGGCGCGTCGCGACCGTCGGAGAGAGCACCGCTTGGCCTTGCGCCGCGGCTTCGACCGCGCGGAAGAGCTCCTCCCGGGGTGCTTCCTTCAGCAGATACCCGGTGGCTCCCGCTTCGATCGCCGGGAGGACGTCGCTGTCGGTGTCGTACGTCGTCAGCACCAGGATTCGTGCGGGGACACCGCGTTTCGCCAGTTCCTTGATCGCGGTGACGCCGCCGGTTCCCGGCATTCGCAGGTCCATGAGGATCACGTCCGGGCGAAGCTGCTCGCCCGCCGTGATCGCGGTGGCTCCGTCTGCGGCCTCGCCGACTACCTCGAACCGCGGGTCGGCACCGAACATGCCGCGCAGGCCGTCGCGCACCACCGGGTGATCGTCGACGATCAGCAGCGAAATCACCGCGCACCTCCGGCCGGAATGGCGGGCACGGTCGCCGAGATCGCCGTGCCGAGGCCGGGTTCCGATTCGATGTCGAGGCGTCCCGCGAGGCGTTGCACCCGCTGCCGCATTCCGGACAGTCCGAAGCCGCCGTTCGTGGAACCGTTGGCGCGCTTGGCATTCGGTTCGAAGCCGACGCCGTCGTCGCGGACGTCGAGGGTTACCAGGTCCGGCATGTACGACAAGGTCAGGCCGACCCGCTTCGCCCGCGCGTGCTTCGCGACGTTCGACAGCGCTTCCTGCGCGGTCCGCAGCAAAGCCACTTCGACGTCGGTGTGCATGGGGCGGGCGTCGCCGGTGGTGGTGAGCACGGCGTCGACGCTGTTGGCCGCCGACCAGTTCCTGGTCACCTCGCCGATCGCCTCCGGAAGCCGGGCTTCGGCGAGCACCGACGGTTCGACGGAGTGCACCGTCCGGCGCGCCTCGACCAGGCTTTCCCTCGCCAGGTTCGTCGCGTTCGCCACGTGGCGGCCCAGCGCTTCCGGTTCGGCGGCGGTTTGTTCGGCGGCTTGCAGCTGCGTCAGGATTCCGGCCAGGCCCTGGGCGAGGGTGTCGTGGATTTCCCGCGCCATCCGCTGCCGTTCGTCCAGGACTCCGGCCTCGCGAGCCTGGACCAGCAATCGCGCGTGCAGTCCGGCGTTCTCGGCCAAGGCGGCTTCCAGTTTCCGGTTTGCCTCGTGCAGTTCCGCGAGCGCCTGTTTCTGCAATTCGTTCCGCTGGTAGGCCATGTCCACGAAATAAAACACCGCTCCCGCCAGCGCGATCGAAAGCACGCTCACGCCGAGCCACACCCACCAGAGGTTTTCCGCGTCGATCTTGGCGATTCCGCCCAGGAAGGCCATTGCCGAGACCACCGCGGTGGCCGCAGCGCCGGCGTATCGCCAGCGTCCGGTCAGGTACTGGAATGCTTGCGGGTAGCCGACAAAGGCGAACAGGCCGTACCACGGCGCGAGAGCTGCCAAGCCCGCCGTGATCGCCAGCAGGCCCGCGTAATATCCGGCCCGCAATGCGGGTGGATGGAGAGTGTGAAACCACAGCAGCCACAGGGCGGCAGCGGCGGAAAGACCCAGTACCATCGGAAGATCCGCGGGCAGCTGTAGAAAAGTAATGCTCACGCTCACCGCGAGAAGGACGTACGGCAGCACGGTGAAGGTCGCCGTCTGTGCGCGTTCCCAGCGGTCGAACTCTTCGCGCAGCTCCCCCTCGATGCCCACCAGTCACTCCCAGCGGAAATAGCGCGCGGCCAAGCCCCCGGCCACGACAAGCCACCCTAGCATGACACCGAGGTGCAGCAGCTGCGGCAAATTCCCGGAAGCCGTGTCCTGCAACGCTTGTACGCCCGCGCCGAGCGGCGTCAGGTCGCTGATCGTCCGCAGCACGTCGTTCATGTCGGCGCGCGGCAGCCAGAGCCCGGCGAAGAACACGAGCGGGAAGAACACCAGGGAACCGACCGCGCTGGCGCTCTTCGCGGACCGGGCGAGCGCCGCGACCAGCAATCCGATCGCGAACAGCGCCAGTGCCAGCAGGGCGAAACTGAGCAGGTACCCGGGCAGCTGCCGAGGGAGGTCGATACCGAAGGCCAGCCATCCAGTTAAGAGGATGACCAGCGTGGACGCCGCCGACAGCACCACAGCCATCAGCAGTTGCGCACCGAGCAGGACAGTCGGTTTCACCGGGGTGAGCCGCATCCGCCGCAGCACGCCCTTCTCGCGATAGGAGGCGAACAGCTGGGACAGGCCGCTGAGCGAGAACAGCGCGACCCCCATCGCGACGACGATCGGCAGGTACCGGCTGATCATCCGGACTCCGTCCGGTCCGGGGTCGCGCAAAGCCGGGATCAGGCCGAGAACGCCGAACAGGACCGGCGAGAACGCGAGCGCGAAGAACACGACGATCGGCTCGCGGAAGAACAGTTTCGTTTCGGTGGCGGCGAGCCGGGACAAGGCGGGCACCGGGGTCTCCTCAGGATTCGATGGAACGGCCGGTGAGCGCGACGAACGCGTCGTCCAGCGTGGTCTGGTCCATGCGCAGGCCGGCGATCTGGCGGCGGGCCAGCGCGGACGTCACCGCGAGCAGCAGGTTTCCCCGTCCGGTGACGACGATCTGGCTGCCGGCGCGCTCGACGGCGGTGACCTCCGGCAGCCTGGTGAGCACGGCGTCGTCGAAGGGCGCGGCAGCGCGAAACCGGAGCCGCTGCTGGTCGTCGACGCGTGCCACCAGCCCGGCTGGACTGTCGACCGCGACGACCTGACCAGCGTCGATGACCGCCAGCCGGTCGCACAGCCGCTCGGCTTCCTCCATGAAGTGCGTGACCAGCAGGATCGTCACGCCACGCGCGCGGATGCGTTCGACCAGGCCCCAGACGTCGCGGCGGGCCTGGGGATCGAGGCCGGTGGTGAGTTCGTCCAGCACCGCGACCTGGGGATTGCCGAGCAGCGCGAGCGCGATCGACAGCCGTTGTTTCTGGCCGCCGGACAAGCGGCGGAACTGAGTGCCGAGTTTGGTCTCGAGGGTGAGGATTCCGGCGAGTTCCCGCCAGTCGGCCGGGTCGCGGTAGAACGAGCTGTACAGCTGGAGCGCCTCGCCGACCTTCAGTTTGTCCGGCAGTTCGCTTTCCTGGAGCTGCCCGCCGAGGACCTGGCGCAGTTCGGCGTCGTCGCGCTGCGGGTCGAGGCCGCAGACCCGGATCGTCCCGCCGTCCGGCCTGCGCAGCCCTTCGACGCACTCGACGGTCGTGGTCTTGCCTGCCCCGTTCGGGCCGAGAATGCCGAAAATCTCGCCCGGTTCGACGGTGAAACTGACGCCGTCGACCACGGTCTGCCCGCCGTACCGCTTGACGAGGCTTTCCACCTCGATGATTGCCATGCGTCCACCGTGCCGGGTGGCACCGGTGCGGCGAATCGACTGCGCGGCCAGAGTTTCCGGCCGGTCCCGGCGGAGCGGCGGATCAGCCGATCGGTCGATGCGCGATCAACCGAGGTGCACGGACTCCGCCCCGATCGCCGGTTCGACGTGCACCGCCGCCGCGGTCAGGCGGGGAACCGCGGCGATGAGCCGGTGTTCCAGGCTGTGCGCCAGTTCGTGCGCCTGCTCGACGGTGAGAGTGTTGCCGACCTGGACGGCGAGTTCGGCGCGCAGGCTGTGGCCGATCCAGCGCATCCGGACCTCCCGCACGCCCTCCACTCCGGGCACCGCCGCGGCTGTCGCTTCGGCCAGTTCGACGGTCGCCGGGTCGACGGCGTCCATCAGCCGCCGGAAGACTTCCTTGGCCGCGTCGCGCAGGACGAACAGGATCGCGACGGTGATCAGCAACCCGATCACCGGGTCGGCCGCCGGGAAACCGAGGGCCACTCCGACTGCGCCCAGCACCACGGCCAGCGAGGTGAAGCCGTCGGTGCGGGCGTGCAGGCCGTCGGCGACCAAGGCGGCGGAGCCGATTTCGCGGCCGACGGTGATGCGGTACCGGGCGACGAGCTCGTTCCCGGCGAAGCCCACCACTCCGGCGGCGGCGAGCACCCAGAGCTGCTGCACGGGGTGCGGGTGCAGCAGCCGGTCGATCGCTTCGTAGGCGGCCAGCGCGGCGGATCCGGCGATGATCAGCACCACGACGACTCCGGCGAGGTCTTCGGCGCGGCCGAGGCCGTAGGTGTAGCGGCGGGTCGCGGCGCGGCGGCCGAGGGCGAAGGCGATGCCCAGCGGCAGGGCGGTGAGGGCGTCGGCGAAGTTGTGGATGGTGTCGCCGAGGAGGGCTACCGAACCGGTGACCGCGACCAGGGCCAGCTGGATGACGGCGGTGCCGAACAGGGCGGCGAACGACCAGATCAGCGCCCGGATGCCGCGCTGGCTGGTTTCGAGGGCGGTGTCGAGGCGGTCGGCGCTGTCGTGGCTGTGCGGGGTGAGGAGGTGTTTGACGCGGTGCCGCCAGGTCGCTGGCTCGTGATGACCATGGCCGTGGCCGTGGCCGTGCGCAGGCGAGTGGCCGTGCCCGTGGCCGTGCGCGGACTCGTGACCGTGACCGTCGCCATGGCCGTGCGCGGGCTCGTGACCAGGGCCGGAAACGCCATGGCCATGCGCGGGGTCGTGCCCATGCCCGTGACCAGGGCTGTCCTGGCGGGATTCCGGCTCGTGCGCGTGGCCGCCGCCCGCCGCGGTCTCGGAACCGTGTCCCAGCTCTGCCATCGCCCGCTCCCGGATGTTCCGCAATGTCCCACGACCGGGCGAACGCCCCGGCCCACTGTCAGCATACCTGCGCAGATGCGCAGATAACCGAGAAGGAACGGTAGCATCGGGGCATGCACTCCTCCCTGCCGGACTTCGACATGCCCTCCGACGAGCAGGTCCACCTGGCCGCGGAAAGCTTCCGCCTGCTCTCCGACCCGACGCGGATCAAGGTGCTGTGGGCGCTGCTGCAGGGGGAATCGTCGGTGGCCTGCCTCGCCGAACTGGCCGGGGCCGCGCCGACCGCGGTCAGCCAGCATCTGGCCAAGCTGCGGCTCGCGGGGCTGGTGAAGGGCCGCCGCGAGGGGACGTTCGTGTACTACTCCGCCGCGGACGAGCACGTGCGCGGGCTGCTGGCGCAGGCGCTGCACCACGCCGACCATATGGACCGCGACATCCCCGGCGGCGACGCCCAGCCGCACCGGCCTCGGATGCGGAACGCCTGAAGCGCTCAGGCGGCCTGAGCGCCAATGCCGGGCCGTGAGGGCCACCCTGAGGGAATCAGATTCCCTCAGGGTGGCCCTCACGGCCCGCACGACACGGGCAGATGAGAATGAATCGGGCATTTCGGCGGCGGTGGCGTCTCTTGTGGACGGTGAGCGGGACTGAGGCCGCCTAAGTTCCTGGATTGGGCCTGAGCGCCGACCAGGTGCCGCAACGGTTCCGGCAGCACGTCCCAGACCTCCTCCGCCACCTGCACCGTCTCGCGACCCAGCACGTCCAGCACCACGCCGGCCCGGTGCACGGCCTCCGGATCCGTCAGGTCCGCCCGGCGCGCGATCCGTCCGACGAAGTCCTCCAGTTCGTAGCGTTCCCCGGAGCCGCCGCCCGGGCGCAGGTCGTCGGCCAGTCCGGGCGGCAGTTGCACCGCCAGGCTGGCCGCCGCTTCCGGCGAGATCCGCTCGGACAGCGTCCGCAGCACGGCGTGCGCGACCCGTTCGGCGTCGCGGGACTCGGCGAGGCACGCCCGCCTCCGGATGAGTTCGACGATCTCGTTCATCGTTCCCGGATACCCGGGGCAGCCGCCCGCAATCGTCCGGTTAGCGGCGCGACCACCGGGTATCAGCGGTTCATGGACCATTCAGCGACGTCTCCCGCACCGGCCGAGCAGGCGCAGACCGCGCTGCGCCGGCTCCGTCGCGAAGCCGGTGCCGGCGGCTACGAATCCCCCGCGGAGCTGTACCGCACGCTCGGCCTGCTGAGCCTGCTCGCCGACGACCTCTCCGAACTCCTCCCCGACCTGGGCGGCCAGCTCGAGGAATCCTTGCTCGCCGGGCGCGTGCGGCACCATTCGGACGACGCGCAGGAAGCCTGCGACGCGGTCGTCTCGGCGGCGCACAGCATCTCGGTCGCCCGCTTCACCGCGCTCCTGGTCGGGCAGGAAATCCAGAAAGCACAGACCGCGATCCGCGATCTCGCCGCCGCCTGACGCCGTTTTGCCCCGTCCCGCGCGGGTACCCGGACGGAAAGCGCCGCAGCGAGGAGGGAGCATGATGCCCGACAGCGATCCGGCCGAGCCCGAAACGCTCGACCAGTCCGAGTCCCTCGACGAGGACGAACTGCGGGTCGACCCGTTGGAGGCCGGGGTCGAACCGCCGGAGCGCTGGAGCCCGGCGACCCGGCAGGCCACGACGCCCGCCGAGGCGCGCGAAGGCGAACCGCTCGGGAACCGGCTCGCCGAGGAACGCCCGGACGTCCAGCCGGTGCCGAACCCGCCCGACGACGAGACGCTCGCCCGTGCGGAAGCGGCCATGGCCGCGGCCCCGGACGAGGACCTCCCGCAGCGCCGTGCGGATCCGGATCCGGCCGAACAGGCGGACGAGGCAGGCGGTTCCGTCGCGAAGTCGCTCCGCGAGGAGTGACCGGGCGCGACCGGCCGCGGAAAGGAGCCCCCATGCCGACGGTCACCACCCGTTCCTGGGCGCGGCCGGTCGTCGCCGTGCTCGGGCTGGTCTACCTGGTCCTCGGCATCGCCGGGTTCTTCGTGCCGGAAACCGCGCACGCCGGGCACGACACCACGCGCGCGGTCTGGCTGTTCAGTTCCAGCACGGTCCTGAACATCGTCCACACCGCACTCGGTTTGCTCGGGATTTTGGCCGCACGCAAGCTTTCCGGAGCCGTCGCGTACTGCTGGGTGCTGTTCGTGGCGTTCACCGGCCTCACCGCGTACGGGATACTGGCGACGGCCTTCAGCACCGCACGCGACGACCCGGTGAATCTCAACTGGGCGGACAACTGGCTGCACGGGCTGACCGCGCTCGTCGCCTTGGCCGTCGCGCTCAGCGGCAGCCGCGAACGGGCTTAGGGGCGCCGCCAGCTGTGGTCCGGGAACGCCGTTCCGGCCTGCGCGCCCATGCGCATCAGCCCGCCGTCGACCACCAATGAAGCGCCCGTGATGTACCCCGCCGCGGGGGTGGCCAGGAAAGCCACCGCCGCGGCGACTTCGCGGGCGTGCCCGGGGCGGCCCAAGGGAATTCCCGGACGCTCCTGATCGCGCGGGTCGACGTCGGTCTGACCGGTCATCGGGGTGGAGATTTCGCCGGGGGCAACGGAATTGACCGTGATCCCGTACTCGGCGAGTTCGAGCGCGAGCACCTGGGTCAGCGCGCCCGCACCGGCTTTCGCCGCGCAATACGGTGCGGCGCCGACGCGGGGCACGTGCTCGTGAACGCTGGTGATCGTGATGATCCGGCCGCCGCGCCCGGCGTCGATCATGTGGCGCGCGGCGCGTTGCGAGCACACGAAAACGCCGTGGAGGTCGACGTCCACGACGCCGCGCCAGGTGTCGAAATCCATGTCCATCGCGAGTTCGCTGCTGCCGGTCCCGGAGCAGTTGACCAGCACGTCGACGCCGCCGAGTTCGTCAGCGAGGTCGTCGACGGCGCTCGCCGCGGTCGGCAGGTCGGTGAGGTCGAGCTGCCGCACGTGTGCGGACACGCCCTGCTCCCGTGCTTCGGCGGCGGTCTCCTGCGCCCCGGTTTGGTCGGCGTGCCAGGTGATTCCGACGTCCACTCCCCCGCCGGCGAGCGCGACGGCCACCGCCCGGCCGATGCCGGAATCCGCGCCGGCCACGACCGCCGCGCGCGGCCCGTCCGCCTCCTCGGGCAACGGTGCTGGGTCCACCATGTTCTCTCCTTCCCTTGCGGTTCAAGCGGTTACCCGGCGGCTCGGCCGCTTGGCCAATTCCTCCACCGCGGCCACGACTTCCGCCGGGTCGATGCCGTCCAGGCACGGGTGCCCGGCGACCGGGCAGATGCGGGCGCGGCTTCCCCGGCACGGCGCGTGCTGGTCGCCGAGCAACGCCGCCGGGACCCCGAACGGAGCCCAGCGCGCGGCGGGCACCACCGGCGCGAACAGCGACACCACCGGGGTTCCGACCGCTGCCGCCAGATGCGCCGGGCCGGTATTCGGGGCGACGACTGCCTCGGCTCCGGCGAGTACAGCGGCCAGTTCGAGCAGAGTCGTGCGACCGCTCAGGTCGACGTCGGCGGTCATTCCCTCCGGCTTTGCGCCAGTGACGACAACGCGATGTCCCGCTTCGGCGAGCGCGTCCACGATCCGTCCACTATGGACTGGAGAAGGGCTGCGCGCCGGGACCGAGGCCGTCGGGTGCACCACGACGTAGTCGCCGATCCCGGTCAGCGCGGAAACATCCGGCAGCGGACCGCGGATCGCGAGCCGGCCGTCGTCGTCTGGAGGCAGCGAGCACCCGGCGGCTTGGGCCAGCGACAGCATCCGCAGCGCTTCCGGCGGATCGCCCGGTACGCGGTGGCGCAGGTCGAGGAGGCTGCCCGGGTAGTCGTCGCAGATCGCACCGATCCACGGCACCCCGGCCAGGCGGAGCACCAGCGCGAGCGGCAACGGCGACTGGTGGAACGAGGTGAGTACGAACGCCGCGTCGAAACCGGTCAGCTGTTCGGCGAGGGCGTCGACGGACGGGCGGGTCAGCGGCGGCGGTTCGGGGTCGATCCACGGCGCGCTGAAGACCTGCACCTCGTCGACGCCGGGCAGCAGTTCCCCGGCCGCGGCACCGTGCGGTCCGGCGAGCAGCGTGACGTGCTCGGCCTGCGCGGCGATCGCCCGGATCGCCGGACCGGCCAGCAGGACGTCGCCGAGATTGTCCTGCCGGGCCACCAAAACGCGCTTCACGCGAGGACTCCGGTCTGGCGCAGTGCGTCCGCGAGGTCTCGCGCCACCAGGGCGTCTTGCCGGGCGCGGTCGATCTCGGCGGGCAGGGTGCGGGCGGTCGGCACCAGCACGGCGCGCGCTCCGGCGGCGAGCCCGGCTTCGACGTCCGCGCCGGTGTCGCCGATGACGACGCACCGCGCCGGGTCGACCGAAAGCTCTTTCGCCGCGCGCCGGACGAGTTCCGGGGACGGTTTGCGGCAGCCGCAGCCATCGTCGGCGTCGTGCGGGCAGACCTGCCAGGTGCCGAACTCGCCGAACAACTCGTCCACGCGGGCGTTCACCGCGGTCAGCTGAACCGGTTCGATCAGTCCTTTCGCGACTCCGGACTGATTGCTCACCACGCCGACCCGGACGCCTTTCCGCCGGAGTTCCCGAACGAGGCTCACCGCGCCGTCGACCGGCCGGACCTGTTCCGGATCGGAGAGATACGGGATGTCGTGGATCAACGTGTCGTCGCGGTCGAACAGCACTGCCTGCGGCGAAAGCGAACGGCGGGCGGCAATCTCGCCGCGCAGCCGGTGATAGCAGGCGGCGGGCGGGATGAGCACGCTCGTCACGAGCATGCGTGCGATCTCGCCGGGCGTGGCTGGCCCGGAACGGATGCGTTGTGCGGCGAACGCACCGGTCAGCCCGGCCCAGGCTGCCAGGGCTAGGCGACGCTTCCGGGGCGCGAGCGCGGCGACTGCGGTGGCGACGGTCAGCGCGTGCCGCCCCAGCATTCCGCTGCCAGCGCCGGTTCGCTGCCGCCACAGGACACCGTGTTTGTACCGCATTCGCGCGTTGTCCGCGTTGCCTCGCTGGGCTTTCACGCTGGCGAAGAATCCCGAACGGCGCGCTGGATGGGTCGTGACGCGCCCGCCGCGCTCGATGCGGTGTCCCTTGAGCACGACGCGCACGGCCAGGTCGGAGTCTTCCCGGAACGCACGCGGGAACCGCTCGTCGAAACCGCCGGCCTCGATCAGCGCCGACCGGCGGTAAGCCATGTCCGCGGTGATCCAGCGCGCCGTTTCCAGCCCGGCGGTGCCGCGTTCGTCGTCGGTGGGTTTCCGGTCGTCCGGCAGCGGCACCACGATCCTGGCCTGCGACGCGGCGGTTTCCGGCGGCAGCCGGGCGAGGTCGGCGGCCAGCTGGGCGGGCCAGTCTGCGGCGAGGACCACGTCGTCGTCCACGAAGGCGATCCAGTCCGACTTCGCCGCGCGCCAGCCGGCGTTCCGCGCGGCAGCCGGGCCCCGGCCGTGCGAACGCAGCACCCGGACGCCCTCGGGAACCTCCAGATCGGTCCCTTGTGGACGGTCGTCGACCACGATCACCTCGGCCGGGCCGGGGCCTTCCGCGGCGCCGAGCGTGTCCAGCAGGGTCCGCAGCGCGAGGCGGCCGGTCGTCGGGATCACCACGGCGTAGTCCGGGAAAGTGTTCACCCGCGGCGGTTTACCCCGCCTCCGGGCAGGCAAACGGAACGTATGACAGCGCGTGCGCCGGGGTACCCGCAGCGCGACCGACTTTCAGGAGGTGCGATGACCACGCTCGACGACCGGGCCGCCACGCTCGCGATCACCGACCCGGCCGACGGGAGCCCGGTCGGCGCGGTCCCGATGGCCAGCCCGGACGAACTCGACGCCGCGCTCGGCCTCGCGCACCGGGCGCAGCCGGGCTGGGACCGGACCCCGGCCGCCGAGCGCGGCGCCGCCCTGCGTGCCGCCGCCGAACGCCTGCGCGCGCACGCCGACGACCTGGCCGAGCTCAACCGACGCGAGACCGGCCGTCTGCTCGAGGAAGCCAAGGAGGGGGTGCTCGCCGGGGCGGGCACCCTCGACCAGTACGCCGAGCTGGGTCCGGTGCATCGCGGCCGCAGCCTGCTCGGGGACTTCGCTGCCACCGATCTGATGGTCCCGGAGCCGCGTGGCGTGGTAGTCGCGCTGACCCCGTGGAACGACCCGGTCGCCGTGTCGTGCGGGCTCATCGGGGCGGCCGTGGTCACCGGGAACACTGTGGTGCACAAGCCGAGCGAACGGTGTCCGCACACCGGAGCGCTGTTCGGCGAGGTCCTTGCCGGGGTCTTGCCCGAAGGCGTGCTGCAGACCGTCCACGGCGACGGCCGGATCGGCGCGGTGCTGGCCGCGCGGAGCGATGTGGACGTTCTCGCGCACGTCGGCAGCACCGCCACCGGCCGGTCGATCGCGGCGAGCGCGGCCGCGACCGGAGCGAAAGCGCTGCTGGAGAACGGCGGCAACGACCCGCTCGTGGTGGACGAGGACGTCGACCCGCGGTGGGCCGCCGAGCAGGCCGCGCTCGGCGCGTTCGCGAATTCCGGGCAGATTTGCGTTGCGGTGGAACGGATTTACGTGCACCGCGCGATAGCCGAGAAGTTCACCGAAGCGCTCGTGGAGATCGCCCGAGGGCAAACGCTCGCCCCGCTGGTGGACACCCGGCACCGCGATCACGTGCATTCCCACGTGGAGAACGCCGTATCGCTGGGCACCGAAATCCGTACCGGCGGCCAGGTCCCGGCCGGGCCGGGCGCGCATTACCCGGCAACCGTGCTCACCGGATGCACCAGCCAGATGCGGGTGCTGCGGGAGGAAACCTTCGGTCCCGTCGCGCCGGTGTGCGTGGTGGATTCTTTCGAACATGGGCTGGCCGAGGCCGCGAACGACGATTACGGGCTCGCCGCCACCGTGCTCACCGCGTCGATGGAACACGCGCAGCACGCGTGGCGCGAACTGGCTGTCGGAACGGTCAAGATCAACGCCGTTTTCGGCGGCGCTCCCGGCGGGGCGGCCCATCCGCGCCGCGGCAGTGGTTCCGGCTATGGCTACGGGCCCGAACTGCTCGACGAGATGACGCAGACGAAGCTCGTCCACCTGGGCGCGCCCGTACGCGCGTGACGCCCAAACTCGACCGCACGCCGCTGGGCTGGGCGGCCCGTGCGATCCGCGTGCCCGGCAGCGAACGGCGTACTGCGTTGCAGGCCGCCAAGGCGACCGTCGCCGCGGTGGCTGCGTGGCTGCTGGCCACGGAGGTGATCGGCCTTTCCCAGCCGTTCCTCGCGCCCTACGCGGCGATTTTCCTGGTGGAAGCGACCGTTTACCGGAGCCTGCTCGGCTGGGCGCAGCAAGTCGGCTCGGTGACGCTCGGGGTGCTGCTCGCCGCCGGGGTCGCGCAAGTGGTGCCGCAACAGACGGTGACGCTGGCTATCGTCGTCTTCGTCGGTTTGCTGGTGGGTTCGTGGCGGCGGTTCGGCGCGTCCGGCGTGTGGGTCGGGGTGACCGGGATGCTGCTGGTCACCTACGGGACCGCGCGAAGCTCGGAACTGCTCGGCGACCGGCTGCTGGAGACCGCCCTCGGCGCCGCGATCGGGCTGGTGGTCAACGTGGTGATTTTCCCGCCACTGTACGGCGAACGCGTCGCCGCGGCCGCTGACCGGCTCGCTTCCGCACTCGCCGATCTGCTGGAAAACACCGCCGAACTGGTGCGGGCCGACGAGCTGCCGGAAGACCTGGACAACTGGCTCGGCCAGGTCAGCGACGTGCGCAGTCTGGCGCGGGCGGCCGAGGACGCGTCCGGGCTCACCCGGGAAGGCCGGTTCCTCAACCTGCGCAAGCGAAGCCGGCATTCCGGCACGCAGCACGAGGCATCGCTGCGGACGCTGGGAGCGTTGTGGCCGCCGGTCGAGCAGCTGGTCGAAGCGGTGCGCACGACGGCGGAGGGGCGGGAGCCGTTCGTCTATCCGTGGCCGAAAGCGCGTGACGCGCTCGCCGATTTGCTGCTCGAACTCGCTGCGGCGGTGCGGGATACCGCGGTCCCCGGGCGCAAGACGGATCTGGAACGCTGCCGGTCGCTGGTCTGCCAGGTCGAGGACCGCCTCGTCTCGTCAGACGACGGGGTGACTGCGACGCTCGGGCTCGGGGCGATGGCACTGCCGGTCCGCCGGTTGCTGCGGCAGCTCGACCAGCATTGATTGGCTCGGCCCGATGACCTCCCCGACGGGAACCGTTCGTCTACCCGTGGCCGAAAGCCCGCGACGCGCTCGCCGATTTGCTGCTGGAACTCGCCGCGGCGGTGCGGGACACCGCGGTCCCTGGGCGCAAGACGGATCTGAAGCGCTTGCGGCAGCTGGACCAGCATTGATTGACCCGGCCCGCTGCGGGTACCCGGCCCCGATGACCTCCCGGCGGATCGCAGTGACCGGCGCGACCGGCAACATCGGCACCGCGACAGTGCGCGCCCTGGCAGCCGACCCGGATGTCGAGGCGATCACCGGCCTCGAACGGCGTCCGGCGGGCATTCCGCCGCCCAAGACGGAGTACGTCGGCGTCGACGTGGCGCACGACGACCTGGCACCCGTGCTCCGCGACGCCGACACAGTCGTCCACCTGGCATGGCTCTTCCAGCCGACCCACCGCCCGGACCTCACCTGGGAGACGAACGTCCGCGGCTCGCTCCGGCTGTTCGAGGCCGCCGCGGCAGCCGGGGTGTCGACGCTGGTCGTGGCGTCCTCGGTCGGGGCCTACTCCCCCGCCGCCGACGATCGCCCGGTCAGCGAGGACTACCCGACGCACGGCTGGCCGGGCGCGGCCTATCCGCGCGAAAAGGCGTACGTGGAAAGGCTTCTGGACTCCTTCGAACGCGCCCATCCGGAGATCCGGGTGGTCCGCGTCCGGCCCGGGTTCGTCTTTCAGCGCACCGCGTCGACCGAGCAGCGGCGGTTGTTCGCCGGGCCGTTCGTGCCCGGCAGCCTGCTCCGGCCCGGTCTGGTGCCGATCGTGCCGGACATCCCGGGGCTGCGGTTCCAGGTCGTGCACGCGGACGACCTCGCCGACGCCATCCGGCGCTGTGTGCTGCGGCCGGTGTCGGGTGCGTTCAACATCGCGACCGATCCGGTGGTCGACCCGCGGCTGCTGGCCGGGCTGCTGCGCGCGCGGCGGGTACCGGTCCCGGCCGGGCTGGTCAAGCCCGCGCTCGCGGCGGCTTGGCGGATGCATCTGGTGCCCGCGACGCCCGGCCTCTTCGACACGGTGCTGCGGCTGCCGGTGATGGACACGTCGCGGGCGCGGTCCGAACTGGAATGGCAGCCGGAGTGGTCGGCCGAGGAGACCGTAAGCGAGTTCCTGCACGGGTTACGCCGCGGGCAGGGCGGGGGTACTCCGCCGCTGGCTCCGGACGAGCATCGGGGGCACGAGATCGCAACGGGCGTCGGGCAGCGGCCCTGAGTCGCGGGCGCCCGTACGTGAGGGGAACCCTCACGGAATCTGATTCCGTCAGGGTTCCCCTCACGTACCTCCAGCGTCACGAAGCTGGGTACTGCTGCTTCCCCAGCAACTCAGCCAAATGCACCGCGTTGCGGACCAGCGTCGCGTTCGTCGAGGCGACCGCTTCCGGCGTCTCGTCCAGGTCCTGGTAATCGCCGCCCTTCATCGCCTCCCCGTTCCAGTACGTGCCGCCCTGGGCAGGGATGGTGAAGCCGATGTCGTTGAGCGACTGGAAAAGATCCGCGGTGATCTTGTGCGCCCCGTCCTCGTTGCCGACCACCGCGACGACCCCGACCTTGCCGAACATCCCCGGCCGGCCCTCGTCGTCGGTCTCGGACTGTTCGGCGTTCAGCCGTTCCACCACGCGCTGCGCGATGCTGGACATGTGCCCGACCCAGGTCGGCGTCGAGATCAGCACGATGTCCGCGGCCGCGACCTTGCGCCGGATTTCCGGCCATTCGTCGCCGTCGCCCATGTCCGCCTCGATGCCGGGGCGCATGTCATGGTCGGCCACCCGGACCAGTTCGCCGGTCACTCCCCGTTCCGCGAACAGGTCGAGCAGCTGCCGGGCGATCAGGTCGCTGCTGGAGCGGTCCGGCGAGCGCTTGAGGGTGCAGCCTAGGGCGAGAACACGCATCAGGAACCTCCACTGGGGTGCCGACGCCGATCCGGGCGAACCCGGCCTCGGCGAGCACGTCGGGATCGAGCACATTGCGGGTGTCGACCACGACCGGCCGGTCGGCCGCTTCGGCGAGCCGGGGCCAGTCGAGGTCGCGGAACTCCGGCCATTCGGTGAGAACGGCCAGCGCGGCCGCGTCTTTCGCGACCAGATAGGGATCGTCCACGACGGTCCCTCCGTCCATTTCGGACTGGACAGCCGGGTCGTACGCGGTGACCTCGGCGCCTTGCCGGACCAGTTCGGCCGCGACCGCGACCGCCGGGGAATCGCGCACGTCGCCGGTGCCCGCCTTGAACGCCAGCCCCAGCACGCCGATCCGGACGCCGTCCAGTGAACCGTCCGGACGCCCGGTCGCCGCCGTCCGGATCGCGCGGACCATGCGCGTGCGCTGCCGGGTGTTCACCCGCACCGCGTCGCGAAGCAGCCCGAACTCGACACCTGCCGAATCCGCCGCCCGCAACAGCGCGCTGGCGTCCTTCGGCAGGCACGATCCGCCCCAGCCGGGGCCGGGGGCCAGGAAATGCGGGCCGATCCGCGGGTCGAGGCCCATCACCGCGGCCACGTCACGGACGTCCGCGCCGCACTGTTCGCACAGTTCGGCCAGCGTGTTCGCGTACGACGCCTTCACCGCGAGGAATCCGTTGCTGGCGTACTTGGCCAGCTCGGCGCTCGCGCTGCTCGTCCGCACGACCCTGGCTTCGGTCGGCGCGTACAACTGCGCAACCCGTTCCGCGACAGGCGAATCCGGCGGGTCGGCACCGACGACCACCCGGTCCGGGCACCGGAAGTCGTGCACCACATGGCCTTCGCGCAGGAACTCGGGATTGCTGACCACGGGAAGGTCGGCGCGGCCGAGATACTCCGGGACGAGCTGCGCGGTCCCGACCGGCACGGTCGATTTCGTCACCACGATCGTGCCCGGCGCGAGCACTCGCCCGAGGTCGCCGAGCGCACTGCGGAGCGCACGCAAATCCGGGGTGCCGTCATCGCCAGGCGGGGTCGGCAGGCACAGGAACACCACCGTCGACCCGGCGACCGCGGCGAAATCTCCGGAGAAGACGAGCGTGCCTTCCCTCAGTCCTTCGGCGACCAGCTCGGTCAGCCCCGGTTCGGCGAGGTCGACTTCTCCGGCCCGCAGCCGGGAAACCTTCGTCTCGTCAATGTCCACAGCGGACACTTGATGCCCCATCGCGGCGAAGCAGGCCTCCGTCGTCAGCCCGACGTAGCCCGCGCCGAGGACGCCGATCCGCTCAGCCATGCGACACCCCTTGGCGCAGCACCGACTGAGCGGCCGCCAGCACGCGATCCGTGCTCAGCAGCAGCAATCCGGCGTCCGGTTCGGTGCCGTGCGGGTCGCCGACGTCGCCCACCCACAGCACGACGTGCTGCGGCGCGTCCGGCGGCGGGCCCCAGCACCGCGGCGGCGTCGGGCCGAAGAGCAGGACGGACGGCGTGCCGAAAGCGGTCGCGAGGTGGCCGACGCCGGTGTCCCCGCACACCACCAGCGCCGCTTCCGCCACGAGCGCGGCCAGCTCGGCCAGCCCGGTCGCTCCGGCGAGCACCGCTTCCGGACCCAGTCCGGCTCGGGCGGCGACTTCCTCCGCCAGCTCGCGTTCGGCCGCCGCGCCGGTGAGCACCACGCGGTGCCCGGCCCCGGCCAGGTCGCGCGCCACCTCGGCGAACCTCTCCGGCGGCCAGCGCCGGGCGGGAAACGCCGCGCCCGGGTGCACGACGACCGCCCCCGGCGCGGGACTCGGCCCGGGCGGCGGGGAAATCCGCAGGTCCCGGCGGTCGGCCGGGCATTGGCCGTACTCGATCAGCCGGCACCAGCGGTCGACCTCGTGGATGCCCGGCGTCCAGTCCAGGCCCGGGATCTCCGGGACCGCCGGGTGCCGGTGGGTGAGCAGCGCGTCCGGCAGCACGGCCATCAGGTCGCGGATGCTCTCCGGGCCGTTGCCGTGCAGGTTCACCGCCAGCCGCGGCGGCGGGCCCGGCCAGCGCAGGGCGCCGAGGCCGGGCGTGGGGAGCAGTTCGTCCACGGCGTCGACGAGTGCGACCAGGTCGCGCAGCCATTCCGGCGCGGCCAGCACGAGGCGGTCTTCCGGGTACGCCTGCCGCAGCCCGCGCAGTGCCGGTACCGCGGTGAGCAGGTCGCCGATGCCGAGGGCGCGCAGAGCCAGCACGCTCATGGCCAGGAACCTTCCTCGGAAGCGCACACGACCAGCTCCCGCACCTCCGCGTCCGGCGGCTGGCCGAGGGCGAACACCACCGTCCCGGCGACGTGTCCCGGCCGGTTCAGCTTCGCGTCCGCGGGCGGCCGGTACTGCTCCGTCCGGTCGTCGAAGAAGCGGGTCCACATCCCGCCCGGCACGAGCAGCGTCACGCCGACCCGGCCCGCCAGCTCCGCGGCCAGCGCCCGAGTGAAACCGACGACGCCGAATTTCGAGGCGCAGTAAGCGGTCGCGTCGCTGACTGCCTTGATGCCGAGCGTCGAGGACACGGTGACGATCCGGCCGTGGGACTGCTCCAAATACGGCAGCGCGGCCCGCACCACGGCGACCGTGCCGAGGAGGTTCACGTGCACGACCCGCTCCCAGTCCTTCGCCGGGACCTCGCCGAGCGGACCGCACGCGTCGATCCCCGCGGCGGTCACCACCCCGTCGAGTCCGCCCGCCCGTTCGGCGACCTCGCGCACGGCTTCCTCGGCCGCCGCGGAGTCCGCGAGATCGACCTGCACGTAGTCCACCCCGTCGGCGGGCCGGGCGCGGTCGAGCACCCACGGGGTGCCGCCTTCCGCGCGGACCGCTTCGACCGTCGCGGCACCGAGGCCGGACGCGCCGCCGGTGATCAGGACATTGCCAAGAGAACGCATCAGACTCCCTCGAAGATTCACCGGCCGGCCGCGGCGGCGACCAGCCTCGTCGTCGAATAGCCGGGCAGGGTCGGCACCAGCGCGACCTCGCCGCCGTACCGCTCGACCACCGCCCGTTCGGGCAGCTCCGCCTCGGCGTAATCGCCGCCCTTCACCCACACGTCCGGCCGCAGCCGTTCCAGGATCGCCACCGGGGACGATTCGTCGAAGACCGCCACCGCGTCCACAACGGACAGTGCGGTCAGCAGGCGGGCCCGGTCCTGCGCGGACAGCAGCGGACGGCCCGGGCCTTTCAGCCGGCGCACGGAACTGTCCGAATTCACGCACACCACGAGTGCGTCGCCGAGAGCGCGCGCCTGACGGAGCAGGCTGACGTGCCCGGGGTGCAGGAGATCGAAACAGCCGCCGGTCGCGACGAGCCGCCCGCCACCCGCGCGGACTCGTTCCGCTACCGCAGAGGCATTTCCCGCCGAGAAATCCGGAGCGTCCTCAATGGACATCCGGCCTTCCTCGACGGACAGTGCGCTGGCCCCGCCCGCGGCGACAAACCGAGCTGCCGCCTCGACCGCGACGCGCACTGCCTCCGTAACCGAAGCACCGTCGAGCAATCCGGCCGCCACAGCCGCGGCGAACCGGTCGCCCGCGCCGCAGGTATCCGTCGCGCTGCCGCTGACCTTCGCACCGTCCGGCACCGAAATCCGCCGCACCGACCTGCCGTCGTCCACCAACGCGCCCCGCGAACCGATCGTCACCGCGACCGCGTCGGCGTGCCAGCGTTCCCGCAGCAGACCCGGCAACTCGAGCGCGTCCGGCACCACCGTGGTGGCCTCGCTGGCGTTCGGCGTGACCAGTCGTGTTCCCGGCACCGGCTCGGCACCGCGCGGATGCGGGTCCCACACCACCGGAATTTCGGCCGCCAGTTCGGTCAGCACCTCTCGCAGCCGCGGGTTCCGCGTGATGCCCCGGCCGTAGTCGGCCACCAGGATCGCCCCGGCACTGCGCAACGCGCGCTCCGCCCGATCCGGCAGAACGTCGGCGGACGCGGTTCCTTCGCCGGAATCCAAGCGCACCAACGATTGTCCGGCCGCGCGGATCCGGGTCTTCGACACGGTGCTGCCCTCTAGCGGGACCGGCACCAACGTCACCTCCGGTTCGAGCAGACCGGCGAGCGTGCGGGCGGAACGATCGTCGCCGAGCGCGGTCACGAGGACCACCTCGGCAGCCGACCGGGCCGCCAGCAGCGCGGCGAGACCCGCTCCGCCGGCGCGCAGCCACCGGCTGGTCACGTCGACGACCGGGACCGGCGCGTCCGGGCACAGCCGCTCGGCGACGCCCTCGGCATCGACGTCGAGGAACACGTCGCCGACCACCACCAGCGGCTTCACGCGGGCACCCCGAGCGCGTCGTCCAGGGCTTCGCACAGCGCGTGCACCAACGCCAGATGCAGTTCCTGCACGGTGGCCACGCTCGGCGCGTCGACCGCCACCGCGTCGTCGCACAGCGCGGCGAGCGGATTCGGAGCCGGTCCGGTGAACGCCCAGGTGGTCACACCCAGCTCGTGCGCCGCCTTCGCCGCCGCGACGACGTTTTGGCTGCTGCCGCTGGTCGACAGGCAGACGAGCACGTCGCCGGGCCGTCCGTGTGCGCGGACCTGGCGGGCGAACAGTTCGGCCTCGTCGTAATCGTTGCCGATCGCGGTCAGCGCCGAGGTGTCGGCGTGCAGCGCGATCGCCGACAGCGGACGGCGCTCGCGTCGAAACCGGCCCACCAGCTCGCCGGTCAAGTGCTGGGCTTCGGCGGCGCTCCCGCCGTTGCCGCACGCGAGCAACCGCCCGCCGTTCTCGAAAACACTGGCCAGATATGCGCCCCACTCGGCAATGCGCGGGGTCGCGAAGCGCAATCGTTGCGCGGCCGAACACAAGTCGGCGAAGTGGTCTGCCATGACGGCGTCTCCTCGAAAAGTCAGCGGCTCCGGTGACGCCGGACCAGGAACGGTCCCAACGCCAGAACATCCACCGGAGCCGAACCGAAACACTCCAACGCGTCGCGCGGGGAATCGACCATCGGCCGCCCCGCGGTGTTCAGGCTCGTATTGACGACGACCGGAAGACCGGTCCGGTCCGCGAATCCGGAAAGCATTCGCGCGGTGCGCGGATCGTCGGCCGGGTCGACGGTCTGCACCCGGGCGGTACCGTCCACATGGGTCACCGCGGGCAGCCGTTCGCGCCACGCTTCGGCAACGTCGTGCACGAAAAGCATGTAGGGACTGGGGAACGGGCCGCGCGAGAAGATCTCCTCCGCGCGGTCGGCGAGCACCATCGGGGCGACCGGACGGAACTGCTCGCGGCCCTTCACGTCGTTGAGCCGCTCCAGATTCCCGGCGCGGCCGGGGTGCGCGAGCAGCGACCGGCGCCCGAGCGCACGCGGGCCGAATTCGGCGCGGCCTTGGAACCAGGCCACGATCTGGTCGTCCGCCAATGCCTCCGCCACCGCGTCCGAGACGTCGTCCGGACGTTCGTAATCCAGTTTCGCCTTCTGCAGAATGGCTTCCAGCTCGTCGTCCGTCCATTCGCGACCGAGCGCGGCGCCGGACATCGGTTCGATCCGCTCCCCCGCGTCGGCCGCCAGCTGAAGTGCCGCGCCGAGCGCGGTTCCCGCGTCCCCGGCGGCGGGCTGGATCCAGATCGACTCGAAGGGGCTTTCCGCGTGCAGGCGGGTGTTGGCCACGCAGTTGAGCGCGATGCCACCGGCCAGGGTCAAGGTCCGCTGCCCGGTCCGGTCGTGCAGCCAGCGAGCGAGGTCGAGCAGCACTTCCTCCAGCACCTGCTGGACGCTGGACGCGAGATCCGCGTGCCGACGCGTCAGTTCGTCGCCAGGAGAACAGCGCGGCGCGAGGGCGGACCAGTCGATCAATTCCGTGCGAAATCCCCCGTCCCCGGTTACGTAAACGCACTCGCGGAGATAGTCAAGATGGACCGGTCCACCATAGGACGCCAGTGCCATCACTTTGTATTCGTCGCTCGACCGCGCGAATCCCAAGTGCTCGGTGAGGTCTTCGTAGAACAGGCCGAGCGAATGCGGAAGCTTTTGCGCGGCAAGCTCTTTGAACCGTCCGTCGCGATACTCGCCAGCCAGATATGACGTGCTTTCGCCGCGTCCGTCCGCGACCAAAACCGCCGAATCGCCCGGCGGTCCGGCGAGTGCCGCCGAAGCGGCGTGCGCGACGTGGTGCCGGACGAACCGGACCTTCTTCTGGTCGAGTCCGGGAAGTTCGCTGGCAAGGAATTTCGGGGCGCGGCGGGCGAATTCGGTACGCAGTTCCTCGCCGCTGGGGTCGTGTCCGGCGAGACCGGGTTCGACCAGGTCCGGATCGTAGGAGAACCCGACCGCGTCGAGGTCCGCCGCGGTGAGCCCGGCCCGTTCCAGGCACCAGCGGGCAGCCTGGCCCGGCTGTTCCCACGCCGAGAACGGCACCGCCTGCTTGCCGTGCTTGCGCCGGCTGAACCGCTCCTCCTCGGCCGCCGCGACGATCCGGCCGTCGACGACGAGCGCGGCGGCGGGATCGTGGAACACCGCGTTGATTCCCAGGAAGCGCACCCGTTCACCCCTTCTCCGGCGGGGCGGACCCGGTGGCCCGCCGTCCCGGGAGCACTACCCGGCGAAGTCGGGGATAAACGAATCAGCCGGAAAAGCCCAGGACGTCGCTACTCCGCGAAGCGACGCACCCGGTTACGCGGCGGCGGCTTGCCTCCGGGAGAACCATTCGAAGGTTCGCCGCAACCCTTCCCCCGCAACGACTCGCGGTTCCCAGCCGAGCACCCGGCGCGCGAGCGAAATGTCCGGGCACCGCCGCCGCGGATCGTCCACCGCCGCGTCGACGTGCACGATCCGCGAAGACGACCGGGTGATCGCAAGGACCCGCTCCGCGATCTCCCGTACCGAAAGCTCGTGCGGGTTGCCGATGTTCACCGGTCCGGAATGATCCGACCGCGCCAGCGCGAGCAGCCCGTCGACGGTATCGTCCACAAAGCACAACGACCGCGTCTGCCGTCCGCTGCCTTCGACGGTGAGCGGTTCGCCCGCGAGCGCCTTGGTGATGAACGACGGCACCATCCGCCCGTCGTCCGCGCGCATGCCGGGGCCGTAGGTGTTGAAGATGCGCGCGATCCCCGTGTTCGCGTCGGCAGTGCGCCGCATCGCACTGGTCAGCGCTTCGGCATAACGCTTGGCTTCGTCGTAGACGCTGCGCGGGCCGATCGGATTCACGTTGCCCCAATAGGTTTCGCACTGCGGATGCTCCAGCGGATCGCCGTACACCTCGCTGGTCGACGCGAGAACGAACCGCGCCCCGCGCGCCGCGGCGAGGGCGTTCTCGGTGCCTGCCGAACCCGCGCGCAACGTCTCGAGCGGCAGTCGCAGGTAGTCCCGGGGCGACGCCGGGGAGGCCAGGTGGAACACGACGTCGACGGCCCCGGGAACCGGGATCGGCCTGGTCACGTCGTGCTCCAGCAGCCGGAACCGCGGATGTCGGGCGACCGCGTCGAGCGCGCCGGGACGGGCCGTGGCGAGATTGTCCACCGCGGTCACTCTCGCGCCTTCTTCGAGCAGTTTCGCGCACAGCCGCGCGCCTACGAATCCGGCTCCGCCGGTGACTACCGCGTGGGAGAAAACCATGCCGCGCCGGATACCCGTGCAGCGCCGCGTTAACCCTGGCGACTCACGGGTAACCGCCGGGCATGCGAGTACTCCTGACCGGCTGGGCGAGTTTCCGGCACGGCGAGGCCACCGCGGGAGACGTGCTGAGCTTACGGGCGGTGAGCGACGTCCTGACCCGAGCAGGGGTCGACCACCTGACCGTGTGGAGCCCCGCGTTCCGCCCCGAGGGCCCGCACCTGGCCGACGCCGCGCCGGACGCGTTCACCCACGTCGTCTTCGCCTGCGGCCCGTTGCGCGGCACGCAACTCCAGGACCTCCACCGCCGTTACCCGCGGTGCCGTCGGCTGGCGATCGGCGTGTCCGTGCCCGATCCGGCGGACCCCGCGGTCGCCGGGTTCGACGTGGTCCTCGCCCGCGACGACGGCGACGCCTGCGCCGCCGACCTCTCGCTGGCCGCCCGGCTCGACTCACCGCCGGTGGTCGGCGTGGTGCTCGCACCGGACCAGCCCGAATACGGCGCGGACCGGCGGCACGACGCAGTGCACGCGATCCTCGCCGAATGGCTGCGCGACCTCGACTGCGGCCGCGTCCCGCTCGACACCCGCCTCGCCACTGACAACTGGCGGCACTGCGCGACGCCGGACCAGTTCGTGAGCACAGTGTCCCGATTGGACGTCCTGGTCAGCACCCGGCTGCACGGCCTCGCCCTCGGTTTGAAGGCCGGTGTCCCGGTGCTCGCCGTCGATCCCGTCGCGCACGGCGGCAAAGTGACCGCCCAAGCACACGCGCTGCGCTGGCCCGCCGTCCTGCCCGCGGACGCCACCCGCGCCGACCTCGACGAGTGGTTCGAGTGGTGCTGCTCCGCCGAAGCACGCGCCCGCGCCGCCGCGGAACACCCGTTTCCCGGACCGCTGGCCGAACTCGTCGGCGAGCTCAAGGAAATACCGTGAGCCGGACGACCGTCGTCGTGGCCACCCGCAACCGCGCCGAAGAACTGACGCGCACCCTCGCCCAGCTGTCCACATTGGACCCACCGCCGCCGGTGATCGTCCTGGACAACGGCTCGACGGATCACACGGCTGACGTCGCCGCTTCCTTCGAGCAGGTGCGGGTGATCCGAAGCCCGCACAATCACGGAGCCGCGGCGCGCAACCAGGGCGTCATCGCCGCCCGGACGCCGTATGTCGCCTTCAGCGACGACGACTCCTGGTGGGCTCCCGACGCACTCCTCCGGGCCGAAAAGCTCTTCGCCACCCATCCCCGGCTCGGCCTCCTCACCGGACGCACCTTGGTCGGCCCGGAAGAACGCGAGGACCCCATCACCCCGGCCCTCGCGCACAGCCCGCTGGGAACTCCGGCGGACGCACCCGGCCCGCTCGTGCTCGGGTTCCTGGCCTGCTCCGCGATCGTCCGGCGGTCAGCTTTCCTGCAGGTCGGCGGGTTCAGCCCGATGCTGCATTTCGGCGCGGAGGAACAGTTGCTGTCCTATGACCTCGCCGCGGCCGGTTGGCAGCTCTGCTACGCGGAAGACGTGGTGGCGCACCATCATCCGTCGCCAGCACGCCCGTCTCCGGGCTGGCGACAGCGTGCCGAGGCCCGAAACCAACTGCTCATCGGCTGGCAACGACGACCGGCCCACGTCTGCGCCACCCAACTCCGGCGGTTGCTCGCCCGCGCGCGGCGAGAACCGGGACTGCTCTCCGCACTCGCCGCCGCGGCGCTCCGGCTCCCGCCCGCACTGGCCCGCCGCCGCGTCCTGCCCGCCGCCATCGAACACCAAGCCCGGCTGACGGAAGGATAACCATGAACCGCACGTCCGTCGTCGTGATCACCCACAACCGCCGCGAACAACTGCGCGAAACCCTCCAGCACCTGGTCACGCTGCCGGAGCGGCCACCGATCCTGGTCGTGGACAACGCGTCGACCGACGGCACCGCCGACCTTGTCACTCGCGACTTCCCCGAACTGCGCCTGATCAAGCTCGACCGGAATCTCGGCGCGGTCGGCCGCAACATCGCCGTCCGCGAGGTGACGACGCCGTACGTGGCGTTCTGCGACGACGACACCACCTGGCAGCCCGGCTCGCTCGCCCGCGCCGCCGAGGTGCTGGACGCGCATCCCGGGCTCGGTTCGGTGACCGGGCGCTGCCTGGTCGAACCGGATCTGCGGGAGGACCCGATCACGCCGGAACTGCGGTTTTCGCTGGTGCCCGGCCCGGAGTGGCTGCCCGGCCCGGCGCTGCTCGGGGTGATGGCCGGGCTGACGATGTTCCGGGTGCGCGCCTTCCGCGACGTCGGCGGCTTCTCGCCGCGGCTGTGGCTCGGCGGCGAGGAGGAACTGCTCGCGCTCGACCTCGCCGCGCTCGGCTGGCGGATGTGCTGGCGGGAGGACGTCGTGATCCACCACGCCCCGTCGAAGCTGCGCGATCCGCGCCGGCGGCGGGGGCTGGGGATCCGGAACACCTTGTGGACGTTGCTGTTGCGCCGCCCGTGGCGTTCGGTGTTCCGCCGGGGAGCCGCGGTGCTGGCTTCCGCGCCCCGGGACCGGACGACGGTCGCCGCGGTGGCGGAGTGCCTGCGCGGCCTCCCCTGGGTGCTCCGCGAGCGCGCCGTGGTCCCGGCCGAAGTCGAGCACGGCTTGCGATTGCTGGAAGCGCCACAACGCAACTCAGCCGCGCGCCGATACACCGGTTAACCGTCCGTGAAGGGCTCCTTGAGGGAATCAGGTTCCCTCAAGGAGTCCTTCACGGACAGTGGTCAACGCACGGCGGCCCAGTCGGACTCGCTGACCGGCATGGCTTTTTCGTACGCGCGCACGGTTTCCGCGGCGATCCGGTCCCACGAATACCGCGCCCGGACCCGCTCCTGTCCCGCGGTGCCCAGCGCCTCCAGTTCTGCGGGCTCGTCCAGCAACGCCCGCAACCGAGCCGCCAGCCGGGTCGGGTCGCGCGGCGGCACCAAGCGTCCGGTGATCCCGTCCACCACGGTGTCCGTCAGACCGCCGACCGCGGCGGCCACCACCGGCACCCCGCACGCCATCGCTTCCAGCGGGACGATCCCGAACGGCTCGTACCAAGGCGTGCACAGCACCGCGTCCGCCGAACGCAGCAGGGCTGGCATCTCAGCGCGGCTCACCTGACCTGCCAGCTGCACCCGGTCAGCCACCCCGAGCCGCTCCGCCAGCCGCCGCAGCCGCCGTGCCTCCGGGTCGCGGGCAAGCGCCCCGGACGCCGGTCCGCCCGCGATCACCAGCTCGGTCTCCGGCACCCGCGGCAACGCGGCGATCGCCAGGTCGAACCCCTTGCGCGGCACCAGCCTCCCGACCGAGACCAGCCGCTTCGGCGCGGTCCGCGGCACCACCGGGCCGCCGACCCCGAACCGGTCCAGGTCGACCCCGCACGGCACCACCGAAATCCGCTGCCGCGGAACCCCTTGCCGCGCCAGTTCGAACACCTCGTCCGAGCAGGTCGCGACGATCCGGTCGACCTGTTTGCCGACCATCCGCTCCAGCCGCATCCGGTCCGGCGGGCTCGTGTCGGCGTCGCCCTGGTGCCGCCGCTTCACCACGCCCAGCGCGTGAAACGTCTGCACTGTCGGCACCTTGGCCTCGCGCGCGGCGAGCACCGTGGCCACCCCGGACATCCAGAAGTGCGCGTGTGCCACGTCCGGCGGCTCCTCCGTCCACCGATCGCGCAGCCAGCTGCCGAATTCCCCCATGTGCGGCAAAAGTTCGTCTTTCGGCAACCGGCGCGCCGGACCGGCCGGTACGTGCACCACGCGGTAACCGGCCGGGGTCTCCACCGCGGCGGGCGCGTCCGGGTCGTCGCGTCGCGTGTAGACAGTCACCTCGTGACCGCCGCGCACGAGCGCCGCGGAAAGCCCCGCCACATGGACGTTCTGCCCGCCCGCGTCCGCCTCCCCCAGCGCGGCGAGCGGACTGGCGTGTTCGGACACCATCGAGATCCTCATCAGACTCCTTCCGCAGCGGGGGCGGTTTCGGTGAGCAGGCGGTCCCAGCGCGCCAGGAACGCGTCGAGACCGAAGTGCGCCAGCGCGTGCTCGCGGGCCGCTTTCCCGGCCAGCACGGCGAAATCGGGTTCGTGCACGAGTTCGCGGAACCTCCGCGCGAGCACCTCGATGTCGGCGGAACACACCCCGGCGTCCGGGGGCACCGCCGCCGGGGCTTCGGTGGAGGCGACCGCGACGATCGGCATGCCCAGGTGCATCGCTTCCAGCATCGACAGGCCGAGCGACGTCCAGCGCGCCGTGTGCAGATACACGCGGTGCCGGGCGAGCTCGTCGTGCAGCCGCGGCGGACGCACGTCGCCCTGTCCGCCGGGCAGCCCGTCGGTGCCCATGCCGAACACGTTCACCGGCGCGATTTCGCGGAACGCGGGCAGCAGATCGGCCCCGGTCACCCGGGCGCGGCGGCGCGGTTCGTTGATCATCGCCGCGCCCGCGGGCAGCTCGCCGGTGTAGCGCTCGCCCGGGTCCGGGATGCCGTGCGGGATGACGACCACCGGCGCGATCCCGTTGTCCCACATGAGCGCGTTGTACGAGGTGACGTGCACGATCGGTACCTCGTCCTGACCCGCCATCGGATGCCGGGACACCGCCGCGCCGTGCCGTGGCGCGTTGTGCTCGACGTACACCATCGGCACCCGCGAGCCCAGCTGCGGCCGGACGAACGCGGCTTCCTCCGGCCGCTGGAGCACGACCACGTCCGGCCGGGCGTCCGCGAGCCGGTCGACCGGGACCTCGGTCACCTGCGGCCAGTCCCGCCCCGCCAGGCCCAGCCCCCACGGCGCGCCCTCGGGGCTCGCGGGGACGAAGTACTCGTGCCGCCCGCGGACGAACGCGTCGGTCCACGACCCGTGGACGTGCCAGAGCAAGATCCTCATGCGCCCTGGCTTATCCGCGCGGATTCGACGTTAAACGAGGGATGCGCGGGGTACCCCGGTCAGCTCTCGCCGCGGAAATTGTCGCCCAGCTGGGGATGGCCGCGCTTCGAGCGGCCCTCCTCGTCCTCCAGCGGGCTCTCCGGCTCCGGCCGCCGGGGCACCTTCTCCTCGTCGACCTCGGTGCGGCGCGGGTTCGCCGCCTCTTGTTCCGGTTCCCGGTGACGTTCGTCAGTCATGCCGCCTCCAGCACTGTCTTGAACCAGCCGTCCGTGGTTGCCGCGCCAGGCCTGGCTCGGCGCGTCGCCGGGCACCCACAGGTCACCAGTCCGGGCGGCGCACCGCGGGGAGCCGGTCCAGCGTCGCCGTCACCGCCGCGGCCACCCGCGGTTCGGTCAGCGGAGCGCCGGCCGGGCCGTGCGGGAGCACCTCGACCTCGACCCCGGCCTCGCGGGCCGAGGCGACGTGCGTGCCGTGCGCGGCGAACCAGTCGCGGGACTCGCGGCCGTCGCCCTCCGGGTCCGGCCCGACAAGCAGGACCGACCGCACCGCCTCCGGGTACCGTTCCGCCAGCCGCAACGCGACCGGCACTAGCTGGCCGCCCGCCAGCACATCGGCCAGCGGTTTGGCGCCAGCGGCCTCTCTGAGCAGCACGGAAGCCCGGCCCGGAGGACAGGGCACAATCCGGTGGTCGGGTGCCGCCTGCCCCCAGCCGGGCGGGACCTCGGCCTTCGCGGCTTCGTCCAGGACTACGAGCATCCGTTCAGTCATCAGCGCCTCCTCCCGGTCGCGTACCCGAGGGGACGCGCGCGAAACCCGGGGGTTTGGCCGCCGCCTTCCGGGGTACCCGCGCGGGTCGGGCGAGAGAGGGAGACAGGGTGCGGGACGGAATCGCCGAACCATGGGGCACGCGCACGCCGTACGGTCCGGGCGAGGACTGGCCGGTGCGGGTCGACTGCCACCTCGCCGACGGGCTCGAGCCGGGCGACGTCGACCGCTGGGTCCGCACCGCCGCGGTCCTGCATTCCAACGGCGACGGTCTCGACATCGCGGTGAAGGACGGCCGGATCGCCGGCGTCCGCGGCCGGGCCGACGACCGCGTCAACCACGGCCGGCTCGACCCCAAGGACCTCTTCGGCTGGCAGGCCAACAACGCACCGGACCGGCTGCTTACTCCGCTGGTGCGCGACAACGGGGTGCTCCGCGAATCCACGTGGGACGAAGCGATGGACCGGATCGTCCAGCGCAGCCGCGCACTGCTCGACACCGAAGGCCCCACCTCGCTCGGCTTCTACACCAGCGGACAGCTTTTCGCCGAGGAGTACTACACGCTGGCCGCGATCGCCCGCGGCGCGCTCGGCACGAACCACCTCGATGGCAACACCCGGTTGTGCACCGCGACCGCGGGCGAATCGCTGAAGGAAAGCTTCGGCTGCGATGGCCAGCCGTCCTCCTACACCGACATCGACCACGCCGATGTCATCGCCCTGTTCGGACACAACGTCGCCGCGACGCAACCGGTGCTGTGGTCCCGCATCCTCGACCGGCTCGCCGGTCCGCGACCACCGCGGCTGCTGTGCGTCGACCCGCGGCAGACGCCGGTCGCGGAAGCCGCCGAGCTGCATCTGGCTCCGCTGCCCGGGACGAATGTCGCGCTGATGAACGGAATCCTGCACGAGGTCATCCTGCACGGCTGGTGCGACGAGGCGTGGATCGGCAAGCACACCGTCGGTTACGACGATCTCCTCAAGGTCGTCCGCGACTATCCGCCCGAGCGCGCCGCGTCGATCTGCGGGGTGCCTGCCGATGAAATCCGTTCCGCGGCGAGACTGGTCGGGACGACTGACCGGTTGCTGTGCACTGTGCTGCAAGGGTTTTACCAATCGAACCAGGCGACCGCTGCCGCGGTGCAGGTGAACAACCTGGTGCTGCTGCGCGGAATGCTGGGCAAACCAGGCTGCGGCGTCTTGCAGATGAACGGCCAGCCGAGCGCGGAGAACACCCGCGAATGCGGCGCCAACGGCGATCTCACCGGGTTCCGGAACTGGAACAACGACGCGCACATCGCTCAGCTGGCCGAACTGTGGAACGTGCCGATGGAGCAGATCCCGCACGACGGCCCGCCGACCCACCTGATGAAGATGCTCGACCTCGCCGAGAGCGGCGACCTGCGGTTCTGGTGGATCTCCGCGACCAACCCCGCAGTGTCGCTGCCCGAACTCGCGCGGGTCCGGAAGATCCTGGGCCAGGACAGCCTTTTCCTCGTCGTGCAGGACGCGTTCCGCACGGAAACCACGGAATTCGCCGACGTGGTGCTGCCCGCGGCGATATGGGGCGAGAAAACCGGGACCTTCACGAACGCCGACCGCACCGTGCATCTGTCCGAAAAAGCAGTCAACCCGCCCGGACAAGCACGCCCAGACCTCGACGTCTTCCTCGACTACGCCCGCCGGATGAACCTGCGCGACCGCGACGGCGCGGTCTTCCCGCCCTGGCACGACTCGGAATCTGCCTACGCGGCTTGGCAAAAGGCGTCCGCCGGGCGACCCTGTGACTACAGTGGACTGTCCTACGAGAAGCTCCGCTTGGTCAGCGGCGTCCAGTGGCCGGTCGACGAAGCCCATCCGGACGGCACCGAACGCCTTTACGCGGACGGCAAATTCTTCGCCGATCCCGACTACTGCGAGGAATACGGCAAAGACCTGCACACCGGCGAGCCGATCAGCCCGGAGGAATACCGGGAGTACAACCCGGACGGCAAAGCCATGCTCAAGCCCGCCGAGTACCTGGTACCGGAGGAACCGCCGAGCACCGACTACCCGTTCGCGCTGATCACCGGGCGGACGCTGTACCACTTCCACACGCGCACGAAGACCGGCCGCGCACCGCAACTGGAGACCGCCGCCCCGGAAGTCTGGGCCGAACTGTCCCGCCAGGACGCCGAACGCGCCGGAATCACCGAGGGCGACCTGCTCGAGATCCGCACCCCGCGCGGCCGCGTCCGTGCCAAAGCGCGCCCGTGCGGGATCCGCGGCGGAGTGCTGTTCCTGCCCTTCCACTACGGCTACTGGGACACCGCCGACCCGACCGGCGCGGACGGCGTCCGTGCGGCCAACGAACTGACCATCACGGCGTGGGATCCGGTGTCGAAGCAGCCGCTGTTCAAGACAGCCGCCGCGGCGCTGCGCAAGATCTCCGACGAGACCCCGAGGGAAACCATCGCGCTCGGCAACCGGGCGGTGTCCGAACAGCTCGTCGACTAGCCGCTCACAGCAGATCCCGCGGCACCCGGCGATGCCAATTCCGCGACACCAACCGCCGATCCCCCTCGTACCCGTCCAGCTGCGCGTCGATCACGAACTCCTCCGGCGTGCAACTCACCCGCGTATACGTCTCCGTCCGCACCAGCCACTCCCCCCGCTCGAACGTCACCGTCCACGACGTCTCCGCCACCGGAGAACAGAAATCGTCCGCCACCCACGAGTAACACTCATGCACATCACGGGTGATCTCCAGATCGATGTCGTCGTACCGGATCGTGCCGGAGTTCTTCACCACGTCCAGCGCGGAGCGGTAGTCGACCAGGTCCCGCGACACCGTCCACTTCTGCTCCGGACGGCTCACCTGCGTGGTCGGCAACGGCGGCGTTCCTTCCGGCTCGCCGAACTCGTCCGGGGCGACCTCGTCCGGTTCGCCGGTCGGCCGCACCGGCAGGGTCAGCGCGCTCGCGCCGGTCCGCACGGTGAGCGTCACCGGTTTCGGCGGCGGCCACGCGAGCGGCCAGTACGAAGTGGACAGTGCGAGCCGGATCCGGTGCCCGGCCGGAAACGCTTGCGCCACCCCGTTCAGTTCAAAGTCCACTGTGTACTCTTCGCCCGGCGCAAGCGGTTCCGGTTCCTCGTGGCCGTCCCGGTGCGTGAGGTTCAGCAGGCCGTACGTCACCCGCGTCGCCCGGCCGTCCGGCGCGACGTCCGACAGCCGCGCGGCCACCATCGCCACGGGCTGGTCCGCCGAGACCCGCAGCCGTACCCGAGGCGCACCAAGGATTTCGCACCGCTCGACAAGCACGTCCGTGTCGAACACGAGCGAACCGCCGTCCTCCTCGCGCTGGTCGTACGGCAGATCCGGCGGCGCGCTGTACGACGCCCATTTCCCGGCGAACTGCCCCACCGACAACGGCGACGCGACACTCAGCGACTCCTCGGCCACCGACTCGCCGGGTTGAGCGAGCCGATGCGGCGCGAGGGCGTACTCCGTCGGCCGGACGTGCGGCGAAGGCCATTCCGCCTCCCCGACCCAGCGTCCGGGACGGTCCTCATAGGACGTCGACGGCGGCACGCTCTCCTGCATCCACGTGCGCAGGACCGGGCCGTCCATGACGCCGTTGTCGACGTCCTTCAGCCAGTGGTCCCACCAGCGCAGGACTTCCTGCAGGTAACCGATCGCGGGGCCGGGTTCGCCGAGGTGCGGGTACTTGTGCGACCACGGCCCGATCAGCCCGCGGCACGGCACGTCGAGATGCGCCAGCAGCCGGGTGACCGCGTTGGAATAGCCGTCGGCCCAGCCGCTGGACGCGAGCACCGGGCACTGCACCCCGGAGTAGTCCTCGGAAACCGAAGCGTGCCGCCAGTAGCTGTCGCGGCGCTGATGCCGCAGCCACTGTTCGGCCCACAGGCTGCAGTTTTCCAGCCGTTCCCGCCACATGTCGCGCCAGCGGTCCCCCACCAGCGCCGGGTCGGGCGGCATCGTCGCCTCGCCGAACATCGTCCCGGACTCGGCGATGTTGTCCGACAGCAGGCAGCCGCCCATGTAGTGCATGTCGTCGGCGAACCGGTCGTCGGTGAACGAGGAGATGACGATCGCGCCGAGGCTCGGCGGTTTCCGCGCCGCGGCCTGCAGCGCGGCGAACCCGCCCCAGGAAATGCCCATCATGCCGGTGCGCCCGTCGCACCACGGCCGGTCGGCGAGCCAGGCGAGCACGTCCTCGGCGTCCTGTTGTTCCTGTTCCAGATACTCGTCCGCGAGCACGCCCTCGGATTCCCCGGAGCCGCGCAGGTCGACGCGCACGCAGGCGTAGCCGTGCCCGGCCAGGTAGGGATGGTGGATCGAGTCGCGGACGGAGGTCAAGTCTCGCTTGCGGTACGGGATGTACTCGACGATCCCCGGCACAGGCAGCGATTCCGATCCGGCGGGCCGCCAGATCCGCGCCGCCAGCCGGGTGCCGTCCGAAACCGGGATCCGGACGTCCTCGTCCTCCATGATCTCGTACGGCAGCGAGGGAAGAGCGCGCGTGATCATGCCTGCCGGGTACCCGGCCCGGCGCGCCCGAAACGGGGTTGCCCGCGGCGGGAAAACGGGTACCCGGTGCGCATGATCAGCATGAAAGCCCAGCTGTATCAGGCGTACCTGCGCGCGACGCGGCAGAAAGCCTTTTACGACAACGCCCGCGTGCTGCACCAGCGCCTGCACCGCCACCAGCGGCCGTCGCAAGCCCGGCCGCCGAGGAAGCTGCGCAAGCACTACGACCTCGAACACCGCGAGGTGCACGGCTTCGCGTGCTGGACCGTGCGGCCGCGCGCGAAGGCCGGGCTGCATGTCTTCCACCTGCACGGCGGCGGTTACGTCGAGGAAATCGAATCACACCACTGGGAATTCGCCGCCGACCTGGTGCGCCGGCTCGGCTGCACGGTCACGCTGCCGATCTACCCGCTCGTCCCGCGGCACAGCAACGCCGAGACGATTCCCATGGTGCAGGCCGCGTTCGAGCAGACACTCGGTGCGGAGCCGGCGGAAAACACCGTCCTGTCCGGGGATTCCGCCGGCGCCGCGCTCGCACTGGCGGTCGCGCAGCGGCTCCGGGAGGAGGGCCGCCCGCAGCCGAAACAGACGATCCTGATCTCGCCGTGGCTGGACGTGACCCTGGAAGACCCGATTTCGGTCGTCCTGGACGAACACGACCCGATGCTCGGCATCACCGGCCTGCGCGAGGCGGGCGAGATGTACGCCGAAGGCACCGACCGGCACGATCCGCGGATCAGCCCGCTGTACGCGGACCTGACCGGACTCGGCCCGTTCAGCCTGTTCATCGGCACCCGCGACGTCCTCCTCCCGGACGCCCGCCGCTTCGCTTCCCGCGCCCGCGACGCCGGGATCGACGTCGACTATGCCGAATACCCCGGCATGTTCCACAACTGGCTCATGCAGCAGATTCCCGAAGGCCGCCAGGCGCGGAACCACATCGAGCGCATCCTCCGTCGGTAGGGTCTCTCCGGCGGCAGCACCGGCCCGCGCGGACCTCGCCGGACTCGACCCGTTCCGCCTGCCCACCGGCACCCTGCCGCGAGGCTCACTCCGGCGGCAGCGGCACGCCGCGACGACTCGTCCGGTAGTCGTCGCGGCTTGCCACCGTCCCGTCCTCCGCCCGGACAATGTGGACAGACCGCCGAGCCTTCGCCATATGCCGCCCCGTCTTCACCGCTTCCGCGCGGGACTTCGACGTGTTCGCCGCCCGCACGTGCCCCACCACGCGGTTCTTCCACAGCGAGCCCTCATACAGCGTCTCGACGTCCCCGTCCACCCGCTGCCCTCCTGTTCAGTCCTCGAACTCGAAGCGCAGCCGTTCCTCGCACTTCGCGTACTTCGCCTCGAGTTCGTCCTCGGTGTCCGCGCCGATGATCAGTTCCGCCAGCTCGAAGGAGTAGCTGTCCTGCTCCGGCAGTTCCGACAGCCGCTGGCCTTCCTCCGGCGTGATCGAGATCGTCGTGCCGCCGAGTTCCTGACACAGGGCGGCGATCTCGTCCTGCGTCGGGATCCGCGTGACGACCGCGTCGCCGTCGAAGCGGCGCAGGTAGCAGCGCCCGGCGATGTGGTACTGTCCGCGGCCGCGCGGGAACTGCGGGTCCTGGCCGAGTCCCAGCCGGAGCATGATTTCGTGGTTGGCCACGCCGTCGACCAGCTCGAACAGCTCCGCGTGCGACTGCGAGTGCCGCGGGTTGATCTCCAGCAGGCACACCTGGCCGGACTGCCGGTCGCAGAAGAACTCGATGCTGAACGTGCCGTTCTCGAAACCGACCTGGCGCATCACGCGCTCGGCGATGTCGAACATCCGCCGGACGGTCTCGTCCGGCAGCTGCGACGGGTACTGATGTCGCAAAAACGAAGACCGGCCAGGGAAATCGACCGAATCCAGCGCGGCGTAGAGACGCACCTCGCCCTTCCAGACGTACCCCTCGACCGCCGCCTGCACCCCGTGCAGTTCGGATTCGGCCAGGCACGCGGCCCCGCCGACCTCGGCGATTTCCGGCGGGAGATCGACCTGGCGCAACACGTCCTCGAACGGGTCCCCGACCCGTCCGACACCCTCCCGCAGTTCCTCGACGGCTTCCGCGAAGCCCTGCATGTCCCGCACGTGAAACGCCAGTTCCGACGAGAACCCCTTGACCGGCTTCAGCCACATCGGGAAGTCCACCCCGGACGGCGGCCGCGGCTCCCCGTCCAGGTCGACGATGCCGAACGGCGGCAGTTCGTCGATCACCTTCCGCTGTTCGAGCCTGCTCCAGTACTTGTGCTCGCATTTGAGCACCGCGGGGAGCGGCACGTGCGGGAGGCCGCGTTCCTCGCACAGCAGCGGCGCCATGGTGGCGGCCGGGAAGTCCCAATAGGTCACGATCGCGGCGGGTTCGCCGTCGAAATCGTCCAGCTGCTGGCGGGCCTTCTTCATCAGGTCCGGGAAGTCGATCTCGCCGTGCTGCAGCTCGTCCGGGCTGAGCAACGGGCGGAACCGCAGCCCGGCCGCGGACGGGAGTCTTTTCAGGATGCGCTCGTTCTCCTCGTCAAGACCGAGCACGAACACGTCGTCAGTCATGGTTCAGCTCTTCCGTCCCGTCAGCGCGTCGCGGATCTTGTCGACGAACGCCGCTCCCGGCGCGAGGACCAGGTTCGCAGGCGGCTTGCTCGGCGCGTGCGGATGCGGCCTGGTCGGCGCGATCTTCTTCGCCGCCAGCACCCGCTCGCCCAGCTGGTCCAGCTCCTCGGCCGAACACGCCTCGCGCAGCCGCGGGAGCAGGTCGTTCTCCTCGTCCCTGATGTGGTGGCGGACGTCGGCGATGAGCTTGCCGAGCAGCTCCTCGTACTCCGGTTCGCCGGGGTTCTTACGCTCGAGCCGCTTCATCACTTTTTCGGCCTCGGCGTGCTCCTCGATCTCGTGGTCGGCGATCTCGTCGCCGTTGTCGAGGTGCTTGCGCGCGGCCGGGTACATGAGCTGCTCTTCGGCGACCGAATGCCGGACCAGCTCGGCGATCACGTGGTCGACCACGTCTTTCCGGTTCCCCGCCTCGGGTTCGCTCTCGAGCTCGGCGAACACCCGCTCGACGTCGCGGTGGTCGTCGGTGATCACGGTGATCAGGTCGGTTCGGGTGGGTGCGGCCATGCTGCCTCCTCGGGTGTCGGGAACCCACCGGTTACCCGTTGCGCCGCCGAACAACCACCGAACCATCCAGCAGAGGCACAGAAAGACCGTGTCCTCCTGGCAGACGGCCTGGCACCTTACACTGCCGAATCCCCCGACACGCGAGCCGCCAAAGCCCGCTGTCTCGTCAGCTTCGGCTAGCCCGACCGAAGGTGTTCCGGCATCACGATCCCCAACAAGATAGCCGGGATCATTGCCGCAAAACGTCAGAAAGGCTGCGGGCGCAGACTCACGGACAGTTCCGAGCAGTCAGCACGGTTGCGTTGTCAGACAGGTTCTTCGGTCGGTGACGCGACGTCGAACAACCGTGGCTCGGCCGCTTCCGCTTCGGCCGCGCCGACAGCCGCGCGCACGGCCTGCCATAGCACGGAGTTCCCGCCGAGGCACCTGATCCCTTCCTGGTCATCAGCTTCGCCAACGGCTGCGACCGTAACCAGTCCAGCTTTGCGCAACGCAACGAACACGTCCCGCGGCAGCTCGGGCTCGGCCCACTTCGCGATCGGCACATGACCGGCAATCACGCCGAACTCGATTTGCGCCGGAAGGATGTCGGGAAGGTCGCCGAACCTCTCGCCCGGCACGACGCACTCCGCGATCTCGATGACCGCGCCTGTCACTCCCGCCGCCCGGCGCATAGCCTGGATGACCGGGCCAGGATCATTTCGCCTTTGCTGTGGCAACGTTGCTTGGAGAGCACGTTCGATGTCAGGCAAACCGCTTCCCCGAATCCACAGAACCGACGCTATCGCGCGTCTGGCAGCCGCGTGCGCCCGCTCGGCGGGAAGAGAGAAAAGCCGCTGGACTATCGTGGCCGGCGCGCCTGCAGCTGCCAGCCAGGCACGCATCTCCTCAACGGCGGCCGGCCGGCCTCTGGAGGAGACCGCGAATCGGACGTCCTGAAGTTCTTCGGCGAGCTGCGCCGCGCACAACAACGCCGGCCTCTTGACCTCGCCGGCGGGCACCTCCCGGAGCGCATCGGCGATTGCGGTCACCGATGCGGTGGAGATCCCGCTCCGAACGACTATCTCGCCCAGCCGGCTCAGCACGAGAGCGTCCGCGCTCCGCCGGACGAAACCGCGATCGACGAGATGCGAAACCACCTGCTGCACGCGCGTCGGCGGAAACACCTCCGCTCGACCCGCCATGCGCCCCTGGCGGTACGCAAGCGTACGGCGGAGGAAGTCCACCACCGCGTCCTCGTCGGCGTGACCGTGTTCTGCAGTCTCTGCCGCAAGCGCAGTGACCACGAGCGTCGCGAGGTCGATCCGGGCGTCGAGAAGGACAGATCGGCCTGGCTCGGGCGAGGCTCGCACATACCGCCGGAGTTTTTCTTCGGAGTCGGCGCCGCCTTCGGTCAGGATGACCGCTCGCCCTTCGCCCGAGCCGTGCCCGGCCCGTCCCGCTCGGCCTGCCATGTTCTTGTACTCGGCCACCGAGTAGGCGACATCCGTCGGATGTTTCAGCTCGTTGATCAGGACGACGTCGGCGGGCAGGTTCAAGCCTTGCGCCAGCGTCGTGGTCGCGACGACTACCCGGATAGCGCTGTCCCGGCGACGAAACGAAGTTTCGATCACCCGGCGCTGCGCGTCGGACAGATCCGCGAGGTGAAACGCCACGCCACCGCTCAGGCACTGCACAAGATGATCGTGCAAGACCCCGGCATCGCCGCGAGGCAGCGCAGCGATCTCTTCGTCCGCAGGCAGCGATGACGCCGTTCGAGCCAATCGTGCCGCCGTCGACCGCACGCTCTCCCGGGTGCCGCGGAAGACAATCACTTGACGCCTCTCGGCCACCAACGCGGAGACAACGCTGATCAGCAGTTCCTCGCGGGACTCGGACACCGGCGGATCCAGCCACGCTGGTTCGTCCACATCGGACACGACGCCGGCAGCGACCCGGCTGCCCCGCAGTCGGCCGTCTGGCCCGAGAACTCCCTCCACGAGCGGCGTCGCCCGGTAGGTGCTCACCACCGGTGTCACGCCCAGCCAGTCGGCGAGGCCCTCCGGGTCGCCGAGCACAGCGGACAATCCGATCAGCTGCGGCGACGTGCTCCCGCTCCGGCGTGCCCGCAACCGCGTGAAGAAGGCCTCCAGCCCGGGGCCTCGATTCGGATCGAAAAGCGCGTGGATCTCGTCGACGACCACGAGCCCGACCCGGGACAGAAGCCCCGGGTCGGCGGCCACCAGACCGGTGAACTTCTCGTAGGTCAGCACGGCGAAGTCGTACTTGCCCCGGACGAATTGTGGAAGATGGTCGCGCAGGTCCCCGGTCGCCCGGATCACGGCGACCCCGCGCGATCCGTACTGATCCCGGAACCGGTCGTATTGCTCATTGACCAGCGCCCGGGTAGGTAAAAGGAAAACTGTCCGCTTCCCCGCGTGCTTGGCGGCTATCCCGGCCATCTCGCCGACCAGCGTTTTGCCGCTTCCGGTCGGCGCGCTCACCAATGCCGATTCGCCGCGGAGGATCCCAGCGGCGTTGACGGCGGCGAGCTGCACTTCGTTGAGCATGCCGACCTGGTCCCGCCACAGCTCGATGAACGGGGCGGAGATTCCGTGCGATTCGAGCGAGGACAACGCGGGAGCAGCACGCCGCGGGGCTACTCCCCCGAGCTCCTCGTACTGCTCTCCTGGAGTGAAGACCGGCAGGTAGGCGTCACCGATCGACCCTTCGAACCCGGCATTCTGCCGGACGCCGAGGATACCGTTCCGATGTGACACCACTCCCTGCAGCACGCGGTCCACCAGCTTGAGCACCGAGACTCGGTCGCCGTCCGCGGTCCCGTGCCGGCCCAGCAACGCTTCGAGGAAATGATGCGTCAGCACGCCGTGCCCGAATTCTGCTTTTTCATAGGCACGCTCGTCCGCTCCGGACGCGGCCAGGATGACCTTTCCGCGCCCACGGACGAGATCCATCCGATCCTGGCCGCCCGAGGTCCGAGCGACCCACTCGTCCGGGGGCAGCCGGAGCGACTTGGGCTGGTGCCCGACGGCCGTCGCGTCGGTGAGGCGCTCGTTCCACGCACCGCCGGAGAAGCAGCAGTCGAGCACCACGATCAGCAAGCGGGCCGGGATTCGGTCGACCAGCCGGGCGAACTCCGCGAGCGGCACCGCGGTCTCGGCGAGGCGTTCCCCGTCGGCATCGTGAGTGGCAAGTTCGCGCGTCGGAGTGCCGTGTCCGGAGAAGGAGACGAGCACGACGTCCGAGTCCGTCGACTCGCGTGCCAACCGTCCCATTTCTGTCCACATTCTGGCCTTCGTCGCCTCGGCGTCGGTCACTAGCGTGGCACTGTCGTCACCGAAGGTGTCGCGGAACAGCGCGTACAGCACCTCCGCATCCCGGCGGGCGAAACGCAGCTCGCCGAATGCGGGGTCGCGGTAGTGGTCGAGGCCGATGAACAAGCCGCGGAAAGAGGGTGCCTCGACCATCCGGGTTTCCTCCTGGCTTCCGGCCTGAAAGCATGCTGGCGATCTGCGGGCGACTCACGATAGCGTGCGGACTGACTGCGGAATCGGCGAGGCGCCCCGTCCGGTTCCAGGTCAGGGGAGGACAAGGAAATGACGAGTTCGGCCGAAAATCGGGAACCCAGCAATGCTCGAACATTGGTTCGAATTCATTCATGGGAAGTTCGCGGGATCACGCACAGATGCCCGGAGCGGATCGCCAGAGGGTCGGCGCGGACCGCAGCCAGACCGTCGGCGATGTCCTCGGTGAAGACAGTGCTCGACTTCGTCGAATTCGACCAGCTTCCACTCGACGCCGCGCTGCGGAAGTGGAACCGGAGAGCCGAGCCCGCTCCGGAGCTCGCCCGCTGGACTGAGCACGCGGTGGATCAAGCGCTCGCTGCGAATGCGTCGTTGGCGGCCGAGTCGAGCACAGAAGCCGGCGTGCTGGAGCCCGTGTCCCGAGAGTGGGCGCGGCAACACCGGTTCCCGGATGGCTTGGTCTACGAGGAGACCGTGACCGGTCGGCGGTACGAGGGCGCGGGGATCCGGGAACTGCGCATCCTCCGCGCGAAGGTGCACAAGCTGCCGGACGACGAGCTCGCGCTCCGGAAAAACGAACTGGAGGTCGCCTTCGCGGCCGGTGTCCTCGCCGGTGCCAGCGAGGTTCTCGGCAACAGGTGGAACTCCCAGAAGCCGTACACCCTCTCGCGGTTCACCGCACCGGACCGGATCAGGATCGTGGAGATCGGCTGCGAAAACGGAGTTCTTCAACCCCTCTTCGACGGTTCCCGGGAAGAAGCACTGCATCACTACCGGCAACACGCCGCAGACGAAGTGACCGCGCTTGCCGCGGGCGGCGTCTATCGACCCGGCCGCGACTGCACCAGTTGCTCGCTCCTGGGCGACTGCCCCGCCGTGCCGGTCGTGCCCGGGATTCTGGGCGTCTCAGCGGATTCGGGGAGGACGCGCCGGCAATGGTCTGTGACCGATGGCAGAGAACACGCAAAATGTCCTGCGCGCACTCGATTCAGCGAGCTGCGCTTTCCCCGGGACCAAGCAGCTGAGGACAATGACGAAGCCCGGCGCGGACGCGACGTGCACAAATGGCTCGAGGAACAGCACAGTCGGGTCCCCCGGCGGAAATGCGGGGCCGCGGAGGTTCCCGACGACCCCAGGCAATGGGCAGCGGAATGGGCGGGCCCTGACGGCTTTCAAGCCCGCCTGGCGATCCAGATGATCGGCGACCACGCTGTGGTCTGCCCGCTCGCGGGACTGCCCCCTGACGCCCAGGTGCGCAGCGAGCGGACTGTAGCGGTTTCCGACCCTGAAGCCGGCGCGCTGATCGTGGCCAAAACCGATCTGCTCTACCACGACGGCATGGGCTGGACACTCCGCGAAACGAAAACCGCCCGATCTCCGCACCAGGGCAATTTGTTCGGAAAGTACCCGCAACTGGCTTTGGCTGTCTGTCTCTCCGCGGCCGGATTCCTCACCGACGCCGGCGTGCGGCTGCGTGTCGAACTGGAAGAATTGACCGGCCGCGGTCCGGTGCTGACCGAACTCGACGTGACCGCCCCGGTCGTCCTCGCGGCTGCCCGCGCAGAGCTGGCAAAACTCGCGACGCCGATGTTCGACGGATCCGATCCGCACGCGCGCCCCGGAAATGCCTGCCGGGACTGCGGTTTCGCCCGTTGGTGCCCGTCGGCTCGCAAGCAGCTTGCATGAACGGCACGACGCACGACCACCAGTTCGACCCCTTGCCGCCTTGGCGCGCAGTCGTCGCTGCCGCGGTGCGTGCGGCTTACGCTTGGTCGAAGCGGCACGAACAGCCTGGGGCAATGCGCGAGGCTGCGAGGATGACCGGCGTGTTGATGGCCGCGCACGGGCCAGGAAGAGGCCCCTCGACTCCCTCGGAACTCGCCAAGGCTCTGCACCGTCGCCTCGGCGACCTCCCCTTTCTCCAGGATTGCCCGGAAGCAGAAGCAGCCGAGATGATTCTGCTGGAGAACGGCCAACTCACCGCAGCCGTCTACGATCTGGCCTGCGAGTACTCGGCACCGCTCGGAGAAACGATCGGGCGGGCCGCGTGGTTGCCGACCTGGACTCGGATGAGGGCCGACCAGATTCGGCAGGAAGCTTATGCGGCGATGACTGCGACCGGACGGCAGGAAGACTATGTGGCTTCCCGGAAGTTTCTCATCGAACATCCGGCCGGGCAGTTTGACGCACTGCGGGAGCAGCTGAGCAGCGAAGGCGCGAAGCTCGCTCCGTACGGATACGAAAAAATTCCGGAAGACCAGCTGCACCGGGACCGAAACAGCGAGGCGTGGTGGTTCCCCTGCCCGGTGTGCCGATGGCCGATGGCCGTTGCCGCCGACCGCGTGCGATGCCGGTACCGGCCGCATTCCGCGTCGTACCGGATCAGGCGGAAGCCTGTCGGCACCAGGCCTGTGCTCGATCGCATCGACACCGGCCCTCGCATTGCGACTCCGAAGGCCGCGCCCGCGGCTGGCGCCCGTTGCGTCAACGCCGGAGTCTGGCGCTTCGTAGTGGTTCCAGGGGCGGCAGAACTGCGTCTGTACCGAGTACTCGACAAACCAGGGATCGACGTGGAGCTGTGGCCGGAAGCCGACAGCTACGACCTTCACGTCAAGGTCGGCGAGCACGAGTACCGGGCGGATCTCAAGGAGTACCAATCGATCGGGCGGCTTGTCGATCATCTCGCGGCGACCCGCCCCACCGCCGAGGTCGTGCTTCCGGTCACCCACGAGCACCAGCTGAGCGCTCTGGAGAGAGCCGTGCTGCCCGGCGTGCGCGTCACCACCGAGACGAGATTTCGAACCAGGATCCTCAATCTCCGCAGGAGGGCGAACGGGTGACTGAGCGAGGCGCTCCGGGGCAGGCCCGCGTAGGGCCGCACTTGTTCAAGGCCGCAGTCGGGCTCGCCGCCAGGCTGTTTCCTCATGAAACCGGCGACGGCGCAGCGGCAGCCGCGCGCGCCGACATCCTGTATTTGCTCGACGGCCACATCACCGCTTGGGCAGGCTGGGACCATCTCGACGACTCAGACCGGCTCCGCATCGCCAGGCTGCTCAAGCGACGCACCAACGACTACGCCAACGCACACCGGGCGGGAGAGTCGCTCGACCGCATGCTCGCTGCCGGAGAGATCAGCGGTTGCAAACGCGGCGACGACGGGATCGTCCTCCTCGACCCCGGCATGCCTCTGGCCGCATTCGTCGACGATGCTCTCGGCGAGCTCGACAAGCTCTTCGCAGCGCGGCCCCGCAGCCTTCGTCCGGCACCGCCTGGCCACTACACCTCGACGGTGCGCGTGCCCCTCTCGGCTTCCCGGGACAGGTACACCAATTTCCGTTTCGACCTGTTGCCGCACCACCGGGACAAGGGACGGCCGATGCCGGTCGTCGTCGATGCACCGGCAGCCGACCGGATCACCGTGCCGTTCGCTGAACTCAAGAAACTGGCCAAGGAGCTCGATGGCAGCCCGAATGTCGCGGGCAGTCACCGCACCGAGGTCGTTGAGCGTTTCGAACGATCGGTTCGCTCTGGGCCTGGATCAGAGGCGGTTTCCTGCCTCGAGCTCACCGCGGGGTCGATCAATGAACTCCTTGCCTACACCGGTTTCGGGAAGTCGGTGGTGCTCATCGAGGTTTTCGCATGCTGGGCCATCGGTGCGGGCTGCGTGGTCGCATTCGTGCTGCCGACCAGTTCCGACGTCGTCAAAGCCGCACACCAGATCGAGACAGCCGCGACTGCCCTCCAGAAGGAGGGTGAAGTAGTCGCCCTGACGTCGCCGCGTTCCCGGATCGACGTGGCCGAGACGGTCACCGCGCACCCGGATGGCAGGGGACCGGACCGCGACTGGGTGTGGGATCGATTCGGCTACGGATGCGCGCTCGCCGCCGTTGCCACGAGCTCGGAGGCAGTCGACTCGTGGGTACCGGGAAGGGAACCCTGTGCGTCGCTTCACGATCCGCGTCCCGATGCGATCACCAAGACGTACGCCTGCCCGTGGCGTGCCAGCTGCGGCCGTTTCAGCGCCTCGCGAGCCGCCTGCACCGCAGACGTCATCGTGACGTCGCACGCCAACCTGCTGCTCGGCGTTCTCCAGACACCCGTCGACGACGGGTACGGCGGCAACGACCGGCTGAGCGTGGAGGAATTGCTGCTGCGCCGGTGCCAGATCGTGGTGATCGACGAGGTCGACGAGTTCCAGCAACAAGCCATCGAACACTCCGGCCGGGGCTTGGTCTTGGACGAAGCGAGGCAGACCGCCACGCCGCTGCGACGGCTCGACACAGATTTCGCTGGGGTGCACGGAGCGCTTCACGACGAAGTGGACGCAAACGTGCGCGACGCATTCTTCGGGCTGCGATACCTGTCCGAGAACTACGTCAGCCATCTGACCTACCAGCGGCTCGGGGCCGCCCGGCCTCGCAAAGGCAAGCGCAAGTACGGGCCCGGGCGCGCGTGGATCGTGCCTCGTCGGCACGACAGCTGGCTCATGGAAAAGCTCTTCGCGACCGACGCAGCGAACATCACCGAGGAGCAACAGACAGCCTTCACAACCTTGTTCCCTGGCGAGCCGGAACCGTCCAGCGACGCGCCTGCCAAGTTCAAGGCGGCCCGTCGCCAACTCGATCGCCTGATCGGTAGCGGCACCGCAGGAGCCGCGATCGCCGATGCGCGGAACGCCGCCCTCGCACTGGTGACGCAGTTGTCCGCGGACGACCAGCGCGAGTTTGCCGACTGGGTCATCCGCCGCACCATGCTGGAACGCCTTCGTCTGTTCTTGCACCGGCTGATGTCGAACAACTCGCAACTCGTCGATGCGGGGGTCGAGTCGGCGCAAGCCGTCGCGGACGCGCTCGGCACCTACGGTCGGTGGCGAGCGACTCCGACCGGTCCTCTGGGCCGTCTCGTGTTCGCATTCACCGAGCACTTCGACGACACGGGCGTTCAGCCTGCCAAGCTCTCGACTGCCGCGTTCGGCGGCGACCCGCACACCTATGTCGTCACGCTCGGCGATCTCACCGCCCTCGCGCACGCGGGCACGCGCCGGATCGTCTTGGGCCTCTCGGCGACGTCGTATTTCCCCCGGGCTCCGCGTCACCATCTCCACACGAGGCCGAAGTGGTGGGTGCGGGACGACTCCTCCGCGCGCGTCAGCGTCCACGCGGCGATCGTGCCCGGCCCTGCCCAGACACCGGTGCGGATTTCCGGCGTGGAGGGGCCGGCGAGATCGGCCGCCGTGCGACAGATTTCCGCCGGCCTCTGGACCAGCTATCTCAGCGCCGAGTTCGACCGGCTCGACAGGGAGGATCCGGATCGGCGCCGGGTGCTTCTCGCGACCACGTCCTACGCGGCAGCGCGCGAAGTCGCCGAAGGGCTGGCGGAGGCAGGCGTCAACCCTCCGAGGATCTGCCTCGCCATCCCGCCGCGCAGCGAACTCGCCGACGGCCGGCTCTGGCAGGAACTGCATGCCGATCGGTTGGAGAAATTTCCGAGCCTGCCTGACGCCGACATCCTGATTGCACCGCTGGCCCGAGTGGAGCGCGGCGTCAACATCATCGGCGCCGGCTCGCGGTCGGCCCTCGGCTCGGTCTGGCTGATCGTGCGCCCCGTGCCGGTGATCGACGAACCTGCCGAACTCGTCGCGCACATCCAAGCTGCCGCGCTCGCCGACCATCCGGGCCCTTCTACGACTCCGGTCAAGCTGATGGAAGACCGGCGCAGCACGGCGGGCATGTTCCTCGACAAGATCGTCCACTGCCTCCCGTACTTCCAAGCGCAACCGGAACGGGTCAAGCTCGCGGTGACCGCGGAGATGATCGTAGGAGCCATCCAGCTCGTCGGGAGAGCCCGGCGGGGCGGGACACCGGCTGTTCTGCATCTGGTGGACGGCGCCTTCCATGACAATCGCGGGTCGGGGTTCGCCTCGCTCGTCACCCGGCTCGAACGCGCCTGGACGCCGGACCAACGCCGCTGGATGACCGAGTTCTACGGCGACACGCTTCAGGCGTTTCTCGACTACGCGGCAAAGAACGTCCGATGAGGAGTGCCCTGTGCTGACCACCCTGGCCTACCGCATACCGCGCAGACACGTCGACGAACTCCTCGGCACGGTGACCGCCTATCCGCTCACTTCGGAGTTCGTGGCAGCCTGGAATACATTGCCCGGCGACCGGCCGACCTACGGTGCGCTGGCAGCGGGTCTGGTCGCTGCCACGGGCAAACCCGTTCGGCTGTTCGGCGAGCGCAAGCTTCGCGGCCACGACGCCGAGGCCGGTGCCAAAGCCCTGCTGCTGACACCCGATGATGCGTTGGACAGCCGTCTCCGCATCGCGGTCCGCGCATGGGAACGCCATGTGCGCAACGGTGCGGGCCCCGTTCTGGCCGGGCTCATCCCCGAGCCGGAATCGTCCCGCCCTTTCAGCGATTTTCTGGAGCTGCGGCAGGGACATGCGCCAGAAGCACCGCCGTGGGTCTTCCGCGTGGCAGCTTGGCAGGCTGCGCGTTTCCTCGCCGCTGCGCCTCTCGATCTAGGCTCCGCCCGGTCGATCCAGCTGCGAATGGACACTGCCGGCAGGCTTGTCGCGTGGCACCGCGACGACCTGATCAAGAGCCCGGACGGTACTGCGTGGTCGATGGCCAACGTGACAGTTCGGCTGGCCACCCGGCCGGGTCTCGAAGACCTCGTCCTCGCCTTCGACGCGCACCTCTCCCGGCTGGACCCGGACCTGAGGTATTTCCGGGCAGCATGGGTCGAACGCGACACCGGGGAGGCACCGATCCCCTACCTGCCGGTCACCGGGCACTGGGAGCAGGAGAACGGCGGGCGACGTTGGATCCGCCATTTCGACCCGGCGATAGCCGCGATCCTCGCCGAGTGCGAGCTGGCGCCCCTGGAAGTGCCACAGCCCGGCGGCGAGTGGCTGGCTCAGTTCAGGCCGAAGCTGCGAGCAGCGAACTTCCATGCCTTGGGCAGCGGCCTCGGCCCGCGGTTCATGGCGCGTCTGCACGAGCACATCACCGGCCAGTTGCCCTTGCTGACGCCGCTCGCCTATGAGCCCGATCCGGCGATCAAGTTGCCGCCACGCGTGAAAAAGTACCCCCCGGAAGGCATAACTGCGGCCGCAGTCGGACCGACCGGGGCCAAGAAACTCGTCATCGCCTGCCTCTACCGCACGACCGATGCCAGAGACCGGATGTTCGACGAACTGGAGAAGCTCACCGGCGTCCGTCCGCGAGGCGGCGACACGCCGACCGCGGTGCACGAGCGCTTCGAGATCGCGGCCCGGTACTGCCCGAAGCTGCTCGACCATTCGACGCCCAATCGTGCCGAGGCGCTCGACGAACTAGGTCTGCCCTCCGACCCCGAAACCCTTGTCGCCGCATGGGTGGAGACCGAGTATCTCGCCCATCGCGAGTACGAAAAGCCAGCTCTGGACGCGAAACCGCACTTGCGCCGGCTGTTCGCGCACCGCGGGATCCCCACTCAGTTCCTGGCGACAGAACCGGCTGTGCTGCCCAAAGGGGCGCGGGCAAGCACGACCTCGACCAAACAGCACGCCGCCAGAGCCGCGCTGCGGGATCTGTTGCGCTCCGCCGGCGTGCTCGACGAACGCATGCGGACCGCGATCGCGCGACCCGATCTGGAGGTCCGGCTGACACACAGAAACCTGCTGGTCGGCATCAGCGCCAGAACACAGAAGACCGGAGCGGGTCCCGCCGCGCTGGTTCTGGTCCTCACCGCCGTCCTTGCCGACCCGGACCATCTTGAGCACTGGCGGGTGTTGGCTTACAGCGAGAAGCAACGCAAGTGGGTGCGCGCTGCCGACGGCGTCACCGATTTCCATGCCGGCACTATCGGCTCGCTTGGCCTCGGAAGGTACGGAGACAAGGCAACAGCGACTCGTGACGAGGTCGAACGCCGGCTTCAGATGCTGGTAGCCGACGACCTCGCAGCGGTTCCGGTCGTCGTGTTCGTGGACGCTCAGGCGACCCGGTCGGTCTGGCCCGGCCTGCTCAACGCACAGGCAGGAGAGGCCGAGCTGCCTGGCGACACGCTGCGGGCCCGCGGCGCGAAAGTCTCCGTTGTCCGCTCCCATTCGGACATGGGGGACCTCGGCCGGCCGGTCACTCGCGAAAACGAAGGGCAACCTCTCGCGGACAAAGGACAGCCCGCTGCCCCGGGCAGGAAAGTCTATCGGCTGAAAGAAACCAGCGTTCCCTCCTGGCTGCTGGCCGGAACATCGATAACCCTCGCCGGGCCGTTCGGCCGGATCGGCACGAAATACACTCGTTGGACACTCCCCCACGACCAGCAAAAAGAACTGGGCACGGCATGGCATGCCTACACCGCGCGAGAATTCGCGGTCGTCCACGCCGGCGGCCGGGATCCGGCCGAACTGGCCGCGCTCGCCGCCCGGCTGTGCGAGCAGCCGATCGCCTGGGACGGGCGCACCCTCGCCCCAGGCCCCCTGCACCTCAGCCTCGCCGCGGATCGCGACCACCCGGAGCACCGCTCCTCCGAAGAGGAGGACTAGCTGAGGCTCCAGGTCCGCCGCTCGGTGCTGCGCATGACCAGCAGCAGATTCGCGACGCACTCCGGTGCGTAGTCCGCGATGCGGTAGTAGTCGTTGGGTCCAGGGCCGAGAAACAGCGGGATCTCGTATTCCGACCTCCCCGGCAACACGACCGGAAGCACATAAGGCCGCCACTCCGGGTTACGCTGGTGGAGCGTGCGAAGCGCATCGAACTCGGCTCTCAGGCCGGGATGCTTTTCAAGCGCGGCGTCGCCGTCGCCCACGGCCCGGCACATAGGCGAAGCGATGACGAGCACGAAATCCCGGTTCCGAAGATTCCGATACGCCCAGTGCCCCCAGTCTTTACGCCGAACGTCTGCGTATTGGTCGATGTGAACGTCGATTCCTTCGGCAAGCAAGACGTCGGCAAACCGCCGCACGTTCTCCTTGTGCTCCGCGTCGTCATGCGCATAGCAGATGAAGGCAGATGGTTCTCCGGGGTCAAAGGCCCTCCGCCCGTCGGGCACGGCCGGGGTCAGCGGCGGCTTGAACTGCTCGTCACGCAATGTCAAGTCGAAGCGAACCGGCTCCTGCACCGGCCAATAAGGCGAATCGGCACCGGCTTGCAGATCAAAGCGAGCGGAGAGGGTGATGGGCAGGCGCTCGCAGCCGTCAGGGACCACCAGCGCCAGCCATCCGGACCTGGAGCCCGGTTCGATTCCGTCGCGATGCTCGGACGCGTGCCGCCACCGGACCGACGAGCCGGGCACCCCGTGGCGGTAGACCGCGCCGTTCGTTTCGCTTAGGTGCACCTGTCCCGACTTGCCCGCCGGAGCGAACTCGAGATAACGAGTGAGGTCGTACGCAGCGGCAGGTCGCGGAACCCGCGAAGTGCGGGGCACAGCGTCCACAACGGTCGCTGATGCGTCCTCGCCGAACTCTAGCCCCAATTCGTACCATCGAATCGGTGGCAGATCCTGCTCAAGCTCCAGTTCGTAGCTGACCTTCACGAGGTAGACAGCCGCCCCGGCGAAATCGTCCGCGGCTTTTTTGACCGGATGGATCTGCCACGGGAGAAGACGCAGCGCGCCAATAGCGGCTTCCTCCGGAGCTGTGTCGATCCTCCGTCCGCTGTCCTCGACTACTGCGAGTTTGACCGCGATGTTCCTGTCCGTCATGTGCTGAGGTTCCTCCCAAACCTTCGCGATCGCGCCGTTGGCAGACTACTGTCGGCCCGTACAGCAGCTAATGACCGCCACGCTGCCGATACGCTTCCGCCCGACTCTGCCATGCGAGCCGACCGCTCATCGCTAGCGCAGCCCGCGGATCAGCCGGGTCGTGAACACCGTCGGCTGTCGGCCGCGAGAACTCAGTCTTCGGTCTGCGGTAAGAACTCGTTGCCCGTTTCCGCGCATTGAGGTCATTCGGTGTCAGGTCGGCAGAGCAGCGCGTCCGTCTACTGGCCGCGTTAGGTGACAACTTCGGACCGCGCCCGGTCGTCCGCGACCACTACCCGCCGAAGCAGCGAAACCAGCGTCTCGCGCTCCTTCTCGGACAGTTCGGAAAGAAGCACGTCCTGCGAACGCCTGGCCTCCTCCTTCAACACCCCCGCCAGCGCCTTCCCATCCTCCGTGAGGGCGACTCGCTGGCGGCGGCGGTCCTCCGGGTCCCGTTCGCGCCCGACCAGCTCGCGACACTCCAGCTCGTCCAGGTAGCCCACCAGATGACTCCGGTTGAGACCCAGCCGGTCGGCGAGCGCGTGCTGGGCCAGCGGCCCGAAGTCGGAAAGCCCGGCCAGCACGGCGAAGTGCGGCAGCCGCAGGCTCTGCGTCTCGAGCGCGGCGGCCAGTTCCCGGCGGCCGATCCGCGCGACGTGCCCGGCCAGGTACGACGGCAGCGCGAGCAGAGTCGGCGGGCGCAGTTCGTCCATGCCGGGATCCTACCCGCTGGACACCAATCGTTCCGTCAGGTAATCATGTCTCCATGACACTATTTCCCAGCGCCGGCCAGGCGTCCCATGGCTGACTACGGCCACGACCTCCAGTTCGGCGTCGTCCTCCTGCCCGAAACCGCCGACCCCAGTGCGGTGACGAAGCTCGCCGAAGCCGCCGACAGGGCCGGGCTCGACCTGCTCAGCGTTCCCGACCACCCGTACCGCCCAGATCTTCTCGACGCATGGACGGTCCTGAGCGTCGTCGTGGCGCGCACTGAGCGGCTGCGCGTGTTCCCCAATGTCGCCAACCTGCCGCTCCGCCCGCCTGCAGTGCTCGCCCGCTCCGTGGCGAGCCTCGACCTGCTCAGCGGCGGCCGCACCGAACTCGCTCTCGGTACCGGCGCGTACTGGGACGACATCGCCGCACAGGGCGGTCCGCGGTACACCCCCGGCGAAGCTTTCGACGCACTCGCGGAAGCAATCGAGGTCATCCGTGCATTGTGGACACCCGGGCCGCCGGCCCACGTCTCCGGTGCCCATCATCGCCTCGCCGGCACGCCGCCAGGCCCGTTTCCTGCGCACCGGATGGAAACCTGGCTCGGCGCGCTCGGCCCCCGGATGCTGCGCCTGATCGGCCGCACCGCGGACGGCTGGCTGCCGAGCATGACCCGCATCCCGCCGGACCGTCTGCCCGCCGCGAACGCGCTCATCGACGAGGCCGCCCGCAAGGCGGGCCGCTCCCCCGGCGAAATCCGGCGACTGTACAACCTGCCGGGGATTCCGTCGGGCAGCACCGGCGAATGGGCCGACCAGCTCGCCGACCTCACACTCACGCACGGGATGAGCGCTTTCCTCTTGTCCGCGGACTCCGCCGACGCCATCCGGCTGTTCGCGCGCGAGGTCGCGCCGCAGGTCCGCGAGCTGGTAGCGGTCCGCCGTCAGTCAGTCGCAGCCGCTGGCGGCAATGGCCAACGAACACGTGGACCATGCTTTTAACCAATTAACCAGACCGGCTTCGTTAGAGAGGCGAGCGGCAAAGCCGAATATTCGTTTTTGGTTCGTTCATCGTTCCCGCTCGCCGTGGGCTGCAGAATAAACAACTCAAGAAGACGGGTTTCGGAGCTTCTGCCGCCGAAACGCATGCCGAGGAGGACCGATGGCCCCATCCTGCCGAACCTGCGAGAACAGCGGCTCGCGAACGGACGGCCTAGCGTGAGGTTCCGCCGCGACTGCTTCCGCTCGGCACGCGGCTGGTGGCTCCTGACTTCTTCCGCGATGTCCGGCTTGATCGCCGGGGGCATCGGCGTGTTGTGGATTCCCGGTGCCGCAGCGGCCTCGATAGGCTCAACGGTCGCGGTCGCCGTGTTCACGGCGACGAGCAGCCGCGGAAAGAAGGTGCTCGAACGACAGGCCGCTCGCCGTGAAACCCTGCCGAGCACGTTGATCGCAATCGGGCCCGACCGGCGACCGCGCAAGATTCGAGAGCTCGACGACCCGATCGCGCTGAGGGTCCACCCCGCCGAGGCACTCGTCCACGACATGGCCGGCACGCGAGTGCTCGATCGCACCCCGCCCTATATCCGGCGCGACCTGCACGACGAACTCAGCGCCAAGATCCGGCGGGGCCGCTTCGTGCTCGTCGTCGGCGAATCGACCGCAGGAAAGACTCGCATGGTCTACGAGGCCGCACGCGCCACCTGCCCAGATCACACGCTGCTCGCCCCTGCGAACCGCGAGGCCTTGGCCGACGTCGCCGAGGCCGTCGCGGATACGCCCCGCTGCGTGTTGTGGCTGGACGATCTTGAACGCTTCATGGGCGCGGGCGGGTTGACACCGAATCTTCTCGACAGAATCTTGAGCCACCGCCGGGAGGACGCCGTCATCACAGCGACGATGCGCAGTCCGGAATTCGACCGCTACAGCGCTCGCGAAGAAGGATCTGTACCCGATCACGAACTCGACGCGTGGAGGGACGCCCGCGACATCCTTCGGCTCGCCGACGTGGTGGAACTGTCCCGCCGCTGGACGGCTGAAGAACTCGCACGCGCCCGTGCCTACGACAACGACCCGCGCATCCGCGCAGCATTGCCGAACGTCGGAAAGTTCGGGCTGGCGGAGGTTCTCGCGGCAGGACCCGAGCTCGTGCGCAACTGGCACACCGGATGGGCACCAGGCGCGCACCCGCGTGGAGCCGCCCTAGTAGCCGCTGCGGTCGATTGCCGACGAGCCGGCGTAGACGAACCAGTCCCCCTGGACCTCCTGATCGAACTCAGTCGAAGCCGCTTGAACGATCGCGGCGGCGAGCTGCTGCGCCCCGAGCCGCTCGACGAAGCGCTCGTCTGGGCGACGCGAACCAGTCACGGAGCGAGCAGCCTGCTTCTTCCCGCCGAACAACCCGATCATTACATCGCGTTCGACTATCTGGTGGACTTGCCGGACTTCGACCTCGCCCCGCTAGCTACTTGGCGCATTCTCCTCGCAAGAGCGGATCCCCACCAGGCTTTCCGCATCGGCGAAGCAGCAGCACGAACCTTCCAGCACAGCATTGCCGCGGAAGCTTTTCACAAAGCAGCCGAAAGCGGAATCCACGAAGCCGACATAGCAGCGGAGTTCTACGCCGCCTACGGCGATCAGATGAAAACCAACAATCGACTTGAGAAAATCGTCGATGACAGACTCGACCGACTCGGCCGACTGCACCCGGAAACTCTCAGCGCCCGACTCAAGCTCACGGAGAGCATCACCGACTCGCCACACTCCGCGGAAGCGCTGAAAATATTTCCCGAGCTGATCAATGATTTACTTCGCACGGTAGGCGAGCGACACCCGGACACGATCAACGCCAGCCGGTTGCACGCTTACGCGATCGGAGTTTGCGGAGACCCCCAGACCGCCATCGAGCTTCTCCGTAAGACGCTTCCCCTGCACCAAGAAGTCTTCGGCGAGGAACATATGTCAACTCTGCTCACTCGCCATTACTTGGCGTTTTTCGTCGCCGAAGACGATCCGAGCGGCGCACTGGAGATGCTGGACGACATTCAAGACAGGTACACCCGTGCGTACGGTGAGAACAGTCCTCGCGTTTTACAAATACGAGACCTGCGCGGAGGAGTGCTCCGCCGGACCGGAGCGGCCGCCGAGAGCACACTATCCTATCTCAGGAGCCTCCGCGAGGACCGAATAAGAATTATTGGCAGCGACCACGCGCACACCATGGTAAATACTTTCAACATAGTGAGCGTTCTTCTTTCAATGAACCGGAAACAAGAAGCGAAATCGGCCCTGGACGAGCTGTTGAGCGAATGGATGGGCGACAGTCCCAGCCCGGAAAAGATTCAGCGAGTCGCGGTCCGGCTCACCGGACTTCGCAGCGAAGGAAGCAGCAGAAGTCTGCCTTCCAGGCGCTACGAAGCGCTCAAATCCCTGCAGATCCTGTCCGTTCTGCGCGGCTGCGACGACGCACTGACGAAGCAAGTCGGTTTACTCAATTCTCGTTCTGGCATTTTGCCGGGCCGTCCGAAATAGCTCCGCTGGCCCGCGACCCGCGGACGGCAACCAGACCGCGGCCAACACGCCCGGGCCTGCCGGGGGATCCTGGAAGCGCGCGCACCCCGCGGTGCACAGCCGCACCGTCCGTGACAATCACCCCAACTCAGACCCGACCCGCAACCGGGCCTCCGAACCCGCCAGAACCAGTCGCACGCCGTGGTACGGCTCTGTCGGCCCCCAACACCAGTCTGGGCTCCGAACACACCTCCCCGCGGAACCGGCGAGTGAGAACTTAATCGCACTGCCCAGCAGACTCAGCACCACCCGCTGCAGGACGCCCTAGTCGGTAAAAGACAGACGACTCGCTGCCCTCCCGCATCGGACGTGTGCCTCCGCGCGCGACTCGACGCCAGGCAGACTGCATATCGGACCATCATGTGTACGCGATCTCGTAGGGATGCGGTGTGCCAGGCGGCAGCCGTGAAACACGCTGCCCGAAATGTGAAGACGCCACGGAGCTCCTGGGCAGTCCCAGCGGGGGGATACCGTGAGTGCCTGGTCGCGCGCTCTGTCCCCGCAGGCATGACCGACTTCATAAACGGCAAGTTCACCGATGACCAGCGCCGCATCCTGGCTTACGCCAAGCAGCACAGAAGCGGTTGACTGGGCTCTTACTCGGCCTCGACGACTCGCCTGCAGCCGACCAGCTGCAGCAGCGGGCCGCCGAAGACGAACTCAAGTCATCCTCGGCAACCCTGCCGCGGGGACAGCGTGCTCGGGGACGGGGCACCCGCAGGGGCGGACCTGATCCGTCCCCTGCGGGCCGTTAGACAGCCGCCACCTTCCCGCTCAGCAAATGCCCCGCCCCCGGCACCTCCGGCCGCACCCCCAGTTCGCTGAGGATCCGGAACGTCGTGGCCGTGGCCGCCGACAGCACCGGGATCCCCACCGCGTCCTGGACCGGCTGGATCGACGGCAGCGAAGGCATCTGCACGCACGCCGACAGCACCAGCGCGTCCGCCCGGGACAGGTCCAGTTTCCGGTAGTGCGCCAGCAGATCCGCCGGGTCCAGCCGCGCCACCGCCAGGTTGTCCGGCACCTCCAGCGAGAGCGAGTCGACCACCTCGACGCCCGCGTCCTCCAGGTACTCGACAACAGCCTGCGTCAGCGGCTTCAGGTACGGCGTCACGATCGCGACCCGCTTCGCCTCCAGCGCGGCGATCCCGGACAGCAGCGCGCCCGCCGACGAGACCACCGGCGCGTCCGAGCCTTCCGCGCGCAACGCCGAGGCGATCGAATCCTCAGCGGTGCAGTGATAACCCGGCCCCTGCGCCATGATCGCGACCAGGCAGGCAGTCGCGACGACGTCCGGTCGCGCGTCGGCCAGTTCAGTCGCCGCGCGCTCCGCTTGGGCGTTCATCGCGCGCAACTGCTCCGGCGTCACGTGCTGCATCCGCGCGCGGGCGGAGTGGAAGACGAACCGGTCCTCCGGGTACCGCTCCTCGCGGGCACGCAGCATCCGCGGCAGCTCGGTTTCCATCGTCAGGTTGGAGCTCGGGACGATCATCCCGATGTGGTGGTCGGTCATCGCTTCGCCGCCGGGCGCATGTCCTTCACGGTCAGCTCGCCCGCGTCGACGATCAGCTCGTCGTCGAGGTACAGGCTGTTGCCGCGCATCGGGATGTCGAAGTGGCACGCCGTGTCGTTCGGGCCGCCGAGTTCGTTGTTCGGGCCGATCGAGAACATCACGTTGCCGTAGAAGCTGCGCAGCTCCATGCCCATGCCGCCGGGGAACTGGGTCAGGCCGTGCCAGTGCGCCCGCTCGTCGAGGCCCCAGCCGACGTGCGACATGCCGTAGCCGCGCGGGTCGTGGAAGGACTCGATGTAGCTGCGCAGCAGGTCGGCGTCGAGGCCGGACGAGCCCGCGCCGCCGCGGATGTCCTGGATGAAGCCCTTTTCGATGGTCAGCTCGACCGGCGTCTGCACGTAGGTGTTGAACGGCAGCAGCACGTCGCCGGGCGCGAGCACGATCTTGCCGTCCACGCCGTCGTCGGAACCGCCGGTGAACACGAACGCCGCGGGCCAGTGGTCCCAGCGGCCGGGCTGGTCGGTGTAGCCGTACTCGCTCATCGTCGGGTACACGCCCAGCTGGTAGGTGACGTCCGTGCCGTGCGGGCTGGTGATCCGCATGGTCTTGGCCTTGGCCAGCAGTTCCGCGCCGATCTCGACGCGCTCGCGCAGTTCCTTCGTCGGCATCAGCCGGGCCAGCAGCTCCGGCGGCTCGACCGCGGTGAGGATCCGGGTCCCGGCGGCCTGGATCGCGAACTGCTCCTCGCTGAACAGCAGGAACGTGCAGTCCACGACCATGTCCGCGGCCTTCAGCGCGTCCACCGCGAGCGGCAGCTGGTCAAGACCGGACTGCCCGACCGCCCACGCGCCGGACGCGTTCGCCGGCGACGGCAGCCGCATGTGATAGGTCGCCGCGCCGAGCTGCTGGGCCGCCCAGAGGAAGGCGTCCGCGTACTCGGCGCGCTCGGCGCCGCGGGTCAGCACGACGACCGTCTCGCCCTCGTGCACGCCGGAAAAAGTCAGCTGGCGCAAGCAGATGTCGTTGAACAGGTTCTGGTCCATGGCGACCTCCTTGATTGTCCGAATACGGATTATCCGAGTACGAAAAACACGCCGGGGTCAGCGGGCGAGCAGGTCTTTCAATGCCGAGCGCAGCGCCTGCAGGGCGGGCCGCGGTTCGTCCCAGAAGATCATGTGCCCGGCGTTTTCGACGCCGGCGAGCGGATGCTTCGATTTCTCCAGCACCGCGACGTCCGCTGCGGTCACCACCGGGCTGTCCGCGCCGTACAACAGCACGGCGGGTCCCGGAAGATTTTCCCACAGCGGAAGGAATTCCTCGGATTCGAAACCCGCGTGCGTCGCCGCGATGGCCGCCCGAGAGCACGACGCCAGCCAGCGGGCGCGCAGTTCCTGTTCCCGGCGCGGCCAGCGCGGCCACGAGGCGGCGACCTCGTCCGCGCTGGTCCCCCGCTGCGCTTGGTCCAATTGGGACTCGAAGACCGCCAGCGAGGTCGGGTACGGGCGGCCGGGACCGCTCATCGGCGGGTCGGCGAGGACGGTGCCGGCGATCCCGTCGGACAGCGCGGCTTTGGCCGCGATCCGCGCGCCCATCGAGTGGCCGAACAACAGCGGCGCGGACAGGTTCAGCTGGTCGACGACCGCTTCGACGTCGGCAGCGTACGCGTCGAGGGCATAGCTCGACCCGTCGTCGGACAGGCCGCGGCCGCGGACGTCGAGCACCAGCGGACGGACGAGGTCGGTCAGCTCGCGCGCGACGAAGTCCATGGTGATCGCCGGGCTGGTGATCCCGGGCAGCACCACGAGCGGGACGCCGTCGGCGGGGCCGTAGTCGAGGACGTGCAGCCGGACGGAACCGGACCGCACCCAGACGCTGGCTGCCGGGACGTCCGCCAGGTCGGCGAGTGCGGGCTGGGTCAGCACCCGGTCGGAAACAGAGGACATGCGGGAACTCCTAGCGGGCCTTGGCGAGCAGCTCGACGCCCTCGCCCAGGCCGATCACGTCGGCGTACTTGGCTTGCAGGTCAAAGAGAGCGGCGTCGTGCGGTCCCCGCGCGCGGTCGCCGCAGGCTTCGCGGACGACCAGGGTGTTGAAGCCGGATTGGACCGCGTCGACCGCGGTGGCCCGGACGCACCCCGAGGTCGTCGCGCCGCAGACGAGCACGGTGTCCGCACCAAGGCCGGTGAGCAGCGCGGCGAGGCTCGTTCCGTGGAATGCGGACGCGCCCTTCTTGACGATCAGGTGGTCGCTGTCGTGCCGTTCCAGCCGGGGATCGAGCGCGACCTCGGCGCTTCCGTCGCGCAGGCTCCGCATGCCGGGTGCCTTGCGCAGCCACGCGATCGCGTCGCCGTCGGCCTCCGCGGGGGTGTAGCTGATCGCGGTGTAGACGACCGGGGCTCCGCTCTCGTGGGCGGCCCGGACCAGCGCGTCAGCGGCTTCGACTTCGGCGGAAAGGTCTGCGCCGGAAGGGAATTCCGGTTCGGTGAAACCGCGAGTCAGGTCGACCACGACCAGCACCGGCGCGGTTCCCCGCGGCACCGCGGCCCCGAACCCCGCGCGGGCGTAGGTCTGGTCAGTCTCGGTGCCGTGCAGTCCGTTCTCAGGCGCGTTCACGCAGCAGCTCCTTGATCAGTTTGTGCTGCGACCGGACCCGGCCGAGCAGCCAGCCCTGGAACAGCCCGAGTGCGCCAGCCGCGACGATCGGGAGATAGCGCTTCGCGTTGGGCGGCAACAGCATCGCCAGTCCGTCGAGCGAATCCGAGGCGGGCGCGGCGGCGGCCGCGGGTGTCGCCGGAGCCGGTGCGGTGCCGCCGTTCTCCAGCAGGGCCCCGAGATTCTGCGCGAACTGCTGGAGGATCCGGTTCGACACCGTGCTGATCGCGCCCTTGCCGAACTGCGCGATCTTGCCCCGCACCACCAGATCCGTGTGCAGGTTCAGCGCCGAACCCTTCGGACCCGGCACCAGGGTCAGCGTGACGTCCGCTTCGGCGTCGCCGTTGCCGTGGCTGTCCGCGCCCCGGGCCGACAACCGCAGCCGGCGCTCGCCCTCGGCGATTTCGGTGAATCGCACCTTGCCCGCGTACGCGGCGCTGACCGGGCCGACCTTGAACTTGACCTTGCCGAGATACGACTCGCCGTCCCGGCCCTCCAGCACCGCGCCGGGCAGGCAGCCCGCGACCCGCTCGACGTCGTTGAGCAGCGCGAACACCGTGTCCGGATCGCCGGGAAGGTCAAGGGTGTTCTCGAGAATCATCGGACCGCGTCCTCTTTCCTGCCGGATCCGGCGCACCGCCGCGCGGCGGTCGCCTCGATCGCGTCCACAATGGTCTGGTATCCGGTGCAGCGGCACAGGTTCGACGACACAGTCTCCCGGATCTCCTCGCGCGTCGGCGACGGTTCCTGGGCGAGGAATCCTTCGGCGAGCATGAGGAAACCCGGCGTGCAGAAGCCGCACTGCAGACCGTGGTGCTCCGAAAACGCCTGCTGCAGATCGTTCGGCTCCTCCGGGGTGCCGAGGTCCTCGACGGTCCGGATCGCGCAGCCTTCCGCCTGCACGGCGTACATCAGGCAGGCGCGCACCGGTTCGCCGTCGACCAGGATCGTGCACGCCCCGCACACGCCGTGCTCGCAGCCGACGTGCGTGCCGGTGAGGCCCACGTCGTGCCGGAGCACGTCGAGCAGCGTCCACCGCGGTTCGACGAGCAGTTCGTGCTCCTCGCCGTTGACGGTCAGGACGATCAGCTGTTTGTCGGTCATGCGCCGGTACCCGCTTTCTCCCGGTCGGCCGCGGCGAGCGCGGCGAGGACGGCCTCGGGGTGGACCGGGGTCTGCTCCAGCTGGACCCCGGTGTGCCAGAGAAGGTCGTTGACCGCGTTCAGCACGGCGGCTGGCGCGCCGATCGTGCCGCCCTCCCCGGCCCCCTTCGCGCCGCTTTCGGTGAAGGCGCACGGGGTTTCGAGGTGGTCGACGGTGATGTCGGGGATCTCCGCGGCAGTCGGGACGAGGTAGTCGATGAAGCTCGCCGCCGACGGTTCGCCGTTCTCGGCGTAGGTGACCTCCTCGAACAGCGCGCCGGCGATGCCTTGCGCGATCCCGCCGCGCGCCTGGCCGTCGACCACCTTCGGGTTGATCACCACGCCGCAGTCCTCGACACAGGCGTAACGGAGGATTTTCACCTGTCCGGTGCCCGGGTCGGCCTCGACCACCACCGCGTGGGTCGCGTTCGAGAACGTGCCGTCGCCGGGGACGTCGAACGCCGCGGTGGCGGTGAGCGTCGGCTCGGCTTCCTTGGGCAGCAGGTGGCTGCGCAGGTACGCGACGTCGGCGATCTCCTCGAACGAAAGCCGCTGACTGGGGTCGTCGAGCTGGATGACTCCCCCGTCGCCGTCGAGTCCGACGTTCTCGACGCGGGTGTCCATCAGGTGCGCCGCGATGACGCAGAGCTGCTCGCCCAGCCGGGTCGCCGCCGTCGCCACCGCCGAGCCGCCGATCGTCACCGATCGGGACGCGAAAGTGCCCCAGCCGTAGGAAATCCGTTCGGTGTCGCCTTGCCGCAGCTTGACCTTGGCGAGGTCGACGCCGAGCCGTTCCGCGACGATCTGCGCGAACGTCGTTTCGTGGGACTGCCCGTGGTTGATCGTGCCGCTCGTGACGACGACCGAACCGGTGAGGTCCATCCGGATCTCGCTCACGTCGAATCCGGGGACGACGGTCATCTTCCGCTTCGCGAACGCCTCGGAGCCGTAGCCGGTGCGCTCGGAAAAGCAGCTGTAGCCGATGCCGATGTGCGGGTTCTTCTCGCGCAGGTCGTACCAGCCCTCGTCGCGGAGGATCTTCTCGCCCAGCTCCAGCGATTCGAGGTAGCTGCCGGGGTCGTAGGTCACCTTGTTGATGCCGGTGTACGGGAACTCGGTGATCACGTTGCGGCGGCGGATTTCCACCGGGTCGAGACCGAGCTTGCGCGCGGCCAGGTCCATGATCCGCTCCATCACCATGACGTACTGCGGACGGCTGACCCCGCGGTACGGCGCGGTCGGCGCTTTGTTGCTGGTGATCGCCCTCGCCCGCACCCGGTAGGCCGGAACCCGGTACACCGACGGCATTTCCGCCGCCGCCATCAACGGTTCGATGCCGACGGTGAACGGATAACACGAGTACGCGCCCATGTCGCACACGATGTCGGATTCCAGTGCGGTCAACTCGCCGTCCGGAGTGAACGCCGCACGCGTGCGGTATCGCTGTTCGCGGGCGAGGAACCCGGACGCGAGCGCTTCGCTGCGGTCCTCAATCCACTTGACCGGACGCCGCAAGCGCTTCGCCGCCGCCGCGACAGCGATTTCCTCGCGCCCCACAACGCATTTCTGCCCGAAGCCGCCGCCCATGTCCGGTACCACGACGCGCACCGAACGCTCCGGAATCCGCAGCGAACGCGCCAGCACGGTCCGGACCTGGTGCGGCACCTGACTGCACGTCTGGACGAGAAGCTGCTCGTCGCGATCGTCCCAGGACGCCACCGCGCCGCGCGTCTCCAGCGGCAGCGCGTTCTGGCGACCGCTGCGGGTGACAAGCTCGATCACGCACCCGTCCGCGAACGCTTCGTCGACGCCCGGGGTGTCGAACGCCGTGACGTCGAGCAGCACGTTGCTCGGCGCGTCCTCGTGCACCAGCGGCGCGTCCTCGGCGAGCGCGGTCTCCTCGGAAACGACGGCGTCGAGGACCTCGTAACTCACCTGCGCGGCCTCGATGCCGTCCTCGACCGCGTACGGATCCTTCGCGATGACCAGCGCGATCGGCTCGCCGACGAACCGCACCTTGCCGCGCGCGAGGATCGGCATCGTGGTCGGCGTGAACTCCTCGGGCGGACGGTCCAGCAGCGCGACCATGTCGCCGAGCTGGAGGTCTTCCGCCGAGTACGCGGCTACGACGCCGTCCACCTCGCGGGTGGCGGCGAGGTCGAGTTCGGTGATCTTGCCGTGCGCGACGGTCGCGCGCACGAACCCGGCGTGCAGCATGCCGTGGAGATGGATGTCGTCCACGAACCGCCCCCGGCCGGTGACCAGCCGCGGATCCTCGCGACGGCGCACGGACGCGCCGATCCACTTGCCGCCCCGGCCGTCGAAGCGGGGTTCTTCGGATGCCCTCACCGGTCTCCCCTCTCCCATGCCTGCCCCAAACTCCGCGCCACCAACGTCCTCGTCAGCGCCCGCCGATAGTCCGCGCTGCCCTGCGCATCACTGCGCGGATCGATCGCCTCCGCCGCCGCCCGGCCGCACTCAGCGAACAACTCCGGCCCCGGCTCGCCTCCCGCCAGCACCGCCTCGGCTTCCGGAACCCGCAACGGCGCGGGCGCGACCCCGCCGAGCACCACCCTTCCGCCTGCCAAGGAACCGTCCTGGCGAGGTTCGAGCGTCACCGCCGCCGCGACCGTCGCGAAATCCCCGGCACGGCGGGAAAACTCGGTCAACGCGGCCTTCGGAGCCGCCCTGGTGAACCGGACCTCGGTGACGACCTCGTCCGCCTCCACCGCGGTCGCGTAGAAGCCGTAGAACATCTCCCCGGCCGGGATCTCGCGGCGGCCGTGCGGTCCTTCGGCGACGATCACCGCGTCCAGCAGGAGCGCGAGCATGCACCACTCCGCGGTGGCGTCGCCGTGCACGAGGCTCCCGCCGACCGTGCCGCGCGACCGGATCGGCAGGTGCCCGACGTACCGCATCGCCTCCGCCAGCACCGCGAACCCCGGGCTGAGCTGGGCCACCTCGACCTGGCGGTGCGTCGTCATCGCGCCGATGCGGAGCGTCGAACCCGCGTGGACGATGTCGGTCATCCCCGGCAGGTCCCGCAGCCGCCCGAGGTCGACCAGGTCGCTCGGGCGGGCCAGGCGGAAGCTCATCATCGGCATCAGGCTCTGCCCGCCCGCGATCGCTTTCGGCTCCCGCCCTTGCCCGGCGAGGTCGGAAAGCAGGCCGACGGCGTCGGCGACGTCGTGCGCCCGATGGTAGGCGAACGCGGCGGGCTTCATGCGATTCCCTTTCTGCTGCGGCGGATCAGACTGCGTCCAGTTCGGACTGGTGCGGCTCCGGCGCGGTCTCGTCGTCGATCCGGTCCAGCTCCCGGCCCCGGGTTTCCGGCGCGCAGAAGACCATGAACACCACGGCCCCGACGACGAGCAGGCCGAGCAGCGTGAACGTCAGCGGCAGCCCGAGCACCGGCCACAGCACGCTGCCGAACAGCAGCGGCGCGAACCCGGTGACCGCCCGGCTGGAAGACGACGCCCAGCCGAAGCCCGACGCGCGCAGCTCCGTGGGGTACAGCTCGGACACGAAGGCGTACATCACCGGGATGACGATGAGCGAGAACAGCCCGAACGCGCCGATCGCCACCACCGCGGCTCCCGCCGACCCGAGCACCAGCGAGAAAGTCACCAGCGTGACCGCAGCGAGCGGCCCGGCCGCGGCGATGACCCGCTTGCGGCCGATGCGGTCCACGAGCAACACCGCCACCACGACGCCGACGATACCGAGCGCGTTCATCAAAGTGGTCGAAGCGAACGCGGCGATCTCTCCGAAGCCCTGCGCCTTGAGGATCGACGGCATCCAGCTCAGCGCGGCGTAGTACACCAGCATCACGGTGATGAACAGCGCCCACGCGACCCCGGTGACCTTCGGGTTGTATGCCCAGACCCGCCGCAGCTGGTCGACGGCCGCGAACACCCCGCCGCCGCGCTTGTCTTCCTGAACCGCCGGCGGAATCCGGTACGGCTCCTTCGGCGCGCCCGTGCGCTCGACGAGGTCGTCGATGACCAGCCGGGCTTCCGCCTCGCGCCCCTTGCGCACCAGGTACAACGGCGATTCCGGCACCCCGCGCCGCGCCCAGAACAACAGCACCGCCGGGAGAATCATCAACACCAGCATCCACCGCCAGTTCCCGGAAACCGGCACCAGCAGCGTCGCGGACGCCCCCGCCAGCGTCGTGCCGACCGGCCACCACCCGTCCATCGCGGACAGCACGCGGCCGCGTTGCTTGCGCGGCGAAAACTCGCTGACGATGGCGTAATCCACCGGAATGCAGCCGCCCAGCCCGACTCCGGCGAGGAACCGCAGCAGCAGGAACACCTCGATGTTCGGCGACAACGCCGCGAACACCGAGAAGAACGCGAACAACAGCAACGTAATGCTGAACGCCCGCTTCCGCCCGATCCGGTCCGCGACCGTCCCCCAGGCGACCGCCCCCACCGCCATGCCGATCAGATTAGCGGTGGCGACGAACCCCCGCTGCGTCGCCGACAGCCCGAATTCCGTGCCCACCAGCGGGGTGAGGAATCCGTTCAGCGCGACGTCCCAGGCGTCGAACATGTAGCCGAGCCCGCCGATGAGGAAGATCTTGCCCTGGACGCGCCAGCGCCACGGCAAGTCTTGGACCACCTGGTCTCCGGTACGCATATCCTTTGCTCCTTTGCGAAGTCTGCGTGTGCCGTTTTCGTGCTATCGGGCGAACTGGTAGTGAATCGATTCGTTGTCGGGGTCGTTGAGCGGAGTTCCGTTCCACAGCCAGTCGTAGGACACATCGGACTCGCCGTCGAAACTCCGCAGCTTTTCGTCGCGCTCGCGTTGCGCCGGACCGTCCGGCATGTGGTAAAAACTCATATTCTGCAAAGAGGCGTCCTGCACCATCCCCGCGTGCTTGGCCCGCCGGTGCACATACCGGGTCAACGCGGTGTCGATCCCGTCGCGCGTCGCCTGCCCGAGCTCCTCGGCAAGGACTGCCCCGTCCTCCATCGCCTGCGACGCCCCTTGCGCCTGGTACGGAAGCATTGCGTGGCAAGCATCCCCGAGCAACGCGACGCGCCCGTCCACCCACACCGGATCGCGACGCCGCCGGTACATCGCCCAGACCGAGACGTCGTCCTTGGCCTTGGACAGCATCATCGGCACCCGGTCGTCCCAATCGGAATACTCGGCCGCAAGCTGCTCCGCACTGGCCGGCGCACTCCAGTTCTTCTCGACTTCCTCCGTGCACGGCACAATCGCCACCACGTTCAGATACTCGCCGCCGCGGATCATGTAATGCACGAGATGCTTGTCGGGCCCGTACCAAATCGTAGAATGGTAACGATCGACCAGGAACCGAGTAGCCGGATCCGCCGCGATCGAATCGCCGGGAATCAACGCCCGGTACGCCATCTCGCCGGAAAACGCGAGCGTTTCGTCAAATCCGGCGAGATCCCTTACCGCAGACCGAATCCCGTCCGCCCCGACGACGACGTCCCCTTCAAACCGCCGCCCGTCCTCGGCAATCACCGCAGGCCGCTCCGGATTCCCCCGGTCAAGATCCACGACCTTCGCCGCGGTAGCCACCTTCACCACCGGCCCCGCGCCATCCGGGTCGATGCACGCCCGCAGCAGAACGGAATGCAGATCCGCCCGATGGTAGTGCCAATAAGGCGCCCCGTACTTGTCCACGACCCGCTGCCCGAGCGGCAACTGCGCGATAATGCTGCCGTCGGCCCACCGCCGCCGAACCTGATCCTGCGGCTCGCACCGAACCCGCTGCAACTCGGCCCGCAACCCCAACCCGATCAGGATCCGGCTGGCATTGGGCGCAGTCTGGATCCCAGCCCCGATCTCCCCCAGCTGCGGCGCCGCTTCGACCACCGTGACCCGCAACCCGCGCTGCCGCAACGACAAGGCAGCACACAGCCCGCCCAACCCGCCGCCGGCGACCACTACCTCGAAAGACTGACTCGCCGCCACCTGCCGACCTCCTACCCGCTAGCCGCCTCCGGCTCACCTAGCCCCGGACGCGGTTAATCCGAACACGGATTATCCGAACACGCAATAGTCTGCGGGGAATTTGCTGGCAGGGAGGCGCTTTCAGCCGCGCAGGGTGGCGGGACAGTCACCGAACGAGGCGATGCCGCGGTTCGCGGGGCGTGCTGCGGGGCAGCGGGGCGATGCAGTGCGGCGGGGCGGGGCGGCGGTACGTGAGGGCCACCCTCACAGCCGCTGATTCCCTCAGGGGTCCCCTCACGACCCGCTGTTGCCTGCGAGGGTCCCTTCGCGGGCCCGGCTTGCCTGAAGGGACCCTTCACGACCCTCCGTCACGCACGAGAGACCCCTTCGCAGGCTTGGCTTCCCTCAAAGACCCCTTCACGACCCCGCCGCCGCGCACGAGGGGTCCATTCACAGCGCACCTTCCCCCAAGGGCCCCTTCACGACCCGCCGCCGACCGCGAGAGGTCCATTCGCAGGCTCGCCCGCCGGGCGTCCTCCCCCGACCCGCCGCCACAATGCGCACCCAATGTGGCGTTCGGTGCGTCAGACGCACCCAATGCCACATTGGGGATTCCAGCAGCAGGCAAGGACTCTCACCCCACCGACGAAACCCCGTCACGC
>NZ_SDLT01000002.1 GCF_004522235.1 Amycolatopsis nivea
AAAACCTCAACTCGGTGGATCCAGGTCTGATTCCCTCAAGGAGCCCTTCACGGACGTCAGAGGATCTCGGCGGCCGAACCGACGTCCGGCGGGCCGAGGTCCGGGTTCAGTGCTCCGGCGTCGACCAGTTCCACCTCGACCTTGTGCGGCTGGATCCGCCCGTCGCGGATGTCCTCCGCGTAGTGGCAGGCCACCCGGTGTCCGGCGCCGATCTCGCGCAATTGCGGGCGATCGGTGTCGCACAGGCTTTCCTGCTTCCACGGGCACCGCGTGTGGAAGCGGCAGCCCGACGGCGGGTTGGCGGGCGACGGGAGGTCGCCGGCGAGCAGGATTTGCTCGCGGCTGTCCTCCACCACCGGGTCCGGCACCGGGATCGCCGACAGCAGCGCGCGCGTGTACGGGTGCAGCGGGTTTTGGTACAGCTCCTCCGACGTCGTTTCCTCGACCAGCGCGCCGAGGTACATCACGCCGATCCGGTCGGAGATGTGCCGGACCACCGCGAGGTCGTGCGCGATCACCACGTAGGTGAGACCGAGTTCGTCCTGGAGGTCCTCCAGCAGGTTCACCACCTGCGCCTGCACCGAAACGTCCAGCGCGGACACCGGTTCGTCGGCGACGATCAGGTCCGGCTCCACCGACAGCGCCCGCGCGATGCCGATGCGCTGGCGCTGACCGCCGGAGAACTCGTGCGGGTACTTCCGCAGCGAGGACTCCGGAAGGCCCACCGCGCTCAGCAGTTCGCGCAGCCGCTTCGCGGTCGACTCCTTGTCCTTGTCGAGACCGTGCGCGCGCATGCCCTCGACGAGGATCGATTCGACCGACTGGCGCGGGTCCAGGCTCGACATCGGGTCCTGGAACACCATCTGCATCCGCCGCCGCGCCTTGCGCAACTGCTCGCCCTTGAGCTGGGCGACGTCGGTGCCGTCGAACACGACCTTGCCGTCGGTCGGTTCGTTGAGCCGCAGGATCGCGCGGCCGAGCGTCGACTTGCCGCAGCCGGATTCGCCGACCAGGCCGTAGGTTTCGCCGCGGCGGATCGACAGGTCGACCCCGTCGACCGCGAACACGTGGCCCACCGTGCGGTCCACGACGATGCCGCGTTTGATCGGGAAGTGCACCTTGAGGCCGGTGACCTCGAGCAGCACCTCGTCGGTGTTCGCCACCGTCATCGGGTTCCTCCTCCTGCCGCCACGGCGGGTTGCACCGGGTTGTGGCAGCGCAGCAAGCCGTTCCGGTCGGGAACCAGCTCCGGCGAATTCTCCAGGCAGGCCTGGATCGCGTTCGGGCAGCGCGGCGCGAAGGCACACCCGCCGTCCCATGGGATGTTGTCGGCCACCGAACCGCGGATCGGCACCAGCTTCTCGCCGCGGCCCTCGTCGAGCCGCGGGATCGAGGCCAGCAGGCCGTGCGTGTACGGATGCCGCGGCTGCGCGAACAGCGAATGCCGCTCCTGGCGTTCCACGATCCGGCCGCCGTAAAGCACGTTGACCTCGTCGCAGAGCCCGGCGACGACGCCGAGGTCGTGCGTGATCATCACCAGCGCGGTCCCGGTGTCCTGCACCAGTTCCCGCAGCAGGGCGAGGATCTGCGCCTGGATCGTCACGTCGAGCGCGGTGGTCGGCTCGTCCGCGATGAGCAGCCGAGGACGGCACGCCAGCGCGATCGCGATCAGCGCGCGCTGGCGCATCCCGCCGGAAAGCTGGTGCGGGTACTCGGAAAGCCGCCGCGTCGGGTCGGGAATGCCGACCTTGTCGAGCAGTTCCGCCGCTTCGATCCGCGCCTTCTTGCGCGGCATGTCGCGGTGGCGCTCCAGCACCTCGGTGATCTGCAGCCCGATCGGGATGACCGGGTTCAGCGAGGACAGCGGGTCCTGGAACACCATGCCGAGATCACGGCCGCGCCGGTCGCGCATTTCGCGGTCGGACAGGGTCAGCAGATCGGTGCCCTCGAAGCGCACCGAACCGCTGACGGTGTTGCCGCGCTTGGCGAGCAGCCGCATGATCGCGAGCGACGTCACCGACTTGCCGCAGCCGGACTCGCCGACCAGCCCGACCGTCTGGCCGGGTTCGACGTCGAAACTCACGCCGTCGACCGCGGTGAACGGACGCTCGCCGCGGCGCTGGAACACGACCTTCAGGTCGCGGACTTCGAGAAGTGCCACGGGGTCACCGCCGGTTCTTCGGGTCGAGGGCTTCGCGGAGGGACTCGCCGAGCAGCGTGAACCCGAGCGCCACGATGATGATCGCGATCGCCGGGTAGTAGGCCAGCTCGGGCCGGATGTCGAGGAAGTGCTGGGAAGCGTTGCCCAGCATCAAACCCCACTCCGCGCGGGTCGGGTCCGGGTCGCCGAGACCGAGGAACGACAGCGCCGCGGCCTCCAGGATCGCGGTCGCCAGGGTCAGCGTCGCCTGCACGATCACCGGGCCGAGCGAGTTCGGCAGCATGTGCCGGAACACGACGGTCGTCCGCTTCACGCCGAGCGACGTCGCCGCCAGCACGTGGTCCGCCTCGCGCTGGGCGAGCATCGAACCGCGCAGCAGCCGGGCGAAGATCGGCACGCCGATGATCGACACCGCGATGATCACCGTCCACTGGCTCGGCTTCGCGAACAGCGCCGCGATCGAAATCGCCAGCAGCAGCGAGGGAAACGCCAGCAGCACGTCGACGATGCGCATGAGGACGGTGTCGACCCAGCCGCCGAACGCGCCCGCGAGCCCGCCGATGAGCGCGCCGAGCAGCACGCCGATCACCGTGGCGAGCACGCCGACCAGCAGCGTCTGCTGTGCGCCGATCAGCAGCCGGGACAGGAAGTCGCGGCCGAAGTCGTCGACGCCGAGCGGGAAACCGGGCTGTGCGCCCGGAATGATGCCCCGGCCGAGGATGACCTTGTCCTGCAGGTACCGGACCTGTGGGTCCTTCGGCGCGAGCAGCGGCGCGAAAATCGCCAGCAGCAGGAACAGCAGGGTGATCACGCCGCCGACGATCGCCACCGGGCTGCGCAGCATCCGGCGCAGTGCCTCGGCGCCGAGACTGCGCCCGCCCGCCGAAGCCGCGGCGAGCTTGTCGATCGGCTCTTTCTTCTTGTTCAGCAGAGTGTTCACCGCACACGCACCCTCGGGTCGATGAGCCCGTAGGAAATATCCACGAGCATGTTCACGAGCACGTAGACCAGTGCCCCGAGAAGCAGCAGCGCCTGCAGCCGCGGGTAGTCCCGCTTGTCGATCCCTTCGGCGAGAAGGAATCCGAGGCCGCGGAAGTTGAACACTCGCTCGGTCAGCACGGCGCCGCCGAGCAGCGCGCCGGTCTGCAGGCCGATCGTGGTGATCACCGGCAGCAAAGCATTGCGCAGCACGTGCCGCTGGCGGACCACGGGCTGGGTGAGGCCCTTGGAGTTCGCGGTGCGGATGAAGTCCTCGTTGAACACGTCGAGCACCGACGCGCGGGTGATCCGGGTGATCACCGCGAGCGGAATCGTGGCGAGCGCGAGCGCGGGAAGAATGAGGTGCTTGATCGCGTCCCACACCGCGTCCCATTCGCCGGTCATCATTCCGTCGAGAATGGCGAAATGCGTGACGACGGTGGCGTCGATGCCCGGTGCCTGCCTGCCCTGCGACGGCAAGCCGAGCGGCGTGGAAAGCAGGTCCTGCATCATGTAGCCGAGGAAGAAGATCGGCACCGCCACGCCGACCAGGGTCAGCACGATGATGACGTTGTCGACGATCTGGCCGCGGAACCGGGCGGCGAGATAGCCGAACGAGATGCCGAACAGCACCGCGATCAGCATCGCCGTGATGCCCAGTTCGATGGTGGCCGGGAGGAATGTGCCGATCTCCGACATCACCGGCCGGGACGACACGAGCGAATTGCCGAAATCACCGGTGACCGCGCGACCGAGGAATTTGAAGTACTGCACGAAAATCGGCTGGTCGAGGCCGAGCACGTGGTTGAGGTTCGCCAGTTTTTCCGGTGTCGCCTTGTCCCCGAGGAGAGCCGACGCGGGCCCGCCGGGAAGTGAGCGCAACCAGGCGAACACCAGGATGGACAGGATGAGGAGCGTCGGGATCGCTTGTAGCAGCCGACGCACGAGAAAACGGAGCACGAGTAGTCCTTTGTGTACAGCCCGGGAACGAGGCCAAGGGCAGGCGCGGTAGCACCTGCCCTTGGCCTGGCTGCTCAGTGGAGCACGTCAGCCGACAGTGACGTTGTCAAAGCGTTCGTCGGTGAGCGGGCTGGCCACCACGCCCTTGATCTTCGGGCCGACCACGATCGCCGGCGTCGGGTAGGCGATCGGGATGGCGGGCAGGTATTCCATGATCTTCTTGTTGGCTTCCTGGTACGCCTTGGTGTGCGCGTCGCCCGAGGGCGCCGCGTCCGCGTCGGCGAGCGCCTTGAAGATGCCCTGGTTGTTCTGGTCGGTGAGGCCGAACTCCGGCTTCGGGCGGCCGAAGAAGGTGCCGACGAAGTTGCCCGCGTCGTTGTAGTCACCGGTCCAGCCCAGCAGGTGGATGTCCTGCTTGCCGTTCTGCTGCACGTCGTCCTTGTACCCGCCGTTCCACGACTCGGCGACCGGCTGCACGTTGATGCCGATGGCCTTCAGGTCCTCGGAGATCGCGGTGTAGGTGTCGGCCGGGTTCGGCATGTAGGGCCGGGTGACCTCGGTCGGGTAGTAGAACTTCAGAGTCATGCCCTCGGCGCCTGCTTCTTTCAGCAACGCCTTGGCCTTTTCCTTGTCGTACGGGTACTTGGTCACGTCGTCGGTGTAGCCGGAGATCGCCTTCGGCACGAACTCGGTCGCGACCTCGGAACCCTCGGCCAGCTTGGAGCGCACGAACTGCTCGCGGTTGATGCCGTAGGCCAGCGCCTGGCGGACCTTGGGGTTCTGCAGCTTCGCGCCGTTGGGGCCGGCCTGGTTGATGCCGAGGTAGAGCACGTTGAACGACGGGCGGATCAGCACCTGCTCGCCGTCGTTGCGCAGAAGGCCGTAGTCGGCGGGAGCCGGGAAGTCGTAGCCGTTGATGTCGCCGGCCTTGAGCGCCTGCTTGCGGGCGTTCTCGTCCGGGATCACCTTGAACACGAGCTTGTCCAGCTTGGCAGGCTGCGGCATCGTGCTGGTCTCGTTGCGCACCAAGGTGATCTGGCCGTTGCCCTGGTCCCAGCTCTCGAACTTGAACGGGCCGGTGCCGGTCGGGTGCTTGTAGCCGTACTCCGGATACGTGATCGACGTGCCGGAGCCGGTGACCTTGTCCGCGTTGTACTTCTGCAGCGCGGTGGGGCTCTGGATCGCGAACGACGGCAGGGTGAACGCGGCCGGGAAGGCGCCCTTCGCGCGGGTCAGGTTCAGGACCGCGGTGTGGTCGTCCTTCGCCTCGCAGCTCTGGTAGACCGGCTGGCCCTTGGTCGTGCCCTCGTTGTTCTTGAAGCCCTCGAAGACGTCGCCGTAGTAGATCATCTGGCTCTGGGCGGTGGCGCCCTTCATGTTGTACCAGCGATCGAAGTTGAAGCAGACGGCCTTCGCGTCGAACGCGGTGCCGTCGCTGAACTTCACGCCCTGCTTGAGGTCGAAGGTCCAGGTCTTGCCGTCGTTGCTCGGCGTCCACTTCGTGGCGAGCGACGGGGCCAGGTCCGCGGTGCCCGGCTTGTTCTGGATCAGCGTGTCCAGCATCTGCCGGGTGATCCGGAACGTCTCGCCCTCGTCGTTGAAGATCGGGTCGAACATCTTCGGGTTGCCGGTGTTGCCGAAGACCATGGTGCCCCCGGACCCACCGCCTCCGGACTCGTCGCGCTTCGATTCCGCGCACGCGGACAGCGAGACTGCGAGCGCGCCCGCGAGCCCGATCAGAGCTGCCCGGCGTGTTCGGGTCAGCCGCAATTGCTGCATCTGGCACCCCTTGGGAATGTTCGGTGTCTCGAAAGCACCGTCGGCGGTCAGTTCGGGAAGACCAATGCGATCGGTGTGTTCGGTGACACTAGCGGGAACTCGGCCCCCGCTTAAGCACGTGAGGTTACGATCGCGCTACGTAAGGCCCAAATTGAGCGCAACGTGTCGGCAATTGTGTGCACAGCGTAGCGAAAACTGCCGGTTTGGTACGTTGAGTGGCGGTTTGCTCACCCGGTTGGCCTAGCGGTCCGGGTTGTCCGTTCCGGGTGCCGTGGATGTTCCGGAATCTCTCCGGCCGGCCTGGAGAGTTGCCCGCGAAGGCCGCCGAATCGGCCCGAATGCACTCGTGTCCGCCGTGCTCGCGCATTCCGCGCAATAGCCATTTCGCCTGCCGCAAACCGATGTCGAGCCGGGATTCCGGTTGTTCAGACCAGCTGGTCGGCGGCCTCCCGGGTGCCGTCGACGGCGAACCAGCCGCGCTCGAACAACTGCCAGCGGCGCAGTTCGGCCCGTGCGGGCTCGCCGTCCCGGGCGACTGCCCTGGACAACCGTTCAGCCTCGGTGCCGCCCTCGACCCAGCACAGCCACGACAACCGGGACCGCACCGCGCGGCGTCCGCTCGACACGCCTTCCAGCACCAGCACCTCAGGCACCTCGACGCGCACCAGCTCGCCCGGCCGCGGAGTGCCAGAGGTCCAGTCCATCCGCCGGTACTCGCCGGGCAGGCCCTGTGCCAGCGGCGTCAGCACTCCGTCTTCCAGCTGCGGCCACCACGCGACGGGATCGTCCCAGGTGGCGAAGGCGTCCGTGCTGACCAATGCGGCACGCGAACCGAGACCCTCGACCGTCTCGGCGGCGAGAGTGGATTTCCCGGCTCCGGACGGACCGTCGACGGCGAGCACCCGAACGCCGCCGAGCCGGGGCGGGGCGGCGAGCAGCGCGGAGATCAGGGAACGCGTGCCGGCCTCGCTTCGGGCAGGCCGTCCACGGTGTCCGGCGCGGTCGTGCGTTTCTCCAGTTCGGCGATGCGTGCTTCGAGCTCGCGCTGGGTGTCTTCCAGTTCGCAGCGCAGCAAGGCGGTCTCCTCGACCGAGGTCCGTACCTCTTCCTCCAGGTGCCCGACCTCGGTCGAAAGCTGCAGCGAAACCATCGCGAGGACCACTCCGGACAGGAAGAAGACGAAGTTCGACGGGGTCTCCACGCCCGTCAGGTGCGCCACGAAGTTCGCCACCGCGGGCACCACGGCGAGGATCACGACCCCGATGGCCACCACGAGCCAGATGCCAGCGTACTTCTCGCGCAGTTTGCGCCGCCGCATCATCTCGATGACGACGAACAGCACGAGACACGCGATGACGATGCTCAGCACCCGCCAGCCTGCCATGGAGGGCCTCCTTACACGGCGTCGGAAGAATCGACGGAGGGACGGCGGCGGACCAGGGCGAGCAGCAGCGCCAGCCCCGCGCGGCCCAGGTACACGGCGGATTTCACCGGCGAATGGCTCGGCGTGCCGCCCGCCCGCTCCCGCATCAGGACCGGGGTTTCCGCGATCGCGAGCTTCGCCCGGATCGCCAGCATGAGCGCCTCGACCGTGTCGCCGAGGTATTCGGCCGGGTAGCCGGCGGCGAACAGCCGGATCGCGCGCGGTCCCATCGCCTTGAACCCGGACGTGACGTCGGTGAGCCTGGTCCCGGCCAGCTTGCTGAACACCAGCGACAGCACGGCCATCGCGTACTTGCGCGGACCGACGGCCCGGTACGAACCCTTGCCCGCGAACCGGGAGCCGATCGCGAGGTCGGCTCCCTCGTCGAGCAGCCGCAGCAACGCGCCGACCTCGGCCGGATCGTGCTGTCCGTCGGCGTCGACCTGGACCACGGTGTCGTACCCGCGCGAGACGGCGTAACGGAATCCGGTGCGCATCGCGCCGCCGACGCCGAGGTTCACCGACAGCCGGACCACCCTGGCTCCCGCCTCGCGGGCGAGTTCGGCGGTGCGGTCGAGCGAACCGTCGTCGACGACCAGCACGTCCATGCCGGGCAGCGACCGTTTGATCTGGGCGAGCACCGACGAGACGCTGTCCTGCTCGTTGAAGGCCGGGATCACGATGAGCACGCGGCGGGTGTGCACGAGCGTGCCGGACAAGTCAGCCATGAGCGCTCACTCCCCGTGCGAAGTGCTCAGCGCGGGTGCCACCGCGACGCCGGACTGTCCCGCGATCTCGTAAATCGTCGCGTCGGAATTGCGGAAGACGACGTGGAACATCGGGCCCTCGGCGATCCGGGCGACGCCCGCCGACTGGATCGCGGTAGCGGTGGCCAGCCCCTTGCCCTGGATGACATAGCGCACGCGCAGGTCCGTGAGGTCCCTGCGGACCCGCGGCGACGTGCCGACCTGGTCGACCTGGTCGCTGAGGTACGCGGCCGTCGTGCCCGGGCCGGCTCCGTAGAAGTTCCACTCGACGGGCGTCACGCCGGACAGCGCGTACATCCACGCGGAACCGTCGGCCTTGTTGTTCATCACGCGTTCGCCGGGCACCGTGTGCTGCGCGAGCCAGGCGTACGCGGCTTCCTCCGCTTTGGACACCGTGGGCCCGTCCTGGTACCTGGCCGCCAGCCGCACCGCGTTGCGGCCGACGTAACCGCCCCCGCTCAGCCCGCCGAGCACCACAACCAGCAGCAGCACGGCGACGCCGGTGAGCGCGACCGGCTTGAGCTTCACCCGTGGCTGCGTTTTGCGGACCAGCCAGGCGACGAAGGTGTGCGCGAACTCGCCGAACGCCACCGCACCGGCGAGCGGCACGAGCGCGGCGATCCGCCAGTGGTCGTTGTAGAAGACGCTCGTGACCGACCGCACGAGGTTCGATTCGAGCGACACGGAGACCATGAACAGCCCGCCGAACACGACGTACGCGCCGACCAGCCACAGCATCCGCCGGTGCCGCACCATCAGCACGATGCCGATGAACGCGGGCACGCCGACCCACCACTGCGGGAACTCCGACATCGGGGAGAACGTCAGCGTCTCGCCGAGGCCGCCGGCGAGGGTCGCCTCCGTCGGCCAGTGCGCGCTCGTCACGCCGCTCGCGTTGTACAGCGACGGCAGCACGAGCGGCACGCCGAGCGCGATCGCCAGCCCGGCTGTCGCGATCAGCGTGGGAGCGCTACGCCGCCAATCGATCTTCTCGTAGCGCAGCAGCACCGCGAGCAGGATGAGCAGGAAGTACGCGCCGAGCACGAACACGAGGCTGGTGTGCAGCCCGCACAGTCCGGCGACGCCGACCCCGAGCGCGACCGGGCCCGTCGCGCCGTCCGGCTTCAGCAGGTACCGCGCGAGCACGAGCATCGCCGGGATCAGCGCGACGCCCGCGACGTACGGCCACAGCGGACCGCGCCACAGCGAGTCGTACGGGAACGCGCTGAACCACGTGGTGACCGCGGCGGCTGCGGCGGTACCGAGCGCCGGCATGCCCCACACGCGGCACAGCGCCGCGACGCCGACCGGCACGGTGAAAACCACTGCCAGCGCGGCCAGGTTCAGCGTGGGCATCATGGTCAGCCCGCCCTTGCCGAAGACCAGCGAGAGCAGTGCGTGGTAGGTGTCCGGGTAGAAGTAGTTCGTCTGGTGGGGCAGGTTCGCGATCGTGCCCACGGTGGACGGCCGGGCGTCGCCGTGTTCGGCGATCCAGCGGATCAGGTTGCCGTGGAACGGCGCGTCCCAGCCCTGCTGGACCGTGTTGATCCCGTTGGTGCCGCGCAAAAACGCGACCGCGCCCACGACGAGGCCCGCGGCGACGCCCGCCGCCATCACGACGTGGTCGCGCAGCGGGAGCTTCGGAAGTTCTTCGACCGTCCAGTCCGGATGACGGCGCGCGCGCAGCCGTCGCGCGGCGAACGCCAGCCCGAAGCCGACGACCGCGAGCACGAGCGTCCAGAGCGCGACCGCGAGCATCGTCCAGCGGATGCCGAGGCCGCCGAGCACCGGGACGCCGAGCGCGACGACTCCGAAAGTGAGCAGCGGCGCGGTGGCGGCGAGCGTCCATCCGCGCAGCCGGACGGCAGCCCCGAAGACGAGCCCGGGCACCCAGAACGCGAGCAGCACCAGAAGAACGTTCATCGATTTCGCGGTCCAACCGTGAGCACCATTTTGCCTTCGCCGCACACCGATGCCGGAGGCTGCGAAGTCACACTACTGCGGCGCTATTCCGCCGTTTCATCGGAGTGGTTCGTTGCCATGATCGACGAATTGACGAGAACGAATGCGAGCACAACCGCGAGGCCGGTCATTGGCGCGGCGGCGAGTGCGATCACGGCACGGAAAACGGTGTCCCCGGGTACCGCCAGCAGCAGCACCGAAGCCGTGGCCGCGACCACCGTCCACGTGATCAACACGCGCCTGGCCTGGGCGCGCGCGACGAGCACGGCGGTGAGCAACTGCATGGGCACCAGCAGCACCGAGGACCAGACGAGCCCGGCGACCGCCCAGCCGTCCACCTGGTAACCGGCGCCGTAGACGAACCCCACCGCCCACGGGCCGATCAGCAGGCCGACCAGCGCGCCGAGCGCGGCCAGCGCGAGCGAGGCGAACGTGCCGAGCAGCAACACGCGACGCAACCGATGCCGGCCGGCCTCGCTCGTGGAAAGCCGCACGACGAACGGCACCGCAAGCGATTGCACCGGCCCTACCAGCGTCAACGGCAACCGCGCGATGACCAGCGCGGCGAAGACCGCACCGAGCCGGCCGCGGTCGCCGCCCGGCGCGAGCAGGCCGACGAGCGCGGGATATCCGGTGATGACGCTCGCGGTGAGCGCGGCACCGAGCAGCAGCATCAGCATCCGGCGGACGGTGACCGGCCAGCCGTCGCCCTCGGCGCGGACGTCGAGCAGCCGCCAGCCTTGGCGGACGAACAGCAGCCAGGCGAACGAACCCGCCGCGACTGCCAGCGCCAACGGGACCAGCCGGTAGGCCGTCGCGAGGACCAGCAGGCCCAGGACCAGCGCGCGAACCGCGGGTTCGGCGACCACCAGCCAGGCGAAATGCTTCACCTGGTGCTGCCCGATCAGCAGCCCGCGAACGCCGAACTGGCAGGCGAACGCGACGCCGCCGGCCAGCACGACGAGGGCGAGTTCCCCGTAGCCGGGGAAAAGCCGGTCGCGGACCGGCGGGGCGAGCAGCGCGAGCCCGAACGCGGCGGCCACCGCGGCGGCGGTGGCGACGGCCCGGAGCGCACCCCGGCCGGCGAGCCCGCCAGAGAGCGCGGCCACCGCGGACTGTCGGGAAAGCTCCTGCTCAAGCGGGGAAAGCGCGCTGCCGAGACCCATCAGCAGGCCCCAGAAGGTGACGAACGTGGCGTACTGGTCCGGCGGCAGAAGCCGCGCGCAAGCGACGGTGAGGACGTAGCCGAGGACGATCGACGCGAGCAGCGAACCGCCGAGTTTCCCGGCGGTTCGGTGGGTGTCGCGGACGACTCCGCCTGCCGTCTCTTCGGTCACGCTCATCGACGCCGCAGCCGTGCGCGTAATGCCAGGTAGAGCCCCCGAAACACCCCCGAGCCGAAGCCGGCCGCGAAGACCGGCAGCAGGGTGCTGACCGCGCGCGCCTCGGCGTTGGTGGCCCCGCACTTCTTCACCACGGCGGCGGCCGCGACGCTTCCGGTCACCCCGAGTGCGGCCGTTGTCTTCGGCATTTTCACCGCAAGTCCGGCCCCAATCACGCCTACAGCGAGCGAGCAAAATAACGCGTTTCTCGCTGGACCGGGTGAATTTAGGTAGGAATCCACATAGGTTGTCCCCCGAAAGAATGACTGAGCGTAGAACTTTCTGAAGGAATCACGCCCGTGGTAGATCGCGGAGAACTGCGGGGCCAGAAAAATCCGCGCGCGTTCGGCGATCCAGCGCAGCATCCGGGTGTCGTCGCTGGCGAGCCGGACGTCGTCGAACAGCGACTCGAACGCGGCCGCCGCGCCCTCCAGCAGGTCGCGGCGGGCGCAGAAGAACGTGGTGCCCTTGGGGTAGACGTCGAACTCCTCGATGGCGAACGACGTCAGCTTCGGGTCCGCGAAGTACCGTCGCCAGCCGACGGCGACGAGGCCGGCCATGAACCCGGCGTAGGGATTGTGCTCGGAGGCGACGTGGATGTGGCCGTTCCAGACCGCGCGCTCCGGGTGTTCGACCAGCTGCTCGCGCAGGAAGGCGAGGCTGCCCGCGTCGACGATGACCCGGCTGTCCAGCAGCAGCAGCCAGTCGCCGGAGGCCTTCGCCATGCCGGCTCGGCGGGCTTCGAACCGGCCGCCGTTGGGTTGGGTCAGCACCGTGATGCCGTGTTCCTCGCGCAGCCGGGCCAGCTTCCCGGGCGTGCCGTCGGTGCTCCCGTCGTCCACGACGAGCACCTCGACCGGCCACCGGGCCGCCTCGGCGGAGGCGATCAGCGCGCCCACGCTGCGGTCGATCCAGTCCTGTTCGTTGTGGACCGGGATCACGACGCTGAGCGACGGAAGGAGCGGGTGAGCACTCACGCGGCGAGGCTACCCTGCACTTGACCGGCGGGAATGCGCAGTATCCTTGCCGCCGTCGCTAACCCTCTGTTGATTGGGCATCCACGGTGATCTCCTTCGTCGCAGGCACCACCGCGGAACTGATCAAGATCGCGCCGGTCTTCCACCGCGTCGCCGAGCGCGGAGCGACCCCGAAGCTCTGGTTCACCGCACAGCACGTGGACGAGGTCGCCGACGTCCTGTCCGATCTGCGGCTGCCCGAACCGGATCTGTGGTTCGTGCCTCGCGCGCGGGCACGCGACCTCGAATCCCCGGCGCAGGTGCCGGGCTGGGCCGCGCAGGTCATGCGCACCGCGTGGAGTCGCCGCGCCGAACTCCGCGCCCAGTTGAGCGAGGACGGCCGCCCGCCGCTCGTGCTGGTGCACGGCGACACGTTCACCACGCCGTACGGAGCGTTGATCGGCAAGAAGATCCTGAAGGCCCGCGTCGGGCACATCGAGGCGGGCACGCGGTCGGGCAGCATCCTGTCGCCGCTGCCGGAGGAACTGAACCGCAAGATCGCCGGGAAGTTCGTGGACATCCACTTCTCGCCGAGCGAGCGCGAGGTGCACAACCTGCGGGGCGCCCGCGGCGTCGTGGTGAACACCGAGGCGAACACGGCGATCGACTCGATGCGTCAGGTCGTCGACCAGCCGCTGGACGTGCCGGGCCTGCCGGAGAAGTTCGGCCTGGCGACGCTGCACCGGTTCGAACTGGTGTCGCGGGCGGACAAGTACCGCGAGGCACTGGAAATCCTGCGCGCGCAGAGCCGCGAGATGCCGGTCCTGTACCTGGCCGGTGCGCCGGAGCGGGAGAAGATCCGCGCGCTGGGCCTGGACGAGCTTTTCGACGACAAGTTCATCGCGCAGCCGAAGATGCGGTACCTGAAGTTCCTGCCGCTGGTCGCGCGAGCCGAGTACGTGGTCACAGACTCCGGTGGGTTGCAGGAGGAATGCGGTTACCTCGGCGTCCCGTGCGCGGTCCACCGGGCCCGCACCGAACGACACGTGGGCATCGGCGAGAACGTCGTCCTGACCGAGATGCGCGGAGACCGGCTGCGGGAATTCCTGTCCACGTACCGAAATCGCCGCGGACAGTCCTGGACGGACAAATACCATCCGTCGGATATCGTGGTGAACTCGTTGGCACAGCTGGGTTATTGCTGACCCTCGAGCAGCTGGATCTCCCGGACGTAGAAATCCTGCGTCAGCTCAGCCATCTTCTCGAAGAACTGAAGCCCGCCGGCGACCAGCCCCGACAACAGGTCCGCTTCCCCGGCCACCGAGGTCCGGCGGAAATCGCTGCCGCTGACGGTGATCCGAACCAGCCCTCGCGACACCCGGTCCAGCGCGAGCTCCAGCGACTGGTCCGGGAAGGGTGACCGCGCGGAGCCGGTTTTCCGGTACTCCGCGACGAGATGCGCGACCGCAGACCACAGTCCTTCGATCTCCGAAGCCAGATTATCGTCGAGAATCACCACCCCGGACACGGTGAGCATGATCGCGCCGGCCAGGTCCTCGCCGTACCGCGTGTGCGGCCGCTCGGTGCAATCCACGAGGTCCACGAACTCCGTCGTCGACCAGAGCCGGGTACGGACGGGATCCACCCAGGTCATCGTGCCTCCCCCAGTGCAAAAAAGGACGCGGCGCCAAGGCCGCGTCCTTCCCTGTCAACAGCTCAGAGCGCGCGCCGCCCGGACAACGCGCGGCCCAAAGTCAGTTCGTCCGCGAACTCGAGGTCCCCGCCCATCGGCAGCCCCGACGCCAGCCGCGTCACCGAGAGGCCCGGGAAATCGCGCAGCATCCGCACCAGGTACGTCGCGGTCGCCTCGCCCTCGGTGTTCGGGTCGGTCGCGATGATGATCTCCCGGACGTCCGCCTCGCCGATGCGCTTCAGCAGTTCCCGCATCCGCAACTGCTCCGGGCCGATGCCCGACAGCGGGTCCAGAGCGCCGCCGAGGACGTGGTAGCGGCCCTTGAACTCGCGGGTCCGCTCGACCGCCAGCACGTCCTTCGGCTCCTCGACCACGCAGATCACCGTGAGGTCGCGGCGTTCGTCGCGGCAGATCCGGCACGTTTCCTGTTCCGAGACGTTGCCGCAGATCTCGCAGAACTGCACGCCTTCCTTGACCTTGCCCAGCACGTCCTGCAGCCGCGCGATGTCCGCGGGGTCGGCGGCCAGCAGGTGGAACGCGATGCGCTGGGCACTCTTCGGACCGACGCCGGGCAACCGCCCCAGTTCGTCGATCAGGTCCTGGACGACACCTTCGTACAAGTGTCAGCCGCCGAAGCCGAGGCTGCCGAGGTCCGGCATGCCGCCGCCGAGGCCGCCCGCCAGCGGGCCCAGCTTCTGCTCGGTGAGCTTCTGCGCGCTCGCCGACGCGTCGCGCACCGCGGCGACCACCAGGTCGGCCAGGGTTTCGACGTCGTCCGGGTCGACCACCTTCGGGTCGATGACGAGGCCCTTCAGCTGGCTGTCGCCGGACACCGTCGCGGTGACCAGACCGCCGCCCGCGGTGCCGGTGACCTCGGTGTTGGCGAGTTCCTCCTGGGCCTCCACCAGCTTCTGCTGCATCTGCTGGGCCTGCTGCATGATCTGCGACAGGTCGAAGCCGCCGCCGCCGGGTTGCACCATGATCGCACTCGGTCCTTCCGCGTTTGGGTGTTCCTCCCCAGCCTAGCCGCGAGTCCGGCGCGTCCGTCCCCGCGGCACGCGTGTGCTGTGGCACCGTGGTCGCGTGCGAGCGAAGACACTCCCGCTGCTGACCGGCCTGCTGCTGCTCACGGCGTGTTCCGGCGGCGGCGGGACGCCTCCGTCTCCGGCCGCCGCGCCGACGTCGTCCCCGGGATCCGCGACGCCGAGCCCGTCGTCTTCCAGCCCGCCACCGGCGCCGTCCTCGTCTTCCAGCCCGCCCTCGACGTCCGCCGTGCCGCCGGTCGGCTCGGGCAAGGTCGTGGTCCTCGATCCCGGACACAACGGCGGCAACGCCTCGCACCCCGGCGAGATCAACCGGAAGGTGCCCGCCGGGCGCGGGCAGACGAAGCCGTGCAACACCACCGGCACCTCGACCAACGCCGGGTACCCGGAGCACGCCTTCACCTTCGCGGTCGCGCAGCAGGTCGGGAATGCGTTGGCGGCCAAGGGAATCAAGGTCGTCTACACGCGACAGAACGACTCCGGCGTCGGCCCGTGCGTCGACGAGCGCGCGCGGATCGGCAACGACGCGAACGCCGACGCAGTGGTCTCGATCCACGCCGACGGGTCCACTTCGCCAACCGCGCACGGCTTCCACGTCGCGTACTCGGCACCGCCGTTGAACGCCGCGCAGGGCGAACCTTCGCTGAAGCTTGCGCGCACCATGCGCGACGGAATCCGCGACTACGGCTTTCCCACCTCCACTTACATCGGCTCGGCGGGCCTCTCGCCACGGAATGATCTGGGCGGGCTGAATCTGTCGACCCGGCCCGCCGTGCTTGTCGAATGCGGCAACATGCGCAACGCCGACGAGGCCGGTCAGATGTCCTCGGCGGCGGGCCGGGCGCACTACGCGCAGGCCATCGCGAAGGCGATCGAGGCGTACCTGGCCGGTGCCTGACGCAGAGAGCCGAAAGGGCTACTGAGCGGACAGAACACCGGACACCGTCTTCTTTCTTGATCGGTCCCGACTTACCGTCGCTGGGGACCTTTCGAGGAGGCGTCGGTGGCAACTTCACTCCGAGGACGACTGGTACGGCTGTTCGCCGTGGCAGCCATGGCGGGCACTCTCGTGTCGACGGGAGTCGCCGAGGCCGCTCCACAGTCGGTGACCGCCGGGCCAGCGCGGTTCGAAGTCCTGTCGCCGACACTCATCCGCACCGAATACGCGGGTGACGCCAAGTTCGTCGACGCGGGCACGTTCAACGCGATCGGCCGCGGCAGTTTCTCCAAAACCCCTTACACCGCAACGAAACGCGACGGCTGGCTGACCATCCGGACCAGCGCCGTCCAGCTGCGCTACAAGCTCGACTCGGGCGCGTTCTCCGACGACAACCTCACCGTCCAGCTGCGAACCGGCGGCCAGGACGTCACCGCGCGGCCGTGGGCGGGCAAGCTGACGCCGGCCTGCGCTTTCGGCACCCTCTGCGAGGCCGAACATCTGCAGCTCAACGGCCCAGGCACGGCTACCGACCACCGCGGCTACACCGGCGACGGTTTCGCGGCGGGCTTCATCAACCCCGGCGACAGCCTGGCCTTCCGCGCCACCGCTCCCAGTGATCACCAGCTGGACCTGCGCTACGCCAACGGAACCGGCGGCGACGGACAGCACACCGCCCGCACGCTCAGCGTCCTCGTGGACGGTGCGAACGCGCGGACCATCACCCTTCCGGCGACCGCGGACTGGGACACCTGGGCCGTCGCGACCGTGCCGATCACGCTGCCCGCAGGACAGCATCAGGTGACCGTCAAGCGCGGCACCGGCGGCTCGGGCAACGTCAACATCGACAGCCTCGCCCTGGTCAACACCGGTGCCGAGTACCCGCAACCCGTGCCGCCCGCGCCGACACCGTGTGCGTTCGGCGTCCTCTGCGAGGCCGAGCAAGGCGCGCTGTCCGGCGGCGCACACCCGGCCAGCGACCACGACGGACACTCCGGCAAGGCCTTCCTCGCTGGCATGGAGCGATCCGGCGCTTCGGACGCGCTGACGATCACCGGCGTCCCCGCCGACGGTGCCTACGATCTGCAGCTGCGCTACGCCGACGCGACCGCCGTTTCCGGCCAAACCCAGCCAACCTCGTTGACGCTCCAAGCCGACGGCACCGCCACTAACCTGAGCTTGGCGTCGACCAGCAGCTGGAATTCCTGGCGCACCAAGGCAATCCCGGTACAGCTCAAGGCTGGCACCAACACCGTCACACTGTCCTGTCCGGACTCGAACTGCCACGTCAACCTCGACACCGTCGCCGTCACCGCCGCGCATTCGGTGTTGCTCGCCCCGCACGCGCCGCTCGGCGGATACCGACGCGGACTCGACGACGTCGACGGAACCGCGGTCACCGCGCCAGGAATCCTTTACCAGGACGGCTGGTCGCTGCTGGACGACACCGCATCGGCGCTGTACAACCCGCGCACCAAAGTCGTCACCCAGCGACCCAATAGCGAGAACTACCAGGACGGTTACGTCTTCGCTTACGGCCAGGACTACGGCCAAGCGCTCCAGGAACTGGCCCAGCTGACCGGACCGTCGCTGCTGCTGCCCCACTGGGCTTACGGCGTCTGGTATTCCGAGTACTACGACCGCACCGCCGCTGACTTCGAGCAGACGATCGTGCCGAAATTCCGCGAGCAGCAGGTGCCGCTCGACATGCTCGTCGTCGACACCGACTTCAAATCGCCGGACCGGTGGAACGGCTGGGAAATCGACCCGACCCGCTTCCCCGACCCGAAGGCGTTCTTCCAGTGGGCGCACGACCAGGGCCTGCACACGTCGCTGAACATCCATCCGAGCATCCGCGGCGACGACCCGCAGTTCCCGGCCGCACAGGCGACCGCGAAGGGCAAACTTCAGCCCAGCTGCGGAAAAGACTGCTACGTCTTCGATTTCGGCGACCCCGACCAGCTGCGGGCCTACTTCGACCTGCACCGGCCGATGGAACAGCAGGGCAACGACGTCTGGTGGCTCGATTGGTGTTGCGACGCCTCGAAATCCAGCCTCGCCGGCGTCACCCCGGACGCGTGGATCAACCAGCAGTACGCACAGCACGGCGGCTTCGCGTTCTCCCGCGCGTACGGCTCGCTGCAAGCCGGCGGATACAGCTCGCCGACCGCCGTGCCGACCGGTCCGTGGGCGGACAAGCGCACCACGCTGCACTTCACCGGCGACACCATTTCCGACTGGGCAACGCTGGCCTTCGAGGTCGGCTACACCCCCGGTGAATCCGCGGCGACCGGACTGGCTTCGGTGAGCCACGACATCGGCGGCCACACCGGCGGGTTGCAGCAGCCGGGCACGGAGCCGGGCAGCACCAAGCTGCCGGACGACCTGTACGCGCGCTGGGTGCAACTCGGCACGTTCCAGCCGATCGACCGGCTGCACTCCAACCACAGCGACCGGCTGCCCTGGCAGTACGGAGCCGCCGCGGACGCGTCAGCGACGAAATTCCTGAACCTGCGCGAAAATCTCGTGCCGTACACCTACTCGCTCGCGCAGCAGGCCACCGCGACCGGAATGCCGATCGTGCGACCGCTGTACCTGCAATATCCGGACCAGCAGGAGGCGTACGCGCAGGCAGGCGGGGAATACCTGTACGGCCCGGACGTCCTCGTGGCTCCGGCGACCAGCCCGGGTGCCACCGCGACCACGAGCGTCTGGTTCCCGCCGGGCAGCGACTGGACGGACTACTTCACCGGCAAGACCTACCGCGGCGGCACCAGCGCGCAGATCACGACGGGCTGGGACACGATGCCGGTGTTCATGCGCTCGGGCGGAATCATGGTCACCCGCAGCGGAAATGTCGCCGGGGACGCGCACGATCCGCTGACCGCCGCGACCGTCACGGTGGCTGGCGGCCACAACGGCGCGTTCACTCTCCAGGAAGAGCGGTCCTCGACTGCCTTGCGCTACACCGAAAATGCCCACTCGGCAATGCTCGCGATCGGTGCCTCGCAACGCGCTTGGACGGTCCGGTTCACCAATGCCGCCAAGCCAGCCGCGGTGTACGTGGACGGTCGGCGCAGCGGAAGCTGGACCTGGGACGCCGCGACCCGGACCGTGACCGTGCAGGCACCGCCGACGTCGCACCCGCTCACGGTCCGGCTGATCCGCTAGTCCAGCGGACGCGCGCCGAGGTGATCCGAGAGCAGCTTCCTTGCGATCTGCTCCGGATCCTCCTCCGCGGGCGGCGGCGGAGGCGGCGGGACCGGGCTGGAATCCTCGGAGTAGATGTCGTCGTCCTCGTCCGTGGGCTCGGGCGGGAGCGGGATGTCCGGTTCGCTCGTGGTGACGCGCGGACGGCTCGGCGCTTCCGCCGCGGGCTTCGGCGGGGCAGGCGGCGCTGCCGAGGGGGCTTGCGCGGCCGCGGACGGACGTGTGAACGACCGTTCCGGAGCCGGTGCCGCCGGTTGCTGCCGGGGAGCCTGCCGCGCGGGAGCGGCCGCCGGGGCCGCGCCGTGCACGCAGCGGACCTGCCATTCGCCGCCGAGCACCTCGCTCAGCCCGGCCGCGATCTTGCTCGCGTTGCCCTGGTCGCTCAGCCGCCGGGCGAGCGGTTCGGACTTGTGCGTCAGCGTGACCGCCGAACCGTCGACCTCGGCGACCGTCGCCTGCGTGAGCATGGCTTCGAGCGCCCGGCCGCCGGTGAATTTACGCAGCGACGCCAGCAGTTGCGGCCACTTCTCGCGCACCTTGGCCGCGTCGATTCCGCCCGCGGCCGGGGCCTCCTCAGCAGGCGGAGCGGGCGGGGCCTCCGGTGCGGGAGCAGCCGCGGCAGGCGGTTCGACGGGAGCCGGACGGCTGACCTCCGGACGCGCCGGGCGCGCCGGTTCTTCGGCCGCCGGACGCGCCTCCGCCGCCGGACGTTCGGCGGGAGCTTCCTGCGCCGGACGCTGCGAAGGCCGCTGGAACCGAGCCGGTGCCTCCGCCGGAGCAGCGGTAGCCGCCGGAGCGGGTGCGGGACCGGCATTGGGCGCGGAAACAGCAGGGGCCGCGGCGGGAGCAGGCACGCCAGCGGGCCGCCGCTCGAGCCGTTCGATCCGCGCCAGCAAGGCTTTCTCCGCCTCGGTGACCGACGGCAGCAGCATCCGCGCGCAGAGCAGTTCGAGCACGAGCCGCGGCGACGTCGCGCCGCGCATCTCGAGCAGTCCACTGTGGACGATTTCGGCGTAGCGGGACAGCGTGGCCGGGCCGAGCTTCTCCGCCTGCTCGGTCATCCGCTTCAGCTCGTCGTCCGGCGCGGCGACCAGGCCGCGTTCGCCCGCTTCCGGGACGGCGCGCATCAGCAGCAGGTCGCGCAGGCGGTCGAGCAGGTCGGTGGCGAAGCGGCGCGGGTCGTGTCCGGCGTCGGCGAGTTTCTCGACGGTGCCGAACACTTCAGCCGGGTTGTCGTTCGCGAGCCCGTCGATCACCGCGTCGATCAGCGCGGTGTCCGTGACGCCCAGCAGCGCCACCGCCCGCGGGTACGTGACGCCTTCCGGACCGGCCCCGGCGAGCAGCTGGTCGAGCACCGACTGCGTGTCGCGAGCCGAACCGCCGCCGGCGCGAATCACCAGCGGGTACACCGCCGGTTCGACCGTCGCGCCCTCGGCGGCGACGTTGCGTTCCAGCAGCTCCCGCATCGAGCTCGGCGGGATCAGCCGGAACGGGTAGTGGTGCGTGCGCGAGCGGATGGTGGTGAGCACCTTGTCCGGCTCGGTGGTGGCGAAGATGAAGATCAGGTGCTCAGGCGGTTCTTCGACGATCTTCAGCAGGGCGTTGAAGCCCTGCGTGGTGACCATGTGCGCCTCGTCGATGATGAACACGCGATAGCGCGATTCGGCGGGCGCGTAGAACGCCTTGTCCCGCAGTTCGCGGGCGTCGTCCACACCGCCGTGGCTGGCCGCGTCGAGTTCCGTGACGTCGACGCTGCCAGGGCCTTCCGGCGCGAGCGCGCGGCACGAGTTGCACTCGCCGCACGGATCCGGGGTCGGGCCTTTGGCGCAGTTGAGCGAGCGCGCCATGATCCGCGCACTCGACGTCTTACCGCAGCCGCGCGGCCCGGAGAACAGGTACGCGTGGTTGATGCGCCCGGCGGCGAGCGCCGTGCGCAGCGGTTCGGTCACATGCTCCTGGCCGACGACCTCGGCGAAGGTCGCCGGACGGTACTTCCGGTACAGCGCGAGAGCCACGAGCCCGAGACTACAGTGAGCACGGTGAGCCCCTCCCGTTCCGGTCGCGGCCGTGCGCCGAGCGGCCCGCGGCCGGGCACTTATCCGGTGCGGTTCGGGACCGCCGAGCTGCTGCGCGACGCCGATCGGCCCAACGCGTGGATGCTTTCGGTGGGCGGGGTGGCGCAGTCCTACGTCGATCTGGACGACCCGACGAACCTCGAGTTCGACTACGTGCGCCGGCTCGGCGACCTGGTCGACTTCCTTCCGCCCGGCCCGCTCGACGCGCTGCACGTCGGCGGCGCGGGCTGCTCCCTGCCGCGCTACGTCGCCGCGACGCGACCGGGTTCGCGGCAGCTGGTCTTCGACGCCGACGAGCCGCTGATCGACCTGGTCCGCGAACAGCTCGACCTGCGCAGCGTCCCGAAGCTGCGGGTACGGATCGAGGACGGCCGCACGGGCGTGCGCAGCAGGCACGACGCGACGGCGGACCTGATCGTGCTCGACGCCTTCGAGCGCGCGACGCTGGCAAGCGGCTTGGCGACGGTCGAGTTCGTCACCGAGGTGGCCCGCGTGCTCCGACCGGGAGCCACGATGCTGGCGAACATCTCCGACGGCCCCGGCCTGCCGTTCGCCCGCCGGTTCCTCGCGACGCTGGCGGAGGTGTTTCCGCACGTCGTCCTGCTGGCCGAGCCCAGCGTGCTGCGCGGCCGCCGGTTCGGGAATCTCGTGCTGGCCGCCTCGCGGCTCGACCTGCCGACCGCGGAGCTGACCCGGCGCGCGGCGTCCTCGCCGTATCCGGCGCGGGCGGTGCACGGCGATGAGCTGCGGCAGCTGCGGGGGAAGGCCGCACCGGTCTTCGACGCGGAGGCACTGCCCTCGCCGACGCCGCCGGATGACGTGTTAGGCCTGTTTTAAGGCATACTGCGCCGTCTGTTGCTGATTCGACGACAGTCACGGCGGGAAGGGTTCCAGCGAGCAGATCGGCTGCGGTCCGTGCCCGCCTACTTTTCGCCGAATCAGCAAAAAAAGCGGGTTCCCCCCGTACCCGCCAGAGCCCGCTTATCCTTGCTGCCTTCCGGCCCTGGGGAAGTTCACAGGGTGGACGCCACGGGGGGTCCCCGCAGACGACTATAGCGGACTCGGTTGCCGCGCCTCCGACCCCCGCACCACGGCGGCCTCGACGAGGTCGAGCACCTCTCGCACGGACGCCGGGTCGCGGGCGTCGAACGGATGCACCGGAATGCCGTCGCGCACGGTCAACGCCCAGCGCACGTCGTGCAGCGGACGCGTGAGCAGGCCGTCGAAGCAGTTCACCCCGACCACGAACGGCAGCCGCAGCCCTTCGACCGCGTCGAGCACCGGGTAGGCGTCCGCGATCCGCCGCGGGTCGACCACCACGAGCGCCGCGTCCGCGCCCCGCACGAGGTCGGGCCAGCGGAACCAGAACCGGGCCTGTCCCGGCGCACCGAACAGGTAGCGGCACCGCTCGCCCTCGCCGAGCCTGCCGAAGTCGAGCGCCGCGGTGGTGTCGCCGGCGTCGGTGCGCACCGGCGCGATCTCCGAAACGGCGTGCACCGCCGTCGTTTTCCCGGCTCCGGCCGGGCCAAGCACGAGGATCTTCACGGGTCAGGCGAACGCGGTGTTCTTCAACTCCTCGACCAGCGCGGGGGTAAGGACTTCGGACGCGCGGTTGGCGAACATCGCCATCTCGTAGGCGATCGTGCCGAGGCTGGCCTGCTTGTTGGCCAGCACGCCGAGCGAGCAGCCGATGCTGATGGTGCAGACCACGAGGTAGCCGCGTTCCAGCTCGACCACGACCTTGTCCGGATCGCCGAGCGGATGGCTTTCGGACACGCTCTGTGCCAGCGCGAGCATCGCCGAGCAGGTCGCCGCGAGCCGGTCGGCGTCCGCGCGGTCGAGGTCCTGCGACGCGGCGATCAGCAGCCCGTCCGCGGACACCGCGAGCGCGGCGATCGCGCCCGCGGTGTGCAGCGCGAAGCGGTTGACCAGCCAGTTGAAGTTCTGCGCGGCGGCGGGAACGGTCATGATCCTCCTTGATCGGCCTGCTGGGCGGTGACTTGCTGTGCTTTGGCGACGCCGTCGGAAAACGAGTCGAAGGTGGCCCGCTCGGCGGCCGGATCGCGCAATTCGCGGCGCGGCAACGGGGTGCGGACGATCTGCGGCAGTTTGAGCCCGGGGGCCAGCTGCGCACCGGGGACGCGGCGGAAGACGCCGTCGCGGGATTCCGGCTGCACCACGGTGAACTGGTGCGTCGGAGACGGGTCCGCGGTGTCCGGAACGTCCTCTGTGGACTCTTCGGGCTCGTCAGGAATTTCCAGCGTTCCGGCGCGGGAAGCGAATTCCGGCTCCGCTTCCGGCCATTTCGGAGCCTCGTCCTGCGTCGGCTCGTCGGCTTCCGGCTCCGGCGGGTCGGTGAACCACCGGAACCCGGCCGGAGTCGGCGTGGACAACGCGGCGATCGCGGGCGCGGGCAGCAGCACCGGCCGCGGGTCAGGCACCTGCCCCGGCTCGAAAAGCCCAGGCCCGCGCCGGAAATCGACGTCGCGGGTGAACAGCGCCTGCGGTACCGAGACCTTCGCCGTCACGCCACCGTCCGGAGTGGACTCCAGTTCGACCCGCAGCGAATGCCGCTGCGCGAGCCGTCCGACCACGGCCAAGCCGAGCTGCTGGCCGGACGCCTCGTCGACCGGTTCGGCGAGGCGGCGGTTCTCCTGCGCCAACCGGTCCGCGGACAGCCCGACGCCGTGATCGGCGATGCGCACCAGCAGGTCGCCCGACGACTGGAACTCCGTCGAAATCTCCACCAGCGACTCCGGCGGGGAGAACGCGGCGGCGTTTTCCAGCAGTTCGGCGAACAGCAGCACCAGGTCGATCCCCAGCGACGGCGCGAGCAGCGCCTCCGCCGGTTCGCCGAGCCGGATCCGGGATTCGTCGTCGATTTCCGCGGCGGCCGAACGCAACGCGGTGGCCAGTTCGATCGGACCGCCGACCCGGGTTTCGTCGCGATTTCCCGTCACCACAAGCAGATCGTCCGCGGTGCGCCGCAGCCGGAGGGCCGCGTGCCCCACGCGGTGCAGCCCGGCGAGCAGCACCGGATCGTCGGCGCCGCGCGTCAATTCCTCGATCGCGGTGCGCTGGCCCGCGACCAGATTCTGCGTGCGCTTGGCCGCTCCGACCAGCAGCTGCACCCCGGCGCGACGCGTGTTCGCCTGCTCGGTCACCGCTTCCACCGCGGTGCCGCGGAGCCGGTTGAACGCCTCGGCCAGCTCGGCCAGTTCGCCGCCGGTGTCCGCCTCGAGCGCGGGCAGCAGCGGTTGCGGCGGACCCGATCCCGGTTCGGCGGCCTGAACCAATTCAGGGGCGGCGAGGTCGGCGGTCGAGCGGGCTTGCCTGCTCAGCCGCCGCAGCGGCCGGGCAATGGAGCGCGCGGCCAGCACGGACAACGCGGCAACCAGTCCGAAAAGGACAATCGCGGCGCCGCCGACGATGAAGGCCGTCCGGGTCGCGCTGGACGCTTTCGCGGAGGCCGCGCCGGCAATCGCGTCGGCGATCCGGGTCTCCATCGCGTCGCGCTGATCGGCGAGCTGAGTACCGGCAGTGACCACATCGGACACAAACTGCCGGTCCTGCCGCGGCGCCGTGGCCAGCCGGTCAAGCTGCTGGGCCGTCGCTCCGGCCTCGACCGCGTCGACCTGTGCCGCGTCCTGCTTCCCCGCCAGCCGGGCGAACTGTTCTCCGTAGACGGCAGCGCGCTGACCTGCGCGATCGGCTCCGGCGGACGCGATCAGCGCGCTCGCCCGGGCCGCTCGCTGTTCGTCCGCGCGCAGCAGGGCGTCGAGCGTCCTTGCCCCGGAGCTGTCCGAAGTGGCCAGTCCCAATGCGTCGATCAGCCCAACGGACATGGAATCGTAGCCAGAAGCGACATCAGCTACGGAAATCTGACGATTGAGCGCCTTCTGCCGCAGTTTCGCCAGTTCACCGCCGGGGCTGGCCAGGCTGTCCGCGACGCCGTGCGCAGCGCTGTCGACCGTCTGCTGCTGCCGGACGAGCGCCGAGTTGGTGGCCGACGGGTCAGCGACAAAGGCGGCCGTGAGCAGGCTTTCCCGCTGCAACTGTCCGACCAGGCCGCCCATCCGCTGCCCTCGGGCCGCGGTGTCCGAAGCGGTCGCGGCTGCCGACGCGGCGGTGACCTGGGCAACCACGAGCGGAACTGCCGCTGCCAAGACCAGGACCAGCGGAGCCACGACCAGCACGGTTACTCGCGCCTGCACGGTGCGGATCCCGAGGCGGTCAAGCAGCCGCGCAGCGGATTCCCGCGACCGGGGCGAGCCGTCGCGCATCCACGTCACCTTCCGTTCCCGAGGAGTCCCGACGAGACCGAGGCGTGGAGTGCACCGAACGGGGACACCCGCAGGACGCTACTACTCTCAGTAGTACTCGTCGCGGTACGCACATGGTCGGACACCCCACGTCTGCGCAGAGCTTAGCGAGATCGGCAAGGGATGGACAATGCCCTCTTGCACCGTGTCGCGCCCTGACACGCTGGGGTTTTCCCGGCGAGCGGCACGCGAGCGAGCAGGACCCGGAGCAGAATGGCCGATATGCGCACCGCACCTGTCGCCGCCGACGTCGCCGCTGCCCATCTCCGCCTTCGACCACACGTCCGGTGGACACCGCTGTTACGCACCGAAATCGACGGCCGTCCCCTCGTGCTCAAGCTGGAGCAGCTCCAGCGGTCTGGTTCGTTCAAACTCCGCGGCGCGGTGAACGCCCTGCTCAACGGGCCTAAGCCGAAGCGCGTCGTCACGGCGTCGGGCGGCAATCACGGCCTTGGCGTCGCCACCGCCGCGCAGTCGCTGGGCATTCCCGCTGTCGTCTACGTGCCGGAGTCCGTGCCCGAAGCGAAGGCCGCCGGCATCGAAGCGGCCGGCGCGAAGCTCCTCCGGCACGGCGCGGCGTACAGCGAGGCCGCCGCAGCCGCGCTGGCCGTCGCAGAAGAACCCGGCACCCGCTACCTGCACGCGTACGACGACGCCGACGTGATCGCCGGGCAAGGAACCGCGACCGCGGAGATCGTGGCCGACGCACCGGACGTCGATGCCATTGCCGTCGCGGTGGGCGGCGGTGGACTGGCGTCCGGTGCGACGCTGGCCGCGGACGGCCGTCAGGTGTTCGCGGTGGAGCCGGAGCACTGCCAGGCACTGCACGCCGCCCTCGCCGCGGGCGAGCCGGTGGACGTCACCATCGACTCGGTCGCCGCCTCCGCGCTCGGCGCGACCCGTGTCGGCGAGCTGGCGTTCAGCATCCTCAACTCGCCAGGCGTCACGTCCGTGCTGGTGTCCGACGCCGAGCTCCTCGCCGCGCGCGACCTGCTGTGGCGCGACTTCCGGCTCGTCGTCGAACCGGCCGCGGCGGCCCCGCTGGCCGCCTGGCTGGCCGGTCGGATCCCGGCCGAGCTGCCGTGTTTTGTGTTGTGCGGAGCCAATACCTCGGTCACTTTTGCGTGAGGTCGTAGACCTTCGCGCCGCCGACCGTGGTGGGGTGGAAGTGCTGCTCGACCCAGGCGGTGATCCTCCCGGACGTGCCGCGGCTGCCACCCGGGCCGCCGCGGCCGTTGCGCGCTCCGACGACGAAGTAGTGGATCTCCCCGCTCGCCACGTACTGCTGGAATTGCGCGAGGGTCGGCGCGGGGTCGCCGCCGCTGAACCCGCCGACGGCGAGCACCGGTTTGCCGCTGCCCAACGCGAGCCCGGCGGCCTGCATCGCACCGGTTTCCGCGGCGGCCCACTTCGTCGTCGTGGACTCCAGCAGCCGATTCAATTCCACATTGGACTGTTGCGGTCCGCCGAAACCGATGCGGCCCTTGTGCTGCGGTCCGGATGCCGGGCTTCCGCCGGTATGCGCCGTCGACGCGGTAGCCACCGTGAATGAGGCCATCCCCAGCAGGGCAGCCACGAGTGCAAGCACCGCGACTGCCCGGCGCGCAGTCCCGATCAGCAACGCGAAAACGCCCAAGACGCCCAGCACCAGCACGGAGTATCGCACCCATGGCTGCCAGCTCGGCGTCCGTTGCAGGAGAACGAAACTCCACGCGACCGTCGCCGCCAGCATCACCGCGAGCACCGCCCGCGGCGCGAGATAAGCACGGCCACGCCACAGTTCGGTAGCGGAAATCGCGACGGTGGCAGCGATTCCCGGAGCGAGCGCGACCGTATAGTACGGGTGGATGATCCCGCTCATATAGCTGAAGACGAGGACGCTGAGCATTGTCCAGGCGCCCCACAGCAGCAGCGCGGCCCGAGTCCGGTCAGTCCGCGGCGCACGCCGGGTGAACCACAACCCGGCCACGAGCCCGATCAAGGCGGCTGGCAGCAGCCAGGACGCTTCGCCGCCGAATTGCTCGGTGAACAAGCGAGTCAGGCCCGCCTGACCGCCGAAACCGTGTCCGGCACCGGAAAACTCCGGCATCTTCGGCCGGGCGTCCCCACCGTGCGACTGTCCGAAAATCCGGCCGAGCCCGTTGTACCCGAAGGCCAATTCCAGCACGCTGTTGTTCGTCGACCCGCTGATGTAGGGCCGATCCGCGACCGGCCACAACGCCACCGCGAGCACCCACCAACCCGCGGAAACCACCACCGCACCGGCGGCGGCGAGCAATTGCCACATCCGCCGTCCCAAGGAAGTCGGCGCGGCAACCGCGTAGGCGAGCACGAAGGCAGGCAACACCAGGAATGCCTGCAACATCTTGTCGAGGAATCCGAAACCGATCGCGACCCCCGACAGCAGCAGCCATTTCGTGCTCGCCGTTTCCAGCGCCCGCACCAGGAAATACCCGCCCGCGACGAGCAGCAGCACCAGGAACGCGTCCGGGTTGTTGAACCGGAACATCAGCGCGGCGACCGGGGTGAGCGCGAGCAACGCGCCGGCCAGCAATCCGGCGACCGGACCGGAAAACCGCCGCACCGCCAGGTACAGCAGGCCGACCGAGCCCACGCCGGCGAGCGCGTCCGGCACCAGCATGCTCCAGCTGGAGAAGCCGAAGAGCCGCCCGGACAATCCCATCACCCACAGGGAAAGCGGCGGTTTGTCGACGGTGACCACATTGCCCGGGTCGAGCGAACCGAAGAACCACGCTTTCCAGTCCCACGTGCCCGCTTGCACGGCCATCGCGTAGAAATCATTGCCCCAGCCGGAAATCGCGACATTCGTGAGATACAACGCGGCGGTGCCCAGCAGCAGCACCGCGACGGCGAGGCGCACCCAGCGCGGCGCGACGGCAGTCGTCATGCCCGTCATTCTCACGGCCCCGGCTGTGCGCGGGCTGTGAATCGCTCACTAAGGAGTGTTGGCACCGTCACGCAATTGCGGGAACGAGGCCACGAATTCGGTACGCCCCGGACCGCTGTTCACCATCACGCGTCCGGAATGCGCGGCCACGACCGCAGCGACAATCGCCAGCCCCAGCCCAGTGCTTCCGGCGGCGCGCGAACGCGAATTGTCGCCGCGCGCGAACCGCTCGAATACCTCGGGCAGGATTTCCGGCGGAATTCCCGGCCCATCGTCCACAACGGACAAAGTGACCCATCCGTCCCTAGTGGACAGTGCGGTGGTCACTATGGTGCCCGCGGGCGTGTGCGTGCGGGCGTTGCCGAGGAGGTTCAGCACGACCTGGTGCAGTTGCCCGGCATCGCCGAGCACCGCGATCGGTTCGCCGGGAAGTTCCAGCAGCCATTTGTGTTCCGGGCCGGCGACGTGCGAATCGGCGACCGCGTCCGCGACCAGCCGGGACAAATCGACCGGCTCGTGCACGACCGGACGCCCGGAATCGAGCCGGGCGAGCAGCAGCAAATCCTCCACCAGCGTCGTCATCCGCGCCGATTCGGATTCCACCCGGCTCATCGCGAACGCGATGTCCGGCGGCACCTGTTCGCTGCCGCGCCGGGTCAGTTCGGCATATCCGCGAATCGCGGCGAGCGGCGTGCGCAATTCGTGGCTCGCGTCCGCGACGAACTGCCGCACCCGGCTTTCGCTGGCATGCCGGGCGGCGAGCGCTTCGGCGATGTGACCGAGCATCCGGTTGATCGCCGAACCGACCTTGCCGACCTCGGTGCGCGGGTCAGTGTCCACTTCGGGCACTCGCTCGGACAACGCGACCTCGCCGCGGTCCAGCGGCAGTTCGGACACCCGGGAAGCGGTGGCGGCGAGCCGGTCCAGCGGAGCCATCGTGCGCCGGATCGTGACCGCACCAGCGAACCCGGCGACGAGAATCCCGCCGAGCGCGACGCCGCCGAAGATGAATCCCAGCCGCCACAACGTTTCCGAGACCCGGCTCATCGGCAGCCCGATCACGGTGAACTCGCCGCGCGGCGAATACGTCGCGACCACCCGGTATTTCTTGAGACTCCCGGGAAGTTCGACCGTGCGGCTCTGGCCGTTCGGCGCGAGGACGAGCAGGACCCGGTCCTGCTCCGGGGTCAGCGGGACGAGGCCGAACGGGCCGATCACCTGCCCGTTGACCTTGCCGTCGTGGACGACCAGGCTGAGCGTCCCCTCGGGCTGGCCGAGCACGCGCAGCGGATCCGGCGGCAGCTTGCCGGAACCGTTGATCGGCGGTCTCGGAACGCCGTGCCGGAACCCGCGGTCGCTCGCCGCCGACAGCTGCCCGTCGAGCTGCCCGACGAGAAAGCTGTTCAACGCGAACTCGGTGACCACGCCGACGACCAGGCAGACCAGCGCGAGCAGCGCCGCCAGCTGAACGATCAGCCTGCGGCGCAACGACCACGGACGGCGGCGCTCAGCCCGCGGCGGGTTTGAGGACATACCCGGCGCCGCGCATGGTGTGGATCATCGGTTCCCGATCGGCGTCGATTTTCTTGCGGAGGTAGGAAATGTACAGCTCGACGATATTCGCCTGGCCGCCGAAATCGTAGCTCCACACGCGGTCGAGGATCTGCGCCTTCGACAGCACCCGGCGCGGATTGCGCATCAGGTAGCGGAGCAATTCGAACTCGGTCGCCGTCAGCGGCACCAGATCGCCGCCCCGGTGCACCTCGCGACTGTCCTCGTCCAGGGTCAGATCGCCGACCACCAGCTGCGAGCCGGTCGATCCGGACACCCCGCCCGCCCGGCGCAGCAGCGCGCGCAGCCGCAGCGCCACTTCTTCCAGGCTGAACGGTTTGGTCACGTAATCGTCGCCGCCCGCGGTGAGCCCGGCGATCCGGTCCTCCACCGCGTCCTTGGCGGTAAGGAAAAGAACCGGCAGATACGGCGTTTCGGCGCGCATCCGGCGCAGCACCTCGAGGCCGTCGAAATCGGGCAGCATCACGTCGAGCACCACGGCGTCCGGCCGGAAATCGCGGCCGACGCGCACCGCCTCGGCGCCGGTGCCCGCGCTGCGCACCTCCCAGCCCTCCATCCGCAGGGCCATGGACACGAGTTCGGCCAGCGTCGACTCGTCGTCGACGACCAGCACGCGGACCGGGCTGCCGTCCGCGCGGCGCAGTTCGGCCTTGCCCCGGCCGGCAGACGCGGCGTTCACACTGCTCATGGTGCCATCTTCGGGCCCCGTCTTCAGGTCGGCCTGTGCGCCGGCTGTGTGTTTCCTGTGCGCCGTTCCCCCGCCTGGGTGCACAGGTGTCCCCCACGTCCGGCACAGCTTCCGCACAGCGGCCGCCCCGACGCTCGGAAAGGACAAGCGCGAACGTTCCGGAGGAGACCATGACGACCGATCCAGCAGAGGGCGCGACCTGGGGAGAGCAGCCCGCCCCCGCATCCGGCGGCAGCGGCCAGGGCAAGGCGTGGTCCGGCCGGAAAACCGCGATCGCGGCGGGAGTCGCGGTGGTGATCGCGGTCGGTGGTGGACTGGCGATCTGGGCGGGTACCAGTGGCAATAACGCGGCCGCGCAGCAAGGGCCGGGCGGATTCGGTGGGCCAGGTGGGCCTGGTGGGTTTGCCGGTCGCGGGGGGATGGGCGGGATGGCTGCGCTGCGGGATGCGTTGCATGGCGATTTCGTGGTGGCGGATTCGGCTGGCGGGTATGTGACTGAGCGGCTGCAGACGGGGACGATCACCGAGCTCAGTGCTACTTCGGTGACTTTGACTAGCAAGGACGGTTATAAGCAGAGCTATACGTTGGATTCTTCTACGGAGAAGAGTGGGTCGCCTAAGGCTGGGGACAATGTGACTGTGGTGGCGAAGGTGCAGGGGGCTACGGCTACTGCTACTTCTCTGGGGGAGGCGCAGCAGTTTGGGGGGCAGCCTCGTCGGCGGGGGTAGGTGCTTGGTGAGTGGTTGCGTGGGGCACCCCGAAGTTTGATTGTGCTGACGGTTCGGGGGTGCTTGTCAAGGCGGGAAAGATGCCTTGACAAGCACCCCCGAACCGCAGGGAGGCTTCGTATCGGGGTTGGGGGAGGGCTGGGTGCCTCGCTCGTTGGGTGCATCGGTGCGGTTTTTGGGGTGGGTACCTCGACCGTTGGGAGCACCGGCTGCGGTTTGGGCGGAGGTGGGGGCTTGCGCCCCAATGTGGCATTGGGTGCGTCAGATGCACCCAATGTGGCGTTCGGTGCGTCAGATGCACCCAATGCCACATTGGGGGCACATCCGGGCCGGGGCTGGGCTGGGCGGGTCGCGAGGGGGAACCTTGAGACACTCCTCAAGAGGGTCCGTCTAGCTAGGAGATGCTCGTGAAGCGGTGGATCACGCTGGCGTGCGGTGTGGTGCTGGTGCTCGTCGGCGCGGTGTGGGTGCTGCAGGGCGTCGGGGTGCTGACCGGCAGTTTCATGACCGGCCAGAAGCTCTGGTTCCTGATCGGGCTGGTCGCGTTCCTCGTCGGCGTGGTTCTCGTCGCGGCCACCACCTTCCGGAAACGCGTGCGCTGATCACCGGGTGAAGATCTCGAACACCGGGTAGCCGGGCGCGATCTCCAGCAGCTTCTCCTCCGGTGCCTTCGCGTCCACGCCCTCGAAGAACGTGCCGACCTCGAATGCCCAGCGCTTGAGGTACGAGCGCAGGATGGCGGGCTTCTCCTCGTCGGACAGCTCGCGGTAGGTGAACGTCTCGGTGCGGCGGCCGACGGTCAGCTGGCCCTCGCCCGCGGCGCGCAGGTTCCGCACCCACTGGGTTTCGCCGCGTGCGGCCACCAGGTACTGCTTGCCCTCGAACGGCAGCAGGTTCACCGGCACCTCGCGCAGTTCGCCTGACTTGCGGCCGCGGACGCCCAGCACCCGGCTGCCCCACACGCTGAGGCCGCGCTTGGTGAGCCAGCGGACGAAGCCGTTGAACGCCGCGGTCGCCTTGCCCGGTTCGAGGTAGCGGGTGCTGGTCATCGGGTCCTCCTCGATCTGCGAGAGCGGTGCTCTCTGTTGTGAACAGTGAACACCCACAGGCCGTCTCGCGTCAAGAGCAGTGCTCTCGGTTTTGCGCAGCGCTCTCGTTCGAGGCACACTGATCGCATGACTGCCGCACCCCGGACCGCCCGCGAGCGGGTCCGTGCAGAGCTGACCCGCGAGATCAAGGACGAGGCCCGCCGTCAGCTGGCAGACGTCGGCGCGCACGGGCTTTCCCTGCGTGCGGTCTCCCGTGAACTGGGGATGGTCTCGTCGGCGCTGTACCGGTACTTCCCGAGCCGCGATCACCTGCTCACCGCGCTGATCGTCGACGCGTACAACGCCGTCGGCCAGGCCGCCGAACAGGCCGACCCGCACACCGGCGACCCGCGCGAACGCTGGCGGGCCATCTGGCGCGCGACCCGCGACTGGGCCCGCGCGAACCCGCACGAATACGCGCTCATCTACGGGTCGCCGATCCCCGGTTACCAGGCTCCGCAGGACACCGTCGGCCCCGCCGGGCGAGTGGCCTTCGCGCTGGTCGCGGTGCTGCGCGACGCCCATCCGCACGAGCCGGCGGTCACCGCGCCGATGTCGGAGGAACTGCGCGCGCAGGCCGACCAGCTCAGCCGGACTCTGGACCTCGACGCGCCGGCCGAGGTCGTCATGCGCGCCATCGCCGCCTGGACCCAGCTGTTCGGCGCGCTCAATTTCGAGCTGTTCGGCCAGTACGTCGGCAGCGTCGACCCGGCGGACGCGTACTTCGAACACCTCGTCGGGCAGATGGCGGACTTCGTCGGTCTGTAGTCCGGGGTAAGTTCGCCGTGGCGCCAAAGCGAAAGGCAGGTTCGACGTGACGGGATGGGCCGGACGGGTCGGCAGGATCCGCGTGATCGGCACCGGGGTGATGGGACGCGGCATCGTCCAGCTCGCCGCGACCGGCGGGGTCACCGTGGAACTCGCGGACGTGCAGCCGGAAGCGGTCGCCGCGGCGATCGACCACGTCGGCGCGATGGTCGACCGGCTGGTCGCCAAGGAGAAGCTGAGCGAGGAGAAGGGCCGTGCGGCGAAGGAACGCCTCGTCCCGGTCGACGGCCCGCTTGCCCCCGCCGACGGGGTGGACCTGGTGATCGAAGCCGTCCGCGAAGACCTCGACACGAAGCAGACGCTCTTCGCCGGGCTCGAGAAGATCTGCGGCCCCGAAACGATCTTCGCGACCAACACCAGCTCGCTGTCGGTCACCCAAATCGCCGCCGGGCTCGCTGACCCGACGCGGATGATCGGCCTGCACTTCTTCAACCCGGTCCCGCTCATGCGCCTGGTCGAGGTCATCCCCGGCGCGCGCACCGCCGACTGGCTGCCCGGTGAAGCCCTCGAACTCGTCCGCGGCTGGGGCCACGAGCCGGTGCTGGCGAAGGACGCCCCCGGCTTCCTCGTCAACCACGCGGGCCGCGGCCTGAACACCGAGGCGCTGCAGATTCTTTCCGAATCCCTCGCCGCTCCCGCCGAGATCGACCGCATCGCGCGCGACGTCCTCGGCCTCAAACTCGGCCCGTTCGAGCTGCTGGACCTCACCGGTTTGGACGTCTCGCACGCGGTGCTGGAAAGCATCTGGAGCGGCTTCCACTCCGAACCGCGCCTGCGCCCGTCGTGGCTCACCCGCCCGCGCGTCGCCGCCGGACTCTTCGGCCGCAAAACCGGCGAAGGCTTCTACCGCTATGTCGACGGAAAACAAGAGGTCCCGCCGGAGCCCACCGCTCCGCCCGCCCCGACCACGCCGGTCTACGCCGCCGACGAACGCCTCGGCCGTCTCCTGTCCGCAGCAGGCGTCGACGTCGTCCCCGACGCCTACCCCGACACGGTTCTCCTGGTGACCCTGCGCGGAGAGTCCACTGTGGACGCTGCGAGGCAACTCGAACTGCCCGCCGCGCGCGTCGTCGGAATCGACGCCCTCGGCTACGAATCGCGCTTCACCATGTCTGTCCACCCTGGACTGGACCCGCACTACGGCCGCGCCGCCTGGGGCGCCCTGGCCGCCACCGGAACCCCGGTCACGGTCGTCCGCGACGGTGCCGCCCCCATCGCGCAACGCCTCCTGGCCTCGATCATCAACACGGCTTGCTACATCGCCGACCAGGGTCTCGCGGCCCCCGCCGACATCGACACCGCGGTGCGCCTTGGCCTGGGCTACCCCCGCGGCCCCCTGGCATGGGGCGATTTGGTCGGCCCGGAAAAGGTCCTGCGCATCCTGAACGGCCTCCTGCGCGGCACCGGGGATCCGCGCTACCGCCCGAGCAGCTGGCTGACCGAACGGGTGGCGCTGGGTCTGCCACTCGCCTCCACCGGCACCCGTCCGGCTGATCTGGCCTGAGTTTTTGTCGGTGGTGCGCAGTAGCTTTTCGGCATGACTGCCACCATCGATCTCACCCTGGACTGCACCAACGCACAACTCCTCGCGGGTTTCTGGAAAACGGCACTCAGCTATGTCGACGAACCTCCGCCGCCACAAGGGGACCAGGCCCCGGCTGGCGGCCCTGGATCAAAGCCGAGGCTGGACGCCTGGGGTCGGCGGGCGGGAGATTCTGGCGGAATTCGAGGGGCGCCATGTGGTGATGGCGGATCCGGAGGGGAGCGAGTTCTGCGTCGCGGCGGTCTCGGCTTAGGTTGTCGAGCTGCTTCGGCTTAGGTTGTGCCGCAACGAAATCTGCCGCAACGGGTCTTCCACATGCCACTATGCCGTCGCAGAATCCCTTCGCCGCCACGGAAACCGTCTCCGGAAAACCGTCAAGACCTGTGCTCGGGAGCCGCCCCGATCCAACGGCGGTAAGCGGCTTCATCGACGTTGCTCCCGCAGACGATCGTGACCACGTGCCGTCCAGCGAAGCGGTCGCGGTTTTCGAGGATCGCGGCCACGCCGAGCGCGGCTGAGGGTTCGACGACGAGTCCGGCGCGCTCGAACAGCAGCCGCATGCCAGTGATGATCGACGCCTCCTGAACCAGGACGGCGTCGTCGGCAACGAGAAGGAGGTCATTCAGCACCGCTGGAATAGGAAAGCGGCCCGCGACGCCGTCGGCGATGGTGTCGGTCGAGTCGGTTGAGACGACGCGCTGCTGGTGCCAGGAGCGCGTCATCGCCGGTGCGCCCAGTGGCTGGACGCAGATCACCTCGACCTCGGGCGCGCGCTCCTTGAGCACGTGTCCCACGCCGGTGGCCAGTGCCCCGCCGCCCAAAGCGATCAGTACGGCATCGAACGCGGGCAGGGTGTCCGCCAGTTCCAGGCCGATGGTTGCCGCGCCTTCGCAGGTCTCGAGGTCCAGGCTGTCTTCGACCAGCCGGATGCCGTCGCGCCGTGCGATGGCTGCTGCTCGTTCGCGTGCCGTTTCGATGTCGCCGTCCACCAGTTCCAGCCGGGCGTCCAGCGCACGGATCCGCTCGAGCTTGGCGGCGGGTGCGAAGCGGGAGGCCACCACGGTCACGTCGAGTCCTCGGTCGCGGCCGGACCAGGCGAGGGCTTGGCCGAGGTTTCCCGCGCTCGCGCAAACGACAGCGGAGGCGTGGTTGTCGGCGAGCGCGCTGGCGACGACTTCGGTGCCGCGCGCCTTGAAGCTGCGGACCGGGTTCGCCGTTTCGAGCTTGATGCTCACCGCGCAGCCGAGGTCGCGTTCCAGCGCTTCGCAACGGAACAGCGGAGAGTCGAGGAAGGCAGGATCGATCCGCCGGCGAGCGGCCCGGATCCGAGCAGTGTCGAGACGCGTCATCGGCTGGCTCCTGCGTACTGGTCTAGAACGGTGAATACGGTGAGCGCGTCCCGAAGCGCTGCGACGTCGTGAGTCCGGATGAAATCGACGCTGTGGCTGGCGGCATAAAGCTCCGCGGCGAGGCTGGCCGGACCGATCTCTGACAGCTCGCGTCCGGTGATCGCGCGCAGGAACGACTTCCGGGACGGCGAGACCATGATCGGGACACCGAACCGGGTCCGGATCGCGCGGAGTGCCGCCAGGACAGCCAGCGACGGTTCCGGCGTGGCGCCGAGAAAGTATCCGAGTCCGGGGTCGATGATCAGCCGTTCGCGGTCGATGCCAGCCGCTTCGAGCGCGGTCAGCCGCTGGTCGAAGAACTGCTCCAGCGACGTCAGCACCGCCTGCGGGTCGGTGCGTACTTTGGTCGCGGGCCCCCGCCGCTGCACCGAGTGCATGACGACGAGGCGGCATCCCGTACCGGCCAGCTCCGCATACCGTTCAGGGTCCGGAAATCCCTGGATGTCGTTGAGAAACGCGGCACCGCGAGAAGCGGCGAACAGGTGGGTCCGGGGCTGGAACGAGTCGACCGACACCGGGACGCCGTCGGCGACCAGGTGGTCGAGGACCAGGTCCAGCCGCCGGATTTCCTCGTCGGCGGTCACCGACTCGGCGCCCGGATGACTGGCCGCGGGGCCGAGTTCGACGACGTCCGCGCCCGCCGCCAGTAATCGGCGAGCGTGCGCGAGCGCGTTCGCCGGGGTCAGGAATCTGCCGCCGTCGGAGAACGAGTCCGCGCTGACGTTCACGATTCCCACCAGCCGCGGCCGGTGCCAGGACGCTTCCGAAAAAGCCAGAGCTTGAACCATCGCCGTGTCTCCCGGATCTCGATCCCACAAGAGCCCAGGCGTACGGCACGACGTCACGTGGACGAGGTCGCTCCCCGATGGTGATCCATCTTCACACGCCAGTCACGACCTGCGGACACAGTAACAAGAAACTCCGGTGCGGAGCTACCACCAGGACGGCCGTCGGCGAGGACACCGACGGCAGCCCCGAGCCGACTCACCACCGGTAATTCGTGGTCACGCCATACCGGTAAATCACATAACCGCCCTGGAAATCGCTTCGGGCCCCGCCACTGATCGGGTACTCATCCGAGGTGGGCAACCCCAAATAACCCCACTCCCAGCCCAGCGCGGCCCACCGCTTGCGAATCTCCCCCTGCACCATGTGCGCCCCGGTACGCGGGCTCCAGTAAATCGACCCGCCGCCGTTGAAGTGGTTGTAGCGCGCGATCCCGTTAGGCGTACTGGTTTCATCGGTAGTCGGGTAACCGAGACCGCGCTCCCAGCCGAGAGCAGCCCACTTGTCCCGAATCGCCCCACCAATCTGATGCGCCCCAGTAGACGGCGTCCAGTAGATCGACCCGCCCACCGTGAAGTGGTTGTACCGGCCGACCCGGTCCGGAGTCGCGGACTCATCCGTAGTCGGGTAACCAAGACCGCGCTCCCAGCCGAGAGCAGCCCACTTGTCCCGAATCGCCCCACCAATCTGATGCGCCCCAGTAGACGGCGTCCAGTAGATCGACCCGCCCACCGTGAAGTGGTTGTACCGGCCGACCCGGTCCGGAGTCGCGGACTCATCCGTAGTCGGGTAACCAAGACCGCGCTCCCAGCCGAGAGCAGCCCACTTGTCCCGAATCGCCCCACCAATCTGATGCGCCCCAGTAGACGGCGTCCAGTAGATCGACCCGCCCACCGTGAAGTGGTTGTACCGCCCCACTCCGTCCGGCGTCGCAGACTCATCCGTGGTCGGGTAGCCAAGCCCCCGCTCCCAGCCCAGCGAAGCCCACTTGTCCCGAATCGCCCCGCCGATCTGATGCGCGCCACCTGTAGGCGTCCAATAAATCGAGCCACTGGTGAAGTGGTTGTACCGCCCGACCCCGTCGGGAGTCCCGGACTCGTCGGTGGTCGGATACCCGACCCCGCGTTCCCAGCCGAGAGCGGCCCACTTGACCAGAATCTGTCCCTGGACCGAATGCGCCCCGGTGGACGGCGTCCAGAAAATAGCCGCGGCCTGGCTTCCCGGCGTGCCGATCAAATGGTTGTACCGGCCCACCCCGTCCGCGGTCCGGGTCTCGTCGGTCGTCGGCGGCCCGTACACCTGATGCCCGCCGATCGCGAGATAGCGGGCCAGGATCTCCCCGCCGATCTCGTGCACCCCGGTAGCCGCGGACCAGTACAACCGCCCATTCGCATACGGCCGGTACCGCACCGGCCCGTCAACGACCTCGGGACCCGTCGGCGCGCCGATCGAACTCCGCAACTCCGGCTCAGCCGCATACCGCTGATCGATCGCCGTCAGGTAGTTGGCGGTCAGTGTCATATCACCAGCGCCGACAGTGATCGACCACGAAGAGGTAGCCGGACCTCCCTGCCAACCGGTGAACTTGGAAACCCCATCGGTGCCAACCAACGCAGCAGTCACGTCAAAGGTCGCACCCTCAGTGACCATCGCACTGCTGACGCCACCCTCGCTCGGGATGCTCAACGCGGCCGGCTGCGTGCCCACCAACGTCAACCGATGCTGGCGCGGGTAAGCGACATACGTCTTGCTCGCCTGCACCCCGGCGCTGTCCGTGACTGTCGCGGTGAATTCCATCCGAGAATCCGTGTGATCGGTAAACGGAACCGTCAACGTCGGCCCCGTCGCACCGTCATTGGGATGCACGTGGCAGGCGCCGAGATCCGGACAGTGCCGAATCAACGACGTCCACGTGACGGGAAGCTCGCCATCCTCCGCGTCAGTCGCCTTGGCGGACAACGAAACCTGCTCACCCACCGCAAAAGTCTTGTCCGGCGCGGACAAATTCAGCACCGGCGAATGATTGCCCGGGGCGACAGTGATCTTCGCGGTCCCGACGCCGCCGAGCGGATCCGAAACCGTCAACGTCGCGGTGAACGAAGCGCCGTCCCCGTACTGATGGCTGACCTGAATCCCGGTGCCGGTGCTGCCGTCGCCGAAGTCCCAGGAATAGGTGAGTGGATCGCCGTCAGCGTCAGTCGAATCATTGGCAGCAAAGGAAACCGTGCGAGTATCCGGATCCGTCGAGGAAGTAGCCTTCGCCACCGGCGGAGCATTGTTCGTCGAGTAGCTCAACCGCCGCAGTACACCGGAGTTGAGGTCCGTGAAGACGATGTCCCCGTTGGGCGCAGCGGAAATTCGGGTAACCCCGCCGACATTCTGGAACGGCGCGGGACTCGTGGGCGCCTGGGTGAGCTTGCCCTGCGCGTCGTACCGCAGCGTCCAGATCTTCTGCCCCGCGTAGTCCCCGAAGAAGTACGCACCCTGGTAAGCGGCCGGATAAGTCGTGCCGCCATACACAATCCCGCCGGTGACACTGTTGCCCTGCGCCGGACCGGTCCCGTGCTGGTAGTCCCACAACGGCGGCGTGTTCACCGCCACGGCACAACGCGCGTCAGCCGAATAGCCCGGCGTCGGGTGGTTCCCCTCGTAGCAAGGCCAGGCGAGATTCGCGCCCGGCTGCACGACGTCCACCTCTTCCCACGTGTACCAGCCGACATCGCCGACCACCGGCAGCCCGCTCTTCGGGTCGAGGCTGAACCGGAACGGGTTGCGGAATCCGCTCGCGAACACCTTGCTGCGAGCGGAATCCGGCGCGGCGGCGTTGTAGTACGGATTGGTCGGCACGCCCTTGCCGTCCGCGGTGAGGTGCAGGATCTTGCCGAACGGCGAATCGAGGTCTTGCGCGACGAAGGCGACCGGGTTGGTCTTGCCCGCGTCGCCGTTGTCTCCGACGGAGTACCAGAGCGTGCCGTCCGGCGCGGGGTAAACCGTGTCGAGGCCGTGGATGTAGTACGGACTGCCGGGCAGGTCGAAAATCACCTTCTCGCCGGTCAGCCCGGACGGATGTCCCGCGCCGTCGAGCCGCACGGTGAACTTCGCGGCGCGCATCGTGTACTGGCCGTTGCCGAGCGAGACCGAGCGGTTCAGGTACACCTGGTGCGAGCTGGCGTAGTCCGCCGCGAGCGCGATGCTCGTGAGGCCCATGTCGCCCTGCGTCTCGACCGGGAAGGTCGCGATCCGCTGCGGCGCGCCGCTGCCCGCGGCCGGGACCCAGTTGACGACGCCGGACTTGCCGAGCGCCAGCACGCTGTCATCAGGCAGCCAGGCGAAGTCGGTGAACTCGTACTGCCCGAGCCCGGTGGGCAGGTCCCGCAAAACGAACCCCGGCGGCAGCGCCGGGGTGTCGGCTGCTGCCGCCGGGGCGACGGCGGTGATCGCGGTGGGGACAGCGACGACCGCTAATGCGGCCACCACCAGGGAACGGAGCTTGCGCCAGGCCATTCGGGACCCCTTTCTCAGCGACCGGTAATCGCTCAGAAGGGGGACGAAGTTGCCTCTATCGGGTGATATTTATTCGACCGTGACGCGGTCGGTCAGGGCACGACCTGGACCACGTCCCCAATGTGCAGGGTGTTGAAGAACCGCAGCGACGACGTCGCCGACAGGTGGATGCAGCCATGCGAGTACACCTTCAGGCTGCCGGTGTGGAACGCGTCGCCCGGATAGAAGAAGACCGAGTTCGGCATCGGCGCGTTGTCGAACTGCTTGCTCAGGTGCAGCTTTTCCTTGGACAGCACGTGGAACGTGCCGGTCGGGGTCGCGTGCCCCTTGCGTCCGGGCAGCATCGAGACGGGGCCGTAGATCACCTTGCCGTCCTGCAGCAGCCAGGCGCGGTGCGCGGAAATGTCCACGCAGGCGCTGGTGCCCGAAGCGGCGGCGGCCGCGGCGCACGGGACGTCGGCGGTGCTCGGCTCCGGGTCGGCCTTCGGCTTGGGAGCGGGCTTCGGCGTCGGTTTCGGACTCGGCTTCGCGCTGGTGCTCGCCGGGCTGCTGCTGGTCGCCGGGGCAGAACTGCTGGTCGGCGCACTGGAGGACGAGACGGGCACGCTCGCCGCCGCGGGCACCGCGCCGCCGCCGGCAGCCGATCCGGCCGTGCTGCCGGAGCACGCCACGAGCCCGAAAGCCGCGGCCAGCGCCGCCATCCCCACCAGAACCCTCTTCACGATCCGGTACCCCCGCGTTCGGTCGGGTCGCATTCGGCAGGACCCGTATCACCCGAATAGACGACCATCACCCCTTCGTGGTTGCTCGGCAATGGTCACGATCCGGCTTCTCCACCCCGGGGTTGAGCCGCGGATCCACCTGGCCCCAGCCCGTACGCCGACGAAACCCGCATCGATTCCGGCGAGGCTGGAAGCATGAACCTCGGCCCGCTCACCATCGTTCTCTACGCCGCGATCGCAGCGCTCGTCCTGTACCGGGTCGTCTACCGGCAGTGGCGCGGCACGCTCCTCAGCCGCAAGCGTTTGCTGACGCTCCCGTTCATCCTGACCGCGATCGGCGTGTTCTCCGCCGCCACTGCGTTGCAAAGCGCGACCACGACGGAGTACGCGCTGCTGGCTGGCGACGTCGTGGTCCTCGGACTGCTTGGCGTCCTGCGAAGCTCCACTTCGGTCCTCAGTGCACGCGAAGGCACGACGTTCGTGAAGGGCACTCCGCTCACTCTGGTGCTGTGGTTCGCCACCATCGGCGTACGCGTCGCCTTCTCCTTCATCGGAGCCGCGCTCGGCGTCAGCAACACCGTGACGTCCTCGACGATCATGCTCACGATCGGCGTCAGCATCGGCGTACAGAACGCCTTCACCTACTACCGCATTCAGAAGCGCGGTCTGCCGCTCTCGGAACAGACGCCAACGAGCATCAGCGCTCGCCGCTAAGCCCCACCATGCGCGCGTACATCCGCGAAGGACTCAACACCGTCGCCGGATGCAGGAACCCCGGCAACGGCGGCAAGTCCCGCGCGAAAGGCACAAGATGCGCGTACAGGACCTCCGCCCCAGACGGCCGCACAGAAGGATCCTTCGCGAGCGTCACAGCGAGAAGCGTGTTCAACTCCCGAGGCACACCGGGCACCACCGGCGCTGGTTCCTTCACCTGCTTGTCGAAGACCGCGTACGCCGTCGGCCCGGTGAAGACCGGACGGCCGGTGAGCATCTCGTGCAAGACGCAGCCGAGCGCGTACAGGTCGCTTCGCGGCTCCGCGTGCCCACGCTGGATCTGCTCCGGGGCCATGTACGACGGTGTCCCCAGCAACTGCCCCGCGCGCGTGAAGCGAGCAGTGTCGGCTTCGCGCAACACAGCGAGCCCGAAGTCCATCACCTTCACACTGCCGTCCGGGCAGAGCATCAGGTTGGCCGGCTTGAGGTCACGGTGACAGACCGCGCGAGCGTGCGCCGCCGCCAGGACCGCGGCCGCTTGCGCCGCGATCGCCGCCGCCCAGGACACCGGCAGCGGGCCGTGTTCGGCGAGCAGATCGTCCAGCGTCACGCCTTCGACGAACTGCATGACCTGGAACAACCGATCGTCATGGGCACCGAAGTCGTAGAGCGTGGGCGCGCCGGGATGGTCGAGCGTCGCGAGGATCCGCGCTTCCCGGGCGAAGCGTTCTTCCAGCTCTTCGTCGCCGCCAGGAAGCCGAAGCAGCTTGATCGCGACCTGCCTGCCGAGCCGCCGGTCGAGCCCGCGGTGCACTGAACCCATGCCGCCCCGCCCGAGCGGCAGATCGTCGACCTCGTAGCGGTCCGCGATCAGCATGGGCCCCCTCACAGCGCTCACCCGCCACCGGGCTTCAGCCGTCCTTCGGCGAGTGCGGCAAAGCCTAGCCGCACCAGGTCGCGGCCGATTTCCGCGGTTTGCCGCAGTGCCCGGTCGAAGTCGGCGAGCGCGCGGAAAGCGACGCCGTACGCACGCTGCGTTTCGAGCGGATGCCGCGGCACCTTCAGCCGCCGCGCGTCGATCCGGGTCGACGCGCTGTGCACCGGGAAGTCCGCGGCGCGCAGGCATCCGGCGAGGAACTGCGGGTCGAGCCGCTCCGGATCCACGCGATAACGGGAAAGCGCGGGCCCGAGCCGCACCGGCGCTCCACTGTGGACGATCACGGCGCCGGTGACCGACGCGACCACGTCCCCCTCCTGGGCGAGCACCGCCGCCGGATCCGGCGCGGCGTGCCCGGTCGGCGGGCCGCCGATGAGGACGTCGTCGGTGGTCAGCACGGGTTCGTCGCCGTCAGCGGTACGCGGCGGCGCGTGCGTGATCCGCAGCGCGCCCGCCTTCACCAGCTCGCCGACGGTCGTGTGCGCCGTTTCGCCGGACGCCGGTTCCAGCTTGGGCAGCTCAATCCCGATCTGCCCGAAAACCCGTTGCGCGGCAAGGAAAGCCTCGCCGGAATCGCTCTCACCGGGACGGCCGGACGGACTCAGGTCGACGTCGTCGTCGAGCACGTCGATGATGCGTTCGCCGGTGTCCGGATCGGCCAGGAAGTCCTGCCACACCTGCTCGACGTCGTCCGCGGTGGTGTCGGCGATCAGCACCGTCGCCGGCGCGCGCTGCTCCGGCTCCGGGCGCGTGAGCAGCCAGAGATCGGTGCCCGGCGCGAGCGTGCACACCGCGCGCAACGCGCCCGCCCGAAGCAGGTTGGCCCGGATGCGTTTCCCGCTCCGCCGCCCCGCCGCGGCTCCCGGCATCAGCACCGCGACCGCGCCACCTGGTTTGACGTGCGCGAGGCAGTGCTGCACCCACGCCAGCTCCGACTCGCCCCGCGGCGGCAGCCCGTACTCCCAGCGCGCGTCGCCGACGAGTTCCTCGTGCCCCCAGCCGCGCTCGTTGAACGGCGGATCGCACAGCACGACGTCAGCCAGCCGGTCCGCGAAAGCGTCCGCGCGCAACGCGTCCGAGGCGTGCACCTCCGTGTCCGCGCCGTGCAGCCGCAGCCGGATGCCCGCGATCCGCGCGGTGTCCGGGTCGACGTCCTGCCCTCGCGCCCGGGTCGCCGCGGCGGCCAGCAACAGCGACCCGAACCCGCACGCCGGGTCGAGCACCGTGGCCCCCTTCGCGCCGGTCAGCCGCACCATCAGGTCGGCGTACGCGGTGGGCGTCGTGGAGAGCCGGCGGGCGTGTGCTTCGAAGAAACGGTCGCAGAGCTGCTCGAACGTCTCCGCCGCGCCTTCGCTCGCGGCGAGCTGCGAGATCAACGCCAGCAACCCCGGATCGTCCGGCCCCTCAGCGTCGTCCGCGAGGTACTCGCCGACCGCCGCCAACCGCGCGCCGAGGTCGAGGTCGTCGCCGAGCGCACGCAGCCGTTGCCACGCTTCGTCGATCGGCGCCAGCTCGAACGGACGACCGCGCCCGCGCAGCCACGCCTGTACCTCCGGAAGCGAAAACAACGGGCTGGACGCCGTGCCGCCCACTGGTTTGGGAAAATCGTCATGGCGCCGCCGCCAGTTGCTCACCGCCGCCCGGCGCACGCCCGCCAGGCGCGCGATGTCGGCCGCACTCACCGCCGCGTCGTCTGCCATGGGGAGCACGATAGCCGACGACAGCGGTTTCCATCGTTTTGCTTGTTAACTCAGTCAACCAATGGTTTTATGGGGGCATGGCCACCGAGCAGACCCGGTTCATCCTGCGCTACTCCGCAGGCTCGGACCAAGGGCGACGACGCACCAACAACGAGGACTCCGTCTACGCCAGCGGGCGGATGCTCGTGGTGGCCGACGGGATCGGCGGCCAGCCGCACGGCGAGGTGGCCAGCTCGACCGCGGTCAGCGTGCTGGCCTCGCTGGACGCGGAGCTGCGCACGCTCGACCTCACCGCGCACAACCTGTCGAACCTGCTCTCCGACGGCGTCCGCCGGGTCGCCGGGCAGCTCGCGCAGGTGGCCGAGGAAACCCCCGCGACGCACGGCATGGGCACCACGCTGACCACGCTGCTGTTCGACGGCACCCACTTCGCCGCGGCGCACGTCGGCGACTCCCGCGGCTACCTCCTGCGCGACGGCGAACTGCAGCGCATCACGCGCGACCACACCCTGGCACAGGCCCTGGTCGAAGACGGCACCATCAGCGCCGCCGACGCCGACCACCACCCGCGCGGCTCGATGCTGATGAAGGCACTCCTGAGCACCGGCTCGGCCGAACCGGACGTCTGGGAGTTCACCCCGCAAGCAGGCGACCGCTACCTGCTCTGCTCCGACGGCCTCACCGCGGGCGCCAGCGAACCGGCCATCCAGGACGTCCTCTCCGACGGCACCCCCGAGGAAATCGTCCCCCGCCTCATCGCACTGGCCAACGAGGGCGGCGGCCCGGACAACATCACCATCGTGGTCGCCGACGTCGTGCCGGCCTGAGTCCGTCGCCGCAGGTCGGACCACCTGCGGAAGGCCGGAGGGCCATCCGGTATTCTTCCCCACGGAGGATTGGCCGAGCGGCCTAAGGCGCACGCTTGGAAAGCGTGTTGGGTTCACGCCCTCGCAGGTTCGAATCCTGTATCCTCCGCTGCAACACCACGAAGGTCCCGTCCGCAGTGCGGCCGGGACCTTCGTCGTTCAGCGGATGCGAGCGATCACCAAAGCCGCGCCGGCGGTCAGCGCCGCGCACACCGCCGCCGCCACTCGGGTTTCCGTGCTGAAGGCCGCGAAAGCCGCCTCGCGCAGTGCGTCGCCCGGTGGGAGCTTTGCCGCGGACTCCAAGGTTTTCCCGGAATCGGACGGCATCGCCGCGCGGTAGACGGCCGCGCCGATGCTGCCCAGCAGGGCGATGCCCATCGCGCCGCCGAACTCCGCGGACGTCTCCGCCATCGCCGACGCCATTCCGGCTCGCTCCGGGGGCGCGGCGGACAGGATCACGTCCGTCACCACCGCCGCGACTCCGGCGATGCCCAGCGACACCACCGTGAGCGCCGCGATGAAGTACCCGATTCCGGGCGGCGGCAGCGTCAGCAGGACGAACCCCGCCGCGGCCACCAGCAGGCCGATCGTCATCACGCGCGGTTTGCCGATCCGGCCGGCCAAGGTGGCGGCCGCCCCGATCCCGACTGGCATCACGGCGAAGGTCGGCAGCGACCACAGCGCCGACTCCAGCGGGCTCATGCCCCGCACGACCTGGAGGTACTGCCAGGTGAACAGGTTGAACCCGACGAGCGCGAACGTCGCCAGCAGGTCGATCAGCAACGGCACCGCGAACGCACGCGACCGCACCAGCGCGAGGTCGATCAGCGGACGCGCGGCGGTGCGCTGGCGGCGTACGAAAGCCACGCCTACGGCGAGACCGGCGACGCAGCTCGCGATCGACAGCCAGTCGAAGCCGTGCGCGGCGATTTGCTTGACGCCGTAGACGATTCCGAGCACGGAGACGATCGACAGCACCGCGCCGAGCAGGTCGAACCGGCCTGTCGCGGGGGCGCGGTGTTCCGGCAGCAACAGCGGGCCGAGCGTCAGCAGGAGAACCATCACCGGCACGTTGATCAGGAACACCGAACCCCAGTGGAAGTGCTGGAGCAGCAGGCCGCCGATGATCGGCCCCAGCACGGCGCCGCCCGCGAACCCTGCCGTCCACAGTCCGACGGCGGTGGCGCGCTGCCGGGCGTCGTGGAACATGCCGCGGATCAACGCGAGCGTGGACGGCGCGAGCGTCGCGCCGGCTATGCCGAGCAGCATCCGGGCGACGATGAGCGTGGTCGGCGTAGCGGCGAAGGCGGCGAGGACCGACGCGCCGCCGAACGCCGCCGCTCCGGCGAGCAGCAACCGGCGACGGCCGATCCGGTCGCCGAGCGTGCCCATCGTGATGAGCAGGCCGGCCAGCAGGAAGCCGTACGAGTCCATGATCCAGAGCAGCTGCGAACCGCTCGGCTCCAGATCGGCGGTCAGCGACGGCATGGCCACGAACATCACTGACATGTCCATCGACGCCAGCACGCACGGCAACAGCAGGACGGCCAGTCCGGCCCATTCCCGCGGACCGGCTTTCGCGGGGGAGGTTTCTTCGAGCATGCGTACAAAGTACGCATGCTCGCTGCCGCGCTTCAAAGTCTTTTATCCAGCACCTTTACCGCGCACCTGACCGACGGGCTAGACTTTCCGCACGCTCGGTCGACGTGTGACGAAAAGAGGTGTCTCGAGTGAAGTGCGGGTCCTGCGGAAAGCCGCTCGCCGCTCCGGACCGGGGCCGCCCGCGGCAGTACTGCTCAAGGGCCTGCCAGGCGAAGGCGTACCGGGCGCGCAAGGCGGAGTCCGAGGAAGACCGCGGCCACCTGACCGTCGACCGGATCGTCCGAGCGGGGATCGCGGTCGCGGACGCCGAGGGGCTCGAAGCGTTGTCGATGCGCCGGGTGGCCGCCGAACTCGGTGCCGGAACCATGGCGCTTTACCGACATGTCGCGTCCAAAGACGACCTGGTGGCGTTGATGGTCGAGGCGGCGCTCACCGAGGTCCCGCTGCCGGAAACCCCGCCGCGCGACTGGCGCGACGGGCTCGAGCGCGCCGCCTTCCTCGACTGGGACCTCTACCACCGGCACCCGTGGATCCTGGCGAAAGTGCTGGTGACGACCCGGACCCACGACAGCCCCGCGCTTTCCGCGGGCAGCGAGCACGCGTTCGCCTCCTTCGACGGTCTCGATCTCGACCCCGCCGACGCGTTCCGGTACATGTTCCTGTTCGCCTCGTATGTGCAAGGCGTAGCCCTCACCTACGTCAGCGACGTGGAGGCCGAACGCCGCGGCGCACCGGCGCATAACCCGAGCTTCGCCGACTACCCGCGGCTCGGCAGCGCGATGCGGTCGATGGCCGAGCCGTGGGACCTGGACGAACTGTTCGCGTCCGGGCTTTCCGGTGTCCTGGACGGGATCGCGGCCGATCTGGCGCGCCAGGGAATCCGCTGACGGCGCGCCGTCCCACCCCTCGGACGCTGGCAGACTTCGTTCATGGACCACAGCGCCGCGCAAGAGTTCGCCGACCACTGGGCAAAGGCTTGGAACGCCCACGATCTCGACGCCCTGATGACCCACTTCGCCGAGGACGTGACCTTCCGGTCCCCGGTCGCGGTCCAGGTGATCGGCGGCGACGGCGTGCTCCGCGGCAAAGCGGCGTTGCGCGCGTACTGGGCCGAAGGGCTCCGCCGGATTCCCGATCTCCGCTTCGAGGTCGTCGGCGTCTACGTCGGACTCGGCGCGCTCGTCATCAACTACCGCAACCAGAAGGGCGGACTGGTCAACGAGGTCCTGGTCTTCGACGGTCCGCTCGTCGTCGAGGGCTACGGCACTTACCTCGGCGACGACCCGAATCCGGCAGGCGCTCGCTGAACCGGGCGGCGGGCCGTCGCTGTCCGCAACCGCGGCAGGGGCTGGGATCGGCCGAACGGTCCTACCCGCTAGGCTTCGCCGCAGACTTCATCGCAGCCGTCCGGAGAGGTTTCCCGGTGTCACGAATACCGTTTTGACCTGGGCGTTGGCCGGCGCACCCATCCCGATAACCCGCAGGTCAGAAGGCTGAAACGCGGGTTTCGGGCCCCGCGTGCGCACCCGATGAGCCGACGCCCGACAGGCCCCGGACTGCCGACCGCGTCCGGGGCTTTGTCGATTCTCCCGTTCCCACTTACTTACCGAAGACACCTGATCACGCTAAGTTTGTATGTGGTCGTTTCAGCCCACGACGCACCGAGGAGCCCGCCCCCATGGCCGGAGTGGAAGAGATCCGCGCTGGTATCGCGCTCGCGAACGAGAAGGCGTCCGCGAGCATCGCCGCGCTGCAGCAGGCAGCGCAGGCACTCGAAGAAGCACAGCTGTCGCTGTCCCAAGCCACCCAGGGCAGCAGCCAGCACGAGGTGAACCAGGCGCACGGCCTGCTCGCCGAAGCGCTGCAGGGGATCACCGGCATGCAGAGCACCATCCAGGCCGGCATCTCGTCGGCCGATTCCTACTCGGCGCGGCTTTAACGCCGATGTCGGGGCTCGCCGAAATCCACCAGTTGCTCACCGCCGCGCGAGCGGGGGTCGGCGACGGACGGGCGCATGCCGAGCGGGCGCAAGCTCTGCTCGGCGACGCCCGGCGCGCACTCGTCGACGCGCAAGCCAAGGCAGATCCGTGGCTGCCGCAGCAATTGGCGCAGGCCGACGAGGCACTCGAGCACCTCCTCACCCGTTTAGCCGCCGCCGACGAATTAGTGGGCGGCTACCAGTCACGCCTGTAGGGATGAGATGGCCAGCAAGTCAGCCGAGCAACGCAACCGTGTGCAAACCGCCCTCGACCGGGTCCGGCACCAGATCGGGCTCGTGCTCGGGGCCGCGGCGGGCGCGCGCGAAATGGCCGAGGCCGAGGTGGCGCGGCTGACGCTGGAACAGGAGATCGTCCGGGTCGGCATGGACCACGCCGACCCGGCGCAGCAGACGGAGTGGGCCCGGCATCCGGCGGCGCACGACGTGTTCGCCGCGCTCGGCGGCACCCGCGCCGCCTTCTACACCGACTGGAGCGCCGGTCCCGGCGAACTGCGCGACCTCGTCGCCGCGCACGCGCCGGGCCCGGCCGGGCGGCCGCCGAGCGAATGGCTCGGCCGTGTCGGCACGAATCCCGGCGTCACCGCGCCCGGGCTGTGGCGGGTCGGTTCGGCCACCGCGGCCGGACGCGACATCTCGCGCACGTTCGATGTCGCCGTGCCGCTGCTGGACGAATCCCACCTGGCCATCACGTCCGCGCCGAAAACGCGGCCGGTGGTGGACGGGATCGTGCAGGGCCTGCTGATGCGCGTGCTGTCGGCGTTCGAGCCCGGCGCGGTGAAAATCCACCTGTGGGACGTCGGGCAGCTCACCGCGATCCTGCCGGACCTGTACCCGCTCAGCCGCACCAGCGCGCTGTCGCTGTACGACCCGACACGACTGGAGGACCTGCTCGACGAACTCGCCGGGCACATCCGCCGGATCCACGCCACCGGCATGCAGGCGGGCCACACCTCGTTGCGGGAACTGCGAAAAGCCACCAACCAGCGGTTGGAGCCGTACCGGATCGCGGTGCTGTACGGCAACGGCGAAACCCTCGACGCGGAACGCGCGCGCGACCTCAAACGCGTGGCCAGCGGCGCGCTCGCGGCGGGGATCTGCCTGATCCTGGTCGACGTGCCCACCGCGGTGAGCGCGTCGATCGAAACGCTGAGCCTGCTGGACGAACGCCGCGCGGTCAGCAGCATGACCGGCAGCGACCTGGTCGTTGACCTGGATCCGCCGATGCCGTCCGGGCAGGTCATCCGCGCGGCGAACCGCATCGCCGAAGCACTGATCTCGAAGCAGGGCGGCCCACGGTCGTTCGCCGATCTGATGCCCGCCGAGATCGGCCAGGAAAGCTCCGCGCGGGAACTGCGCGCGCCGATCGGGTTCCACGAGGGCGAAGCCGTCGAAGTCGTGATCGGCGACGCGAGCCCGCACGCGCTCATCGGCGGCCCGAGCGGTTCCGGGAAAACGAACTTCCTTTACGCGTTGCTGGGCAGTCTCGCCGCGCGCTACACGCCGGACGAACTGGCGTTGTACCTGCTGGACTTCAAGGAAGGTGTCTCGTTCGCCGGTCTCGCTCCCGGTCGTAAGGACTCCAGCTGGCTGCCGCACGCGAAACTAGTCGGCGTCAACGTCAACACCGACCGCGAATTCGGGTTGGCGCTGCTGCGTTTCCTCGCCGACGAACTGCGCCGCCGTTCCGCCGCGGCCAAGGAACACGAGGTCACGAACCTGGCCGACCTGCGAGAACAGGATCCGGGCGGACACTGGCCACGGATCGTCGCGGTGATCGACGAGTTCCAGTACCTCTTCGCCGGACGCGACCAGGTCACCGCGCAGGCCACGCAATTGCTCGAAGACATCGCTCGGCGCGGACGTTCGCAAGGCATCCACCTGGTGCTGGCGAGCCAGGACGTCGCCGGGATCGAAGCGTTTTGGGGCAAACCCGCGGTCTTCGAACAGTGCACGCTGCGCATCGCGATGCCGAAGGCGCGCCGGGTCCTCGCGGAAACGAACAACGCGGCCGTATCCGCACCCAAGTGGCACGCGGTGATCAACCACGATTCCGGTGTCGCACACGGGAACCAGCTCGCCCACGTCCCGGATGCGAGCAGTCGCAACGTTTTCGTGAACCTGCAGCAGAAACTGTGGGAACTCTACGCTGGCCGCTTCACCCGGCCACGCCTGTTCGACGGTGCGCATTCGCCGGTGCTGGAACAGTTCCCGGCTTATATGGAACTCAAGCCGAGCCCCCAGCCGCGAGCGATCCTCGGCCAGTCGATCGACGTCACCGAAGCCGCGTGCGGTGTCGAACTCCCCCGGGTACCCGGCCGGAACATCGCCGTACTCGGCGGCGCGACCGCGGAGGCGTTGTCCATTATGGACTCCGCCGCTCGATCGCTTTCCCGGCAAATGGAACTCGGGCAGGTCGAGTTTCTGTTGCATTGCCCCATCGTGGCGAGTTCCCCGGCAGTGTTGGATTTGAAGAGCCGCCTGGAAGCCGAGGGGCACATCGCGACGCTCACCGAAGACCTTTCCACCGAGCTGGAATCGATCGTCGAATCACTTTCCACGACGACGCCGCGCATCCTGCTGCTGTACGGCGTGGACGCCGCGTTGCCTTCGTTGGAGGCAAAGGCCGTCGGACAGTTGAAGAGCGGCCTCGACCATCTGCGCACGCTGCTGAAAAACGGCCCCGCGCATGGCGTGCACACCATCGGCTGGTGGCGCAGTACCGCGCGACTCAAGGACACCCTCGGCTTCGGCGGCACGGACGACATCGGCACCTGGGCCGCACTGGACGTTCAAGGGAATGATTTGTCACCGTTCGCCGCGGGCCAGGTCGTGCATTGGTCGCCGCGACCGGGCCGGGCATTGTTCTTCGACCGCACCACGCACGGGGCACCGGAAGTCATCATCCCGTTCCAACGCCCAGAAACCGAGCCGACCGCGGGAGGCACGCCGTGACCGAGGGAACCACCAGCCCGGCAATGCGGTACAAGGAAATCGTCGGCCTAGCCCGTGGTTCGGCAGACAGCCTGCGCGCGTGGGAACTGGCCCGAGCGGACGAAATCGAACGCCAACTGGCAGACGCGCACGCGGCGGTGGCTGCCGCGCAGGATCGGGAGGAGAAAACCCGAGAGCGCGCCAACCGGTGGTGGAAGATGGCGCTGCACAACGTTTCGAGGCTGAGTTTTGTGGAGGCGCTGGACGACCCGCAGCCGGTGACTACTGCTCGGCCGCAGTATTTGGACCGGTATTTGGAAGAGGTCAAGCCGAGTTATCAGGAACTGGTACAGGCGGTGCTGGGGCTTGGCTGGCGGGCGAAGCGTTAAGCCGCAAGGGGAACCCTGACGGAACCAGGACTCCCCTCACAGCCAACTACCTACGCCGTCCGGTGCAACCACCGGTCAAGCTGGTCCAGCACATCATTCGCGAAATCCGCGAACGGATTCCCCGCCGAAGGCCGGAACCGCACCACCTGCGGGTCATGGTCGCTAGCCTGGTCAGCGAACTCAGCATTCACATGCACCACGTCATAATCCACCCCACGCGGCGCGGCCGACGCCAGAATATGGTCCAGCACCTGCGACTGACCCTCGTACACATAGCTGTACCGCTCAGCCGGCGGCAGCGTCGAGATCAGGTCCTTCAACAACCCGCCCGACGTCAGCTTCGCCAGCGCGGGCGAGAACTGGTAGTCGTTCAGGTCACCGGCCACCACGACGTTCGCCCGCGGGTCCGCGTTCAGCAGTTGCGAGACGAACCCCTGCAGCACCGTCGCCTGCTTCTGCCGCTGCACCTCGGAGCTGCGCGTCGGCGGCTGGTAGCGGCCGTGTGTCGGCTGGTCGCCGCCCTTGGAGTTGAAGTGGTTGGCCAGCACGAAAACCGTGCGTCCGCGGAACACGAACTCGCCCGCCAGCGGCTTGCGGCTGTCCTCCCACGCGTCGTTGCCCGGGTCGACCCGGCCCGGCGACTGCGTCAGGTGCGCCTTGCCGTGGTCGGAAACCACGCCGACCGAAGACGTCGGGCTGCCGCCCGGACGATCCACAAAGGACACTCGCGACGGGTTGAACAGGAAGCCGACGCGGATGTTGCCGCCCGGTTGTCCGCCGTCCTCGTCGTTCACCGGGTCGATCTGCCGCCACTGGTACTGCGGGCCGCCGGCGGCGACGATCGCGTCGGTGAACTTCTTCAGCGTCGCGTCGGCGTCGACGGTTCCGTCGTCCGTCGCACCGCTGTTGTCCTGGATTTCTTCCAGGGTAACGATGTCCGGCGTCGCGAGGTTGTCGACGATGCCGTGCGCGAGCTGCGCGTACTTGGTGTCCGAATCGGACGGTGCGAGGTTCTCGACGTTGTACGTCGCCACCGCGAGCTCGCCCGGACGCTGCTTGCGCGTGGTTTCCTTCTGCAGCTTGTTGTCCTTGGCCGCACCCAGCTTCGACGCGAACAGCGTGTACCCGCCGAAGTTGCTGTATTCCACCGGACCGGAGGTGACGCCGGTGAGCACGTCGCCGGTGTTGACCTTCGGCGTCGCCTGCTGCGCGGCAGGAATGATCGACTGTACCTTCAGCACACCGGTGTTGATCTTGTCGTAGCCGAGGTAAACCGTGCCGCCGCGCGGAGTCGGGTTCTGCTGCGGCTTCGTGGTCACGTAAAGCTCGCCGTACTTGTTGCTCGGGCCGACCACGCGCGCGTCGGAGACCTGGACGATCTCGCTTTCGTGCGATTCCCAGAAGTCCAGCGCGTACTTCGACGGTTCGAGCGGCAACGGCTCGATGTTGCCGCCCGCGTTGGGAGCCAGCACATCCGGCACCTGGTCCGGCGTCAGCACGGTCGGGGCGGGCAGCGGGTTGCCCGAGGAGCCGACCATCCACTGTGCACTCGTCAGCTCGGTGAGCGACTGGTAGTTCGAGGTCGCGGGCGCGTCCGGGTAGTACTCCTTGACCTTGCCCTGCGCGGTGACCGCGTCGCCGACCGCCACCGCCGGGGTCGTCGATCCGGTGAACACGAATAGGCCCTCGCTGGTGCGCGGGTCGCTGTCGGGATGCGGGTCGGTGATCCAGAACCCGCGCGCCGAGCCGAAGCTCCGCACCGCGGTGACGACGCCGGTGACGTCCTCGACCTGCTTGTCCTTGAACGGCGAAATCCGCGTCGTGCCCTGGATGTCGTGGATCTTCGCCGGAACACCCGGTTCGCCCGGCTGCGTACCGGTGGTCTCGCCCTTGGTGTTGGTAGGCGTCGGGTCGCCGACGGCGAAGTCCGCACTGTTGTCGTCGGTGTCGGCGAGCGTCGCGGCACGCGCGACCGAGGTCGTGTTCGACGCCGCGGCGGCCGGGTTTCCTTCGCGGACAACGGCATCGCCGAAGCCGACGAGGTCCTTGACGTGGCTGTCCGCCAAGCAATCCGCAGCGGACTTGCAGGTCAGCGGCGCGCTGTCGGACACGAGCGCGACCGTCCCCGCGGTCGCGGACATCGCGATGCCCCCGGTCGCGTCGGGCGTCGGCAGCGCGATCGTGCCGCCGTTCCCCTTCCCCTCCGCGACGAGGTAGCGGCCCTTCGGCGCGACGGACCCGGCGAGCGGCGTGACCTGCCACTTGCTCGACGCGCTCGCCGAAGCGGGCAGGTACTGGACGCTGTACCCGTCGAGCGCGACGGGCGCGCCGCCGTGGTTGGCCAGCTCGATGAAGTCGTTGGTCAGCGTGGCGCCGGAATTGCCGCCACCGCCGTAGACCTCGGCGATCAGGGCGTCCGCGCTTGGCGCCGCCGAAGCGGGCGCGGCCAGTCCGCCCAGCGCGAGAGCAGCTGCGGAGACGGCAACCGCGCCTCTGGTCAGTCTTGCCCCACCGGCGCTGCGGCCCCCGGCGGGACGACGGGATATGGTCACCCTGAGTCCCCTCTGCATGTCAACGGTCGAGGCATCGTCCCCCGAACAAGCGAAGCAGAGGAAGACGAAAGGGCAACGATTCGTAACGAGCTGGAGGGATTTCCTCCTTTGGACGGGTTGACGCAATGATCACGCTCGTACTCGGCGGAGACGTCAACCTGCAGGGCCGCGCGAAGCCGGAAACGGCGTTCGACCCGTTGACCTCGCTGCTCACCGGCGCCGACGTGCGGTTCGTGAATCTCGAAGGACCGCTGTCCGGCTCGACCGGCATGGACATCCCGCACAAACCGAACTGGCGGCACTCGCCGCCGGAGATGGTCGCCGCGCTGACCGCCGCCGAGATCGACGTCGTGTCCGTCGCCAACAACGTCACCTACCCGCCGGCCGCGGCGATGGCGAGCCTCGCCGTGCTGGACCGCGCCGGGATCGCGCATTGCGGCGCGGGCGCGAACCTCGCCGAGGCGCACGCGTCGGCGATCCTCGAACGACCCGGCGGCCGGATCGCGTTCCTCGCCTACACGTCGCTGTGCTGGCCCGTCGGGCAGGAAGCGACGGAGGACTCGCCGGGCGTCGCCGCGGCGGGCGCTTACACGTCGTACCAACCGGATCCGCGCGTCCTGGACGTCCCCGGCCGCCCGCCGATCGTGCACACCACGCCGGTCCGCCGCGACCTGGAGCTGCTGCTCGCCGACATCCGCCGCGCCCGCGCCGAGGCCGACCACGTCGTGGTGTCGATGCACTGGGGCCTCCCCGGCGACGAACTGGCCGAATATCAGGTGACCTACGCGCACGCGATCATCGACGCCGGCGCCGACCTGGTCGTCGGGCACGGACCGCACACCGTGCAGCCGGTCGAGGTGTATCGCGGCCGCCCGATCCTCTACAGCCTCGGCAACCTCGTCTTCGACTGGCCCGCGGTGCGCGACCGGCACCGGGACGGCCTGCTCGCCGGCTGCGTCGTCGGCGAGCAGATGCGGGTCGAATTAGTGCCGATCCGCCGCGACGAAGACAACGAATGCGTACCGTTGACCGGAGACGACGCCGACGAAGCACTGCAGCGGTTCGTGGAGCTGTCGGCTCGCCGCGGCACGAAGGTGACAGTCAGTGATGGCTTCGCGACAGTCGAAGGACTTCGCGGCTAGACCGCTGGTCCCGCCGTCACCCGGACGGCGCATCTGCCTTAAATGCAGCTCAAGCCCGGGGTCGACTGGTACCGGGCGGGAGTACCTTACCGATGAGCGCGGAAACTGTGGCCCAGACCACTTTCGGGCCGCCCCGCCGCTCACGGGTAGCACCTCGCGGGGGAGGCGACACGGTCACGTGGGGGTTGACCGTCGTCGAGTGCGCAGGTGTCACCACCCGGGAAAACAGCCGCGGGCGCGGGACTTTCCGCTTCGCCCGCGACCGCGGCTCCACGGATTTGCCCCGGGGAAGCCTCGCGAGTGGCGAGGCGCCGCCTTGACCGCGCAGGGGAGCGCGGGAGGGGGAGGAAGGCGGCCCGCCTCGCCACTCGCGAGCATTAACCGCTGACGAGGGCCGTCGCGACGCCGTCGACCGCCCGCGCGCAACTCTCGCCGTGGGTGAGCGGCAGGTAGTGGCCCGCCCCCGGCACGATCTGCAGCGCCCCGTCCTGGCACGCAGCCAAAAACCGCCGCTCGCCGAGGCGGAAGTGGTCGTGGCGGCCGTTCAGCAGCAGTACCCGCCCCGGGTACCGGGCGAGGTCGGCGAGCGGGTCCATCCCGGCGGCCGCCTCCATCACGTCCGGGATGACTTCGGAAGCGATTCCCGCGGCGATGACCGGCTCGGCGACTTCCGCGGGGAGAACCCGGCGGAGCAGCCATGCGCTGAAGGAAGCGCCGTCGTCTACGGCAGTCGCCAGCCCACGGCGTGCGAACCGGAATCCGCCGCGCAGCACCGAACTCGGCTGGAGCGAACATCCGGCTCCCACCAGCGAAACGACCCGCTCCGGATGCCGGGCCGCGGTCGCGATCGAGACGTAGCCGCCGAGCGAATGGCCCACCAGAACCGCGCGGCCGCCGACCTCGTCGATGGCCTCGGCGACCGCGTCGACCGCACCGTCGAGAGTGAACCTCTCCCCGCGCCGCGTGCCGTGCCCAGGCAGGTCCGGCGCGGCGACTCGACCGCGGGCCAGGCGTTTCTGCTGCTGCCAGCACGCCCCGGACAACCGGATGCCGTGCACGAAAACCACCGGGAGCACGTCGCTCATGTCTCCGCCTTCCACCCAGGAATGCAACGGACCGTTGCATGGCACCGGTCTACCAAATGCAACGCACCGTTGCAAACCTGGCTAGGATTGAGCCATGGATCGGACCGCCACCCGCCCGCGCAAGGCGGACGCCATCTTCTCCGCGACCCTCGCGCTGCTGGCCGAACGCGGTTACGACGCACTGACGATCGAAGCGGTCGCCGCGCGGGCCGGGGTGCACAAAACGACGATCTACCGCACGTGGGCGACCAAGGACGAGGTCCTCGCGGACGCACTCGTGCAGGCCCCGGAACTCGCCTTCGCGATTCCCGACACCGGTTCCCTGCGCGGCGATCTCCTCGAACTGGCGAAGCAGATCCACCGCCTGCTGTCCGATCCGGCGAACCGGCGCGTCATCACGGCCGTCGTCTCCGCGCTGCCGGACCGGCCCGCCACCGCCGAGGCCGCCGGACGGTTCTTCGCCGACCGCCTCGGCCGCGAGCAGGCCGTCTTCGACCGGGCGCACGACCGAGGCGAACTCGCCGACGCCGCGGATTCGGAGATGATCATGGATCTGCTGGGCGGAAACCTCTGGTTCCACACCCTGATCCGCGCGAAATCCGCCGACGCCGCCTATCTCGAGCGACTTGTCGACACCGTGCTCACCGGGGTGTCGTGAGCGGTCAGTACGGCCGGTCCCCGACGATCGCGACGCGCTCGGCGATCCGGACGTGCGGGTGGTAGTCGTTGACCGCGTAGTGCTGGGTCGCGCGGTTGTCCCAGAACGCCACCGAATCCGGCTGCCAGCGGAACCGCACCTGGAACTCCGGCGTGTGCGCCTGGAGGAACAGATACCGCAGCAGCCGGTCGCTTTCGGCGCGGTCGAGGCCGGTGATGTGCGTGGTGAACGCCTGGTTCACGAACAACGTCCGCCGTCCGGTCTCCGGATGGGTCCGCACCACCGGGTGCTCGACCGGCGGGTACGCGTCCTGCCACTGGGCCAGCAGGTCCGGGTCGGTGAACCGGTCGAAACCGGGGACGAAATCGTGCACCGCGGTGAGGCCGTCGATCCGCTCGCGGACGTCGGCGGGCAGGTTGTCGTAGGCGGCGGCCATGTCGGCCCACATCGTGTCGCCGCCGATCGGCGGGACCTCGACCAGCCGCAACACCGAACCGAGCGCCGGATTCGGCCGCCAGGTGACGTCGGTGTGCCAGATGTTTTCGTACCCAGGCATCCCGGCGGTGCGGGTGAACCGCACGACCTGATCGGAATCTCCGCGGGCGATGAACGGGTTGGTCTCCAGTTCGCCCCAGTTCGCGGCGAACGCGCGCTGCTGCTGCGACGTGATGCGCTGGTCGCGGAAGAACAGCACCTTCCACTCCAGCAACGCGCGGTTCAGCTCGGCACGCAACCGCGGCGACACGGGTGCGCCGAGGTCCACTCCGGAGATTTCCGCGCCGATCACCCGTCCGAGCGGACGCAGGGCGAAAAGCTCGTAGGGACGTTCTTCGACACCGTCCGGAAGGCGGCGCAGCACGCGCGGCCCTTCGAGGATCCCGTCGTCCGGGGTGACGGACGAGCGCAGGCGGGCAGGCAGGTCTACAGACATGGGGGTACTCCCGGAAGAATAGGTGAATTCGGCTACAGCAGCGGAAAATCGCCTACGCGGGAGGAGAGCCGAGACGACCGCGACGCCTCAGGAGAGCGGCCACGCCCTCGCCGTCCGACCGCGCCGGGGCACGGCCGGCTTGCGGCACTACCCGGTTCTCTGGCATGACTCCAATTCTGGCCGGGTTCGGTTGCGTGGGTCAAGGATCTCCACGATGTGGAATCGTCGCACGCCCGGCCGAGTGACCCGGGCGGCCTCGATGGGGTTAGATCTCTGGAGAGGGTGACGGGCCGCGGTTCGCGCTCTCCCGGAAGCGGAGGTCCCGATGGCAGGTTCGACGAGCGAGCGGCTCAACGCCGCCGCGGACGCGCTCGATCGAGCGGCTGCCGACGCGGACCGTGCCGCGGGCCGGTTCGCCGAAGCCCGTCTCGAATCGACGCCGTGGGGCATTTCCGCGCCCGCGCGGGAAATCGCCGCCCGGTGGGAGGCCGCGCTCGCCGCGCGGGACGTCGACGCGCGCATGCTCGGCGACGCGACGTCCGACCTCGCCGGCCAGCTGCGGATGGCCGCCCGCGGCCACCACCACCGCCCGACGATCGCGACGGCGCTGCTGAGTTGATGCCGTTCCTCCACCCGGCACTGGAAAACGCGGCCGCCGGACTGGCTTCCTTGAGTGCCGCGGCCGCCGCGATCGGCGCACCGGACCCGGTCGCCGCGCTGCGCCAGATCGACTGTTCCCCGCAGACGATCCGCGAATCCGCGCGCACGCTGTCGGGCGGCCGCGACGTGCTGGTGATGGCCCGGCTGGAGTTCGAACGCGGGGCGCACAGCGCGGAACGCAAATGGGGCGGCGAACCGGCCGCGCAGTTCCGGGGCAGCGCCGACGAACTGGACGCGCACTACCGGCAGGCCGCCGAAGCCGCCGCGCGGACAGCGTCGGTCGGCCTGGATCTGGCGGATTTGCTTGACCGGCTGGCAGATCAGACGGCGGCGCGGGTCATGCTGATCGCCGAAGGAGTGACCCCAGCGGCCGTCGCGCTGCTGGCGGGCGACCGATCCGCGGAGCCAGCGGTGCGGGAGGCATGCGGGACCATCGCGGAAGCGGTCGCGCGCGGCGTCGCAACCATAGGAGAGGCAACGACTTTCCTCGACGCGTTCGGCACACCGGTGTTGCAGGAAGAGAATTAACGGGTCGCAGTCACGAATCCGCCGCGCGTGTGGTGCAGCGGCTCGCGTCCATAGTGGACGGAAAGTTCCGCGACCGTAACGGTTTCCGGCCGCCAGCCGTGCTCGGCGAGCCACTTCGGAGCGTCCCCCGCGAGACCGCCGCGCCAAAGCGCCGTCACCTCGCTGCCGAATTGACGCGCCCGTTCCAGCAGCCCGTCCTGATCACCGTCCGGCCGATGTTCGAACGAAACCCGGCTGCCCGGCGCGGACAACTCGGTGACCGCCGTGAGCATCCGCTCCGCCTCGTCCCGGCTGAGGTAGACGAGCAGCCCCTCAGCGAGCCAGACGGTCGGCTGATCCGGGTCGAATCCGTTGTTTTTCAAGGCAGTGACCCAGTCGCCGCGCAGATCCACCGGAACCGTCGTGCGCTCGCACCGAGGCCGCGCACCTTTTTCGGACAGTACGGTTTCCTTGAACGCGAGCACGTCCGGCAGATCGACCTCGAACACGCGCGCCCCGTCAGGCCAGTCGAGCCGGAACGCGCGAGCGTCGAGACCAGCCGCGAGAAGCACCGTCTGGGTCCCGCCGGAAACGAAGTCATCGAAGAACCTGGTGCGGATCGCGACCTGGTGCGCGAAGACCATCCCCAGCTCGTGGTGACGTTCCCGGCCCTCGAAGATCGCGCGGCCGGCGTGGAAGAACGCGCCCGCGTACGGATCATCGAACAGCCGGTCCGGCCGCCCGCTCTCCAACGCCCGAAGCCCAGCAACCCCAACCGCGGTCTTGCCGACCGGCGGAAGCTCCTCGCTCATGCGTCCACGCTACTTCGCCATCGCCGCTTTGACGGCCGCGACCAGCTCCCGCACCTTCTTCCGGTCGGAGGAGCTGTAGTAGAACGTGCACAGATCGGCCTTGTCGCCGCCGGAAGCCGGGTTCTCGATCACCGCCGTCGACGCGCCGGTCACCTTGAACTTGAGACACCCCGGGCTGAACGCGCCGGGTTCGGTGTTGCTGACCCCGCTGATCCGGCTGACGGTGAAGCTGTGCTTCTTGTCCGCGCCGAACAGGCCGTCTTTGATCGCGGCCTTGATCGTCACCTGCTTGCCGCTGAACGTGAGCGAACGACGCCGGGCATAGATGTACAAAGCGCCACCTCCGGTACGGGGACCAGCTACCGGAGGGTCAAACGAACGAACCCCGGCCGGAGTGCCCGGTCGGGGTTCGTTCGTGAAGAGCGGTGGCGGTGGGATTTGAACCCACGGACGGGATTAACCGTCACACGATTTCGAGTCGTGCTCCTTCGGCCGCTCGGACACGCCACCGCCGAGAACAATACCGGACCCTCTTCGCGGCTTGCGGCGGGGTCTACTCGGCCCCCAGCCGCCGGTCCGCGAAGTACGCCTCGAGCAGGGCGGCGCAGTCGCTTTCGAGCACTCCGCCGTGAACTTCCGGCCGGTGGTTGAGGCGGCGGTCGCGCACGACGTCCCACAGCGACGACACCGCGCCCGTCTTGGGCTCCCAAGCCCCGAACACCAACCGCTCGACGCGGGCGAGCACGAGCGCGCCGGCGCACATCGTGCAGGGCTCCAGCGTGACCGCGAGCGTGCAGCCCTCCAGCCGCCAGCCGTCGCCGAACTCGCGGGCCGCCGCGCGCAGCGCGAGGATCTCCGCGTGCGCGGTGGGGTCAGCCAGCTCGACCCGCGCGTTGCGAGCCGCGGCCAGGGGGCGCCCGTCGGGGTCGAAGACGACCGCGCCGATGGGCACGTCGGCACCGGGGGCGCGAGCCGCGTCCAGCGCGGCCCGCACGGCTTCGGTGTCGTCCGGCCGTCTCAGAGCTGGTCCAGCAGTTTCGAGAACTCGGCCTCGAACCCGCACCGCTGGGCGATCATCTGGAGCTGTTCGTCCGGGTAGAGGTCGACCTCCCCGACGATCACCTCCAGCTCGCCGCCGGGCAGGCCGAGGTCGGCCAGGATCTCGAGGTCGCCCTCGGGCCAGACGGCGTCGTCGTCCTCGTCGGGCGGGTCGACGCGCAGGACGTCGAGGACGTCCGCCGCGATGTCGTAGTCGAGCGCCGCGGCGGCGTCCGACAGCAGCAGCGACGGACCCCTCGGGCTCGGCCGGACGATCACGAAGAACTCGTCGTCGACGGCCAGCAGGCCGAACGCCGCCCCGGTCGACCGGAGCTTGCCCAGCTCGGTGATCGCCGCATCCAGTTCTGTGAGCGCCGAGGAATCGAGCGCACTGCACCGCCACCGACCGTCTTCACGGACCACAGCTATCGCGAAGCCCGTGACCGGCTCTTGCACCGCCATGCGCACACCGTATTCCGCCTCGCTGGCGAACGCACGCACGGTGCGCCCGAAGCGTGCGAGGTGCCACTATCGAGCCATGACCGGACCCACCGACCTCCCCACCCTGCCCGGCAACCGGCACGCCGGGCTGCTCGACGCCGCGCGGCAGCTCCAGGACCGCACTGTCGAGCTTCGCCGCGCCGTGCACCGGCATCCCGAACAGGGCTTGCAGCTGCCACGCACCCAGGCGGCGATCCGCACCGCACTGGCCGACCTGCCGATCGAACTCACCGACGGCCGCTCCACGACGTCGCTCACCGGCGTCCTGCGCGGCGCCCGTCCCGGCCCGGCCGTGCTGCTGCGGGCGGACATGGACGCGCTGCCGCTCACCGAGGACACCGGCCTGGAGTTCTCGTCCGAGATCGACGGTTCGATGCACGCCTGCGGCCACGACACGCACGTCGCGATGCTCGCCTCCGCGGCACGGCTGCTGTCTGAGCGGGTCGACGACCTGGCCGGCTCGGTCGTGTTCATGTTCCAGCCCGGCGAGGAAGGCCTCCACGGCGCGCGGCACATGATCCACGAGGGAGTGCTGGACGCGGCGGGCACGCGCGTCACGCGAGCCTTCGGCCTGCACACGATCGCCAACAGCCCGAGCGGCGTCCTGCAGGTCCGCGGCGGGCCGATGATGGCGTCGGCCGACACGTTCAGCGTCGAGGTCAACGGCCGCGGCGGCCACGGTTCCGCCCCGCACGACGCGATCGACCCCGTCCCCGCCGCGGCGGCGATGGTCAGCGCGATCCAGACGATGGTCACGCGCCGGATCAGCGTCTTCGACCCGGCGGTGGTCTCGGTGACCCGCATCCAGGCCGGGACGACGACGAACATCATCCCCGAGACGGCGGTGCTCGAGGGGACCATTCGCACCCTGTCGGAGTCGACGCGGTCCTTCATCCGCGAGGAACTGCCGAAGGTGTGCGAGGCGGTCGGAGCGGCCCACGGCTGCCGCGTGTCGGCCGGCGTTGACCCGGGCTACCCGACGACGGTCAACGACCCGGCAGTGGCGGCCGAGGTGTTGTCGCTGGGTGCGGAGGTGCTGGGCGAGGACAACGTCGAGGAGCTGACCACGCCGATCATGGGCGCGGAAGACTTCTCGTATGTCCTGCAACGGATTCCGGGCGCGTTCGCGTTCATCGGCGCCCGCGAGCCGGGAGCGGACCCGGCGACCACCGAGGACAACCACTCGAACCGGGTGAAGTTCCACGAACCGGCGATGGCCGCCGGGGTGGCCATGTACACGGCGTTCGCCTTGGACGCTCTGCGCTGAGGGTTTCGGCACGCCCCTTTCGCTGGGGCGTGCCGACTCAGGCTGCTTGCGCGAGGAAGACGAACTCGCGTTCTGTCGGGGCTTGCCGGAACGTGTACGTGATGCGAAATGAGGCGAGCGGCAGCCGCACGTCAGTGACCTCGACTCGTTGCTCCGCCGACCCGACTCCCGCACCTCGCGGGTGCGCAGCGGCACGTTCCAGGTCCCCACGCGAGGTAATCCGGTCGTCGGCCAGCGGTACCTAGTTTTGCCAGGCCAGGCCGCCCTTCAGCACCGATCTAGGACGCATATCCCAAAGATCAGGACGATCGTCCTGGCCACCTCGTGTTACCCTCCGACTGTCGAGACATCATATATCAGATCGGATCTGCTCGTGGCGTTCGAGAAACAGCGACAGCGGCTCGCCGGCGTGGTGGCGATCCCGGTGACTCCCTTCACCGCGGCCGGGGACGTGGACGCCGAGACGTACGAGCGGCTAGTCGAACGGCTCGTGCTGAGCGGCATCGAGGTCGTCACGCCGAACGGCAACACCGGCGAGTTCTACGCACTCGAAGAGCAAGAAACGCGACAGTGTCTCGAAGTCACCACGAAGGCCGCGCGCGAGGCGAGCGTCCTCGCAGGCGTCGGCCATGACGTGCGTACAGCCGTGAAGGCCGCGAAGCACGCGCGCGCATCCGGAGCGGACATGGTGATGATCCATCAGCCCGTGCACCCGTACGTATCGCGCGCGGGCTGGATCGACTACCACCGCGCTATCGCGAACGAAGTGCCCGAACTCGGGGTTGTCCTGTACGTGCGCAACCCCGCCATCGAGGGTGCGGACCTGGCACAGCTCGCCGACGTCGCGCCGAACGTAATCGGCGTGAAGTACGCGGTGCCGGATCCGGTGCGCTTCCGCACCGTCGCGCGCGACGCGGGGTACGAGCGCTTCGTGTGGATCGCCGGTCTCGCCGAACTGTCCGCCCCTGGGTACTTCGCAGTCGGCGCGACGGGCTTCACCTCCGGCTTGGTGAACGTCGCGCCGCAGATCTCGCTCGACCTGTTCCGCCGTCTCCGCAACCACGACTTCGACGGCGCGATGGAAATCTGGGACCGCATCCGCCCGTTCGAGGAGATGCGCGCCGCGCACGGGAACGCCAACAACGTCAGCGTGGTCAAGGACGCCCTTTCGCAACTCAGCCTGTGCCGCCCCGACGTACGACCGCCGAGCAGGCTGCTGACCGCCGGGGAACGGGACCAGCTGTTCGGGATCCTGTCCGCGTGGGGGCTTTCGTAACGCCTCAGGCGAGCGCGGGCGGGAGGTCGAAAGTCGGGAAGACTTCCGGACCGAAGGTGGTCACCTCCGCGACACGGCCGCCGTCGAGCCGCAGCGTCACCAGGCCGAAGGCCCGGAACTCGCCGACTGTGCGCGCGTACGTGGCGAGCGCGGGCAGACCGTTCGCACGGGTCTCGACAACACGGAATTCCGCAGCGTCGCCACCATGCAACGCCGGTGCCCAGCCCGCGAGCACGGTGTCCCGCCCCGCGTACCAAGTCGGTTCCGGCCCCATGTGCCCGCCAGCGCCGGGAGCGTGACTGCAACGCACGTCTTCGCGCAGCAGTTCAGCGAAGGCCGCTTCGTCGTGCTCTACGAGCGCTTTGACGTACTTCGCGACAACAGCGCGTTCCTCATCGCTCCCGGACGCAGACGCCCACTCCGTACGTCGCGTAGACAGGTGCTCCTGCAACTCGGCCCGCGCGCGCAGCACATTGCTGTTCACCGACGCAGGCGTCGTACCGAGCGCTGAAGCCGTCTCACGCGCGGACCAGCCGAGTACGTCGCGAAGCACCAACGCAGCACGCTGTCGCGGCGAAAGATGCTGAATGGCGGCGAGGAACGCCAACTCCACCGTCTCAAGCGCGACGACGACAGTGTCCGGCTGAAGCGCACTGTCGGGCGCAGGCTGCAGCCAGGGAACCGCGACGTCGGGACGCGGCGCGAGGTCGGAGTCGTGCGCAACTGGCAGATCGAGCATCGGCAGCTCGCGCGGGTGCGCTTCGAGGTGATCGAGACACGCGTTGGTCGCGATCCGGTACAGCCACGCCCGCAGGCTCGCGCGGCCCGCGTACGTCGAACGGCCGCGCCACGCGCGCAGCAGAGTCTCCTGGACCAGGTCTTCCGCCTCGTCGAACGAGCCCAGCATCCGGTAGCAGTGCACCCGCAGCTCGTGCCGGTACGCCTCGGTCTCGCTCGCGAAGTCCGTCATCTGTTCAACCATGTCCGATAAGACGGCGGATCCCCGGATAACTCAGCAAAGCCCAGCTCAACCGGGGTGTGGCGGAAGTTACTCGTGCGTTAAGAACCCGTCAGCACGGCCGCCCGGACCGTCAGGGGCCCGTTTCCGGGACGTTCCGGTCCGGGCTCGGCGCAGTGTGCTGGCGATGTTCGCCGCGATCGACATCGACCGGAGGTAACCGTGACGCTCAGCGAGCTGCTCCCGAGTCTCGGCTGCGAGGCCGCCGACCATCTGGAACCGGGGCTCTGGCCGCAAGGCACGAAGCTCGGCGAAGGCGGTGAACTGCTCTTCGCCGGCGCGCCGGTCAGCCACCTCGCCGCGCGCTTCGGTACGCCCGCCTACCTCCTCGACGAGGAACAGGTGCGCGAAACAGCCCGCGCGTACCGCCGTGCGCTGCCGGAGGCCGACGTCGCCTTCGCGAGCAAGGCGCTCTGTACGCGAGCAGTGTTGCGTTGGGTCGCCGAAGAAGGACTGTCGCTCGACACGTGCTCCGCTGGAGAGATCGCCGTCGCACGCGCTGTCGGTTTTCCCGCGGAGCGCATTCTGTTGCACGGCAACGCGAAGACCCCGGAAGACTTGAAAGCCGCGCTGCAGTACGGCGTCGGTCGCATCGTCCTCGACTCTCTCGACGAAGTCGAACAGCTCGGCGCGCTCGCCCATGGCGCACAGCGCGTCCTTATCCGCGTCACGCCCGGCGTCAGCGGCGACACGCACGCCGCGATCACGACCGGCACCGAAGGGCAGAAGTTCGGCTTCTCGCTACGCCCCGACGTACGCGACAACGTCGACCGCGCTGTCGCAGCAGTGCTTTCACAGCCAAGCCTGCAACTAACCGGACTGCACTGCCACATCGGCTCGCAAGTGTCCCGTGTAGACCGTTACGAGGAAGCCGCGCGACGGATGGTCGAAGTACTCGTCCGTATCCGCGACCAGTACGGAATCACGTTGCGCGACTTGGATCTCGGCGGCGGCCACGCAGTGCCGTACGCCGACCGCGAAGCGTCCTTCGACCTCGACGGGTACGCACGCCGCCTCCGCGTCGCACTGAGCTACGAATGCTCGTCACACGACTTTCCCTTGCCACGCCTGACAATCGAGCCCGGCCGCGCGATCGTCGGACCGGCCGGAATCACCGTCTACCGCGTGTGCGCCGTGAAGCGCGGCGCGCGCACCTTCGTCGCTGTCGACGGCGGCATGAGCGACAACCCGCGCCCTGCGCTGTACGGCGCGCGCTACACCGCACGTCTCGTCGGCCGTCGCACGAAGGCCGCGCGTACGCCGATGACAGTGGTCGGACGACACTGCGAGTCCGGCGACGTACTGGCGGACGTCTGTCTGCCCGACGACATCCACGTCGGCGATCTGTTGGCCGTGCCGTGCACCGGCGCGTATCACCACTCGCTGGCGTCGAACTACAACCTCGTCGGCCGCCCACCGCTCGTCGGCGTCCGCGACGGGCACGCGACGCTCCTCGTACGCCGCGAAACCGAAGAAGACCTGCTTCGCCGCTGCTAGCTTTCGATGGTCTGACCGCCACGAGCAACGGCGCCGCGCGTCAGACGCCGCCCGGCGAAGAAGTCACGGCAGGCGCGTTGCACGGCGAACATCAACGGAAAGCCCACGAGGATCGCCACGACACCGATCACCGCGACGCCGCCGATGCCGAACACAGTGGTCTCTCCGGCGTCAGGCTTCGCGTACGCGATCGCCGCGAGCACCAGTACCGCCAGGAAGAACACGCCGCCTACGAAGGGCAGTAAGCCGCGAAGCAGGAAATTGCGCACGCTCGACCACAGCGTCCGGCGAAACACCCACACGCACGCGAGCGCCGTCACCGTGAACTCGATCGCGATCGTGAGCCCGACCGCGTCGACCGAATCCGCGAGCACGTTCCGGCTCCACAACGCCAGCAGCACGTACAAGGCGAGCGACACCAGCCCGAACGCCCAGGTGGTCACCGACGGCGTCTGGTACTTCGGATGCACGCGGCCGAACACCTTGGGCAGCGCGCCGTGGCTGGCCATCGACAGCGTGGTGCGCGCGGCGGGCATGATCGTCGCCTGGCTCGTGGCCGCGCCGCTGGTCAGCACCGACACGATCAGCAGCACCCCCATGACCTTGCCGAACCCGGACGTCCCGAACACCGCGCCGCCCAGGCCGGCGAGCACGTCCTCGGCGTTCGCCTCGTTGGCCAGCCCGATCCCGTGCTCGCCGACGCCCGCGAAAGCCAGCGCAGCGACGGTCACCAGCAGGTAGTTGAGCACCAGCAGCACTGTCGACAGAATCGCCGCCCGGCCCGGCGCGTGCCGCGGATCAGCCGATTCCTCGTTCACCGAAAGCGAACTCTCCCAGCCCCAGTAGATGAAGACCGCGAGCAGCACCGCCGACACCGCCGTCCCGACGCTCACTCCGCTCGGCCACAGCCAGTCCCACCGCGGCGTGGTCGCTTGCGGGCCCGCAGTGCCGCTGTAGACGCGCGTGAGCGCTACGACGGAAAAGATCACCAGGACGGCGAGTTCGATGCCGAGGAGGATCCATTGCGCCCGCGCGGACACCTCGATGCCGCGGTAGCAGAGCCAGCAGAGCGCGAGCAGCCACGCACACCCGATAGCGGTCGTCACCGCACGGTTGTTCGCGAAGTCGTCTAGACCAAACAGCAGCAGCGTGTACCGGCCGGTCAGCGCGGATTGACTGGACATCACCAGCAACTGCTCCACCAGGACGACCCAGCCGGTCATCCAGCCCACGCGGCTGCCGAACGCGCGAGTGGCCCAGGTGAAGTTGGTGCCGCAATCGGGTTCGGCCGCATTCAGTTCCCGGAAGGCAAAAGCGACGAACAGCACCGGCACGAACGACAGGAGCACGAACGCGGCGGCTTTGAACCCCGTTCCGGCGAGCACGATGAACCCGAGCGTCGCGGCGATCGAGTAGGCCGGGGCGGTCGAAGACATCCCGATCACCGTCGAGGACACCATGCCCAGCGCGTTCGAACGGAGCCCCTTGGCCGGCACCACAGGCGCGGCGACGGCTTCGGTCATTGGAATATTCCTCCTCAAGATCGGCGGTTCGCGACCGTACCCGCTGTTTGCCGGAGCCAGAACGGGGCCCGCATGTCCGCCATCTGGAGAAGAAAACGGGAAAGGGTCTCCTGCTCTCCGGCTCCTGCCGATACGCTGCGCGTCTGACGAATCACATGCCGAAACACAGGGAGGGACGGCATGGGTGACGAAAACCGTACGAAAATCGAGGAACCGCGTGCTCCGAGAGCGCTAGACGGGACCGACCGGACGCTCATCACGCTGTTACAGGAAGACGGCAGGGCGTCCTTCACCGCACTGGCCAAGGCGGTGGGTCTTTCGGAGGGCGCGGTGCGGCAGCGAGTACAACGGCTGCTGCGAGAGGAAATGGTGCAGATAGTCGCCGTGACCTCACCAGAACACGTCGACCTGACCCGAAGGGCGATGGTCGGCATCACGGTGGACGGAGACGCCCGCGAAGTGGCCCAGCAACTGGCCAAGGTCGCCGACGTACACCAGGTGGCCCTCTGCTCAGGCCGCTTCGACCTGCTGGCAGAACTGCTCTGCCGCGACGACGACCACCTCCTGTCCGTACTCGGCGACGAGGTGCGGCCCATCGCGGGCGTCGTCTCGACGGAGCTGTTCGTGTACCTGAAGCTCGCGAAACAGGACTATTCGTGGGGACGGCTCACCGCCTGATCCACGGTTTCGCGACTGGGTGCTGGCTGGGTCCGCGGCTGGGTGCTGGCTAGGTTCATGGGCTGGCGTGCTCAGGCTGAGTTCTCGGTGGGGTTCTCGGTCTGAGGTGCCGCTCACGCCTCCGGCGCGGCGGCGACTGGACCAGGCACCTGACTGGGCCCTTGAGCTGGGCCTTTGGCCTTGACTCGCGGGTTGGCGCACCCGGACCGGGTTCCTCGGGCGATGCCCTTGGGCTCCTTGGAGCCCTTGGGTCAGCGCGGTCGCCCCGGTACTCGAGCCACGCCTTTGCCCCGTCGGACCGGTTCAGGCTGACCCCTGGACTGGACCGGCTGCCCCTTGGACTGGACCACCTCGGTTCCGCGGCACGCTCTCCGTGTCCCGGCCCCGTTTGGCCGATTCCGAGACTGACCATGGCGGAACGTCCAGGCGTTGGGCACCGGCTCCGGAGTCCCGGTGCCAGCATCAGCGCTGGCCCCGGTTTCGGAATCCCGGCACGAACGCCAGTCCCGGCAACGAGCTCCACCCGAGCCATCCGCCCTGGCACCCGGCTACGGCCGAAACGCCAGTCCAGCACGGCTCCACTGCTGGCCCAGCAACGGCGCTGGCCAGCACGGGCTTCCCCCGTTCCAGCAACGACGCTGCCCAACGGGCGAAGCGGGCCTAACCAGTTCCGGCAACGCAGCCGGTCCCGACAACAGTCCGGCTCGACCACCGGTTCCAGCACCCGCGCTGATCCCGGCAACGAACTCCAACCACGCCACCAGCACCTGGCAACGAGTTCCGAACCACCGATCAGCACGCCGAACCCGCCAACGGGCACAAGCCACCGGCATCCGTGCCAACCAGGCAACGGAACTCCAACCCCAGCACCGCCGCTGGTCCAGGAGTCCCAGCCCAGGCAACGGCCCAGCGCTGCCGCTGACCCGCCCACCGACGTTCCCTGCCCCAGTCCCCGGCAAGGGAACGCTCGCCCGCGGCAAGCCTCGTCCCGCTCACCGGCACACCACGACCCTCGGCGAAATTCCCGGATCCAGCACCCACCCTGAACGAATTCCGACCGTTCCGATACTACTTCAAGATGACTATTACCCCGTTCCCCGATTAGACCGACTGGCCGAAGCCGTCAGTTTCGCCAATACCCCCGAACGGCCGCACTGGCAGAATGTGCCCACCGCGCAATCGGAATAACGTGTCGGGGATTCCCGATCGACACACCGCCAGCAAGCCGGTCGCGGATCCAATCCCCGGCCCGCACCCTCCGCAATTGCCGAGCAGCCAATCGGCACCGCTTATCAGCCCAGCAGAAATTCCCGCGGCGCCAGCGCCCGGTCGACCACGCGGGCCTCGCCGATCTCGCCGTAGAAGCTGCGCTCCACCTTGCCCCGGTACGACGACGCGCCGACCAGCCAGCTGCCGCCCGGGTTGGCCAGGCCGATCGCCGGAGTCTTGGGGTTGCGCAGCAGCGGGCAGCCGTCGACGTAGAGCGTGCTGCGCCGTCCGTCGTTGACGACCGCGACGTGCCACCACTTCGCCAACGGCAGTTCGTGGCCCCAGTTAGTCGAAATCCCGTTCTGGTTCAACGGGAACACCGCCCACTGCAGTTCCGCACCGTCCGAGACACTGAACGTCGCGGCCGATTCGTTGGGGTCGTCGCCGGACTTCCCGGCCGCGCCGCCGTTGCCGAGGCGCGCGAAGATGCCGCACCAGCCGTGGGTGCCGTCGCGGAAGTCTTCGGGCAGCCGGATGAACGCTTCGACGGTGTAGCCGCGCTGGAAGGTCAGGTTGTTCATCGGCGCGCTGTCGACGGTCTGGAGGTACGCGCCGCGGCCAGGGTTGCGCGCGCCGTCGAAGCGAAGGCTCGCCCGCGACGGTTGGCGGGGCGAGAAATCCGCCGAGTAAGTCAACGCGCCAGGCCCGCTGCCTGGCACGGTCGCGCGGCGCAGGTCGTTGCCGCGGCCGGTGAGGTCCTTGATCAGCGCGTTGTCCGGAACCGGAGCCCCCGCGCGGCCGCCCTCGAACCGCCAGTACGCAACTGTCCCCGGCACGAGCTGAGGCTTCACTGGACGGGCCGGCGGCACCGGAACGGGCGCGAAACCGGCGAACCGCTTGTCGAAGTCGATGTCGATGCTGAAGTAGTCGACGTCGGTGCTGCGTTCGGCCTCGATGCGCTCGAGTTCGGTGAGGTCGCGCCGGCCGTCGAGCCACGGCGAGAAGGTGCGGACGTCGATCACGCCGCGGGCGACGTCGAACTGGTACAGGCGGATCATGCCGCTGCCGCCGTAGTAGCGGTCCTGGTAGTTCGTGAGGTGCAGGTGCACGTCGTGGCCGGCGGCGTTGCGCTTCACCAGACGACTCGGCGGCCAGTAGTGACCGTTGAGGGTCAGGAAGATCTGATCGCTTTCGTTGACGAACTCGTCCCAGACCTGCTTGCCGAAGTCCGACAGGAACGCCTTGCCCTGCTCGTCGGAGTTGACGAGTTCGTGGATCGTCAGGATCGCAGGCATCTTCGGATGCTGCGCGAGAACCTGCTTAGCCCACGCGAACCCGCCCGCCGACGGACGCCAGTCCATCGCGAGCACCAGCCATTCCCGGCCGGCGGCCCGGAACACGTGGTAGGTGTTGTAGCCGTCCTTCGAAGAACCGCGGAACGTCGGCGAATTCCGCTGCCGCTGCGGCCCGAACGCGTCGATGTAGGGCGTCCGCCCGCGCTGGTCGTCGGTGGAGCCGTCGATGTCGTGGTTGCCCGCGAGCGTGCTGTACGGGAACCGGAACCGGTCGAGCACCTGGAACGACCTGCTGATGCCATCGAACTCCCGGGCCTGCCCGTTCTGCGTGAGGTCGCCGAGGTGCGCGAGGAAGACAACGTTGTCGTCGTGTCCGTGACGCAGCAGGTACGACAACGAGGCGTCCACCGGCGTCGAGTCGCCCCGGTCCTCGTCGAACAGGTACTGGGTGTCCGGCATGACCGCGATAGTGAACCGCGAGCTGTCACCGTCCGGCCGCCGAGCGACGCCGGGATCAGCCGCGGCGATCCCGTTCAGACCAGGAAGCGCGGACACCGCCGCACCAGCGCCGAGGATTCCGGCACCGCGCAGGAAGTTCCGCCGTGAAGAGTCAGTCACGAGCGGGAAGCTACGGGCCGGTCCCGACCGCTACGGCAACAATTGCCGACGGCTCGATGAACAGCTCCATGTCCCCGGCGTTTCTGTCCTGCGCAGGACAAACGGAAGGCTGCGCTGGTTCCGCTCAGTGACCGTCGCGTCGCCTTTGGTCGCCGACGAGCATGCCCGGCACCGCGAACCACAGCAGCCCGAACAGCAAGATCGCCATCCCGCCGACGAGCCCCATCGCAACCGGTCCGAAAGAGACCTTCGCGATCAGCGCGACAGTCACCGTGATCGCCGCGGCAAGACACCCGAACCCAACAAGCACGACCCGGTTGCCGACCCGCAGGATCTGCTCACGCCGCCCAGTCCGGAACAGCATCCGGTGCCACGCCGCAGGCGCGATCAGCAACGCCGTCGCCGCGACGGTGAGCAGCACCGCGAGCAGATGCAGCGTCTTCTCGAACCCGCTGGCATCGTGAAACCGGCCCGTGAAGACCACCGACAGCAGGAACCCGAACAGGATCTGCACGCCCGCCTGCGCGACCCGCAGCTCCTGCAGCAGCTCGCCTACGTTCCGCTGCAACATCTGGTTCCGCGTCTCGCCGGTGTGCTCGACGTCGTCACCGACGTCCGCCGATCCCTCGACGTCCACTGGCCCGGTGGTCTGCACCGGACCGGTCGCCTTCGCCAGCCCTCCGGGTTGCGCCGACTCACGGGGCTGCGGCGATCCGGCGACCTGCGCCGATTCACCAGCCCGAGCTCGCCCGCTCGATTGCACCGGTCCGCCGCTCCCCGCCAGCCCGCCGCCGGTCAGTCCGCCGCCGTCCGATCCACTGCCAGCCAGTCCACCGTCGCCTGATCCGCCGCCAGTTGACCCGCCGCTGCCAGCCTGCCCGCTGGCGTCCGCCGGTCGACCGCTTTCCGACGCCCCACTGGTCTCGGCCGGTCCGCTGGCACCCGCCGACTCGTGGTCGTCCGGGCGACGGCCGTCAAACCCCATGGCGCTGTTCGGGTCGTCAGGCATGTCAGGCTCCACCGGTGCTCGCCAAAGCACCGCCGGGCAAGTCCGACGCTGCCACGCTGCCAAGTACCCACCGCGTCAAGGCCCGAAAACTCACCACGCCAGCCGGACGACCTTCACGTCCGCCGCAACGACCTCCCAACTCCACCGGCTCGCTAGCCGCTCTCGTACACGGAGCGGTCCTCGAACCGACCCAGCGCGCCTCAGAGCCTCTCCGCGACGAGCATCAAACCAGGCTTGACCTCACTGCGGTGCATCCAGACAGCACTCCGCACCCGGCCTGACCTGCACCTCGTCCGGTCCGGACAGAGTCTGAATCCGGCTGATCCCGACGCTGTCCCACCCGGCAACCCCACGCACCTCACGCACCTCACGCCCGAGGAAAGCCGTCCCGAGATCCGGGCGACCTCCACACGTTCGAGTGGAGAACATGGCACGGCACGCACCGACTGGTTAGAGAAGTTTCATGCGTTTCGTCCCTAAACTCCTTTCCGCGGCCCTCGCCGCCGGTCTCTCCGTCACAAGCCTCTCGGCCACCTCCGCCGCAGCCACTCCAGCGACGGACTCTCCTCTGCACTTCACTGCTGCCCACGGCACATTCGCGGCGTACGTACCGGGCAGCCATGCCGTCACCTACCGTCCGGATCTCGTGCCCGTCGGTGCCAAGGCGCACGTCTCCGCCCTGTCCGCCGGCCGCGTCGGCACCACCACCGTGCTGGTGATCAGCGGCCTCCTGCCGCAGCACGAATACGGTGCACACGCGCACGTCAACTCCTGCGGCGCCACCGGTGACGCCGCGGGCGGACACTTCCAGCACGTGCCGGACCCGGTGAAGCCTTCGGTGGATCCGGCCTACGCCAACCCGCGCAACGAGATCTGGCTCGACTTCACCACCAACCGCTCAGGCATCGGTCATGCAACCTCCGTTGTGGACTGGACATTCGACGGACGACGGGCGAAGTCCGTGGTGATCCACGAAACCCACACCCACACCAACCCCGGGCACGCCGGCACCGCGGGTGGACGGCTGGCCTGCCTCGACGTCGGCTTCTAAAACAGGAGCTGCCCTCAGAACCCCCAGGACTTCTCCGGAACGATCCGGATCCGCACGGAGTAGTCGGCGTCGAAGGCAGCTGGATCGGCGAACCCGATGCCGGCGTAATGCCGCTGGTACTTCGCCAGGTAGCCAGGTGCTTCGGAGGCCTTGGCCTCGTCGACCTGCGCACGTCCGTTGACGACGATGATGCTCCCGCCGTGTTCGTCGCTGTTCAGGTGAAAACTCACCTCCGGATTGGCGGCGAGATGCCGGAGTTTGGCCGTGCCCGGCCGACTGAAGACCACGATGTCCTCGCCGTCGAGCACGAACCAAACCGGCCGCGGCGCGGGGCGTCCGCTGGGAGTCACCGTGGTGAGCCAGGCGACGGATTCGCCCGCGCGTTCAATGAGTTTCGGGTCGTGGGTGTAGGTCATGGTCGGATACCTCCTCGGTAGGTTTCCCAGGTAACCACGAGCCACCGACAGTTCTGCCCCGCCGACCTTCGCGAGCCGTCTCAAGCCGCTTCCCGACACGGCTCAGTTTTGTTGCCGCACAAGGAAAACCCCCGATCCGAGGTCAATCTCGTTTCCCCGGATCGGGGGACTTCTCGCAAGTTCAGCGCGACGCGACAACCCGCGCGTACCGGGCACCCGCCACAAGCAGGATCACACCGGCACCGAGGAACGCGCCCACGCGAGCCAACCCGTCCAGAGTGGCAAGGTCGAACAACACGAGCTTCGCGACGGCAGCGGCCACCAGCACCAGTCCGGTGATCCGCAACGCGACCACCTTGATCCCGCGCAGGAGAAGGACGAACGCCACCACCGTCCAGGAAACCGTGACGAGCGTGTGGCCAACCAGGAATCCACCACGACCAGGGGCTACGAGCATGGACGCGGTGAGCACCAGCCCAGCAGCGCCGTAGAGCGCGCACAATCCGGCAGGCAGCCAAGGCGCGAGACTGGCCGACTTCACCACGTTGAGCTGAATTGCCGCCCACGGCAACGCAATCGCGGCAGCGAGCAGAAGGACAGCCGAGACCAGCGCGGTCAGGAGAAGATCTCGCGGATGCCAATTCGGGAGGATCAGCAGCGCCGGTGTCACGTCCGACCCGAGCGTGAACAGTCCGCCGATCACCGCGAAGACGAGAGAACCGCCTAGCGCGAAACGGTTTCGAGTGAACTTCGCCGCGAACGCGAGCGCAACTGCCTCGCCAAGCAGGACAGCTCCGCCATCGAACTGCGTGACGGTCGCCTGCATCGCGGCGACAAGACCAGCGATCCCTGCGACAGTACCGGAATTCCCTCGAACGATGATCCAGGTCGCGATGAGCACGACCGCCGTTCCGCCCGCGAGAAGCACAGATTCCGGCCGGTGCAGCATCAGCGCGGCGACCAGGATCGGCAGCGGGGAAACAGCCAGGACGGACAGCGAGTAAGGCTCATTGTCATTGCGCCGCAACGAAACCAGTGCTGCCGCCGCGCTGACCACGCCAGCGGCGATAACTGCCCACACCGGCAACGTGCGCAGTCCGGTACCGATCAACGCCGTTGTCAAGGGAGGAATGGCCGCAGTAAACGAAAGGGGCCACCATGACCGTCGAAGCTGGACAGGGACGGTCGCGATCTGGATCATAAGAAGGAACGTCACGAGTTCATCGGTGAAGCCCCGGGTGATCAGGGGCGCACACACTCCGCATCCTCCCACCACGGCAATCGCCAGGAGAGAGGAATCCCATTTGACCGCAAGCACAAGTCCGCCCACCGCGATCGCCAAGCCGACCGCGAGTCCGGCGGGAACCGGCAGGAAATCGTACAAGGAGGTGGCAGCGACAGTGTCGAGATAGAGCGTCGCGATCCCAGTGGCGACAAGGGCGAATGCTCCCGTGCGCGCCGCCGGCTTGCGGTGCAGGCAAGCACCCGCGCCGACCAGGATCCCACCGAACGCAGCGCCGACCACCACCCGCGGCAACGGAGCGAGCCAGCCGCGCTGGATGGCCAAGATCAGCAGCAGAACGACCCCGAGCAACGTCACGGCACCGCCGACCCACGCCAGAAGGCGCGAACCCGCGCCTTCGCGGCCGAGTCGCTCACGAAGCGTCGGAGGCGGGATGTAGGGCGGCTGTCCGTATGGCAGCTGGCCATACGGCGGCTGTTGGGCGGTTGCCTGCGGATGTCCTTGGGCGGACTGGTCGGCGGTGGGCTGTCCGTGGCCCGGGTGGGCGGCGGGGTGTCCGGCTCCGGCATCGCCAGCGGCGGGTTGCCCGGTCCCCGGGTGCGGCGGCGACGGGTGGGTCGCGCCGGACATCGGCTGGGCGGAATACGGGGCTGCGTAAGGGTTGTACGGGTAGTAGCCCGGGCGCGGGTAGTACGGCACCCCGTGCGCGGCCGAGTAGGCCGGGTACGTGTACTGGCCCTGCGCAGCTTGGTAGCCCGGGGCGGGCGAGTGGCCGGGAGCAGCCGGATTGCTGTGGCCAGACGCGGGAGGTTGGCCAGGTCCGGCGGGATGGCCCGACACGGCAGCATCGCCAGGTTCGGCAAACGGGCTCGACTCGGCAGGGCGACCTGACGCGGACGGCTCGCCCGGCGCAGCAGTCTGGCCCGGCGCAGCAGTCTGGCCCGGCGAGGCAGTCTGGTCCGACGCGGCGGCGGCCTGATCCGGTGTGGCGGCGGTCTGGTCCGGCTCAGTAGCGGTTTGGCGCGGCCCGGCGGGTTGCCCCGGCGCAGTGGCGGCCTGATCAGGCGCAGTGGCGGTCTGGTCCGGCGCGGCGGAAGAGACTGCCTTGTCGGCATGGCCCGGCGCGGCCGCCTGGTCAGAGCCGACGGCTGCTGCGGCCGCGTGGTCGGAGCCGACGGCTGGCATGGCCGGAGAGTCGGAGCTGACCGGCTGAGTACCGCCAGGCGGGTAGTCCGCCGTTGACGCCTCCTCGGTCCGCGCTGTCGGCTCGGCGTGGCCGCCCGGTTGGCCCGTCGTCGGCTGGGAGTCCGCGGGCGCGTCCAGAGCGGGCGCCTCGTCGGGCTCGTCGGTGGCCGGCTCGGGCTGGGAGCGTACCGCGCGGAGTTCCGCGCCTACGTGGGTCAAGCGGCGGCCGAGGTCGTCCAGTTCGCCGGCCAGGCGGTGGAGCGTTGCAGCTTCCGTGGTCATACCGGACAGCCTGGGCGAAACGGCACGATGATCGGATCCGTAGCACTACTCAAAGGCTGGACACGAGATGGTCTCGCGGCCACCGACCTGCCCGGATGCGTGTGCCGTACGTCACGGGCGACAATGGAAGAGTGACTGCCACGTTGAGCGCGCCCACGTTGAAGATCGGCCCCTACCAGGTCGATCCTCCCGTCGTGCTCGCTCCGATGGCGGGGATCACCAACGTGGCGTTCCGGCAGCTCTGCCAGGAGTACGGCGCTGGCATCTACGTGTGCGAGATGATCACCGCCCGCGCGGTCGTCGAGCGGCACCCCGGCACGATGCACATGATGACCTTCGGCGAGAACGAAAAGCCGAGGTCCATGCAGCTGTACGGGGTCGACCCGAAGACGATGGCCGAAGCGGTTCGGATCATCGTCGGCGAGGGGCTCGCGGACCACGTGGATTCGAACTTCGGCTGCCCGGTCGCGAAGGTGACGCGGAAGGGCGGCGGCGCGGCGTTGCCGTTCAAGCGGCGACTGTTCGCGGACATCGTGCGCGAGTCGGCGAAGGCGGCGGCTGAGGGCGGCGTTCCGTTCACCGTGAAGTTCCGCGTCGGCATCGACGACGACCATCAAACCTTCCTCGACGCCGGGCGCATCGCCGAGGCCGAGGGCGCGGCTGCCGTCAGCTTGCACGCGCGCACGGCCGCGCAGCGCTACTCCGGTCAGGCCGACTGGTCGAAGATCGCGGCGCTGAAAGAGGCGGTCACCAGCATCCCGGTGCTGGGCAACGGCGACATCTTCAGCGCGGACGACGCACTCCGCATGGTCGCCGAGACCGGCTGCGACGGGGTGGTCGTCGGGCGCGGCTGCCTAGGCCGGCCGTGGCTGTTCGGCGAGCTGGAAGCTGCCTTCCAAGGTCGGGAGATTCCGGAGGGGCCGAACCTCGGAGAAGTCGCGCGCGTCCTGCGGCGGCACACAGAGCTGCTGATCGAGCACGACGGTCCGGACAAGGCCATGCGCGACATCCGCAAGCACATGGCCTGGTACCTGATGGGCTTCCCGGTCGGCTCCGAACTCCGCCGCGGCTTCGCGATGGTGACGAGCCTGAACCAGCTCGACGACCTGATCGCGCAGCTGGACCACGACGCCCCGTTCCCGAGCGCCGCGACCGGACCGCGCGGGCGGCAGGGCTCGCCGGGCAAGGTGACGCTCCCGCACGGCTGGCTCGACGACCCGGACGACGATTGCGTCCCCGAGGCCGAAGACATGCACTCCGGCGGCTGATCACAGCCTGGCCAGAACGACGCTGAGCTTTGCCGACATCTACCCGACGAGCGCTTGGGGCTCGACCACGGGTGTGCGCGCTCAGCGCGGAGTACTTCGTGCACGCAAACGGCAGCCAGCCGAGCCGAAAACCCACAGCTGGCCTGCATAGATAGCAACTGTCCCCAGGTTATCCACAACCCACTGTGGACAACCTGGGGACAACTTGGGTACAGCCGACTCAGGCGTCGATCTCCTGCGGCGCACCGCCGACAGTGATCTTGCGCGGCTGAGCCTTCTCGGCGACCGGAATGCGCAGCGTCAGCACGCCGTCGACGTAGTCCGCGGCGATGCGGGTGGTGTCGAGCGTGTCGCCGAGGAACAGCTGGCGCGAGAACTTGCCGCGCGGCCGCTCGGACACCTGGACCTGCGCGTCCTCGACCGCGACCGGCGTGCGCTCGGCGCGGACGGTGAGCACGTTGCGCTCGACGCTCACGTCGATGGAGTCGCGGGCGATCCCCGGGAGGTCGAACTGGATGACGTACTCGTCGCCGGCGCGGTAGGCGTCCATCGGGACGGAGCGCGGCGCGGTGCCCTGACCGCCGAAGAACTGCTGGGTCAGACGGTCGAACTGGGCGAACGGGTCGGTGCGGATCAGCATTGTCGAATCCCCTTTCGGACAACTGCGGCCAGCTGCTGGGGCGCTGACCAAGCCTTGCAAAGTTGCCAACGTGCGACTCAACTTATTTGTTCCCGTGTAGCTCACATCACAGAGCTGGCGCGAGACCGGCCAAAACTGTCGGTGCCGGTCCGTAGAGTGCGTCTCGTGATCGACCAGCTGACCATCCCGACCGACGCGGGATCCTTCGACGCCATCGCCGCCGGCCCTGAAGACGGCCGCCCGGTACTGCTGCTGCACGGCTTTCCCCAGGCCGCCGTGGAGTGGGAGCACCAGGTGGCGACACTCGGCGTGCTCGGCTACCGCGCGATCGCGCCGGATCAGCGCGGGTATTCGCCGGACGTGCGACCCGAACGCCCGGAGGAATACGGCATCACGACGCTGGTGTCCGATGTCGTCGCCATGGCCGACACGCTCGGCTGGGGCAAGTTCGACCTGGTCGGCCACGACTGGGGCGGCGCGGTCGCTTGGTGGACGGCCGACGAGCACCCAGAGCGCCTGCGCAGCGTCACCGTGGTGTCCACGCCACACCCGGGCGCGCTCGCCGAGGCGATGCGGACGGACGAGGACCAGCACCTGCGGTCGGCCTACATGACGGAATGGCGCCAGACGCCCGCGACCGAGCGCCGCATGCTGGCCGACAACGCCAAGGCGCTGCGCGACATCTTCGACCGGCGCATCCCGCCGAGCAAGATCGACGAGTACGTGCAGCGACTGTCCGAGCCAGGCGCGCTCACCGCGGCGCTGAACTGGTATCGAGCGGGCCGTCCAGGCGGGAAGATCGGCAAGGTCTCGGTGCCGGCGATGTACGTGTGGTCCACAGAGGACGTCGCCTTCGGTTCCACTGCCGCGCTCGACACGGCGAATTGGTGCACCGGGCCGTACCGGTTCGAGATGCTGGAGGAGGTGTCGCACTGGGTAGCGGAGGAAGCGCCGGAGGCATTGACCTCGCTGATCGTCGAGCATCTCGGCAGCCGGTGACACCGGGTTTCGCCTGCGTCGCCGTTCGGTTGGGTGTCCGATGGGCGGGAGATTCGAGCGGTCCGTGAAGGCCTGACACTCGAATCGGGCGAAACGGCCACCCGGCTCGCGGTATCGGCCGGTTCGTGCGTGGTGTTCAGTATCCGGAGTGGACACCAGCACTGAAGCCGAAACCGAACGCGTCGTCTTCGTGACCGAGGACGGCGTGCCGACCGGGGAGACCGGGCCGAAGCTCGCCAGTCACCACGCGGAGACGCGGCTGCACCTTGCGTTCTCCTGCTACGTCCTGCGCCGTTCGGACAACGCACTGCTGATCACCCAGCGAGCGCTGCACAAGAAGGTGTGGCCTGGCGTGTGGACCAACAGCGTGTGCGGTCACCCGGCTCCCGCCGAAGCGCTGGAGAGCGCCGTCCGCCGGCGGGCTTCGTACGAGCTCGGACTCACCGAACTCGACGACCTCGAGTGCGTGCTGCCCACGTACCGCTACCGCACGCCGCCCTTCCAGGGGATCGTGGAGAACGAGTTCTGTCCGGTGTTCGCCGCCTGGACGGACGTCGATCCGCGGCCGAATCCGGAAGAAGTGGGCGGTTGGCGGTGGATTTCCTGGCCCGATTACACACAGTGGATAGCGGATCCGACGACTGACGCGAGTTACTGGGCACGTGATCAATTCGCGCAGCTCAAGGACAAAAAGCCCTTCTCCGCACTCTGAGCGAAGAACTGCGCTGCGTGACATCAGCGGAAGTCCGTCGTCCACTTGAGCGAAATTCACCTTCGAACGTACCGATGACTCAAGCCACCGCTCCTTTACGACGAAAACGATGGAGTGGCGGAGGTCAGAGTGTCGGCGGACGACGAGCTCGGAACGGGGGAGACCGCGCCCGACTTGCTCACGTTGCACGAGTCCATCGCGGACCTGTTCGCGACGCGCGGCGACTGGCGGCGGGCCTACCGGCACCTGCGCTCCGCGCTCGACATCGCGCGGGCGGGCAGCCTGCGCGATCCGCTCACCTCGAGCTACAACCGCCGGTACCTCGACCAGCGGCTGCCTGAACTGCCCGCGGCGGTGGCCGTCGCCCTGGTCGACCTCGACCGGTTCAAGTCCGTGAACGATACGTACGGTCACCTTCTCGGCGACCGCGTCCTCTGCCGGGTCGCCGATCTCCTGCAAGAGGGACTGCCCGCCGATGCGTTCTGCGCACGGTACGGGGGCGAGGAATTCGCGCTTGTCCTGCCGGGAATCGATCACCGGGGCGCCGTCCGGGTCGCCGACGCCGCACGCCGTCGGGTCGCCCGTCACCCCTGGTCAGAACTCCGGCCAGGCCTGCGGGTTACGATCAGCGTCGGCCTCGCACACGGCACCGAATCCGGGCCGCGTCAGCTCCATCGAGCCGACAATCTCCTTTACGCCGCGAAGCGGGCCGGACGCAACAAGGTCGCTTTCCACGACCGCGAGACGGCGCAGGTAATTACGCACTCTGAGTAACGCACGTCTGCGATTACTCCATTCACTGAACCCGATCTTCACCTGTTCGTCCGCTTCAGTGCGCCTTAGGGCGACGCATGGTGAAGAAATTCGCGGGAGGGTGTCGTCACGAACGGCGGGTATCCGTACGATAACGAAAAGCTCCCCCGGTACGACGAGTCCTGGGAGACCCGGCGAAGCCGCCGGGTGTTCAAAGGTAAGCCGCCCCAGCCTGGCGCCTGACGTGCGAGAGGAGACCGAGTGCCCGACGAGCGCAACACCCCCGGCACCGGTCGCCATTCCGACACCACGGCTCGCCCCCGCGGCGGACGCCGCCGTTCGATGGACACTCACGGCGGCATCAGCGTGTCCGACGTGGTCGCGCGGCACACCGGCGAACGACCCGCCTTCACCGAGGACCCCGGAACACGGCATGCGGAGCCGGTAAGTCGGCTCGCGGAACCGGGCACCCGCCGTGCAGAGCCCGGCCGTCGCCGAGCGGATGCCGAGCGCCCTGAGCCGGGACGTCGCCGAGCGGAGCCGGACGCCGGTTTTCCGGGGACGAACGGCCGCGCTGGGTTGCCCGCCGAGCCGGGTCGACGGCGGGCGAATGGGCACGCCAATGGGGTCGGCAGCAGGCACGCTGGGCCGGGAGACGACTCGGATCTGGGTGGCCTGGCGAATGGGCAGGTCAACGGGGCTGGCGGGCGGCACGGCGACCCCGCGGACGGCGACGCTGCGTCAGCCGGTGGACTAGCGAACGGGCATGTCAACGGGGGCGGCAACCGCCACGGTGAGGCGGCCGGCGGAGAAACCGGCTCGATCGGCAGACGGGCCAAGCGGCACAGCGAGCCCGCGGACGACGCGCCAGTTGACGGACGCGCGAACGGGCACGTCAACGGAATCGGTGGGCGGCACGGTGAGCCTGCCGACGACGTCGCATCAGCTGGTGGATGGGTCAACGGGGTCGGCAATCGGCATAGCGAACCGGCGGATGGCGACGTCGCATCAACTGGCGGGCGGAGGAACGGGCACGCCAACGGAGCAGGCAGTCGGCACGGCGAACCGGCGGACGGCGACATCCCATCAACTGGCGGGCGGAGGAACGGGCACGCCAACGGAGCAGGCAGTCGGCACGGCGAACCGGCGGACGGCGACATCCCATCAACTGGCGGGCGGAGGAACGGGCACGCCAACGGAGCAGGACCTGCGGACGGCGACATCCCATCAACTGGCGGGCGGGCGAACGGGCACGCCAACGGAGCAGGACCTGCGGACGGCGACATCCCATCAACTGGCGGGCGGGCGAACGGGCACGCCAACGGAGCAGGACCTGCGGACGGCGACATCCCATCAACTGGCGGATGGGCGAACGAACACGCCAGCGAAGTCGGCAGCAGACACGGCGAGCCTGTCGGGAACGACGTCGATTCGGTCGGCAGGCGCGCGAACGGGCGCGGCAGCCGTCGTGGCGGGGCGGCAGAAGACGATGCCGGATCGGCTGGCGGAAATGGGCGGGTCAACGGTCTCGGCGGTGTCGGCAATCGGCACAGCCGAGAGGTAGCTGACGGTCCCGAGCGCAGCGGAGTTGGCGGACCGGCAGATGACGTACCCGCGCTGGGGAGCCCGAACGGGGGCGGTGACCGGCGCAGTGGCGACGCTGGTCTTTCTGGCGGACGTCGAGGCGGTTCGGACGTCGACAGCGGTGCCGGGCCTGCGCGAGTGGGTGGGCGGGCGCTTTTTGGCGGAGCGGTGCCGGACGGCGTCGGCGACCCGGATGGTTCTGGCAGGCGGCGGGAGCAGGTCGAGTCGGAGGAAGGGCTTGGCGAAAGCGGCTACCCGGCACCGGGTGGTCGGCGGGTTCGGCCAGTCGACGGCCGCGGGGAGACGCGGCATGCCGCGCCGGATTCTGAGCTTGGTGATTCTCGGACTGGTCGTCGCGGTGGCCAGGAGGCCGAGGACGTAGCTGGCCGTCGCGGGGGGCCCGGCGGGTCTCCGGCGATGGGGGCTGGTGGGCCTGAAGCTTCGGCGGTGGAATCGCACGGTTGGGCGGGCGAACCGCGGGTGCGTCGTGCGGTCGAGTTTGGGCAGGGGCCGGTAGGCGGGCAGCCTGGGAGTGCCGAGGGTGTCTCTCCGGAGCTGGAGGCGCGGCCGCGGCGTCGGCGGGCGGATGGGCTTCCGCCTCGGCCTCGGCAAGGGGGCGGGGTTCCGGTTTCGCCGGAGCCGCCTGGGCCTCGGCGTCCGCACGGTGCGGAGAGCGCTCCTGGGCGGGCTGAAGCGGACGGGCTGCGCGGGCCGGACTCGCCTGGGCTGGAATTGGACGGGCCTGATTCCGCTGGGCCTGCAGCGCAGCGGAGGTCCGTCGAGCAAGGGCGGCGGATAACTGATTCGGCGGCGCTTCCGATCGAACCCGACGGGCAGCGAGCGCCGGGGCAGGACTCTGGCGGGCATCGGGTGCCTGGGCCGGAATCGGGCGGGCCGCGAAGGCCTGGTCCGCCGAGGCGACGGGCGGCTGGGCCTGAAGCCGCCGGACTGCCGATGGCTGGGCCTGAGGCGGCGCTGCCGATCGAGCCTGACGGGCCGCGCGCGACTGGGCAGGATTCCGGTGGGCACCGCGTGCCGGGGCCGAACACGCCTCGTCGACGGGTGGCGGGTCCTGGACCGGCTGGGCGGCGACCCGACCTCGACGGAGTGCCTGGCGGGGCGGAACCCGAGGACGAACTTGAGCGGACGCAGCTAAGTCCGGCGCTTGAGCCGGATCGGGTGCGGGGCAAGCAGGCTGAGCCTGGGCGCAACGGACAGGCTCCGCGGCGTGGGCGAGGTGGCGCGCCCGACGGGCCGGGGTTGGTTGCGGCTCAGGGGCTTGAGCAGACCCAGCTCAGCCCTGCGCTGGACGGTGACGACGCCGGTTCCGGACGTTCGCGTCGGCCGGAACGTCCGCGGCGCGGGCCTGCGCCGGATGGTGGCCGGAGCGCGGCACAGGGGCCCGAACGAACACAGCTCGGCCCGGTGCCGGATGGTGGCCGAAGCGCGGCACAAGGTCTTGAGCGGACTCAGCTCAGCCCCGCGCTGGACGGCGGCCGCGGTGCAACGCTGGACGGCCGCCGGAACGCGGCTCAGGGGCCCGAACAGACCCCGATCGGCCCCGGGCCGGATGGCATCCGGAACGCAGCGCAGGGTCTTGAGCGGACTCAGCTCAGCCCCGCGCTGGACGGTGCCCGCGGTGCAGCGCAAGGCCCGGAACGAACCCAGCTCACCCCCGCCCGCGACGGCTGGGGCGCAGCAACACAAGGCCCTCAGCAAGAGGGCGTCCGAAACAGAACCCAAGACCCCGAACGAACCCAACTCAGCCCAGCCCTCGACGGTGACCTGGACAGCGACCGCCCGCAGCGCGGCCGCCCCCGTCGCCGACCCGTGCCGAATGGTCGGCCGCAGGGTGGTCCGGAGGTCGAGCGGACCCAGCTCAGCCCAGCCGTAGACGGAAAGCAGCCGCTCGCGGCGGATCGGACGCAGTTCACTCCGGTAAAGGGGATCGGGCTCGGCACCGTAGCGGCCGAGGGCGCCGAGCAGACGCAGCTCAGTCCGGCGGCGAAACCCGCCGTTGATCCGGAGCGTACTCAGCTGAGCCAGGCCGTCGAGGGGCCGAATGGCAAGCGGCCTCGGCGGACCCTGGCTCGGCCGGCCGCGGCGGTTCGGGCCGAGATGGATCCGCTCACCATGACCGACGAGATGGAGGCGATCGACGAGGCGACTCAGTACCGTCGCAAGATCGATCACAGTCTCGCTCGGTTCTCCGCCGCGCATGATGACGCTGCCGCTGAAGAAGCGAAGCGTCGGGAGCGGCGGGAGCGGCTCACTACCCGGTCGATGGCTTTGTTCGAGCAGACTCGGACTGCGTTGCAGCGGGTGGTATTGCTCGACAAGGAAGAGGAAGAAGAGCAGCCTGCTGAAAAGCCGGAGCAAACTCGGCTTCAGGAGAAGAAGCAGCGGCATACCGCGCGCAACGTCCGGATCGGGCGGATTGCGTTGATCGTGGTTGTCGCGCTCATCTTCATCGGCACAGGCGTCGCGTGGGGTGCGGTTACCTGGTTTGACGCCAAATTCGCTCAGGTGTCCGCGCTGGACGAAAACTCCTCAGACATCCAGAACGCCGACGCGCAGGCCAACGACGAGAACTTCCTCATGGTCGGCTCCGATTCCCGCGACGGCGCATCGTCTGAAGAAAATGTCGGGGACGCGTCCAATATCCCGGGCGCGCGGTCGGACACGGTGATGGTGGCGCACGTTCCCGCGGACCGGAAGCGGGTCGTGGTCGTTTCGTTCCCGCGAGACCTGGAAATCGACCGGCCGGATTGCAACCGGTGGGATCCGGCGAAATCGCAGACTACCGACGAGGTCGTGCGCGAGCAGAAGATCGCCAAGCTCAACACTGCCTACGCGGTCGGCGGCCCGCAATGCATGACGAAGGTGATCCAGAAAATCACCGGGCTGCGGATCAACCACTTCGTCGGCATCGATTTCAACGGGTTCAAGGAAATGGTCGACGCGGTGCACGGGGTGACCGTGCACAACGAGAAACCGATCGTCGACACCACGCTCGGCAAGGTGCTGCTCGAAACCGGCGACGTGACCATTACCGGCGACCAGGCGCTGAGTTACGTGCGTGCCCGGCACGTCGTCGGCGACCCGACGTCCGACTATGGCCGGATCAAGCGGCAGCAGGCGTTCATCGGGGCGCTGCTGAAGAAGGTCATGTCTTCGGATGTCGTGCTGGATCCCGGGAAACTGTCCGGATTCATCACCGCGTTCGCGCACGCCACGTTCGGTGACAACCTCGGCGTGCAGCAGATGATGACGCTCGCGCAATCGATGCGCGGGCTCGATCCGGCCAACATCAACTTCCTGACCGTGCCGACCGTCGGCCTGCCGAACAAGCGCGGCAACGAAGTTCTGGTGCAGGAAAAGACCAAGAGCCTCTTCGACGCGTTGCGCGACAACACCCCGCTGCCGGGCAACCAGCCCGCCGGAACAGCGGCCAGCGCGCCGCCCGCGAACGCCGGTTCCGGCAAAACCGCCAACACCGGCTGAGCACTCCGGATTCGTTAGACGGGGTTCATACGCGGTTCACCCAGCGATGCGGTATTCGGACAGTCCACGTCGTAGGGTGTGGTCATGCGTGAGGCCTACCATGTCGAACTCGATCAGCTCGCCGAAAACCTGGCCGCGATGTCGGTCCAGGTTGCCGACGCCATGGAGCGGGCCACCAAAGCACTGCTGGAGGTCGACCTCGGCCTCGCCGAGCAGGTGATCAGCGACGACGCGAAGGTCGACGACGCGCGCGCCGAATGCGAGGAGCAGGCGTACGCGCTGCTGGCGCTGCAGGCCCCGGTCGCGACCGATCTGCGCACCGTGCTCGCCGCCATCCACGCGGCGGAAAGCCTGGAGCGCATGGGAGATCTCGCCCTGCACGTCGCCAAGGCCGCCCGCCGCCGCCACCCGGATCCGGTGCTGCCGGAGGCGGTCAAGCCCTACTTCGCCGAGATGGGCCGGGCCGCGGTGAAGCTCGCCCGCCAGGTCGAGGCGATCATCAAGACCAAGGACGTGTCCGCGGCCAAGGACCTCGAGGCCGAGGACGACCAGGTCGACGACCTGCACCGGCACCTGTTCACCGTGCTGATGGACCGCGAATGGCCGCACGGCGTCGCCTCCGCGGTCGACGTCACGCTGCTCGGCCGCTTCTACGAGCGCTACGCCGACCACGCGGTGTCCGTCGCCAAGCGGATGATTTTCGTGGTCACCGGCCGGATGCCCGGCTACGGCACCGACGACGAAGACCTGACCATCTGAGACAGCACAACGAAACCGCCGCCCGGCCGTACAAGCGGGGCGGCGGTTTTTTAGTGCGCGGAAAACAAAACGGCCGCCCTGGCCGGAAAACCAGGGCGGCCGTCCACAGTGGAATCAGCCGAAGCGGCCCGAGATGTAGTCCTCGGTGGCCTTCTCGTCCGGGTTGGAGAAGATCTTCTCCGTGTCGTTCAGCTCGATCAGCCGGCCGGGCTGGCCGACACCGGCCAGGTTGAAGAACGCGGTCTGGTCCGAAACCCGCGCCGCCTGCTGCATGTTGTGCGTCACGATGACGATCGTGTAGTCCTTCTTCAGTTCGCCGATCAGATCCTCGATCGCGAGCGTCGAGATCGGGTCCAGCGCCGAACAGGGCTCGTCCATCAGCAGCACGTCCGGCTGCACCGCGATCGCCCGCGCGATGCAGAGCCGCTGCTGCTGACCGCCGGAAAGGCCGCCGCCCGGCTTGTTCAGCCGGTCCTTGACCTCGTTCCACAGGTTCGCGCCGCGCAGCGCGCGCTCGGCGACCTCGTCGAGCTGCTTGCGGCTCTTCACCCCGCCGAGGCGGAGCCCGGCCACCACATTGTCCTTAATGGACATCGTGGGGAACGGGTTCGGCCGCTGGAACACCATGCCGATGGTGCGGCGCACCTGCACCGGGTCCACCGCCGACGCGTAGATGTCCTCCCCGTCCAGCAGCACCTGGCCGTCGACGCGCGCGCCGGGAATGACCTCGTGCATCCGGTTCAGCGTGCGCAGCACGGTCGACTTGCCGCAACCCGACGGTCCGATGAACGCGGTCACGTTCCGCGGCGGGACGTTCAGCGTGACGCTGTCCACCGCGTGGAACTTGCCGTAGTAGATGTCCAGGTCTTTGACGTCGATTCGCTTGGCCATGACTCACTTCTTCTTCGGGGCGACGATGCGGGAAAGGACCGTGGCGAGCAGGTTGATCACGGCGATGATGAGCACCAGGGTGAGCGCGGCTCCCCAGATCCGGTCGAAGCCGACGCTGCCGGGGTCCATCGAGTTGGTGGCGCGTTCGTTGTTCATCACCAACGGAAGCGACGCCTGCTCCCCGCTGAAGATGTTCCAGTTGACGTAGGACGTGTACCCGACGAGCACCAGCAGCGGCGCGGTTTCGCCCATCACGCGGGCGAGCGCCATCATGATGCCGCCGAGAATGCCCGACAGCGCGGTCGGAAGCACGATCTTCATGATCGTCTTCCACTTCGGAACGCCCAGCGCGTAAGAGGCTTCGCGCAGGTCGTCCGGCACGATCCGCAGCATTTCCTCCGCGGAGCGCACCACCACCGGGATCATCAGCAGCACCAAGGCGAGCGACACCGCGAACCCGCTGCGCGGCAGGCCGAGCGTGGTGACCCACAGCGCGTAAATGAACAGCGCGGCCACAATGGACGGAACACCGGAGAGGATGTCCACCATGAACGTGGTGGCCTTGGCCAGCTTGCCGCGGCCGTACTCGACGAGGTAAATCGCGACCAGCAGGCCGATCGGCACCGAGATGACCGCGCACACCAGACCCTGCAGCAGGGTGCCGATGATCGCGTGCAGCACGCCGCCGCCGACCTCGTCGCCGAGCACCGAACCGAAGTCCTGGCCCCACCAGTTGGTGTACGGGATCCGCTTGATCCCGTTGGCGATCACCGTGTACAGCACCCACACCAGCGGGATCACGGCGATCAGGAACGACAGCCACACCAGCACGGTGGCCACGCCGTTCTTGACCTTGCGGACCGCGCTCACCTGCTGGAAAGCCGGTGTCGTCGCGGGTCGTTCGAGGGTGGTCGACACGGTCACTCCCCCTTCTTGCCGACGATCGAGCGGGCGGCGAAGTTGACCAGGAACGTCAGCACGAACAGCACCAGGCCGGCCGCGATGTAGGCGCCGGCCGAGGTCGGGTTGTTGAACTCGCTGTAGTTCTGGGCGATCTTCGACGCGAACGTCGCGCCGCCGTCGAAGAGGCTCCAGTCGAAGTTGCGCCCCTGCGGGATCAGCAGAATCACCGCCAGCGCAATGGTTTCACCGAGCGCGCGGCCGAGACCGAGCATCGACGCGCCGACGAAACCGGCCTTGCCGAACGGCAGCACCGTGGTGCGGATGACCTCCCAGCGCGTGGCCCCGAGCGCGAGCGCGCCCTCGACCTGCGCGGTCGGCGTGCGCTCGAAAACCTCGCGGGTCAGCGACGTGATGATCGGCAGGATCATCACCGCCAGCACGATTCCGGCGGTGAAAATGGTGCCGCGCACGTTCGGCGCGATGTTGCCCGGCGCGAAAATCGGAATCCACGAGAAGGTGCTGTTGACCCACTCGGAAAACGGTTCGATCGCGGGCGCGAACACGAGAATGCCCCACAGGCCGAAAATGATCGACGGCACCGCGGCGAGCAGATCCACGACGTAGGCGAACGGCCGGGCCAGCTTCGCGGGCGCGTACTGGGTGAGGAACAGCGCGATGCCCAGCGAGATCGGCATCGCGATGATCAGCGCCACCAGCGAGGTCGCCACGGTGACCTCGGCGAGGTCGGCGATGCCGAACGCCATGTTCGCCGGGTCGTTCGTCGACCACCCGTGGTTGAACAGGAAGTTGACCTTGTCCGCCTTCAGCGCCGGAATCGCCTGGACGACCAGGAAAATCCCGATCAAGGCGATCAGGGCGACGACGAAGATCCCGGCCCCGGTGGTCAGGTTCTGGAAGATGCGGTCACCGGCTCGCACCTTCGTCGGCTTCTTCCGCGCGGGCGGCGCTTCCGGCGCCGGCGCGGGTGGCTTGTCCGAAATCGGATCCTCCGGGAACGCTCGGGCGGACGACGAACGCCCACCGGGGTCGCCGGTGGGCGTTCGCGTCGAGGATTGGTCGCTCATCGACAGTCTCTAGTCAGCCTTCATACCAGCTAGGTAGTCGCTCAGGAAATTTCCTTGACGGCCTTCAGCACCTTGTCCTGGAGGCTCTGCGGGATCGGCACGTAGCCCTTCGCCGACAGCGGCTGCTGGCCCTCGGTGGCGGCCACCGTCAGGAACGCCTTGACGGCCTTCGCGACGTCCGGGTTCGAGTACTTGGAGCACACGATCTCGTACGTGGTCAGCAGCAGCGGGTAGGCGCCCGGCACGTTGCTGGAGTAGATGCCGTTGAGGTCCATCGCCAGGTCGTTGGTGCCCGGGTGGTAGAACTTCGCGGCGTCCAGCGACTTGGCCACGTTCTGCGCGTTCAGCTCGACGCCGCCGGAGCCGCTGTCGATCTTGGCCGGGGTGACGCCGTCCTTGGCGAACGCGCTCTCCACGTAGGTGATCGAGCCGTCGGCGCCCTTGACGGTGCTCGCGACACCGTTCGAGCCCTGCGCACCGTTGCCGACGCCGCCGTTGAACTTCTTGCCCGCACCCTGGGTCCAGACGTCCTTGGCAGCCGCGCCGAGGTACTTCTGGAAGTTGTCGGTGGTGCCCGACTCCTCCGAGCGGGAGACGACCTGGATCGGCTTGTCCGGCAGGTTCAGGCTCTCGTTGCCCTTGACCGCCTTGATGGCCGGGTCGTTCCAGTTCTTGATGCCGCCGTTGAAGATCTTGGCGATGACCTGCGGGGTCAGCGTCAGGTTGTCCACGCCGGACAGGTGGTAGCCGACCGCGATCGGGCCGACGACCAGCGGGATGTTCAGCGCGGGCGAACCGCAGCGCTTGGTGGCGGCCTCGAGGTCGGCGTCCTTGATCGGCGAGTCCGAACCGCCGAAGTCGACCTGGTTGGCGTTGAACTGCTTGACGCCCGCGCCGGAGCCGGTGCCGTTGTAGTTCACCTTCTGGCCGTTGCACTTCTTGTTGTAGGCCTGGTTGAACACCTCGATGGCGTTCTTCTGGGCCGTCGAGCCCTCAGCGGAAAGCGGGCTCTTGCCCCCGCAGTCGACCTGGGCGGTTCCGGTGGCGGCGGGAGCGGCGGAGTTCGAGCCCGAGCCGCTGCTCGACGCCGAGGGGTCGGAGCCACAAGCGGCGAGGACGAGCGCGGCGCTCGCCACGATGCCGACGGCACCCAGGGGCCGCATGATCTTCACTGCATTTCCTCCACTCGGAGATGTGCCTTTTTGAATCCGGTCGGGATTGGCGGCGAGTGAGCCGCACCGGAACCGGACACTAGGCAGCCTCGGTGGACGGGCGTCCTTGGTTGCATGAACGGCAGGTGAACAAGTCACCGTTTGTGAGCAGGACTACTACCCCGAACGGGTGCCGTGGCCTGCTCGTGACCTGCCAGTACGCAGAAAGTAACACGGGTCACCGGTCGGGTCGACCGTGATCACTCACCGTACTGAACGTCGGTCTCGAAACGCTGGAACCCCAGCTTGTTGTACACAGCCAATGCCGCGGCGTTGTCGCCCTCGACGTAGAGGATCACCCTCGGTAGTCCCCGAGAGCGCAGGTAGCGGAGTCCGGCCAAGGTCAGCGCCTTGCCGAGCCCACTACCCTGAGTAGCAGGATCGACGCCGACCACGTAGACCTCCCCGACCGGGCCTCCGTCGAACCGGCCGGGAACCGGGTCGTGCACCTTCGTCCAGTGGAAGCCGGCGACCTCGCCGTTCTCGTTCTCCGCGAGGAAGAAGCCCGCCGGGTCGAACCAGGCCTGGAGTTCCTCGGCGCGCACCTCGGCGGCGGTCAGCGCGCCCTGTTCCGGGTGCCAGTCGAACGCGCGCGCGTTGACCGCGACCATCGCGTCCTCGTCCTGCCCGGGAACGAAGGTGCGCAGCCGGAAACCGTTGCGCAGCACCGGTTCCGGCCAATCCGCATCGGCAACGTCGACGTGCAGGATCAACAGTTCGCGCTGCCTGCCGAGGCCGAGTTTCGCCGCGATCGCCGCCGCACCGGGGTGATCGCCGTGTGCCCACACGCGCAAACCCTTGTCGGCGCGCTCGACTACCGCCTGCGCGAGCGCGGTGCCGACGCCACGACGCCGGAAATCCGGGTGCACGAAAAGCTCCGCGACCTGATGGCCGTGGGAATCGCCTTCGGTGTCAAGGTGGACGTATCCCGCGGGCGCGCCGTCGAAGCGGGCGAGAAGATGCAGTCCGCCTTCGAATTCGCGCGGCAACGGTCCGGCCGGGTCGACCTCGGGGCGTCCGTCAGTCGCTTTGACCGCGAGCAGCACTTCGCGCACCGCGTCGTCGGGATCGGTCGTCCAGTCGCCAAGGTCGATAGCCACAAACCGACCTTACCGGCGAATGTCAGCGGGAGGTCAGCTCCGAAGCGTCGGCCGGAACGGCGACAACCGGCTTCGCACCCTTCGCCGGTCGCTCGAACTTGTAGCCGACGTTTCGCACGGTGCCGATCATCTGCTCGTGCTCGGGACCGAGCTTCGCGCGAAGCCGCCGTACGTGGACATCGACCGTGCGCGTGCCGCCGAAGAAGTCGTAACCCCACACTTCCTGCAGCAGCTGCGCGCGAGTGAACACGCGACCAGCGTGCTGGGCGAGGTACTTGAGGAGCTCGAACTCCTTGTACGTCAGCTCAAGCGTGCGACGGCGCAGCTTCGCCGTGTACGTCGCTTCGTCGATGACAAGGTCGCCTACGCGCAGTTCGGCGTCTGCCTGCAGGCCGATGCCGTCGCGAGTGGTAGCCAGCCGCAGCCGTGCATCGACCTCCGCGGGACCAGCGGTGGGCAGCAGGATGTCGTCCGTGCGCCATTCGGCGTTGACCGCGACCAGACCGCCTTCGCCGACCACCGCGATGACCGGCGTGCCCGATTCGTCCTCCGCGCCCTTCAACAGACGACACAGGCTCTTCGCGGACGCGAGGTCGCTGCGCGCGTCGAGAAGGATGACGTCCCGGTGACCCGCGTCGAGAAGGGCCGTCACTTCCGGCTCGCGTACGCGTACGGTGTGCGGCAGCAGGTCCAGCGCAGGTAGTACGGAGGTAGCGTCGAGTTCCCCCGTCAGCACCAGCAGGTCCAAGCTCATGATCCGCACCGCCTTCAGATTCGTCGCCTCGAACGTGGCGTCGGTCGGTGCTAAGTGAGAATAGCGGGTGAACACCCCGGCACCTAGCTCGTGCTGGATCGATCACACCTGGTCTAACGGCCGGAGCGTGACCCGCACCACGACGAAATCCACCCGAACAGGAGAACCGAGGCGATGGCGAGCAGGCCCGTGACCCGGGACGACCGACCGGCCCCTAACCCCGGCGGCGGCCGCCGCGGCAGGCGCGTGCGGCGGTGGCTCATCGTGCTGGGAGTGCTGGTGCTCCTGCTGGTCGGTGCGGATTTCGGAGCGGCGGCCTACGCCGAGCACACGATCTCGCAGAAGGCCCGCGCACAGCTCGGGCTGAGCGACGATCCGTCGGTCACCATCCACGGCTTCCCGTTCACCGTGCAGGCGCTCTCCGGTGACTACAGTCACATCACCGTTTCCGCGGACGGCGTGCCGGTCGGCAGCGAACTGCGCGACCTGCGCGTGAGCGCCGAACTCGAGGACGTCATCGCGCCGCTGTCGGACCTCACGTCCGGCAACACCAAGGCGGTGAAGATCGGCAAGCTCACCGGTGCGGTGACGATCAAGGCGTCCGACCTCGCCCGGGTCTCGCCGCTGAACAAGATCCAGAACCTGAAGATCGAGCAGTCGACCCAGGCGTACGTGAAGTACGGCGACACCGAGCAGGGCAAGCAGCCGGACCCGACGCCGACCAACGCCGACGGCGAACCGGCCGACGGCACCAGCGCGGGCGTGCGGATCTCCGGCGACGTGCAGGTGGCCGGGCAGAAGGTGGAGATCTTCTGCTTCGCGCTCATCCAGCTCAAGGAGAAGACGATCTCGATCGTGCCTTACCGGTTGCAGTTCGGGAATGACCAGAGCACCACGATCGTTCCGGAAGCTGTGCAGAAAGCTCTGCTGCCGAACTTCCGGGCCAGCATTTCGACGACCCGGCTGCCGCTGTCGGTCACCCCGACCGCGGTCCGCGTGGACAGCGGTTCGGTGACCATCAAGGGCGAAGCGCACGACGTGAACTTCGCCGACCTGTCCACCAACCACGGAGGCTGATCCCGGTGACCGGAGTGTGGGTGCTGCTGGCGACGCTGGTCGTCGCGACGGCCGCTGGCCTGGTCCTGCGCGCCCGCAACGGCCGGATCCGCGCGGCCAAACCGGCGGCGCAGACCCGGACGCTCCCCGCTCCGGTCTCCGAGGCCCTTGATCCGCAATCCGCCGTCACCCTGGTGCAGATCTCCACCACGTTCTGCACCCCGTGCCGGCACACGCGGGCGATTCTCTCGTCGCTCGCGGAGAAGACCGACGGCCTGCACCACGTCGACCTGGACGTCACCGAACGTCCCGAGGTCGCGCAGGCATTGTCGGTGCTCAGCACGCCGACCACGCTCGCGCTGGACCCGGAAGGCCGGGAACTGCTGCGCGTGGGCGGCGTGCCCAAGGGCCCGGAGCTGCTGGAAGCGCTCCGCCCGCACCTCGCCGCCGCTACGCGCTGACCTCCGCCTGGCTGCCGCGCCGCGCCCCCGCATCGCTGAATCGCCCCCAATGTGGCATTGGGTGCTCCATCCATGCCCCCGCCGCCGCCCTCAACGGAGACGCTGCGCGCCGCTGGCTCATTCAACGCACCCAATGTGGCGTTCGGTGCGTCCCACGCACCCAAAGTGGCGTTCGGCCCGTCCAGCGCAACCAATGCGGCGTTCGGTGCGTCCAGCGCACCCAATGCGGCGTTCGGTGCATCTGACGCACCCAATGCCACATTGGGGAAGCGCCCGGCCCCGCGGTCCGCGGCGGTTGATTCTCAGGATCCGGACCTCGTCCCAAGGAATGAACATGGTTCCGGGAGCGAGCGAGCCTGGGTACCCTCCCCCTGTGGACGAGCTGCCCATCACCCTCCTGACGCAGCGCCGCGCGGTCGATTTCTGCCGCGTGCGCAGCAGCTTGTGTCTGCCGTTTTCCGGTCGGCGCTGAAGCACGTCTCGCGCCGTCTCGCAGCTCTGCCCGTCTTCGCCGCGTGCGCTCGCACGCCCTTCCCCTCGCACTGAGCAGGAGGAACCCATGTCCGCCGGACCGGCCGTAGACCCGCGAGGTCCCAGGTTCGCCGCGATCGTGACCACGGTGGTGCTCGCCGTCGTGCTGGTCACGCAGTGGTGGCCGTTGCTCGCACTGCAGACCGTGGTCTTCGCGATCGGTGCGTTCGTCGGGCTCAAGCCCGCGCCGTACTCGGTGCTGTACCGGCTCGCGATCGCGCCGCGGCTCGGGCCGCCGACCGAACGCGAGGACGCCGCCCCGCTGCGGTTCGCGCAGGCGATCGGGTTCGTGTTCGCGCTCGTCGGCACGATCGGCTTCGCGGCCGGAGTGACGCCGCTCGGCGTCGTCGCGACCGCGTTCGCGCTCTTTGCCGCGTTCCTCAACGCGGCGTTCAACTACTGCCTCGGGTGCCAGATGTACCTGCTGATCAAGCGTTTCAGCCCCGCGCGGGCGTCCTCGTAAACCCCAACCAAGAAAGAGAGCCAGCTTCCATGAGCCGAGAAGACGTCCTGGTCACCACCCAGTGGGCCGAGGAAAACCTGGACACCCCGGGCGTGGTGTTCGCCGAGGTCGACGAGGACACGACCGCCTACGACAACGGGCACATCCGCGGCGCGGTGAAGCTCGACTGGCGCAACGACCTCCAGGACGGCGTCCGCCGCGACTTCGTCGACAAGGAGGGCTTCGAGAAGCTCCTGTCGGAGAAGGGCATCTCGAACGACGACCGCGTGATCCTCTACGGCGGCAACAACAACTGGTTCGCGGCCTACGCGTACTGGTACTTCAAGCTCTACGGCCACGAGAACGTGCAGCTGCTCGACGGCGGCCGCAAGAAGTGGGAGCTCGACGGCCGCGAGCTGAACTCCGACGAGGTCAAGCGCGAGGCCACCAACTACAAGGCCAAGGAGCAGGACCTGTCGCTGCGCGCGTTCCGCGACGAGGTCGTCCAGTCGATCGGCTCGAAGAACTACATCGACGTGCGCTCGCCGGACGAGTTCTCCGGCAAGCTGCTCGCCCCGGCGCACCTGCCGCAGGAGCAGTCGCAGGTGCCGGGTCACATCCCGGGCGCGCTGAACGTGCCGTGGGCGAAGGTCGCCAACGAGGACGGCACCTTCAAGTCCGAGCAGGAGATCAAGGACCTCTACGCCGAGGCGGGCTACGACGAGGGCAAGCCGACCATCGCGTACTGCCGCATCGGCGAGCGTTCGTCGATCGCCTGGTTCGCCCTGCACGAGCTGCTCGGCCAGGAAGACGTGAAGAACTACGACGGTTCGTGGACGGAATACGGGTCGCTGGTCGGCGTTCCGGTCGAGTTGGGAGCTAAGTGATGGCAGACGGCTGCAGCGCACCGGCACAGGTCGCGACCCCGGCGGACTTCGACACCAACGGCCAGGTTGTCCTGGCGGGCAAGGTCACCGGCACCGAGGGACCGGTCGGCGGCGCGTTCGTCCGGCTGCTCGACGGCGGCGGCGACTTCGCCGGCGAGGTCGTGTCCTCGGCGGACGGCGACTTCCGGTTTTACGCGGCCGAGGGTTCCTGGACGGTGCGCGCACTGCACCGCACGGGCAACGGCGAGGCCAACGTCACCGCGGAAGGCCCTGGCCTGCACCAGCTGGCCATTTCGGTTGCCTGACAACGCTTTTCCGCAGGAGGGCCCCTCGGTTTCCGAGGGGCCCTTCCTCGTGTCCGGGACGCTTGACCTCAAGTCGGCTTGAGGACCCAAGCTCGCGAGTGTGTCCGAAACGAAAACCATTACGCGGAGCCCGCTGCTGGCCGCCGCCGTGTTCCTCGGCAGCTTCATGGCGTTGCTCGACGCGAGCGTCGTGAGTGTCGCGCTGCCGACCATTCAGCGCGAACTGCACGCTGAATTCACTGACCTGCAATGGATTGTGGACGGGTACACCGTCGCGCTCGCCGCGTTGATGCTCACCGGCGGCACGCTCGGCGACCGGTACGGCCGCAAGCGGATCTACCTCGGCGGACTGGCCGTGTTCACGCTCGCTTCGCTGGGCTGCGGCCTCGCCCCGACGCTCACGCTTCTCATCGCCGCGCGCGTCGTGCAAGGCGCAGCGGCCGCGGCGGTCATCCCGGGCGGCATCGCGCTCCTGGCGCACGCGTATCCAGAGCCGCGCGAACGGGCCCGGATGCTGGGGGCGTGGGGCGGAGTGGCCGGATGCGCGCTGGTCATCGGCCCGCTTATCGGCGGACCGATCACCGACGCGCTCGGTTGGCCCACGATCTTCCTGATCAACCTGCCGATCGGGATCGTCGCAGTGCTCGCCGGTCGCCGGGGTCTCGACGAATCGTCCGATCCGGCGCACGGCGCGCTGGATCTGCTCGGACAACTGCTGGGCGCGTTGTGGATCGGGGCGTTCACCTACGCCGTGATCGCGTCCGACGCGGTGGTCGCCATGGTCGGCGCGCTGGGCCTGGTCGCGTTCATCGTCGTGGAGCTGCGCGCCCCGCATCCGATGCTGCCGATCCGGCTGTTCGGCAAATTCCGGTTCGCCGCTTCGATCTTCACCTCGTTCGTCCTCGGTTTTGCCTGCTACCCGCTGCCGGTGCTGATCGCTGTGTACCTGCAGCAGGCGTGGGGCAGCACCGCCTCGACGACAGGGGTGCAGATGCTGCCGTACGTCGTCGCCAACGCTGTTCTCGCGTTCTTCTCCGGACGGTTCGCCGGCCGGTTCACCGCGGAACGCGTGCTGCCGATCGGTCTCGCCATCACCGCGGCGGGAAGTTTCGCCTTCCTGCTGGCTGCCCCGACGAGTCCGTATTGGCTGCTCAGCGTGCCGCTGACGCTGTCCGGCGTCGGGCTCGGCCTGAGCATCACCCCGACGAACGTCGTCGGTCTCGCCGGGCTTCCGGTGCAGCGCACGGGCACCGCGGCCGGCACGGTGAACGCCGCGCGACAGGTCGGGATGGCGCTCGGCGTGGCCGCGCTCGGGGCGCTTCTCGATCACGGGAGCACGCTCACGACCGGGCTGCGGACCGCGATGGCGGTGGCTGGCTCGGCGCTGCTGGCGGTGACCGTCCTCACCGCCGCGACCCTGCGCAGCGCTAGATGAGCCGGGGCGGACTATTGTCCTCGCTGTGGAGACCTTGTTTACGACCCTGTTGATCATCGCGGGCATCGCCACCGTGTGGTTCGCGGTCTACGTCGTCTACCGGCTGTACGCCGACCAGCGCTGATCAGCATGACGAGTGGCGACGAAGCCATCGCAGCAGCCGAGGAGCGGGCCGCCAGCACGCGCGACCGCAACCTGCCGTTGTGGGACGACCTGCCGATCCCGAACGACACGGCGAACCTGCGCGAGGGCCCGAACCTGAACGACGCGTGCCTCGCTCTGCTGCCGCTCGTCGGCGTCTGGCGCGGCGAGGGCGAGATCGACTACCCGACGATCGACGGGCCGATCAAGTTCGCCCAGCAGCTGACCGTCTCCCACGACGGCCGCCCGTTCCTGTTCCACGAGGCGCGCTCGTGGCTGCTGAACGAGGACGGCAGCGTGCTGCGGCCCGCCGCCCGCGAAACCGGGTTCTGGCGGCCGCAGGAGGACGACACCATCGAGCTGCTGCTCACGCACAGCTCCGGCATCGTCGAGCTGTACTACGGCAAGCCGCGCAGCCAGACGTCCTGGGAGCTCGGCACCGACGCGGTCATCCGCACCGCGACGGCCAAGGAGGTCACCGGTGCGCAGCGGCTGTACGGCCTGGTGAACGGCGACCTCGGGTACGTCGAGGAGCGCGCGATGGTCGGCCAGGAAATGCAGCCGCACGCCTCCGCGCTGCTGCGCCGCGTGGTGGGCTGAGGCTCCGGGAGACGCCGTGCGCTGGCGGCGGTACGGCGAACACGCCGCCCTGCTCGACTGCGCCTCGCTCGAGGAGATGAGCGCGGCCCGGGCGACCCTCACCGAAGCCGCGCTCGACGGCGTCGAGGAGATCGTGCCCGGGGCCCGCACCCTGCTCGTGGTCGCGTCCACGGGGGCGCTGGAAGCCGCGCGTTCCTTGCTGGCTTCGGCCGATCTGGACCATCCGCCTGCCGGGGACGGCCGCGAAGTCGTTTTGGACGTGCAGTACTCCGGCGAGGACCTCGCGCTGGTCGCTGAGGACGCAGGGCTCAGCGTGGACGAGGCCATCGCTCTCCACACCAGCGCGGTCTACACGGTCGCGTTCACGGGTTTCGCGCCCGGTTTCGGTTATCTCGCCGGGCTTCCCGCTGAACTCCAGCAGCCGCGGCTCAGCTCGCCGCGCACCCGCGTCCCCGCTGGCTCGGTGGCTATCGCCGACGAGTACACCGGCGTCTATCCCCGGGAATCCCCTGGTGGCTGGCGGTTGATCGGGCACACCGAGGCGACGCTTTTCGATCCTTCCGCCGAGCAACCGGCGCTGTTCACGCCCGGTCTCCGGGTGCGGTTCCGGAGCGTGTGATGCGCGCGCTGGAGATCGTCTCGCCCGGTTCGCTGGCTTTGGTGCAAGACCTCGGCCGTCCTGGTTACGCACATCTGGGCGTCCCACCGTCGGGTGCTCTTGACGTCGCCGCGCTACGGCTCGGCAACCGACTGGTCGGCAATCCCGAGGACGCCGCCGGGATCGAAACCCTGCTGGGCGGGTTCACCGTCCGGGCGACCGCTTCGTGCACCGCCGCAGTGACCGGACCGCCGGTCGAGGTGTCCGTGGACGGACGGGAAACCGGCTCGCACACGCCGATTCCGTTGCGGCCAGGCCAAGAACTGACGATCGGCCGACCTGCTACCGGTCTGCGCTGCTACCTGACGGTGTCCGGCGGCATCGCGGTGGCGCCGGTGTTGGGAAGCCGGTCGACTGATGTCCTATCTGGACTCGGCCCGTCGCCGCTGGAAGCTGGCACTACGGTCCCGCTCGGCCCTGTCACCGGTGTCCCGTCCGGTGCGGACGTGGTCGCCGCCTCGCCCGCGCCGCCCGACTTGACGGTGCGAGTTTTGCTTGGCCCGCGCGACGACTGGTTCGCCGACGCGGCGAGCGCACTCAACGCACAGTGGACGGTTACTGAGGAATCCAACCGAGTGGGGGTCCGCCTGGACGGGCCGCCGCTACGTCGAGTGTCCACTTCGGAGTTGCCGAGCGAGGGCGTGCTGACCGGCGCGATTCAGGTCCCGCCGAACGGATTGCCGCTGGTCTTCCTCGCCGATCACCCGACCACGGGCGGTTATCCGGTGATCGCGGTCGTGAGACGGGAGTCACTCGGAGCACTCGCTCAAGCACGCCCCGGAACCTCGGTGCGGTTCCAAGCGTCCTTGTGAGCGTGGAACGGGTAACGATCACCGGCGGCGCGGGTTTCCTGGAGCTGAACACCGGAGGACGGGCGGAGCTGCCGCAGTCGCTGCGCATCGCGCTCGCGACCGGTCAGGTGCGCCTCCCGCTGGCGGAAACCCTCCGCGAACTGCTGGCGTTGCTTGTCGACGGCCAGTACCGGGTCAGCGGCCCGCAACGCTTCGAGGCGGTGGATCTGATCCCGGCAAGCGACTGGCCGGCCGACGACGATGCCCGGGTCACGTACTACCGCACGGCAATCCGCTCGGGACACCGGCCGGTGGCGGTGGTTTTGTCCGGTACGCGGCCATTGCTGGTGGACGGGCACCACAAGATCAGCGCATATCGAGCGGAGGGGGTCACACCGTCGGTGGTGCTGATCAGCGGGTCGTGAATGGCTGCGCCGGTTAGCACCGGCACAGCCGCTCACCAGGCTCTCAGTACTCGCTCTCGTAAGCCGCCACCAGCTCCCCGTGCAACCCCGTCGAATCCGGCAATACCGTCCCGTTCAGGGTGTGCACCCGGGTCACCTTCCGCACCGACGACGTGAGGAACACGCCGTCCCCTCGCAGCAAGTCCTCCACCGACAGCGGCTCCACCTTCACCGACCAGCCCGCCTTCTCCGCGCCGCGGAACAATGCGTACTGCGTCGTTCCTGGCAGGATGCCAACAGTGGACGGCGGGGTGTAGAGCGTCCGCTCCTTCGCCAGGACGACCGTCGACGTCGGGCCTTCGAGCACCGAATCATCGGTAGCGGTGAAGATCACATCTTGGGCTCCGCGACGGGTCGCCTCGCGCAGGGCGGCCATGTTCATCGCGTAGGAAACCGTTTTCGCGCCGAGCAAAAGCCACGGGGCGCGCTCGGCTAGTTCGGGGCCGAAACCGCGTTCCAGGGTCACCACCGAAACGCCTTCGGTGCGCGCCCGCAGGACCTTCTCCTCGACCTCCAGGCCCATCGCGAACGCTGTCGGCTTGCCTTCCGGATCGCCGTCGACACCCCGCGTGTACACGAGTTTCAGTGCGATCTCCGGGCCGCCCTGCCACGCGTCGACGACTGCCTGCGCGGCTCGGGCGAAGCCCTCGAGGTCCGGGGCAGGCAGGTCCAGCATCGCCGCGGAACGGGCGAGCCGGTCGAGGTGCGGACGCATTTCCCGCGGCTTTTTCACTGCCACGAGGATCGTTTCGAACACCCCGTCTCCGCGCAGCAGGCCGAGGTCGTCCACCCGGAGGTGAGCGGCTTCGGGGTCGGCCAGTGAACCGTCGAGGAAGGCGAGAACGCGCATCCCCTCAAGGTACTCACTTACGCTTAGGGTTATGCCGTACAGCTCGCCGCTGCTCGAAATCCCCCGCGCGGTCGCCGCGCCCGAGGGCCACCCGGAAGCCGGAGTTCCGTGGCACTGGGGCGATCCGTTCGCCGAGCAGCGCACCGCCGCCCGAGGAGTGGTCGTCATCGACCGCTCGCACCGAGAAATCCTCGCCGTCACCGGCGAGGAACGCTTGTCCTGGCTGCATTTGGTGATCTCGCAACACGTCACCGAACTCGCCGCGAACACCGGCACCGAAGCGCTCGTCCTCGACAGCCAGGGCCACGTCGACACCCATTTCGTGCTCGCGCACGCCGGCGAGACGGTGTACCTCGACAGCGACCCCGGCCCGCTCGTCACGAGCGCGTTGCCCAAGGGCGGCAAGCAAACCCTGCGCGAGTACCTCGAAGCGATGAAGTTCTGGTCCAAGGTCGAGATTCGCGACGTGACCGAAGAACTCGCCGTTCTTTCCGTGCTCGGCCCGGAGACCGACAGCGTGCTCGGCGTCGAGCTCGGCACTGAGCCGTATTCGGTGGCCGCGTTGCCCGAAGGCGGTTTCGCCCGCCGGATGCCGTGGCCGACGCGAGCGGGCGCGGATCTCGTGGTGCCGCGCGCTCAGCTCACTCAATGGTGGCAACGGCTCACCGACGCGGGCGCGCGTCCGGCTGGCTCGTGGACGTTCGACGCGCTGCGCGTGGAATCGCGGCATCCGCGGCTCGGCGTCGACACCGACGAGCGGACGATCCCGCACGAGGTCGGCTGGATCGGCTCGGCCGCGCACGTCGCGAAGGGCTGCTATCGCGGCCAGGAAACCGTCTCGAAGGTGCACAACGTCGGCCGCCCGCCGCGGTATCTCGCGCTGCTGCACCTCGACGGTTCGCCGGAGATCACGCCGGAGACCGGCGACCCGGTGAAGCTCGGCGAGCGCGTCGTCGGCCGGATCGGCACGGTCGCGCAGCACCACGAACTCGGGCCGATCGCGCTGGCGCTGGTCAAACGCTCGGTGCCGGGCGGGGCGGAGCTGCTGGCAGGCGACGAGGACCGAGTGGTCCAGGCCACTGTCGATCCGGACTCGGTGCCGGGCGAGCACGCGGCGCCCGGACGGGAAGCAGCGCAGAGACTGCGGGGCTGAAGTGAACTCGACGGTAGCGTCGTCGCCGAATGTGGAGCAGGATGTGCCCGTGATCGAAGTGCGTCCCGGCGGGCGGCGACGGATCGACCGCGTCCTCGGCCCGGGATATCTCACCGGATTAGGCGACTTGCCGCTCCCGGTGCTGCGCGAGCGGCGCGACGAGGCCGCGCAGGAAGAGACAGACCTGTCCTACCTGCGCCGGCTCCTGCACGCCCGCATCGACATCGTGCGCGCCGAACAGGAGCGTCGCTCGTCCGGCGGGGAAAGCATCGTCGACCGGCTCGCGTCCATCCTCGCCGACAACGCGCTCGGCCCGGCCGCCGGTTCCGGCAGGCACCAGCAGCTCGAACCGTCCCGCGCGGGCGAGCACCGCAGGCACGCGGAGGCGCTGATCGGCGACACCGGGCTCACCGACGTCGGCTCGCTGTCGGACGACAAGCTCGCCGCCGCGCTGGACACGTACGCGGCCGAGGAAGCCTCCGTGTCCTCCTTCCGCCGCCAGGTCCAGGGCGTGATGGACACGCTCAACGCCGAGATCGCCGGGCGCTACAGCAGCGGAGCGGCCACTGTGGACCAGTTGCTGGACAGCGAACTGGGGCGCGTCGAGGAATGACCGGCCAGCCGATTCTCGTCGAGGTCGTCCGGAACGGTTTCGTCGAGAGCGTTCACCACGGATGTCTCGTCGTCACCGCGCCCGACGGCACCGTCCGGTTCTCCGCGGGCGACGTGACCAGCCCGTTCTTCCCCCGGTCGGCGAACAAGCCACTGCAGGGCGTCGGGATGCTCCGCGCCGGTCTCGGCTACGACGGCGCGGACCTGGCGCTGGGCTGCGCCTCGCATTCCGGCGAAACCGGACATGTCGAGCGCGTCGCCGCGATGCTGTCCGGCGCCGGGCTCGATCCGGCGGCGCTGGCCTGCCCGGCCGAGCTGCCGATCGGCGAGGACGCCCGGCGCGCGGCCGACGAGCCGCGGAAGATCACCATGAACTGCTCCGGCAAGCACGCCGCGATGCTCGCCACCTGCGTCGCGAACGGCTGGCCGACCGAGGGCTACCAGCTGCCGGACCATCCGTTGCAGGTCCAGCTCGCGAAGACGGTCGAGGAGCTGACCGGCGAAGCCATCGCCGCGGTCGGCGTCGACGGCTGCAGCGCGCCGCTGTTCGCGTTCTCGCCGACCGGCCTCGCGCGGTCGTTCGGCCGGCTCGCGCAGGCCGAACCGGGTACCGACGAACGCCGAGTCGCGGACGCGATGCGTGCGCACCCGTGGCTGGTCGCGGGCACCGGGCGGGAGGACACCCGGCTGATGCAGGCCGTGCCTGGGCTGCTGTCGAAGAGCGGCGCGGAAGGTGTCCTGGCGTTCACGCTGGGCGACGGCACCGCGTGCGCGATCAAGATCGCGGACGGCAACAAGCGGGCGTTGGCGCCGCTGGCCATGGCCGTGCTCGCGCGCCTGGGCATCGAGACTCCGGACGAGCTGTCCGATCTGGCTCACCCGCCGGTGCTCGGCGGCGGCACACCTCAGGGCGAGCTGCGGGTCAGTTGGAGTGTTCCTTAGCCGCGAGGTCGCCCCAGAACTCGCGCAGCTGCGAAAACAGCTCGGCCAGCTCCTCGACGTTCCCGGTGCGCAGCGCGTCGAGGATGTCGTGGACCTCCTCCGCGGTGGAGTCGGCGTCGAGCAGCGAGTCGGCGAACAGTTGCACGAGACCGCCGTAGTCCAGTTCGACGACCGAGTCCGGGTCGAAGCTCTCCAGCCACTGCCGGGTCTGCGACAGCACCCGGCCGGGGCCGGAGTCGCCGAAGGTCGTCTCGATCAGCTCGCCCGCCTCGGACGCCCGGCGGAGCGCGGCGGACATCGGGGTGCGCCAGGACGCCTCCCGCACCGGGTCGTCCGGGCCGCTGCCGAGCACGAGCTTGCGTTCGTCCGGATCGACCAGCGAGAACCAGGGCAGCGGGACGGTCCAGGTGGTGGTGAGGGTGTGCGCGGCGGTGGCGGTGAGGTCGGTCATCGCGGCCTTGGTCTGCGCGCGGGCCTTGTCCGCGGTGACGCAGCCCGCGTCGAGGACCGCGATCCGCAACGCGGGCTCGGCGTCGGCGAGGAAGGTGCTCAACGCCGCGGCGGAGCGGGCGCGCAGTTCGAGCGGGCACGCGAACGGGCCCTCGGCGGTGTGGCCGGCGGGGACGTCGGCCGGGTCGAGCACGAGCACGTCGGTGACGAGGCTCGGCGCGGGCCGTCCGTCGCGCAGCTGCGCGGGCAGCAGCCGAACCGGCGCGGCCGCCTGTGACTTGAGCCACATCCGCTGTTCGCGTTCGCCGATCCCGATCCGGCTGAGCCCGCCTGCGGAAACGGCCTCGACCAGCTGTTGCGCGGGGGGATCGCCCAGCGCGCGCAGAGGTTCGTACACCCGCAGATAGGCCACGAAGGGTCGGAGCACCCGAGCATCGTGGCACGCCGACCAGCACCGATCGGCATCGACGTGCCGGTAACCGGCGTCCGGCGGACACTGTCGCGACGAGCACACCGTGCCACGTCGCATCCAACCCCCGGGACACGGTACGGTGTCAGCAGGAAAGAACTGTCGAGACGATGCGGGGCCGCCGATTCCCCCGGCCGCCCCGCCCCTGTGCGAGGGGGTCGAGCCATGGGGCGCGGCCGGGCTAAGGCCAAGCAGACGAAGGTGGCGCGCGAGCTCAAATACAGCTCCCACGAAACCGACTTCGATGCTTTGCAGCGCGAGCTGTCGAGTAGTTCCTCGGACAACCACGAGGACGACAAGCGGTACGAGGACCCGTACGACGACGGGTACGACGAGTACCGCCGTTGACGCAGGCACACGACACGCGAGGGCGGAATCGGACCAAGGTCCGAGACGCCCTCGTGCGTTGTGTGCTGCCCGTTTTCTCGGCACGCCGATGAGGTGAAGGAGTGGGACGGGTGAGCGACATCGCACGAGTAGGTGTGGTCGGGGCCGGGCTCATGGGCTCCGGCATCGCCGAGGTGCACGCCAGGTCCGGGTTGGACGTGCTGGTCACCGAGGTGAACCAGCCGGCCCTCGACGCGGGCAAGGCGCGCATCGAGAAGTCGCTGCAGCGCGGCGTCCGCAACGGCAAGCTGGCCGCCGAGGACGCCGAGGCGGCGCTCGGGCGGCTGCGCTTCACCACGGACATCGCCGAGTTCGCCGACCGCGATCTCGTCGTCGAGGCCATCCTGGAACAGGAGCAGGCCAAGGTCGACGTGTTCCGGGCACTGGACAAGATCGTCAAGCGCGAGGACGCGGTGTTCGCGTCCAACACGTCGTCGATCCCGATCATGAAGCTCGGCATGGCCACCGGCCGTCCGCAGCAGGTCGTCGGCATCCACTTCTTCAACCCGGTGCCGGTGCTGCCGCTGGTCGAACTGGTCCCGTCGCTGCTGACCAGTGAGGAGACCGCTCGCCGGGCCGAGGAGCACGCCACCGGCGCGCTGGGCAAGACGGTGATCCGGTCGCAGGACCGGGCCGGGTTCATCGTGAACTCGCTGCTCGTGCCGTATCTGCTGTCGGCGATCCGGATGATCGAATCGGGCTTCGCCTCGGCCGAGGACATCGACCGCGGCATGGAGCTGGGCACGGCGCACCCGATGGGTCCGCTGCGGCTGTCCGACCTGATCGGCCTCGACACCATCAAGGCCATTGCGGACTCGATGTACGCGGAGTTCAAGGAGCCGCTGTACTCGTCGCCGCCGCTGCTGCTGCGCATGGTCGACGCCGGGCTGCTCGGCAAGAAAACCGGCCGCGGGTTCTACTCGTACTCCTGACTTTAGTTGCGGGCCTGATCACCTTTTCCCCGCTGTGCGCGGCCGGGCGGATCGCTTGACTGTGCGGCATGACTTCGACGTTCGTCTTCGCCGCCGGTGCCAACGGCGTGTCCGCCGCGCCGCCGGAACTCGTGCTGCGCGGGTATCGCGGGGTGGGGGTGCCGCAGCCCGAACAGCAGTTCCGGCTGTCGTACCAGGCACCGCAGGATCTCGGCGCGTTCGCCACCGAACCGTCGGCGCTGGTCGGCCTGACCGTGGCCGACCAGGTCGCGACCACTGTGGACGTCGTCCGCCGGGCCGCGAAGCTGGGTCCGGTCGTGCTGGTCGGGTCGAGCATCGGTGGTGCGCTGGTCACGCTCGTCGCCGAAGAGGTTCCGGAGCTGGTGTCGGCGCTGGTCTACGACGCCGCGTTCTGCTGCGTCGAACTGCCGACGCCGGAGGAATACCTGGCCACGCCTGAAGCCGCGACGTCGCAGATCGGGGCGATGCTCGGGTTCATCGCAGCCGACCCGGCGGTGATCGGCGCGATGCGCTTCAACTGGCGGTCTTCCGCGGCGGAGGCATTGACGGCGGCGAAGGCAGCGCTCTGCGCGGACGCCACCGACGGTGAGTTCTACGCCCTGCTCAACGCGATGGCTCCGGACGACATCATCGGCCGCGGCGCCACCGACTCGCGCGGCACGCCGGAGCGGTGGGGGCGCGTTCCGCGGCTTTACGTCCGGCACCTCCAAGACCACCTGGTGCCGCTCGCCCTCCAGGACCGGATGATCACCGAGGCCGACGCGCGCACTCCCGGCAATCAGTTCGAGGTCCACGACATCGACACCTCGCACTTCCCGAACGCGGCCGGGATGGCTCAGCTCGTCGAGGTCCTGGACAAGGTCGGCCAGCGGCTCAGCTGAACGCCGCTCGTCGTGCGGCCCGGCGCAGCACGGTCAGGATCGCCGGGCCCAGCACGAGGATCGCGACCAGGTTCGTGAGCGCGCGGCCGGTGTCCCAGCCCAACGTGGACGTCAGCACGGTGAACACCAGGAACCGGTGCAGGTTCTCGCCGAGCGGTCCGCCCGGGACGAAGTCCAGCGCGGTGTGGCTCGCCAGGAACGGCCAGGTGAACAGGCTCATCGCGAGGCCGTAGAAGTACGCGGCGACCACTCCGTAGAGCGCCAGCAGCGCGATCTCCCACCGGCCCTTCACCCGGCGCGGCAGCAGCCCCGCACCCAGCCCGACCAGCGACGACGCCAGCATCTGGAACGGCAGCCACGGCCCGACGCCGCCGGTGAGCAGCGCGGACGCGAACAGCGACGTCGAACCGAGGACGAATCCGAAGCCCGGCCCGAAGACTCGCCCGGCCAGCACGAGCAGGAAGAAGACCAGCTCGATTCCGCCGGTGCCCGCGCCGAGCGGACGCAGCGCGGCGTTCACCGCGGACAGCACGCCGAGCAGCGCGAGCGCCTTCGCGTCGAGTCCGCCGCTGGACAGTTCCGCCAGCACGATCAGGATCAGCACTGGCAGCGTCACGAGGAAGACGAACGGCGCGTCGGTCACGTGCGCGGAGGTGCCGACGGTGCTGCGGGCCAGCAGCGGCCAGCAGAACATCGCCAGTCCGACCACGACGGCCGCCGTCAGCACCAGCGCCGTGCGGTGCCGGATGCGGACGGCTGGGCCCAGGAAATCGGTCACGCCAGCGCCTTCGCCACCGCGTCCACGGTCAGCCACGGCTCCGGCGCGAGGATCTTCGCCACCTGTGGAGCGAAGGCGGGCGAGGCCACGACGACGTCCGCGGTAGGGCCGTCGGCGACCACTTCGCCCTCGGCGAGGACAACGACGCGGTGCGCGGCGGAGGCGACGAACTCGACGTCGTGGGTGGCCAGCAGCACCGCGTGCCCCTCGGCGGCCAGGTCGGCGAGGATGGTCGCGAAGTGGCGTTTCGCCGGGTAGTCCAGGCCGCGGGTCGGCTCGTCCAGCAGCACGACCGGCGGGGCGGCGGCGAGCTGGACGGCCAGGACCAGGGCGAGTCGCTGCCCCTCGGAGAGGTCGCGCGGGTTGGTGTCGTCTTCGATGCCCGGAACGAGACGGTCGAGGAGCTTCCGGGCGGTGCCCGCGGTGACCTCCGATTCGACGTCAGCCTGGCGGCATTCCGCTTCGACCGAATCGAGATACAACAGGTCAGACGGGGTTTGCGGGACCAGCCCGACGCGTGTGCGGGCGGCCCGCGACCGCAGCGTCTTCGGGTCCGCGCCGAGGACGTCGACCGTGCCGTCGGAGCGGGGTCCGCTGCCCTGCAACGCCCACAGCAGCGAGGACTTGCCGGAGCCGTTCCGGCCCATCAGCGCGACGACCTCGCCGCGGTCCAGCCGCAGGTCAACGCCCCGCACCGCGTTCACGTTGCCGTACCGAACCCGCACGCCCCGCGCGGTGAGGATCGCTTCGCCAGAGCTTTGTGCCGCCGCAGCAGGGCGACGCTCGGCCAGGCGTTCCCTCAGCGGGCGGGCGAGCCGTCGGGCGTCGCGGACCGAAAGCGGCAGCGGCGACCAGCCCGCGAGCCGGCCCAGTTCGACGATCGGCGGCGCGACATCGGTCTCGGCGAACACCTCCGCGGGCTGACCGGACACGACGGTGCCGTCGCCGGGCAGGTAGAGCAGACGGTCGGCGTACTGCGCGACGCGTTCCATCCGGTGCTCGGCGACGACGACCGTCGTGCCCAGGTCGTGCACCAGACGCGTGATCGCGGCCAGGACTTCCTCGGCCGCGGTCGGGTCGAGCGCTGACGTCGGTTCGTCCAGCACCAGCACGCTCGGATGCGCCGTGAGCACCGCGCCGATCGCGACGCGTTGTTGCTGCCCGCCGGAGAGCGTCCGAAGTGGACGGTCGCGGAGTTCGGCGATGCCCAGCAGATCAAGGGTTTCCTCGACGCGTTTGCGCATCACGTCCGGCGCGACGGCGAGCTGCTCCATCGCGTACGCGAGTTCTTCCTCGACGGTGTCGGTGACGAAGCCGGCCAGCGGATCCTGTCCGACCACGCCGACGACCGACGCCAGTTCGCGCGGCGGATGCGTCGCGGTGTCGAGCCCGCCGACCTTGACCCGGCCGGCCAGCGTGCCGCCGGTGAAATGCGGGACCAAGCCGTTGATCGCACCGAGCAAGGTCGACTTGCCGACCCCGGTACGGCCGGCGACGAGGCAGAGTTCGCCCTCCTCGATCGTGAGGTCGACGTCCCGGAGCACCGGCCGGTCCGCCCCGTCGTACGTGACGCTGACGTGCGAAAACTCGATCATCGGGCGACCTCCGACACCAGCGCCGGACGCGGCGCGAACCAAGCGGGCAGCACACTGATCAGCACCGCGACGGCCGGCAGCAGCGGCAGCTCCGGCCAGGTCAGCGGGCTGGCCGGGGTGGTGAGCGAAACCGGGTCGGCGAGCAGCACGAGCACCGCGGTCGCGACGCCGCACAGCGCGACCAGCGTTTCCGGCAGCCGCCACGGATCGGGCCGGTAGGTCGTGCGGCGGATCTGCCGTCCGCCGAGGACGAATCCGGCGGCGGCCAGCACCAGCCCGGCGATGAGCATCGGCACGCCAAGCCACGACGCGGACCCGTCGAGCACGCCGTAAACCCCGACCGCGACGCCGACCAAACCGGCCAGCACGCAGGTCGCGATCAGCATCCGGACGCGCGGGGAGAGGTAGCCGCGCCGCCCGTAGCCGCGGGAATCCATGGCCGCCGCGAGTTGCAGCGACCGGTCCATGGCGTCGGCGAGCACCGGCACGAAAATCCCCTTCACGAACCGGAAGCCACGCGTCTTCCCGGAGCGCAGCCGCCGCGCCCGACGCACCCGCTGCACGCTCTCGACCAGCTGCGGGGCCACCGACAGCGCGACGGTCACCGCCGTCCCCACCTCATACAGCGCCCCGGGTACCGCCTTGAGCAGGCGTTTCGGGTTCGCCAGCGCGTTCGCGGCTCCGACGCAGAGCACGATCGTCGCCAGCCGGAGCCCGTCGTAAAGCCCGCCGAGCAGCTCCTCGGCCGAGGTGGGGCCGAGGAGCTGAATGCCGGCCGCGGCGCTCGGCAACGGGATGGTCGGCAGCGTGAACAGGATGTGGCCGCCGTCCTCGCCGCCGATCAGGATCCGGAACAGCACGCGCGATGCCAGGATCACCGCGGCGATCCAGGCGTACATCCGGAACGCCAGCGCCCACGGCGCGTCGCCGCGGCGGAGCACCACGACGAACCCGGCCACCGCGATCACCAGAGCGAGCAGCACCGGGTTCGTGGTCCGGCTCGCGGCGACGGCGAGCGCGAGCGCCCACACCCACCACGCGCCGGGATGGAGCGCTCGCGGACTACTGCCCAGCACGCCTGCGGCGCACCGCGACGACCGTCCCGGCGGCCACGAGCAGCACGACGACCACGATGCCGATCACCAGTCCCCACGGGAACCCGCTGTCCGAAGTGGACGCCGGAGCCTGCGCGGGCGCATTGGACTTGCGCACCGGTTCGGTGCGCGGCGGCGGATACTCGGTGTAGGACTTGCCGATCGCGAACGACCAGCCCTCGAATGCTCCGGCGGGCGGCTTCCAGCTCTGCGCGCCGACCTGCGCCGACTGCCATTTGCCGCCGTTGGTAGCGGTCCAGAAGCTCCACGACGCCTTCTCCGGCGGCATGCCGGTGCAGGTCTGATCCGCGGGCTTGCTCTCGATCTTGCACATCACGGCCAGGCCGTACTTGCCCGCGCCGGTGAGTTCGAAGCCGGCGTTTTGCAGTGCGGTGACGCCGTTTTCCTGCTTGCCCGGCGCGCACCGGATGAGGGTTTCCCCGCCAAGCCCCTGGAAATCGACGATCACCGTGACGCCGTTGTCGTCCTGGCAGTAGCCGTCGGTGCCCTTGCCGGGTGTGGTGGCCGAGGCGGAAGAAGCACCGCCGAGACCGGTAGCGACGAGAAGAGCGCAGCCGGCGAGGACTCGCCCCCAGTGCCGCGCGTGCACGAACCGCATGTCAGATGTACCTCGCATCGATCGGACCACGACGGGCGATCCGGCTCGCGGTCCCTCGCGGGGCCGCTCACGGTTGCGGGCCAGCGCCGGATTCTCACCGGCTTCCCCCGTTCGTGGCGAAGAACTTGTCGACGTTAACGCACCGCAGGCCGCGCTGGAAGCGACCGCGGACACACCTACACTTCCGGGCGTGGGACAGGACCAGCTGCGCGTCGGCCTCGTAGGAACCGGACCGTGGGCCACCACGGTGCACGCCCCCGGGCTCGCGGACCATCCGGGGACCGTGCTCAGTGCTGTGTGGAGCCGAAGGCCGGAGGCCGCCACCGCGCTGGCGCAGGCCTACGACGCCGTGCCCACCAGCGATCTGGACGAGCTGTTCGAGCAGGTCGACGCGCTCGCGTTCGCCGTGCCGCCGACCGTGCAGGCCGAACTGGCGACCCGGGCCGCGGAGGCGGGCAAGCACCTGATCCTGGAGAAACCGATCGCCCCCGACCTGGCCACGGCGCAGCGTCTCGCGGACGCCGTGACGTCCGCTGGCGTCGCTTCGCTGGTGATGCTAACGCTGCGGTTCGCCCAGCAAACGCGCGATTGGCTGGACGGCGTCACCGCCGCCGGCGGCTGGCGAGGCGGCAGCGTGCGCTGGCTGTCCGGTGCACTGCTCAGCGGCAAGTACGCGACCTCGGCCTGGCGACAGGATCCGGCTGGCGGCGCGCTCGCCGACATCGGCCCGCACGCGTTCGACCTGCTCGATGCCGCCCTCGGCCCGATCACCAACGTCCTTGCCGCCCACCGCGGTCCCGAAGACCTGTGGCAGCTGCTGCTCGAACACGAGGGCGGCATCACGAGCACCGCGACGCTCAGCCTCCGCCTGCCGGTCCAGCCGACGGTGGTCGAGTATTCGGTTTTCGGCGAACACGGCCTCCGCACGCTGGGCCGCACCGGCACGGCGAACGACGCGTACACCGCGCTGCTCGACGATTTCGCCGCGATGGTGTCCTGCGGAACGACCACGCATCCCTGCGATGTCCGCCGAGGCGTGCACCTGGCCCGGATCGTGGACCAGGCCCGCGCCGCGCTGAACCGTTAATTCGCTTGCCGGGTCTGAGACGATGAACGGGAAGTTCGTTTCGGACGAAGGAATGCCTATGTGCTCCGCCACGGCCCGCACCGGCCGCCTGGCCTGAGCTGTTCGGCCTGCGCGCCCGGCGTGGGGTTGCCAGTTGTTGTGCTGCCCGCGCATTCCTTCTTCGCGAAAGGCTTCCACCAGAGATGTCCGCCCTTCAGGCATACGTCCGCGCGACCGCACCGATCGGCCGCGAAACCGAGCGAATCGGCCCGTTCCTGGCGACTTTCGCCAAGGACAGCTCTCATCCGATGGCGAACTACGCCATCCCCGACGACGGCGCGAACCCTTCGTCCGCCGAGATCGCTCTCCTGATTTCCGCTTACCGGCAACGAAATCTCCTGCCCCGGCTGGAGTTCTTCACCGACGCCGCTCCCAACGCCGAGACAGCGCTCGTCGCCGCCGGATTCACGCTGGAACGACGCGTGCCGGTGATGACCTGCGCCACCGAAGATCTCGTCGATTGCGTTGCGCCAGAACACATTCAGCTGCGCGAACCGTCGTCCGACGACGAATTCCGCCGCCTGCGGTCCGTGCAGAACGTCGCCTTCGGCGAGTCGCCCGACGTGTCGGACGCCGATGTCGAACGCAACCGCGACTACCTGACCGTCCTGGCCGAACACGGCGAAACCATTGTGGGCGGCGGAATCGCGTTGGACATCGTCTCCGGCGCAACGGAAATCGTCGGCATCGCCGTAGCCGCAGAACACCGAGGCCAAGGCATCGCGGCGGCGATCACCGCGCACCTCACCCGCTTAACCCACGAACGCGGTGCGCGGACAGCATTCCTCACGCCGGGCGATGTGGGGATCGGGACGGTGTACCGGCGCGCTGGGTACCAGGTCGCCGGTGAGTGCGTGCACCTGTCGCTGAGCTAGTCGTCGTACCGCCCGCCGCGGCCGCGTTTTACGTCGCTGCGGCGTTTCTTCGCAGCCAGGCGGCGTTCCTTCGAGCCTCGCGACGGCTTGGTGGGACGTCGTTTGGCCGGCGGCGGCGCGGATGCCTTCGCCAGCACCTCGGCGAGCCGCTCCCGGGCCGCGTCGCGGTTCATCAGCTGGGAGCGGTATTCGCTGGCCGCGATGGTGAGCACTCCGCCGACCAGGCGCGTGCCGAGGCGGGCGGTGATGCGTTCCTTCAGCGCGGGCGGGATCACGGCGGAGCCCGCGACGTCGAACGACAGCTCGACGCGCGAGTCCGTCGTGTTCACGCCTTGTCCGCCCGGTCCCGAGGATCGGGAGAAGCGCTCTCGCAGTTCGGCACCCGGGATCACGAACCGGGCGCCGACGCGTACGTCCTCCGCCATGTCCTCAGTGTCTCAAGACGAGGCAAGCGGCTTTCAGAACCGCGGGTGGTCGCCGGACAGCACCGCGCGCGGGCCGTCCGGGTCTTCGGCGGGCTGGATGTCGCCGAGGATCCACGCGGGCACGTGCCGCGCGGTGAGCACCGCCAGCGCCCGGTCGACGTCCTCGGCGGACACGATCGCGACCATGCCGACGCCCATGTTGAACGTCTTCTCCAGCTCCGCGCGCTCGACCTTGCCGCGCTGCCCGATCAGCGCGAACACCGGAGCGGGCGTCCACGTGCCGCGTTCGAGCTTGGCAACGAGGCCGCGCGGCATCACGCGCGCGAGGTTGGCCTCGAGACCGCCGCCGGTGATGTGCGCGAACGTGCGCACCTCGGTCTCGGCGACCAGCGCGAGGCAGTCCTTCGCGTAGATCTTGGTGGGCTCGAGCAGCTCCTCGCCGAGCGTGCGGCCGAACTCCTCGACGTGCCCGTCCAGCGGCATCCGCGCGATGTCCAGCAGCACGTGCCGGGCCAGCGAGTAGCCGTTGGAGTGCAGGCCGGACGAGCCCATCGCGATGACGACGTCGCCAGGGCGGACCTTCTCCGGCGACAGCAGCGCGGACGCCTCGACCGCGCCGACGCCGGTGGCCGACAGGTCGTAGTCGTGCTCGCCCATCAGCCCGGGGTGCTCGGCCGTCTCGCCGCCGAGCAGCGCGCAGCCCGCCTGGACACAGCCCTCGGCGATGCCGCCGACCAGCGCCGCGATCTTCTCCGGCACGACCTTGCCGACCGCGATGTAGTCCTGGAGGAACAGCGGCTCGGCCCCGGTGACGACCAGGTCGTCGACGACCATCGCGACCAGGTCGATGCCGACCGTGTCGTGCTTGTCGAGCGCCTGCGCGACCGCGATCTTGGTGCCGACGCCGTCGGTCGACGACGCGAGGATCGGCTCTTTCCACTTGTCGAGCTTGAGCGAGAAGAGCCCGGCGAAACCGCCGACCCCGCCGCGCACCTCGGGCCTCGTCGCCCGCTCAGCGTGTGGCTTGAGCAGCTCGACGGCCTGGTCACCGGCGTCGATGCTGACCCCGGCGGCTGCGTACGTGGCGCTCGTGGACTCGCTCACGGAAGCGGACTCCCTACTGGACATGCTTGGTTCACGGACGCCGGACGGCGTCTTCGGCACCGTACCCGGCGGCGCTGACGGGAGTCGCCGCGCCACCGGCGGCGTCCATGCTCTCGAGCAGGTGCTTGCCGATGAGCGCGTCCTCGGGCAGCGGAATCGGGTACTCGCCGGAGAAGCAGGCCGTGCACAGCCGCGACTTCGGCTGCTCCGACGCCGCGACCAGGCCGTCCAGCGAAATGTAGCCGAGCGAATCGGCTCCGATCGAACGGCGGATGCCGTCGAGGTCGACGCCGTTGGCGACGAGTTCGGCCCGCGACGCGAAGTCGATGCCGTAGAAGCACGGCCACCGCACCGGCGGCGACGCGATCCGCACGTGCACCTCGAGCGCGCCCGCCTCGCGCAGCATCCGCACGAGCGCGCGCTGAGTGTTGCCGCGGACGATCGAGTCGTCCACCACGACCAGGCGCTTGCCGCGGATGACGTCGCGCAGCGGGTTCAGCTTCAGCCGGATGCCAAGCTGCCGGATGGTCTGCGACGGCTGGATGAAGGTGCGCCCGACGTAGGCGTTCTTGACCAGACCGGTGCCGTACGGCAGGCCGGAGCCCTGCGCGTACCCGATCGCGGCCGGGGTGCCGGACTCCGGCACCGGCATCACGAGGTCGGCGTCGACCGGATGCTCGGCGGCCAGCTTGCGGCCGATCTCGACGCGCGTGGCGTGCACGCTGCGGCCGGCGATCGACGTGTCCGGACGGGCGAGGTAGACGTACTCGAAGACGCAGCCCTTGGGCTCCGGGTTCGCGAACCGCGACGAACGCAGCCCCTCGGCGTCGATGGCGATCAGCTCGCCCGGCTCGACCTCGCGCACGAACGACGCGCCGCAGATGTCGAGCGCGGCGGTCTCGCTCGCCACGACCCAGCCGCGCTCCAGCCGACCGAGCACCAGCGGGTGCACGCCGTGCGGGTCGCGGGCCGCGTACAGGGTGTTCTCGTCGGCGAAGACCAGGCAGAACGCGCCCTTGAGGGTCGGCAGCAGGTCCAGCGCGGCGGCCTCGATGCCCTTGTCCGCGGCGTTCGCGGCGAGCAGCCCGCAGACGAGGTCGGAGTCGCTGGAGGACCCGGTGAGCCCGGCGTGCGGCTTCAGCCCCGCGGCGACCGTGCGATCGCGCAGTTCGGCGGTGTTGACCAGGTTGCCGTTGTGCGCGAAGGACAGGCCGCTGCCGGTGTCGGTGGTGCGGAAGATCGGCTGGGCGTTCTCCCAGATCGTGGCCCCGGTCGTGGAGTACCGGCAGTGCCCGACGGCGATGTGTCCCTGCAGGGACTGCAGGACCTGCTCGTCGAAGACCTGGCTGACGAGCCCGAGGTCCTTGAAGACGACGATCTGCGAGCCGTCCGAGACGGAGATGCCCGCTGCCTCCTGCCCGCGGTGCTGCAGGGCGTAGAGACCGTAGTAGGTGAGCTTGGCGACTTCTTCCCCGGGAGCCCAGACGCCGAAGACGCCGCACTCCTCACGGGGTTCCGGTTCGGGTTGATCTTCGGGTCGATCAGTACTGGCGGAGGGGTCGGAAACCACCGGGAAGCTCCCAGGAAGACGTGGGCGGGCCGAGTCCAAGTGTAAGGGGTGGATGAGGTGGGGGGCCGGTCCACGGCGTGGTTCTGCCCACTACGGGGGAGGATTTCCGGAGCGGTGCTCTCAGTTCAGGCCAGTGGTCTTGGACTGGAGTGGGCGCTTCGCCCCTTCTCGACTCCGGCTCTCGAGCTCTGCCAGGTGCGCCAGCGCCGGAAGCGCCGCCGCCAGGGCCTCGACCTCGTCGTCGGCGAGTTCGTCGATCAACCGCGCGTACGCGTCGACGCCCGCCTGACGGCGCGTTTGGACGTACGCCTCGCCAGCCTTGGTCAGCGACACCAGCGTGACCCGCTTGTCGGACGCGTCGCGCCTCCGCTCGACCAGCCCGGACTCCTCCATCGCGCGGACCAGGACGGTCATCGCGGGCTGGGTGACGCCCTCGGCCACGGCCAGATCGGTGATCCGTCGCGGGCCGCACCGGTGCAGGGTGGCCAGGGTGGCGGCGGACGTGACGCTGAGGTCGCGCGGAAGGCGTCTCGCGGCCCTGGTGGCCAGCTCGTAGAGGGCCGACCCGATCGCAGCGCCGCGAGTCGCGTCTTGACGGCTCATGCGGGAAGCATAGACTATTTATATTAATCCTTTATGCATCCCCGCCGGCCGGACGCGTCCGGCCGAACACAGGAGGTTTCCGTGGCCAAGGGCTACTGGGTCAGCGTCTACCGCGTCATTTCCGACCCGGAGAGGCTGGCCGCTTACAACAAGCTGGCCGCCGCCGCGGTCCAGGCCGCGGGCGGTCGGGTCCTCTCCCGCGGCGGCAGCCGAGTCGTCGTCCACGAGTCCGGAATCCCGGAGCGCGTCGTGCTGATCGAGTTCGACAGCTTCGAAGAAGCCGTGGCGGCCTATGAGAGCGAGGCGTACCGGGAAGCGCTGGCAACCCTCGGCGACGCCGTCGAGCGCGACTTCCGGATCATCGAAGGCGTCTGACCGACCAGCACGGGCCAGAAATGAGCCAGGCCCCGCACGAAGTGGATTGGGCCACTTCGTACGGGGCCTGAAATCAGGGGCACCGATGGGGACAGCGCGGAGGGTGGATCAGCGGGCGGCCAGCCACTTCGAGCGGCCGCCTCGGCCCGGGACCCAGCAGCCGTTCGCGGAGGCTGCCGCGGCGGGGGCCGGCTGGCGCTCGGGGAGGGCCAGTACTTCGCCCAGCACCTGGCTTGCTTCGCCGCGCGAGCGCCACAGGGTGGACGCCGGGGCGAAGATGTTCTGCTCGCTGCCAGGGAGGCGCGTGGCCTCGACGTCGTCTTCGGCGTTCAGCCGGACGACGTCCACCACGTTGTCGTGCACTCGCACTCCGACCACGGCCTGCACTTCGCCCGCTCCGTCCGTCGGGTGGACGAACTGGTAACCGCGGGCGATGAGTCGCTGCAGGCCCTGCTCGATGTCGAAGGCGGAGCCCACGACGGCGGCCTCAGCCGAGGACATCGTCGAATTCGCCGTCCTTCGCGCCGGCGAGGAAGGCGGCCATCTCCGCGCGCGTGTAGACGAGCGCCGGGCCCTCCGGGAAACGGGAGTTCCGCATCGCGATCTCGCCCGAGGTCAGCGGGGCTACTTCGACGCAGTTGCCCACCGCACCGCTGTAGCTCGCCTTGCGCCACTGGGCGCCGGTCAGACGGTCGGCCGGAATACCGTTCTCGAACCGCTCAGCCATGATGCCACCTTCCGGGAAGGACGATGAAAAGCTCAGGAATCTGCATGTGCATCTGCCTGTGACTTCGACGCTAGCACGCGCGCATGCAGCGGTAAATGCACGTGCAGAATTTTCTGCAAATTTCTCACTGCGTGACGACACGGTTCAGTAGAAGTTCCCAGACAGGTGATTCGAGCACTACCCGAACGGGCTAATTATTACCCCGGGTCACGATATTGGCGGCCTGATAACGCACCGCGTTCGTGACTCGCCGCCGCCGGGTGCAGCGGGTGAATACGGAACACTTACCGTGACGGCCGGAGCAGCGATAGGAAGCGTGCGACCGGGTCAGTGGAAGGCAGTTTCCGGACTTATGCACGCTCGGTGAGGAGAATGGGGCGGGGGCGTTCTCTATTCGACTACCCCTGCCTCGGATGGGCGGGACGAATTCTCGGCAGAGAGAATTTCGCCGAGGCGATCCCCCGGCGCGAGGAAGAGCGGAGAGCTTAGATCTCGGCCTTGCGCTTGGCGATGCGGGCCCGGCTGCGTTCCGGGGTCTCCGCGTCGACGGCCAGCAGGTCCAGCGCGCGGCCGTACTTCTCGATCTCGTCGCGCTTGTCGAGGTAGTGCGCGCCGGTCAGGTACTCGACGTAGACGATGTTCGGCAGTTCCGCCTCGGCGAAGCGCAGCAGCGAGAACGCGTGCTCGGCTGACAAACCGCTTCGGCAGTACGGCAGGATCTGCACCGACACGTGCGGCAGCGTGGTGACCTCGAGCAGGTACTCCAGCTGCTGCCGGAACACCTTCGGTCCGCCGATCGGCCGGTACAGCACCGATTCGTCGAGCACCGCCCAGATGCGCGGCGCGTCCGGGCGGGCCAGCATCTTCTGCCGCCGCATGCACAGGGCCACCAGCTGGTCGACGCGTTCGTCGGCCATTTCCGGACGGCCGTGGCTGAAGATCGCTCGCGCGTAGGGCTCGATCTGCAGCAGGCCCGACACGAACAGCGGCTCCCAGATCTGGATCCGGGACGCCGCTTCCTCAAGGCCGACGAGATCGGTGAACCAGCCGGGCACCGTCTCCCCGAACTTGCGCCACCAGCCCGCTTCGTTCGACTGCTTGACCATGTCGAGGAACGCTTTGCGCTCCTCCTCGTCGGAGACGCCGTACATGGTGAGCAGGTCGGCGACGTCGCGTTCCTTGAAGCCGACGCGGCCGAGTTCCAGCCGGGAGATCTTGGATTCCGAACCGCGGATGTTGTAGCCCGCCTGCTGGCGCGTGATCCCGGCTTCCTCGCGCAACCGGCGAAGCTGCGAGCCGAGGATCATCCGGCGCGCTGTCGGGCCGAGGCTCTGCTCGCCGGCGGACACGCCTACCGCGTTCATGACCAGGGCCCTTCCATCGCCGCTCGTTCGTCACGGGAATCGAAATCCGACTACCCAAAGTACACGCAAGGCACTGCCCCGGACAGCGTGGCACAGGCCTCGGCTCAGGGGATTCTACGGAGTGTGTGCCTCAGAAGACACTCCGGAGAGAACAATTGCCGCGGAAAATCAGATTCGCACGACCGGGAGCCAGTGCGCGAGGTCCGCGCGGCTGCCCGAGGCGGACACCCGGGCGGCGCCGAGCGCGTCGTCCCAGTCCAGGAGGCCGGTGGCCAGTTCGAGCCACGTCCGCGGGTCGGTCTCGACGACGTTGGGCGGCGTGCCGCGGGTGTGCCTCGGGCCCTCGATGCACTGCACCGCGGCGTATGGCGGCACCCGGACCTCGACCGTGTGCCCCGGCGCGTCCTGCGCGAGCGTCCGCAGGGTCGCGCGCACCGCGGCGGCGAGCTCGGCGCGGGCCGGATCCGGTCCGGAACCACGCAACCAGTCCGAAACGGCCAGCACCGCCGCTCGTAACTGAGCGGGATCGACCGAACGCGAAGAGGCCATGCGACAACAGTAGAGTGGCCGCGGACGGACTTTCAGGCACCCGGCACCGAGGGACGGCGATGGCGCAGCGGGACGAGGCAGATCGGATGGTTTCCCGGACCCCGGCGGGCAAACGCGCGCGCCGGAACGCGTACCCCCGCCGCGGGCCGCAGGGAAAACCCGAGATCACTCCCGAGATGCGGGCCAACGCGCGGACGAACCCGAACAGCTGGCTGTATGTCATCGACGAGGCCTTCGACGCCCGCGGTCCGGTGCCGTCGTGGGCGGTCGTCGGCGCGTATCCGGTGAACGGGACGGGCGAGGTCGTCGAGGACTTCCACCCCAACGACCGGTACCGGCCCTCGCCGAAGGCGCTCGGTTTTCCCGAGCCGCGCAACGAACTCGAGCGGCTGCTGCAAATGGTCCGGACCGAACACCGGCCCGCCGAGGACCTGCCGCGCGTCATCCTCGATTCGACGCTGCTGGTCTACGCCCTGTCCCCGGTGCAGCGCACGGTGATCGGCTTCCACAACGCCGACGGACGGGTCATGGTCCCGGCGTACACGTCGAAGTCGCTGGTGCCGCGCGAATGGCCGCACGCCCGCGCGGTGCTCGGCCGCGACATCGTCGGGCTGCTCGCCGGACATCCGCTCGCGGTCAACCCGCACGACCTGATCACCGCCGTCGTGCCGGCCGAGCACCTGATGAAGGCGCTGGCCGAAGAACGGCGCTGACCTGGGCAGACCACACTGCCGAGTGATCATGATTCGCCGAAACCCGCTCGCCCGGGCATCGTGACGCAGTAGGAGTACACGCGTCCGGTGAGGAGCCCTGGGTGAAGCGTCATCTGCTGCTGCGCTGGAGCGCGGTTCTCTTCGCCGGGATCACCGGCACGTCCCTGTGCGAAACGGCGCAGGCGGCGCCGAGCTACGCCGGGGCCGCGGACAACTACGCCGGTTCGCAAATCGCGAAGCACGAAGGCGTTCTGGGAGCGCCGAACATCTCGTACACGACACAGGACCAGTACCTCGGCCACGACGTCAGCGGACACCAGGGCCCGGTCGACTGGCCCGCCGCGGCGGGAGCGGGCGCGAAGTTCGTGTACGTGAAAGCGACCGAGGGCACCGGGTTCGTCAGCGGGCAGTTCGCCCAGCAGTACAACGGTTCCTACCAAGCCGGGATCGTCCGCGGCGCCTACCACTTCGCGCGCCCGGACGTGTCCGACGGCGCCGCGCAGGCCAACTACTTCCTCGCGCACGGCGGCGGCTGGTCGGCCGACGGCAAGACGCTGCCCGGCGCACTCGACATGGAATACAACCCCTACGGCGAAACGTGTTACGGCAAGGACGCGAACGGGATGGTCGCGTGGGTCCGCGCGTTCTCCGACACCTATCGCGCCCGCACCGGACGGCTGCCGACGATCTATACGTCGACCAGCTGGTGGAAACGCTGCACCGGAAACAACCCTTCTTTCGGAGGGAATCCGCTCTGGATCGCGCGCTACAACTCCTTCATCGGCGAACTCCCCGCGGGCTGGGGACAGCACGCCATCTGGCAGTTCTCGAACAGCGGCGCCCTGCCCGGCGACCAGAACTGGCTCAACGGAACCCAGTCAGCCCTGCGCAATCTGGCATTCGGGTGAACGTTCGTGACGCGGTCACGAATTAGTCATCACCGCTCGATGAAAATCACCCACTCGCCCATTCATCTTCACGGAACTTGATGACAAACGACGATTCGTCCTCAAGAATCTCCCCCGTGGCGGCTACCTGCACATAGCCGCCCTCCGCGAGGGTATCTGTGAAGGGATCGACGATGTCCACTTCCCGAAGAGGGCGGCGCGGCGCGCTGCTTTCCGCTCTGACCGTCCCGGTTGTCGCGCTCCTGCTCGGCGCTTCGACCGAGGCGACGGCCGCCCCGGCGGCTTCCCCGCTTTCGGCGCGGGAGATCAACTCCGTCAACGCCGACATCCAGGCGAACAACCACACCATGGGGTCGCAGATCCGGCGCGTCGAGGGGGATCACTCCACTCCCGAGACGAAAGCCGCCGCACAGCAACCGCAACCCGCCGCCGCTCTGCCGAACCAGGTGGCGGCCACCGTCGCGGGCATGGACGTCGCCAGCTATCAGGGCAACGTCAACTGGGCCAACTGGTGGGGCCAGGGCAAGCGATTCGTCTGGACCAAGGCGACCGAGAGCACGAGCTACACGAACCCGTACTTCGCCCAGCAGTACAACGGTTCCTACAACCAGGGCTTCATCCGCGGCGCCTACCACTTCGCCACCCCGAACACCTCGAGCGGCGCGGCGCAGGCGACCTACTTCGTCGCGCACGGCGGCGGCTGGTCAGGGGACGGCAAGACGCTGCCCGGCGCGCTGGACATGGAGTACAACCCCTACGGCGCGACCTGTTACGGGCTGAGCAAGGCGTCGATGACGGCGTGGATCAAGGACTTCCACGACACCTATCACGCGAAAACGGGCCGCTGGCCGGTGATCTACACGTCGACGAACTGGTGGAACCAGTGCGTCAGCGGCGATTTCTCCAGCACCGCGCCGCTGTGGGTCGCGCGGTACGCGTCCTCGGCCGGAACGCTTCCGTACAACTGGGGCTACTACACCGTGTGGCAATACACCTCGAGCCCGCTGGACCAGGACACGTTCAACGGCGCCTACGACCGGCTGCAGGCACTCGCCAACGGCTGACCTGAGGGCGCGCACGGACGCGGCTCCCGGTTCTCCCCTCCTCCTGCCGGGCGGGGCGGCCGGGAGCCGCTTTTGTGCGAGCTTTGCCCGCCTTGCACAATGCAGACCTGGGGCGGAGACGGAACCGCCTGGGCCGGCGGGGCGTCAGACCGCGGCGCGAGTCGGTGCAGCAGGAAGGCGGAACCGGACATGACTTACCCACCGCAGCCCGGACAGGGCGGGGACCCCTACGGCCAGGGCTGGCAGCAGCCCGGCTCGGGCGGGGTGCCGCAGCAGCCGGGGTGGGACCCCAACCAGGCCCAGCAGCCGGGCGGATACCCGAACCCCCAGCAGCAGCAGCCCGCCTGGGATCCGAACGCCCAGCAGCAGCAGGGTTGGGACCCGAACGCTCAGCAGCAGTACCCGGGGTACCAGCAGCAGCCGTACGGCGGCACCCAGCAGTTCCCGCAGCAGGGCTGGGACCAGGGGCAATACCCGGGCGGACCGGGCGGCGAGCCGCCGAAGAACAACAAGACCGGCCTGTGGATCGGCATCGCCGTCGCGGTCGTCGTGGTGGTCGCGCTCGGCATCACCGGGTTCGTCGCGCCGGGGTTCTTCCTCAGCAAGGACGACAAGGGCACCACGCAGGCGCAGCCGCCCGCCCCGGCCCCGTCGCAGTCGTCGGAGGCTCCGCTGCCGAGCGACTCGTCGTCGCCGTCCACGGATTCGAGCGACGACCCCGATTCGGGCGGCGCGTCGGGCGAGGCGAAGCAGGTCATCGACGACTTCCTCGCGAAGCTCAACGCCAAGGACGCGGCGGGCGCGACCGCGATGGCCTGCCAGGGCACCGAGAGCATGTCGAAGCGCAGCATCGACGAGACCACCAGCGGCGACCCGCAGCTCACGCTGAGCAAGGTCACCCCGGGCAGCGCCACGACGAGCGCCCGGATCACGGGCAAGCTGTCGGGCAAGGACGCCAGCGGCACGATGGTCATCATGAACCGCAGCGGCGGCTACTGCGTGGGGCTGTACCTGATCCTCGCGTTCTGACCCGGTGCGCTCGCCGCTGCTGTGGACGTTGATCGCGTCCGTGGCACTGCTGTGCGGGGTCGGCGGCTGGTTGCTCGCCGACCCCGCGACAAGCCGTAGTGAAGCGTTGAAAACGGCCGGTCTCGCCGGTGGCGCGGTCGTGGCGCTGTACGCATTGTGGCTCAACGATCGCCGCCGCCGCGTCGAGGAGGCGCGGCAGGTGATCGAGCAGCAGCGGCACGACGTCGACCGCGAGCGGATCTCCGACGAGCGGTTCGCCAAGTCGGTCGAATTGCTGGGCCACGAGGCCGATCAGGTGCGGGTCGGCGCGTTGCACGCGCTGGCCGGGCTGGCGCGGACGCGGCCGGAGTATCGGCAGACCGTGCTGGACGTGCTGTGTTCTTATCTGCGGCGGCCGTTCATGCACGGCCGTTACGAGGGCGCGGAAGGCACCGCCGAAGAGGAACGCGAGCTGCAGGTGCGGCTCACCGCGCAACGGCTGATCCGGGATCTGCTGCCACCGTCCGATGTGGACGGACCGGGTCCGGACCTCGATCTGACCGGCGCGGTGCTGGAGTATTTCGACCTTTCCCGCCGTCGAATCGGCGGCCTGCTGTTGCGGCACGCTTCGCTGTACAGCAGCACGAACCTCAGCGGCTCTGTCTTCACCGGGCAGGCTTATTTCACCGCCGCAGGTACGGGCCCTGGCCGCCTGGTGGGCGTTTTCCGTTGCCGCAACGCGACTTTTCTCGACCGGGCCTGGTTCTCCGGTACCGAATTCTCGGAACGGGCCAATTTCTCGCACACCACGTTCGCCGGTCCGACCACCTTCAAGGGCGCGACCTTCGCGAAGGAAGTCCTTTTCGACGGGACAGCGTTCTCCGGTCCGGTGGAGGCAGCGCTGCCGGACGGCTGGAAGCTGGATCCGCAGAATGGCGGCTATGTCGCGGTGCCGATCTGAGTAGCATCAAGAAACCGTGGACGTCTACGAAGCGGTGCGTTCCCGGCGGTCGGTCCGCGGCTTCCTCGGCAAGCCAGTACCCGGCGAAGTCCTGACCCGAGTCCTCGCCACGGCCTTGCGCGCCCCTTCTGGGGAAATCTGCAGCCGTGGCGGGTTTACGTCTTGACCGGCGCGAAGCTGGCCGAGCTGAAATACCTGGTCGGGCAGCGCATCGCGGACGGCGACACCGGCGATCCGCCCCAGGTGCTGCCCTATCCGCAAGTGTTGCCCGAGCAGTACGCGCGGCGGATCGAGGAGCTGGGCGCGCTGCGCTACGGCGCGGTCGGGGTCGCGCGGGAGGATTACGCGGGCCGGGAGCGGGTCCGGGTCCGGAATTGGGACTGCTTCGGTGCTCCGGTCGCGCTTTTCTGCTACTTGAACGAGCAGATGCTTCCGCCGCAATGGCTGGACGCGGGGATGTTCCTGCAGACCGTGATGCTGCTGCTGCGCAAGGAAGGGCTCGACAGCTGCGCGCAGATCGCGTGGGGCCGGTACCACCGGAGCGTCACGGAGATCGCGGAGCCGCCGCCCGGATATGTCCTCGGCTGCGGCATGTCGATCGGGTACGCGGATCCCGATGAGCCCCGGCCGGCGATTCCCCGGGCAGAGCTGGCGGAGGTGGTCACCTTCCGCTCGTGAGTGCCGGCGCCGGTCCGCGCCGGCACTCACGAGGGCTCAGTCGAACAGCGCCGGCAGGGTCTTCTCCCAGGTCTCGCGCAGTTCCTCAAGGGAGAACTCGGTGACGCCCTGGATCTCCAGCGTCCCGGAATCCGGGTCGACGACGCCGGTCTTGCGCCACGGCAGACCGCGCGCGGTGCACATTTCGGTGAACCGCAGCTCTTCCGTGCGCGGGACCGCCACCAGCACGCGACCGGACGACTCGGAGAACAGCTGCACGAACGGGTCCTGGTCGCGGTCGAGGAACACCCGGGCCCCGCACTGTCCAATGAGGACAGTCTCGGTGAGCGCCTGTGCCAGACCGCCGTCGGCGAGGTCGTGCGCGGCGGAGATCATGCCGTCGCGCGAACCGGCGACCAGGACGTCGGCCAGCAGCTTCTCGCGGGCCAGGTCCACGCGGGGCGGGACGCCGCCGAGGTGCCCGTGCAGTTCGCGGGCCCAGGCCGAACCGTCCAGCTCGTCGTGGGTGTCGCCGAGCAGCAGCAGCGTCTCGCCTGCTTCCGCGCCGATGCCGGTGGGGATGCGGCGGGTGACGTCGTCGATCACGCCGAGCACCGCGATCACCGGGGTCGGCAGGATCGCCGTGTCGCCGGTCTGGTTGAAGAAGCTGACGTTGCCGCCGGTGACCGGGATGCCCAGCTCGACGCACGCGTCGGCGAGACCGTGCACGGCCTGCTCGAACTGCCACATCACGCCCGGGTCGGTCGGGGCGCCGAAGTTGAGGCAGTCGGACACCGCGACCGGGGTCGCGCCGCCGGTGGCGACGTTCCGGTACGCCTCGGCCAGCGCGAGCTGCGCGCCGCGGTACGGGTCGAGGTAGACGAACTTCGCGTTGCAGTCGGTGGCCACCGAGACGCCGCGGTTGCTCTCCTCGTCGATCCGGATCATGCCGGAGTCGGACGGCTGGGACAGCACCGAATTGCCGCGCACGTAGCGGTCGTACTGCGCGGTCACCCATTCCTTCGACGCCTGGTTCGGCGACGCGATGAGCTTCAGGAAGTCCGCGCGCAGTTCCTCGGGCGTCGACGGACGCGGGAGCTTCGCGGAGGTGTCGGCGATGAGGCCGTCCTGGAACGCCGGGCGCTCGATCGGGCGGTCGTACACCGGGCCCTGGTGCGCGACGGTGTGCGCGGGCACGTCGACCACGATCTCGTCGTTCCAGGTGATGACGAGGTGCTCGCCGTCGGTGACCTCGCCGATGTCGGTGGCGATGACGTCCCACTTGGCGCAGACCGCCATGAACGCCTCGACGTTCTCCGGCGCGACGACCGCGCACATGCGCTCCTGCGATTCGCTGGAGAGCACCTCGGCGGGCGTCATCCCGGTGGCGCGCAACGGAACCCGGTCGAGGTAGATGTGCATGCCGCCGTCACCGGCCGCGGCCAGCTCGGACGTCGCGCACGACAGCCCGGCCCCGCCGAGGTCCTGGATGCCGACGACCAGCTTCTCGCGGAACAGGTCGAGACAGCACTCGATGAGCACCTTCTCGGTGAACGGGTCGCCAACCTGCACGCTGGGCAGCTTCCGCCGGCCGGACGCGGATTCGTCGCCGGAGAAGGTGTCGCTGGCGAGCACGGACACGCCGCCGATGCCGTCGAGACCGGTGCGCGCGCCGAACAGGATGATCTTGTTGCCCGAACCGGAGGCGAACGCCAGGTGCAGGTCCTCGGTGCGCATCGCCCCGACGCACAGCGCGTTGACCAGCGGGTTCCCCGCGTAGGAGGGGTCGAAGACCAGCTCGCCGCCGATGTTCGGCAGGCCGAGGCAGTTGCCGTAGCCGCCGACGCCCGCGACCACGCCGGGGAGCACGCGCTTGGTGTCCGGCGCGTCGGCCGGGCCGAAGCGCAGCGCGTCCTGCACCGCGAGCGGCCGCGCGCCCATCGCCATGATGTCGCGCACGATGCCGCCGACGCCGGTGGCCGCGCCCTGGTACGGCTCCACATAGGACGGATGGTTGTGGCTTTCCACCTTGAAGGTGACCGCCCAGCCGTCGCCGATGTCGACCACGCCCGCGTTCTCGCCGATGCCGGCCAGCATCTTGGCCTTCATCTCGTCGGTGGCGGTTTCGCCGAAGTAGCGCAGATGCTTCTTCGAGGACTTGTAGGAGCAGTGCTCGCTCCACATCACCGAGTACATCGCGAGCTCGGCGTCGGTGGGCCGGCGGCCGAGGATTTCCCGGATCCGCGCGTACTCGTCTTCGGCGAGGCCGAGTTCGACGTACGGCTGGCTCGTTTCCGGGGTCGCCGCGGCCACTGCGGTGGTGTCAACTGTGCTGGTCACGGTATCCGTGTCAGGGTTCGCCACGGCCTTAAGACTACGTGTCGGCCGGGTCACACCCACAGCCGCCCGGCCTGCTCGCGCGGGGCATAAATGAGTCGCGCCGGAGCCTCCCGGCGGCTTAGCGTCAATGATCGTGCTTTCCGCCACGTACCGCTTCCCCGACATCCGGCTCCCGGAACGTCCGACGCCGGTCCGGTATCTGCTGGCGGTCCTGCGCGCACGGCCGGGGCTCGTCCTCGCCGCGATCGTCACCGGGGCCGGCTGGTCGCTGCCGAGCGCCCTGCTGCCGCTGGTGATCGGCCGGGGCGTCGGGGCGATCGCCGACGGCGACTCGTCCGCGCTGTGGCGCTGGGCGCTGCTCGCGGGCGTGCTCGGCGTGACGCAGGCGCTGCTCGGCACCGGGCTGCACTTCGCGTCGTACGGCATGTGGATCCACGGGGCGGGCTCCACCCAGCGCCTGGTCACCGACCACACGACCCGGCTCGGCGCGTCCCTGCGCGACGCCACCACCACCGGCAACGTCGTCGCGGTCACGTCGTCGGACATGAACTGGGTCGGCAACGCGTTCGAGGTCATCGGCCGCACGTTCGGTTCGATCGTGGCGTTCGTGGTCATCGGGATCGCGATGCTCGGCACCTCGCCGGTGCTGGGCACGGTCGCGCTGGTCGGCGTCCCGCTCGCGGTGCTCGGCATCGGTCCGCTGCTCGCGCCGCTGCAGAAGCGGAAAACCGCGCAGCGGGAGAACCTGAGCGAGGTGAACGCACTCGGCGCGGACATCGTGTCCGGGCTGCGGATCCTGCGCGGTGTTGGCGGCGAACGGCGATTCCTCGCCCGGTTCCGCGACGCGAGCCAGCTGGTGCGGCGCTCCGGCGTCGAGGTCGGGCGCAGCGAATCCTGGCTGGCGGGCGCGGAGGTCTTGCTGCCGGGGCTGGTCACGGTGGCGATCACCTGGCTGGGCGCACGGCTCGCGCTCGACGGCACGATCAGCGTCGGCGAACTGGTGGCGTTCTACGGCCTTTCGGCGTTCCTGGTGGTGCCGGTCGCCACGGCGACCGAACAGGTCAGCTCGCTCAGCTCGGGTCTGGTCGCGGCGCGCAAGGTGTGCGGGTTGCTGGCCCTGCGGCCGAAGCTCGCCGAGCCGGTGTCGCCGCTGCCGCTGCCGGACGGTCCGCTGGAGCTGGTGGACACCGCCAGCGGCATCCGGATCGCGCCGGGCAAGCTGACCGTCGTCGATCTTGGTGCCGAGGCGGAGGCGATCGCCGCGCGGATGAGCCGGTTCGCCGACGCGGACGAGGGCGAACAGGTGCTGGTCGGCGGAGTGCCCGCGGATCGCGTCGCGCTCGCCGAACTGCGCAGGCGCGTGGTGTACGCGCACAACCAGGACCTGTGGTTTTCCGGGGTGCTGCGCGATCAGCTGACTCCGGAGCACCCGCGCGGGGTCGACATCTTCGCGGCGCTGCACGCGGCGGACGCCGAGGACATCATCGAGGCCTTGCCGCGCGGCGTCGACGAGCTGATCGGCGAACGCGGCCGCGAGGTGTCCGGCGGGCAACGACAGCGGCTGAGCCTGGCCCGCGCGCTGGCGATCGACCCCGACGTGCTGCTGCTCGACGAGCCGACGTCGGCGGTCGACGCGCACACCGAAGCCCGGATCACCCAGCGCGCCAAGGAATTGCGGACCGGCAGGACCACGGTGGTGTTCAGCCAGAGTCCACTGTGGAGGAACGTGGCCGACGAGGTCGTGCACGGAAAGGCAGTGACGGTATGACGACGCGGCTCCCGCTGGCGTCGAAACGCGAAGTGCGGCGCTGGGCGAAACGCGTAGCGGTCGAGCACCGGCGCGAGTTTTCCGTGATGCTCGGGCTGTTCTGCCTGGCCACCGTGGTCGGGCTGGCCGGGCCGCAACTGCTCGGCAGGCTCGTGGACGGCGTGGTCGAGCACGGCACGACGCTGCGGGTCGACCTGCTGGCCGTGGCGTTCGTGGCGGTGCTCGTGCTGCAGGCGTGGGCGAGGAAGGCGGCGCGGCTGCGCGGCCGGATGTTCGGCGAACGGGTGCTCGCGCAGACCCGCGAACGGTTCGTCACGAACGCGCTCGGCCTGCCGCTGAGCACCGTCGAGGCGGCCGGCACCGGCGACCTGCTCAGCCGGGCGACCAGCGACATCAACCGGCTGGACGTCGCGGTGCGGTTCGCCGCGCCGGAAATCCTGATCGCCGCGGTGACGGTGCTGTTCACCACCATCGCGATGATCGTGACGTCGCCGCTGCTCGCGCTGGCCCTGCTGGTGGCGATTCCGATCCTGGTGCCGGTGAACATCTGGTACCAGCGGAAGATCCCGAGCGCGTTCGCGTGGATGCTCGACCGCTGGGGCGACCTGCAGTCGACCACCCACGAGACCGTGGAGGGCGCGCGGACCTCGGAGGCGCTCAGCCTCACCGAACGGCGGGTCCGCGCCGGGTACCACGCACTCGACCAGGCGACGCTCGGCGAACGCCGGATGCGGGCGCTGCAGATGCGCTGGCTGCCGTCGCTCGAGATCAGCTACGTGCTGCCGATCGCGGCGCTCCTGCTGCTGGGCTTGTTCGCCTACAGCCAGGGCTGGGCCGGGCTCGGCACGATCACGACGATGCTGGCGTACGCGCAGGCGATGACCGCGCCGCTCAGCGAGGCGCTGTTCTGGCTGGAGGACTTGCAGGTCGCGATAGCCGCGACGCGCCGGATCATCGGCGTGCAGCCGGCCGAATCGGCGGACAAGATCACCGACGTGCCGCGCGGACGCGACATCGAGGTGCGCGACGTCCGGTTCGGCTACACCTCAGACCGCGAGGTGCTGCACGGCATCAGCCTGAGCGTGCCGCGAGGGGAACGGCTGGCGATCGTCGGACCGTCCGGTGCGGGCAAGTCGACGCTGGGCAGGCTGCTGGCCGGGATCTCGGCCCCGACGGCGGGTTCGATCCGGGTCGGCGGCACCGAGGTGTCGACGCTCGCGGACGACGTGCTGCGCGGCGAGGTGCTGCTGCTGACGCAGGAACACCACACGTTTTCCGGGACGCTGCGGGAAAACCTGGCCCTGCCTGCCCGGCGCGGCGGCGGGGACTGGACCGACGAGGAACTGCTGGACGCGCTCGCGTCCGCCGGCGCCGCGGAGTGGGCGGCCGGACTGCCGGACGGGCTGGACACCAAGCTCGGCTCGGGCGCGTACGCGGTTCCGGCCGGTCTCGCGCAGCAACTGGCGCTGGCCAGGGTCGTCCTGGCCGACCCGCACACGCTGGTGCTGGACGAGGCGACGTCGCTGCTGGACACCGGTTCGGCGCGCGAGCTGGAACGGTCGCTGAACGCGGTGCTCGAAGGCCGCACGGTGATCGCGATCGCGCACCGGCTGCACACGGCCACGGCGGCGGACCGGGTCGCGGTGGTCGAGGGCGGCACCATCACCGAACTCGGCCCGCACCAGGACCTGATCGCGGCGGGCGGCCCGTACTCGCGACTGGTCGCGGCGGCGAGCTGAAGGGCGATTCCCGGTCGACAAATCCGAAGCGGTGAAAACCGTGGCGGAACTTTGGGGGAATCAGATTTCCCCAAATACACTACCCGCATCTAAGGGGGGAGCGGGTAGTGACTGACAAAAAGGGTGGCCGGTGGGCCGTCCTCGGAATCTCGGCATTTCTGGCAGCTGTGGTGATCGCGGCGATCGCGGTACCGCTCGCGCTCAACAGCGGCACGGTGTCCGGTCACGCGATCGCGGTGTCCCAGCCAGGTCCGTGGCAGCTGGGATCGGACCGGGTCCCGCCGTACGACAACGGCATCGATTCCTGGGTCGTGGGCGACGATCTGGTGCTGGTGAACGACACCTATGCGGTCGCGTACGCACGGAGCGACGGAAAGGAACGTTGGCGGATCCCCTCCCCCGCCGGCCATTTCTGCGGGGCGAGCACCTCTGTCGTCGACAATCACATCGCCGTCGGTTATGGGGATCTCTGTTCGAGCGCGGCTGTACTGGATGTCAACGCGGGAAAGCTGCTGTGGCAGCGAGCGATGCCCATCACCTCGTCGGGGAGCCCGTCGCAGGCGAAACTCGACGAGCACGCAGTGCTGGAGATCGTCGGCGGTTCGGTCGTGGTCGTGCACTACCAGCAACTGCTCGGGCTGGACGCGGCCACCGGCGCCGTCCGCTGGTCCGAGGTCACGCCACCGACCGACGAGAAGGTGTACTCGAACTGCATCCCGTCGGACGGGCTGCCGCGGAGCGCGGACTTCGTGCTGCTGTCCCACTGCAGCGCCAAGGACGCCGGCGACAGCTTGTACGTCGCCGTTGCCGTCGATCCCGCGACCGGGAAAACCAAGCAGCACAACGAGTTCGTGAAGAGCAAGTCCTACCTCACGATGGCGTGGGTGAGCGCGTCGCCGCTGGTCGCCTACGTCAGCGACGCATCGAAAGGGATGTACGCAACTCTCGACGACTCGCTCGAACCGGTTTCCACCATCGATGCCGGAGACGCGTTGAACGGCTTCATGGGCGACGACGGATTCGGCTACAGCCTGAGCGGGGCCTCCAATGGCACGTCACATCGACGTTCGCGAGCACTCGTCACGGGCACCACGATGATCGCGCTGACCAGCCCGCAGAAGCCCAACCGCCTCGCCGCGTTCGACCTCCGCACCGGCGCCAAACGCTGGGAAGTCCCGGCACCCGGCGGCGGCATTGTCGCGGCGCCGCTCGCGGTGGACAACGGGCAGGTGATCGCCGCGGTCTCCGCCGGCCAGGACGGTCCTGAGCAGCACATCGTCAAGTTCTCCCTGGACACCGGAGCTGTGACACCCGTGCGCACGGTCTCGCTCACGGGTCCCGGCAATCGCAGCTTGGCACCGTGGTTCTGCCGCTTGTTCTGGGCAGACGGGGTCGTTTACGGAGTCCGCGCGATCTACACCGCACAGTCCACGGCACTGGTCTTCCGGCTCGGCTGAGCACGGCCGTCCCGGCCCGAGCCCCGAGACCGGAATGTCCGCCGGGCGTCCGGCGTTGGCCTCAAGCGGATCCTGATCTTCCTAGCCTGGGGGTGACGCCGGATGGCGGTCATGACGGTGGACGAACGAGAGAAGTTCCTCGCGGAGCAGCGAGTGGGCGTGCTGTCGATCGGCCGGGAAGGCGCGGCCCCGCTCGCCGTGCCGGTTTGGTACGACTACGAGCCCGGCGGCGAACTGCTGATCTGGATGGACCGCGGATCGGCGAAGGACCGGGCGATCGAGGCGGCGGGCAAGCTGAGCCTCACGGTGCAGCAGGAAACCCAGCCGTACAAGTACGTGACGGTGTCCGGTCCGGTCGTGGACCGGTCCTCGGCTCCGACGGAGGAGCAGGCGCTCGCCATCGCCTCGCGGTACGCGCCCGAGGCCGAGGCGCGGAAGTTCGTCGAGGGCTCGCTGACGGAGAACTCGGTGCTGGTGCGGGTGCGCACCGAGCGCTGGCTCTCCAGCGACCACAGCAAGTAACGCGAAAGGGGCCCCGGGAAGTTTTCCCGGGGCCCCTTTCGCGGTGCTTGGCTCAGGCCTTCACGAGCGCGTCGACCGCGCTGTAGAACATGCCGAGACCGTCGTCGGACGGACCGGTGAGCGCGTCGATCGCGTGCTCCGGGTGCGGCATGAGACCGACCACGCGGCCGTTCTCGCTGGTGACGCCCGCGATGTCGTTGCGGGAGCCGTTCGGGTTGCCGCCGACGTAGCGGAACGCGACCCGGCCCTCCGCCTCCAGCATGTCCACAGTGGACTGGTCGGCGACGTAGCAGCCGTCGTTGTTCTTGAGCGGGATCAGGATCTCCGCGCCCGCCTCGTAGCGCGTGGTCCACGCGGTGGCGTTGTTGTCCACGCGAAGCCACTGGTCGCGGCACACGAAGTGCAGGCCGACGTTGCGGATCATCGCCCCGGGAAGCAGACCGGCCTCGCACAGGATCTGGAAGCCGTTGCAGATGCCGAGCACCGGCATGCCCTTGTGCGCGGCGTCGATGACCGAGGACATCACCGGCGCGTAGCGGGCGATCACGCCGGCGCGCAGGTAGTCGCCGTAGGAGAAGCCGCCGGGGACGACGACCGCGTCGACGCCCTTGAGGTCGTCGTCGGCGTGCCAGAGCGAAACCGCCTCGGCGTCGGCGTAGCGGACCGCGCGGGCGGCGTCGCCGTCGTCGAGCGTGCCGGGGAAGGTGATGACGCCGATGCGGGCGCTCACGCCTCCACCCGCCGGATGGTCCACTGCTCGATCACCGGGTTGGCGAGGAAGCCCTCGGCCATCTTGGCCAGCGTCTCGTCATCGACGTCGTCGTCGACCTCGAGTTCGAAGTGCCGCCCCTGGCGCACGTCGGCGACCCCGGAGAAGCCGAGCCGCGGCAGCGCGCGCGCCACCGCCTGGCCCTGCGGGTCGAGGATCTCGGGTTTGGGCATGACGTCGACAACGACTCGAGCCACGGCTGGCTGCTCCTTATTTCTGCAGGTCGTGGGTGCACGGGAAGCGTACTTCACCAGCCTGCTCGGCAGACAGACCGGTATCGAGGGGGAGACGTGAACCACCCGCCGCAAGGCCCGTATCCGCAGCAGGGCCCTTATCCGCCGCGCGGACCGCAGCAGGGGCCGCCGCCTGGGCAGTTTCAGCAGCTGGGTGACGCCGGGCTTCTTCAAGGAGAAGCTGGACACGACGTCGCAGGGAACGCCGGAGCAGCTGGCCCAGTCGGTCGCCAACTCGATCACCGAGCAGACCGGGCTGAATGAGCTGTGGTGCAGGATCCGGTCGAAGCGGTCCTACACCGCCGAGCAGACCTTCCGGAGCGCGAAGGGCGACGCGAAGATCAGCAACGCGGTGCATCTGACCGGCCAGCAGGAGCGCGCGGCGACGATCACCGCCGGCGACCTCACCTACGGGATCGCGATCATCCCCAGCGACAAAGGCTGGTGTGTGCGCGACACCAAATCGGGTGGCGAACCGGCTCCGCTGGCCAGCCTGTCGACGGATCCGAAGCCGCGGCCCCCGGTGAAGAACGGCACGGACGCCGCGACCAGGTTCATCGACGCGGTCAACGCGCGAGACATCCCGGCGGCGCTGTCGGTCATGTGCCAGGACACCACTCGCAACGGCACCCAGCAGTGGATCTACGGCGAAACCAAGCTCACCCCGCGCAAGACGGACGTGCTGACCTCCGCGGGCCGGACCATCGTGCACCTCGACACCAAGGTGGACGACGTGACCGGAGAGGGCCGGGTGGAGACCGACGACGATGCGGCGGACGGCGTGTGCGTCACCGTCTTCGATGCCACTTCTGACTGATCGGTTTTCCGGCGACTTGCGCGTAGCGTGACCTGCGCCATGATGTGTCGTTGACAGGGTGTCAACACCACCGGGAGGCAGCGTGCCAGAGCAGGACTCCTTCGACTACGTGATCGTCGGCGCGGGCAGCGCGGGCTGCGTGCTGGCGAACCGGCTGAGCGAGGACCCGTCCGCGCGGGTGCTGCTGCTCGAGGCCGGCGGCGAGGACACCGCGGACGAGGTCCGGATCCCGGCGGCGTTCGCGTCGCTGTTCAAGACGAAGTGGGACTGGAACTACGAGACCGTCGAGCAGAAGCACACCGGCAAGAAGGAGTACTGGCCGCGCGGCCGGATGCTCGGCGGCTGCTCGTCGATCAACGCGATGATCTACATCCGCGGCAACCGCGCCGACTACGACGGCTGGCGCGATGCGCACGGAGCCACCGGCTGGGGCTGGGACGACGTGCTGCCGTACTTCAAGCGCGCCGAGGGCAACCAGCGCCTCGGCGGGCCGCTGCACGGCACGGACGGCCCGCTGCACGTCGAGGACCGGCGGTTCACCCACGAGCTGTCGCACGCGTGGGTGGACAGCGCGGTCGCGTGGGGGCTCAAGCACACCGACGACTTCAACGGCGAGTCGCAGGAGGGGGCCGGGCTCTACCAGGTCACCTGCAAGCGCGGCCGCCGCTGGTCCACCGCGGACGCTTACCTGCGGCCCGCGTTGTCGCGGCCGAATCTGACCGTGCGGACGAACGCGCAGGTCACGCGGGTGGTTTTCGAGGGCACCCGAGCGGTCGGGGTGTCCTATCTCGACAAGGGCGTGCCGACGACGGTCCGGGCGGACGCCGAGGTGCTGCTGTCCGGCGGGGCGATCAACTCGCCGCAGTTGCTGATGCTGTCCGGCGTCGGTCCGGCCGAACATCTGCGCGAACTGGGCATCGACGTGGTCGCCGCGCTGCCCGGCGTCGGCGACAACCTGCACGACCACCCGGCGGTCGGCGTGATCTGGTCGACGAAGGGCACGACCGACATCGCGGACTCCGCGACGCCCGCCGGACTGGTGCGCTACCAGCTGACCAAACGCGGCCCGCTCGCGTCGAACATCGGCGAGGCGGGCGCGTTCTACTCGACCCGCGACGGGCTGGCCGCGCCGGACATGCAGATCCACGTGGCCCCGACGTTGTTCTACGACAACGGAATGCGCGAGCCCACGTGTCCGGGCTTCACGTCGGCGGCCACGCTGGTCGACGTCGCGAGCCGCGGGCGGCTGCGGCTGAAGTCGGCGAATCCGATGTGGAAGCCGGAAATCGACCCGGCTTACTACGCGGAGTCGATCGATCTGGAGTCGGTGAAGTCCGCTTTGCGGTCGCTGATCGAGATCGGACGGTCGGGTCCGCTGGCGAAGTTCCTGGACCGGCCGTTCCTGCCGGCGACGCATGAGCTGTCGGACGAGGCGTTGACCGAGCACGTCCGGCAGAACACGCAGACGCTGTACCACCCGGTCGGCACGTGCGCGATGGGCAGCGGCGAGCACGCGGTGGTCGACCCGGATCTGAAGGTGCGCGGGGTTACGGGGCTGCGGGTGGTGGACGCTTCGGTGATGCCCGTGGTGCCGCGCGGAAACACGAACGCACCGACGATCATGGTGGCGGAAAAGGCGGCTGATCTGATTCGGGCTCGATGACCGCTCTGTCAACCTGGCGGGATCTGCTTGCCGCCTGGGCGATTCCGGATACCGTGCACCCTCCGGAATCGCCGTGGGTCCTGCCGCGCGAGGTGTTCCTGCGGCGAGCCGATCAGCAGATCGCGGCACCGATCGGGGCGACCTATCAACTGGCCGCCGAAGCGTTGCAGGAACCAGGCACGGTGCTCGACATCGGCGCGGCGGCCGGGGCGGCGAGCCTGTCCCTGGTCGGCCGGTCGAACGTCACCGCGGTGACGGCGTTGGACACCGACGACGAGTTGCTCGCGGCGTTCGCCGAGCGGGCCGCGGGCGTGGAGCATCGGCTGTTGTCCGGCCGGTGGCCCGATCTTGCCGACGAAGCCGGCGTGGCGGACGTTGTCGTGTGCGGGAACGTGGTTTACAACGTCCCCGACCTGGCTCCGTTCGTCGCGGCGCTCACCGCGGCGGCGCGGCGGCGGGTGGTGGTCGAGACGGCCGCGCGGCATCCGTTGACTGAGCTTAATCCGCTGTGGCACCGGTTTCACGGCATCGAGCGACCGGCTGGACCGACTGCTGGGGACTGTCTCGCGGCGCTCGCGGAAGTGGGGATCGAGCCGGAAGTCGTGGAATGGCGGCGGCCGCCGGAGCCGGAGTACGCGGAGTTCGCGTCCACAGTGGACGTCGTACGGCGGCGGTTGTGCCTGCCTGCCGACGCGGCCGGCGAGGTCGAGCGGGCCTTGCTGGAGATGGGGATCGATCCGGAGATGCCACCAGATCTCGGGTCGTCCGGCCGGGATCTGGTGACGCTGGTTTGGCCCGGTTCCGCCTAACGGACCCGTTCGAGTTCGGGGACCCGGGCGAACTGCACCGCGAACAGTTGCCAGGCAAGGAAACCCAAGCCGAGAAGGACATAGGCGTCGCCGACGAGGTGCTGCCACGGTTCCCACGCGAGTTCCCGCATCCCGCTGGAGGGCACAAAAGTGTGCGGCGCGGCGATGAAAACCGACGCGCCCGCGGCCAACGCGGCGGCGGCGCGAAGCGTGCGGACGCGCGCGGCGAGGATGAGCGTCGCGGGCACCACCCAAACCCAGTGGTGCGACCAGGAAATCGGGGACAGGACGAGCACCGCGGCCGCGTTGACGACGAAGCCGAGCGAACTGTCGACGCGCCGCATGACAAGTACGGCGGCGACCAGGACGAACGCGGACAACGCCAGCCACAGCAGGTCGTGGGCCGGCGGCAGCAGGGCGAGGCGGTTGAGGGCGCCTTGGATGGTCTGGTTGGTCGCGTAGGGCGAGCCGCTGAAGCCGTCGGCACCGGTGAGGCCGCCGCCGAAGAAGTACTCGGCGGACGCGCGCGGGGCGATCAGGAAGCCGAGCAAGGTCGCTCCGGCACCGGTGAGCAGGGCGTTGCGGACGGCGCGGAAATCCTTGGCGAGCAGGAAGAAAAGGAGGAAACCAGCGGGCGTCACCTTGATCGCGGCGGCCAGGCCGACGAGGATTCCGCGCGGCCAGCGAGGGTTGGGCGCCAGGCAATCCACGGCGACCAGTGCCATCAGGACGAGGTTGATCTGTCCAAAGCCGATGGTGGAGCGCACGGGCTCGAAGGCAAGCGCCGCAACGGTGAGCGCGGACGCGGCGACGGCCGTGGACTGGCGATTCCAGTTGCGCCACAGGTGGCGGACCGTGGTGTACAAGACCACCCAGAGCGACGCGGCGGAGAGGACGTCGAGCAGAACCGACGCGATCGAGAGCGGCGGGAGCGCCAGGGCCGAGAAGAGCATCGCGGCGAACGGCGGGTAGATGAACGGCAGCATCGACCCGGCTGTGGTGGTCGGGAGCGGGCCGTAAAGGTCGCCGCCTTGGACGGCCGCGTCCGCACCGAAGCGGTAGACCTGCAGGTCAACCGGGTTGAAGCTGCTGATGACGGCCGCGATGCCCGCGACGACGGCTACCGCGCCGAGTGCGGACAACCAGGCGAGGATCCGCCCGGACTTTCCTTGAAACCACATACGGGCGGCGATTGTAGCTGCCTGCTCGACGGGCGGGTGGGCTGTTCCGGATGACTGTTTTCCCGGAATTGTCGGACCCCGTCGTTACAGTCGGGCCCATGAGCACTTCCCTCTACTACACCGCGAGCCGGGCGACCGCGCTCACCGCTTCCGAGACCGCCGCTGTCGAACGCGTCGTCACCACACGCCAGTCGTCTTTTCCTTACCCAGACGAGGAATCTCTCTTCCTGTACTCGGAAGTCGAGCCGGACGCGATCGTGGCTGGGTCCACCAAGATGCCGCTCGATCTCGACCGGGTCATGCCGATCCTCGAACACGTGCTGGGCTCAGTGACCGAGTTGCGCCGCACCCTTCCGGACGCGCAGTGGCACGTACACCTCGACGATTTCGACATCCCGTGGGACGAGAGCGAGGGGTACTTCCTGCCCGCGTAAGCGTCTAGCCGACTCGCCGCAGCGCTTCGCGGGTGAGGTCGGCCAGGGTCGGATAGCCGTCCACAGCCATGATCAAGTCAGCTTCAGCGAGCAAGGTACGCAGCACATGGACAACGCCGTCCTCACCAGCCAACGACAACCCCCAGGCGTACGGGCGGCCGACGCCTACCGCCGTCGCGCCCAAGGCCAGCGCCTTGACCACGTCGGCTCCGGAGCGCACGCCGGAGTCGAACAGCACCGGTGTGCCGCCGGAGGCATCGACCACTTCGGCAAGGCAGTCCAACGCGGGGAGACCGCCGTTGGCCTGCCGTCCGCCGTGGTTGGAGCAGTAGATCCCGTCGACCCCGCCGTCGATGGCGCGGCGGGCGTCGTCGGGATGCTGGATGCCTTTCACCAGCAGCGGAAGCTTGGTCAGCGAGCGCAGCCAGGGCAGGTCCTCCCAGGTCAACGGGTTACCGAACAGCTGGGCCCACAGTCCGACGGCGGCCGCCGGGTCGTCCTCCGGAGCCTTGCCGAGCCGTTTCCGGAACACCGGGTCGGTGAAGTAGTTGGCCAGGCAATGCCCGCGCAGCTGCGGGAAGTTCGCCGTCGACAGGTCGCGCGGCCGCCAGCCGGTCACCCAGGTGTCGAGCGTGACCACGATGCCGCGGAAGCCCGCCGCCTCGGCGCGTTGCACGAGCGAGGCGGCGACGTCACGGTCAGTCGGCGTGTACAGCTGGAAGAAGCCCGGAGTGTCGCCCAGTTCCGGGACGAGCGTTTCCATCGGGTCGACGCTCAGTGTCGAAGCGACCATCGGCACGCCCGTTCGGGCGCTGGCCCGCGCGGTCGCGAGGTCGCCGTGGCCGTCCTGCGCGCACAGGCCGATCACCCCGACCGGCGCGAGGAACAGTGGCGACGGCAGCTTCATCCCGTACAGGTCCACCGACAGGTCGCGTTCCTTCGCGCCCACGAACATCCGCGGGACCAGGCCCCAGCGCTCGAATGCCTCGACGTTCCCGCGCTGGGTCCGCTCGTCGCCGGCCCCACCGGCCACATAGGACAGTACGGACGGCGGAAGCGCCTGAGCCGCACGCGTTTCCAGTTCCGCGTACGACATCGGCAGGTCCGGAACGCGGCCGGACAATCCGGCGAAGTAGATCTCGTGCTGGAAATCGCCGAAGCCGGGCAACAGTGCTCCTTAACGCTTGCCGTGCAGGACGGTCACCAGCTTGGCGACCAGCGCGTCGGTGGATTCCTTGCGGGAGAAGGACGTGAGCGTGAGCGGCGCGGTGAACCGCTGCCGGGCCACTGCCTTCGGGCGGGCGAACTCGCGCAGCCCTTCCGGGCCGTGGATCCGGCCGAACCCGGAGTCGCCGACGCCGCCGAAGGGCAGCGACGCGATCCCGGCGAACGACAGCGGCGCGTTCACCGCGGTCATCCCCGCACGCAGCCGCGACGCCAGCTCGGCGCCGCGCGCCCGCGAGAACACCGTGGAACCGAGGCCGTACTTGGTCGCGTTGGCCTTCTCCACCGCTTCGTCCATGTCGCGGACCCTGGCGATGGTGACCGTCGGGCCGAACGTCTCCTCGCGCACCGCCTCGGAGTCCTCCGGGACGTCGACCAGCACGGTCGGCTGCACGTAGCGGTCGCCGACGCTCTCCACGCCGCCGACCAGCGCCTTCCCGCCGCGCTTCAGCGCGTCCTCGATGTGCCCGCGGATCACCGACAGCTGCGAGGGCATGGTGATCGGGCCGTACTGCGCGTCCTCGTCCGAGCCGGCGCGCACGTTCTTCGCCTTCTCCACCACCTTGGCGACGAACTCGTCGGCCACGCGTTCGTGCACGTAGACGCGCTCGACGCCGATGCAGGTCTGGCCGGAGTTGGAGAACGCGCCCCAGACGGTGGCATCAGCCGCCGCTTCGAGGTCCGCGTCCGTGTCCACCAGCAGCGCGTCCTTGCCGCCCGCCTCGATCACCACCGGGGTCAGCGTGTTCGCGGCCCCGGCCATGATCTTCTTCCCGGTGGCCGCGGAACCGGTGAACGCGATCTTGTCCACGCCGGAGCCGACCAGCGCGGCCCCGGTCTCGCCGAAGCCGGTGATCAGCTGCAGCACCGGCTGCTCGGGCACGATCTCGGCGAACGCGTCCACCAGCCATTTCCCGACGCCAGGGGTGTACTCGCTCGGCTTGAAAACCACCGCGTTGCCCGCGGCCAGCGCGTACGCGATGGAGCCGAGCGGGGTGAACACCGGGTAGTTCCAGGGCCCGATCACGCCGACGACGCCGAGCGGGAGGTACTCGACGGTCGCGGCCTGGTTGGCCATCAGGAGGCCGGACGAGCGGCGGTGCTTGCCGAGCACCTTGCGGGCGTTCTTCGCCGCCCACGCGATGTGCTCGATCGCCAGCACGCTCTCGAGCTGGGCGTCCGCGATCGGCTTGCCGGTCTCGTCGCGCACGACCTGGCACAGCTGCGGCAGGCGCCGGGTGAGCACGCCCTTCCAGCGCTGCAGCCGCTCCGCGCGCCCGGCGAAGCCGAGGCCGTCCCACCAGCGCGCGGCCGCCCTCGCCCGCTCGACGGCGGCGCTGACCTCGTCGGCCGTGTGCACCGGGTAGGTGCCGACGACCTCGTCGGTGGCCGGGCTGAGCGAATCGAACGTCTCGCCGACGGGCGTCGGCTTCGGCTGGACCGCGGTCATCGGCGTCTCCCCGTCTCGGTGAACCCCCAGGCTACGAGGTTGCTGACACTCTGCCAACAGTTGCCCGGGCTTCCCGCCAGCATGGCATCCCGGAACTGGCGCGGAAAGTCCTCCGACCGGGAGTCCTCGCTGGACGCCCTCGCGGACCAGGCCACGAGCGTAGGGTTGAACCGACCGATCTTGGTAAGGAGAAAACCTGATGCGGATCGTCCATTTCGGACATTCCTGCGTACTGCTCGAGACCGCCGCGGAGCGGATTCTGCTCGATCCTGGCACGTTCTCCACCGGCTTCGAGAACGAGCGCGAACTGTCCGCGGTGCTGATCACCCACCAGCACTTCGACCACCTCGACGTCGAACGGCTGCCCGGCCTGCTCAAGGCGAACCCGGGCGCGAAGCTGATCGTCGACCCGGGCTCGGCCGAAGCCATCGAGAAGCTGCACCTGGAGTTCGAGGTCGCCAAGCCCGGCGACGCGTTCGAGATCGGCGGCACCTCGGTGTCGGTCACCGGCGGCGAGCACGCGGTGATCCACGCCGACATCCCGGTGATCCCGAACATCGGCTACCTGGTCGACCACGGCGCGTTCTACCACCCGGGCGACTCGCTCTTCGTGCCCGAGCAGAAGGTCGACGTGCTCGGCCTGCCCACCGGGGCCCCGTGGCTGAAGGCCGGCGAAGCCGTGGACTTCCTGCGCGCGGTCGCGCCGCGCCGTTCGGTGCCGATCCACGAGGCGGTGCTGGCCAACGCGGCGGCGAACATGCACTACGGGCTGTTCCAGAACCTCGCCCCGGAAGGTACCGAGGTGAAGGCGCTGGAACGAGGCGTCGCGACGGAGGTCTAGGGCTACGCGGGCGCGGTGTGGCGCAAGGAGCCGTAGGTGGTCCCGAAGGCCCGATTTTCGAGGGCCACGTCCACCGCGTCCAGCAACGCCTGCCGCAAGCCGGGGCGGCTGAGGTCAGCGGCGTCAATGCCAAGCCGCACGAGCCCGCCTCGGCGCGCGGCCCGCGCGGAGGCGAGTACGAGCGCGAAGCAGCGGACAGTCTCCGTACGGTGCGACTGACTCGTGAAGTCCTGCACCCGCGCGCGCCGGATTTCGCCGGTCACCAGGTCCCGTACGGCGTTCTGGTCAGCGCACAGCGTGAAGCCGTGCTCCCGCAATGCCTGCACAGTGCCAGCCGACGCCAGCCAACGCGGCGGCGCGAAGCCGTCAACAGTCACGCCGGTCGCGTCGAGGGCGGCCTTCGCAGCGATGAGCCGAAGCCGCGCTTCGTGCGCGGGAAGCACGGCGAACTCGGCCTTACGCCCCAGGTGCACGGCGCGATGCGTCGGCGGGATGCGGTGGTCGTAGCCGTTGAGCAACACCGAGTCACCCGCTGCGGCGCGCGTACGGACCCAGGCTGTCACGGGCCCGTCCTCGGTGCGCGCGACATGCAGGATCGACAGCGGAACATGCCGACGTTCGAGTTCGGCCGCCAGATGCGCACAACGGTGCAGCGTGCGCGTGGTGACCCCGGACAGCGAGACCAGCAGGCGAGCATCCACGCCACCATTGCGCCGCAGCCGTGTGGCGACCGCCTGACCGCTCCGTGAACTACGAGTGAGACTTACGCGGCGGACAGTCACCGCTGGGTTTATGCAGCCTTGCGGCAGTGCCAGATGAGCATCGACGGCACGTCCTTCGCCGCCGCGGCCAACGCGTCCGGCACCAGGCCGTTCAACGACCACGGCCAGAGATCCCACGGCCCACCACCAGGGACGTGGCGCGGTTCGGTTAGTGCGGGCGTCGGCTCCGCACAGCTCACCGGCGCGAGACCGGCCGCGAAGAATGCACGCAAGTAATCACCGACGCGATGATGACTCGTCAGCACCCGAGCCGGGTCGCCGTCGGCCGTACGCACGGACGGGATCGATCCGCGCTGGACCTGCTCGGGATGTACGTCGGATAGGACGAGATGCCCACCCGGGGCGAGGACACGAGCGAACTCCGCGATCACTGGTGCCAGGTCCGGTACGTGCGACAGCGCGAGGCCGCAGAGCACGACGTCCTGCGAACCGTCATCGACCGGAAGTTCATGCAGGTCAGCAACGAAAGTCGAGTCGGCCTTGGCATGGCTGAGCATCTCCGGAGAACCGTCGACGGCGACCACGTGGTGACCGCGTTCGACCAACAGCCGGGTGAGCCGCCCAGTGCCGCAGGCAGCATCAAGCGCCCGACCCGGCGGGATGGCGTCAAGGACCGCCGCGACGTGGGGCTCGTCAGCGAACGCAGCGTTTTCGCCGGAGTCATACGCGGCCGCCCAGCGAGCGTAACCATCTCTAGGCGCGAGCTGGGTTACCTCGACGCCGTGGGCCAGGTCCTCGTCAGCCAGCAGCGCGCGAATCTCGGCCAGCCGCGCTTCGACAAACTCGCGATCGTGCTCGCCGGTGAACGCGCGGAGCAACGCCGCTCCTTCGATCCCGATGAGGTAAGCGAGAGGATGCTCGTAACTCACGCCTGCGGACGCTAACCGGGCAAATGCCGCAGTGCCACCGATTTTCGCGTTAGCCTGCACGCCATGGCCATGTGGCGACGAAGACTTGTGGTTCCAGCAACCCCCTGGAACGGCAGCGAATTACGCGCCGAACCAGGCACCCTCCCAGGAAAACCGCGGCCCGCAATCCTCCTGTCCGCAGGTTCCCTACAGGCCTCTGTCCTACCCGGGGAACTACGCGATTTCGGCCGCGGCCGCGTCGAAATCGTGGAGTCTTTAGGCCCCGGCCCACTGGCCTTCCTGTTCCGCGCTTCAGCGGCGGCACCGACATCCCTTGCCGAAGAACAGGTCCGCGACCTGCCGAAAGACGCCGTAGTACTAGCCCTCCCGAACACCCCGCCCGCCGCAGTACTGACCGGTGCCGAACGGGACAGCTTCCTCGACTGGGCTCAGCGACTCACGGATTGACCGGTTTGGCCGCCTCCACGAGCCGCCGCACCGCGACCGCGACCCGCCCTCGCAGGTCGGGATCGATGAGGGATCCGTTCTCGACAGCTTGGCGGGGAATCGGAATCCGAGCACAAGCGTCGTCGACGATGCGAGTGCCCGCGTAGGTGAGGGTTTTGCGGAGAGAGTCATGCGCGTCCGCACCCCCAGTCGGCGCGGCGACCGAGGATGCGTTGATCCACGCGACGGGTTTGCCGTACATCTCCCCGCCGCCGATCGTCCAGTCGAGCAAATTCTTGAAGGAACCCGGCAGGCCACCGGCGTATTCCGGGGTGCAAAACAGGACACCGTCCGCCGCCCCGATCGCCTCCCGCAACGCGACAACCTCGCCAGGCAACGGATCCCGGTCAAAATCCGGATTGAAATGCGGCAGCCCAGCGAGCCCACCGTACACAGTGGACGCCGCAAACCCAGCCGCGGTAGCGATGACAGCCGCATTGACCGAACCGGCCCGCAGGCTGCCGCTGATGAGCAGAAGCACAAGCCCAGTGTGCCAGGGCGTGGGTGCTCGCGGGGCTGGCTTTTTGGAACGTGCCTGACTTTCATCCACTGCTACCGCGCGAACGCAATCACCACCCTGCTGCCTGGGCCCGCCTCCAGGGCGCGCCGAGCTTGGCGGTGAACGATTGATGGCGAATCGGGCCACCCTCGTGGAGCGCTAGCTCCGGAGTGGGCTGGAGCCGACGAATCTGCTTCGCACTGGCAGGGCTCGACGAGAGTCAGCCGAATGGGGCCTCCGCGCCGACCTGGAACTGGCTACGACCAGCCGGGGTCGGACTGGGCCGCTCGCAGGCAACCCGCCGACCTGTAACCGCAGCAGCCAGCCCGCACCGAACTGGCAACCCGCGGCAGAGCCCGCCCAGCACAGGCTCCGCGCCCGCCTCAAACGCGCCGCAAACCAACCTGCACCGGCAACCCGCCGAATGCCAGCCCGGCTCAGGCCCCGCCGCCCGCAAACGCGCGGCCAACCAACCCGCGCCAAAACCGGCGGACCGCCGAGAGCCAGCGCAGCTCAGGCTCCGCCCCATCTCCCAACCGGCAGCAATCGGCCTGGGCCGGGAAGCGGCTCGCCGAGGTCAGCAGCCAGCTGTCGCGTGGCCGGGCGTCCTCACTCCCACACCACCCCTCCTCGTTGTCCCTGTGCCAACCCGGCCGCCGCGGCTGCGGATCGGGTTGCCGGGTCCAGTGGGTTCGGGCCGATCGCCGCGACCGAGGCCTCGTCTGGTTCCAAGACCGCTACCTTCGCGCCTGCTGAGCGCAGGTCCGCCAGTACCTGGTCGAACGGCCGCTCCGTCGGGAACGGCTCCGCCGCGCCCATCGGGACGACCACTGTCACCTGGGCGAAACCTGTTGCATAGTCGGCATTCGAGGCAGAGCGGACGCCACCGTCGACGTACCAGCCGCCGTTGATCGGTACTGCTGGCCAGATTCCGGGCACTGCGCAGCTTGCCGCCACCGCGGCGACCAGCGAGACGCGGGACGAGCTGTCGAACACCGCGGGCTCACCGGTTTCCGCCTCCACCGCAACGATTTTCACCGCGCGCTCGGGCCACTCGTGGGACGGCAGGCGGGATTCGATCACCGCGCGGCGTCGCGGTTCCTGGACGGTTTCTGCGGCCAGCGCATACTTTCCCATCGCCCGGCGGGTTTCCGCCGCGGTGCCGCCGTCGGCCAGCACCGCGGCGAATTCCTCGCCGAACTTTTCCGGGTCGAACTCGGCCGCGATCTCCGCCGCTTGCAAGGCCGGATCGGTTTGCCGCGCGTACAACTGCGGCAGCGGCAATCCGCTGCCCAGCTGTGCCGCCACCGCCGCGCCTGCTGACGTGCCGATCAGCACGTCGGCATCGGTTACGTCCTGGCCCGCTTCCGCCAGCCCGGTCAGCAATCCGGTCGCCCACGCGATCCCGGCGACGCCACCGCCGCCCAACACCAAAGCTCGGCTCATGCCACTCCTTTCACCGGCACCCACTCTGCCCTACGGCACCGACAATTTCCGCAGCGCCGACTCCAGCAGGGCGTCCGTCTCGGGTTTCGGCAGGGCCAGCTCCAGCAGCGTTTCCGCCACCTCGCGGTATTTCGCCACCCGCGCCGGACTCGAGCTGCTGGCGCTTTCCCGCAGCAACCGCTCGTGGACGATCGAGGGCAGGTCCGCGAAATCGAAAATCGTGAACGCCCTGCCCAGATCGGGACGGCGGTCCGCCGGGACCACTCGCACCTCGGCCTTGCCTTCCGCCAACTGCTCGCGCAGATGCCACAGCTGCTCCGCCATCGCGTCCGCGTCGCCGATCCTCTTGTGCAGCGCCCTTTCCCCCAGCACCAGCACACACCGCGCGCCCGAATCGAGCACCGCGCGCCGCGACAGTCTCTCGGCTACGCGCGCGTCCACTTCGTCCGCGACAACGCCCGCAGTGCTCGACAACAGCGCTCGTGCGTACCCGCTCGTCTGCAACAGCGGCGGCACCACTTCCGGCTCCCAGCCGAACACTGCCTCCGCCGTGCGTTCCCACTCCAGGTACGGCTCTTCTCCGCCGCCGTCTATCCAGTCCTGCTCTCGCGCTCCTCGCGCCATCTCCACTATTCGCCTGCGATCCGGCCCGATCACCCTGCAGTGCGCCAGTACCGCTCCGATGTCCTCCGGCTTCGGCAGCCGCAGTCCTCTTTCCCAGTTCGTCACGAAACCAGGCGTCATCCCCAGCAACCGGGCCAACTCTCTTACACCCAGTCTTCTTCTCTCCCGCGCCGCGCGTAACTCCAGGCCCAATGCCCTCGCGCGCGGTGTTGCGTACGGTGTGGTCATGGTTGCAGTGTGTCAGGGGGTGCCGACAGTTTTCGGGGTTCTCTCCCTGGGCCCTCTGCTGCTTCCTCGGCCTACAGCCAGTCCTCCAGCGACAACCCCGTCAGCCTCTCGTACGCCTCCACGTACCTTCCCCTCGTCGCCTCCACCACTTCACTCGGCAACGGCGGCGGCTGTACGTTCGACGCCCTCTCCCAACCCGACTCCGGCCCCGTCAGCCAATTGCGCACGTACTGCTTGTCGAACGACGGCTGCACCCTTCCCGGCTCGTACCCCTCCGCCGGCCAGTACCGCGACGAATCCGGCGTCAGCACTTCGTCCGCCAGCACCAGCGCGCCCGTCTCGTCCACTCCGAACTCGAACTTCGTGTCCGCCAGCAGGATTCCGCGCTTCGCCGCCACTTCCGCGCCACGGCGGTACACGGCGAGCGTCGCTTCGCGTAGCTCCTCCGCGCGCTTCGCGCCGATAGTCGCGACCACTGCGTCGAACGAAACGTTCTCGTCGTGCTCGCCGAACGCCGCCTTCGTCGCGGGCGTGAAGATCGGCGACGGCAGCTTCGATGCCTCCACGAGCCCTTCAGGCAGCTCTACGCCGCACACTGCGCCCGTACGCTGATAGTCCGAGTAGCCGGACCCCGTGAGGTACCCGCGCGCGACAGCTTCGACCGGAAGCATGTCGAGACGGCGTACGAGCAGCGCGCGCCCGCGTACCTCGGCGGGGATGCGCGGGTCGTCGTACGCGACAAGGTGGTTCGGGATCAGGTCCGACAGCTGCTCGAACCAGAACACGCTCATCGCCGTGAGCACGCGGCCCTTGTCGGGGATGGGCGTGTCCAGGATGAAGTCGTAAGCGGAGATGCGGTCCGAGGTGACCAGCAGCAGGTGGTCGTCCCCGACCGCGTACAGGTCCCGGACTTTTCCGGCGGCGATCTTCGGGTAATCGGCGAGCGTCGTCACTGCTGCACCCTAACCCGAGCACCGCTACAGCGAGGATGATGCAGGTCATGGCCTACCGCTGGATTTCGTTCACCTCCGACTACGGGCTGCACGACGGCTTCGTGGCCGCCTGCCACGGGGTCATCGCGGGCATCGCGCCCGACGTACGCGTTCTCGACGTGACGCACCTCGTCCCGCCGCAGCAGGTGCGCTCAGGCGCGGCAGTGCTCGCGCAGACCGTGCCGTCGCTGCCTAAGGCCGTACACCTCGCTGTCGTCGACCCAGGCGTCGGCACTGAGCGCCGCGGCATCGTGGTGGTCGCGACGCACGGCATCCTCGTCGGCCCGGACAACGGTCTGCTTCTACCTGCCGCAGAGGCGCTAGGCGGCGTGTACGCGGCGTACGTGATCGACGTGCGCACGCCGACGTCCGCGACCTTTCACGGCCGAGACATCTTCGCCCCTGTCGCGGCGAAGCTCGCTCTCGGTGCACACCCGGGTTCTTTCGGGCCCGCCATCCGCGACGTGGTGCGCCTGCCAGAGCCGCTGATCGCGGCGTTTCCGGGCAAGCTCGTGTCGGACGTGCTGACCGTCGACCACTTCGGCAACGTCCAGCTCGCCGCCGCCCCCGCCGACCTCGAACTAACCGGCTTGACCGGTGAGGTGACCGTGCACAGCGAGCACGTCGCGGTGTCCGCCACGATCGGCCGGACCTTCGCCGACGTGCCGCGCGGCGCGAACCTCGTCTACACCGACTCGGCGGGCAAGCTGGCCGTCGCGGTCAACGGCGGTTCGGCGGCTTCGGTGCTGCGGATCGGGCCGACCGAGGAATGCACCATCACCGCGTCGCCGACCGCCAGCTGACCGGGCCGGGTCACCGCCGCCTTCATGCCGAAGAGGACGCCGCCGTGCGGGTCGCGGTGGTACGCCGCCAGCGAGCGGATCGGCTCCGGACCGGAGCGCTTGCCGGTTTCCTGATCGACCATCGGCACCGCGCAGCGCACGCACAGTTTCGCGTAGGCGAACTCGGCCCCGCCGGCTTCCATCCGGCGCACCGAATCCTCAGCGTGCGGTTCCGCCCAGCCGCGGATCACGAGGTTGGGCCGGAACCGGTCCATCGGCACCGGTTCGCCGCCGCGCTCGGCGATCCGTTCGTTCAGGTGGTCCAAAGAGGACTCGGAGATCACGAGGATCGCGTGCCCGTCGGCGAACCGCGCGGTGCCGGGAGTCTCACCGCTCGTGACGCGGTCATGCTCCGGGGTGACGCCGAGCAGCACGGACGGCTGACACACCACGGTGGAGATCCACTCCGCGGCGTCGGCACCCTGGTGGACGCCCTCGCCGGTCCAGTTGAAGGTGGACGCGGGGTGCCGTCGGCCGTCCTTCTGGACCTCGATGGTCAGGTCTTCGACGCCGGGCGCGGACAGGGCGAGGCGGGCGCCGCCGTCCAGGAGGCGCGGCCGGATGGCGGCCATGACGGGGAAGCGGCGCTGGCTGCGGAAGTCGCCGTCGGCCGCGGTGACGATGAACTCGCGGTCGTGCGCGAGACCGGCCGGGGTCACGTCGGCGGACTGGACGGTCGTGCCGGCACAGCCTTTGACCGGGTAATACGTGAGCCGCGAGATCGTCCCCATGGGGTTCACGGTACCTGGTGGTCAGGAGGGGATTGGGGCGCACGATCCCGCACGGACCGCCGCCGCGCCGGTACGCGGATGTCGGCTGGCACCCTGCTCCGCGACGAAACCGGACGCGTCCTGCTCGTCGAGCCCGCTGCTGGTTCTCGACTACGCGCCGGACGACGGCCGGATGCCGGAAGGGCTCGCGTTCATCTTCGACGGCGGGCGGATCTCCACCTCGGAAGCCGCCCGGCTGACCCTCACCGATCCGGAGATCCGGGCCGTCCATCTGCTGCCGATCGACCAGGCAGTGCAGCGAGTGGCACCGTCGCTGGCCCGGCGGCTCCAGGACTCCCGGGAAGCCACGCGGACCAGCGACAGCGTCTGCGAGGACGGCCGTCCCGTCACAAAACCTGCGACAAGAACTGCTGCAACCGAGGACTAGCCGGTGCCTCGAACATCTGCTGCGGCGTCCCCTGCTCCACGATCCGCCCAGCGTCCATGAACGCGACCTCGTCGGCCACGCTGCGGGCGAAGCCCATCTCGTGCGTCACCACGATCAACGTGAGGCCCCGCGAAGCCAGCCCAGCCATCAGGTCCAGGACGCCCTTCACCAACTCCGGGTCCAGCGCACTCGTGGCCTCGTCGAAGAGCATCACTTCCGGTTCCATCGCCAGCGCACGGGCGATCGCCACCCGCTGTTGCTGGCCTCCGGACAACGCGGCCGGGCGGTACAGGGCTTTGTCCGCGAGTCCGACTTCCGCCAGTCGCGCCCGGGCGACCTCCACGGCGTCCTCTTTGGACAGACCGCGCACGCTGCGCAGGGGGAGCACGATGTTGTCCAGCACCGAACGATGTCCGAACAGGTTGAAGTGCTGGAACACCATCCCGACCCGCTGGCGCAGCGCGTCCGGATCCGAGGAGATGACGCTTTCCCCGTCCAGCAGCAGGTCGCCGCTGTCCGGCTCCTGCAAGCGGTTCACGCAGCGCAGCAGAGTCGACTTACCAGAACCGGACGGGCCGATGACGCATGTGGTGCTGCCGCTCGGCACCTTCAGGTTCACCCCGCGCAGGACCTCCAGCGTCCCGAATCGGACGTGGATGTCCTTCAGTTCCACTGAGGACGAACGAATCGCTGTACTCATATCGTCCCGCCCGCGAGCATCTCGTTGTTCTCCGCGGTCACCTTTCGACCGGTCTGCAGCCGCTTGTCGATGTAGTTCACCAGGTGCGTCAACGGAACCGTGATCACCAGGTAGACCACGCCCGCCGCGACCAGGGGCGACAGGTTGCCGGTGTTGGCCGCGAGGTCCTGGCCAATCCTGAACAGTTCCCGTTGCGAGGTAAGGAAACCGAGGAAGTACACCAGGGTCGAGTCCTTCACCAGCGCGATGAACTGGTTCACCAGTGCGGGCAGCACTCGCCGCACGCCCTGCGGGATCACCACCAGCAGCATCGCCTTGGTGTAGCTCATGCCGAGCGCGCGGCTCGCCTCCAGCTGTCCCTTGTCGACGCTCTGGATGCCCGCCCGAAAGATCTCGCCGATGTACGCGGCGGCGATCAGGCTCAGCGCGGCGATGCCCAGCGGGTACGGGTTATTGCCCACCAGGCCGCGAGCGAGCAGGCCGACGCCCTGACCGATCACGAGGATCGTCAGGATCGCGGGCAGGCCACGGAAAATGTCCGTGTACACCCGCGCGGGCCAGCGCAGCCAGCGTTTGGTGGACAGGCCCATCACCGCGAGCACCATGCCGAGCAGGGTCCCGATAATAGCCGCCGCCACCGACAGGATCAGGGTGTTCAGCAGGCCGGTCTTGAGCAGGTCCGGGAAAACTTCCCAGATGTACTGCCAGTTGAGGAAAGTGTCGAAAAACTGATCCATCAGGCTACTTCATCTTGAAATCCGCGGGAACCGGAATGCTCGGCTCGAACTGCTGGTGCACCTTCGCCCAGGTGCCGTCCGCGACGGCCTTCTTGATGCCGTCGTTCAGCTTGCCCAGCAGCTCGGTGTTGCCCTTCCGCACCGCGTATCCGTGCGGGATGCTGGTCGTGATCGCCTTCGTGACCTTCAGCTCGGGGTTCTTGCTCGCGTAATCCTCCGCGGACACCTGGTCGAACACCGCGCCGTCGATCGCCGCCGACTTCAGTGCGCTCAGCGCCGCCGCGTCGTTCGGGAACCGGACCGCCTCTGCCTTCGGCGCGTTCGCGGCGAGCCAGGTGTCCGACACCGTGCCCTGCACCACGCCGATCCGCTTGCCGGTCAACGAGTTCTCGTCGGAGATGCCCGCCGTTGCTTTCGCCTCGATGCCGAGCGACTGGTAGTTGTACGGATCGCTGAACGCCACCGTCTTCTTGCGCTCGTCGGTCTGCGCGATCGCCGAACTGCCGATGTCGAACCGGCCGTTCGCGACGCTGCCGAGCAGTGCCGAGAAATCGGTCGCTACGAATTCCAGCTTCAGGCCTTCTTTCGCGGCGATATCCTTCAGCAGCTCGTTGTCGAAGCCGGTGAATTGGCCGTTCTCCTGGTAGGCGTTGGGCCGGGAATCGCTCAGCGTGCCGACTCGCAGGGTCTCGCCCGCGTCGCCACCGCACGCGGTGAGACCGGCGACCAGTGCCGCCGCGAAGGCGGTGACGATCAGTTTCTTCATGCCACCAGTGTGCCCGGGCATCAGGAGTTCGCCACCGGGAGGCCGGGGCCGCCCTTCTCCAGCTCCTTCGCGACCGGAGCCTGCTTGAAGAACTGCGCGTGCAGCCGGGCCGCGGTGCCGTCGGCGATCGCCTTGGCGAGACCGTCGTTGATCTTCTTCAGCAGCTCCGGGTTCGACTTGGCGACCGCGAAGGCGGACGGGGTGTCCTTGTCCGCGACGGTGTAGCCGAATTCGAGCGGAATCGCCGGGTTCTGGTCGAGGTACTTCTGGCCGATGTCCTTCGGCACGACCCAGCCGTCGAGACCGCCGGTCTTCAGCTGCGCGAAACCGGCGTTGTAGTCCGGGAACCGGACAACCTGCGCACCGGCGAGCTTGCCCGCGAACTCGTCCTGCACCGAACCCTGCACGACGCCGACCCGCTTGCCCGCGAACGAGTTCGCGGCGGGCAGCGCGGCGCCCTTCTTGCTGACGACGGTGGTGTAGCTGGTGTCGTAGCCGTTGCTGAACGCCACGGTCTTCTTGCGCGCGGCGGTCGCGGAGATCGTCGAGCTGCCGATGTCGAGCTGGCCGCCGGCGACCTTGGCGAGCAGGCCGGAGAACTCGGTGCCGACGAACTCGACCTGGAAGCCCTCGCGCTTGGCGATGTCCCGCAGCAGTTCGTTGTCGTACCCGGTGAACTGGCCGTTTTCGAGGTAGATGCTGGGCGGGGCGTCGGTGAGGGTGCCGACGCGCAGGGTTTCCCCGGAAGCGTCCGAGGATCCGCACGCCGTGAGGCCCGCGGTGGCGGCGACTACGACGGCGAGCGTGCTGAGGATCTTTCTCATGACTTCTTCCTGAATATCCGGCGTGCGCAGACAAGAAGCGCCAGGCCGCGGGGTGGCGGCCTGGCGCTTCCGGGTTCGGCACGAAGACTAAAAGCTTCGCCCGATCGAGTAATGCCGTCTCAGCACGTGGACGACGTGCGCGCACTCACAGAATCGGCTGCGGCGCGTACGCCGCGGCCTCCGGGAACCGCTTGAGCACGTCCTCGACGCGCGCCGCGACTTCCTCGACCTGACGCGGGGCCACGCCGGTGAACGAGATCCGGTCGGCGAGGAGTTCGTCCAGGTCAGCGCGGTCGAGCGGGAGGCGTTCGTCGGCCGCGAGCCGGTCGAGGAGGTCGTTCTCCGCCCCGCGTTCGCGCATCGCGAGGGCGACCCCGACGGCGTTCTCCTTGATGGCCTCGTGAGCCGTCTCACGCCCGACGCCCCGGCGCACCGACGCCATGAGCACCTTCGTGGTCGCGAGGAACGGGAGATAGCGATCAAGCTCACGCTCGAGCACGGCCGGGAACGCGCCGAACTCGCCGAGCACGGTGAGGAAGGTTTCGAGCAGGCCGTCGAGCGCGAAGAACGCGTCCGGCAGCGCGACGCGGCGCACCACGGAATCCGAGACGTCGCCCTCGTTCCACTGGTCGCCTGCCAGTTCGCCGATCATCGACAAGTACCCGCGCAGCACCACCGCGAGCCCGTTCACGCGCTCGCACGAGCGGGTGTTCATCTTGTGCGGCATGGCCGACGACCCGACCTGGCCCGGCTTGAAGCCCTCGGTGACCAGCTCGTGCCCGGCCATCAGCCGGATCGTCTTGGCGAGGCTGGACGGCGCGGCGGCGAGCTGGACCACAGTGGAAAGCACGTCGAAGTCGAGCGAACGCGGGTACACCTGGCCGACGCTGACGAACCGGTTGCCGAAGCCGAGGTGCTCGGCGATCCGGGATTCCAGCTGGTCCAAAGTGGACTCGTCGCCGAGCAGGTCGAGCATGTCCTGCGCGGTGCCGACCGGGCCCTTGATGCCGCGCAGCGGGTAGCGCTCGATCAGGTTGTCCAGCCGGGAGAACGCGACGAGCAGCTCGTCAGCGGCGGTCGCGAAGCGCTTGCCGAGGGTGGTCGCCTGCGCGGCGACGTTGTGCGAGCGGCCGGCCATCACCAGGTCGGAGTGCTCGACCGCCAGCGCGGCCAGCCGCGACAGCACCGCGGCGACGCGGCCGCGGACCAGTTCCAGCGACCGCAGCTGCTGCAGCTGCTCGACGTTCTCGGTGAGGTCGCGCGAGGTCATGCCCTTGTGCACGTGCTCGTGCCCGGCGAGGGCGTTGAACTCCTCGATCCGGGCCTTCACGTCATGCCGGGTGACGCGTTCGCGCGCGGCGATCGAGTCGAGGTCGACCTGCTCGACCACGCGCTCGTAGTCGTCGAGGACGCCGTCGGGCACCTCGACGCCCAGTTCGGCCTGGGCCCGCAGCACGGCGAGCCACAGCCGCCGCTCGAGCACGACCTTGCGTTCGGGCGACCAGAGCGCCACCAGCTCAGGCGAGGCGTAGCGGGCGGCGAGCACGTTCGGAATGCGGGGCTTGTCCGTCACGCGGCCACGATACCTGCGCAGGTCAGCGGGGCGGTCACCACTCCGTGAAGCTGCCGTCGGGCAGCCGCCACACCGGGGACCGCCAGGCGTGTCCGGTCTCGTCGGCGCGGCGGACGGCGGCCTCATCCACCTCGATGCCGAGCCCGGAGGCGTGGCGCAACCGTCGACGCGGGTCTTGCACCGGCATCGCCAACCCGGCCTGCTCGTCACCGCTCGCGTATCGCGGAGGTCTCAGCCACCACGCCGACCGGCCGGTGTCGGCGACTTCCTGAACGCGCACGCGATCGGAAGCGACACCGCCGACACCTCACCACTCCGTGAAGCTGCCGTCGGGCAGCCGCCACACCGGCGACCGCCAGGCGTGTCCGGTCTCGTCGGCGCGGCGGACCGCCTCCTCGTCCACCTCGATGCCGAGCCCGGGCGCGGTCGGGCGTGCGGCGTAGCCGTCGACGAAGCGGAACAGCGCGTCGTCGGCGAGATAGGCGACCGGCTCGCGGCCGTCGTGGTAGTGCATGCCGAGGCTTTGCTCCTGGATGAGGAAGTTCGGCGTCGCGAACGCGACCTGCATCGCGGCGGCCAGCGAGATCGGGCCGAGCGGGCAGTGCGGGGCCAGGTTCGCGCCGTACACCTCGGCGAGCGCGGCGATCCGGCGCAGCTCCGAGATGCCGCCCGCGTGCGACGGGTCCGGCTGCACCACGGCGACGCCCGCGTCCAGCACCGGCTTGAACTCCCAGCGCGAGAACAGCCGTTCCCCGAGCGCGATCGGCACCGTCGAGGCCTCGACCACCGACGCCACCACGTCAGCGGGCAGTTCCGGCAGCACCGGCTCCTCGACGAACATCGGCTGTACTTCTTCGAGCATCTTCACCAGCCGGCGCGCCATCGCGGGCGAGACGCGGCCGTGGAAGTCGATCGCTAGGTCCCGGTCGGGTCCGAGCGCTTCCCTGGCCTCCCTGGCGCGGGCCAGTGCCGCCTGAGCCTCGGCGGGCGTGGCGATCGGCGAGAGAGGTCCGGCGACGTTCATCTTCACCGCGGTGAAACCCCGCTCGACCTGCGCGGACACCGCGTCGAAGATCCCCGCCGGACGGTCGCCGCCGACCCACGAATACACCCGCACGCGGTCGCGCACCGGACCGCCGAGCAGCTCGTGCACCGGCGCGTTCCGGGCCTTGCCCGCGATGTCCCACAGCGCCTGGTCGAACCCGGCGAGCGCGCTGGAGAGCACTGGACCGCCCCGGTAGAAGCCGCCTCGGCGCAGCACCTGCCAGTGGTCCTCGATGCGCAGCGGATCCTTCCCGACGAGCAGCTCGGCCAGCTCGTGCACGGCAGCGCGAACAGTCCCGGCGCGACCTTCGACGACCGGTTCGCCCCAGCCCGCGATGCCCTCGTCGGTGCTGATCTTGAGGAACAACCAGCGCGGCGCGACGAGGAACGTTTCGATCCCGGTGATCTGCACCTTGTCTCCTAAGCAGAGTCTTTCGCGGCCGACCAGCCGCCGTCGACGGTCAGGTCCGCCCCCGTCACGAACGAAGCCGCGGGCGAGAGCAGGAACGCGATCACCGCGGCGACTTCGGCCGGGTCGCCCAGCCGTCCGGCCGGTGTCGCGCGGGTGCTGCGTTCGCGGTCTTCCGCGCTGATCCGGTCCCAGGCCTCGGTCTCGACCGGACCGGGAAGCACCGAATTCACCCGGACCTCCGGCGCGTACTCCACGGCCAATTGCCGCGCCAGAGACACCAATGCGCCTTTGCTGGCCGCGTACGCCGGATGTCCGGGAAGCCCGAATCGGGCGTGTACCGAGGAAACCAGCACCACCGAGCCGCTCCGAGAGCGCAGCGAGGGCAGGCAGGTCCGGACGGCCAGGTACGACGCGGTGAGGTTCACGTCGAGCTGCCGTTGCCATTGCGCACGGCCGGTTTCGTGCAGTGGACCCAAAGTCGGCAGGTACGCGTTGCTGACCACGGCGTCGACTTCGCCCGCAAGATCAAGAACTCGTTGCCACGTCTCGTCATCCGTCACGTCGCCTTGCACGCCGCCGGGCACGGGAGCGAGGTCGACGCCGATCACCCGGTAGCCGTCGGCTTCGAGCTGACGGGCGGTCGCGGCTCCGATTCCGGACGCCGCGCCGGTCACCACGGCAGTGCGCATGGTTCGCAAGCATGCCGGGGCGCTCGAGCCACAGTCAAGAATAATTAGTAATTTATAATTTGCCTGCTAGGCTGGCCGCCATGGGATACCGGTGGGAGATCACGCGCGAAGCGGTGCGTCAGGGCGTCGTCGGAATCGTGCGGACGGCGGACGCCGCCTCGGCCGTCGCCGCCGCGCGGACAGTGCTCGACGCCGGGTTGAAGTCGGTCGAAGTCCCGCTCACCAACGCGGGCGCGCTCGTCGCGATCGAGGAGCTGAGCGCCGCGTATCCGGACGCCACGATCGGAGCCGGCACGGTGCTCGACGAATCGTCCGCGACGGCCGCGATCCGGGCAGGGGCCCAGTTTCTAGTGTCCCCGTCGCTGCACACCGAGGTCTTGCGTACCGCTCATCGGTACGGCGTCGCGGCGCTGCCCGGCACCGGTTCGGTCACCGAAATCGTGCGCGCGATGGAGGAAGGTGCTGATGCCGTAAAGGTTTTCCCCGCGTCCGCGCTCGGCCCGCAGTGGATCAAGGACGTGCGCGCCGCGCTTCCGCAAGCCCCGCTCGTGCCGACGGGTGGAATCGCTCCCGAGGACGTGCCACGCTGGCTCGACGCGGGCGCCGTCGCCTGCGGGATCGGGTCGGCGCTGACCCGTGGATCCGCTGAGGACATCCGGGCCCGAGTGGCCGCATTGGTGAGGGAGAGCTCGTGAGCGACGTCGTACTCGTCGGCTGCCGTACCGCCGAAACCGGCGGGAACGGCACGGGAATCGCGGTTTTCCGGCGCTCCGGCGACGAACTGACCGCGGATTCGACGTTGCCGATGGTGTCGCCGACCTGGCTGACCCAGCATCCCGCGCTGCCGATGGTGTACGCGACCAACGAGACGAGCTACGGCGAGATCACCTCCGTTTCGGTCGCCGACGGCCTGGTCGCGCTCGACGTCGTCGAATCCGGCGGGGCCAGCCCGTGCCATCTCGCGGTGACGCCGGACGGCCGGTTTCTGTTGTGCGCCAACTACGGCGGCGGCAGCCTCGCGGTGTTCGCCCTGCGCGAGGACGGCCGGATCGACGGACGCACGGACCTGGTGCAGCACACCGGAAGCGGGCTGCGCGCCGACCGGCAGGAAGGTCCGCACGTCCACATGGCCGTGTCGTCGGCGGACAGTTCGGTGGTGAGCGGCGTCGATCTGGGCACCGACGAAATCCGCAGCTACACGTTGTCTCCCGAAGGAAAACTGACTCCGCTGGCCGTCTCGTCGCTCCCTCCGGGCACGGGACCGCGACAGCTCGTGCGCGGCGAGGACGGAATCGCTTACGTGGCCGGTGAATTGTCCGGCGAGCTGATCACGATGCGCGAGACTTCGCCGGGAGCGTTCGAGTTCGTCGCGGCGACCCCGGCGACGGCGGCCGGCGGCGAATCCCTGGTGGCGCACCTGGAAGTGCTCGACTCCGGGATCTACCTGTCGAATCGCGGACCGGAATGCATCACGTCGTTCGCCGGGACCCCGCTGCGCGCGACGGCCGATCAGCCGTGCGGTTCGTTCCCATGGAACTTCGCGGTAGCGGACGGAACCTGCTACACCGCCGCCTTCAAGGACGATGTCGTTTCCGTTTTCCCGTTGAAGGAATTGGGAAACGCGAACGTCCGGAAGTATCCGACCGGTTCCCCGACGTGCGTACTCCCGCTCCGGTGACCGACCAACGCCCTCGCGGCCTGCACGGACAGACCGTGGAAACGCTCGCCGCGCGCATTCTGTCCGGCGAATGGCCCGAGGGCATGGTGCTGGACCTTCCCGCGCTGCGCGAGGAGCTCGACATCAGCCTCACCGCACTGCGGGAAGCGTTGAAGGTATTGACAGCAAAGGGAATGATCGGCGCGCGGCAGAAGCACGGCACTTACGTGCAACCGCGCGAGAGTTGGCAACTGCTCGACGCCGACGTCATGCGCTGGCAAACTACCGCACGCGGAAACGCTGGCCTGCTGGACGAATTGGCCGAGGTCCGCGCCGTGGTCGAGCCCGCGGCGGCGCGGATGGCTGCCGAACGCGCGACCGCCGAAGACGTTGCCGCGCTTGAATCCGCCCTCGACGCGATGGTCGAAGCACCGGATCCGGAAGCGAGCGTCGAGGCGGATCTCGCGTTCCACCGCAGCCTGTTGACCGCCGCGCACAACAACTTCCTGCTCCAGATCGAACGCGTCATCGCGATCGGCTTGGCGGAGCGGGACAAACTCGTCCACAGCGCCGGTCCCACCGACGATCCGGTACCGAGTCACCGCCGGGTGCTCGACGCCATCGCCGCGCACGACCCGGTCGGCGCGGAGACCGCGATGCTGGAGCTGCTGGTGAAATCCGCCGCCGACGCGAAGCGGTCGGGTCAGGAAGTGAACGCGCGGCGGTAGGCCGTCGGCGTGGTCCCGAGGGTCCGCCGGAAATGCAGCCGCAGGTTGGCCGGAGTGCCGAGACCGCAGTCCCGCGCGACCCGGTCCACCGAATAGTCCGTGGTTTCCAGCAGTTCCCGCGCTTTGCCGAGCCGGGCGTTGAGCAGCCACTGCAACGGCGTGGTCCCGGTTTCCTCGGCGAACCTGCGCAGGAACGTCCGCTGCGACATCTCCGCGTGCCGGGCCAGCAGACGGATGCTGAGCGATTCGTCCAGCCGCTGCAACGCCCATTCGCGCGTGGCGGACAGCGAAGCGTCGCCAGCGTCCGCGAGCGGCGCGGGCACGTACTGCGCCTGCCCGCCTTCGCGATGCGGAGCGGCGACGAGACCGCGCGCGATCCGATTGGCGACCGCGGCACCCAAGTCGCGGCGCACGATGTGCAGACACAGATCGATGCCACAGCACACGCCCGCCGAGGTGAGCACGTCGCCCTCGTCGACGTAAAGCACATCCCGGTCGACCTGGACCGAAGGGTACGCCCGCTCAAATTCGTCGATATATTCCCAATGCGTCGTGGCGTGCAGGCCGTCCAGCACTCCCGCGGCGGCCAATGCGAACGCACCCGTGCAGATGGACACCACCCGCCGTCCCCGATCGCGCGCCTCGGCCAGCAGCTCGACCGCCGCTTCCGGCGTGTCGCGGACCGGGTCGTACCCCGGCACGATCACCGTGTCCGCCGCGCGCAGTTCCTCGATCCCGCCTTCCGCGGCCAGCTCGAACCCGGCGCTGGTCGCGACCGTCGGACCGAGCGCGCACAGCGACATCTCGTAGTGCGTTTGCGGCCGGACCTGGAACACCTGCGCCGGAATCGCCAGGTCCAGGGGGAGGACCCCGTCGAGCGCCAGCACCGCGACCCGATGCACCGTCATGGCAAGATTCTATCGAAGTACGGCAAACTTGCCACTCGCCAGGTCAGAGCGGTGCGGGCCAGCCTTGAAGGCATGACCGAACTCCTTTCGGACCCGGTGGTCGCGCTGCCCGCGACTCCGCTGGCGGACGCCGTCCTCGAGGTCGTCCGCCCGATGGAATCGCAGTCAGTGTTCAACCACAGCGTCCGCTCCTACCTGTTCGCGCGGCTGGTCGCCGACCGGCTGGCCGTGTCCGGCTATGCCGACGACCTGCTGTTCGCCGCATGCGTGATGCACGACATCGGCGTCGCTCCGGACGGTCCGCACGTGGAGCGCTTCGAGGTCGAAGGTGCCGACCGAGCGGCTGGTTTCCTGGCAAAGCAAGGGATTTCCACCGCGGACGCCGACGAGGTCTGGCAAGCCATCGCCTTGCACACCACCGCGGGCATCGCGGAACGCCGTGGTCCGCTGTGCGTGCTCGTCCGCGCCGGGGTCTCCGTCGACTTCGGCGGCCCGGTCGGCGCCGAGTACCTCTCGGCCGTCACCGACGAGGAGGGCGTGGCGATCCACGCCGCTTACCCGCGGCTCGAGATGGTCCGCTCGCTCACCGACGCGATCGTCGCGCAGGCCGCGAAGAATCCGAAGAACGCGCCAGTCCCGTCCGTCCCCGCTGATTTCTTGCGGGAACGCGAGGCCGATGGCGAAACCCGGCTGGAACGCGCCTCGCATACGTCGCGCTGGGGCATCTGAGAAAGGGATCCACCATGTACGCCGTCAAAATCCCCGAGGACTCCGAGGTTTTCGGCCCGTCCGGGGCCTCAGCCTTCACCCGCTTCGGCTACTCAGCCGCCGTCCGCGCGGGCAACCATCTCTTCATCGCGGGGACAATCGGTCGCCGCCCGGACGGAGAGATCGCGGAAACCATCGAGGAACAGACCGAGATCGCGGTCCGCCGGATCGAGGAAATCCTTCGCCTGGAAGGACTCGACCTCTCCGCGCTGGTCGACATCACGAGCTACCACGTGGACATCCACCAGCACCTGCCCGGTTTCCTGGAAGCCAAGAAGCGCCTCGTGACCGCCGAGCCCTACCCGGCGTGGTCGATGATCGGCGTCAGCGGACTCGCCAGCCCGGGACTGCTGATCGAAATCCGCGCCACGGCGGCCTATCCGGAGTAACTGTCCTCAGTGGACAGTCTCAGCGAGCGCGGTCCGGAGCATCCGCCCGGCCGCGGCGCGCGGAGCCGGGTCGACCGCGATCAGCGCGTTGACCACGGTCCCGTCGACCAGCGCGACCAGCCGGTCCAGTTCGTCCTTGGCCACCGGCGTCCCGGAGCGGGCCAAGATCTCCGTCAGCAGTTCGTTGAGCTGCTGGGACAGCGTCCGCATCAACGGGCGCAGATACGGCCGCCGCCCGGTCGCGACCAGGCGTTCGTAGCGCAGCAGGACCGCCTCGGCATCGGCTTCCGGATCGCCGCTCTGCGGGCCGAGCAGCATGTCCAGCACGAGTTCCACGGTCGCCTGCACGCCCCGGTTCCGGGTCGTCAGGTCCTCGAGCTGCCGTCGCCCGTTCGCCAGCTCGGTCTGCCCGTGGTGCTCTACCGCGGCGGTGACGAGCTCTTCCAGCGAGTCGAAGTAGTACGTCGTGGACGCCAGCGGCAGGCCCGCCCGCTCGGCGACCGCGCGGTGCCGGACCGCGTCGAAACCACCCTCGACCAGCAGCTCAGCGGCGGCTTCGACGAGCGCGGCCCGTCGTCGCTCGCCCTTGGGAGTGGTGGCTGCTGCCGTCATGTCCGGTTATTCTGCCAGCCGCTCCGGCGACCGCCGATCAGAACCGGGCGGCCAGCGAAGCAGCGAAGCGCGCGAGGTCGGTTGCGTACGGTGCCGGATGCCCGGAAGTCCCCGGCACGCTGACCAGCACGAGAGTTCCGCCGCTGCCGGTTTGCTGACGCACGGTGACGGCTCCGGCGGGTTGCGTGGGCACGTTCACCGCGGTGCCGCGAGCGAACACCGCCGCGCCGATCATCCCGTCCGGAAGCGGGAACCCGGCGCCGCGCGACGACGTCGTACAAACGCTGCCTGGGGAAGCCTGCGCGGCATTCAAGTGGCCTGGGAGCTCGCCAGCGAGGGCAGTGGCGAGCTCCCAGTCCACCCGTCCGCACCCGGAGGTGCCTTCGACCCGAGGGTCGGTCCTCCCGGTTTCGCCGGCTCCCTGCCGAGACGGCTGACCCGGGAAGTCATCCCCATTGCTGAAAGGACGCGCCGCCGACCCGCCGGGTTGCACCGGCGCGGCGACGGAATTCGCGGCGGAATCGGACTTCTCGCTCGAAATACCCACAATTCCCCAGGCGCCGAACCCGGCGGCCACGACCACGGCCGCCGCGCCGACGGTGATCCGGTTGCGCCGGCGCAGCGTCTCGCGCTTCGAACGGCGCACCACGTCGTCCACCGAGAACGTCGGAGGCGGCACCTCGCCGGTACCGGCGGAGAACAACGTCTCGGCTTCCCGCTCATCCATTGGTCTCCACCTCCCGTTCCAGCACCTGGCGCAGATTCGCCAGCCCGCGCGCCGTCTGGCTCTTCACGTTGCCTTCGCTGCAGCCCAGCGCCGTGGCCGCGGCCCCGACGTCCAGTCCGTCGAAGAACCGCAGCACCAGCACCGCCCGTTGCTTCGGCGGCACTTCCTTCAGCGCCGCGAGCAGGTCCTCGCGAGTCGCGACGCGTTCGGCCAGCCCGGGACTGTCGTCGACAGGTTCGGGCAGCACCTCGGTCTGCCGCTCCCGCCGCCACGGACGGCGGGATTCGTCGATGACCGCGCGCACGAGCGTCTTGCGCACGTACGCGTCGGTCGCCGCGCGGTCTCTGATCTTCTTCCACCTCCGGTGCAACGCGACGAACGCCGTCTGCGCGAGGTCGTCGGCTTTGTGCCAATCCCCGCACATCAAATAGGCAGTCCGGCGCACGGCGTCCCTCCTCGCGGCGAAGTACTCCGCGAACTCCTGTTCGTCGCGCTGGTCCACGCGCTTTGCAGCTCCGCTCTGGCCATGTCCGGTGAAGGGACGGATCCGGGGGCGTCCACGGTTGCACGTCCGGCCGGAAACGTTCCACCCCCCGCCGCATTGATGCCGCGCCCACCTGTGTGATGTGATCGGACTGTGACCATGACTGGGCAGCTGATCGACTTCCGTTCCGACACCGTCACCCGCCCGGACGCGATCATGCGCGCGGCCATGGCCGAGGCCGAGGTCGACGACAACGTCATCGGCACCGACCCGACCATCGCCGAACTCGAACGCCGGGCCGCGCAGACGCTCGGGATGCCCGCGGCGCTGTGGACGCCGAGCGGGACGATGGCGAACCTCATCGCGCTGAGCGTTCACCTGCGACGAGGCGACCGATTCCTCGCCACCCGCGGCGCGCACGTGCTCGTCAACGAACTCGGCTCGGCCGCCTGGCTGGCCGGCGGCATGCCGGACATCCTCGAACACGACGCGGGCCCCGGCCGGTGCCTGCCGGAAACGCTCGAAGCGGCGATCGGCAACCCCGGCCCGTACTTCACGCTCCGCACCACGCTGTTGTGCCTGGAGAACACGCACAACGCGGCCGGCGGCGCGGTCACTCCGCCCGACGAGCACGCGCAACTGCTGTCGGTCGCGAAGCAGGCCGGGCTCACCGTGCACCTCGACGGCGCGCGGATCTGGCACGCGGCGGTCGCGTTGCAGGTGCCGCCCGCCGCCCTGACGGTCGGCGTGGACTCGGTGTCGGCGTGCTTCAGCAAGGGCCTCGGCGCGCCGGTCGGCTCGGTCGTCGCGGGCAGCGTCGAGTTCGTCGAGCAGGCCCGCCGGATGCGGCAGATGCTCGGCGGCGGCGTGCGTCAGGGCGGGGTGCTCGCCGCGGCGTGCCTGGTCGCGCTGGACCGCGTCGACGAGCTGGCCGAGACGCACGAGTTCGCGAAACGGCTGGCCGACGGCCTCTCCGAACACGGCTGGGACGTGCCGGCGCCGGACACCAATATCGTTCTGGCCGGGGTGCCGGACGTGCCGACCGCGCTGAACTGGCTCGGCTCGCTCGGCATCCAGGCCCTGCCCATGGCGGGCAAGGTCCGGTTCGTGACGCACCGCGACCTTTCGTCCGCCGACATCGACGAAGCACTGCGCCGGATCAAAGCCGGTGCCTGAACCCTGGGGGACTCGGGTGACCAACTGGATCGTGTTCGACTACGGCGAGGTGCTCAGCCTCCGCACCGCCGCGGTGCCGAAGCTGGCCGCCGCGATGGGCGTCTCGCTCGAGACGTTCGAGCCGGTGTACTGGAGCGTGCGCGATCCGTACGACCGCGGCTGCCCTGACCTGGAGTACTGGACGTCGATCGGCGACCAGGTGGGCGCGAAGGTGGACGACGCGCTGTCGGCCGAGCTGACCGCGCTCGACGTGGCGGGCTGGGGACAGCTCGCGCCGGGATCGCTCGACCTGCTGCAGTCGCTGTCCGACGCCGGCGCCTCGCTCGCGCTGCTCTCGAACGCGCCGTCGGCGTTCGGCGTCTGGGTGCGCGAGCAGGAGTGGTCGAAGCTGTTCAAGCACACGCTGTTCTCCGGCGACGTGAAGGTCGCCAAGCCGGACGCCGAGATTTTCCAGCTGCTGCTGGACAAACTGGGTGCCAAACCGGACGAGTGCCTGTTCTTCGACGACCGCCAGGTCAACATCGACGGCGCGCGTGCGGTCGGAATCCGCGCACACCTGTGGGACGGCGCCGAGGCCGCCCGCGCCGCACTGGCCTGAACGGCGAACGGCTCCCGCACCTTCTCGGCGCGGGAGCCGTCTCGTCCGCCCAGTATGGTTCGGCGCCGGTCAGCGGCTGATGCGCTTCGACTGCTTCTTCCCGGTGATCGCCCCGTAGGCCGCGGTACCCAGGAACAGCACCCCGCCGATGATGCCGATCCACAGCACGGCCTTGAACAGGAAGCCGATCACGGACCCGATCACCATGAAGGCGATCCAAGCCACGACGAGCGCTCCGACGATCTTCCAGAACATGGCTCCTCCGATGCCGTTTCCGCGCCACGTCGGCCCGGTGCCCTCCAGCGTGCCATCCGTGCGACGGAAACTCTCTACGCTGGGCCAACGTTCAGGGACATCTCCGGGTTCCCCTGACCGGATTCACCCCAGCCAGCCGCCGAGCCGGCGCAGCCCCTCGGTCACGTCCTCGGTCGCGCCCGCGAAGGAAAACCGCACGTAGCGGCCGCCGTCGACCGGGTCGAAGTCGATTCCCGGGGTGATCGCGAGGCCGGTGTCGGCGAGCAAGCGCTGGCACCAGCTCAGGCTGTCGGTGGTGTGGTCGGAGACGTCGGCGTAGGCGTAGAACGCGCCGTCAGCCGGGACGAGCTTGTCGAGACCGATCTCGCGCAGCCCGGCGAACAGCAGGTCGCGGTTGCGCCGGTAGTGCTCGACGTGTGCGTCCGCTTCGGCGTACGACTCTCGCGTGAACGCCGCGACGGCCGCGTACTGCGAAACCGCGGGCGGGCAGATGGTGAAGTTGCCGGTGAGGACGTCGACCGCGCGGTGCAGGCGCTGCGGCACCAGCATCCAGCCGAGCCGCCAGCCGGTCATCGCGAAATACTTCGAGAACGAGCCGAGGACCAGCGCTTCCCGGCCGTACTGCCAGGCGCAATCGAGCTGCTTGCCGTACGAGATGCCGTGGTAGATCTCGTCGCTGATCAACTGCACGCCGTGCGAGGCGCACCAGCCGGAGATCGCGGCAAGCTCGCCCGGCGGCAGCACGGTCCCGGTGGGATTGCTGGGACTCGCGACGATGAGCCCGTCGATCGGCCCGAGCCGATCGAGCTGCTCGACGGTCGGCTGGAAATTCGTCTCGGCCGTGGTGGCGAACTCGACGACCTCGCAGCCGAGGACGTTCAGCAGATTCCGGTACGCCGGGTAGCCAGGACGGGCCATCGCGACCCGCGCGCCGGGATCGAACGCGCTGAGGAACGACAGCAGGAACCCGCCGGACGAACCGGTGGTCATGACGACGTCGGAGGCGGACACGTCGATGTCGTAGGTGCGCCGGTAATGCCCGGCGACGGCTTCGCGCAGCTCAGGAATGCCGAGCTGTTCGGTGTAGCCGAGGGTGTGCTTGCCGAGCGCTTCCTGTGCCGCCCGCAGCACCGCCGCCGGAGCGGGCACGGACGGCTGCCCGGCAGCCAGCGAAATCAGGTCGCCGTGGCTGCGCTGCCGGGCCTGCGCCGCGGACAGCACGTCCATCACGTGGAAAGGAGGCACGCCTGCCCGCAACGCGGGCCCGCCGAAAGCACCGATGTCGACCATGCGGCCAGGCTAACCGGCGGAACCGCGTGCGGGGTGTGGCCGTGCGGGTGCGCCGTCAGTAACCGCGGTACGCGCCGCCGTGCGCCATCGCCTGGATGCCCGGCACGTTGCCGATCGAGCCGTACCGGTCGATCGAGTACCGCACGCCGGCGATGATGTTGTCGACCGGGTTGTAGATGTTGTCGTGCCCCGGCAGCTTGTGCGCGTTGAACGTCGAGTCGATGCACTGCATCAGCCCCTTGGACGGATGCCCGGCCGCGGCATTCGAATCCCAGTTATTTATAGCATTCGGATTGCCGCCGGACTCGTGCTGGATGATCGCCCAGATGTTCTTGATGTCCGCGTCGGTCACGTTCACGCCCGCGGCCTGCAGTGCCTTGATCGCTTCCTGGATCCACTGCTGAACGTTGCCGGGCGGAGGCGAGGACGGCGGACCGCCGCTCGGGCCGAGACCGCCGCCGCTGGCACCACCGCCACCGCCGCCGTGGTGACCGCCCCCGCCGCCACCGCCACCGCCGTGTCCGGTGTGCAGACCGCCGGTGCTCTGTGGGACGGTGCCGTCCGAGTTGGGGAGCGGGACCTTCGAGTAGCCACCCTCGATCTGGGTCTTCATCAGGTCTTGGGACTTCTTGACCATGTCGTCGGCCTGCTTCAGCAGCGGGTCGATGGTCTGCTCGGCCGCAGTCGCGTCCTTCTGGTTCGCCTCGTTCGCGTCGGAGATGATCTTCGCCGACGTCGGGCTGGGCGGCGGGCCCTTCTTGTCCGACTTGTCGTTGGCGTACGCCGCCTCGGCAGCCTGCGCCTTCTGCGCCTTGTCCGACTCTTCCTTGATGCGTTTGTCGATGTTCGACTTGGCGGTGTTGAAGGCCTCGGTGACCTTGCTCTTGATCCCGCCGAGGTCGCTCGACAGCTGGGTGAGGTCCTTGCCGACCTCGTCAAGATGCCCCTGCACCTTGTCGCCCGCTTTGGTGATCTGCGTGACGTACTCGACGAAAGAGTCCGCAGCCGGACCTTCCCACACCCCGCCTGCCAACGACTTCGTGGAATTGTTCAGCGCGGCACTGTGGTCGCCCGCCTGCTTCGCGGCGTCGCTGAACTGCTGCCCGGCTTTGCTGATCGCGTCCGGGTTGATCTTGTCGACCTTCTGTGCTTTTTCGACCACGCCGTTCCAGTTCGGCGGGTAGTCGATCAGCGCCATGCTCTTGCCCCCTCGTGCCTGCTCAGCGGTCTTCGTGGACGGTCAGGTCGGTCTTGTGGACCTGATCGGTCTCCTGGATCAGCCCCGCGGCCTTCTTGATGATGAAGCTGGTCGCCTCCATCAGCTTCCCGGCCGCGTCGAACTCGCTGTGCACGCCCTGTTTGAACGTGCCGACCGCGCCGTGCACGTCCTTGGAGCCGCCCATCGTGCCGAACGGGCTTTCCGGCTCGTCGTCAACGCCGGTGAGGTGCTTCTTGGACTTTTCGAACTCGTCCTTCAGCTTCTCCACGTTCCTGGCGGCAATGGCCATGGAATCCGGGTCGTAGACAGGCACCGTTCGTCATCCCCTTCGCGACACTCGCTTCCCGACCAGTTCGGACGCTCCGCTCACCAGGTCGGTTCCCCTGTTTACTCTAAGACTTCGGACGCGTGCCGTGTGCAGTTCTCCCGGACTTCCACCCGCGTCTCGACCACGAGGGGCCCCAACCGGGGAATGGAGGGTATTCAGTGCAGCCGTTGCCACCCGGCGAACCCCGACAATTCGGGCGCTACCGTCTGATCGCTTCGCTGGGCGAAGGGGGAATGGGCCGGGTGCTGCTCGGGGTGTCCAGGGAAGGGCGGCTCGTCGCGGTCAAGCAGGTGCATCCGGCATTCGCACACGATCCGGGATTCCGCTCCCGGTTCAAGCGCGAGGTGGAAACCTCACGGATGGTGTCCGGCGCGTACACCGCTGCCGTGATGGACGCCGATCCCGTTGCTCCGCTGCCATGGCTCGCCTCGGTCTTCGTCGCGGGCCCCTCCCTCAAGGAAGCGGTGGACGCCGCTGGCCCGCTCCCGCTGAGCGCGGTGCACTACCTCGCGACCGGTCTCGCGTCGGCGCTCGCCGAGATCCACCGGGTCGGCCTGATCCACCGGGACCTCAAGCCCAGCAACGTCCTCCTCGCCGCGGATGGTCCGCGGGTCATCGACTTCGGCATCGCCAGGGCCGCCGAAGGCGACACCGACATCACCCACACGGGGTCAATCATCGGCTCGCCCGGGTTCATGTCGCCGGAGCAGGCGAACGGTCTTCCTCTGACGCCTGCCAGCGACGTGTTCTCATTCGGCGCCCTGGTGACGATGGCCGCAACTGGGCGGGCACCGTTCGCCGGAGCGTCCACTCCGCAGACTCTCTACAACGTGGTCCACAGCGCTCCCGACCTCACCAACCTGCACCCGGACCTGCGGCGGCTCGTCGAACCGTGCCTAGCCAAGGACCCAAAGGCACGGCCGAACACGGCACAGATCCTGGACTTCCTCGGCTCGGTCCAGCTCACCGCGACGCCTTGGCCGCCCGCGGTGCACACGATGATCGAGCGGCAGCAGGCCGAGGTGAGGACTGCGCTCGCGTTGCCGGTACCAAAGGAGCCGCGGAAGCGTCCTAAGTGGCTGATCCCAACTGTCGCGGCAGCGACGGCAGTGGTTCTCGCGGCGGTGGCGACCACCGTGGTTCTGACGAAACGCGAAGACAACCCCACCGCGACCGCTGCATCCAATACCAGCGTGCCGCCGCCGGATCCGCTGAGCGCAGCCGCACTGCGCCGGGTCGATCCATGCACGCTCCTCGGGCCCAATTCGCTGCCGAAGAGCGGGAAGCTGCTCACGACGACGGACCCGGATCCGCAATACGATCGGTGCGGTTTCTACTTCGACAGGTCGGCGGAGATTTCCGGGAGTTCGTTCGTGTCGCTCCAACTCAGCGTTCTCCTGCCCGGCAAGAAAGGGCAACCGACCAAGGTCGGCGCACTGGACGCGATCCAAAGCCAGGAATCGAACAGTTGTTCACTGGCGGTCAGCAATCCGGCGATACCCGACTACGGCATAGAAGTATCGGCGACCCGAACCGCGCAAACAAGTTGCGGTATCGCGCAGGAGGCGATGAACGTGCTGCTCGCCAAGCTGCGCGACAATCCGGCGCCGTATCCTAATGTCGCTAAGACCCTTCGGGAAGCCGATTTGTGCGCGCCCGCGTTGAAGAAACCGCTGCAAGACGCTACCTCGGAAACACTGCGTAGCGAAGGACACGGGTTACACGAGTGCAACTGGCAGGGCCGCAATAACTACCTGCTGGGAAAAATGCACGTGACGGTGCCGGACGAGAACGCCACCAAAGTCGGGGACTCGTATCTTACCGTCAAGCAGGAGGGCGATTCGTGTGTCCTGGCGTGGACGTTCCCGCAGCACGAGCCTGGATGGTGGGACCGGCTCAACGTGTTCGCGGGAACGACTACCACCTCATCCGGTGCGAAGAACTGCGATTCCGCACGACGAGTGCTCGATGTGGTAGTCAACGCAATCAAACCCCGCGGCTGACTCAAATCGCGGCTTGCAACTCCCGCACCCGCTCCGCCAGCACCGCGTTGTCCGCCGGGCTCACTGTCGCCCAGGTGTGCCCGTCCGAATCGTCGGTGAGCTGGAACAGATACCGCCCCGAATCGGTGTCGTAGAACGCCGCCACGTGCGGCGAGCGGCGCACCGTGCCGTCCCGCAGGACCCGTTCCGCGCAGAACTGGCCGCGGGCCGCCTGTCCCATCAGCATGCCCGCCAGTTCCTGCGCTTCCCACAACGCCACGCCCCGGTCTTCCAAGGCCGTGACCAGCGCTTTCGGATCACCCGCGGCAGCCGCGTCGGCGGCGACGAGCGTGCTGTGCGGTACCGAGACCGACTGGCCGACGCCTGGGTCGAGCGATCCGGCCACCGTCACCGCGGCGTCGGCCAGCGCGCTGGCGTCGGCGGGGATCAGCCACACCTCGTCCCGGTCGACCACCGCGAGCACGGCTTGGCTGCCCCGGCTCACCGCGCGCCCGCGGATCTCGCGGTCCGCCCACACCCAGACGTCCAGAGCTTCCCGCGGACGCGCCAGCAAATGCAGTTGGTCGAGCACTGTCCCGGAAGGACGGCGGCCGCGCGCCAGCCGTCGCTGCGCGAGCGAATCCCAGACGGACTCGATCAGTTCGGCCCGTTCGGTGTGCGTGCGCCCGGGCGACGGAACCGCGAGCGCGGCCGGACGCCCACCCAGGTCCAGCGATTCCCACAGCACATCGAATTCGAGGGCGGTCAGTACCAGGTTCACGGCCGGCGCACGTCTCCCGTGCCGTCGCCGAGGACGTCGCGCGTCACCATCCGGCCGTCGGCGAACAGGTCCTTGTCGTCGACGCCGAAGCGGCGCACGTGCTCGTCGTCGCTTTCCTGCGGCGCGGCTTCGGAGAGGTACTTGGCGTCGCCGCCGCCCGATTTCGGCGCGATCTGCTCGGCTTTCCGCAGTGCGACGGCTTCTTCCTCGGGAAGCTCGTCCACCGGCAACGGCCGGACCGGGCCCTTCGGCTGACCGTCTTGCCCGCGGCCTTGCCGTTCGCGGTCGCTGGAAAGCGCGCCACCGGCCACTCCCGCGCCCAAAGCAGCGGCGCCTGCCCCGATTTCTCCGGCAGACGCGCCACCCGCACGCGGGGCCGGGGCGTTGCCGGGGGTTTCGGCGACGGGCGGCACCGGTGCCTGCGGGACACTGCCGACCAGACGACCTCGTTGCAGCGCTTGGTTTTCCTGCCCACTGCCGGGATAGCTGCCGCCCGCGGCACCGCCGAGGTTTCCGCCCTGGCCACCGACCGCTGAACGACCGGATCCGCTTGCGCCGCCAAGGCTTTCGGAACTGCCCACGGTTCCGCGGCTAACCGGACCGCTCTCGGATCCGCTGCTCGTCCCACGCGGACCAGTCGGCAGGAATGTGCCGGACTGCCCGGGCCCGCCCGGAACCCGTGTCGCGCCTGAACCACCCGAAGTGCTTGGCGCGCTGGGGATTCCCGGCCCGTTGGCCGAACCGACCGAGCGCGGCGGATTGCCGTGCGGCGCCGGTCCCTTCTCCCAGCCCGCAGGAGGCGGCGAGGACGGCGGCACGTAGCTGGCCGCGACCACCGGCGCGACCGGCCGAGGAGCCGGTGCCTGCGAAGCCGTGCCGTACGCGGGCGTCGGCGGATCCACGACCGGCGGGGCCGGAGGCGGCGGCGGGGGAACGTACTGCGATTTCACCGACGCCGCGGCGGGCTGCACCTGACCGTCCGGCGTCACCTCGACCGCCGCGGCCGCGCGGTCAACCGGGCTCGGACCGCTGCCAGGCTGGACCATCGCGAGCGACTGCGGCTGGCTCAACGGTTCGGTGGACAGCAGGTTTTCGCCGCTCTGCTGGGCGTAGGCGTTCAACGCCTCGACCGCCTGGCCGCGCGCGTTGTCCGCCGCCTGCACCTGAGCCGCGTGATCGGTCTCGAACCCGAGGAAGCTCGCCACCGAATCGACGAGCGTGAGGCTCTCCGCGCCTTTGCGCACCGCGGCCGGGTCGGGCAGCTTGTACTTGGTGCGGTTGAACGCTTCCCCTTGCGCGAAAAGCATTTCCGCGGTGTGCGTGACCTTCTGCATCGCGTCCTGCGAGAAGCCAGCCTGGTCCGACAGGACCTGCCCGGCCTGTCCGCCCGCCTGGCTCTGCCACTCGACGCCGAGCTTCGCCAGCTGGTCGCGCAGCGTGTGGTCGGTGCTCGCGAGCGCGGTCGCGATTTCCCGCAGCGCCTCGACCGCGGTGGCGATGCTGGCGATGCCGTCGCCGGTGCCGAACTTCTCGATCTCGTCGGCGATGGCGGTGTCGGTCCACCCGTCGAAACGGTGGTCGCGGATCCTGCCCGCGAGTTCGGAGATCTCCACGCGCCCTCCCTAGGTCCGGTTCTTCAGGCCCTGCACGGCCAGGCCGGCGGCCTGGGTGGCGATGTCGCACAACTGCGGCTGGCTGAACGCGCCCGCGGTGACCGCGAACTCCTGTGCCGCCATGGTCTGGCCCGCGGCGACGCCGACGAGCACCTCGCAGTCGGCGGGGGTGCCCGCCGCGCGGTAGTTCGTGATCGCCGGATAGCCCTCGACGCTGGTGGCCGCGGTGGTCATGCTGTTCTTGCGCCGCGATCCGGTGAGCCACTCCTGCACGTCCGCGTTGACGATCCGCAGGTGCAGCGCGTGGAACGGCTCGGTCTTGTCCGAATCGAACACGCAGGTGGGCCCGTCCTTCGGGTCGGCGGCCTTGCGCGGCACGCTCGTGACCTTCAGCAGGTCGAGCTGCGCCTGCCCCAGCAGGTCGCACGGATCGGTACCGGCGATCGGCAAGTCCGACGGCCGCGGCGGCAATGCGGCCGCTTTCGTCTGCTGCGCCAGGGAACTCATCGCGGGCTGTACGGGGTACGCGGTGCCTTGCTCGCCTGACGAGCAGCCCGCGACCCCGAGCACCGCGACGACGGCGAGGAGCGGCTTAGTGGATGCCGTGCGCACCGCGGTCCCCGAACGCCGCAGCCTTGTCCGCGTCGCTGGCCTCGTACGTCTTCGCTGCTTCGCGCAGCTGTCCGACAAGCTTGTGCAGGTTGGCGACGTACGCGCGCACCTGCGCGGCGTACGACTGATCACCTTCGGCGACGACGGTGTTCCACGCGGCCATCGCGTTGACGCTCACCGTGTCCGACGAAGGAGTGTCGACGCGCAGCTCGCCCAGCCGCGTGAGGAGCTTGTCTTCGAGCGCGCTGACCTGCTCGTCGACCACTCGCGCGACCTCGAGCAGCTTCGCCGGCTCGACCACGATGTCCGCCACGCCCGGCGCTGCCGGAACCGACGAAGCCAGGTCGGTGAGCGGTGTGCTTCCCGGCATGCGCTAACCCCTCCCGTGATACGGACAGTGACCGTACGGACCCGTTTCGAGGCTACCAACCGGCGCGTGAACCCGAGGCGAACTTCGTGGAGAAGCTGCTTAGACGGGAGCGCTTACTTCCCCGTTGGCCGCGCGCAGTGCGATATCGGTGCGATGGTGCGAGCCAGCGAGGTGTACGCGCTCGACAGTCTCGTACGCGTGCTTACGCGCCGCCTTAAGCGTCTTACCAGTGCCGACGACGGACAGCACGCGTCCGCCAGCCGAGATCACCGCACCGTCGTCGCGACGCCGCGTACCCGCGTGAAGCACGCCTTCGATCTCTCCGCCGGTGATGACGTCACCAGTGCGCGGCTTGCCCGGGTACCCGTCGGCGGCGATCACGACGGTGACCGCGGCCCCGCCCGACCACTCCAGCGGCGGCAGCTCAGCCAGCTTCCCGGTGGCCGTCGCGTTCAGCACGGTCGCCAGCGACGTACGCAGCAGCGCCAGCACGACCTGCGTCTCGGGGTCGCCGAAGCGGCAGTTGAACTCGATCACCTGCGGGCCTTCCGAGGTGAGCGCGAGACCGGCGTAGAGCAGGCCGGAGAAGGGGCTGCCCCGGTCGGCGAGCTCGTCCACCACCGGCTGCACAACCCGCGCGACGACGTCGTCCACCAGGTCGGCCGGTGCCCACGGCAGCGGCGCGTACGCACCCATGCCGCCGGTGTTCGGGCCGGTGTCGCCGTCGCCGACGCGCTTGAAGTCCTGCGCGGGCAGCATCGGCACCACGGTGCGGCCGTCGACGAAGCAGAACAGCGAGGCCTCCGGGCCGTCCAAAAAGGACTCCAGGAGGACCGGGTGGCCGCCGTCGAGCAGCATCAGCGCGTGCTTGCGCGCGACCTCGACGTCCTGGGTCACAACCACGCCCTTGCCGGCGGCGAGACCGTCGTCCTTCACGACCCAGGTGGGCCCGAAGCGTTGAAGCGCGGCGTCGAGGCGCGCGGGAGTGTCGACGACCTCACTGCGGGCTGTCGGCACCTTCGCGGCCGCCATGACGTCCTTCGCGAACGCCTTCGACCCCTCGATGCGCGCAGCCGCGGCAGACGGTCCGAAGCAGGCGATGCCAGCGTCGCGCACCGCGTCGGCGACGCCCGCGACGAGCGGCACCTCCGGCCCGATCACGACGAGATCGGCCTTCCATTCCTTGGCCAGGGCAGCGACGGCCTCCGGCTCGGCGAGCTCGACCCCGAGCTGCTCCGCGACCGCAGTCGTGCCGGCATTGCCGGGGGCGCAAGCGAGCGCCGTGACCGCGGGGTCGCCTGCCACCGCGAGGACGAGTGCATGCTCCCGGGCGCCGGAGCCGATTACCAGTACGCGCACGCCGGACAGCGTAACGGTGCGTGTCGCGCCGCGGCAGCGCGCCGTCCGCGACCCCGGCCCGGACCAGATGGACGACTGGTCCGGTGCCGGTCGCCCGGGTGTCCGGATTCGCCCGCCATCCACCGTTTACCCGGTTGTCAACCGCCCGTCCGGCTGGTGCCGCGCGCCCGACGCTTGCGGCGGTGAGGGTGACGCGGTAGTCGTGGCGAGCTGCGGATCGCCCGGTAGAGAAAGGTCCCCCCATGAAGCGCAAACGCCTCGGCGTGCTCGCCCTGTCCGGTCTGGCCCTGCTTGGCGTCGCGGGTCTCGCGATCGGCCCGGCCTCCGCGAGCGAGGAGACGGCCGCGGGTGCGGCCGCGCACGGTCCCCGGCACGATGGCCCGGTGATCGTCGGACACCGGGGCGCGCCCGGCTACCGCCCGGAGCACACGCTCGCGTCGTACGAACTCGCCTACCGGATGGGCGTGGACTACGTCGACGTCGACCTGGTGCCGACCAAGGACGGCCAGCTCGTCGCCCGGCACGAGCCGGAGATCGGCGGCACCACCGACGTCGCGGCCCACCCGGAGTTCGCCTCGCGCAAGACCACGAAGGTCATCGACGGAACAAAGATGACCGGCTGGTTCACCGAGGACTTCACCCTCGCCGAGCTGAAGACGCTCTACGCGAAGGAGCGGATCCCGCAGAACCGGCCGAACAACCAGCTTTACGACGGCCGCTACCGGATCGCCACCTACCAGGAGGTGCTCGACCTGACCCGGCGGCTCGGCCGCGAGCTGCACCGGACGCTGGGCACCTACCCGGAGGTCAAGCACTCGACGTACTTCAGCTCGATCGGCAACCCGACCGAACCGAAGCTGGTGTCGATCCTCAACCGCAACGGCCTGAACCGGCCGAACGCGCCGGTGATCATCCAGTCGTTCGAGGTGTCGAACCTCCAGGAGCTGCACAAGCAGGTGCGGGTGCCGCTGCTGCAGCTGACCGAGGCGAAGGGCGCTCCCGCCGACTTCGTCGCGAAGGGCGACAAGCGCACGTACGCCGACCTGATCACGCCCGCCGGCCTGCGCGAGATCGCGAAGTACGCGAAGTACCTCGGCCCGGAGAAGGGCCAGATCATCCCGCGCGACGCGCAGGACAACCTCGGCAAGCCGACCACCCTGATCGCCGACGCGCACCGCGCCGGTCTTGAGGTGCAGCCCTACACCTTCCGCAACGAAAACCCGTTCCTTCCGGCGAACCTGCGCTCCTCGGCGAGCCCGAGCGCGTTCGGCAACGTGTTCGCGGAGGAAGCGGCGTTCCTGAAGGCCGGGGTCGACGGATTCTTCGCCGACCAGCCGGATACCGCGCTGGAATCGGTGCGGGACTTCGCCGGTCGCTGAGTTTTTCTTCGTTTCTCCCAGCCCGCCGGGACGTTCGCGTCTCCGGCGGGCTTTTTCGCGCCGCTCAATCATCGCGACGGTGGAGTGCGCGGCGAAGCGCAAGAGAGATTTTTCGCTGCAACCGCCGCAGGATCACGATCGTCTCCTCGTCCGAGAAGCCGGTGGTTATCGACCAGTCCATGCCGGAGCCGAACACGTCGCTGGCGAAGACAATTTCGGTAGCCACCACTATCCGCCGCCAGTCCCCAGCGCTGAGCGGATCGCCAGCGATGAGTGCTGCCCGTAGACGGCGCCCGTCCTCGTGCACATCAGCCACGCTCTGGAAGCCCATCGCCACTGCGAGCGCCTCAGTGCAATGCGCTGGCCCGCCCCACTCAGCCAGTCCGCAACGCAGCACTTCGCGTTCTTCGTCGGCCAGCTCGATCGCGACCAGCTCTTCGGCATTCACTCGCTGATCATGGCCTGCGCGCTCGGTCACCCATAAAAGACCGGTTCGAGTGATGCGCTTTCGAACATCCGTTCGAGATACTGGATTCATGTTGATCACTCAGACCCGAACCGCCCTGCGCCGTTCGGAGGAGCTTCCGCCCAGCGACCAGCGAAACCTTGACACCCGTGAACGGAGAGGGCTAACTTCTGCGCACTCTCAATGGTCTGTCCGCATACCTTTCAGGTGGGTGCCCGATGGATGTCTCCGACCAGCAGACCGGACAACCCGACGAAGACAGCGCTCGCCTGCACGCGCTCGGCTACGCGCAGGAACTCAAACGCACGATGTCGGCGTTCTCGAACTTCGCCGTGTCGTTCACGATCATCTCGATCCTGTCCGGCTGCCTCACGCTGTACGGCTTCGGCATGAAAACCGGCGGCCCGGCGGCGATGATCTGGGGCTGGCCGCTGGTCGGACTGTTCGTGGTGCTGGTAGGGCTTGGCATGGCGGAGGTGTGCTCGAGCTACCCGACCGCGGGAGGACTGTATTACTGGGCCGCGAAACTGGCGACCCGCAACGGCCCGGCGTGGTCGTGGTTCACCGGCTGGTTCAACCTGATCGGACAGATCGCGGTCACCGCGGGCATCGACTTCGGAGCCGCGCTTTTCCTCAACGCGTTCCTCGATCTGCAGTGGGGTTTCAGCGCGACGCCGGGCCACACGATTCTGTTGCTGGCCATCATTCTTGTCGTGCACGGGGTGCTGAACACCTTCGGCGTGCGAGTGGTGGCGGTGCTGAACAGCGTCAGCGTGTGGTGGCATCTCGTTGGCGTGCTGGTGATCGTGGGCGTGCTCGTGTTCGTGCCGGCGAAGCATCAGGAAGCGTCGTTCGTCTTCGGCAGCTTCGTGAACCAAACCGGCTGGGGTTCCGCGCCGTACGTGTTCTTGCTCGGTTTGCTGCTGGCGCAGTACACCTTGACCGGCTACGACGCCTCGGCACACATGACGGAGGAAACCAAGAACGCCGCGAAAGCGGGCCCGCGCGGAATCATCAACTCGATCCTCGTGTCACTGGTCGCGGGCTGGATCCTGCTGATCGGCCTGACGTTCGCGATCCAGGACTACGACGGAGCCGTCAACTCGGCGACCGGCGTCCCGCCAGCCCAGATCTTCATCGACGCGACCGGCGCGGTGACCGGCAAATTCCTGCTCCTGATCTGCATCGGCGCCCAACTGTTCTGCGGCATGGCCTCCGTGACCGCGAACTCCCGCATGATCTACGCCTTCGCCCGCGACGGCGCGATCCCGGGCTCGAAGATCTGGCACAACATCAACAAACGAACCCAGACCCCAACCAACGCAGTATGGCTAGCAGCGGGCGGAGCGTTGGTGCTAGCACTGCCGTACCTGTGGAGCGCGACGGCTTACGCAGCAGTCACCTCGATCGCGACGGTGGGCCTGTACGTCGCCTACGTGATCCCGGTCTTCCTCCGCGTCCGCCGCGGCGACAGCTTCGAGAAGGGCCCATGGAACCTGGGCCGCTGGGGCAAACCCATCGGCATCGTCGCGACGGTGTGGGTCGTGGTGATTTTCGTGCTCTTCATGCTGCCCCAAGCAAGCCCGATCACGGTCGACACGTTCAACTACACGCCGATCGCCTTCCTGGTAGTCCTGGGCGGAGCAGCCCTGTGGTGGGTGTTGTCGGCACGGAAGTGGTTCACCGGCCCGAAGGTACAAGGTTCGGCGGAGGAATTGGCCGCGGTGGAAAAGGAACTGAAGGAACTCGGCTAATCCAGAGGGCTCTCGCGACGGACGACCGCTCTCCACCCGATGCCGTCCCGTCCGACGCGGCTCGCTTCGACGACGCTCCGTTCGGCAGGACTCCCTTCGGCGGCGCCTCCTCCGGCAGGGCTCTGTTCGGCGGTGCTCTGTTCGGCGGTGCTCTGTTCGGCATGGCTCCGTTCGGCATGGCTCCGTTCGGCGGCGCGCCCTTCGGCAGCGCTCCGTTCGGCGGGGCACCCTTCGGCAGCGCTCCCTTCGACGATGCTCTGTTCGGCAAGGCTCCCTTCGGCGACGCTCCCATCGGCACGACTCCCTTCGGAGGCGCTCCCATCGGCAGGGTTCCGTTCGGCGATGCTCTGTTCGGCGGTGCTCCACGTTCGTCCGGCACCGCTCCGCTCGACAACACTCCGAGGTCGGCTGCGCAGTCGTCCGGTGCCGCGCCACCCAACAGCGCTTGGTCCTGCATCTCTCCATTCAGCAGCGGTGCGTTCGGCGGCGGTGCGTTCGCCAATGCCCCACCGTCGTCCGGCACCACTCCACCCGACGGAGCTGGTCCCGCATCGCTGCACCGCCGAGCACCTGACCGGAGTCCGCGAGCAGAACCAGCCGTTCGCCGAACCATCGCGCACCGACCACGAGCCCGTCCTGCGGCGAGGTGAACCGACCGCCACCGCGTCGCAGCCTCCGTCAGCCCGGCTTCCTCGGTGCCGCACGTCCACCATTCGCGCGGTGCCATCAGGCGACCTCGCCCGCCGCTGCCCGACCTCTGCATCGCCTACCGACCGACGAGCCCGGCCACCTGCCTCCGCGGCAACGCTAGGCGGCCATTGCGAGCCCACGACCCTTCCGGAGGCACCCCGCTGCCCAACCATCGCCGTCCCCCAACCACCGCGGCCACCCGCTGACTGACCCGTGGGCACCGCCCTCCAAACAGCAAGCCCGGCACCCGCCACCGATCCACGTCCGCCGCCAACACCCGCCGACCACCGACGCACCGGAAAGCGCCATGCCCATCCCACTCACCAACGCTCCACGCGGCCCACCAAACAAGCCGCCCACCACCCACCCATCCGCCGCACCCCGAAGGGAGTCCGACACGAACCCACGCCATCCGCGCCTCGCCTGATCCATGAGTCAAGATGCGAAGCATGGAGACCTTGACGCTGGTCGGCGTGCTCGCCGGGTCGCTGGGGCTGACCGCGGTCGCTCGGCGGTTCAACCTGTCCGCGCCGCTGCTCATCGTGGTGGTCGGGCTGGGGATCGCGTTGATTCCCGGCGTTCCGCGGGTCGAGCTGGAGCCCGAGCTGATCCTGACCGTCGTGTTGCCGCCGTTGCTGTACTCGACGTCGCTGGAGAGTTCGATCTCCCACTTTCGTGCGAACTTGCGGCCGATCATCACGCTCGGCGTGCTGCTCGTGGTGGCCACCGCGTTCGTGATCGCGTTCGTCGTGCACCTGCTGCTGCCTGATTTGCCGTGGGCGTCGGCGCTGGTGCTCGGGGCGGTCGTGTCTCCGCCGGATGCCGTGACCGCCGTCGCGATCGGGCGGCGGCTGGGGTTGCCGCGCGGGGTGATGACGGTGCTCACCGGCGAGAGTCTGGTCAACGACGCGGCCGCGCTCACGCTGTACAAGGTCGCGCTCGCGGCGGTGGTCGGGACGGCCGGGTCGCTCGGGCACGGGTTCGCGGTCTTCGCCGTCGCGACGGTGGTCGGCATTCTGGTCGGGCTGGTCGCGGGCGGGGTCGTCGAGGTGATCCGCACGAGGCTGGACGATCCGCTGCTCGAATCGGCGTTCGGGATCGTGGTGCCGTTCGCGGCGTACGTCACCGCGGAACACCTGCATCCGTTCGGGGCCGAGTTCAGCGGGTCCGGGGTGCTGGCGGTCGTCACGGCCGGGTTGTTCCTCGGGCATCGGTCGCTGCGGGCGTCGCCGGCGACGCGGGTGCAGGACCGGTCTGTCTGGGCGTCGATCGACGTCATGCTCGAGGCGCTGGTGTTCGCGTTGATGGCGCTGCAACTGCCGTTCGTGCTTGACGGGGCGCAGCATGCTGCGCGGGACAACGGGACGCTCGCGTTGTCGGCGATCGTCGTGCTGCTCGCCACGATGTTCGTTCGGATTCCGGCTGTCTTCCTGTCCAGCTATCTGCCGCGGTCGCTGCAACTGCTCAGACGCACTCGGCACGATCCGCCCGCTTGGCGGTCGCTCGCGGTGATCTCCTGGACCGGCATGCGTGGCGTCGTCACCATCGCCGCCGCGTCTGGGGTGCCTGCGGATACGCCTGGGCGCGCGGAGATCCAGCTGTTCGCGTTCGCCGTCGCGGTCGGGACTGTGCTGATCCAGGGGCTCACGCTGCCGCCACTGATTCGGCTGCTCAAAGTTCAGGACCCGGACGAGGACGCGCGCGACCAGGCCGAGGAGCTGGCCGCGCGCAAGGTCGCGCAGAAAGCCGCGCACGAGCGGTTGCGCGAGCTTGCTCGCGACCAACTGTCCACTTTAGACATTGAGCCGGAGAAGATGAAGCGGCTCGAGCAACGGCTGGAACGCGTGGTGGACACCCGTTATCGGTTCGCGCAGGCCGCGATCACGCTGTCCGGCGAGGAGCGTCGTGACAGTCCGCAGGCGCAGTTCGCCAAGGCACGACGGGAACTCCTCATCACCCAGCGGGCGGCGATGATCGAGGAGAACCGCGCTGGCCGCCTTGACGACGACGTTCTGCAGAAGGTCCTGCGCGAACTCGACCTGGAGGAAATGTCCGTAACGACAACCCTCACGAACCGGATGAGTTGAGCTCGCCCGTCAGGCGCCAAGTCCGCCGTCGGTCTTCGTCGGTGTGCAGGGCGGTCTGGGTGAGCAGCACGTCGGTCGCGCCTGCGTCGAAGTAGCGCTGCACGCCGGCGGCGACGGTCTCCTCGTCGCCGATCAGCACCAACTCCGCCGCGTTTTCGACGCCGCCCTCCTTCAGGATGCGCTGGTACGACGGGATCGAGCCGTAGAACCCGAGTTGCTGTGCCGCGATTTCGCGCACCGCGTCGACGTCGCTGGTCACCACGGCCGGGACAGCCGCGATCACCCGCTTGCCCGGGCCGATCCCGGGCACGATCAGGTTCGCGATAGCCCGCGGGCTGGCCAAGTACGGCAGCGTGCCGTCGGCCAGTTCCCCGGTGACGCGCAACGCCTGCGGGCCCATCGCGGCGACGAGAACCGACACCGGGGTGGCTGACGCCGGCTCCGGCAGGTGCGCCTCCACCGTCGAGCCGGTGAAGTCGACCTGTTCTCCGGCGAACAGCGCCCGCAAGACGGTCAGGTATTCGCGCAGGTGCCGCACCGGCGGCGGATACGGCGTGCCGTAGACGGGTTCGAGGAAGTTCTTCGCGCCAAGGCCGATGCCGAGCGTGAACCGCCCGCCGGACGCCTCGCTCGCGGTGCGTGCGGCGGCCGCCAAGACCAGCGGGTGCCGCGGATAAATCGGCACGACGGAGGTGCCGATCTCGACTCGCGACGTCACCTGGCCCGCCAGCGCGGCCACCGCCAGCGCGTCGGGACCCCAGGGCAATTGGGCGAACCAGATCGACGCCGCGCCCGCCTCCTCCGCCTCCCGCGCCTGGTCCAGCACTTCGGTCACGGTGATGTTTTCCCGCGGAAGTGCGGGCAAAGTCAGTCCGACGCTCATGCCTTCAAATTATTCAGGCGCACCACCGGTTTCTCACCAGCCGGAACAACCGCGCGGCTTTGTGCCAGCCGGATTCTCAGCCGACGAGAGCCCCTGTCCGTCGACCGGGCCGACCCGCACCCTGGACGCCCGACGACTCCAGGAGGACCGATGTCACTGACCGACGTCATCGACGGCACCCGCCAGGCCGTGCAGACGGACCGGCACAACGCGGCGGTGTCGTTCAGCGTCGACCACGCGCTGGCCGCGAACACCGCGACCGTGGTGGACGTCCGGGTGCGCGACCACGCGTTCACCGTCGACGAACCGCCCGCGCTCGGCGGCACCGACCAGGCGGCGAACCCGGTCGAGTACGCGCTGGCCGCGCTCGGGTCCTGCCAGGTGATCACGTACCAGTTCTGGGCCGCGCGCCTCGGCATTCCGCTCGACGCGGTGCGCGTCAAAGTGGACGGCGACCTCGACCTGCACGGCTTCTTCGGCTTCGACGAATCGACTCGTCCTGGCTTCAGCGACGTGCGGGTATCCGTGGAACTCGACGGCCCGGCCGGACCCGAAGCCTACGAACGACTCCGTCGCGCGGTGGACGAGCACTGCCCGGTACTCGACCTCTTCCGCAATCAAACCCCAGTCACCACAACGGTTAGCTAAGCAAAACGGCCAGGCCGGTACGAAACCAGCCTGGCCGCTCCAACCGAAAGATCAGGCGAACTCGTGCCGCACGATCGTCTGCTCCCGCCCGGGGCCGACGCCGATCGCCGAGACCCGCGCGCCCGACAGTTCCTCGATCCGCTCGACGTAAGCCCGCGCGTTGGCGGGCAGCTCGTCGTACGTGCGGCAGTTCGAGATGTCCTCGAACCAGCCCGGCAGCTCTTCGTAGATCGGGACCGCGTGGTGCACGTCGGTCTGGGTCATCGGCATGTCCGAGGTGCGGAAGCCGTCCACCTCGTAGCCGACGCACACCGGGACCTTCTCCAGGCCGGACAGCACGTCCAGCTTGGTCAGGAAGTAGTCGGTGATGCCGTTGACCCGCACCGCGTAGCGGGCGATCACCGCGTCGAACCAGCCGGTGCGCCGGGAGCGGCCGGTGGTGACGCCGAACTCGCCGCCCTGCTTGCGCAGGTACTCGCCGGACTCGTCGTCCAGTTCGGTCGGGAACGGGCCGGAGCCGACGCGCGTCGTGTACGCCTTCAGGATGCCCAGCACGGTCGTGATGCGGCCCGGGCCGATGCCCGAACCCGCGCTCGCGCCGCCGGACGTCGGGTTCGACGACGTGACGAACGGGTACGTGCCGTGGTCCACGTCGAGCAGCGTGCCCTGCGAGCCCTCCAGCAGCACCGTCTCGCCGCGCTCCAGGGCCTGGTTCAGCTGCAGCCGCGTGTCGGCGATGCGGTGCGCGAACTTCTCGCCCGCCGCGAGGACCTCGTCGGCGACCTGGTCGGCGTCGAGCGCCTTGCGGTTGTAGACCTTGACCAGCACCTGGTTCTTGAACTCCAGTGCCGCCTCGACCTTCTGGCGGAAGATCTTCTCGTCGAGCAGGTCCTGCACGCGGACGCCGACACGGGCGATCTTGTCCTGGTAGCACGGGCCGATGCCGCGGCCGGTGGTGCCGATCTTGCGGCTGCCGAGGTAGCGCTCGGTGACTTTGTCGATCGCCACGTGGTACGGCATGATCAAGTGCGCGTCGGCCGAGATCAGCAGCTTGCTGGTGTCGACGTCGCGCTCCTCGAGACCCGCCAGCTCGTCCAGCAGGACGCCGGGGTCGATGACCACGCCGTTGCCGATGACGTTCGTCACGCCCGGCGTCAGGATCCCCGACGGGATGAGGTGCAGCGCGAAGTTCTCGCCGTTCGGCAGCACGACCGTGTGGCCCGCGTTGTTGCCGCCCTGGTAGCGGACGACCCACTGGACGCGGTCGCCGAGCAGGTCGGTGGCCTTGCCCTTGCCCTCGTCCCCCCACTGGGCACCGATCAGCACGATGGCCGGCATGTGACACTCCAGGTGTTCGGCAATAGGAATAGTGACCCCGGACGGGGACACGGGTGGCGCTGGTAAATGCCGGTGCATGACTTTAACGGAGGACGCCGGAGTGCGCGGAATAGTGGTGGCCTGCGGCGCCGCGGCGGATCTCCCCGCGCGGCTCGGCGACGTCCCGCTGGTGCACGCCGGGCACCGTCCCGGCAAGGCGGAAATCGACCCCTTGCTGGGGGAACACGACCGGCTCGTCGTGCTGGGCTCCGACGCCGACCTCGCCGCCGTGGTGGTGCGTCTCATGCGCCGCGAAGTCCTCCCGGGCGTGTCCGTCGGTTTCGTGGCCACGGAGTCCGGCTCTCGCGTCGCCGCGCACTGGCGGCTGCCCGCGGACCCGGACGAGGCGTTCGCGCTCGCCTGGAAGGGTGAGGACGCCGAAACCTCCCTCGTGCGCGACGACACCGGCGGCGTGCTCCTCGGGCACGCGACCTTGCGCGATGTCAAGGGCCAGGCGTATTGCGACGAACAGGTGGCTTTCGACGGTTCGGTTTCCGGCATCGAGGTCGCACCGGACGACTCAGGGGTGACCGCCCGAATCACCCGCGGCAAGCTCGTCAAACGGTCCTCGACATTCCGCGGCCGCGCCTTCCAGCTCGGCTGCCTGCCGACGTCTTCGCTGGTCATCGACGGTGTACCGCAGGAGCGCGAGGTCACCCGGCGGACCTGGTACCGGCACACAGTCGATCTTCGGGCGGTCCGCGGCTGACCCGCCCGCGCCGGACCGGGTTCAAGCGAACTGGGACGCTCGGTGACTTTCCGTTTACAGAAGGTCGGTTAGCCGTCACCTGACGGTGTTGCGCACGCCACTTTCGTGGTCAAAGGTGAATCAGTCCCGCATCTGACCAGGAAGGCAGCAATATGCCGACCACACGTACAGTTCGCAACTCCTTGACCGTCCTGGCCGGCGTCGCGCTGCTCGGCTCGGTCACGGTCGGCGTCGCCGACGCCACCCCGCCGGGCATCCCGTCGGCGGACACCGCGAAGAGCCAGCTCGCCGGTCTCACGGTGAAACCGGACGGCTCGCAGGACGGCTACAGCCGCGACAAGTTCCCGCACTGGATCGACCAGGGCAACAGCTGCAACACGCGCGAGATGGTGCTCAAGCGCGACGGCACGAACGTCCAGGTCGGCTCCGACTGCTACCCGACGTCCGGGAAATGGACCTCGCCGTACGACGGGGCGACCTGGAGCTCTCCGTCCGATGTGGACATCGACCACGTGGTGCCGCTCGCCGACGCGTGGCGCACCGGCGCCTCGTCCTGGACCCAGGATCAGCGCCAGGCCTACGCCAACGACCTGTCCGACCCGCAGCTGATCGCGGTGACCGACAACGTGAACCAGGAAAAGGGCGACAAGTCGCCGGACCAGTGGAAGCCGCCGTCCACCGGCTACTGGTGCACCTACGCCAAGATGTGGGTGACGGTCAAGTACAAGTTCAAGCTCACCGTGAATTCGGCGGAGAAGTCTGCGCTGACGGACATGCTGGGCCGCTGCTGACTCGATCGGCCCTACCGCGGGCACCGCTGCCGTCCTATGGTCCGAACCTATGCGGAAGATCACGGCGGCGGTGCTGGCGGTGTTCCTGGTGCTCTGCGGAGCAGCCCCGGCGACGGCGGCGACCGGACGCAGAGTCGTTGTGTACTACCAAACAACGCACCAAAACGGGTCGTACATCTCCCCGCTGGGGCTCACCGACCACGACACCGGCGTCACTGACGTGATCGTCGGAGCCGTGCACCTCAACGACGGCGGAACCATGACGCTCAACGACGATCCGCCGTCGGACGCCAAGTTCACGCAGATGTGGGCCGATCTCGCCACGATGCAAAGCAAAGGCGTGCACGCACTCGCCTTCGTCGGCGGCGCGGCGAAGGGCAGCTTCCAGCGCCTGGAGCAGGACTTCGACACCTACTATCCGTTGCTGCGCAACCTGATCCGCGACCATTCGCTGTCCGGCATCGATCTCGACGTCGAAGAACAGATGTCGAACGACGCACTGAACCGGGTGATCGACGCGCTGCGGAACGACTTCGGCCCGGACTTCCTGATCACGCTCGCGCCGGTCGCGACCGAATTGAGCGGCGGTGGCGGCCTTTCCGGCCTCGACTACGACCGGCTTTATCGCGAGCGCGGCGACCAGATCTCCTGGTTCAACACCCAGTTCTACTGCGGCTGGGGTTCGCTGGCGGACACCTCGGGCTACGACCAGATCATCAGTCACGGCGTCGTCCCGGCGAGCAAGGTGGTCGCCGGAACGGTCACGAATCCCGCCAACTGCAACGGTTACGTCGACATGCCGACGCTGAAGAACACCGTCGGCAGCCTCGTCCAGAAGTACGCGGACTTCGGCGGCATCGACGGCTGGGAGTACTTCAACTCGCTGCCCGGCGACACCGCCGCACCGTGGGAATGGGCGCAGCAGATCGCGCCGACGGTCAAGGGTTAGCCAGCCGCAGGATTTCCCTTGCCAACGCGTCGTTCTGCCGGAACGAGATCGCGTTCGTGCGCGGCCGAGTGAAGGCTCCCGCCGAACGGACGCTCGTGTGCGGACCCACCGCGAACCGTCGCGGATGCACCCCTCCGTCCACAGTGACCAGTCGGAAGTCGTTGAGTGTCGTGGCGATCCGTCCGGACGGCAAGGTCGCACCGTCGACATCCGGCACGGTTTCCTCGACCAGCGCGCCGGTGTCCCGAAGGTTGCGCAACAGCGGATCGGACACTCGCGGCACGCTCGCGTCCGGCAGGCGCGCTTCAATCAACGTGCGTGCGGTGACAGTGTCCGGATGGCTGACGCTCGACGCGACGAACATTCCGGCCGTCTCCTCGGCGGCAATCGAGATGTCCGCACCGAGGAACGACACGACGCCAGCGTCGTCGAGGGCGAGCAGCTCTTCGAGCCGACGCGGCGGCGGACCGCTTGCGTAGTAAGAGAAGAAGCCGTGGAACCAGCCGTCCATATCGGACACTTGGGAAGCGGCCGTCAGCCGTCCGGTCGCGAGCAGCGTGGGCAATTGGCTGACCACTGACAGCAGGGCCAGGAACGCGCCGAGGTCCGCACTGTGGTGCACATCGGCCCGGCGCGCGAGGTCGGACTCGATGTATTTCCGCACCGCTTTCCCGAATTCCTCGCCGGAATCGAACCGTCGGCCCGCGAACGGACGGTCCAACCGCTCCAGGTCGAGCCGGTCTTCCAACGCGGGCACCGCGTCCGCGATCAGGGTGTCCATTTCGGACGACAACCACGGCAGGTCGGCGAATTTGTCCGCGAACACCGCGAAATCCGTGCGCACGCGATCCGGATGCCCGGTGAACAGCTCGGTGTAATACGCCCAGGCGAGTTCTTTCGCGATGAGCGGCCACACGTCCGCGCGGAAGTCGAGCGGACCGGTCAACCCGTCGATGGCTCGCTTGTCGAAGAACCTGGGCAGCTGCAACGGTTTCCCGCGCAACCGGTAGCCGGTCTTCGCGTGATACGGCACCCCGCGCCGGGAACCGACGTGCAACACCGGCTCGGCACCGCTCGGGTGGTAGCGCAGGCCGCCGCACGGCAGTTCCTCGAATCGGCCGCCGCGCCCCTCCGTGAGCAACAGCATCAGGTCCACGAACGCGAGGCCAAAACCGCGTACTAGCACCGGTTCTCCGGCAGGCACCGCGGAGTAGTCGACGTCCGCGGTGTAGCCAGCGGGGTAGTAGGACAGTTCGTGCTGCTCGGCGAACGCCTCCAGCTCGCGTTCGCGAGAGTCGGGCACCGCGTCGAGGTGGCCGACAGTCAGCACCACGGCGTCGGCGGACACGGTCGTGCCATCGGAAAGCCGTACGGTCTCGTCGTCGTCAATGCTCTCCGCCGTGGCGAGATGCTCGACCACCGTGATGCCGGGCGGCAATTCGGCCACCACCTTGCGGTAGAACCACTCCAGGTACCGGCTCTGCAGCCGCCGGGTCGGGAAATCCGTGGAGGCGAGGGTTTCGAACTCGGCGCGGACGTCGTCCGGCACCGGGTAGTCGAGGGTCCCCGCGCGCACCTGCCGCACCCACTCGATCAGCGACGGACCCGGCCGCACCGGACCGTCGATCCGGACGGAGTCGTCGGTGAACACGGTGACGTCCTCGGGCATCGAGTTCATCCGCAGCAGCGGCGACTGCTCGTACCGCCACACCCGGCCGGGGCCGGGCGGGAACGGGTCGATGAGGTGGACTTCGATCCGCCGGTCGCCGAGCAGGCCGGCTGCACTCGCGGACAGCCGTTCGAGGACGCCGACCCCGCGAGGTCCGGCGCCCACGATGGCGAGCGTGAACGTCGGGAGAGCCGTCACTCGGGCGAAGCTACGCGGCTGGGGGCCTCCGCGGCGGCCGTTCCACACTGCGGACGGACCACCCGAAAGGATGTGTCACAAACCACAAAGATCGAAGCGTCCCCGGCGGAGAGTGCGGAGCGCTATCGTCTGGACACGTGGCGAACTGACCGTGACCTGTCGGATACCGGCGAAAGAACCTAGAGAATCACCAACAGTCACGAGACACTGAGCTTGACAACTCACTTCGTGTGACCGGCCCGTGACCAGGAGGATCTAGGGTCACCCGTTGGTCACTAGTGCGGCACAGTCCGCACACAGCAGCGGGGAGAACACGCATGACGACAGCACCACACCGGGTCACGTTCCGCGAGGTGTTCGGAGTCGCCGAGTTCCGCGCGATGTGGTTCGGCGAACTGCTGTCGATCGCCGGTGACCAGCTGGCCAGGGTCGCGTTGTCCGTCCTCGTCTACGCCAACACCGGTTCGGCGACGCTGACCGGCCTCACCTACGCGCTGACGTTCTTCCCGTCGCTGCTGGGCGGCATCTTCCTCACCGGATTCGCCGACCGCTTCCCGCGCCGGGCGGTCATGGTCACCGTCGACCTCACGCGCGCGGTGCTGATTCTGTGCGTAGCCATTCCCGGACTGCCGTTCTGGGCACTATGCGTGCTCGTCGGCTGTGTTTCGCTGCTGAATCCGCCGTTCAAGGCGTCTCAGCTGGCGTTGCTCCCGCAGGTGCTCGAAGGCGACCGGTTCGTGGTCGGCATGGGCATCCGGAGCATGACCGTCCAATCCGCGCAGCTGCTCGGTTTCGCCGGCGGCGGCGCGCTGCTGCTCGCGATGGACGCCCGCCTCGCCCTGGTGCTCGACGCGGGCACCTTCGTGCTCTCCGCGCTCTTCCTCCGCTTCGGACTGAAGGCCCGCCCGGCCGCGGCCAGCGGCGAAAAGCGCAAGCCGTTCTTCTCCTCGCTGAGCGCGGGCGGTCGCGTCGCCTTCGCGACCACGGCGTTGCGTTCCTTGATGGTCTTCACCTGGCTCGCCGGGCTGATGCCGGTGTACGAGGGCATCGCCGCGCCGTACGTCGCTTCGTCGGGCGGCGGGTCCGAGATGATCGGTTTCCTGCTTGCCGCCGACCCGGTGGGCAGCGTGATCTTCACGTTCATCTACACGCGCTGGGTGCCCGCGGCGATCCGGCCGAAGCTGATCGGCCCGATGACCGCGCTCGCCGCGATCCCGCTGCTGCTCTGCTTCCTGCAGCCGGGTCCGATCGTGTCGGTGGTCCTGTTCGTGATCTCCGGCGGCTTCGGCACGATCGCGCTGCTGCAGGCGACGGCGTCGCTGACGGTCGCGGTCCCGGACGAGAGCCGGGCGCAGACGATGGGGCTGTCGAACACCGGATTGACCACGACGATGGGCGTGACTCCGCTGATCGGCGGGGTCATCGCGGACCACGTGAGCGCCCAGACGACGGTCGGGATCTTCGGATTGGCCGGCCTGCTGATCACGATTCCGCTCGCCATCGCGTGGCAGCGCACCTTTTCCAGGCAGGCCGAAGACGGGTCAGCGAAGGAAGCCACACGCGCCGAACATGCCTGAATACCCCGACATGCCCCGCGCGTGAGGCTCTGACCTGCGCGACCTTGCGGTGCTGCTACGCGGTCACTGTTCCTTGCTGCGCATCGCTGGTCACCCTTCATCCGGCGTGTTCGGGAAAAATGTACACACCTAAGGCCCTTGTGGACAGGCGGCAAACGGTCTGAAACTGTGAGTAAGGCGAGTGTCACTGGAGATCCGCGCAAGACCCGGGGGGAAGAATGGTCACATTGGGGGAATTTTCAGGTCTGGGGCTGCGCGATGCGGTTTCCCGGTGGTCGCTCTGGTCCCGGCCGCGGCAGTGGGTCGCGGTCACGCTGACGAGCATGGCCGTCACGGTGGTGCTCACCGTGGTCAGCGCGCTGGTGTTTCCGGTCAGCCTGAGCCAGATCGGCATCCTCGGCATGCTCGCCGGACTCGCGATCGCGCAGACCGAGGTCACGCGCCAGATCGAGCGGCAGCGCCGGATGCTGAGCCAGGGCCCGCATATCACGGTGACCTCGGTGTGGCTGCTTCCGGCGGCGCTGCTGGTGCCGCCGCAGCTGGTGGCCGCGCTGGGCGTGATCATCTACGTCTACCTGGCGTTCCGCAGCTGGAACGGCACACGCCCCGGTGAGGCGCACCGCGTCGCGGCCAACGCGACCACGATGATCCTGTCCGGCTTCGGCGCCGCGCTGGCCGGACACCTCGCGGACGGCCACAGCGTCACCACGGTGGTGGCGGGCGCGCTCGGATACTTCCTGGTCAACACCGCGCTGACCGGCCTTGGCCTGTTCCTGACCGACCCGGCGAAGGCGACAGCCGAATCGTGCCTCGGCACGATGGACGACAACCTGCTGGAACTGGCGACCCTGTGCGTCGGCGGACTGCTCGTGATGGTGCTGAGCCACGAACCGCTGCTGTCGGTGCTGGTGATCCTGCCGCTGTACGTGCTGCAGCGCTCGATGCTGATCAAGCGGCTCGAGGAGCTCGCGACCACGGACCAGAAGACCCAGCTGCTCAACGCCACCACCTGGCAGGACGGCGCGCAGCGCGAGATTTCCCGTGCCGAGCGCGAGAACGGCAGCTTCGGCGCGCTGATGATCGACCTCGACCACTTCAAGCGGATCAACGACACGTTCGGCCACCTCGCGGGCGATGACGTGCTCAAAGCCGTTGCCGCCGTGGTGAAACAGGAGACGCGGGCACACGACCTCGTCGGCCGGTTCGGCGGCGAGGAGTTCGTGGCGCTGCTGCCGTCGACGTCGAAGGAAGACGCGATCGTGACGGCGGAACGGATCCGGCAGCGGATCAGCGAACTGGTGATCCCGACGCAGACGAACGAAGGCGAGTCGGTCTCGATCGAGAACCGGACCGCGTCGATCGGGGTAGCCGCGTTCCCGCTGGACGGGACGAGCATCGAGGAAGTGATGGCCGCGGCGGACGCGGCGGTGTATGCGGCGAAGAACAGCGGCCGCAACCGGGTCGTCGGCTCGGTAACCCCGACCCGGGAACTCGCGGCAGTCGCCTGACGACCTCGGACCCGGCCGGCACCCTCCCCCGGCCGGCCGGGTCCATCCTTCGTCAGCTCCGGAATTTCCGATATGGAATCTGTGCCGCTCACCGAGATCCGCCCGGCCCGCGACGACGAACTCGCCGCCGTCGCCGCGTTGCGCTGGCGGTGGGTCGCCGACCAGAGCGGTCCGCTGCCGCGGGATCAGGACGATTTCGTCCGCGAGTTCGCCGCCTGGGCCCGTGCGCACGCCGAAACGCATCGCTGTCTGGTCGCGGTGCGGGACGAGCACGTGCTCGGCATGGCGTTCCTCGCGCTGACCCCCAGAGTGCCGACACCCCAAGACTTTTCGCGGATCTGCGGCGACGTGCAATGCGTCTACGTCGTGCCGGAAGCACGCGACAGCGGCGTCGGCGGGCTCCTGATCGAGGCGACGCTGCGGCTGGCCGCGGAATTCGGACTGGAGCGGGTGACCGTGCATTCCTCGGATCGCGCGATCGCGGCCTACCTGCGGCACGGGTTTTCGGTGTCGAAGAACCTGCTGCAAGCCGAACTGCGGATCGCGGTCGACGTTCCGGCTAACCGAGCATATTCCTAGGCCCCTCCGCCTTTTGCCGCTGCGCGATCTCCCTGAACTCCTGCGCGGTGCGTTGCACGAACGCCGCCGACGCGCGGGAGTCCAGGGAGATTTCGCGGACCCGGTCCGCGACCTCGCAGTACGTCTCGGTCCCCTCGTCGAGGAGGAAGGCACCCGCGTGCTGGTGCTCGAAATAGACGATCGGGTCGCCGACCTCCACGTGGTACACGCAAAACCGGCCGGCCAGACCCGGATGCCCGCCGATGCCCGCGGGCACGACGCGGACCGACAGCTTCGCCGACGTCGCCATGAGGTCGGCGAGGAAACGCAGCTGCCGGGCCATCGTCGCGGGTCCGCCGACCGGATTGCGCAATGCTGCCTCGCCCAGCAACACCTCACACCGGATCGCGCCGGGACCGACCACGAGCGGACGGCGCATCATCCGGATCTCCGCCTGGCGTTCCGCGTCCTGCACCGGCAGTCCGTCGGCGAGGAACAGCGCCCGCGCGTAATCCGGGATCTGCAGCAGTCCCGGCACGAGCATCGGCTGCCATTCGACGACCGACGTCGCGGCGCGTTCGCAGGCGAGCAGCCCGCCGAGGTGGTCCGGGTCGGACTGCTTGCCGCGGGCGACCCAGCCCGGTTCGGCGGTGCCGCGCGCCAGTTGCAGGATCCGTTGTTTCTCCGCACCCACGACGCCGAGCGCGCCGAGGATGCCCGCGACGTCCTCGAGCGCGGGAACCCGTTGTCCCAGCTCCCAGTTCGACACCAACGCGGGGTTGGTGCCGACTCGCCGGGCGAGTTCGCGCAGTCCGAAACGGGCGTCGATCCGGGCCTCGCGCAGCGCGGTGCCGAGGGTGCGGATCCGGGGGGTGAGCATGGCCGTGCCTCGCATGGCCGCCTTTGTAGGTGTCACCAAATGCGAACACCTCTAGCTGTCACCCGAAGGTGGGCAGCCGGCCCGGTCGCGCCCGGGTTTTTCGCCGGGGCGCGACCGGCGCGGGGTCACTTCAGGCCGGTCACTTCAGGCCGGTCGCCTCGGCCGCGGCCGGGTCGGAGTCGGCGAGGAAGGTCTTGCAGCGCTCGTACTCCTCGGACTCGCCGATCCGGCCCGCGGCGGTGCCGAGCACCGCGAGCGCGCGCAGGAAACCCTGGTTCGGCCGGTGCGCCCACGGCACCGGGCCGAAGCCCTTCCAGCCGGCGCGGCGGAGCTGGTCGAGGCCGCGGTGGTAGCCGGTGCGGGCGTAGGCGTAGGCGGCGACGGTCTCGCCGTCGGCGAGCGCGCGTTCGGCGAGCGTGGCCCAGGCCTCGCTGTAGTCGGGGTGCTCGGCGGCCACGGAGGACGGGTCCGTCCCGGAGTCGAGCGCGGCCTGCGCTTCGGTGTGCTCGGGCAGCAGCGTGGGCTCGGGGCCCAGCAGGTTGTGCGTCATGCCGCCATTGTGCCCACGATGCTCCCGGCTCAGAGGAACAGGCTGGTCAGCACGCCTCCGCCGGCCAGAACGAGTGCTGCGATCAGCACGGCGGCGACAGCTCGTTTCGGCATCATGGGCCGACACCCTGCCGTGCCGGGCGGCGCGAGGGCAAATCCGCCACCCGTAGGGGTGAACCCCGGTTTTTGCCCCTTCTCCCGCCGCGTCCCCTTGCGGCAGGGAATGATGGCGCCTATGACGAAGGCGGTTGAAGACGTCGCCGGCCCCGCGGTCCCGCGCGGACCAGTGGGCAAGACCAGGCTTTTCTTCGCGACGCACTGGCACCGCGGCGCACCCGGAGCACCGACGCCGGCGTGGGTGCTGCGGTTCTGTTACGGCATGTGGCTGACTGCGTTCGCGTTCAAGCTCGTCGGGTCGTCGTGGGACATGTCGTGGCACTTCAAGTGGCTGCGCGACGACCTCGCCCCGCCGCACCTGATCAACACCGTCGGCACGGTGATCATCGTCGTGCTGGTGGCGATCCACAGCTACACGGGCCTCGGCTGCGACCGGCGCTCGCTGCGGCTCATGCAGGCCGGGCTGATCGTGTTCCTGGTCGCCGCGCCGCTCGACGTGATCAACCACCGCGTGAACGGCCTCGACCTGACCGCGTGGAGCCCGTCGCACATGATGCTGTACCTCGGCACCGGCATCATGCAGGCAGGCGTGCTGCTCGGCTGGCTGCGGCTGGCCCCGCCGGGCCGCTTCCGCACCGGGGTGCTGCTCGCGCTGTGGGCGTTCTTCCTGGAGAACACCTTCTTCCCGAACGGGCAGCAGGAGTACGGCATCCTCGGCCTGCGTGCCTGGGAACGCGGCACGCCCGAGGCGGAGCCGACGCTGCTTTCCTTCGCCGCCAACCAGATCGGCCACCCGGTCGACCGGGCCGCGGTAGTGCACTTCACGATGCCGATCCCGGAGTGGGTGTACCCGCTGTGGGGCATCGGGGTTTCGGCGCTGATCCTGGTGCTCGCCCGCAAGACCGTCGGAAAGCGCTGGGCCGGGCTGACCGTGGCCGGCGCGTACGTCGCGTACCGGTGCGTGATGTGGCCGCTGCTGCTGGCACTGGGCTTCCCGGTGTCGACGGTGCCGTTCTATCTGCTGGCCGTCGGGCTCGCGGTGGACCTGGCCTTCCTCCTGCCGCGACCAGCGGTGGCGGGCGCGGTTTTGGTGACTGCGCTCGGGTATGGCGCGTTTTGGGTGCAGTCGCAGATGCGGCCTTGGCTGCTCGGGGAGCAGCACACGGAGTCCGCGCCGCCGGTGGCGTACTGGACGGCGCTGGTCGCGGTGGCGGCGGTGTTCGCGTTGTGGGCTGGGGCCGGTCCGGCGAAGGAGTGGTGGGCTTCGCGGCGTGCGGTCGCGGCGTAACGCGGGGGCTCCGTGGCACTCAGCGCGCATGCCCGCAGGCAGGTCCAGCGGCAAGCCACGCACCTGATCGCGGAGCGGTTCCGGGATCCCTTGCGGCGCAACGCGTTGACCGGGTTGCTGGAGCGGACCGCCGAAGGCTGGCACCTCGCGGTGCGCACCGGCGATCCGGGGACCGCCGACGCCTTCCTGATCGGCCGCGCCGGGGTGTTTGCAGTTGTTGTCACCGATCCGCCGCCGGACGAAGCGACGATGCGAGAGGTGGCGCGGGACGCGGAAGAGCGGTTCGCCGGGCTGCCCGGTCCAGGCGGACAGCGCATCGCCCGGAGCGCGGTGACCCTGGTCGCGATCGTCGGCGCGCAGTCTCCGCGGGGACCGCGCGACGCCGGGCCGTTCTGGGTGCTGCCCGCGGCCAAACTGGACCAGCTTTTCCGCCGTGACACGGTGCATCTGACCGTTCGGCAAGCCGCCAAGATCGCCGACGGGCTCGCCGCGCGGTTGCGTGGCTACGAGTGGCTCACGGTCTCGGCGCCGGAGAAGGAAGCCGGGTCGTTCGAGTTGCTCTCGGCGGAGAGTGTCGCGGACGATCAGCTGATCGCGGCGGTGGAGCGGCCGTTCGAAACGTGGATGACGTTCCTGCATCCCGACCAGGCCGCGCTGGCGGCGCGGAACTACTCCGGCCCGGCGCGGATCAGCGGTCCGGCCGGGACCGGGAAGACGGTGGTCGCGCTGCACCGGATGCGGCATGTCGGCCGCCGAAGCACCGGTCCGCTGCTGTTCACGACCTTCGTGCGCACGCTCCCGCCGGTCAACGAGACGACGTTCCGGCGGCTGGCCCCGGAGCTGGCGGACCGGGCGCAGTTCATCAGCCTGCACGCGTGGGCACGGGAGTTCCTCAAGCGCCGCGGGATCGAGCTGAACACCCATTCGCGGCTGACCAAGGACGCTTTCGGACGCGCTTGGAAGGAGCACCGCGAACCCCTGGAGCGGCTGGGGCCGAACTACGACTACTGGGAGACCGAGGTCCAGCGCATCATCAAGGGCCAGGGCATCCGGACGCTGGAGAGGTACCAGTCCATTCACCGGGCCCGGCGCGGGCTTCGGCTCGATCGTGGCCAGCGCGAGAAGGTCTGGCAGCTGTACACGACGTACGAGGAGAATCTGGCCGCGAACGGGTTGCACGACTTCCACGACCTGCTCTCCCGGGCGAGCACCGAACTCGAACGGCAGCCGCTCGAAGAGCCGTATGCGTCCGTGGTGGTCGACGAAGCGCAGGACATGACGCTGACCGGCCTCCGGCTGCTGCGCACGATCGCGGGCGACGGACCGAACCAGCTGCTGCTCGTCGGCGACGGACAGCAGCAGGTCTATCCCGGTGGCTGGCGATTGTCCGACGCGGGGATCCCGATCCAGGGCCGCGGCGAGGTGCTCAAGGTCAACTACCGCAACCGCGCGAGCATTCTCGACTTCGCCCGGCGGATCAACGCGGTCGACGACCTGGACGGTGCGGCGGGCGTTGCGCTGCGGGACGCGGATTCAGTCAACGAGGGCGGCGTCGTGCAGTCGTGGACCGGAACCCCTGCCGAACTGCCGGATGCGCTGGCTGCGGCGGTCCGTGCGCTGGAAATTCCGCTCGGCGAAACGGCGCTGATCACCTTCAGCAACGCGGATGCCGATCAGTGCCGACGGTTCCTGGAATCCGCTGGCGTGCCGACGCGTGCGCTCGAACGCTATGTCGGAGCGGCGGAGGATCGGCTGCACGTCGGGACTGTGCACCGGGCGAAGGGGCTCGACTTCCGCGCGGTGCTGGTCGTCCAACTGCCGCGTCCTGCACCGGAAGACCCTGCTGAGCAAGAGGAACAGCGTGAGCTGCTCAGCAGGCAACGGCTGGTCGCGGCTACCCGGGCACGGGACTTTCTGTGGTGGGGCGTCGTTCAGTCCTAACTGGACAGAAGGCGCCGGTAATAGTCGGTGGCCGGTTTGATGCCGTGGTTTGGGTCGGCGTTGTACAGGCCGTCTGGACCTTTCGGGCCGAAGCTGTACGGCTGGTACAGCGTCGCGCAGGAGGGTTCGGCCTTCGCAAGTTGTTGCCAGCGTTGCCATTCCGCGTCGTAGCGGGCGAGGTGGTAGCGCATCGTGGCTTTGTCGTGTGCGCCGGCGTAACCGCGCAGCATGACTTCCCAGCCGTGGTGCACGACGCGATGCCAGGATTGGCCGTAGCGCGCGGACACTCGCAGGTACGTCCGGTCGGCGTGATTGCGCAGCGGGAGCGTGCCGGACAGCGCGACGATTTCGTCGCACATCCGGGCCGCCTCGGCTTTTTCGGCGAGCACCGGTTCGACCCGGCCAGCGGCGACGATCGCGGCGTAATCGCTGGTCAGATCCTTGTCGGAGCCGCCGAGGAACTGGTCGCGGGTCCACATCAGTCTGGTCATCGGGTGCACCACGCTGTAGTGCCCGCGCAGTACGGCGGCCGCAGACAGCAACGCGAGCCGACGGAAGCGGCGGACTTGGTCGCCGTGCAGGCCGAGGCGCGTCGTCGCGTATTCGGTGAACGCGCCTTCCTCGCCGAGGCCGGTGTCGCGGGTCCAACGGGCGATCACCCAGGTGTTGAGGTCGCACCACAGTTCGTTCTGCAGATACGGTCCGCGCCAGCCGCCGCCTCGGGACCAGGTCCAGATTCCGGCGATGATCGGATTTTCGGCCACCTCGGCGAGTCCGATCGGACCGGTGCGCGGCTGGGTGCGGAATTCCTCGAAACCGTTGACCACGCCGTCGATCACGTAATTCGGGAACGCGCCTTTGCCCTCGTACTCGCGTTGGCATTCCACTTCGATGATCTGGCGGTGTTTGCCGACGCCGATGGTGCGGTTGAACGGAATGGTCCGCCAGAAGTCCTTCGCCGTGTGCTTGATCGAGAAGACCAGGTTTTCGTGCGTTTCGACCTGGTCGGTGACCTGCCGGTAGAAATCGGGGTCGCTGGTCAGCTTGTCGCTGCCGGTCGACCAGGTGCGGTAGAAGACCCGCTTGCCAGCGCGTGCACACAACTCGTCGCGGAGGATGCCGAGCAGGGTGAGGTGGCTCGTGGCACCGTCGGTGATCGGGTTGTTTCCGGTGTGGAACGGCACGTTCTGCACGTACGTCTCGCCGGTGCGCACGACAATTCCGTCCAGGCCGGGGAAACGCGCGCAGATCTCGCGCAGCATCAGCCGGTGGATCTGCTGAGTGAGCGGGCGGTCGAAACTGATTCTGCCTTGACTGTCGAGGATTTGGTCGCCATACAGTTCGACCAGACGTTTCGGCAGTACGATGATGTCGGTGAAGAAATACGCCGCGATGCCCGCCGCGTGCGCTCGCGCGATGTGTGCGTCGATCTTCTTCGCGGTGGCCTCGACCCAGGCGCGACCCGGTGAGCCAGCGGGGAAAATGCGATCGTCGAACGTCTCGAAGGTGATCGCGGTTTGCGGCGGGGTGAACTCGTTGATCACCTGACCGTCGTAGCCGTAGCTCTTCAATGTCGCGGGATCGTTGAAGCGACTGGAAAACAGCGGTTCGCCCGGGTTGTTCTGGACCATGTCGAGCAGGAACGGAAGCCGTCGCCCCGGCCTCGGATCGGCGAACGCGGTCCCCGCGGTGGCAGCGAGAGCCGCAAGGGCGACCCCGCCGCGCAACGCCGTCCGCCGACTGGTTTCCCACGCTGCACCCATTGCGGCCACCCTCAATAGATCTGATGTATTCACCTGACCATAAGAACGGCATTCGACCACGTCAATCGGCCAACCGTCGCGTTCATGCTTGTGAACAGCTGTCTCGACCAGACAGGATGCTTGCCGGTCGTTCGCCGAGCTGGTACCCCTGAAAGGCCAAGACATCTGATGACCGCCGCCGCTGACGGGAGTGGATGCGTTCATGGACCAGGCAGGAATCAGCCGCCGCAGCGTGCTCGCCGCCGCGGGTTTGCTCGGACTCACCGCGACACCGGCGCAAGCCACCCCCGCGGCCACGCCTTGGTACCCGTCGGCAAAATTCGGCATCTTCATCCACTGGGGCGCTTATTCAGCCGCGGCCTGGGGCGACGCCAGACACGCCGCCGAGTGGTACCTGTACGCCATGAACGTCACGGATCCCGCGCGTGGCACCGGAACTCGTGACCACCACCTGAAAACCTACGGCGCGGATTTCGCGTACGACCAGTTCATCCCGCGCTTCACCGCCCGCCGCTACAACCCGCACTCCTGGGTACGCCTGTTCGAACAAGCCGGAGCCCGGTATTTCGTGCTGACTTCCAAGCACCACGACGGTTTCCAGTTGTTCCGCAACACCGCGTCCGACCGCAATTCCGTCCGCCTGGGCCCCGGCCGCGACCTGGTCGGCGAACTCTTCTCGGCCGCCGCGCACACCCGACTCAAACGAGGCCTCTACTACTCACTGGGCGAGTTCTACAGCCCCGCGCTCGGCACCGCCCCCAGAAACCCTTACACCGGCGCGGAAACCCCCTACACCGGATACCGTCCAGTCGCCGACTACGTGACCCAATACGAGCACGTACACCTGAAAACCCTGATCGACCACTACGATCCGGATATCCTGTGGGCAGACGGCCAGGGCTACCACGAATTCGGCGGCGGCCCGATCTTCCGGCCGAAGACGTGGGACTGGCGCAGCGACGAAATCCTGTCCTACTACTACCGCAACGCCGCCGATCGCCGTTGGCCGAAGAGCGTACTGGCGAACGACCGTTTCGAAGCTTCGCACGCGGATTTCGCGACCGTCGAGGGCGACAACAAGAAGTACGTCCTGCGCCCGGATCCGTGGGAAGCCTGCCTGAACATCGGAAAGTCGTGGGGTTACAACGAAAACGAGGACCCGACGAAGATCAAATCCTCGGTACAGTTGCTGCGGCTGCTCGCCGAAGTGGTCAGCAAGAACGGAAACCTGCTGCTCAACATCGGCCCCCGCGAGGACGGCACGATCGCGGATTGGATGAGCTCGCGCCTGCTGGACATGGGCCACTGGCTGCGAATCAACGGCCGCGCGATCTACGGTTCCACGCCGTGGACCCGAGCCATGGACGGCGACCTCTGCTACACCCGGACGCACGGCGCGTTCAACCTGATCCCACTCCATTGGCCAGACGGCCGGCTCCTCGTGCCAGGGGATGTGCCGATCGGCCCCCGGTCGCGAATCCGCTTGCTGGGCGGGCATTCCCGGCCACTGCCGTGGACCCGCACGACGGACGGGATCGCGATCGAGTTGCCCAGGCACCGGACGGATGACTTCACGGAGGAGTTCCCGGCGGTGCTTTCGGTGACGGATTGGTAGGTGCGCAGCCGAAGCGGCATCCGGTCGTCCGCCCGAGGTGCCGCGTTCTGCGGCCTACCAGTAGCGCGTTTTGTCGGTTAGAAGTTCCGCGTTTTGTCGGTTAGACTGCCTCTGTGATGAGCCTCGTACAGCGCAACGCAGCTCCCAGGGTGACCGAGCTGCTTTCGTCCTTCCGTGTCGTGCTGCTCGGCGGGGCGCGGCAGACGGGGAAGACCACGCTGGTGCGAGACCTGCTCGACCTGCCAGGCCATGCGTGGTTCAGCTTTGACGACGAGGCCGTTCTGGCTCGGGCATCAGACGATCCGGTCGGGTTCGTCGAGGCCTTGCCGCGACCAGCAGCCGTCGACGAGTTCCAGAGAGCGGGACGAGGGTTCCTTCTCGCGGTGAAGCAGGCAGCCGACCAAGATCGCACCCGCGGGCAGTTGCTGCTGACCGGGTCGACCAACTATCTCGCTGATCGAGGCCTGTCGGAGACGCTGGCCGGCCGAGCCGGACGGCTGGTGCTGTGGCCGCTGTCGATGGGCGAGCGGCTCGGCGTCCGAGAGGCCTTTCTGGACTTGCTGTTCGAGCCGGCCAGCTGGCCGGAAAGAACCGAAACCCTGCCCCGCGCGGATCTGATCCGGACGCTGCTGGAAGGCGGTTATCCCGAGATCGTCACCGAGGGTTTGTCGGGACGGCAACGTCGGAACTGGTTCGAAGCCTACGTTCACGACGTCGTTTCACGGGAGGCGCTCCGCCCCGTCGCCGAGGTCCGGCTGGAGGCGGAGCTGCGCAGGCTGCTGCGCCTTCTGGCAGCTCGAACAGGCCAGGAACTCGTCGTCTCGGGCATCGCCAGCGACGCCGAAGTCGGCCGAGAAACCGCGTCGAATTACGTCGCGCTGCTCGAAGCCCTCCACTTGGTGACGTTGCTGCCCGCGTGGTCTACCAACATCACGAACCGGGCGAAGCGACGTCCCAAGATCGTGGTCACGGACACGGGGCTCGCGGCCGACCTCTGCGGGCTTGGCGAGCAAACCTTCAGCCCGACCGCGGACGGCACAGCGGCAGGGTCGCTGTTCGAAACCTTCGTCATTACCGAGGTCCTCAAGCAGGCGACGTGGAGCGAGCGAAGCGTCGACCTATCCTACTTCCGCGACCGTGACGGAGCCGAGGTGGACCTGATCGTGGAGGACCGGCGGACCGGAGAACTGGCCGGCCTGGAAATCAAGCTGACCAGCACGCCGACAGCTCGGCACGCCAAACACCTGATGATGCTGCGGGACAAGCTGGGCAGCCGCTTCATCACCGGGCTGGTCGTTCACACCGGTTCCCAGACTTTGCCGTTGGGCGACCGCATCTGGGCTGTCCCCGTCTCCGCGCTCTGGCGATCGGACAGTTGAAGCTTGCCGCCGCGACAGGATTCTCGGTATCGAGGCTGAGAACGACGGGGCCGCCGCAAATACTGAACGGCCCCAACTGTTCACCAGCCGCGTTCGCGCCACTCCGGAAGCTTCGGGCGCTCAGCCCCCAACGTGGAATCCCCGCCGTGTCCCGGATAGAACCACGTCTCGTCCGGCAACTCCCCGAAGATCTTCTCCTCCACATCCTTCAGCAGCGACGCGAAGCGAGCCGGATCCTTCTCCGTGTTCCCGATCCCGCCGGGGAACAGCGAATCGCCGGTAAAGAGATGCGGAATCCCCTCCGGATCACGGTAAACGAGCGCGATACTCCCCGGCGAGTGACCGACCAGATGCCGAGCCGTCAACTCGACCTCGCCAACCCGGATGGTGTCGCCATCGTCCACCGGAACGTCGATGCGGGCCTTGATCCCATCGATGTCGTCGCGCCCGGCGTAGGTGCGGGCACCGGTTGCCTCGGCGACCTCCGCCAGTGCGATCCAGTGGTCCCAGTGCTGGTGCGTCGTCACGATGGAGGCGAGACCGCCATCGCCGGCCAGGGCGAGCAGTGTCTGCGGGTCGGCGGCCGCGTCGATCAGCAGTTGTTCGCCGGTGGCTCGGCAGCGCAGCAGGTACGCGTTGTTGTCGATCGTGCCGACTGAGACTTTCGAGATGGTCAGACCGCTGGTCTCCCGCACGTCGGCGGGGCCGCCGGTGGTCACCACTCCGGTGTAGGTCATGGAGCTCCTCCCTCGTTGCGACTCCAGAACCAAGCAGAAAGGCCGCCCCGACAGCAAGTCGAGACGGCCTCCCGCCAGGAAATCCGTCAGCCCAGCTTCTTGCCAGCCGAGCCAAGCGCCTGCGTAGCCTCGACCACCCGGGTCGCCATGCCCGCTTCGGCGGCCTTCAGGTAGCTGCGCGGGTCGTACACCTTCTTGTTGCCGACCTCGCCGTCGATCTTCAGCACGCCGTCGTAGTTCTTGAAGAAGTGGTCCGCGATCGGGCGGGTGAACGCGTACTGCGTGTCGGTGTCCACGTTCATCTTCACCACGCCGTAGGACACCGCCTCGCGGATTTCCTCCGGGAGCGAGCCCGAGCCGCCGTGGAAGACCAGTTCGAACGGCTTCGAGCCGGCGTCGAGGCCGAGCTTCTTCGCCGCTGCTTCCTGGCCGCCCTTGAGCACGTCCGGGCGGAGCTTCACGTTGCCCGGCTTGTACACGCCGTGCACGTTGCCGAACGTCGCGGCCAGCAGGTAGCGGCCCTTTTCGCCCGCGCCCAGCGCGTCGATCGTCTTCAGGAAGTCGCCCTCGGCGGTGTACAGCTTCTCGTTGATCTCCGCCTCGACGCCGTCTTCCTCGCCGCCGACGACGCCGATCTCGACCTCGAGGATGATGTTCGCCGCCGCGGCCTTGGCGAGCAGTTCCTGCGCGATCTGCAGGTTCTCGTCCAGGTCGATGGCCGAACCGTCCCACATGTGGGACTGGAACAGCGGCAGGCCGCCCGCCCGGACGCGTTCGGCGGAGATTTCGATCAGCGGGCGGACGAAGCCGTCCAGCTTGTCCTTGGGGCAGTGGTCGGTGTGCAGCGCGACGTTGACGTCGTACTTCGCCGCCACCACCTGAGCGAACTCGGCCAGCGCGGTCGCGCCGACAACCATGTCCTTCACCTTCTGCCCGGACGCGAACTCCGCGCCGCCGGTGGAGAACTGGATGATCCCGTCGCTCTCCGCCTCGGCGAACCCGCGGATCGCGGCGTTCACGGTTTCCGACGAGGTCACGTTGATGGCCGGGAAGGCGAATTCGTCCTTCTTCGCCCGGTCGAGCATCTCCGCGTACACCTCGGGGGTGGCGATGGGCATCGGTTCCTCCTCGAGACGACTGGCTTCTACAGCGGCATCGTACGAGGTGGACCGGCCGGGGCGACCGGTCCTACCTCACACGAGACGAAACCGACTGGAGCGATTCAGAGCAGCTCCGCCGCGATTGCCCGGTAGGCAGGGAACGGATCGTCGTCCAGCGACTGCACGCTGACGTGCTCAGCCCCCGCGTCGAGGTGCGCCTGCAGGCCCTTGGCCAGCGCTTTTCCGTCGCCGTGGACGGCCAGCGCGTCGATCAGCCGGTCGCTGCCCTTCCCCGCGATGTCCTCCTCGGAGAAGCCGTGCTTGAGCAGGTTCGCGGTGTAGTTGGACAGGCCGAGATAGAACTGCACCGTCTTGCGGCCGGTCTCGCGCGCCCGCTCCGGATCGGTGTCGAAGACGACCTTCTGCTCGGGGGCGAGCACGGCTCCAGCACCGAGGAGCTCCCGCGCCGCCCGGGTGTGCTCCGGGGTGGTCAGGTACGGATGCGCGGCCGCGGTGCGGTCGCGGGCGAGTTCGAGCACCTTCGGGCCGAGTGCGGCCAGCGCGCGCGACTGCGTGGGCACCCCGGCCGCGTCGAGCGCGTCGAGGTAGTCGACCAGCGCCGCGTACGGCTTCTTGTACTCCTGCGTGTGCTCGCGGTGGCCCGCGCCGACGCCGAGCAGGAACCGTCCCGGGTGCTTGCCCTCGATGCGATGGAACGCCCGCGCGATGTCCTCGGGCGCGTCGGCCCAGATGTTGACGATCCCGGTGGCGATCTTGATCCCCTCGGTCGCGGCCAGCAGTTCGTCGACGATCGCCAGGTCGCCGCCGGGAGACCCGCCGAGCCAGATCGTGCCGTAGCCCAGTTTCTCCACCTCGGCGGCGAACGCGCTGTCCACCGCGGTCGACATCCGCCACACACCTAGCTTGCCCAGTTCGATAGCCATGTCCCGCCCAACGCGCGAGAACCCGGTTTTCCTCCCGTCCCGGCCGGATTAGGTTCGAAAGCATGACGAAGCTCGGCACCACGGAATTGGACATCCACGGCCTCAACCTCGGCTGCAACGTCTTCGGCAACACCGCGGACGAACCCACGTCATTCGCTGTTCTCGACGCGTACACCGCGGCCGGCGGCAACTTCCTCGACACCGCCAACATCTACGGCGGCGGGGGCGGTTCCGAAACGATCATCGGCAACTGGCTCGCCAAGCGCGGCCGCCGCGACGACATCGTCATCGCCACCAAGGTCGGCGGGGGAGACCAGCGGCCCGGCCTCTCCGCGAAGAACATCGCCGCGGCGGTCGACGAATCGTTGCAGCGCCTCCGAACCGACCACATCGACCTGTACTACGCGCACATCGACGACCTCGACACCCCGCAGGAAGAAACCCTCGGCGCGTTCGACCAGCTCGTCCGCGACGGCAAGGTCCGCTACATCGCGGCCTCCAACTACGAGCCGGACCGGCTCGCCTCCGCATTGTCCATTTCGGACCGGAACGGGCTCGCCCGATACGTTGCCCTGCAACCGCATTACAACCTGGTCGAGCGCGACTACGAACGAGAACTGGCCCCGCTCGTCGCCAAGGAGAACCTGGCGACGCTGCCGTATTTCGGACTAGCCAAGGGATTCCTCACCGGAAAGTACCGTTCGAAGGACGAACCGGGCGACTCGCCGCGTGCCCCGCGGGCGCTGGCCTACCTCGACGCCCGGGGCGAACGGGTGCTCGCCGCGCTGGACGAGGTGGCCGCCGCGCACCAGACCTCGGTCGCCAGCGTCTCGCTCGCGTGGCTCCGCCAGCAGCCGACCGTCGCCGCGCCGATCGCCAGCGCGCGGACCCCGGAGCAGCTCGTTGACCTGCTCGCTTCGGTCGAGCTGACCCTGACCGACGCCGAACTCACCGCTTTGGGCGAAGCGTCGAACTGATACTTACCGAACAGTAGCTTACTGCGGGTAGGTTGTTGTACGGTGCCCTCCGGACAGGCAAAACCGGCTCAGGAGGGCACCGTGGCTCAGAAGCAGGTCGACGGCAAGGTCGTGCTCATCACCGGAGCCGCTCGCGGGATCGGAGCCGGCCTGGCCGAGCGGCTCGCCGCGCGCGGAGCCAAGGTCGCGCTCGTCGGGCTCGAGGCCGACGAACAGGAAGCGGTCGCCAAGCGGATCGGACCGAACGCGAAGTCCTGGGAAGCCGACGTGACCAGCTGGGACGACCTCGAGCGCGTCACCGAGGGCGTGGTCGAGCACTTCGGCGGCATCGACATCGTCATCGCCAACGCGGGCATCGCGACCGCCGGATTCGTGCGCTCGGTGGACCGCACCGCGTTCGAGCGGGTGATCGAGGTCGACCTGCTCGGCGTGTGGCGCACGTTCCGCGTCACGATGCCGCACGTGATCGAACGCCGCGGCTACCTGCTCGGTATCTCCTCGCTCGCCGCGATCACGCACGCGCCGGGCATGGCGAACTACGCCGCCGCGAAGGCGGGCGTCGAGGCGTTCTGCAACAGCCTCCGCGCGGAGGTCGCGCACCTCGGCGTGAAGGTCGGCGTCGCGCACCCCACCTGGATCCGCACCAACCTGGTCGAAAGCGCCGACGCGCACCCGGTGTTCGGCAAGCTGCGCGCCGGGATGCCGGGCCTGCTCGGCAAGACGTACCCGCTGGACGTCGCGCTCGACGACCTGGAGGCCGGGATTCTGCGCCGCGCGCGGACGATCCACGTGCCACGCTGGGTCGGCGGCCTGAAGCTGCTGCGCTCGTTCCTGCCGCCGATCGTCGAACTCGGCGCGCGGACGCGGGTGCCTGCGGCGGACCGGGCCGCGCTGAAGGACGTCGAGGAGCGCGGCGCGTTCGAAGCGTCGGTCACCGGCCACGGCGGACGCGCGGCCACCAAGCGCAGCTGAGGAGCGTCATGTCCCGTCGCGACCAGATCCGGATGAAGCCGGACGAGGTGCAGGCCTACCTGGCCGAGCAGAAGGTCATCAACGTGGCCTCGGTCGGCCCGAACGGCAGGCCGCACCTCACCGCCCTCTGGTACTACCCGCAGGAGGGCGGGGTCGCGACGTGGACTTACGGCACCTCGCAGAAGGCGAAGAACCTGCGCCGGCTGCCCGAGGCGACCGTGCTGATCGAAAGCGGCGATTCGTACGACCAGCTGCGCGGGCTTTCGTTCGAGGCGGACGTCGAGTTCGTCGAGGACACCGAGCAGGTCACGGCGATGGGGATCGCGCTGATGATGCGCTACTCCGGGGCCGAACCGGGCGCGCCGGTGCCCGACGAGCTGCGGACCTTCATCGAACGGCAGGCGCCCAAGCGGGTCGGGCTGATCCTGCGTCCGACGAAGATCGCGAGCTGGGACCACTCGAAACTCGGCGGCGTCTACTAGGGCACGAGCGCGACGAAGCTCAGCCCGGAAGTGCCTTCCGCCAGATCGAGAGCGGATTCCGGATCGTCGAGGCCCACCTTCAGGAGTTCCACGGCGGAGAGGTCCAGCGCGCCTGAGCGGACGAGGCTCCACACCGTCCGCACCGTCTCGTCGTCGCTCATCCAAGAGCCGCGCAGGGTGAGCCTGCGGTGCATGAATTCGCCGTACGGAATGGTCAACTCCTGGCGTACGCCGCCGACGAGCACCAGGGTGCCGCGTACCCGAAGGCAGTCGTAGGCGGCCATCGTCGCGTCCGCCGTCGGGGTGGCACCGAGAGCGTCGAGGGCTACGTCCACCGGGCCGATCGCCGCTGCGTCCGTCGCCCGATCGCCGGTCAGCTGGTGGGTGCGCACGCGCGGGTCGAGTTCAGCCAAGCGGTCGAGCGCCACTTTGTTGCGCCCCACCGCCGTCACCGTCGCCGCGCCTTCCGCCAGCGCCAGCAGCACTGCCGCGCCGCCCATCTGACCGGTCGCACCGATCACCGCGACGTCGCGTCCGGCCAGCGGACCCGCGGTGTGCAGGCCAGCGGCGGCAACGCAAAGCCACGGCAGAAACGCCAGCCGCGCCGGGTCCGGGTAATTCTCGGCACCGGGCAGCTTGATCATCGTTTCCTTGGCGCACAAAGCTTTCTCCGCGAAGGTGCCGTCATGCCACACCTCGTGCATGCGGTCCGCGCGCTCGTTGCGGCCGGCAGCGCCGAGGCCGACCCAGCCGACCAGGATCTCGTCGCCGTCGCCCGCGTTGAGCAGCGCTGTGTCCAGCACGATGTCGCCCGGCTCGACGTGGAAGACGTCCGGCGCGACGTCGGTCACGCGTCCGATGCACGAGGGGCCGAGGACCAGCGGGACCGGCAGGCCGCCGCGCCCGCCCGTCACCACCGCCTTCGTGTAGGCCGGGACGTGCGCGGCGAGCACCTCCACGACGACGCCACCGCCCTGGAGAGCGGGTTCCGGCAGTTCAGAGAGACGCAGGCCTTGTGCGTCGACATTCCAAGCTCGCATAGGACCCAGCCTCGCGCGCCGTTAAGCTGGTATCCAGAATCGCGTTATTCTGGTACTGGAGGTTCTAGGGTGAGCGTCGAACTGGGCACCTTCCTGCGCAGCCGCCGCGAGCGGATCGCCCCGGCCGACGCGGGCCTGCCGGTCACCGGCCGCCGCCGCACGCCCGGATTGCGCCGCGAAGAACTGGCTCTGCTGGCCGGAATCAGCGCCACCTGGCTCACCTATCTCGAACAGGGCCGCGACGTCCGTCCTTCCGACCAGGTGCTCGACGCCCTAGCCCGGGCACTGCGGCTGACCAGCGCCGAGCAGGAACACCTTCGCCGGCTCGCCGATGGCGGAGCCACTGCCGAGGACGCGCCCGAGGAAGCCGCGCCCGAGGTCGCGGGCGTCCCGGCGATGCTGGGCGACAACCCCGCGTACGTCACCGGCATCTGCTACGACCTGCTCGCGTACAACGACGCCGCCGCGGAGCTGTTCCGGAACATCGAGCCGGGCGCGAACGTCGTCCGCTGGATGTTCACCGAGCCCGCCGCGCGGGAGGTCCTGGTCGACTGGGAGCAGGAGGCGCGCAACATCCTGGCCCGGCTGCGCGCGATCGCCGGACGGCATCCCGACCACCCGCGCGTGACCCGGCTGGTGGCCGAGTTGACCGAGGCGAGCCCCGAGGTGCGCGAGTGGTGGCCGCATTACGAAATCCAGTTCAGCCACGCAGGTCAGAAGCGCTTTCGGCATCCAAGGCTCGGCGTGGTGACGGCGACGCACGCCGCGTTCCACGTGGCCGAGCGTCCGGAGCAGACGTTGGTGGTCTATCGGCTGCCGAGTGGTACTGACGAGTAGGAAGTACTTTGAAGTAACTGTTACCTGAGGTAACATCAACGCTGCCAGACCCCCAGCGCAGCGGAGGCCGACAAGATGACCGAGCGGTTCAAGGTCGTGATCGTGGGCACCGGGTTTTCCGGGCTCGGCCAGGCGATCCAGCTCGAAAAAGCGGGCATCCGGGACTACGTGATCCTGGAGAAAGCCGACGAGGTCGGCGGCACCTGGCGGGACAACTCGTACCCGGGCTGCGCGTGCGACGTGCAGTCGCACATGTACTCGTTCTCCTACGCGCAGAACCCGGACTGGAGCCGGTCGTTCTCGCCGCAGCCGGAGATCTTCGACTACCTCAAGGGCGTCGCCGACAAGTACCGGTTGCGCGACAAGATCCGGTTCGGCACCGAGATCACCGGCGCGCACTGGGACGAGGGCGAACGCCGCTGGACAGTGGAAACCAAGGGCGGCGCCGAGTTTTCCGCGCAGTTCCTCGTCGCCGGCGTCGGCGGACTGCACATCCCGCAGATCCCGAAACTGCCGGGCATCGCCAAGTTCAAGGGCCAGACCTGGCATTCGGCGCAGTGGAACCACGAGTTCGACCTGGCGGGCAAGCGGGTCGCGGTGATCGGCACCGGCGCGAGCGCGGTGCAGTTCGTGCCGAAGATCGCGCCCGAGGTCGGCGAATTGACGCTGTTCCAGCGCACGCCGCCGTGGATCATGCCGAAGCCGGACCACGCAATGCCGGGCTGGGCACGGCAGTTGTTCAAGCGCGTTCCGGGCACGCAGCGGCTGTACCGCAACGCGTTGTACTGGATGCTCGAATCCCGCGCGATCGGGTTCAACGGGCACCCGAAACTCATGCAGGCCGCCGAAATCCTCGCGCGCAGGCACATCGCGAAGGGCATCAAAAACCCCGCGCTGCGCCGGAAAGTCACGCCCGACTACACGATGGGCTGCAAACGCGTCCTGCTGTCGAATGACTACTTCCCCGCGCTGGACCGACCGAATGTCGATGTCGTCACCGACGGTGTCGCCGAGGTCCGTGCGCACAGCATCGTCGACACCGCCGGGGTCGAGCACGAGGTCGACGCGATCATCTACGGCACCGGTTTCAAGGTGACCGACGCGCTGGAGTACCTCGACATCACCGGCGTCGGCGGCCGCGATCTGGCGAAAACCTGGGCCACCGAAGGGATCCAGACGCACAAGGGGATCACCGTGTCCGGGTTCCCCAACCTGTTCTTCCTGCTCGGCCCGAACACCGCGCTCGGCCACAACTCCGTGGTGTTCATGATCGAATCGCAGTCCCGCTACGTGGTCGACGCGATCCGGCTGGCCGATTCCCGCGGCGCGGCGGCGCTCGACGTGCGGCCGTCGGTGCAGGACGAATTCCAGGAACAGATCCAGGACAAGCTCGTCAAGGGCGTGTGGACCCAGGGCGGCTGCAAGAGCTGGTACCTCGACGCGAAGGGCGTCAACCGGACCATCTGGCCCGGCTTCACCTGGCGGTACTGGCTGGAGACGCGGCGCGTCGAGCCGAGCGATTACGAGCTGAGCGGCCGGTCATGAGTGCCGACCACGAACAGATCGTGCTCCACGCGCGCGACGTGGAGTTCGACTGGTCGAAGCTGCCGATGCACTGGATTCCCGGGCAGCCGCAGGCCACGCACAGCATCAACGTGCTGCACCTGGCGCTGCCCGAGGGCGAACGCTGGTTCGTCGAGGTGTTCAAGCAGGCCGTCCCGCTGATCCGCGACGAGCGGCTCAAGGAGGACGTGCTCGGGTTCATCGGCCAGGAGGCGATGCACGCCGTCGCGCACGACGGCGCGGCCGAACACCTGGAGTCCGCCGGGGTTTCCGTGCGGCCCTACATCGCGCAGATGGAGTGGATGTTCCGGCGGCTGCTCGGCGACCGGCCGGGGTCGAGCCGGGAGTGGCTGATCGAACGGCTCGCGCTGGTCGCGGCGATCGAGCACTACACGGCGTTTCTCGGCCAGTGGATCCTCGACGCGAAGGAACTCGACGCGGCAGGCGCGGACGCGACGATGCTGGATCTCCTTCGCTGGCACGGCGCGGAGGAGGTCGAGCACCGGTCGGTGGCTTACGACCTGTTCTGCCACCTCGACGGCCGCTACGGTCGCCGAGTGCGTTCGATGCTCGTGGTGACGCCGGTGCTGGCGTGGATTTTCCTGCGCGGCACCCGGTTCCTGATGAAGAACGACCCGACGCGTCCCGGCCGCACCAGCTGGCGGGCCTACCGGCGCGCCGCCCGGCAAGGCTTCTTGCCCGGACCGCGCGAACTGCTGCACGAGATCCGGCCGTACTTCCGGAAGTCCTATCACCCCACCGAAACCGGCAACACCGACCAGGCGGTGGCGTACCTGGCGAGTTCGCCCGCGGCCAAGGCCGCCGACGCTCCGCGATGACCGCACCGCAGTTCCCGCCCCGACTCGACGGCAGCGGCAGGCGCGACCGGCTGATGTCCACTTTGGTCGCGGTCGGCGCGGCTTATCGAAAGCTGGCCGAGGTTTCCGGGCGACGGCGCCCGCCGGTGCGGGAGGTCGACCGTCGGCTGCCGTTGGTCGTCGACGCCGTGCGCGCCGAAGCCGACGGCGTGGTGAGTCTTCGGCTCGTACGACCGGACTCGACACCGTTGCCCGCGTGGCGTCCCGGCGCGCATATCGATTTCATCCTGCCTTCCGGAACAGTGCGGCAGTATTCCCTGTGCGGTTCGCCTTCGGACCTGTCGCACTACCGGATTGCCGTGCGGCACATCGGTTCCGCGTCCGCCGAGGTGCACGCGCTCACCGCCGGAACCCGCGTCACCGCGCGCGGGCCGCGCAATGCTTTTCCGTTCGTCGCCGCACCCGCGTATCACTTCGTGGCGGGCGGAATCGGGATCACGCCGATCCTGCCGATGGTGCGCCGTGCGCAGGAGATCGGCGCGGATTGGCGGCTGGTTTACACCGGCCGTTCTCGTGAATCGATGCCGTTCCTCGACGAGCTTCCCGCCGAGCGAGTGCGGGTCCGGCCGGACACGGAGTTCGGCATCCCGGCGTCCGGCGCGGAACTGCTGGAGGAAATGCCCGAGGGCGCGTCGGTGTACTGCTGCGGCCCGGTGCCGATGATCACCGGCGTCCGCGTCGACCTGGCCCGCACGGGCGCGACCGCGGTCTACTTCGAACGGTTCTCGCCGCCGCCGATCGTGGACGGCGAACCGTTCCGCGTGGTGCTGCGCCGCAGCGGCCGCACCCTCGACGTGCCTGCCGACCGCTCCACGCTCGACGTGGTGCGCGAGGTGCTGCCAGACGTGCCGTACTCGTGTCGCCAGGGCTTCTGCGGCACCTGCGAGGTGGCGGCCGAAGACGGCGGGCGCGTGCGGATCTGCGTCGACCGCGGGCCCGCCGTCCTGGAGCTTTAGTTCTGCGGCGGAACCCAGTCGCCGAGCAGCGGCTTGAACTCGCGGACGCTGCGCTCGGCCACGACGCCTTCGAGCGCGTACGGGTCGTTGTCGATCAGCTCTGCCAGCGCCGCCTCGTCCTCGGCCTGCCAGAGCACCAGCCCGCCGGAGTTGTCGGCGAGCGGACCGGCCACCGCGACGCGGCCTGCCTCGACGTGCTCTTTCAGGTAGTCCCGGTGCCGCGGCCGGACGTCGGCCAGCTTCTCCTGGACATAGCGGATTTCGACGAGGTACCAGGCCATGCGCTTACTCCTGGGGTGAGCACGACAGTGACGCCGCAGACGCTACCGGTGACAGCCGGGCGGACGCACCATGCGAGCGGTGGCAGCGGGAGGCCAACCCGATAGGCTAGGCGCGGGCGGAACCTGTGTGCACGCTGTGCCTATCGCGCACGCGTTGGGGCCTGCGGAGCGGACACGTCGAGGACAGGCGGGGATACATGCTGGAGGGGAACGCGGAACGCAGCGTCGAGGCGACCCTCGGCCACCTGCGGACCATGGACGGGCCGGTCCCGGCGCAGCCGCCGACCGCCCCGTTGAACCTGGAAGACCTCTACCGGCAGCACCGGATGCGGCTGGTCCGGCTGGCCATCCTGCTGGTCGACGAGCCGGCCACGGCCGAAGACGTCGTGCAGGAGGCGTTCACCGGCCTGCACCGCAACTGGGGCAGGCTGCGCGACGCCGCCGCGGCCGTCGGCTACCTGCGCACCGCGGTGGTCAACGGATCGCGCAGTGTGCTGCGCCGGCGCAAGACCGCCCGCGAGTACGTGCCCCCGCACGCGGTGAACGCCCGGTCCGCGGAAAGCCTCGCGATGCTCTCCAGCGAGCACCAGGCCGTGGTCAACGCCCTGTCGAAGCTTCCGCCGCGCCAGCGCGAGGTGCTCGTGCTGCGCTACTACGGCGGGCTGAGCGAAGCGGAGATTTCGGAAGCCGCGGGCATTTCGAAGGGCACCGTGAAGTCAACCGCCAGCCGGGCGCTGGAAGCGTTGCAGAAGGCAATGCAGCCGCCTCAGTGACCTGGGCGGACCAATCTCGCGCTGGTCGACCCTCCTTGGTCCAGACCAATATATGCTGGACCGCGTGAAGCACCCCGGAGACTTCGTCATCACGGGCGGCCGCGTCGTGGCCCCGGACCGCGTACTCGACGACGGCTGGCTCGCCGTGTCCGGCGGACAGATCGCCGCGGTAGGCACCGGAACGCCCCCGAGCAGCCCGGACGCCGCCACGGTCGACGTCGCCGGGGCGCTGGTCGTGCCCGGTTTCGTGGACACCCACTGCCACGGCGGCGGCGGCGCGTCGTTCTCGACGCTCGACCCGGACGAGATCCGCACCGCGGTCCGCGCGCACCGGCGGCACGGCACCACCACCATGCTCGCGAGCCTGGTCTCCGACCCGATCGACCTGCTCACCGAACAGATCGCCGCGCTGCGCGAACTCGTGCAGGAGGGCGACCTCGCGGGCATCCACCTGGAGGGCCCGTTCATCTCGCGCGCGCGCTGCGGTGCCCACGATCCGGACACTCTGCGTGAACCGGACACCGGGACCGTCGAGAAGCTGCTGCGCGCCGGGCACGGCGCCATCCGGATGGTCACGCTCGCGCCCGAGCTGCACGGCGGCGTCAAGGCGGTCCGGCAGCTCGCCGAATCCGGCGTGATCGCCGCGATCGGCCACACCGACGGGGTCGCCGACCAGCTGGTTCCGGCCATCGACGCCGGCGCGACGGTCGCCACCCACCTGTTCAACGGCATGCGCCCGCTGCACCACCGCGAGCCGGGTCCGGTCGGCGTGCTGCTCGACGACGAGCGCGTGACGGTCGAGCTGATCTGCGACCTGGTCCACCTGCACCCGACGGTCGTGCGGCTGGCCGCGCAGCACGCGGGCCGCGGCCGGACGGTGCTGATCACCGACGCCATGTCGGCCACCGACGCCGCCGACGGCCGCTACACGCTGGGCAGGCTGGAGGTCGACGTCCACGACGGCGTCGCCACCCTGGACAACGGTTCGCTCGCCGGAAGCACGCTGACCATGGACAACGCCTTCCGCAACCTGGTGAAGGGTGCGAAACTCGACGTACTGGACGCCGTCCGGGCGACGTCGGCGCGACCGGCCGAACTGCTCGGCATCGCCGACCGCACCGGCGCACTGCGCCCCGGCCTCGCCGCGGACGCCGTGATCCTGGACGACGACCTGCGCCCGTCCCGGGTACTGCACCGGGGCGAATGGGTGGCCGAGGCGGGCCGGGCTACCTTGAGTACGTGACGAGCTAGCACTTCGACAGGCGGACGGAGCGGATGAGCGAGCCGAAAGACCCGGAACGGTTACTGGCCGACGCGCTGCGTGCACAAGCCGTCTTCGCTCCGCACGTCCTGCCGAATCCAGCGGAAGACCAGGCTGCTTCGGAAGCTTCGGGCACCGGCTCGGTCCAGCCCGGCGCGTCCGGCACGGGCTCGTTCAGCGCGGCAGGCGGTCCCGGCATCTCCGGCCCCGGTACCGCCGGAACCGGTTCGTTCGGTGCCGCTCCGGCATCCGGCACCGGTTCGTTCGGCGCCTCGGCCCAGACCGGCGCGCCGTCGCAGACCGGCCCGACCACCGAACTGCCGCCCAACTACGGCCTGCTGTCCGGCGCGGGCGCCGACTCGCTCGCCCGCGAACGCGCCGCCCTCGACGCGGCCGACACCTCGCCCGGCACCACCGGCTCGATCCCGCCGGTCGGGTCCGCCGACGCGACTGTCCGGCGCCCCGCCCAGGCAGCGCAGAACGGCCCGCTGCCCGCGCACTGGGTCCTGCTGCTGGCGGTGCTGCTCGGTCTCGCCGCCGGGTCCGTCATCGGCCTGCTGACGCTGATCTGAGCCCTGCCGCGCCCTCGGTTGCCCGGACGGCCACTGCCGCGGGGCACTCCCGGGCCGAGTTCTTAACCCCGATCCCACACCGATGACCTGCGATTCCTTGCCCGATGAGGCCACCCTGAGTCACCCTGTACCGTTTTCGGTGTGATTCTCGCCCAGAACACAGTGACCACCATGTCCCTGCTGCCGTCGTGGCTGGACCCGCAGCATCTGCTGAACGGGCTGACGGCCCCCGTGATCGCCGTGCTGTGCTTGATCATCTTCATCGAGAGCAGCATCTTCCCGGTCCTTCCCGGCGACTCGCTGCTCTTCACCGCGGGCCTGTTCATCGCGAACGGCACGCTGAAGGCTCCGCTGTGGCTGGTGTGCGTGCTGGTCACGGTCGCCGCGCTGCTGGGCAACGTCGTCGGGTACTACCTCGGCTACTTCGTCGGGCCGAAGCTGTTCAGCAGGCCGGACTCGAAGTTCTTCAAGCAGGAGTACGTCGACAAGACGCACACGTTCCTGGAAAAACACGGTCCGAAGGCCGTCGTGCTGGCCCGGTTCGTGCCGTTCGTGCGGACGTTCATCACCTGGATCGCCGGCATCGGCCGGATGGACCCGAAGCGCTACTTCACGTACACGGTCATCGGCGGCATCCTGTGGGCCGCAGGCATCACCGTGCTGGGGTCGCTGCTGGGCAACATCGGCTTCATCCGGGACAACGTCGACGCGATCTTCGTCCTCATCGTGCTGGTGTCGGTGGTGCCGATCGCCATCGAGTACCTGAAGAGCCGCCGCGAGAAGAAGGCCCGCCCGGCCGACGGTTCGGCCGACGTCACGCAGCAGATCCCGCGCGTGCGCGACTGATTCCTGGTTCTACGACGAAGCGGCGTCCGGACTTTCCCGGACGCCGCTTCGCTGTTTCGGGGTTCAGTCGGTCATCGAGAACATCGAGCCCGGGTTGAAGAGGTTCTCCGGGTCGAGGGCCTGTTTGATCTGCCGGTGCACGCGGATCCCGACCGGGCCGATTTCGCGGGCGAGCCATTCGCGCTTGATCTTGCCGACGCCGTGTTCGCCGGTCACCGTGCCGCCGAGCGACAGGCCGACTTCGAGGATCTCGTCGAACGCCTGCTGGGCGCGCGCGAACTCGTCCGCGGAATCGGGCGCGTACACGATGGTCGGGTGCATGTTCCCGTCCCCGGCGTGGCCGACGACGGCGATCTTGAGCCCGACCTTCTCGCTGATCCGTTCGCAGCCGCGGATCAGCTCGGCGATCCGGGTGCGGGGCACGCTGACGTCGTCGGTGAGCCAGACGCCGTAGGTCTCCAGCGCGGTCAGCACGACGCGGCGGGCCTGCAGCAGCATCTTGCCCTCTTCGAGGTCGTCCGTGGCGTAGACCAGGTCCGCGCCGCAGTCGGTGCAGATCTGCTCGAGTAGCGCCAGTTCGCGGCGAGCCGCCTCGCCGCCCGCGTCGGACTGGCCGAGCAGCAGGGCCTGACAGTCCGAGCCCGCGCCGAGGTCGGTGTTGAGGTAGGTCTCGGACGCCTTGATCGACGCCGCGTCCATGATCTCCAGCAGCGACGGCACCAGCCCCTCGCGCACCGCCCGCGCGACCGCTTCGCCGGCCGCCTCGGTGGTGTTGAACCCGGCGACAAAAGTGGCCGGGGCCTGCGGAAGCGGCCGCAGCGAAACGGTCGCCTGGGTGATGACGCCGAGCGTGCCTTCGCTGCCGATGAACAGCTTGGTGAGGTCGTAGCCCGCGACGCCCTTGACCGTGCGGCGGCCGGTTTTCAGCAGCGATCCGTCCGCGAGCACCACCTCGAGGCCGAGCACCGAATCGGTGGTCACGCCGTATTTCACGCAGCAGAGGCCGCCGGCGTTGGTGGAGAGGTTGCCGCCGATGGTGCACCAGTCGTAGCTGGACGGGTCGGGCGGATAGAACAGGCCGTGCTTCTCGACGGCGGACCGGAAGTCGAGGTTGACGACGCCCGGCTGCACGACGGCGAGCCGGTTGCCCGCGTCGACCTCGACGATCTCGTTCAGTTTCATCAGCGAAAGCACGACACAGCCGTCGATCGCGTTGGCCGCGCCGGAAAGCCCGCTGCCCGCCCCGCGCGGCACGATGGGGACTCTCGCTTCGGCACAGGCACGGACCGTCGCCTGCACTCCCGCGGTATCCGCCGGAAGCACTACCGCCAACGGTTTTCCCGAGGGAGCGAGCGGCATCATGTCGCGCGCGTAGGCGTCGGTGACGTCAGCGTCGGTGAGCACCGCGGCCGGGCCGAGGTCGTCCCGAAGCCGCTGGAGGAGGGCGTCGTTGCTCATCTCCGCATGGTAAACCGGGATCTCCGCAGTGCGGAATATTAATTCCAGTATTAGCTGGTCCGCTGCGCGCGCAGCACGGTGTCACGGGTGTGCGCGGTGCCCGGCGGAGCGGGCTTCACCCGCGGCCGGCTCTCGTCGACGAGGACGGTCCACTCGTCCCCGAGAGCCCGCGCGATGTCGTCCGGCTGGCGGTACCCGGCGTGCTCCGGCGACAGGTCGCGCGGATCGTGACTGGCGAAGAGAAAAGTCCCGCCGGGCGCGACGGCGTCGAGCAGCTTCCGCAGCACCCCGTCGTCCTGGCGAAGCGGGAAATACTGGACGCTGACCAGGTCGAACGCCCTCGCCGGAACCGGACTCGCGGCCAGATCCGAACACACCCAAGCGATCCCGGCGTTAGCCGCGGCCGCCCGTTGCAACGCGGTGCGCGAGATGTCGAGCGCCGTCACCTGCCATCCGCGCGCGGCCAGCCACCGCGCATCAGCCCCCTCGCCGCACCCGACATCCAACGCCTGCCCCGGCGGCAACCCCTCGACCTCGGTGACGAGCACCCCGTTGGGCTCGCCGCTGAACACCTGCTCACGGCTGCGGTAGAGGTCTTCCCAGAACTGCGCGGTCTCCCCGGACGGAACCATTTTCGTTGCCACCTCCGCCGTTCACGATTCCGCTGACCGCGCTGAACGACAAGGTTCTTTGCCGGAACCGCAAATCAGCTCCGGATGTTCTCCAGGTCCGCCAGCAGACCGGGATGCGTCGGAACCCAGCCAAGTGCCTGCTGCGTGTGCGTGCTGGACGCTGGCTGATCGATCGCGAACAGCGGACCGAGCGTGCCGTACGTTTCCTCCGGGACCGATTCGACCGGAAGCCCCAGCCGCCGTCCGATCACTTCCGCGATGCCAGCGACCGCAACCCCTTCGTCGGCGACCGCGTGCCAGGCCGTTCCCGGTTCAGCCTTCTCCAACGCGAGCCGGAAAAGAACCGCCGCGTCGAGCGCGTGCACCGCCGGCCACCGCTGCGTGCCGTCGCCCGGATAACCGGAGACTCCCGTTTGCCGGGCGATGGTGGTCAACAGACCGGCGAACCCACCTTTCCCGTCGTTGTGCACCGTGCGCGGCAGCCGGATCGCGGACGTCCGGACCCCACGATCCGCGAACCCCAACACCTCGGTGACCGTGCGCCCCCTCCCGCCGACGGGCCCGTCAGTCGAAAGCGGATCGGACTCGGTCGACGCGCGCCCCGGCACATACGGCGTCCCGGAAACCGTGACCAACGGCCGATCGCTTCCGACGAGCACCTCAGCCTGTGCCTTGAGCGCCGCCGTTTCCTCGGCGACCGCGTGCGCGAGGGCTTCGGCGCTGTTGAACGCATTGGCGAAGGCGAGGTGAATCACCCCGTCCGCTTTGGCCGCAGCCTCGCGAATGACGTCCAGATCAGCCAGCGCACCCCGCACCGGCTCAGCACCCGCCTTCTCAGCCGCCGCGGCAGAGTCGTCGGACCGAGCGAGCGCGACGACGGAATGCCCGCTGCCCAGCAGTTCGGCGACGACCGCGGAGCCGACCAACCCGGTCGCTCCGGTGACGAACACGCGCATGGATTTCTCCCTCAGAGTGATGGGACTCTTGTCCCGTCAGACGCTACCAGAGTGACGGGACAAAGGTCTCGTCACATAGGATGGCGTCATGGCCCGATGGGAACCCGGAGCACGCGAACGGCTGGTCGTAGCGGCCGTCGACCTGTTCGCCGAACAGGGCTACGACGCCACGACGGTCGCGCAGATCGCTGAGCGCGCCGGTGTCACGAAGAGCACGTTCTTCCGGCATTTCCCGGACAAACGGGAGTTGTTGGTGGCCGGACAGGAAACGCTGAGCAAGCTGCTCGCGGAGGGAATCGCCGACGCCCCCGCCGACGCCAGCCCCCTGGAAGCAGTAGCGGAAGGCCTGCGCCGCGCCGCGACGGCCATGGGCCCGATGAACCGGGAACTCGCCCCTCGGTTGAAGGCCGCGGTCGCGGCCAGTACGGAACTCCAGGAACGAGACGCGCTTAAGAGCGTCGGCCTAGCCGCGGCGATGACTGCCGCTCTGACCGCCCGAGGCCTACCCGAGGCGACTGCCGCGCTCGCTAGTGAGTTGGGGGTGCTGGCTTTTAAGCGGGGGTATTTCACGTGGTCGGAGAGCGATCGCGGGGATGCTGATCCGGCGGAGTTTTTGGTGGCGGCGTTGGAGGAGCTGCGGGCGGCGAGCGCTTCACTGGGGTGACGGCACGCTTCCGGCGGCTCTTGCCTGGGAGCCCGGACGCCGAATCGGTGGAGTTTTGGTGGCAGCGCTGGAAGAAGCTTCGACGAGTGCTTCGCTGGGCTGCACGGACGGTGCCTGCCCACTCCCGCACGCATTGGCACCGGACGGGTCCGCGCCGGAGAGGCGACGTCGAACGCGGCCATCCCGAGGACTCGGAGAGCGACCGCAGGGACGGACGCCGACCCAGCGGAGCATCCGGAAGAGCCTTGCACAGCAAGCACTTCACTGGCCCGAACGAGTAGTGCCAGGCATCCGCCCGCTCCGGAGGCCCTAGCGCCTCTTCGGCCGGGGCGGTGCCCGCGTCGGCGGACAGCCGTCCGGTCTGAAGCATTTCCCTTACCCGGCAACCGGAACTGCGCTGCCCGTCAAGCAGGCGAGTTGGATTCGCCTGCCTGACGGGGACCGAATCATGCGCACATCGCTGGCTCCTCCGGCTTGGAGTCCTGCGGGCGGTTTCGCCGACGGCCCAACAGGAAGTACGCCTGCAGTGCCGTGTACACGAGGATCGCGGCGCCCACCCACGCACTCGTGTGCAGTGCCGTCACGAAGGACTCGCGGGCGGTGGTCAGCAGCTCCGCGCCCTCGGTGGCGGGCAGGGAGTGTGCGGTGGCTACCGCGCCGCCGAGGGTGTCGTGGGCTGCGGCGGGGGCGGTGGCGGGCAGGCCGGACTGGTAGACCGCCGTGGCGAGGCTGCCCAGCAGGGCGGTGCCGAGGGCGCCGCCCAGTTCGTAGCCGGTTTCCGAGATCGCCGATGCGGCGCCGGCGCGGTTGACCGGGGCGGCGGAGATCACGAGGTCGTTCGTCAGGGTTTCCGACAGGGCCACCCCGCCGCCGACCAGGACGAACGCCACTACTACCGCGGCCAGTCCGGCGTCGGCTCCGATGGTGGTCAGGACCAGGAAGCCGGCCGCGCCGAGGAGCAGGCCCAGGCTGACCAGGACCGGCACCCGGACTCGGCGGGCGAGCCAGGCGGCTGCCAGGGCGCCGACGACGCCGGCGACCGTGGCGGGCAGCATCCACAGTGCCGCGGTCAGTGGCTTCAGGCCGAGCACCAGCTGCAGGTACTGCGGCAGCAGGAACAGCAGCCCGACCAGGGCGAACACGCCCAGCAGGTTCGTGATCACCGATCCGGCGAACTTGCGGTTGGCGAACAGGCCGAGGTCCAGCATCGGCTGGTCAAGCTGTCGCTGCCGGCGCACGAACGCCGCGCCCAGCGCGAGTCCGAGCACCATCGCGGCACCGGCCGACCAGCTGACCCCTTCCGTCGCGGCGATCTTCACGCCGTAGACGACCGGCAGCATCGTGCCGAGCGACAGCAGCGCCGACCACGGGTCGAAGCGGCCCGGGTTCGGATCGCGGAACTCCGGCAGCAGCAACGGGCCCGCGACGAGCAGCAGCACCATCACCGGCACGTTGATCAGGAAGACCGAACCCCACCAGAAGTGCTCGAGCAGCCAGCCGCCGACGACCGGGCCGACCGCCATCCCGCCGGAGAACGCCGCGCTCCAGATCGCGACCGCGGTGCGCCGCGTGCGGTCCTCGGTGAAGATGCTGCGGATCAGCGACAGCGTGGACGGCATCAGCGTCGCGCCGCCGACGCCCAGCAGCGCCCGCGCGACGATCAGCATCAGCGGCGACGTGGCGAACGCCGCCAGCACCGAGGCCGCACCGAACGCCGCACCGCCGATGAGCAGCAGCCGCCGCCTGCCGATCCGGTCGCCCAGCGTGCCCATGAAAACCAGCAGTCCGGCCAGGACGAACGAGTAGACGTCGACGATCCACAGCTGCTCCGCACCCGTGGGCGCGAGATCCTCGCTGAGATAGGGCAGGGCGAACCCCAGGACTGTCGTGTCCACGCTGATCAACAGGACCGGCAGCACCAGAACCGCCAAAGCCCACCACTGGCCTCCGCGCCGCACCATGGCGCACTCTTCCTTCCTTGTACCGTCCAGACGGTACAGTTTCGTTCCTGAGGTAGAAGGTAAACCGTCTGGACGGTATAGTCAAGGTGATGGCTAAACCTTCAGCACGAGAACGCATCCTCGGTTCGTACGAGGTCATCCTCGCCGACCGCGGCCCGGCCGAGATCACGCTCGACGCCGTCGCGGCGCACGCCGGGGTGTCCAAGGGCGGGCTGCTCTACCACTTCGGTTCGAAGGACGCCCTGCGCGACGGCCTGCTCGAACGCCTCGAGCGGCTCACCGACGAGGACCTCGAACGCGCACGGAGCGCCCCGGAAGGCGTGGTGCGGCACTACCTGCGCTCGTCGATCACCGACGTCACGCGCGACCTGGCGCTGCACCGCACGACGATGGCCGCGCTCCGCCTGGTCCTCAACGACCCGATCGCGGCGGAGGTGTCGCGGCGCTGCACCGAGCGCACCCGCGAGCTGATGCTGGAGCACGTCGAGGACCCGGTGACGGCGGAGCTGGTGATGCTGGTCGGCGAGGGCCTCTACATGCGCGCGGCGCTGGGCGAAGAGGTGACCGACAGCCTGCTGGAGCAGATCGAGGACATCGCGGACCGGATCGAGGCCGGGGCGCCGGTCCAGGCGGGACGGCGGAAGGGCTGAGCCGCGGGGATCGCCAGGCACCCGACGCCCCCTGACTTCAAGTCCGCGAGGAGAACTCCCTCAGGCGTCACTCACGGACGACCACCTCAGCGAGCCAGCCCGTAAACCCGCTCGATCTCCACCGTCAGCACCAGCCGCCGGTCCGCCACCATCGCCGCTCGGTACTCATCCCAGTCCGGATGCTCGCCCGCCACCTTGCGGTACAGCGCGATCAACGCCTCCACCGCCTCGTCGTCCGGAGCCGACGCGACCGCGGACAGCACCGCCCGCCCCTCCGCCACCGCGTATGACCAGCCGTTCGACGACGCCACGTGGTAGCTCACCCGCGGATCCCGGCGCATGTTCTTCGTCTTCGCGCGCGTGTCCGTGATCGACACCTGCAACTGGCGGGCGTCGCGGTCGAAGTAATGCGACACCGTCGACAGCTGCGGACGGCCGTCTCGTTTCAGGGTCGCCAGGACGCCTTGCTTGCCCGCTGCGATGAGGTCGTAGAGCGCTGTGTCGTCAGTCATACCTCTATGAAACTCCGGCGAGAAGGATCTGTTCCCGCCCGAAACCCCTAGTGACCAGCGGCGTCCGCATACCGGGAGAAACCGGACGATACCCCTCCGGTTGAAATCTGCTTGCATGCGGCAACTAAAGTGTCTTGTGACACAACCATGGGCCGGCCGCTTGCGAAATACGCCGTACGGGCACACTCTTGCTTAAGGCAACTAGTTGCAGTCGCCAACCAATGGTTTGCTCCACCCCAAGGAAGACCCACATGGCACCTCAGAACTCCGCCGTCAGGCCAGAGGCCGACCTCGACCTTGCCGACCAGCTCGGGCACGAGCTGGTCCGGTTCATGCGCTTGATCACCAAGGCGAAGTCCCAGGTCGCCAAACACGGGCCGGACGGGATCGAGAGGGCCGCGTACGCGATCCTCTTCTGCCTCGTCCACGAAGGCCCGCAACGCACCAGCAAGCTGGCCGAGTTCCTGCACTCCGAGATCTCCACGATCAGCAGGCAGTCCAGCTCGCTCGTGCAGCACGGACTCGTCGAACGGCAGGCCGACCCCGAGGACGGCCGCGCCTGCTTGCTCGCCCCGACCGCCGAAGGCCTCCGCGTCTTCGACGAAAACCGCAAGCACCGCGCCCGGTGGCTCGCCGACGTACTCGGCGATTGGAGCCAGGAGGAGCGCGAGACGCTCAACGAGCTTCTCGCGCGGCTCAACACAGGTATCGAAAAGAACAATCCGTCGCTGTCCGACACCGCGGCGACGGCACAGGCCAAGGGGGCCTCGAACGCATGACGTCCACTGTTGAAAAACAACCTCAGTCGCGAGGGGGAGCGCCCGCTGAAGACAGCGACGGCGGTCTGCGGCTGACCCACCGCCAAATCGTCACGATCATCAGCGGCCTGATGTGCGGCATGTTCCTCGCCGCGCTCGACCAGACGATCGTGGGCACCTCGATCGTCCGGATCGCCAACGACCTGCACGGCTTCGACCTGCAGGCGTGGGCGACCACGGCGTACCTGATCACGTCGACGATCGCGACGCCGATCTACGGCAAGCTTTCCGACATCTACGGCCGCAAGCCGTTCTACCTCGCCGCGATCGCGATCTTCGTCGCCGGTTCGGCCGCCGCGTCGTTCTCGACCTCGATGTACGAACTGGCCGCGTTCCGCGCGGTGCAGGGTCTCGGCGCCGGCGGTCTGATGTCGCTGGCCATGACGATCATCGGCGACGTGGTCCCGCCGCGGGAACGCGCTCGCTACCAGGGCTACTTCCTCGCCGTGTTCGGCACTTCCACCGTGCTCGGCCCGGTGCTCGGCGGCTTCTTCGCCGGCTTCGACACCCTCGGCGGCCTGCACGGCTGGCGCTGGGTCTTCCTGATCAACGTGCCGATCGGCATCATCGCGCTGTTCGTCGTCGCGAAGGTGCTGAACGTCCCGCACAACCGCCACGACCACAAGATCGACTGGTGGGGCGCGCTGACCATGGTCATCGCCGTGGTGCCGTTCCTGATCGTCGCCGAACAGGGCCAGAAGTGGGGCTGGGGCGACCAGAAGTCGATCTGGATGTACATCATCGGCGGCGTCGGCATCGTGTTGTTCATCGTCGTCGAGAAGCTGATGAAGGACGCCGCGCTGATCCCGTTGCGGCTGTTCAAGAACTCGACCTTCACCGTGGCCATCATCGGCGGCGTGATCGTCGGCGTGGCGATGTTCGGCGCGATCACGATGATCCCGCAGTACCTGCAGGTCGTGCAGGGCTACACGCCGACCGAATCGGGTCTGCTGATGCTGCCGCTGATGGTCGGCATCATGTCCAGCTCGATCATCTCCGGCAAGATCACCTCGAAGACCGGGCGCTACAAGATCTTCCCGGTCGTCGGCACGATCCTGATCGCGGCGGGCGCGTTCTTCTTCGCCATGGTCAAGTACGACACCCCGATCTGGCACCCGCTGGTCGCCGCGCTGATCATCGGCCTCGGCCTCGGCCAGTGCATGCAGACGCTGATCATCGCGGTGCAGAACGCGGGCCCGCGCAAGGACATGGGCGTGTCGACCGCGTCGGCGACGTTCTTCCGGCAGATCGGCGGTACCGCGGGGGTCGCGGTGTTCCTGACGATTCTGTTCAACGTGCTGCCGGGCAACATCACCAAGGCGTTCGGCGGCCACCTGCCTCCGGGCGGGGGCGCCAACCTCGGCGACCTGTCGAGCAACACGAGCGTCATCCAGACGCTGCCGGAAGCGGTGCGCACGCCGATCCTGATCGGCTTCACCGAGTCCATCACCACGGTGTTCTGGGTCGCCGGCGGCGTCGCGCTGCTGGCCACGCTGGTGCTGCTGTTCATGAAGGAGATCCCGCTGGCGGGCATGAACCCGGCGGCGGCCGCGGTCGAAGGCGGCGAAGCGCTGCTGGAAGACCTCGACGAACCGGTCCCGGCCCAGGAAGAGACCGCTGAGCTGAAGACGGCGGGTTCGCTGTTCGAGGAGGCCCCGAAGGAGCCGGTGCTCGTCGGAGCCGGCGGCAGGCACGCCCTGACCAACGGCCACGGCGACGCGCAGGCGGTGGCTGACGCCCGTCCGATGCCGATCACCAACTCGGTGGCCGACGCGGAATTCGGCACGGCCACCGGCTCGGGCGGCGTCCCGGTCACCGGCCACGTGCGCCGCCAGGACGGCAGCCACGTGAGCGCGGCCGCGCTGACCCTGATCGACCAGCAGGGCCGTCAGGTGGCGCGGGCGACCGGCAACGGCGACGGCAGCTACTCGATCCCGACCCAGGGTCCGGGAACGTACGTGCTGATCGTGTCCGCTCCCGGGCACCAGCCGCAGGCCTCCAGCGTGGTGGTCGGCGGGCACCCGGCGAACCTGGACGTCACGCTCACCGGTTCCGGCGAGCTGACCGGCGTGGTCCGTTCGATCGGCACCGCGACCCCGCTGGCGAACGCGACGGTCACGCTGACCGACTCGCGCGGCGAGGTCAACGGCGCGTTCATCACCGCCGAGGACGGCGTCTACACCTTCAGCGGCGTCGGCGCCGGGCAGTACACGCTGGTCGCGAGCGGCCCGCACTACCGCCCGGTCGCGGTCACGCTGACGGTGCCGGACAGCGGCGTGCTGCGCCACGACGTCGAACTCGCCGGCGCGGTGCTGCTCCAGGGCGTCGCGCGCACCGAGGGCGACCGGATCGTGCCGGACGCGCGGATCACCGTGCTCGACGCGAACGGCAACGTCGCGGCGGTGGCCCGCACCGACAGCGAGGGCCGCTACGTGGTCAGCGACCTGCCGATCGGCTCCTACACGGTCGTGGCGAGCGGATACCCGCCCGCCACCAGCCAGGTGACGCTGGACGACGGCGAGGCCCAGCACGACGTGCGGCTGAGCTACGACCAGGCGCTCGACGAGCTGGTCGACCGGTCATGAGCGGGGGCCTGCGCGCACAGCTGCGCTCGAACGGCGGATGGCCGGTCGAGAACGCGGTGCTCACGGTCACCGACTTGAACGGGCGCCAGGTCGCGCGGCAGGTCACGGACGCGAAGGGGGCGGTGGTCACCGACCCGCTGCCCCCTGGCGTCTACACCGCCGTGATCACCGCGCCGGGGTACACGCCGCTGGCCCGTACCGTGCAGATCGGCTCCGACGGGGCCGGGCTGCTCGGCGACATCGCGCTCGTGCCGGTTTCCGGCGCGGTCGAGCTGCCGCCGGAGGGTCCGTGGACGATCGACCCGATGCACTCGTCGGTGGTCGCCACCGCGCGGCACATGGGCATCGCGAGCATCAAGGTGCGGTTCCCGGACGTGGCGGGGCGGATCGAGGTCGCCCGGCCGGTCGAGCGGTCGAGCGTGCGCGCCGAGATCAAGGCGGGCAGCATCGAAAGCGGCATAAAGATGCGGGACGACCACCTGCGTTCGGCCGAATTCCTCGACGTCGACGCGTATCCGCTCATCACGTTCGAAAGCACCGGGCTTTCCCAGCTCGGCACGGACAACTGGGCGCTGCGCGGCGTGCTGACGCTGCACGGCGAACGCCGCGACGTCACGCTCGACCTGCGCTACACCGGGCACGGCCCGGACCCGTGGGGCGGCGTGCGTGCCGCGTTCCACGCCGAAACGCAATTGCACCGCAACGATTTCGCGATCAACTACAGCGCGATGGTGCGGGCGGGCGTGGCCGCGATCGGCACGACCGTCAAGGTGGAGCTGGACATCGAGGCGGTGCAGGGCGAGTCCCTGCCGCAGTTCTAGAGAAAACCGCGACAGGCCGCCCGGGAACTGTCCCGGGCGGCCTGTTCGTTGTCCTGGGCGAAAAGGGTGAACAGTCTGGTTACCCCAGGAATACCCAAAGTCACCGAATGCGGAGGATTCGATGGTTGCGTACTGCGGCCGGTCCCAGCCACGTAGGCTCTTCGCGTGAACCTCGACGCCGCCCAGCCCGCGCACGCCGCGGGAATCGGCCTGAGCTGGCTGGACACCGCCGGCCCGGTGCTCGTCTGGGTCATCGTGCTGTCGTTCGTGCTCATCGAATGCGCGCTCATCATCGGGCTGTTCCTTCCCGGCGATTCGCTGCTGTTCGGCGCGGGCGTGGTGCTCGCCCAGCACGGCTCGGACCTCAACGCGTGGCTGCTGTCCGCGGCCGCGTTGCTCACCGCCGTGGTCGGCAACCAGATCGGCTACTACATCGGCCGCGGCGCGGGCACCACGCTGATCGCCCGGCGCGGCGGGCGGATGCTCAACCGGCACAACCTCGAACGCGCGCAAGCTTTCCTGGACCGCAAGGGTTTCTTCGCGATCGTCGCGGCACGGTGGATCCCGTGGATCCGCACGCTGGCCCCGCTCATCGCGGGCGCCGCGCGGATGGATTCGCGGCGGTTCCTGCTCGCCACCACCGTCGGCGGCCTGCTGTGGGTGCCGACGCTGGTGCTGCTCGGCTACTACGGCGCGGGTCTGCTCGACGCCATCCCGTGGGTCAAGACCGCGGCGCTGTGGGTGAGCATCGCGTTCTTCGTGTTCGGCACCGCGTACGGCGTGCTGCGCTACCGCCAGGAAATGCGGCGTCCGGTCGACGAACCCGACGACGCGCACGCCTGAGTTTTCAGGCCGGGTCGGACCAGACTTCCAGCTGGATGCCGTCCGGATCGCGGAACACGATCACCGCGGAACCCGCGAAGGTCTGCGATTCCGTCGCGGGCAGGTAGGAAACGCCGTATTCGCGGAGGCGGTCCTCCCACTCGGCGACCTCGGCCCGGGACGACACCGAGAACGCGACGTGGTCCAGACCAGTGCGTCTTTCGTCGAACGCGGGCCGTTCGGTGTCCGGATGCTGGACAAGCACCACGGAGAATCCGTCTCCTGCCGAACGCAGAACTACTTTGCGCACCCCGGTTTCCGGGTCTTCGCGCCGATGGCTTTCCTCGAGGTCGAGCACCCGGACGTACCAGGGAACACTTCGGTCCACATCGGTCACGGTGAGCGCCAGATGGTGCACAGACGTGAGCTTGGGCATGACTTTCGCGGCCGTCCTTTCAACCCCTCGTTCCAGACTCGCACACCGGGACAACCGCTACGGGCGAGTTCACCGAGTTCCGGGGTCAATCGTGATCTGCCCGTCGCCGGGCGTCTCACTGTCCGAGATGGATCAGCGTCCGCCGCCGACCTCGAGCACCGCGCCGACGGTGAAGGACGCCTCCGGGGACAGCAACCACAGCACGGCCGCGGCGATCTCTTCCGGCTGGCCGGCGCGCCCGAGCGGGATGACCGAACTGAGCCGTTCGACCCGGTCCGGCATTCCCGCGGCGGCGTGCAATCCGGTCTCGACCAGGCCGGGGGACACGACGTTGACCCGGATTCCCTCGTCGGCGACCTCCCGCGCGAGGCCGAGGGTGAGCGTGTTGACCGCCGCTTTGGACGCCGCGTAGTGCACCCATTCGCCCGCCGACCCGTTCCGCGACGCCGTGGACGAGACGTTCACGATCGCTCCGCCGGACCCGCCGTAGCGCGTCGACAGCCGTCGCACCGCCTCGCGGCAGCACAGGAAAACCCCGGTGACGTTGATGTCCAGCACCCGGCGGACGGTCTCGACGCTCTGCTCGTCCAGCCTGCCGGGCGTGTTGCCGGTGACGCCCGCGTTGTTCACCAAGCCGACGAGCGGGCCCAGCTCGGCCGCCGCCGAAAAAAGGTCGCTGACCTGCTGTTCGTCGGACACATCGGCGCGGTGCGCAAGCGCTTGCGCACCATGGGACCGCACCCGTTCGGCGACCTCCTCGGCCGGAGCCGGGTCGCCGGAGAAGTTCACCACCACGTCGTAACCGCGGGTCGCGGCCAGTTCGCAGATCGCCGCGCCGATGCCCCGGCTGCCGCCGGTGACGACCAAAACCCCCACGGGTCACTCCTTACGAACGAGGCTTGAGCGGCTCGACGAACTGGGCGTCGAGCCACCGCATCTGCGCCATCCACATCCACCACGTCGCGTCGTCCGGACAGTGCTGCCCGTCGACCGCTTCGCCCCTCAGCCACGCTCCCAGCAGCGCGGTGATGGCCGTGCACACGTCGAGCAGCGCGCGTCCCCACCACCATTGGTGCATCGGGGTGTGCAGCTCGAGGACACCGCCGTGCTCCGGCAGCACTGACAACGCCCAGTCCAGCCGGGTCCGGACCTCGCTGAGCACCTCCGGTTCGAGCTGCGGTTCGCTGGTGGTCTCGCGCATCCGCTCGACCAGCAGCGCCAGCCTCGGATCCGGCCCCTGACCAGCGGGTTCGGACAGTCGGCGGTCGACCAGCGTCCGCAGCCCGTTCAGGTGCGTGCGCACGAGCGGGACATACGGCGGGTACAGCACGGCGATCCGGGCTTCGCCTGCCCGGTCCCAGGTGACCGCGCCGGCGTAGGGATCCGTCGTCGCCGGATCGTCGAACATCACCCTGCTCAGAGGGCGAAATTCGTCAGCGGCAGGTTCTCGAGCACCAGGTCGGCGCGGTCGCGGGTGTTCGCGATCAGGTCCGCGTTGCGCTGGTCGGAGCCGAGCGCGCGCTGCCGGGCCTCGACCAGCGAACGGCCGTAGCGCCGGTGCCGGGACACCAGCCGCTCGATCCGCTCCGGCTCGTCCGGCGCGAGGAACCACGCCTCGGTGAGGTACTGCCGCACGCCGCTCCACGGGTCGTCCGGAAGCAGCAGGTAGTTGCCCTCGGTGATGACCAGCTGCACCTCGGGCGCGACCGGGACGGCGCCGGCGATCGGCTCCTCGATCTCGCGGCGGAACTCCGGCGCGTACACCGTCTCGCGGCCCTCGGCGAGCCGGCGGATCAGGTGCACGTAGCCGGCCGCGTCGAAGGTGTCCGGCGCGCCCTTGCGGTCGGTGCGGCCGAGCCGCTGCAGTTCGACCTGGGCCAGGTGGAAGCCGTCCATCCCGACGACCGCGGCCCGCGAGCCGAGCGCGTTGGCGATCGCCCAGGCCAGCGTGGTTTTTCCGGAGGCGGGCGCGCCGATGATGCCGAGCACGTGCCGTTCCCGCGGTTTGGCCAGCTTCTCGGCCCGCGCCAGCAGATCCTCGAACGCCGTCATCGCACTCCCTCTTCTCTGCTCTTCGCCAGTTCCCCGACCGGCCCCGTCCACGAACGCGGACCGACATGCCGGACCCGTTCCGCTGCCACCGCGTTCGCGTATCCGATCCAGTCGGCGACCGCGCCTTCCCGCGTCGCGACCGCGTACGCGAGCGCACCGTGCCACACGTCTCCGGCCCCCAGGGTGTCCCGCGCTTCGACGAGCGGCACGGGGACCTGCCCAGAGTCTTCCGTAGTGCTCCAGGCGACCGGCTCCGGGCCCGCCGTCGTGATCGTCACTGACACTCCGCGTTCGGCCAAACTCGGTGCGGGAGCACGGAACCGCGCGGAACAGGCTGCCACGTGAACCAATGGCAGCAACTGGTCCAGTACCGGTTTCCAGCTGCCCGCGTCGAGGACGACCGGCACTTCGCGGGCGCGGGCTTCCTCGGCGACAGCAAGCGCTAGCTCGGGATGATGCCCATCAACGAGGACCGCGTCCACGCGCTCGAAAATCTGGGTGAGGTCAGGCAGTTCCAGTGGCTCGTCGGAGGCGGCGTTGCGGGAGACGACGGTGCGTTCGCCGTCGCCGTCCCGCACCACGACCGCGCTGACCGGCGGCGCCTGCGCACGTTCCGGAGCGAGGTCGACCAGATCGACGCCGCAGGCTTCGAGGTCAGCCCGGGCGAGCGCGGCCAGCGGGTGCGCACCGAGAGCCGTCACAAGAGTCGCTTCGGCCCCGAGCGCCGCGACGGTCACCGCGGCGTTCGTCGCCGGCCCACCGGCCGCGACATCCACCTGCAGCGACTGCACTTTCTCGCTCGGCTCCGGAAATTCCGCGACCCGCTGTACGACATCGACGGTGCACAACCCCGCCAGCAGCACTCGCACGTCAGGTCAACCCGGCGTGCGTGGTGGACGCGACCTCGACGACCTCGCCGTTGTCGTCGAGCTTCAACGCACCGGTGAGCAGGCCGACCACCTGGTTCATGCTGTGCGTCTTCGGCGTCACCACGGCGACGCGCTTGCCGAGCCGGTGCACGTGGATGCGGTCGGCGATTTCGAAGACGTGCGGCATGTTGTGGCTGATCAGCACCACCGGCAGGCCGCGGTCGCGGATCCGGCCGATCAGCTCCAGCACCTTCGCGGATTCCGCGACGCCCAGCGCGGCAGTCGGCTCGTCCATGATCACTGCTTTGGTGCCGAAGGCCGCCGCGCGCGCGACCGCGACACCTTGCCGCTGCCCGCCGGACAGCGTTTCCACCAGCTGGGTAATGGATTTGACCTTGATGCCGAGGTCGTCCAGGATCCGCTGCGCCTCGGTGCGCATGGTCGCGCTGTCGAGCTTGCGCAACCCGATGCCGAACGGTCCCTTCAGCCGCTTTTCCCGGCCGAGGAACATATTCGACGCGATGTCCAGCGCCGGCGCGACGGCCAGATCCTGGTACACCGTCTCGATTCCGTAGTGCCTCGCGTCCAATGGGGACTTGAAGTGGACCGTCTTGCCGTCCACTTTGATCTCGCCGGCGTCCGGCACCACCGCACCGGACAACGCCTTGATGAGACTGGATTTCCCGGCCCCGTTGTCGCCGACGACGGCGAGCACTTCGCCGGGGTAGAGGTCGAAATCGGCGCCGTCGATGGCGGTGACCCGGCCGTAGCGTTTCACCAGGCCGCGCGCGGAAAGGGTCGGCTGCTGCTCGTTCGAGGAAGTCATGACTGCTGCTGCCTCCGTGCGATCCGGTCCACGACCACCGCGGCGATCAGCAACGCGCCGGTCGCCAGGTCCTGGTAGTTGCCGTCCACGCCCATCTGCGTCAGCCCAGAACGCAGCACGGCGACGACCAGCGCGCCGAACAGCGTGCCCAGCACCGAACCACGTCCGCCGAACAGGCTCGTGCCGCCCAGCACCACCGCGGTGATCGAGTCGAGGTTGCCGAGCTGGAACTGGTTCGGGTCGGCGTTCGGCGTGCGGCCGAGCGCCTGCCACGCGGCGATGCCGAAGCACAGCCCGGCGACGAGGTAGACCGACAGCACGGTGCGGTTGACCTTGATCCCGGACAGCCGCGCGGATTCCGGCGCGTTGCCGACGGCGTAAACGTGCTTGCCCCACGCGGTTTTCGTGAGCGCGTACCAGACGGCGAGGAACATGAGCAGCGCGAGCGTCATGCCGTAGGTGATCGGGATGCCGCCGAAGAGGTACCGCTTCGTGCCGAGCCAGGTGAGCAGTCCGTCGGACACCGGAACCGCCTGGCCGCCCGCGATCAGCTTCGCGACCGCGGTCAGGCCGGTGAACGTGCCGAGCGTGATGATGAAGGCGGGCAGCTTGATCCGCGTCGCCAGCGTGCCGATGAACAGGCCGACCACGACGGTCAGCGCGACTCCGGCAAGCAGCGCGAAGAAAACGTTCGTGACCGCGGCCAGTTTCGCCATCACCAGCGTCGCCACGACCATCGACGACGCGTTGGATAGGTCGATGCCCGCGATCAGGATGATCAGCGTCTGGCCGAGCGCGAGCGTGCCGACCACCAGCGACTGCTGGACCACAGTGGACAGATTGTCCAGGTCGAAAAAGGTGTCCGTGGCGAAGGAAAACACCAGGACCGCCACGACCAGCGCCAGCGCGGGACCGACCGCGGGGGCGCGGAGGAAGAACTCGCCGAGCGTCTCGCGCTCGCGGTTGTTGACCGTCGCGGTCGTCATTTCCCGCCTCCCCAGCAGTTCTGCAGACCCCAGGCGGTGTCCTTGCTCGGCACCCCGGGCATCGGGTGGTCGGTGATCGCGGTCGAGCCGGTGTTAACGAACCCGCTCGGCTTCTTGCCGGTCTTCGCGTACTCGACCGCCGCGAGCACGCCCTGTTCGGCCATCTTCCGCGGGAACTGCATCACGGTGACGGCGAACTGGCCGTTCTTGACGTTCTGCACGCCCTCGCAGCCGCCGTCGATCGAACCGACGGTGAGCTGGTTGGTGAGGCCGCGTGCTTTGAGAGCCGCGTACGCGCCGCGGCCCATCGGCTCGTTCATCGTGTACACCGCGTTGAGGTCGGTGGTGCGCTGGAGGAGGTTCTCCATGCCCTGCTGGGCGAGGCTCTGGTCGCCGTTGGCGTTGGTGTGGCCCTTGATCTCCGGCGCGCCGTCCTTGAGCCCGATGCCCTTGAGGAACCCGCCGTGCCGCTGGGTGTCGACCGAACTGCCCGCGGTGCCGTCGACCATCAGGAGCTTCGGGTCCGCGCCTTTCAGCGCCGCCTTGACGTACGCGCCCTGCTGCTCGCCCGCCGCGAAGTTGTCGGTGGCGAAGGTGGCGTCGACCGCGTCCGGCGGTTCGGTGGCGGTGTCGAGGGCGATCACGAGGATGCCGGCGTCGCGGGCGTCCTTGATGGCCTTGAGCACGCCGGTGGACGAGCTCGGCGTGATCAGGATGGTGTTCACGCCCTGCTGCATCAGGTTCTCGATGGCGCGCACCTGACCGTCGTTGTCGCCGTCGAACTGCCCGGCGAGCGCGCTGAAGTCAGCGCCGTTGGCCTTGGCCGCGGCGGCCGCGGCGCTGCGCAGTTCGACGAAGTACGGGTTGGTGTCGGTCTTCGTGACGAGGCCGACCTTGGCCTTGCCGCTGCCGCCGGTTTTGGAGCTGCCGCCCCAGTGGCGTTCGACGGTGCACCCGGCGGTGGAGACCGCGACAGCGGCCGCCAAGGCGAGTGCGGTGAGACTCCGGTGTCTCATGGAGATGCCCTCCGAATCGAGGTGCGAGCTTGCCGATGGACGGGAAGGTAGACAGACTCATGCCATGACGCAAGCGTTTGCGCAAACGCTTGCCAACGCTCCTGGTTTCGCTCTCTCGATGAAGGACAGACATGCCGCGACCCCGCTCCGCCCGCCCGACCCAGCGCGACATCGCCGAAATGGCGGGCGTGTCGATCACGACGGTCTCGCACGTCGTCAACGGCACGCGGGCGGTGGCCGAGGAGACGAAAGCCGCGGTGCTGCGGGCGATCGAGACCACCGGGTACACCGGCGACGCCATCGCGCGCTCGCTGGTCACCGGGGGCACGCGGTCGATCGGGATGGCGATCTCGCTGGTCGCGAACCCGTACTTCGCGGCGCTGATGCACGCGATCGAGCGGGAGGCGTCGGCAAACGGATACACCGTGCTGCTTGCGGACACGCACGACACCGCGGGCACCGAACGGGACGTGGTGCGCGCGCTGCGGTCGCGCCGGGTCGACGGGCTGCTGATCACGCCCGCGCCCGGCGACGGGTCGGTGCTGGGCGAGCTGGTGTCGCTGGACGTGCCGACCGTGCTGATGGACCGGCTCACCACCCGGACCGACATCGACCAGGTCGGCGCGGAGAACATCCAGGCGACGTCGGCGCTGACCGCGCATCTGGCGTCGCTGGGCCACCGCCGGATCGGGATGATCTCCGGCGCGCCCGGGCTGACGACGAGCGACGAACGCGTGCTGGGCTACCGGCTCGGCCTCGGCCGGTCAGGATTGAGCTGGTCGCCTGACCTGGTGGCGTGCGGACAGTCCTCCCGCGACGGCGGCGGCTTGGCGTTGAGCACGCTGCTGGCGCTGCCGGATCCGCCGACCGCGCTGGTAGTGGCGAACGACAGCATGATGGTCGGCGTCCTGCACGAGGCGCGGCGACGGGGTTTGCGGATCGGCCAGGACCTGCCGGTGGTGGTGTACGACGACGTCGAATGGGCCGACCTCGTGGACCCGCCGCTGACGACGATGGCCCAGCCGATCGACGAAATCGGCCGCCGGGCGGTGCAATTGCTGCTCGCTCGACTGGCGGATCCCGGCCGACCGGCCGAGACTGTGCGGTTGCCGCCGACCTTGCGGCACCGGGCTTCGTGCGGGTGCGCGTCGTGACTGCCCCGCGTAACCAGGCACGCGGCCGTTCACTCACCTCAGTGATTCTCGGGACCCGATCGTCTCGGACCCTCTCTGGTGCGGCCCGACAGTGGCTACTGTTGGGTAGGTATCGACGACGAGGGCCATGAAAAATGACCGTTCTGGCGCCGGAGGTCCCCCACTGGGACCTGCCGGTCACCCATCGGTTCGGGGTGGCATTGGGGAGGCACGCCAGCCCGTACCACGACCAGCTGCTGCGTGCCATCCGCGGCGCTGCCGCGCGGGCGGGTTGCGACCTGCTGCTGGCCGACACCAGCGACTGTCCGCGCGCGGAAGCCGAAGTGCTGCGCGCGCTGCAGGCGGACCGGATCGATGGCGTCCTTCTGGTGCCCGCGCCCGGTGACGAGGCGGTCGTGAACGGTCTCGTGCGGACTGGCGTGCCGACGGTCCTGGTCGACCGGATCGCCGGCCGCAACGACGTCGACCAGGTCGGTTCGGAGAACTTCCAGGCCATGTCCGCGCTGGTCGAACACCTGGCCGCGCGACGGCACCGACGGATCGCGTTGATCACCGGCACCGAAGGCACCACCGTCAGCGAAGAACGCGCCCTCGGTTACCGCCTTGGCCTAGGCCGCGCCGGGCTGCGCTACAACCCGGAATTGGTGGCGTCCGGCCAGTCCACCGCAGGCGGCGCGGCCCGAGCTGCCGCGAAACTCCTGGACGGCTGGCCCTCGCCCACTGCCTTGGTGGTCGCTGGTGAAGCGATGCTGATCGGCGTGCAGTGGGAAGCACACCGCCGCGGCATCCGGATCGGATCGGAACTGGCGGTCGTCGGATACGGCGACATGGACTGGGCACGCACGGTTTCCCCCGGCGTGACGACGATGGCACAACCCATCTCGGAAATCGGCCGCCGGGCAGTGCAGTTGCTGCTGGCACGCTGCCGCGAGCCGGAGCGCCGACCGGAGTCCGTCCGCCTCGCGCCACGGTTCCTGCACCGCGCTTCGTGCGGCTGCTGAGTTTCACAGGGTTGCCGCGGCCTCCAGCAGCATCCACCCTCCAATTTGGACAGACAGATCCCGCTCCGCCTTGCCCGGCGGGTTCGGGGCTGGCTTGTCCCAGTACGCGCTGAACAACGGTCCGGTTTTCTCTTGTGCCGCACCGTTCCAGCATGCTTCCGCTGATTTTTGGACCAGCCTTTTCGCTGCTTCGGCTTCCGGCCTGGGCAGTTTGTTGGCCTTGTTGGCCGCGAGCGCGAGGTAACGGGCGGCGATCGCCGAGAAGAGCCCGCCGTCGCCTCCGTCTGATCCCGGGAGAATCCCTTGTGGTGCCAGGTGTTTCTCCACCGCACGGATCGTGCGTGCCGCGTCTTCCCAGCGGGACTGCTCCAGGCATGCGCCGAGGTAAACCCCTTGGCAGTACGAGAAAATATGCTTGACCACTTCGCCGGTGTCCGCCCGGATCCCGTCCCAGACCAAGCCGGTCTCCGGGTCTACGAGGGTGTCGGTGAGCCATTGCGTCATGGCACCGGCGCGTTCTTGATCACCCGTCCGAGCGTGAAAGATAGCGGCAGGCCCGTTCGCGGGGGTATTCTTGAAGGAGTCGCCGCGCCGCCACCAAATTCCCCCGCCAAGGTCTTCTGTCCAGCCTTCGTGCAGCCGTTTGCTGATCGCCTCGATCGGTTCGTCCACTGTGGATAGTTGGAGTTGACGCACTCGCTGCAGCGCGAGCCCTAGCCAGGCTATGTCGTCGTAGTAGTCGTTGACCCAGGAACCGAAATTGCGCCGATGCACCGTCGCGATGAAGCGGTCGATCAGCCACGCGCGTTCGCCGGTGGGCTGACGGAGCTGCGCGTCGACGAGACTGTCGAGGAGATGGGCCTGCCACCAGTAGTTCCAGTGCCAGTGCAACCGCTGGCTCATGGTGGGCGGCCATCCACTGCGACCGAGGACGGTGCCGGGGAGGGCCCACAGGCGGCGGAGGTGGCGGGCGCAGACCGCCTGTTCGGCTGAGGCGGCGCGTTCTAGTGCTGCGGCGCGCTCGGCTGAGACGGGATGCTCGGCTGCTGCAGGGCTCGCGGCTGCAACGGGACGCTCGACCGCTGCAGGGCTCGCGTCCGCTGCGGGACGCTCGGCTGCGACGGCAGGCTCGGGTGCAGTGGGATGCTCGCTCACTGCGGTGCTCTCGGCAGCCGCAGGGCGCCCGACTGCGGCGGGGTGCTCGGCTGTTGCAGTGCGCTCGGCCGCTGCAGGGGGCTCGGCTGCCGTCGCGCGCGCAGCTGCAGCGGCGCGCTCGGTCGCTGCGAGGCTCTCGGCCGGTGCGGGGTCCCCCGCGGCGGAGTGCCCGGCCGCTGCGGCACGCTCGTCTGTTGCAGGGCAATCGGCTGCCGCGGGTTGCTCGCTCGCTGCGGCACGCTCGGCGGGTGCACCCTCAGCCACCTCCGCCGCGGTGCGCTCGGCCGGGTCGATTGCGTCATTGGCTTGGCCGACTGTGCGCTCGGCCGGTGCCGCACGCTCAGCGGGATTCGCCGCACCCGCAGCCGCATTCGTCGTGCGACTGGCAGAGTCGTCCGAGGGCGATGCGGCAGGGCCGGGCGCATCGCCGCGTGCAGCGGGATTGGCGGGGTCGGACGAGTCGGCGGTCATGACTTGATTCTGCCTGCGCTGCGGAGAACTTGCCTCTCTACGCGCCCTCCCGAACCGCGCGATCGGCGCTAGGCCTGGGTTCTCGTGAGCGGCCCCGGTTCTAACCGGCGCAGCCGCTCACGAAGCACCCCATCGGTGGCAAAGCGGCGAAGTCACCAAGCTTTGGAGAGGTCCGCATGCTGTCGGATCCACGCGTGCATCACGATTCCGGCCGCAACTCCCGCATTGATAGACCTTGTGGTGCCGAACTGGGCGATGGAGACCACTTTCGCGGAGTCCGTCTGTGCGGCTTCGGACAGACCAGGGCCTTCCTGACCGAACAGCAGCAGGCACTTCCGCGGCAGTTCGGCGGTTTCCACCGGCTCAGCGCCGGGCGTGTTGTCCACCGCTACCACCGTCAAACCCTCCGCGGTGGCGAATTCCAGCAACGTCGCGACGTTCTCGTGGTGGCGGAGGTGCTGGTAGCGGTCCGTCACCATCGCGCCTCGGCGGTTCCAGCGGCGGCGGCCCACTATGTGCACTTCCGCGGCGGCGAAGGCGTTCGCGGTGCGGACGACAGTGCCGATGTTGTGGTCGTGCTGGAAGTTCTCGATCGCGACGTGGAACGGGTGCCGTCGGGTGTCCACATCGGACACGATTGCTTCGCGGCGCCAGTAGCGGTAGGCGTCGACCACGTTGCGGCGGTCGCCGTTGGCCAGGAGTTCGGGGTCGTAGCGCGGGTCGTCCGGCCAGGTGCCTGGCCAGGGGCCTACGCCTACCTCCTCGCGGTTCACCCACTCGGTGGGGCCCGCTTCGGGTTGTTCCGTCGTCACGAAGGACGATTCTCGCTCAGCCGAGGCTGACGCCGTGCGCCGGACTGTCGTCGTGGCGGTGGCGCCACCTCAGGTAGGCGCCCAGGTACGAGATCACCAGTACCGCCAGGGCCACCACGACCACCACCGGCAGCAGCGAGCGCGGGATCACCGTGCCGTAGAGGTAATACGCGTTGAACCCGCCGGGCAGGTCGCCGAGACCCTGCTGATGCCGGAAGAAATCCTCCAGCGCGGTGAGCGGGCACGGAATCGGCGTGACATTGACCAGCACGCCCCACACCGCGAAGAAAATGTGCACGAAAACGACCTTCGGCCACCGCCACGCGAGGAAGCCGCCGAAGCCGATGAAGAGCAGGGCGAGGATGTGCACCGCCACGGTGACATCGGCCAGAACATGCGCGACCGTCGTGTCCACCTTCGCCCCCTTCCCAGTGCACCTACCAGCGACGTTACTCCGATTACCCGTCCAGGGAGCGGGAAATAGGGGGACCTGATGTGATGTTCGACCCACCGGAGCAACGAGTTCACCCGGCAGGTAACGGAGGGATCACTCCGGGTAGGAGACGGGGCGGAACACCCGGCACGAAGGGACCCGACGCGCCGTAAATGACTTCGTTCCGTGCACGCGAATCGACGGAGAAAACGGGGAAAAGCGGGGTGACGAACGCGGAAGAAGGACCTCAGGCCGGCGAGCCGGTGCCGCCGAAACCCGGCCATAGGGTGACCCCATTGAGCTTGAGGTCGTCGGGCAGCTGGCCATCGCGGCGCCCGTTCGCCGTCGCCCAGACGACCTCGGAGTCGGGGTAGAGAGTCACCACGAAGCCCACGTCAGCGGGGTGCGCGTACTCGATCGAGAGCACGTCGTCGACGCTGAGCACGACTTCGTCGCCATAGGGTTCGACGTTCCAGGTCCGGGGCTTGTCGTCGTTGTTGGTCACCTGGATCCGGATCATCCGCGCCCTCCCGTGGCTCGAAGCCGACGATACGCGGAAAAGGGCGTTCAGCCAGCGAACGCTGCTCCGTCGATGTCCGTCACGACGAGGCGGATGCTTGCGTCCGCCCACTCGGTCCCGTCGAGCACCTTGCGCACCTGGGCTTCGGCGGCTGACAGCAAGGGCGGCAGCGGCAACCGCAGCGCGACCACCCGGATCTCCACCGATTCCGCGGTCAGATCCACTGACCCGCCAGCGGGATCGGTCGGCAGCCAGCTGATTTCCGCGGCCACGCTCGTCGCGGGGCGGAGGCCGTCGACGGCCGACAGGGCGTCGGCGAGTCTTCCGGTCAGCGAACGCGGATCGGTCACTTCCGCCCCACTTCGATGTCCAAAATGGACACTCGAACGGCGTCCACGGAGCGGCCGGTCTGCGCGAGGACTTCCCGGAACACCGCGCGCTGCACCGCGCGGCCCACCGCGGCGGCCTGGTCCGCACCCGAGATGACCACGTCGACCTCGACCGTCAGGCTGTCCTCGTGGGCGCGGACCCGGACGCCGTCCGCGGGAGCCGGTTCCAGGCCCTTCCAGCGTTGCCGGGCTTCGCGGGCCCACGCGGTCGCCAACCCGCGCAGGCCGGGTTCCAGGCGCACGACTCCGGCGGTTTCGGCGGCCGCGCGGGCGGCAACGCTCGCGATCACCGGGGCGGCGATCACGTATTCGGCGGTCATTCCCCGTCCTCGTACACGTCTTCCACCAGCAGATCCAGGCTGACCAACGAAATACCCACCCGCGAGGTCGCGGCAGCGGACACCAGTTCTCGTACGCGGGCCAACGTGTCAGCGCCGCTGGTGTTCCCCAGGCGCGCCGCGAGGGTGAGTTCGACCTCGACCTGAGCCGCGCCGGACGAATCAACACCGACCTTTCGCACCCGCACCCGGCGGGCGCGGACGTCGCCGGCGGAATCGGCCGCATAGCGGAGCACGACCGCGACGGCTTGTTCGCTCACTTCGACCGAACCCGGTTCGGCGGCGGCGAGATCCAGCATCTGGCCGCGGCGCACTTCGGCGCGGACGGCCGACATGATCCGGCCGAACAGGTCCGGCGGGGTCGGGTCGGGCTCGTCGATCAGTTCCTGCGTCGCCGAGCGCAGGGCCAGCAGGCTTTCCCGCGCGGTGCGGCAGTGGACACACTCCGCCTGGTGGTCGTCGGACTCGTCCAGGTTCTCCCAGAGCGTTTCCAGTTCCCGGCCGCACGGCAGTTCGTAGTCCTGGTTCACCTCCACGGCTTCATCACCTCCGCCAGCTGCGCACGGGCCCGGGCGATGCGCCCCCGGACCGCGGTGGGGTTCGCGCCGACGATCTCGCTGATCTCGTCGTACGACCGGCCGTGCACTTCACGCAACAGCCAGCACGCCCGTTGCTGCGGGGTGAGCGTCTGAAGCGCCTCGTCGAGTGCCGCGAGCTGGCCGCTGACCTGCACCGCGTGCTCCGGCTGCGTGTCGCGGCGCGGCGATTCGGCCAGGTCGAGGTCGACGTCGGCCTGCGGGCGGCGCGCCCGGATCACGTTGAGACAGCGGTTGGTCGTTCCGCGGTACAGCCAGCCGACGAACGCGTTGTCGTCGTTCAGCTGCGCCAGCTTCCGCCACGCGCCGAGGAACGCTTCCTGCACTACGTCCTCGGCGTCGCCGCGGTGATGCAGCATTTTCAGGGCGAGCCGGAACATCGGGCCCTGATAACGCTGCACGAGCTGTTCGTACGCGCGCACGTCGCCGTCTCGCGCACGGCCGACGAGGGTGGCGTCGTCGAGCGGGACACTGGTCGTGGTCACGGCACCCCCTTCCGTCAGGGGGACACCGCGTGGCGGGCATTCGTCACGCACGCATTGTGGGTGACTGTGCTCACTTCCGCTCGGTTGACTCCTCAGCTGAGCCCGAGGTCGTCCTTGCTCAGCAAGTACCGGTACTCGAGCCCGGCCTTCTCGATGGCTTCGCGCGCGCCGGTGTCGCGGTCGACGACCGTCGCGACGCCGACCACGGTGGCCCCGCCTTCGCGCAGCGCCTCGACCGCGGTGAGCACGCTGCCGCCGGTGGTGGAGGTGTCCTCGACGGCCAGCACCCGCTGCCCGCGCACCTCCACGCCCTCGATCCGGCGCTGCATCCCGTGTTCCTTGATCGCCTTGCGGACGACGAACGCGTCGAGCACCACGCCCTCGGCTGCGGCGGAGTGCAGCATCGCCAGCGCCACCGGGTCCGCGCCGAGGGTGAGCCCGCCGGTCGCGACGTAGTCCCAGTCAGCGGTGAGCTGCCGCAGCAGCTTGCCGATGAGCGGGGCGGCCGCGTGCTGCAGCGTCGCCCGCCGGAGGTCGACGTAGTAATCGGCTTCCTTGCCCGAGGCCAAGGTGACCTTGCCGTGCACGACGGCCAGTTCGCTGACCAGCCTGGCCAGTTCGAGTTTCGCAGTTTGATCCAACCCGGGGTACGCCACGGCCGAGAGTCTTACACACGGCACCGACAACTTCCGCGCGTCACTCCCCGGTCGCGACGGCCGTCACCGGACGCGTCCGCGTCGCCACCCAAGCGGGCAGGACCGCGGCGACCAAGGCGAGCACGATCGCGGTCGCGACGATCACCAGGTAGATGGAGATCGGCCCGTCCGGCAGCACCCGTCCGGTCGCGACGAGGCAGAACGGCACGATCGCGCCCGCCGAGACGACGGTGCCCAGCAGGATGCCGATCGCGGCGATCAGACCGCCTTCGCTCGCGGCCATCCGCAGCACCTGGCCGCGGGTGAAACCGCCGAGGCGCTGCAGCCCGAACTCCCGCCGACGCCGCGAGGTGGCCATGACCAGGGTGTTCACCACGGAGATCACCGTGTAGCCGACGATCATGCCGACCAGCAGGTAGTTCACCCACGCGCCGGTCTCGTCGTTCTTGGCGTTCGCGGCGGCCAGCGTGCTCCGGTCGCCGACGGACACCGGGAGACCGGCGGTCGCGGCGGTCAGGCTGCGCGTCAGCCGGGCCTGGTCGACGCCGGGTTCGGCGCGGACGAGCACCTGCCGGGGGAGACCCGCGGCAGTGTGCGCGGCGAGCAGGTCGGCGGGCAGGAGAAGCTGTTCGGCACCGTCTCGCTGCTGCACGATCGCGACGATGCGAAGGGTCCGGTCGGTCCCGTCGCCGAGACGGAGCGTGACGGAATCGCCGACGGACCGGGAGACTTCGGCGGCGTCGGGCAACGCGATCGTGTCGCCTTTGAGGTCGGCGAGATTGCCTTGCACGACCGTGGCCGCGTTGATCGTCGCGTCGGTGAGGCCGAGCGCCGGGTAGCCCTTCTTGGTCTGGTTCTCGTCGAACGGCGCGGTGATGAACGCGCGACTGCTGACGTACGACGAGACCGCCGCGACGCCGTCCGCGTGCCGGACACGGTCGAGAGCCTCCGGAGAAATTCCAGTGGGGCCCGCGACGACCGCGTCGGCGCGGAGGTCTTCGGCGAAGGCTTGCGCGGAAGCGGCGGTGGTCGTGGTCTGCAGGTAGATGTTGGCGGTCGCGATGCCGACCGCGAGCATGATCGGCGTGACCGCGCCGGCCACCCGGGTGGCCGCGTTGCGCGTGTTGGTGATCGCCAGCCAGCCGGTGACGCCGCTGATCAACCGCATCGGGCCCTGCAACAGGATCGCGGTCAGCTTCGTGACGCCCGGGCTGATCATCGCGACGCCGATCGCCCACAGCATCACCGCCGGACCCGCCGTGCTCGCCGCGATGGGTCCCGTCATCACCGCGAGCGTGACGATGCCCAGCGCGGTCCCGCCGCCGAAGCACAGCAGCGCGACGATCAGCCGCACCGGAGTCAGCCAGCTGCGCGGCACGGAGGCCTCGGCGAGCGCCTCGGTCGGCCGGATGCGACCGACCCGGAATCCGGCGACCAGCGCGGAAATCCCGACGGCGAGCATCGTCGCGCCCGCCGCGATGATCATCGGGATCCAGCCCTGGTGGAACTGCACCTCGGGCGGGATGAACCCACCCGAAGTGAACTGTTCGAACAGCCATCGGCCGAACACCGGACCCAGCGCGGCCGCGACTCCGGTCGCGAGCACGCCGATGACCAGCGCTTCGCCGAGAACCATGCGCCGCAACTGCCGTGGTGTCGTGCCGATCGCGCGCAGCAGAGCCAATTCCCGCTGCCGCTGGCGCACCGACAGCATCAACGTGCTGGCGATGACGAACACCGCGACCGAAATCGACAGTCCGCCCGCGACACCGGCCAACGGAATCAGCCGTGCGCCGCTCGTTTGCGCCTCCGGGAATTCAGCGAGGCCGCGCTCATCTCCAGTCAGCACGGACACCCCCGACCCGAGGTGCAACGCGGCCGGATTGTCAGTGACGACGCCGAAGTAGTCGACCTTGCCGGGGTGGCCGGAGAGCTGATCGGCCACGTCGTCGGCGAAGAACACGTCGGATCCCTCAACCGTCCGAGCGACGCGGTAGTGATTGATCTTCCCTTGCACCGCAAGGTCAACCGTCGCGCCAGCCGACACCCCGCTGACGGCGGGCAGCACCACTTCACCGTCTCGCGGCGCGGGTCCGGGCAGCCGAGCGGACTCCCAACCGTGCGCGACGAGAGGCTGTTTACCCAGCGATACCGGGAAATTCACCTCACCGACCACAGTGGACACGCCAGGTGTCGCGCGGATCGTCTCCGCCAGCGATCGGTCCAACCGGACCCGCTCGGACAGCGCGACCGACTGCGTCTTGGGCTTGTCGGAATGCTTCTGCAGCTCGAAATCCTTTTGTCCGGCAACAACTGCCGTCGCCCAAGCCAGCCGGTGCGGCGGCGCGGCGGACCGGATCCCGGTCTCCATCAGACCGGCGCAGGCGGACACGATCACCGCGCCGAGGAACGCGGCCACGAACGCGGCGATGAACCCGCCGGTGCGGAAACGCAAGGTGCGCAAGGCAAGACTGAACATCAGAAGCCGCCCACCGGCGTCCGGTCGGCCCAGGCGCCGAGGTGCGTCATGCGTTCGGCGACCGCCGTCGCGGTCGGCCGGTGCAGCTCGCCGGCGACGCGGCCGTCCGCGAGGAAGACGACGCGATCCGCGTAGGAGGCCGCGACCGGGTCGTGTGTCACCATCACGACGGTCAGCCCGCCGCGCACCGATTCCGAGAGCAGGCCGAGGATTTCACTGGCGGTACGGGTGTCCAGCGCGCCGGTCGGCTCGTCGGCGAACAGCACGGCCGGGCGGCTGACCAGCGCGCGAGCGATCGCCACCCGCTGCTGTTGACCACCGGACAACTGACCCGGCAGGTGCTTGCGCCGGTCGCCCAGCCCGACGTGCCCGAGCATCTCGGCGACGCGGCGGCGGTCCGGACGACGACCGGCCAGCCGTAGCGGCAGCACGACGTTCTGCTCGACGGTCAGCGCGGGCAGCAGGTTGAACGCCTGGAAGACGAATCCGACCTTGTCCCGGCGCAGCTTCGTGAGCCGCGTTTCGGAGAGCTTGCCCAGTTCCTGGTCGTCGAGCAGGACCGAACCGCTCGTCGGCCGGTCGAGTCCGGCCGCGCAGTGCAGGAACGTGCTCTTGCCCGAGCCCGACGGGCCCATCACCGCGGTGAACCCCCCGCGCGAGAAGGACAGGCTCACCCCGTCCAGTGCCGTGACCCGGCCGTATTCCTTGCGGACGGATTCAAGCCGCACCGCTTCCCCAGTCGCCATGGGGAAAACGCTATGGCCTGCCGGGGGAAAACACCCTGGGGCGCACACGCCGGGACGGGGTAGGGCTGTCCCTACCGCTAGGTGCGGCGGCGGTTGCCGAACCCGCCGGCGAGCTTGCGCAGCACCGGACGCGGCAGCAGTCCGCCGATCCCGACCAGGGCCTTGTACTGCAGGCTCGGCACCGAGATCACCTTGCCGCGGCGCAGGTCAGCGAGGGCTTCGTCGACGACCTGGGCCACGTCGAGCCAGAACGCCTTCGGCCCCTCCCGCCGCAGCCCGGCGCGCTCGTGGAACTCGGTGTGGGTGAAACCGGGGCACAGCGCCATCATCCGCACGCCCTTCGGCAGCGACATCGCGATGCCCTCGGTGAACGACGTGACCCAGTTCTTGCTGGCGGTATACGTCGAACCGCGACCGGAGAAGAAGCCCGCGACACTGCTGACGTTGATGATGTCGCCGCGGCCGCGCTCGACCATGCCCGGCAGCGCCGCCCGGGTCAGCTGCAGCACGGCGGTCACGTTGACGTCGAGCTGACGCTGCAGGTCCTCGGCCGGGATCTCCCAGAACTCGCCGCTCAGCCCGAACCCCGCGTTGTTGACCAGCAGGTCGACCGGCCGGGTTCCGAGCAGCTCAGCGACCCGGCCGCGACCGTCCACTTCGGACAGATCGGCGGACAGCACGGTCACCTCGACGCCGTGCTCCGCGCGCAGCTTCTCGGCCAGCGCGGTCAGCCGCTCCTCGTCCCTGGCGACGAGGACGAGGTCGTGCTTCTCGGCGGCGAGCCGGCGCGCGAATTCCGCGCCGATGCCCGCGGTGGCTCCCGTGATCACAGAACTGGTGGTCATGTGGGTGAAGCTACCCGTTTTTCAGCTGCGTTTGCGCTGGTGGCGCAGTATGGTCCGGCGCATGGGCAAGCACACCAAGCGGACGCCCGGATATCTGCCCCGGATGGCCGCCGGTGCGGCACCCCTCGCTCTGTTGCTCGCCGGCCCGGCTGCGGCGCTGGCGGACACCCCGCGCGGGGGACTGCCGCTCGACCTGCACCAGCACGGTTCCTCCACCGACCTCCAGTTCACCCGCGACGAGGCGCTCACGACGCGCGATCTGCCCGCGTCCGCCGCGTCGAACCTGCACCAGGCGCTCGCTCCGGACGCCGCCGGCCAGTCCCAGACGCACGACCTGCGTCTCGGCGAGGCAGGCCGCGCGTTCACCGGCAACGACCTCGGCGCGCACCACACGCAGCCGTTCGACGGTGCGCACGTAGCCGGTCTGGACCAGTCCATGCGGCACGGCGTCCGGCTGCCCCAGGGCGTCGAAGCGCTCTCCAGCAGCAAGACCGGCGCCGAATCCGGTCTGGCCGGCCGATTCTCCGGCGACCTGATGAGCGGCAGCCGCGTCGAACGCACCTCCGCGGACGCCGTCGACCTCGGCCCGGCGGGCTCGGTGGTCGCGAACTCCGACGAAAGCGTGCTCGGCCAGTTCACCGGCAAGCTCGACGTCGCGCGGCTGGAGTCCACCGAGCGGCACAGCGTGTCCGGCGACCTCGGCCCGGTGCACACGCTGGCCGCGACGAGCCAGTCGACCGCCGAGCGCACCGAGCGGTTCCACGGCGAACTGTCGGCCGCGGACATCGCGGCGGCGCGGGCGAGCACCGCTTCTACCGTGGGTGTCCCGGTTACCCGGAGCCAGCACGTGGGCGCCGAGGTGCTCGGAAATCCGGTCATCGACAACGGATGGACAGTTTCCGGGCCGCCGTTCACTTTCTCGCCCGGCTGAGTTCACCACCAGGCCGGGTCCGCTTTCGGCAACCGAGTCCGGACCGTTTCCGGATCGTGAAACGACCCTCGGCCGAAGCCGTCGTGAGCTGCGGGACGTCACCCGTTCGCCGTAACGAAGGCCGCGCTTCCTTTACCCACCGTGGCGGTTCGGCGCGCGAATCCGGGCTCGACCAGGTGGCGCCGCCACCTGGAGAGTCCCCAGCGGGAGGCCCGCATCCGCTTGGATAGCCTGCGGGGCGTGGTCGACCTCGAATCCGCTGCCGCCGAATCGGCGTCTCCGACAGCTGCCGGCAAGAGCAAAGCCGGGCGTCGGGCGCGGCTGCTCGCTGCGGTTTTCGGAATCGCCGGCGCGATTCTCGCGATCGCGATCCCGTTCCTGCCCGTCACGCTCGAGCAAACCACCCTCGACTGGCCGACCGCCCAGGGCGGCACCAGGGCGGTGTCCGCCCCGCTGACCGCGCAGGCGCCGATCTCGCTTGACGCGAAGGTCTCGTGCGCGACCGCACGGGCGCTCGACGCGCGCACCGACGGCAACGCCGTGCTGTTCAGCACCAACCCGCCGAACTCCAGCATCGGCACCGTCACCGGGATGGCCCTGCAGGTCGGCGACGGTCAGCTCACGCTTTCCTCACAGGGCCAGCAGCTCGGCGCGGCCCCGATCGGCGAGGGCGACTGCACGATCACCGTGCATTCCGACCCGAAGCACACGACCGCGTCCGTCGGCGGCGCCCACCTGGCGGACGTCAGCGACGACCACCGGCCGCAGCTCACCGGCTTCTTCTCCGACCTCAACAACCAGGACGACACGCACGGCCTTTCGGTTTCCGCGCAGGTCGACAACCGCTGGGCCAGCACGGCGACCGGCATCAAGCTGGCCGCCATCGTGCTGTCGGTGCTCTGCTTCATCGGCGCGGTGCTCGCGCTGTACCGCCTCGACCGGCTCTCCGGCCGGCGCGCGCCCCGGCTGGCCAAGCGCGGCTGGTGGAAGCTGAAATTCCTCGACATAGCCGTCCTCGGCACGCTCGGCGTCTGGTGGCTGATCGGCGCGATGACCGCCGACGACGGCTACTTCACGACCATGGCGCGCGTCCGCGGCGACGCCGGGTACATCGGCGAGTACTACCGGTGGTTCGCCGCGCCGGACGCGCCGATGGCGTGGTTCGTCGACATCTACGCGGCCATGACCAAGGTCAGTTCGCTGACGCCGTGGATGCGGCTGCCGTCGCTGTTGATGGGCGTCGCCTGCTGGATGCTGATCAGCCGGGGCGTGCTGCCCCGGCTCGGCAGGCAGGTGCGGATCAGCAGCGCGGCCGGCTGGGCGGCGGGCGCGGTCTTCCTCGCGTTCTGGCTGCCCTACGACAACGGCCTGCGCCCGGAAAACCTGGTCGCGCTGCTGTCGCTGATCACCATCTGCGCGGTCGAACGCGCGGTGGCGACCCGGCGGCTCGGCCCGGCGGCGGTCGGGCTGACCGTCGCGGCGCTGTGCGTTTCGGTGAACCCGCACGGGCTGATGGCCGTGTTGCCGTTCGTGGTCGGGCTGAAACCGCTGGCGAAGATCGTGCTCCGGCACGCCCGCCAGTTCGGCTGGGTTCCGGTGCTCGCGCCGGTCGCCGCCGCCGGACTGGTGATCCTCGCACTCATCTTCTGCGACCAGACGCTGAGCGGCGCGCTCGAATCGGTGCGGCTGCGGTCTTCGCTCGGGCCGACCGGGGCCTGGTACAACGAGCTGGACCGCTACACGATGCTGTTCAGCAACGGCCCGGACGGTTCGATGACGCGCCGGTTCCCGGTGTTGTTGATCTTCCTCTGCCTTGCGACCTGCGCGGTCGTGCTGCTGCGGCGCGGCAACATCCGCGGTGCCGCGCTCGGCCCGAGCCGCAGGCTGCTCGGCATCAGCGCACTGTCCTTTGTGGTCCTCGCGCTCGCCCCGACCAAGCACTCGCACCACTTCGGCATGCTGGTCGCGGTCGGCGGTCCGCTCGCCGCGCTCACCGCGTTGTCGACGAGCACGACCGTGCTGCTGTCGCGCCGCAACCGCGCGGCGTTCTTCGCCGGGCTGATGGTGATCGTCGCGCTGGCTTCGACCGGGCCGAACGCCTGGTGGTACGTCTCGGCGTGGGGCGTGCCGTGGTTCGACCTCCCGCCGCAGGTGTTCGGCATCAAGCTGAGCACGATGGCGCTCGTGGCGGCCGCGGTCGCGCTGGCGATCGCGGCGATCGAGCACATGAAGCACAACGAGCACGAACCGTTCGTGCCGCCCGCGCCGGTGCCGCGGTCCGACCTGGAAAACCGCGGCCGGGCGCTGCGGCTCGGGCTCGCGCCGCTGTCGACGGTGTGCGCGATTCTCGTGCTGTTCGAGATCGGCAGCATCGCCAAGGGCATCCAGAAGCGCTGGGACACCTACAACATGGGTGCCGACAACATCCGCCAGCTGGCCGGGAAGAGCTGCGGGCTGTCCGACTACATCAAGGTCGAGCGCGATCCGAAGGCCGGCATTCTCGAAGCCGCGCCGCAGCAGCCGCAGAACGCCGCGCCCGGCTGGCAGGTGCCCGCAGGCGCCGACCGCGGGACCACGCCGCAGGAATGGCTGACCAGCACCCAGAAGGGCTTCGTCACCAACGGCGGGCTGCCCACGGACGACAAGTGGAAGCCGCCGCACGGCTTCGGCAAGGACGCCGCGCCGATCTGGGGCAGCTACCACGAGTCCGGCGACGGCGCGGGCGACCTGCGCACCCAGTGGTACTCGATCCCGGAACGCGCGCGCGACGGCTCGGTGCCGATCGTGGTCGCGCTCGCGGGCAAGACCGAGGACCCGAACGGGCTGACCGCCGAATTCGGCAAGAACACCCCCGCCGGGTTCGAGGTGCTCAGCCGCGAGAAGCTCGACGCGAAGAAGAAGGACACCGACTGGCGGGACGCGCGGGTCAGCGTGCCCGACGGCGCCGACCAGGTGCGGATCGTGGCGAAGGGCCGCGGGCTCGGCAGCGAAGGCTGGGTCGCGTTCAGCGCGCCGCGGGCGCCGAAGATCGCGAAGATGACCGACGTGGTCGGGAAGGACCCGGTGTTCCTGGAGTGGGCCGCCGCCGCACAGCACCCGTGCCTGCGCCCGTCCTCGATCCACAACGGGATCGCCGAGATGCCGAAGTACCGGATCAGCGCGGGCGACGACCTGCGCACGGTCGGCCGGTACTGGTCTTCGCCCGCGGGCGGCGGGCCGTTCGTGTGGATGAACGCGAGCGTCCAGATGGAGGCGTTGCCGACGTATCTGGAAGGCGACGTCGACCGTGACTGGGGGACGTTGTACGAGGTGACGCCCGACGTCGCGAACGCGCTCCCGGCTTCGGCAGCGCTGCATCAGCAGTCGGTGACGCATTCCGGACTGTGGTCGCCTGGACCGCTGGCCAAACCCGCCAACCCGACCGGCGAGACGTAAACCGGCTGTGTCGCGAAGGGCCCGTTGAGTCGATCAAGGGGCCCTTCGCGCTTTTCAGCAGCGATACCGGGTGAACTGCTCGTTCATGATCAGAAACGCGCCGAGCCCGTGGAAGTCGTTCGTCAGTCGCTTCCGCGCGAAGTAGAACTTCAGGTCCCCGACGTTCGTCCCTTCGCAGATGTCGGCGATATTCGTCAGTCCGTCCGACCCGATCGACACCTTCTGCAGCACTCCCGCGTAGCCGCGCTGCGCGACCGAGGCGTAGCACGCGGGCAGATATCCGCGCTCGACGCCCCGGGAGACGGTGAACGCGTACATCGAGGACGCGGACGTCTCCAGCCAGTTCCCGTCGTCCCCGCCGTGGTCGACGACCTGGTACCACCGGCCGGTCCGCGGGTCCTGGAACCGGCGGTATCCGTCGGCGAGGAACTGGACGATCCCGACCAGCTCCGGCCTGCGGGGATGGTCGGCGGGCAGCACCTCGAGGATGTCGATCGCGGCCATCCCGAACCAGCCGATCGCGCGGGCCCAGTGGAAGCTGGAGTGCTTGCCGGGCCCGGTCGCCCACGGCTGGGTGCCGCTTTCGTCGTAGGCGTGGTAGATCAGGCCCTTCGCGGGTTCCTTGAGGTGTCCGAAGTAGACGGACAGATTCTTGGCGGACTCCTCGTAGCAGTACGTCGGGTCGTGGAAAACCTTGCCGTACAACGCTAGGAACGGTTGCGCCATGTACACGCCGTCGCCCCACAGCTGGTGCTGACGGCTGACCGCGTGCCACATCCCGCCGTCGCTCGTGCGCGGATAGGTCTCGAAGCGTTTGCGCAGCTGATCGGCGGCCTTGCGGTACTTGGCGTTGCCGGTTTCGTTGTACAGCAACGGAAGCATCTGGCAGGCACGCATCGAGTCGAGGCTGCTGAAGCTGTTGGAGATGCCGTCGTCGGTGATGAACCGGTCGTACCAGGCGACGAGGTAGTCGAGGTACTTGCGCTCCTTGGTGCGCCGGTAGAAGAGGTACTGGCCGTAGAAGTAGAGGCCGAGCGGATAGCTCCAGCCGCCGATGGACGCCGGGGTGTAGCGCTTCATGGTGGAGTCGATGACGGCGCGGGACCAGTCGCGCGCGCCCGCGGCCGCCGCGACCCCGGGCAGCGCGAGCGAGCCGAGTGCCGCCGCGGCCCCGGTCAGTACCGATCTTCTCGAGAGGGACATGCGGGTGTCCTTCCTGCTGTCGGCGGCGGCGGGAAAGGCTGTCGAACGACCTCTACCCGGCGCGGGAGCGGTCCGGCAAGGTTCCTGTCCGGGATGTCCGGCGCGATCGCTGGATAGGCCCAGCGGGGCGTCCGGTCAGCGGGAACCGGTCCGCAATGGACACCTGACCCGGGCGATTAGCCGATTTGTCGACGCGACCTGGCGGGTTCCGGCCAAACGGGGCGCGCCGACACGGTGCGGCCGTCCCGGTAGGAGGGCTCGGCAGCGATACCCTGACCGGCGTGGGTATCTCGGCGTGGATCTGGTTCGTCATCGCCGCCGTCGCGCTGGTGGCGGGGCTTGGCCTGCTCTTCGCGGACCGGGCCAGGGAGGGCTCGCGCAACCGTGAGCGGCAGCGCTGGGCCCAGTTGCGCGGCTGGCAGTTCGTGGAAGAGGACGAACGGCTGCCCCGGCAGTGGTCGGGAGGCGCGATCGGCTACTTCGGAGCCGACGCGGCGGTGAACGTCGTCGCGGGCTCCACCTTCACCTCCGACGGCCGCCGTCCGGTGTTCATCTTCGACATCGAATCGCAAGGCCAGGTGCCCGCGGTGGTCGTCGCCGTGCGCTGCAACAAGACGCACCGGGTGCCGGTCGAGATGTGGCTGTCGAGCGTGCCGTTCCAGCGCGAGAACATGCCGGAGATGCTCGGCCCGATCGGCCAGCGCTACGCCTTCGCGGACGACTCCGAGGGGGCGCGCCAGGTCATCACCCAGGACCTGGTGGACGCGGCCGACCAGCTGGGCGGTGACGTCGGCGTGGCGTGGCTGGAGAACGAGTGGGTGCTGGCGAGCGTCGTGCCCGGTGCTGGGCCGTCGCGGCTTGAGCGGCTGCTGCGGGATCTGGGCGAGATCGCGGACATCGTGGACCCGTTCGACGAGGACTACGACTCGAACCGCACGTGGACGCCGTCTGCGGGGACTCCGGCTGCGCCGCCGACCAGCGCTCCTTCTCCGGCGGACACGCAGGCGACGCGGCCGGTCGATACCCGCGCAGTGGAGACGTCGGCGCCGTCGCCGGCGGACACCCGGATGACGGAGCGGCAGCCGTCTCCGCCCGCGCCGCGGACTCCGCCTCCGGGTGGGGGCGCGACTCCGACGGCTCCCGCGCGTCCGGTGGAACCTGGGCACGGCGAGGACGCCTGAGGGTTTGGTTTTGGAACCGCCCGGCCGCGCTACTGCGGCCGGGCGGTTTCGCGTTCCGGGCTGGCAACTTGTGCCGAGGCCTGCGACGAAGGGTTCGTGAGGGGAGCCGTCAAGCGGCGGCCCGCGTCGCGCTTACCTCCAAACGTCGTGAAGGGCTCCTTGAGGGAATCTAAGTCCCTCAAGGAGCCCTTCACGGACCAAACATCAGACCCGCGACACCGTCAGCGTGTCACCGGTTTCCAGTTCCGGCAGGTCCACCCGCACGGTGTCCCCGTCCCGGACTTCGCCGGCGAGCAGCTGCTTGGCCAGCTGGTCCCCGATCGCCGACTGCACCAGGCGGCGCAGCGGGCGGGCGCCGTAGATCGGGTCGAAGCCGTTCAGTGCCAGCCATTCCCGGGCGCCGTCGGTCACCTCGAGGTGCAGGCGGCGCTGGGCGAGCCGCTTGGCGAGCCGGGCGACCTGGATGTCCACAATGGACGTCAGTTGCTCGGTGCCGAGCGCGTGGAACACCACGATGTCGTCCAGCCGGTTCAGGAACTCCGGCTTGAACTGCCGCTGCACGACCTCCATCACCGCGTCGCGGCGCTGGCGTTCGTCGAGCGCCGGGTCCGCGATCGCTTGCGAGCCGAGGTTCGACGTCAGGATCAGGATGGTGTTCCGGAAGTCCACCGTCCGTCCCTGGCCATCGGTGAGCCTGCCGTCGTCGAGGACCTGCAGGAGCACGTCGAACACGTCCGGGTGCGCCTTTTCGACCTCGTCCAGCAGCACCACCGTGTACGGGCGGCGCCGGACGGCTTCGGTCAGCTGGCCGCCCTGGTCGTAGCCGACGTAACCCGGGGGAGCACCGACCAGGCGGGCCACCGAGTGCTTCTCGGAGTACTCGCTCATGTCGATGCGCTGCATCGCGCGCTCGTCGTCGAACAGGAACTCCGCCAGCGCCTTCGCCAGTTCGGTCTTGCCGACGCCGGTCGGGCCGAGGAACAGGAACGAGCCGGTCGGCCGGTCCGGGTCGGCAACGCCGGCCCGTGCGCGCCGCACGGCGTCCGCGACGACCTGGACCGCCTGGTCCTGGCCGATGACGCGGCGATTCAGCTCCTCCTCCATCCGGAGCAGCTTGCCCGTCTCGCCTTCCAGCAGCCGTCCGGCGGGGATGCCGGTCCACGCGCTGACCACGTCCGCGACGTCGTCCGCGCCCACCTCTTCCTTCAGCATGACGTTCTGCTTGCTGGCCTCGTTCGCGGCCATCGCGGCCTCGAACTCCTTCTCCAGCACCGGAATCCGGCCGTACCGCAGCTCGGCGGCCTTGCCGAGGTCGCCGTCGCGTTCGGCGCGTTCCGATTCGCCGCGCAGTTGCTCCAGTTGCTCCTTCAGCTCACGGACGGTCTCGATCGAGCCCTTCTCGTTCTGCCAACGGGCGGTCAGCGCGGTGAGTTCCTCGCGCTTCTCGGCCAGTTCGGCGCGCAGCGCGGTGAGCCGTTCGAGAGAGGCGGCGTCGTCCTCTTTGGACAGTGCCATCTCTTCGATCTCCATGCGCCGCACGGCCCGTTCGACCTCGTCGATCTCCACCGGACGCGAGTCGATCTCCATGCGGATCTTCGAGGCGGCCTCGTCGACCAGGTCGATCGCCTTGTCCGGCAGGAACCGCGCGGTGATGTAGCGGTCCGACAGCGTCGCGGCGGCGACCAGCGCGGCGTCCGTGATCCGGACCCCGTGGTGCACCTCGTAACGCTCCTTCAGCCCGCGCAGGATCGCGATGGTGTCCTCCGGCGACGGCTCGCCGACCAGCACCTGCTGGAAACGGCGCTCCAGCGCCGGGTCCTTCTCGATGTGCTGGCGGTACTCGTCGAGCGTGGTCGCGCCGACCATCCGCAGCTCGCCGCGGGCGAGCATCGGCTTGATCATGTTGCCCGCGTCCATCGCACCCTCGCCGGTCGCACCCGCACCGACGATGGTGTGCAGCTCGTCGATGAACGTGATGACCTCGCCCGCGGAGTCGGTGATCTCCTTGAGGACAGCCTTCAACCGCTCCTCGAACTCGCCGCGGAACTTGGCTCCGGCCACCATCGACCCGAGGTCGAGTGCGACGACTCGCTTGCCGCGCAACGATTCCGGCACGTCGCCCGCGACGATCCGCTGGGCGAGGCCCTCGACGATCGCCGTCTTGCCGACGCCCGGTTCGCCGATCAGCACCGGGTTGTTCTTGGTGCGCCGGGAAAGCACCTGCACGACACGGCGGATCTCGGTGTCGCGGCCGATGACCGGGTCGAGTTCACCGGAACGGGCCCGCTCGGTCAGGTCGACGCCGTACTTCTCCAGCGCCTTGAACGTGCTTTCGGGATCCGCGCTGGTGATCCGGGCCGACCCGCGCACCTTCGCGAACGCCTCGCGCAGCGCGTCCGGCGTGGCGCCGTGCCGCTTGAGCAGGTCCGCGACCTGGGCTCCTTCGGTGGCGAGGCCGACGAGCAGGTGCTCGGTCGACACGTACTCGTCACCGAGTTCGGTGGCGAGCTTCTGCGCCTGCGAGAGCGACTTGACCGCGGGCGCGTCGAACTGCGGCGTCGACACGGTCGCGCCGGTCGCCGACGGCAGTCCGTTGATGATCGGCTCGAGCTCCTTGTGCACCGTCTCCGGGTCCGCCCCGACCGCGGTCAGCAGCGGTGCGGTGGTCCCGTCACCCTGCGCCAGCAGGGCGCCCAGCAAATGGGCGGCCGACACGTGCGGGTTGCCGGCCACGGTGGCCGCCTGCGCCGCGGACGAGATCGCCTGCTGGGTCTTCGTGGTCGGGTTGAAAGCGTCCATCCCTCACCTCATGCGTTTGTGGAAATACCTGGTGACAGGCCCGACCAAGGCCCGTCGACAGGTATAACGTCAGCAAAGTTGAGTCTGTTCCGCTCAACTCTGAATTGGTGCCACCGCGGCCGCGGGCAGCCTCGGTCCCAGCCTGCCGAGCCCGAGCGCGGCAAGGCAAGCGCAACCCCCGACCAGCACCCAGGGTAACCAAGCCGCCACGGAAAACAACGACACGATCGCTGGAGCGAGCACCTGAGCCACAGTGAACGCGTATTGGAACGCGGCGAGGTAACGGCCCTTCGCTTCGGGTGGTGCGGCGGCCTCGGCGAGCGCGCCGGAGCGCGGGCCGAACACCAGGTCGCCGGCGGCGAACACGAGCGTGGCGGCCAGCAGGTACGGCACCTGCCAGCTTCGCGGAACCAGCAGCACGCCGACGCTCGTCAGGCACCACGCGGCGAACAGCGCTGACCCGGCGCGCATCGCGCTGATCCGGCTGAGGCCCCGGGTGAGCCGCAGCGCGACCGTGCCACCGGCGCTGGTCAGCACGGTCAGCAGGAAGAGGATCGCGCCGGGCAGCCAGGTCGGCGCGTGCAATCGGTCGAGCACGAACACCGGGGTGCCGATGAGGAAGAAGTCGAGCGACAGCCCGAACAGCCCGCTCAGCAGGATCAGAGTCAGGTACGGGCGGTTGCGCCACACCCCGCTGCGCACGCGCGCCGCGGGCGCGAACCGGCGGCCGGGCGGGATGAACACCGCGACGAGGCCCGCCGCCGCGAGGAAAGTCAGCACGTCCACGAAGAGTGCGATGGGGTAACCGCTGTCGCCGAACCAGGTGAGCAGCGCCGACGACATCAGCCCGCCGAGCCCGAACCCGCCCGCGCGCACCATTCCGACCTCGGCGAACGGCCGGTCCTTCGGCACGTCCCCGGCGACCGCGGCGACGAGCGCGAACAGGCAGCTGAAGAACAATTGTTGCCCGGCACCAAGAAGGATGGCGGCGACCACAACTCCGCCGATGTCGTGCGCGAACAAATACGCGCTGATTCCGGCGGCCTGCAACAGTTGCGAGGCAAGAACTCCGGCTCTCGGCCCAGCGCGATCCACCAGCCGCCCGGCCAGCGGCGGCATGAGAAGCCCCGCCGTGGTGCCCAAAGTGACCGCGGTGCCCGCTTCGACGAGCGGGATTCCGATCACCCGCGTCACGTAAAGCAATGCGAGCGGAAGGAAAAGTCCGGAACCGAAGTTGTCGATCCCCATTGCCAGCAACATCGCGACCCTGCTTCGCGTCACATATTCGACGCTACCTCCGGGAGAGGGGGACGAGGCAGGGCCGGGAGGGCGCATCGCTTGGCGGCAAATGCCACTCCCAGTAGAAAGCTCGTGAGTGTCTACCGCGGCGAGAACCGCGACAAACACTCACGAGCTCCTTTAGTCGACGCTGAGTGTTCCTTGGTGCCTAACGAACTCTCGTTCAACAGCCTCGCTCAGTTCGACATCGTGCTGTGCCGCCGCACCGTCGCCGACCGTCATCGTCTCGGCGTGCGGCGTGTATCCGTGTGCGGACACAGTGAGCGTGTAGGCGCCCGGTTCGATTCCCGTGAAGCGGTACGCGCCGTCGCCGCCCGCGATGTGCGTTGCGGTGACAATGCCCAGGCGGTCCGTAAGAGTCAGCACCGCGCCTGCGACCGCGGCGTGGCGACCGGCTGCGCGTACGCGACCTGAGATGGCGCCCTGGCTGTCCAACAGCAAGTCGTGCCAACGCGCGTTGCCGTTAAGCCGCACGGTCGACACCGCGGGCCGCGTCGAACCAGCTGTCGCGAGAAGGACGTGCTCGCCCACAGTGTCCGCCGACAACTCGTACGCGCCCGTACGTCCCGTACGCCCGACGTCGACCTGACGCCCGGTCATGTCGGTGAGCGTGAGCACGACACCGGACACTGGACGACCGCCCGCGTCGAGAACCCGGCCGCGCAGCACGGAGGTCATCTCGACCGGAGCTTCGACCACCGAGACGGCCTCGACCGAAACCGCCGCCGCGTCCGCGTCGAGCGTCCGGCGCAGCGGCACCTCCTTGATGAACAGCACCGCGAGGAAGGTGACCACGGCGATGCAGCCCGCGACGAAGAACACCGTGCCGGTCGCGTCGCCGAAGGCCCCGCGCACCACCGGCTGCAGCGCCGGCGGGAGCGACGAGATGGCGAACGTGCCGCCACCGCCGGACACTGCGCCGCCCGAGTGAATACCCATCTGCGACAGGGAGTTCGCGATGTTCGTGGCCACCCGGGCGGCGAGCACCGCACCGAGCGCGGACACGCCCGCCGCGCCGCCGAGCGACCGGAAGAACGTGACGACCGAGGACGACGAACCGATGTCCTTCATCGCGACCGTGTTTTGGACTACCAAAACCAGGTTCTGCATCAGGAAGCCCAGTCCGAGGCCGACCAGCGCGAGGTAAACGCCCATCAGCGTCAGGTTCGTCGCGTGGTCCACCGTCGAGAGCAGGAACAGCCCGGCCAGCAGCGAAACCCCGCCCGCGACCATGAACGGCTTGGTGCGCCCGGTGCGGGAAATGACCTGCCCCGCGCCGGTGGAGGCGACGGCAAGCCCCAGCACCATCGGCAGCGTCATCAGGCCGGCGTGCGTCGGCGAGAAACCGCGCGCGATTTGGTAGTACTGGCCGAGGAACACCGAACCGCCGAACATCGCGGTGCCGACCGCCAGCGAGGCGAGCACGGACAGCGTGAAGGTGCGGTTGCGGAAGAGCCGCAGCGGAACCACCGGCTCCGCGACCCGGGATTCGACGAGAACCGCCAGCGCCAGCGCGACGATCGCACCGCCGACGTACGCGGCGCTCGACCACGAAACCCAGCCGAAGCTGCCGCCCGCCAGCGAAACCCAGATCAGCAGCAGCGCGACGCCGCCGACCAGCAGGGTCGCGCCCAGCCAGTCGATCCGCACCTTGCGCTTGAGCACCGGCAGCTTCAGCGTCCGGCCGAGCACGATGAACGCGACGACGGCCAGCGGCACGCACACCCAGAAGCACCAGCGCCAGCCGAGCGGCGAGTCGACGATCAGCCCGCCGATCAACGGGCCGGACACGGTCGCGACGGCGAACACCGCGCCGGTGTAACCGGTGTAGCGGCCGCGGTCGCGCGGCGCGATCATCGCCGCGATGACGACCTGGATCAGCGCCTGCAGCCCGCCGAGCCCGATGCCCTGCAGCGCGCGGTAGGTGATGAGTTCGGGCATCGACTGCGCGATGCCGCCCAGCGCCGATCCGACGGTGAAAACGACGATCGCGATTTGGTACAGCAGTTTCTTGCTGAACAGGTCGGAGAGTTTGCCCCAGATCGGGGTGGTCGCGGTCGACGTCAACAGCGTCGCGGTGACGACCCAGGTGTACTCGCTCTGCGAACCGTGCAGGTCGGCGAGGATCGTCGGCAGCGCGTTGGACACGATGGTCGACGACAGCAACGCCACGAGCAGGGCCAGCAAAAGGCCGGTGAAGGCCTTGAGGATTTCCCGGTGCGTCATCGGCTGCCCGGATGCGGTGGTTTCCACTTTTCGCTACTTCACTTTCCCGACTGCGGCGCGCCGGCGCAGTACCCGGACGGGCCGAGCGTCGCGCGCAGACCTTCGTTCAATTCGGCGAGCTGCGACGTGAGGCCGGAGATCCGGTCCTCGTCCCAGCCGCCCAGTGCCGTCTCGAAGAACTCGAGGTACTGCTTGCGCCAGAGTTCGAGCCGGGCGAGACCGGCCTCGGACACGCTGATCAGCGACGCGCGGCCGTCCTCGGGGGCGGGGCGGCGCTCGATCAGCCCGGCGGCCTGCAACTGGGCGATCTGCCTGCTGATCACCGACAGGTCGACGAGCCTGCGCTTCGCGACCTCGGACGGACGGGCCTCGCCGTGCTTGGCGAGGTCGGACAGCAGCATCGCCGAGGCCGGGTGCAGCCCTGGCTCGTTCTGCCACGCCTGCATGATCCACAGGTGCTGGAGCTGGGCGGACGCCTTCAGTTCCCGCAGCAGTTCGAGCCGCACGTCGTCAGCTGGGCTCATCGTTCCTCCCGGGCCTGTGCCCACTTGCTTGTATTCTACAAGTTTAGCTGCCGAAGGTTGCGTAGGACAACTATCTAATCGGTGAGCTGCCCCACGTCCTGACTGGCCGGTAACCCGACCGGAGCAACGATGCGGGCTTTCCGCCTCAGTGCGGCTACTCTGCGGACCAGACGCCCCGCGATGCCGACGCGGCGAGCACGTCGTGGACAACGAGGAGCAGGAGTGGCGAATTCCCCCGCGCGGCGGCGCGAGCCGAATCCGACAACCTCGGCCGCCCTGCTCTCGTGACCCTTCCCTCCCAACCCCCCGGCCTCCGGTCCCGACCCATGAACGACGACAGCCCGATGACAGCCGATTCGATCAGCCCGCTCCCGCGGACCTCAGCCGCGCCCCGGCAGGCGCCCGCCGCCGTCGTCGCGATGGTGCAGCTCATCCGCGACACCTGGGCCAAATCGGAGCCGTACGCGCCGGAGATCTCGCAGTTCTTCTACGGGATGCTGTTCACCCTCGCGCCCGCCACGCGCGATTTCTTCCCGATCAACATGGAAGTGCAGGGCGGGCGCATCATCCGCGCGCTGGCCCGCGTCGTGCAGATGGTGGACCGGCCGGACGACCTGCTGCCGTTCCTGCGCCAGCTCGGCCGCGACCACCGCAAGTTCGGCGTCGCCCCCAAGCATTACGAGGCCGTCGGGACCGCGCTGCTGGCCGCGTTGAAAAACCACCTCGGCCCGGACTGGACGCCGGAGGTCGAGCGCGCGTGGGCGGAGGCGTTCACCATCGTCGCGCGCGCGATGCAGGAGGCCGCGGCGGCGGACGAGAACCCGGCGTCGTGGTCGGCGACCGTGGTCGAGCACCGGCGGCTCACCTGGGATCTCGCGCTGGTGCGGGTGATCCCGGACCAGCCGGTGCCGTATTCGCCGGGTCAGTACATGAGCGTCGAGGTGCCGCAGCGGCCGCGGTTGTGGCGGTACCTGTCGCCGGCGAACGCGCCGCGCGAGGACGGCGGCATCGAATTCCACGTGCGCGCGGTCGACGGCGGCTGGGTGTCGCGGGCGATCGTGAGCCACACGCAGGCGGGCGACGTCTGGCGGCTCGGTCCGCCGCTGGGCCGGATGACCGTCAACCGCGAACAGTCGCGCGGGGTGCTGATGGTCGCGGGGGGCACCGGGGTCGCGCCGCTGCGCGCGATTCTCGACCATCTCGCGCTGTGGGGCGAGAACCCGAAGACCCGGCTGTTCTACGGCGGCCCGACCCGCGAAGACCTCTACGACCTGGAAGAACTGCGCGCGCTCGCCGCGACCAACCCGTGGCTCACCATCACCCCGGTCGTCGAACGCGGCGACCATCTGCCCGGGTGCGAACACGGCACGCTCGCCGAGGCGGTCACGCGGTACGGCGCGTGGCCGGACCACGACATCCTGGTGTCCGGTTCGCCGGCGATGATCCGCGCGACGGTGTCGCGGATGCTGGTCGCGGGCAGCGCGCTGGACCAGATCCAGTACGACCCGTTCACGGCGGACTGAGGCGATGGACATCCGGATTCCGGTGGCCGACGGGGAAATCGACGGCTATCTGGCGGTGCCGTCCGGCGAGGGTCCGTTCCCGGCGGTCGTGCTGATCCACGACATTTTCGGGCTCAACCAGGACGCGCGCGAGATCACCGACCGGTACGCCGCCGCGGGATATCTCGCGCTGAGCCCCGATCTGTACTCGCGCGGCGGCATGATCCGGTGCGTCAAGCGGACTTTCCAGGAGATGCTCGCCCGCGAGGGCCGGGCGTTCGCGGACATCGAGGCGGCGCGGGCGCTCGTCGCCGGACGGGACGACGCGACCGGCAAGGTCGGCGTCGTCGGGTTCTGCATGGGCGGCGGGTTCGCGTTGGTGGCTGCCTCGCGGGAGTTCGACGCTTCCGCTCCGTACTACGGCGCACTGCCGAAAGATCTGTCTATTTTGGACGGTGCCTGTCCGATCGTCGGCAGCTTCGGCGGCAAGGACCTCTCGCTGCGCGGTGCCGCGGCCAAGCTCGACGCCGCGCTCACCGAACGCGGAATCCCGCACGATGTCAAGGAATATCCGGACGCCGGGCACGGTTTCGCGAACCACTACCGGCCCGCACCGCTGGCCGCGGTCGCCCGGGTCGCCGGAATGGGCTACCACGAGCCCTCGGATTCCGACGCCTGGCGACGCGTGATGGCGTTCTTCGGCGAGCACCTGAAGTAGTCAGCCCAGCGTGCTCACGTAGCCGAGCGCGCCGACCGCGACCGCGCCGAGGCAGGCGAGGCCGAACGTGCGTCGGTCCGGGCGTTCGGCTTGTTTCAGCAGTTGGACGCCGGGAGGCACCAGCGCAACGCACAGCCCGGCCGCGGCGACGATCGACCACGGCGTCGTTCCTTTGAGGACACCGAGCGGCATGAGCATCGCCGCGGCGAGTGCTACTGCGCGCACCCGCCCGAGCACTCCGGCGCGATAGGCGGCGAAAGCCAGCAGCGGCCAGCCGAACATGATCGTGAACGACAAGAAGCTGAACAGGTGCAGGTCGCCGTAGGCGTCCGCGACGAACGCGGTCGCGTAATCCGCTCCGCGGTGCCGCGCGAGATCCGTTGCGGCCTGGTCGAATCCGCCACGGAAGACCCGCTCCGCCAGACCGATCAGCACCAGAGCACCGGACCACGCCGCCCAGCGCGGCTTCCGCATCGCGATCTGCCGGACCACTGTGGACACTGCGAAGAGCAGAACCACCTGACCGGCCACGAAACAGGTCGCAGCCGCGGTCATCTGGGCTGGATGCTGCACCGAAGCGGCTAGCTGGTGCGGGAAGAAGAACGGATACGGCAGGCGCAGCAGCACGCCGGCGAGCACGAGCACCGGGCCGAGGACGAGCGCCGCTCCGCCGAGGCGAGGGCCGGGAAAGGTCGACATGCCGCTCACCGTGCCCGGCCGGGAGCCCCGCGCACATCGGTCCGGGGCGGACAGTTCCCCACCGCGGAACCAGCCCAGGGGATGACCCGCCACAGCACGATGTGCGCGCCCTCCGTACTGGCTAACGTGGGGTTGCCCATCCGACCGAAAGCAGGCCGACCCTGAAGCGGCACGTAACCTTCGCAGCGAAGTCATTCGGCCGTGGCGGCGGCCGGATCAGCAACGATCGGCAGACTATGTCCCCTCTGCGAGTGAGCGACGTCGCGCTGGCGGCCGGCCTGCTCGTCGTGGACGTGGGGCTTGCCGGAAACCTGCTGATCGGCGAGGAGCCCTGGCGGCTGCCCGTGTCCGCGGTGATCGCGACGCTCATCGCCGCCGCGGTCCTGCTGCGGCGGCGGGCTCCGGTTCCGCTGTTGATCGGCACCGTGGTCGTTTCCGCGGCTGCCGGGGCTTTCGAGCTGCTGTGGGATCCGTTCGTCGGTGCGGCCGCCGTGCTGTACCTCGTACGTCCGCCGCGGACTTTGCCAGCCGCGGGCGGGGTCGCGGCGATGTCGGCGGCTACCGCGGTCGTGGGGCAGTGGTGGTACGCGTTCGGGGTCCCGCTGGCGTTGCTCACCTGGGGGCTTGCCGAAGCGGTGCGGTCCCGGCGCGCGCAAACGGCGCGGCAGGAACGGCAACGCGAACACCGGATCCTGGTCGACGAACGCGTCCGGATCGCACGCGAACTGCACGACGTCGTCACCCACGGGATGGGCTTGATCGCGGTGAAGGCCGGGGTCGCCAACCACGTCGCGGACAGCCGCCCGGAGGAAGCGCGCGACGCGTTGCGGGTGATCGAGCAGACCAGCCGCGCGGCGCTCGGCGAGATGCGGCGGTTGCTGCAGGTGCTGCGCGACGAGACCGACGAAACCCCGGCCGATCCGCTCGCCGCGTTGCCGCAGCTCGCCGAACGCGCGCGGCAAGCCGGGGTCGACGTCGAGTTGTCCGTCCTCGGTACCGCGGAGGTGCCGGAACCGGTCGCGCTGGCCGCGTACCGGATCGTGCAGGAAGCGGTGACGAACGTCGTGAAGCATGCCGCGCCGGCCCGGTGCCGGGTGGTCGTGGCGGTCGCCGCGGAGGAGATCCGGATCCAGGTCACCGACGACGGCACGGCCCCGATCGGCGAACTGCGGCTCGGGCACGGACTGACCGGCATGCGCGAACGCGTCGCCCTCTACTGCGGTGAACTGGCCGCCGGCCCCGGCCCGGACGGCGGGTTCCGCGTCGCCGCCACGCTGCGGTGCGCCGATGAATGACCAAATCCGGGTCGTCGTCGCGGACGACCAAGCCTTGCTGCGCGGCAGTTTCCGGCTGCTGCTCGACAGCGAACCGGACTTCACCGTAATCGGCGAAGCCGCGACCGGGGCCGAGGCTGTCGAGCTGGCGGTGACGGAAGAGCCCGACGTGGTGCTGATGGACGTCCGGATGCCGGTGATGGACGGCATCGAAGCGACCCGGCTGATCGGCGAGCTGCGACTCGGGCACGGACTGACCGGCATGCGCGAACGCGTCGCCGCCACGCTGCGGTGCGCCGATGAGTGACCAGATCCGGGTCGTCGTCGCCGACGACCAAGCCTTGCTGCGCGGCAGTTTCCGGCTGCTGCTCGACAGCGAGCCGGACTTCACCGTGATCGGCGAGGCCGCGACCGGGGCCGAGGCCGTCGAGCTGGCGGTGACAGAAGAACCCGACGTCGTGCTGATGGACGTCCGGATGCCGGTGATGGACGGCATCGAAGCGACCCGGCTGATCGGCGAGCGCGCGCCGGACGTGCGGGTGCTGGTGTTGACCATGTTNGCGCGCCGGACGTGCGGGTGCTGGTGTTGACCATGTTCGACCTGGACGAGCACGTCTTCGCCGCACTCCGCGCCGGAGCGACCGGCTTCCTGCTCAAGGACACCCGGCCGGCCGACTTGTGCGCGGCGGTGCGCGTGGTGGCCGCCGGGGACGCGTTGCTCGGCCCGTCCATCACCCGGCGGCTGGTGGCGCAGTTCGCGCGGATCCCGGACGCCCCGCCGCGCGCGGACGTCGCTGCCTTGGCCCCGCGGGAACGCGAGGTGCTGACGCTGGTGGCAAGCGGACTGTCCAATGTGGAGATTACGGAGCGGATGCAGCTGTCGATGGCGACGGTGAAGACCTACGTCGGACGGCTGCTGGCGAAACTCGATGCCCGGGACCGCGCGCAGCTGGTGATCGTGGCGTACGAATCCGGGTTGGTGCGCGCCCGGAACTAGCGCCACACCGCCTCGGCGCGGTCGCTGGCCTCCGGGGTGAAGTAGTCGCCGGTCTCCAGGTCTTCCAGCAACGTCGCGTGGTTCGGTGTCCAGCCCAGCAACTCCTGGGTGTGCGCGCTGGAGGCGGGCACGTCGAGCGAGAAGAACCTTGCCAGGAACGGGTTGCCGAGGTGTTCGACGGCTTCTTCGAGAGTCAAGGACGTCGTGGGGATGTCCAGCAACTGCGCGATCTTCTCCGCGACGCTCTTGATCTCGACGGTTTCCCCGACCCCGTGCAACATGCTCCCGGCAGGCGCTTTCTCCAGCGCCAGCCGGAAAAGCACCGCCGCGTCCTCGCGATGGACGGCGGGCCAGCGGTTCGTGCCATCGCCGATGTACGCCGAAACGCCTGCTCGACGCGCACCCGCGATGAGCGCCGGGATGAAGCCGTGGTCGCGCGGTCCGTGCACAGTCGGCGCGAGCCGCACGACACTGGCCCGGACGCCACGGTCGGCGAATCCGAGACACGTTTGCTCGCCGGGGATGCGGAAGTAGGCGACCGAGTTCGGATCGGCCGGGTCGAGTTCGGTGCTGATCTGGTCGGCCTTCAGCACCAGCGTGCCCGACGTGCTGACGAACGGTTTGCCGGTGCCGACCAGGGCCTGGCCCAACGCGTCGATCGCCTCGCAGTCGCGGCGGATGAGGTCGTCGGGATCGGCGTAGCTGCCGCCCTGGGCCATGTGCAGCACGCCGTCGGCGGCTTCGGCACCCCGGCGCAGGCTGTCGAGGTCGTCGAGCGACCCCCGGTGCGGTGTCGCGCCGAGCGATTCCAGCCGCGCGGCGGAGGCGTCCGAACGAGCCAGCCCGGTGACCGAGTGTCCGGCCCGGACCAGCTCGGCGACGACGGCGGGACCGGTCTGGCCCGAGCCGCCCGTGACGAAGACATGCATGAAAGGCTCCTTAGTGTCAGTCACTGACTCTACGCGTAGCGACAGTGACTGACGCAATGTGGCGTCAGTCACTGCCGTAAAAGCCGGGTAGGCTCGGGGCGTGCCACGGAGCGGAGCAGAAGCGCGCAGCCGCCTCAAACAGGCGGCGCTGGAGCTGTACCGGGAAAACGGGTTCGACAAGACGACCACCGCGGAGATCGCCGCCCGGGCAGGCGTCACCGAGCGCACGTTCTTCCGGCACTTCCCAGACAAACGCGAGGTCCTCTTCGACGGCGAAGCCGACCTGCGCGAGGACCTCACCCAGTCGGTCGCCAATGCCCCAGAAGGCCTTGCGCCGCTGGAAATCCTGCTGCGCGCCTTCACGAAGGCCGGGCAGATCATGGAGCGCAACCTGCCGTTCGCCGAACCGCGCCGCGATTTGATCGCCGCGACGCCGACGCTGCGCGAACGCAATCTCGCCAAGGCGGCGACCATCGCAGAAGCACTCGCGGAAGCCTTGCGGCAGCGCGGAGTCGAAGACCGGCTGGCGCGGCTGGCGGCACATGCCGGATGGGCGACGTTCCATCACGCCACGCAGGCGTGGATCAGCGATCCCTCACGGAGTCTCGACGACTATCTGGCGGAGGCGTTCGCTGACCTGCACACGCTCGCGGAAGTCCACTCAGGACAGTAAAACGGCCCTCCCGCACCAGGCGGGAGGGCCGTGAAGAAATGCTCAGCGGCGCTTGGGTTTCCAGACCACCAGCGAGGTGGTTTGCCGCAGCGGCACCAAATCCTTGCGATAGGACGCGTGCACCGCGGCGGCGGCTTGTTCGGCGGCCGCGTACGCGGCGGCGAGTTCTTCGGTCAGCTCGTGCACCCGGGACTGCAGCGCGTCGACCTGGTTCTCCAGTTCGATGATGCGCTTGATCCCGGACAGGTTGACCCCGTCCTCCTGCGAGAGGCGCTGGACCTCGCGCAGCAGGGCGATGTCGCGCAGCGAGTAACGCCGTCCGCCGCCCGCAGTTCGGCCCGGCGAGACCAGGCCGTGCCGGTCGTAGGAGCGCAGCGTCTGCGCGTGCAGCCCGGAAAGCTGGGCCGCCACCGAAATCACGAACACCGGGGTGTCCTCGTCCGCGCCGTGCGGGAGTCCCGGATTACCGCCGAACATCACCCTCACCTGCCTTCGAGCAACTCGGTGATCTCAGGCCGCGGATCGTGGCCCTTCATCGCCTCGGCGTAGGCCTCAAGTGCCGACCGCGCCGCGTCGTCGAGCTTCGCCGGGACCGCCGCCTCCAGGGTGACCAGCAGGTCGCCCTGCGCGCCGTCCCGCTTCTGAATGCCCTTTCCGCGCACTCGCAACACTCGTCCGCTCGCGGTACCCGCGGGCACCTTGAGCGACACCTTGCCTTCGAGCGTCGGCACCGTGACCGTGGTGCCCAGCGCGAGTTCGGTGAAGTCCACCGGCACAGTGAGCGTGAGGTTGAGGTCCTTGCGCCCGAACAGCTTGTGCGGGGCCACGTGCACGCGCACGTACAGATCGCCCGCCTGCGCGCCGCCCCGGCCGGGTTCGCCCTGGCCAGCCAGCCGGATCCGCTGGTCGTCCTTCACGCCCGGCGGGATGCGCACGGTGAGCGTGCGGGTGCGGGTGCTGACGCCCTCGCCGCCGCACTCCGGGCACGGGTCGTCGATGATCTTGCCCCGGCCGCGGCAGTCCTGGCACGGCTCGGAGAACGCGAACGCGCCCTGGCTCCGGCTGACCAGCCCGGACCCGCTGCAGGTCGGGCAGACCCGCGGCGAGGTGCCCGGCTTCGCGCCGTTGCCGCCGCAGGTGGAACAGGTGGCCGGGCTCGACAGCCGCAACGGCAGCGTCGCGCCCTTGACCGACTCGAGGAAATCGATCCGCACGTCGGTCTCGACGTCCGCGCCGCGCTGCGGCCGGTTCGCCGTGGCACCGGCGGCCCCGCCCCGGCCGCGGCCGAAAATGCCGCCCAGGATGTCGCCGAGCCCGCCGAAACCGCCCTGCTGACCCTGCGCGCCCGCCTGGTTGAACAGGTCGCTCATGTCGAACCCGCCGGCGCCGCCGCCACCGGGGAAGCCGCCGAATCCGCCCGCGCCGCCGGAGCCGAAGAGCGTGCGCGCCTCGTCATACTCCTTGCGCTTGGCCGGGTCGGACAGCACGCCGTACGCCTCGGACACGGCCTTGAACTTGTTCTCGGCCGCGGTGTTGCCCGCGTTGGCGTCCGGGTGGTTTTCCTTGGCCAGCTTGCGGTAGGCCTTCTTGATCTCGTCCGCGGTCGCGTCGGAGGAGACACCCAGCTCTTTGTAGAAGTCCTTGCCGATCCACTCCCGAGCACTCATCGGGTGTCTCCTCCTTTCGCTGCAAACCGATTGTTACTGCTGGCCGGACTCATCGACCGAACCGTCGAGCGGCAGTTCGCCGCCGACCGGCGGATCGACCGGCTGCCCCGCCGGGGCTTCGCCGGGCTCGTGGTCGGTCACGCCGACCAGAGCCGCGCGCAGCACCCGCTCGCCGAAGCGGTAGCCGCGACGCATCACCAGGGTGACCGTCGGGCCCTTCACGTCCGGGGACGTCGTGTGCTGCACGGCCTCGTGGATGCTCGGGTCGAACTCTTCGCCCTCGGCCCCGAACGCTTCCAGGCCGGACCGCTCCAGGCTGGAGACCAGCTTGTCGGCCACCGCCTTGAACGCGCCGGTGAGGTCGCCGTGCTGCTCCGCACGCTGGAGGTCGTCCAGCAGCGGCAGCAGATCGCCGACCACGGACGCCTTCGCGCTCTGCACCACGGCCTCGCGGTCGCGGTCGACCCGCTTGCGGTAGTTCGCGTACTCCGCCTGCAAACGCTGCAGGTCGGCAGTGCGCTCGGACAGTTGCTTTTCGACATCCGAGGTGGCCGAAACCGCTTCGTCCACGGAATCGCCCAGCGAGGGGCCCGCGTGCTGCGCGGGCTCCTCACCGGCCGGAGTCTCCTCCGCGGCGGGCGGGCGGACCTCGCCGGTCTGCGGGTCCACCCGTCGCCGATCCCGCACGACTACCGGTTCCTCGGGGCCAGTGCCCTCGGTCTCGGAGTGGCGGGGGGTCACTTCTTCTCGTCCTCTTCCACGATCTCGGCGTCGACCACGTCGTCCGCCTTCGACTTCGGAGCGTCGCCCGCGGCACCGGCCGCGCCCTCAGCACCCGGAGCGCCCTCGGCGCCGGCCGCGCCCGCGTTCGCGTACAGCGCGCTGCCCATCTCCTGCGAAGCGGTGTTCAGCTTCTCGATGGACTCGCGGATCTTGGCCGAGTCGGTGCCCTTGAGCGCCTCGTTCGCCTCGTCGATCGCGGTCTTGACCTTGCCCTTGAGGTCCTCGGGCAGCTTGTCGTCGTTGTCCTTGACGAACTTCTCGGTCTGGTAGACCAGCGTCTCCGCCTGGTTGCGGGTCTCCGCTTCCTCGCGGCGCTTCTTGTCTTCCTCGGCGTGCGCCTCGGCGTCCTTGACCATGCGCTCGATGTCGTCCTTCGGCAGCGCGGAGCCGCCGGTGATCGTCATCGACTGCTCCTTGTTCGTGCCGAGGTCCTTCGCGGTCACGTGCACGATGCCGTTGGCGTCGATGTCGAAGGTGACCTCGATCTGCGGCACGCCGCGCGGGGCCGGCGGGAGACCGGTCAGCTCGAACATGCCGAGCTTCTTGTTCGCCGCGGCGATTTCGCGCTCGCCCTGGAACACCTGGATCTGCACCGACGGCTGGTTGTCGTCCGCCGTCGAGAAGATCTCGGACCGCTTGGTCGGGATCGTGGTGTTGCGCTCGATCAGCTTGGTGAAGACGCCGCCCTTGGTCTCGATGCCCAGCGACAGCGGGGTCACGTCGAGCAGCAGGACGTCCTTGACCTCGCCCTTGAGCACGCCCGCCTGCAGCGCGGCACCCACGGCGACGACCTCGTCCGGGTTCACGCCCTTGTTCGGCTCGCGGCCGCCGGTCAGCTCCTTGACCAGCTCGGACACCGCCGGCATGCGGGTGGAACCGCCGACGAGGACCACGTGGTCGATGTCGCCGACCGCGATGCCCGCGTCCCGGATGACGTTGTTGAACGGCTGACGGGTGCGCTCCAGCAGGTCCGAGGTGATCTTCTGGAACTCGGCGCGCGACAGCGTCTCGTCGAGGAACAGCGGGTTCTTGTCCGCGTCCACCGTGATGTAGGGCAGGTTGATGCTGGCGGAGTTGGAGCTGGACAGCTCGATCTTCGCCTTCTCGGCCGCCTCGCGGATGCGCTGCAGCGCCATCTTGTCCTTGGTCAGGTCAATGCCGTTGGCGGCCTTGAACTTGTCGACCAGCCAGGTGACGATGCGCTCGTCCCAGTCGTCGCCGCCGAGGTGGTTGTCACCGGAGGTCGCGCGGACCTCGACGACGCCCTCGCCGATCTCCAGCAGGGACACGTCGAACGTGCCGCCGCCGAGGTCGAAGACCAGGATGGTCTGTTCCTTCTCGCCCTTGTCCAGGCCGTAGGCCAGCGCGGCCGCGGTCGGCTCGTTCACGATCCGGAGCACGTTCAGGCCCGCGATCTGGCCGGCCTCCTTGGTGGCCTGCCGCTGCGCGTCCTCGAAGTAGGCCGGGACGGTGATCACCGCGTCGGTGATCTCCTCGCCCAGGTACGCCTCCGCGTCGCGCTTGAGCTTCATCAGCACGCGCGCGCTGATCTCCTGCGGCGTGTAGGCCTTGCCGTCGATCTCGGTCTTCCAGTCGGTGCCGATGTGCCGCTTCACGGACCGGATCGTGCGGTCGACGTTCGTGACGGCCTGGTTCTTCGCCGGCTGGCCGGTGAGCACTTCGCCGTTCTTGGCGAAGGCGACGATGGACGGGGTGGTACGGGAGCCTTCCGAGTTGGCGATGACCGTCGGCTCGCCGCCCTCAAGGACGGCGACGACCGAGTTGGTCGTGCCGAGGTCGATGCCGACCGCTCGCGCCATGGTGCTTCCTCTCGTGTTCTGGACTGGGTTGCTGCTATGTTCGTGACCTGCGGTTTCGAGGCACTCTTGAGTACCTTCTTAGCAGGTTCTCGAGGTCTCGCGCACGGCCCGGTTTTCCAGACTTGAGCCGACCGCGCTCAACCTTGCTATCAGGATAACGGCGGACCCCCCGGTCTTGTTCCCGGGTTCACCCGCAGAATTCGCCCCGCGGCGGTGTGACGCCACTCACCAGGTACCTGGCCTCGGCCCGCCGCACGCACTCGGAGTTGAGCAGCCCGGTGTGGCCGTCGCCGAGGTACGTGAGCAGCGCCGAACCGTCGATGCTCGCGGCGAGCCCGCGGGCCCACGGCAACGGCGTCGCCGGGTCGTGCGCACCGCCCACGACGAGGATCGGCGGGGCTCCGCGCACCGGATGCGGCTGCGGCGGGTTCAGCGCGGGAAGCGGCCAGCCGGTGCAGCCCGCGGAGAGGTCCCAGTACTCGCTGTAGCGCCAGCTGTGCGGGGCGACCGCGCGGATCACCCCGGCTGTCGCGCGCAGGTCCGCCAATCCGGTGAACGGCGACGGGAAGTCCTGGCAGCCGATCGAGCGGTACGCGCCGTAGGTCTCGCTCGCGAACGACGCGTGCTGGGCGAGCGCGCTCGCGTCCGGGTCCGCCAGAGCGCGGCTCAGCTCGGGCCACTCGGCGGGGAGATAGAGGTATCCGTACGCGCCGGAAGCCAGTTCCTCACCGGTTGCCTTGCGGCCCAACGCTTTCGCGTACGCGCCGTGGGTGACGAGGTGGTCGTAGCGGGCGAGCGCGTTCTTTCCATGCAGCGCGCAGTCCGTCGAACGGTCGCACCACCCGGCGAACCGCCGCAAGGCGTCCTCGGTGGCAGCGGCCTCCTCGACCATCGCCTGCCGCATCGGCCGGGCATGGTCGATCGCGCCGTCGAGCACCATCGTGCGCACCCGGTCCGGATGCTTCGACGCGTAGACCGCGCCCAGTTCGGTGCCGTACGAGACGCCGAGCCAGGAGATCTTCTGCTCGCCGAGCGCGCCGCGGATCGCGTCGATGTCCTCCGCGGCGCTTTGGGTGTCGACGTGCCCGAGCATCGGGCCGGTCTTGGCGAGACAGTCCTCGCCGGCCGCACGGTTGTGCGCGACGAAGGCGTCGTACTGCTGCTTGGTGGCCGGGAAGAGACCGATCTTCGGGTCGTGCAGCTTCGCCGGGTCACAGCTGATCTTCGGGTCGCTGAACCACACGCCGCGCGGGTCGAAGCCGATGATGTCGAAGCGGTCCCGCAACGGTTTCCGCGCCGAGCCGATGACCTTGGGGTCGAGTCCGCCGAAGCGCACGAAGCCGACCCCGGACCCGCCCGGCCCGCCAGGATTGACCAGCAGCGATCCGATCCGGTGCTGCTGGTCCGCCGCGGGCAGTCGGGTGAGCGGGATGTGCGCCGTGCCGGTTTCCGGATGGGCGCGGTCGATGGGCACTTCGACCTGACTGCATTGCGCGGTCGGTTCCTGCTCGGTACTGCACGGCGTCCAGGTCAACGCCGGGGTCGGTGCGCTGACCAGCGGAAGCAGGGTCAGCACGGCGGCGGCCAGGTTCATGCCCGGCGCACCCGCGCCGTCCCGTCGTCGGCCGCGGTGCGGAGCACGACTGTCTCCGCGTTCCGGACGACCCCTTGCTGCACCGGGATTTCCACCACCGCGACCGGCGTGGTGGCCTGCGGTTCAGGCGAGTGGCCGACCGCCGCGGTGATCGCGAACGCCCCCACCGCGCCCGCCAGCACCGCGGCGAGCAGCCGCGTTTCGAGTTTGCGCATGATGTGTCTGTTCTCCCCTTCAGACGGCCTTGACGGTGACGCTGCCGCTGTCCGTGTTCAGCTCGAGCGTCTTCGCGTCCGGACCTGAGTTCTGCGGAATGTCGATGCTGCGGTGGCCGCTCTCGCTGTTGCCGGTGACCTGGTAGGACCCGGTGCGCGGCACGGACACCTCGACGCGGCCGGAGTCGGCCTGCGCCTTGACGTTGTTGGGCTGGGTCAGCGTGAGCTCGATCCGCCCGCTGCCCGCCGAGACGTCGACCGGCCCGCGCAGGCCGTCGCCCTCGATCCGGCCGGACTGGCTGTGCACCCGCACCTCGCCGACGTTGTGCAGTTCCGTCGAACCGCTGTCCAGCTGGAGCTTGACCAGCCCCGGAACGTCCTGCATCCGTGCCTGCCCGGAATCGGCGGTGACGTCGACGCTGCCGACGCCCGCGAAGTCCAGCGTGCCGGAGTCGGTGTTGCCCGTGACCGGAATGCCGGGCGGGACGATCAGCTCCATGTCGGCGGTGCAGTTGCGGCCGCAGTCGACGATGACGAGCTGGTCGCCCTCGACGCGGTAAGCGTCGCCGGGCGCGCCGCTGAAGTGGTAGCGAAGGGTCTGGTGCACGCGAGCCGCGCCGGGAGCCGTGCGGATGCGGACGTCGCCGGAGCCGTTCTCCAGCTTCACCACGCGGATCTCCTGCGTCAGCGTCGCGTCCCGCGAAACCGTGGAACCGAACCCCCACCCGCCGAATCCGATCGCCACCCCAACGCCGATCACCGCGATGCCGGCCACTGCCAGAAGCGGGCGTGCCATGTCAGTTCCCCTCAGTACCACTCTCGGCTGTCTGGAGAGACGTTAGAAGGTGCGGGCCCCCGGGGACATCCGGTAAACCCCCCGAAACATCCCTGAGGCGGCGACCGGAGGGCCAGGGTCCTAACCTGGCGGCCGGAGAGCCCCGTTGATCAGGAGGAACCCATGCCCCAGCCGCCCAATCCGTACGACTACCTGCCGTCGGTTCCCTCGTTCACGCTGCGCAGCACGGACATCGCCGACGGCGAGACCCTGGCCCAGCCGCACCTGTCGGGCATCTTCGGCGCCGGCGGCGAGGACCGCTCGCCGCAGCTGGCGTGGGAAGGCTTCCCGGAGGGCACCCGCAGCTTCGCGGTGACGGTGTACGACCCGGACGCCCCGACTGCCAGCGGGTTCTGGCACTGGGCCGTGTTCAACATCCCGGCTTCGGTGACTTCGCTGGAGGCTGGCGCGGGCGACTCCGCTGGGTCGGGGCTGCCCGATTCGGCGGTCACGCTTAAGGGTGACGGCGGGGTTCGGCAGTACCTGGGCGCCGCGCCGCCTCCCGGACACGGGCCGCACCGGTACTTCTTCGTGGTGCACGCGCTGGACGTGGAGACGTTGGAGGTGCCGGAGGACGCTACGCCCGCGTTCCTCGGGTTCAACATGTTCGGGCACACGCTCGGGCGGGCCACGTTGGTGCCGGTTTACGAGAACAAGGGCTGAGTTCGTCCGTGGAAGAGCCGACGGTGGAGGTTGCGGACGGCGTGGTCTTTCCGCAACCTCTGCCCGACACCGCGGGCGGAGTGGTCCTCGGCGCCGACGGACGCGCGTTCGTGCAGTTCCGGAGCCCGGACCGGCCGCGGTATCCGAGCACGTGGGACGTCGTGAGCGGCCACCTCGAACCGGGCGAGACGACGCTGGGAGCGCTCGCCCGCGAGGTCTTCGAGGAAACCGGCTGGCAGCTGCGCCGCGTGGTCCGGAACCTCGGCCGCCACCGCTGGCCGCTCGACGACGGCGAAGAGGTCGGCGATTTCTACCTGATAGAAGTCGAGGGCGACCTGGCCCGCCCGGTCCTGGAATGGGACAAGCACCCGCACAGCGCGTGGTTCGGCAAGGAAGACCTGGACCGGCTGCTGGTGAACTGCGCACCCGGCGACACCTTGATCCGGGACGTCGTGGCCGCCGCCCTCTCCGTCCACAATGGACCTACCGGAGCGACTCCCGGTTGACCCCCTCGCGTTCGAGGAACCGGCCCTTCGTGTGCTCCTCGAACCCGAACTGCCGGTACAACCCGTGCGCGTCCGCGGTGTGCAGCATCCAGCGGAAGCCTGCTCCCGGCCCGTGGTCGATCATCTCGCGCACGAGTTCCTTGCCCAATCCGCTTCCGCGGGCGGACTCGACCACGAACACGTCGCCGAGATACGCCGAGGTCACTCCGTCGGAGAAGGCTCGCGCGAAGCCGACCTGCCGTCCGTCCGCGCGCGAGTAGGCCCCGACGACCCGCCACGATCCGGCGATCGCCGCTTCCACCTGTTCTCGCGTCCGCCATCGGCCCCAATAGGCCTCGGTGGAAAGGAATTCCCACAGCACGTCGAGGTCGAGCCGCTCCCGCCGGTCGTCGACCTCGTATTCACCCACGACCCTCATGCCCGGCAAGCTAGCCGACCGCGTCCCGGAAATTCCACCGAATTCAAGCGGGTTTGAGCAGGTAATCCACCACCGGACGCAGCTCCTCCGCGGACGGCGGCTCGTCGTCGATCAGCCCCTGGATCAGCAGCCCGTCGATACCCGCGAGAAAGACCCGGAACGCGACCTCGTCGTCATGCCGGACCATCGACGTCAACACATCCAGCCACCGCCGCGCCGCCGGGCGCAGCTCGGGTTTGCGCGCAGCCAGCAGGTACAGCTCGTACTCCGCCATCGTGCGACCCCGCCGCGGCCCGAGCGCCTCGGCGAGCAGGCCAGCCACCTCTTCGGCACCGCGGCTGCCGCGCGACCGGGCGCGGTCGATCATCCAGTACACCTCGGTCGCCATGTCGCGCGCGCACGAGATGAGCGTCGCTACGAGCAGGTCGTCCAGCGAGGAGAAGTGATAGGTCGTGGACGTCGTCGGCACGCCCGCTTCAGCGGCGACCGTGCGGTGCGTGACCCCGGCGACGCCGTCGCGTTCGATCACTCGCAGGGTCGCCTCGATGATCTCCGTCCGGCGCTTCTCGCCGCGCGCCTTGCGGCCGTCGGTCTGGATTTTCACGATTGGCTCCCGACCTCGATGAGCACCACCCCGCCGACCACGAGCACCAGCCCGGAGATCACCGCGAGGTTGATCGGCTCCTTCAAAAACAGCACGCCGACCAGCGCGACCAGCGCCACGCCCGCCGCGGCCCAGATCGCGTAGGCCACCCCGATCGGCAGCCCGAGCTTCAGCACCCGCGACAGCGCGAAGAACGCCAGCCCGTACCCGACGACCACCAGGATCGACGGCGTCACCTTGGAAAAGCCCTCGGAGAGTTTGAGCGAAATCGTGGCGGTCACTTCTGCGGCGATGGCCAAAGCGAGGTACAAGTAAGCACCCATAGCTCAACAAAGTACCTGAACGATCGTCCCACTTGCTAGCGAGGCGTGCACCACATCGGTGGGACTTGGGACCGTCGGACCGGTTACCCATCAGTAAGAAGCGTTACCCTGCTCGGCACCGGCGCGCTCGCGCGGCGGCACCACCACACCGGACGAAAGGCACCCGACGATGGGCGCTGTACAGCTGACGCTCGGGGGGATTTCCGTCCTCCTGGGCATCGTCGCCTGGGGAATGTTCATCGCGACCATTGCCCGCTTCGTGCGGGTGATCAAGCTCGGCCAGCCGGACGCCACCCGCAACGGCCCGTTCATGGCGCGCTTGATGACCCTGGTCAAGGAGTTCGCGGCGCACACCCGCATGGCGAAGTTCCGCCAGGTCGCCCCGTGGCACTGGCTGGTCATGTGGGGCTTCCTGATCGGGTCGCTCGCGCTCTTCGAGGCCTACGGCGAGGTGTTCGTCCCGACCTGGGGCTGGCCGATCCTCGAGGACTGGTCGCTGTGGAGCCTCCTGATGGAGCTGCTCGGCGTCGGCACGGTCGTCGGCGGCGTCGCGCTCGCGATCATCCGGCAGCTGAACCACCCGCGCCGGGCCGACCGGCTGTCGCGCTTCGCCGGCTCGAACTTCAAGTGGGCCTACTTCGTCGAGGCCGTGGTGATCGTCGAGGGCATCGGCATCATCGGCGTGCGCGCGGGCAAGGCCGCGATGCACGTCCACGAGACGCCGACCTGGGCCGCCTTCGTCTCGAACCCGCTCAGCGAGCTGCTGCCCTCGAGCGCGGCGCTGGTGTCGGTGTTCGCCTTCATCAAGCTGATGAGCGCCACGGTCTGGCTGATCGTCGTGGCCCGCACGATGACTATGGGCATCGCCTGGCACCGGTTCAGCGCGTTCTTCAACATCTACTTCAAGCGCGAGGCGGACGGCGGCGTCGCGCTCGGCAAGGTCAAGCCGATGATGAGCAAGGGCAAGGTGCTCGACCTCGAAGAGGCGGACCCGGACGAGGACACCTTCGGCGTCGGCGCGATCGAGGACTTCAGCTGGAAGGGCTGGCTGGACTTCTCCACCTGCACCGAATGCGGCCGTTGCCAGTCGCAGTGCCCGGCGTGGAACACCGGCAAGCCGTTGTCGCCGAAGCTGCTCATCACGCAGCTTCGCGACCACGCCTACGCGAAGGCGCCGTACCTGCTCGCGGGCGGCAAGCGCGACATGGCCGGTGACGAGGTCGGCCTGTCCGGCGACAACATGTACGCGGGCATCGATGTCCTCGCGATCGCTGAGTCGCAGAAGGCGCTCGTCGGCGACGACGGCGGCGTCATCGACCCGGACGTCCTGTGGTCCTGCACCTCCTGCGGTGCGTGCGTCGAGCAGTGCCCGGTCGACATCGAGCACGTCGACCACATCGTCGACATGCGCCGCTACCAGGTGATGATCGAGTCGTCGTTCCCCACGGAGCTGAACGGCATGTTCAAGAACCTGGAGAACAAGGGCAACCCGTGGGGCCAGAACGCCAAGGACCGCCTGCAGTGGACGGAAGACCTCGACTTCGAGGTCCCGGTCTTCGACGGCGACCTCGGCGACGCCGAGTACCTGTTCTGGGTCGGCTGCGCCGGTGCGTTCGAGGACCGCGCGAAGAAGACCACGCGTGCCGTCGCGGAACTGCTGCACATCGCGGGCGTCAAGTACACCGTGCTCGGCTCGGAGGAGTCCTGCACCGGTGACCCGGCTCGCCGCGCGGGCAACGAGTTCCTGTTCCAGATGCTGGCGCAGCAGAACGTCGAGGTGCTGAACTCGGTGTTCGAGGGACGGGAACGCAAGGCGCGCAAGGTGGTCGTCACCTGTGCGCACTGCTTCAACACCCTCGCCAACGAGTACCCGGAGCTGGGCGGCCAGTTCGACGTCGTGCACCACACGCAGTTGCTGAACCGCTTGGTGCGGGAGAAGCACCTGACGCCGGTCGCGCCGGTCGCCGAGGACGTCACCTACCACGACCCCTGCTACCTGGGCCGGCACAACAAGGTCTACGACGCTCCCCGCGAGCTCGTCGGCGCGTCCGGTGCGCAGCTGCGCGAAATGCCGCGGCACGGCGACCGCTCGATGTGCTGCGGCGCGGGCGGCGCGCGGATGTGGATGGAAGAGAAGATCGGCAAGCGGATCAACGTCGAGCGCGTGGACGAGGCGCTCGGCACCGCTCCGTCGAAGATCGCCACCGGCTGCCCGTTCTGCCGCGTGATGCTCACCGACGGCGTCACCTCGCGCCAGAGCGACGGCCTGGCGAGCGAAAAGGTCGAGGTCGTGGACGTCGCGCAGCTGCTGCTCACCGCGGTGAAGCGCAAGCCGGAGCCGGCGCTGGTCGCCTCGGGCGCGCCGTCGCTGGACGAATCGGACGCGGAACTGTCTGCCAAGCCGGACGTCCCGACCGACGAGAAGCCGACCGGAACACCGTTGCCCGAGGGCGACGACTGAGGTTCTCGCTGACAAACGGCCCCTGGTATCCGCGGATGTCAGGGGCCGTTTCGTTGCCGGGACGTACTGCTGGGTCGGGTTGCTGCCCGCCGTCAACGCGGGCTTCGCCGCGACGGTCGAACAGTCGGTACTGGTCGTGGGCGCGCTCGCCCTCGTCGTGGCTGCTTGCAGCAGGCGGCGTACCCCGCAGTGCCGTTAGTCTTTCCGGCGTGAGCGACGAATCGGAGGGCGGCGGCGAAAGCACTCTCACCGTGGTGCTGGCCGGTGGGGTGAACCTGGCGATCGCGGTGCTGAAGCTCGTCGCGGGCATCATCACCGGATCGGGCGCGATGCTGTCCGAGGCCGCGCATTCGGTCGCCGACACCATCACCGAGGTGCTGCTGCTCACCGCGTTGAAACGGTCCGAGCGGCCGGCGGATCGCCGCCATCCGTTCGGGTACGGCAAGGAGCGGTATTTCTGGTCGCTGCTGGCCGCGGTGTCGATCTTCGCTTCCGGTGCGGTTTTCGCGCTGTACGAAGGATTCACCACCGTTTTCGGAGAAGGCGCGGAGCAGACGAAACCGATCGTCGGCTACATCGTGCTGGCGCTGGCTTTCGCGCTCGAATCGGTGTCGTGGGCACAGGCCGTCCGCCAGGTCCGGCGCGACGCGAAGGCCGAGCAGCGGCCGTTCTTCGCTTACCTGCGGATGATCGACGACCCGGCGCCCAAGACGGTGCTCTTCGAGGACTCGGCGGCGCTGGTCGGTCTGCTACTCGCGTTCGCCGGGATCGGGCTGCACCAGCTGACCGGCTCGGACGTGTGGGACGGCATCGCGTCGATCCTCATCGGCGTGCTGCTCGCGTGCGTCGCGTACCTGCTCGGCAGCACGAACCGCGGTCTGCTGGTCGGCAGGCAGGCGGATCCGCGCCTGGTCCGCGGCATCCGGGATCATCTCGGGGCTGCGCCGGAAATCGACGCGCTGGTGGATCTGCAGACCATGCTGATGGGCACCGACCACGTCCTGGTGTGCGCCCGCGTGGACTTCGACGACGCTCTCGGCGCTGCCGATCTGGAACGCGCGTGCGTGCGGATGGCCGACGAATTGAGCGAGCGGTTCCCGGACGTCGCGGAGGTGTTCATCGAACCCGTGCCGCGGACGGATCCGAAGCTGCGCGCGACGGTGCTGGCCCGGTACGGCGTGCCGCCGCGACCGAATCAGTAGCCGAAGTCCTGCGTCCAGTACCAGCCGTCGGTCGTGACGCCGACGCCCAGCTTCTTCAACGAGCAGTTGAGGATGTTCTTGCGGTGTCCGCTGGAGTTCATCCACATCCGCATCACCTGGTCCGCGCTGGTCGCGCCCTTCGCGATGTTCTCCGCGCCCGGTTTGGGATATCCCGCGGCGGTGATGCGGTCGGCGAAGCTCTCGCCTTCCGGGGTGTCGTGGGAGAAGTAGTCACGCTGGGACATGTCGTCGCTGTGTCCCTGCGCCGCCTGGTCGAGATGGGGTTCCTCGGCCACCGGATCGCAGCCCGCCTTGTCCCGCTCGTCGTTGACCAGTGCGATGACCTGGCCCGCCAGCGTCGGCGCGCTGCGCGGCTTGGGTGCCGGCTTCGCGCTGCTGCTCGTCGGAGTGTCCTCTTTGGACTCCTCGGCCGGCGGCGGCGGGGGCGGCGCGGGAGTGGCCGAGGTCGACGGTGGCGCCGTAGTCGCGGGCGCGCTGCTGCTCGGGGTCGCCGACGTGGAAGACGCCGGCGACACCGCGAACGGTCTCAGCGCACCCGAGGACAACCCGCCGTCGCGCGTTTCCGGGACAGCGACGCTCAGTGTGTCGAGGTGCCCGGAGCGCAGCGCGAACGTCCCGCCAGCTGCTCCGAGCCCCCCGAAGAGAACACTGAGAGTCACACTTACGACCCGGACGCGCACACTAATGGAGGACACAGCCGCGGAAACTATCACGAACTGATTACGATGGTTACCTCCAAATGGCGCAGCGGCCGGAGACCCACTACCCAGCGTCGAGAACCTCGACGTACCCGTCCGTCCCGTTGACGCGGATCCGTTGTCCGTCCTTGATCAGCTTCGTGGCGTTCTGCACCCCGACGACCGCGGGCAGGCCGTACTCCCGCGCGATCACCGCGCCGTGCGTCATCTGGCCGCCGACCTCAGTCACCAGGCCGGTGATCGCCACGAACAGCGGTGACCAGCTCGGATCCGTGTACGCCGTGACGAGGATGTCGCCCGGTTCGAGATCGGCGTCGCCGAGATCCAGGATGACGCGGGCACGGCCCTCGATCGTCCCGGCGGACACCGGCAGCCCGCCCAACGCGCCTTCGGGCAGGTCGTCGCGACGGTAGCTGCCGGAAACGGCCTCGCCGTCCGAGGTGAGCACGCGGGGCGGCGTCATCGATTCGTAGGACCGGAACGCTTCCTTGCGCTGCTGGATCAGCTCGCGGTCGACCTCGCTCGTCCGCACGACCTCCTGGAATTCCTGCAGGCGCAAGAAAAAGAGGTCCTCCGGCTCGTCGAGCACGCCAGCCCGCACCAGCCGCTCGGCCTCGCCCAGCAGAGCTTCCTTGTATACGAAATAGCGGCTGATCATGCCGTACTTCGGATACTCGCGGTACCCGGTGAACGTGCGGACGCGCTCGATCATCCGCTCGGTTTCCTCGGCCTTAGCCGCGCCGTCCGGCAAGGCGCGCAACCGTTCCAGGACCTCCTGCGCCTTGTCCAGCGCTTCCTGACGGCCCTGTTCGAAGCGGCGCTGCCCGGCCCCCGGCTCGAAGTTTTTGATGTTGGACAACAACATCGGCACCAGCGCGACCGGCTGTTCGCTCCACCGAGGCCGGGTAATGTCGATCTCGCCGACGCAGCGCATCCCGTACTTGTCGAGGTACCCCTGGATCGCGGCGCGCGATTCCTCCCCGCCGGCCAGCTTCGGCAGCTCGTCCAGGAAACCGTTGTCCTCGACGTCCTGAAGGAACGCGACGACCTCGGGATGGGCGCGGAGCACGTCGGCGACGTCAAGGAGCGCCAGCCCCATCTCCGCGGTGACGTTGTGCGGTACGGACTGGGTGAGCGTGTCGGCGACGTTCTTTTCGCCGAGCCACTCTTGGAGGTGGTCGTTCAGCCACCAGGTCGCTTGCATCGCCGCGGTGAACACCTGGTGGCTGCGCCGGTCGAAGAGGATCCGGCGCATTTCCTCGACGTCCTCGAAAATGAAGTCGAGCAGTTCACTGCCGGACTTCGCAGCGATTTCTCGCTGCAGCTTGGCGATGGAGGCCTCGCTGTGCTGGATCAGCTCGGTGACGACGGCCGGATCGGTTTCGATGGTGGCCGGTGCGGCGCCGGGGATCTGCTCGCCGGGTCCGTCGTCGTCGGACAGCGGGAGGAAGCCCTCGCGGGAAAGGACGGTCTCCAGCGCGTCCGCCATCAGCGGATCGGATTTCCCCACCACCGCGAGGAAACTGGCGCGGCTCTTGGGCACCGACAGCAGTGCGGTGGCGTCCGCGAACAGCCGCCCGCCCGCCTCGGCCATCGGCCGCGGGGTCGTCAGCTGCCAGACCGACAGGCCCAGAGGCTTCATCGCGTCGGTCATCATCTGCTGGTGACCGACGGAGAGGTAGACGTGGTTTCCCTCGTCGGCGGCCGCCGGGAGCGGGAACAGCGTGGTGATCGGGCGGCTCTGCACGATCTGGAACTCGTCGTCGGACAGGCACCATTCGATGTCCTGCGGGCGGCCGAAATGCGCCTCGATCGTGCGGCCGAGTTCCACCAGCCGCAGGACCTGGTCGTCAGTCAGCGCGGCCTGTTCCTGCTGGTCCGCGGCGATCACCTGCTCTTCGGTGCCGCCGCCCTCGACGGCCAGGATGGCGCGTTGCTTGGCGGAGACCGCCTTGTCGACGATCACGCCGTCGCGCACCTGGTAGTTGTCCGCGTTGACCAGACCGGAAACCAGCGCCTCGCCGAGCCCGAAGCTGGCCTCCACGACGGCGGTCTTCCGGTTGGACGTCACCGGGTCGGCGGTGAAGAGCACCCCGGCCGCCTGCGGGAACACCATCTGCTGCACGACCACGGCCATGTGGACTTTCCGGTGGTCAAAGCCGTTGCGCAGCCGGTAGGTCACCGCGCGTTCGGTGAACAGCGACGCCCAGCACCGGCTGATGTGCCGCAGGACCGCCTCCGCGCCAAGGACATTGAGGTAGGTGTCCTGTTGCCCGGCGAAGGACGCGCCCGGAAGGTCCTCCGCGGTCGCGCTCGACCGGACCGCGTAGGCGCGTCCGTCCACCAGCGCGTCGGTGATCTCCTTCGCCAGATCGTCCGGGATCGCGATCGCTTCCAGCGCTTGTCGGATCTCCGCGCTGCCCTCGCTGATCGCGTCCCGGTCGTCCGGGTTCAGGTTCGCCAACCGGTCCAGCGGCCCGGCCAGTTCCGGCGCGTTCTCGATGATCCGCTCGAACGCTTCGGTCGTCACGCAAAAACCGGGCGGCACGCGGACCCCGTCGATCCGCGCGAGTTCGCCCAGATGCGCGCCCTTGCCCCCGACGATCGCGACCTGCTCCCGGTCGATCTGCCCGAGACCGAGCACGTAGCTGCCCATTCGTTCGTTTCCCCCGTCTGTGGTCGTTCCCGGCTTTCGCTCGCCTGTCGGACGGAAGCCGGGTCGGCTGGAGATTCTGCGGTACCACCCGGGTCTTGCGGCAAGCCCCCCGATGCGTTATAAGTTAAATACGGCAGGGAGAGATATTCTTCGCTGCCTTTTCTTTTGCCCGCTTCAAGGGCTCACCTTCGTCGTCGTGGTGGCTTCCTTGGTCACCGGGCGTCCGGTCTGATCGGTCGCGGTCGCGGTGGTCGTCGTGGTGACGTCCGCGCGAGCCGAAAGCGTGCAGGCCCTGGTGACCTGTTCGCCAGGGGCCAGCTGGGTGACGGTGAACGAGCAGGCCGGGTCCGCGGCGCGAACGGTCACGTCGTGCAAAAGCGCGTCGCCGGTATTGCGGAGGGTGCTCACGTAGGTCACCGGGTCACCCGGCCGGATCGGCTGGTCCAGGTGATCGCGGCGCAGGTCTAACGCCGGGTGCAGCACCGCGAAGTCGGCTTTCCCGGTCGCGGTCACCGGCGGGCCCCACGGGGCGGCTGCGGTCGCGGTGAGCGGGGCGGCGCTTGCCGGTGCGACGCACTGGTAGCGCTGGGTTCCGCCGACCGGCAGCTCGGCGAAGGCGTGCGCACAGGCAGGGTCGCCGGCCACCCGGACGTCGTGCAGCGGCTGGTCGCCGGTGTTGGTCACCACGACCTCGAACGGCACCGCGTCGTCGGCTCGATACGCGCTGCCGGTGGCGTGTTTCGCGACGGACAGCGCGGGCTTCTTCACCTTGAACGACGCCTGGGCGGAAGCGTTGACCGTTCGCTGCGTCGGGTCGGTGCCGGTCACCTTCGCAGTGTTCGTGAACCCGGCCGCGCCCGCGGTGATCGAGCACTGGTATTCGATCTGCGCGTCCGGGGCCAGGCTCGGGATCTGGTGCGCGCAGGCCGGGGTGCGATCGTCCACAACGGACACCGCGGTCAGCGGGACGTCGCCGACGTTGCGGACCAGCAGCGAGAAGGTGACCTTGTCGCCCTGGCGCACCTCGTACGGCTGGGCGTCCTTCATGATCGCGAGTTCCGGGTGGATGACGTCGATCTTCGCCGAGCCGGACGCGGTGACCGGGCGGTTCGTGGGGTCGGTTCCGGAGAGGGTGGCGAGGACGGCGAAGTCGTCCGGTTTGGCCTTCACCGTGCACTGGTAGCTCTGCGCGGCACCGGGTTCGAGGCGGTCGAACTTCTTCGGGCACGCGGGATCAGTGCTGGTCACCGCGGTGAGCGGGACGTCGCCGGTGTTGGTGACGGAGACCGTCACGGTGAGAGGGTCGCCGACCCGCGCGACGGTCGGGTTCGCCGAGGTCAGCACGGTGAGCGCGGGATGGATCACGTCGATGTGCGCGTCAGCGGACGCGGTGAGCGGCGGGCCGACCGGCGGGGTGCCGGCGACGTGCGCGGTGCTGACCGCGTCGTCGGCCGGGGCGGGGATGGTGCAGTCGTAGGTTTTGTTCGCTTTCGGGGCGAGGGTGTCGAGGGCTTTCGCGCATGGGCCCTGGTCGGTGACCTTGACGGCGGTCAGCGGGGCGTCGCCGGTGTTGGTCGCGGTGATGGTGAAGGTGACCGGGTCGCCGGCGCGGAAGGGTCCGCCGTGCACGGTCTTCGTCAACGACAATCCCGGGTGCACGACGGTGAACGCAGCGTCCGCGGTGGCGGTGACCGTGCCGCCGATCGGGTCTGCGGCGGTCACCTTCGCGGTGTTCGAGTAACCGTCATGCCCGGCTTTCGTGGTGCAGGTGCAGTGCTGTTCTTCGCCAACAGCCAGGGTGGGGAAGTCGCGGGCACAGCCGGGGGTCTTTTCGTCCACAATGGACACCTTGGCCAGCGGGACGTCTCCGCTGTTGCGCACGGTGATCGTGAAGGTGACTTCGTCCCCTTCGCGCACCTGCGTCGGCGCGACAGTTTGGGTGAGCTGGACGGCGGGGTGGATGACGTCGACGTGTGCGCTCGCGTTCGCGGTGACCGGGCGGCCGGACGGGTCGGTGCCGGTGACCGTTGCGTCGCTGGTGAGGTCGTCCGTCGCGGGCCGAGTGCAGGTGTAGGTCTGCTTTGCCTGCGGGGCAAGGGTTCCCAGCCGCTTCGCGCATTCCGGGACATTCGGGTCGGCGACCTGGGTGTCGCGGAGTTCGGTGTCGCCGGCGTTCGTGACGGTCAGGGTGAACGTCGCGGGTTCACCCGGGCGCACGACGGTCGGCGCCACGCTCTGCGCGAGCGTGACGAGCGGGTGGATCACGTCGATTGCTGCCTCCGTCGCCGCCGTCACCGGCGTTCCGACCGGCGGTTTCGCGGTGACCTGCAGTGCTTCTGTCACGTCGGCGCCCGGTGCGGTGGTGGTGCAGTCGAACGTCCAGTTGGCTCCGGGGGCGAGGGTGTCGTGCTGTTGTGCGCAACCTTCGGCACGGGCCATCGTCGTGACGGCCAGTCCGGTGAGCGGCACGTCGCCGGTGTTCGCCACGACGACATGAATTGCGATGGAGTCGTTTTCGCGGAACGGTCCACCTTGGACAGTCGCGGTCAAGGTGACTGCCGGGTGCTGCACGGTGAACGACGCGCTCGCTTTTGCGGTGACCGGACGGCCGGTCGGGTCGGTGCCGGTGACGGTCAGGTCGTTCGTGAAGCCCTGCGTTCCGGCGACCGTGGTGCAGGTGAAAGTCTGCTTTCCTTGTGCGGCAACAGTCCCGAGGGTTCGCGCGCATTCCGCGACCCGGTCGTCTGCCACGGTGACGTCATGGAACTCGGCGTCGCCGGTGTTGCTTACCGTGACCGTAAAGGTGACGCGGTCCCCCTCGCGCACCTGCGCGGGCGCGGCGGCGACGGTGGCTTCCAACGTCGGGTGAACCACATCGATCCGCGCCTCCGCGGTCGCGCGCTGTGTCGTTCCGAGCTGATCTTTGCCAGTCGCAACAACGGTATTCGTCACGTCGTCCGCCGGAGCTAACTGTTCGCACTTATACGTCTCGACCGCGTTGGGCGCCAACGTGCCGAATTTGCGGACACAACCGGGCACGCTGTCGTCGGCCACCGCGACGTCGTCGAGCGGCACGTCCCCGGTGTTGCGGACGGTGACAGCGAAGGTGACACGGTCCCCTTCGCGCACCTGCGCGGGGGAGGCGGCAGCGGTGACCGCCAAGGCTGGATGGATCACCGTGACGGTGGCCGAGGACTTGGCCGTGACCGGTCGGCCGGTGGCGTCCGTACCAGTGGCGGTAACGCTGTTTGTGGTGGTGAGCGCGGGTTTCGCGGTGCAGGAGTAGGTCTGCTGGGTGCCCGGCGTGAGTACGCCGAAGGACCGCGAGCACTCCGGAGTCAGGTCGTCGGTGACGTCGACCGGGTTGAGCGGGCTGTCACCGGTATTGCGCACGGTGACTTTCCAGGTGACCTGGTCCCCGCCGTGCACCACCGGCGGGACAGCCTCCTTGGAAACGGAGATCGCGGGCGTGATGAGGGGGACTTTCACGTCCGCGGTCGAGCTGACGACTTTGCCAAGCGGATCGATGCCCTTCACGGCCGCGCGGGCTCCGTTCTGCAGCGGCACGGTTGCCGTGCAGGTGCCCACCACCGATTGGCCCGGCGCAAGGGATCCGATGGCGCGTGCGCACGAGGGGACCGCTGGGTCGGCGATGGTCACGTCGTGCAGCGGAACGTCGCCGGTGTTGATGGTCTTGAGCGTGAAGGTCGCCTGATCGCCGGCGCGGTAAGCCGGTTTGTCGACCTGTTGACTCAACTTCAGGGCCGGGCGGAGGACATCGACGTTGCTGCCCGCCGAAGCCGACACCTGCTCCCCGCCGGAACCCACGCCAGTCGCCTTGACCGTGGCGACAAACCCCTTCTCCGGCGCGGCGAACGTGCATTGATAACGCGCGCTGGCCCCCGGAGCGAGGGTGCCGATCTTCTTGCCGCACTGCGGGTTCCGCTCGTCCACGACGTCCACATCGGACACCGGGACGGAAGCCGGGTTCGTCACGCTGACCGTGAACGTCACCTGGTCGCCCGCGTGCACCCGGTGCGGTTCGGCGACCGCCGTGACCTGCAATTCCTGCGCCTGCCGGGGCGCCGCATACGCCGCGGGGGTCAGCAGAGTGGCCACCAGGCCGAGGACTAAGAGCAGACGTTTCCCGGCCGAAACCATGCGGGCAAGTTTTCCACCATCCGGTGACGCCGCGGCGATTTCTTACCCGGCAGTGGGATTACCTCACTCCGCTGAGCGATGAGTGAGACGCACGGTTGACTCGTGGGTGATCGCCGCCGCCTGATCGAGGAAACCGATCACCGTTTGGAGTTGCTCGTCGGAGTAGCCGGCCGCGACCGACTTCGTCGCGGCGACGATGTAGTCCCACAGCGGCGCGACGCGCTCGACGTTCGCCGGGTCGACCCGGACGAGGACTTTCCTCCGGTCGTCGGGATGCGGCATCCGGTTGACGACGCCCTTGCGCTCGAGCCGGTCGACCAGCGCGGTGACCGACGCGGGCGCGAGCCCGGCGTACTCGGCCAGCTCCTTCGGCGTGAGCGGACCGAGCCGGGCGAGGTAGTCGATGACCTTGCTCTCGACCGGCGAAAGACCGTTCTGCTCGGCGAGCGCGGTGTGGAACATGACCGTCTCGGTCGACAGCACCCGGGCACGAAGCAGCAGCTCAGCGACCAGATCCTCGCGTTCGCTTGACATGCCCCGGAGTCTAGCGGACTATTTAGTTCGATAGAACGAATTACTTTCCAAGATATTCGAAGGGGCGAATCATGGCACGGATCTTGATCGCGGGCGGGGGCATCGCGGGGGCGATCACCGCGATCGCGCTGCACGAGGTGGGGCACGAACCGGTCCTGTACGAGGCGTACGACCGCAGCGCGGAAGGAGTCGGCGCGTTCCTGACACTCGCCGTGAACGGCCTCGACGCGCTGACGCCGTTAGGGCTGAAACCGCTGGTCAAAGACCTGGGTTTCGACACGCCGCGGATGACGCTCGGGCTCGGCAACGGCCGCCGGCTCAGCGAGTTCCCGCTCGGCGGCGCGCTGCCGGACGGCACGGTGAGCCAGACCGTCCTGCGCTCCGATCTCTACGTGGCGCTGCGCGACGAAGCGGTCAGACGCGGCGTGCGCACGGAGTTCGGCAAGCGGCTGACCGGTGCCGAACAGTCGGCGGACGGCGTCACCGCGGTCTTCGCCGACGGCACGAAAACCCACGGCGACCTGCTGATCGGCGCGGACGGGCTGCGGTCGACAGTCCGCCGGATCCTGGATCCTTCCGCCCCGTCGCCGCGGTACGTGCCGCTGCTCAACACCGGCGGTTTCGCGCGCGGCCTCGACCTCGACGACGAGCCCGGCATCATGCACATGGTGTTCGGCCGCAAGGCCTTCTTCGCGCACGTACTCGCCCCGGACGGCGCGGTCTGGTGGTTCGCGAACGTGCCGCACGCCAGCGAACCGACCGAATCCGACCTCGCCGCGATGCGCGGCCCCGGCTGGCGGAAGCGGCTGCTCGACCTGGTCCGCGCGGACCGCACTCCGGCCGCGGCGATCATCGAGGCCAGCGAAAACATCTACGAACCGTGGGCGACGTACGACTTCCCGACGGTCCCGGTGTGGCATCGCGGCCGGATCGGCCTCATCGGCGACGCCGCGCACGCGACGTCACCGGCGGCCGGTCAGGGTGCGGCGATGGCGATCGAGGACGCGGTGACGCTCGCGATGTGCCTGCGCGACGTCCCCGACCCGGCGGGCGCGTTGACCACCTTCGAGGCGTTGCGCCGCGAGCGGGTGGAAGCCGTTGTGGCCCAAGGCAAACGCAACGGCGACGCCAAAGCCCCGGGCCCGATCGGCCGGGTGGTCCGGGACTTCTTCATCACGCGCGCGATGCGCAAACCGGCCACCGACGACCCGAACCGGTTCATGTGGGAGCACCGGATCGACTGGGCCGCCCCGGTGAAGGCGGCTTAGCGCCAGGTGTCGACGCGGTGGAAGTTCTTGTACGCGCGGCTCGGCGTCGGCCCGCGCTGCCCCTGGTAGCGGGAGCCGGCCTCGCTGGAGCCGTACGGGAATTCCGCCGAGCTGGACAGCCGGAAAATGCACAGCTGGCCGATTTTCATCCCGGGCCACAGCGTGATCGGCAGGTTCGCGACGTTCGACAGCTCGAGCGTGATGTGCCCGGAGAAGCCGGGGTCGATGAAGCCCGCGGTGGAGTGGGTGAGCAGCCCGAGGCGGCCAAGGGAGGATTTGCCCTCGAGCCGTCCGGCGAGGTCGTCGGCGAGCCGGACCTGCTCGAACGTGGACCCGAGCACGAACTCGCCGGGGTGCAGCACGAACGGCTCGTCGCCCTCTTTTTCGACCAGCGAGGTCAGCTCGTCCTGCTGCAGCTGCGGGTCGATGTGGGTGTACTTGCTGTTGTCGAAGACCCGGAAGTACCGGTCGAGCCGGACGTCGATGCTGGACGGCTGGACCATGGCAGGGTCGAAGGGGTCGATGCCGAGGCGGTCGGCGTCGAGCTCTTTGCGGAGGTCACGGTCACTGAGCAGCACGGATGCAGCCTATCGGGCGGGCAGGCGCGGCCGGGGCACCCCTCCGTCCGAACACCGCGTCCATCCGCTTGAGGTACCGCCGCCGCCCGAACGCGCCGAGTGCTTCCTGCAGCGCAGTCGCACCGGGCACCAGCTGCCGCACGGTCTCCGCCGCGTAATTCACCCCTGCGGCGGCGAGCACCGCGGCCTGCGCGACCGGGTTGTCCGGCAGCCCGAGAAAGTCGGCGTTGTCCCGCCCGAGCACGAGCCGACTGATCGCGGAGTGCACACCGACGTTTACCTGCGCGAGCACCTTCCCGGCCGCCCCGCGCCCCTCGCCGATCGCCGCGTGCGTGTCGACGAGGGCGCGGGCGAGCCGGACGGAGTCGTCGTCGGGGATGAACTCGGTGGCGGCGAGCATCCAGAGCAACCGCCAGGCGTCGTCCTCATCGGCGGGCAGCAGCTCGTCGGCGACGCCCATCAGCCAGCCGACGTAGCGCCAAAGATGCAGGATGTCGGCCTTCTCGCGGGCGGTGTAGCGGAGGCCGAGCAGCTGGGTGCCGAAGACGTAGACGAGCGAGAAGAGCAGGAGAGTGCCCGCGGTCTGGACCTGATTGACCGGCCGATCCCACCGCTCGTAATCCCAATCCGGCCGGTTGTTCATCGCGCGCCGGACGTGCGCGTGCACCAGCCGGATCTTGAGCGCGGCCTGATACCCCGTGCGGTGCTTTTGGAGCGCGCCCGGAGTCGTGACGTCAATCCACCACGCGGCGGTCTCCACCAACCGCCGCGGTGCCCGGTGCTCGATTTCCCCGGTCCCGACCAGGGATTTCGTCGCTCGTGAGGCCAGGTAGCCGCCCATGAGCGACATGTCGCCAAGCGGGAAGAGCCCAAGCAGCCCGGCGCGGGTGATGGCCTTCGCGCCGCGGACGAGCCTTTGCTGGTCGACCCAGTACGGGGTGGCCTCGACCTGGTCGATGAAGGCTTTCAACTCCGGGTGAACCTGTTCCCCCGCCAACGCCTGGTCGACGCGGCTTTGCTGGTGGGGCTCCCGGTGCAGCCACTCGACGACAGCGTCGGCCAGGGCGTCTTCCTGCTGCGCGAAGGTGCGGAGCCGCTTGAGCTGCGCTTCGTCGGCGGTGGCACCCCGGCTCCGGGCGGCCAGCCGGAACCCGCCTTGCCGGAACATCTCAGGAGACATCTCGGGGTCGTCCATCGCGCACCTCCGCACCGTGGGTCGACAACAAGTGTTGTCACTTTGGCGGGGAGCGTCAAGGCGTAGCCCCCGCTGGACATGGGGGTGCTGCGGTTGTGTATGCTGGCGGAGCACTGCGGATGTAGTTCAATGGTAGAACATCAGCTTCCCAAGCTGAATACGCGGGTTCGATTCCCGTCATCCGCTCTCATAGAGAAGCCCCAGGTCAGTGGTTGTCCACTTTAGACCTGGGGCTTTCTTTATCTGCGCTCTTCACTTCTCGCGTGCGAGCCCGCGGACTAGCGTCGACCAAGCGAGGCAGTCCTCCGCTAACGATCCGGAGGAGACCGTCCGCGCCGCAACTCGTATCGCTCATTCGCCCTCATCAAAGTCGGGCGTGTGGCGCATCTGCACGGAGCCGAGCCTGCTCTGGGTCGGAGTCGCGATCTGAGACGAGCAGCCTCTCAAGAGGTGATCTACGGGGCGGAACGACTTATCCGACACAGTCTTCGCTGCGGCCTTCCTGTCTCTGCCGAAGACACTAGGAAGGCAATAGGGTGAACGACGAAATATGCCTTGGCTTGACAACCGAGAAATGACGCGTATCAAGGGTTGCCACCCGCGTAATGCCGAGCCGCTCAGCCAGTGCGATGACGCACGCATCGGCGGTTCCCAACGGGAGATCCGCGTACTTCTCCACAAGGTCGGCCGCCCGCGCGATATCGGCGAGCATCATGGACTCGACGGTGTAGAGTCCGTCAGCGACGTCGCGAAGAAAATCGGCTTCCGCTGAAGCGCCGGCACGCGAGCCAAGCATGTAGCCAATTTCCACAAGCAGCGGCTCCGGCAAGATCAGTGGCTCTAGAGTCGAAGCCAGGAGTTCGGTACAGCGTTCGTGGTCGTCATCGCGCCGGTTGCCCATGGCGACCACGACCCCAGTGTCGACCAGGATCACGCCGATTTGCCCGATCCGCTGCCAAGTTCTCGACGGGCCACTTCCTTGGCGCGCCGGCCGAGGTCGTGTTCACCTTCGAACACGCCTACCGTGCGAAACCGACGACGTGGCGGTTCAGCGTCTGGTGGCACCTCCGCCAGTTGCCGAAGCGCCGCCAACGCAGCGGATACCCGTTCGTCGGGAACCGCCTCGAGGAGGCGTCGAGCCTCTTCACGAGGAGCGCCCGGATCAGGGGCTTCGCTAGTCGCCATGCCACCATCCTAGCTGCAACCACACACAATTCCGACGAACGCGAAGTACGCAATCGCTACTGCGGGTGCACTTGAGCAGCTCTACGCATCGACCGGAAGAGGCTCGGCCCCAGGTCGGAGGCCAGGGCGAGGATCACGGTCAGGGCCCCGTAAGCGTTGCCCTACTGGCTGGTTACGACACCACCCGCCCGACTTGACGGTGCTCGCGTTATCCAGCCTCGGACATCGCGTCTTCCTTCGGCTCCGACGGCGTTGCCCTGCGGTGGAACCAAAACAGCCCGCACAACACCGCCAGCCACACGACCCCAACGAGCAGCGCCAGGCGGGTGTCCTCGGCGAACGCCATCACCACGAAGATGAACACCATGAACACCATCGTCAGAACCTGGCCCACCGGCCAAAACGGCACCGGGAACTCCAGATCAGCGGCAGACGAGCGACGCCGTGAACGGTAGTGCGTAAGCAGGATCATGAACCAAACCCACACCGTCGCAAAGGTGCCCACCGAAGCGATCAGCAGGAAAGCACTGTCCGGCAACAGGTAGTTCAAGACAACAGCCAAACTCAGCGCAGCAGCAACCACCAGGACAGTCATCCACGGGATGCCATTACGCGTAACCCGGGCCATCACAGCAGGGGCTTGGCCGCGTCGAGCCAGGCCATAGATCATTCGGCCGGCACCGAAGATGTCGCTGTTGATCGCGGACAACGCCGCGGTCACCACGACGATGTTCAAAACCGTTGCGGCGGAGTGCAATCCCAGACCGGCGAAGATTTGGACGAAGGGGCTTCCGGAAGTGCTGATCGTGTTCCACGGGTTCAGCATCATGATGATCGCCAGGGTCGCCACGTAGAAAAGCAGAACCCGGACGGGGACCGTATTGACTGCTTTCGGCATGGCGGTGCGCGGGTCTTCGGATTCGGCAGCGGTGAGGCCCAAAATCTCCGTGCCGCCGAAGGCGAACATCACCAAGGCGAACGAAGCGATGAAACCGCTTACCCCATTGGGGAACCAGCCGCCGTGGGACCAGAGGTTGGTCACGCTGCCGGAACTCGAACCCAGGCCGAAGATCAGGATTGCCGCGCCGCCGAGGATCATCGCTACGATGGCGACTACCTTGACCAGCGTGAACCAAAACTCCAGTTCACCGTAAACCCGTACGCTCACCAGGTTCGCGGCGGCGATGACCAGGATCGTCAGCACCACCCAGATCCACCGTGGCACATCGGGGAACCAGAATCCCATGTACACAGCCAAAGCCGTGACATCGGCGACGCAAACGATCACCATCTCGAACGCGTACGTCCAGCCGGTCAGGAAACCTGCCAAGGGACCCAGGTGCTTTCGTGCGTATTCGCCGAAAGAACCGGGCGCGGGATCGTTGACGGCCATTTCGCCCAAAGCGCGCAGCACGAAGAAAATCGCCGCGCCGCCAATGAGATACGCGAGCAGCACCGACGGTCCGGCCTTGGCGATCGTGTCCGAGGAGCCGTAGAACAATCCGGTGCCGATCGCCGAACCTAGGGCGATGAACCGGATGTGCCTGCCGTTCAACCGGCGGCTCAACCCGTCCCCGGACTTCGTCGTCATCGACGGAACCTCCCGAAATCAGTGGCCCGCGTGCGAGCGGGTCGGCACAGTAGAACTGATCCGGCCCGGACCGCCCAACCAACGACTCCCGGAAAGCGTCTGCGATTTCAGACAGTCCACAAAGGACGTCAGCCTTCCACCAATTCCCACGGCGCGCCCGGCTCCGCGCGGTCGAACACCTGGCCCGGCGCGGCGAGCAAGGCTGGCACGACGTCCGGGTACAGCTGCACGACGTGTTCCAGTTCCAGGCCCTCCACCTCGAAATCCTCCGCCTCGGGGACCTCGAAGCCGACGAACAGCCACGTGCCGTCCTGCTCGCGCACGACCTGGCGGACTGCCCGCGCCGGCGCGTCGGCGGTCGTGCCGATTTCGGTCAACCCGGTGCTCAGCTGGACTTCTTCCAGCGGCGAACCGGGGTGCGTCCAGGCGGCGATCCGGGCCTCCTGGTGCACGAGATCCTCGTCCACGTCGTCAGAGTCCGACACCGAGCTGAGCAGCCAGGTGCGGCGGTCCGGGTCCCAGTCCGCGGCCATCCCGGGCGGCACGTCGGCCAGCGCGACCAGGTGCGGCAACAGGGTCACCGCCGCGCGCAGGGCCGTCGCGCCGAACAGCTGGCGGTTGACCTCCATGTCCTCTTCGAACTCGGCGCCGTCGCTGATGAACCAGTCGTCGTCATCGTCCAGGACGACGAAGGCCAGGTTCTCCGGGTGATCCACCAGGTCGTGCGCGATGATCACCGGGGATTCCGGGTCCTGTCGCAGCGGCCATTGCTCGGACATGCTCACTCCCCGTCGTCGATTACGTGCAGCCACTCGGCATCCGGAGCCTCGCGGAAGAACACCTCGCCCGGTTCCGCGTCCAGCAGTTCGACCACCTCCGGGTACAGCTGCGCCACGTGCCCGACCTCCAGGGTGTCAACCTCGACCTCGGTCTGCTCGTCGGGATCCGGCACCTCGAAGCCGACGAACATCCACGTGCCGTCTTCTTCCCGGCTGACGTACCGCACGCCGCGCGCTGGTGCGTCCGGCGCGGTGCTGATCTCCATCAACCCCAGGCTGAGGTTCACCTCGTCCATCGGCGACCCGGCGTGCGGCCAAGCCGCGGCGCGAGCCTCCCGGTACGCGCGGGCCTCGTCGTCATCGCTCGGCACGAGCGGCGAAATCAGCACCCAGGACGCGTTGCCGGCGTCCCACTCCGCGCCCATCCCGGCGGGCAGCTTCCCCAGCGCCGACAGCTGCGGCAGCAGCTCGACGACGTCGTGGAGGCACATCGTGGCGAACTGTTCCTCGTCCAGCTCCGGATCCTCGCCGAACTCCGTGCCGTCGCTGACGAACCAGCCTTCCTCGTCGTCGAGCAGCACGTGATCGAGCTGCTCCGGATGCTCGATCAGCCCGCGCGCGACGAGCACCGCCGCGTGCGGTTCCTGCCCCATCGGCCAGTCCTCGGACATACCCGCTCCCCACCTCGTGTCCACGTGCGCGCCCATCCCACCAGACCCGCCCGCTCAGGTGCACAGCGCGTCTCCGGCAGGAAATTCCACGAACGTTGGATTAGGCTCGGCGGCATGGTGCTGCCCGAACGTCTCGCCCGGTTCAACCGCGTGGTCACCAACCGGGTCACGAAACCCTTCGCCGACAAACTGCCCGGATTCGGGGTGATCGTGCACCGCGGCCGCAAGTCCGGCCGCGAATTCCGCACCCCGCTCAACGTCTTCCGCACCGACGACGGATTCGTCGTCGCGCTCACCTACGGACCGGACGCGGACTGGGTCCGCAACGTCCGCGCCGCGGGCGAGGCGGAGGTGATCACGCGCGGCCGTAAATACCGCGTGCGCGATCCGGAACTCGTGCATGATGAATCGCGCCGGCCGATGCCGCCCGGGGTGCGCCAGTTCCTCGGGCTGGTCGGCGTCACGGATTTCCTTGTGCTGAAACGAGAATGAGGGGGAGCGCGGATGCTTACGGGGAAGCTGGTCCGGCTGCGGGCGATCGAACCTTCGGACGCCGAATCGTTTTACCGCTGGATCCACGACCCGGAGGTGGGCCGGTACATGACCGGCGACCATCCCCGTTCGCTCGCGCAGCTGCGCAAATGGGGAGAGGAACGCCCCGTCAACAAGTACGAGAACGTCGCGCTCGGCATCGAATCCCTCGAAACGGGCAAGCTGATCGGTGCCGTCGACCTGCGCGACGCCAGCCCAGAGATCGGCCGCGCCGAGCTGGACATCTACATCGGCGAGACCGACCACTGGGACGGCGGGTACGGCACCGAGGCGTTGAAACTCATGTGCCGCTACGGGTTCAACGTGATGCGGCTGCACCTGATCGCGCTCTGGGTCGTCGCCGAGAACGAGCGCGCCCGGCACGTCTACCGCAAGGTCGGGTTCGTGGAGGACGGCAGGCACCGCGAATGCCATCGCGGGCCCGACGGCCAGTACCACGACATGTATCTGATGAGCCTGCTCGAGCCGGAACTGAACGACTGAGCTAGCTCTTGACCTGCCGCTTGCCCCACAGGCTCGCGGCGAGCGTCACGCCGATCGCGGCGAGCACGACCTGGGTGATGATTTCCAGCCAGTCGATGCCCTTGGTGTCCGCGTAGCCGATGCCGCGCGCGATCGCGGTGCCGACGAACGCGGCCACGATGCCGACGATGATCGTCAGCCAGATCGGGATGGATTGTTTGCCAGGTGCGACCAGCTTGCCGAGCAGGCCGAGGATCAGGCCGATCACGACCGCGCTGATGATGCCGGAAACCGCCATGCCGAACTCCTTCTGCCGAGAGGACCGGGCCCGACCGGTTTAGCCCGGAACCCGTGGGTTCAAACCCGGCTTACCGCCCGCATGGGGCCACCGCCACCGGAAGCACGAAAAATGCCCCGGTCCGGGTGCGGAGCGGGGCATTTTTCCAGCCAGTGCGATCAGAACGCGGCTTCGTCGATCTCCATGAGCGCGTTGTCCGCGGCCTCCACGATGGCGCGGCGCGAGGTCAGCTCCGGCAGCACGCTCTTCGCGAAGAACGACGCCACCGCCAGCTTGCCCTCGTAGAACGGCTTGTCCTTGGCCGACGCGCCGTTGTCGAGCTTGGCCAGCGCGACCTCGGCACCCTGCAGCAGCTTCCAGCCGACCAGCAGGTCGCCGACCGACATCAGCAGCCGCACGGTGTGCTGGCCGACCTTGTTGATGTTCTGCGGGTCTTCCTGCGACGAGGTCAGGTAGCCGATCAGCGAGCCCAGCATGCCCTGGGTGTCCTCGAGCGCCTGCTTGAGCAGCGCGCGCTCGTTCTTGAGCCGGCCGTTGCCCGCCTCGGACTCGATGAACTTGGTGATCTCGCCCGCGACGAACGCGAGCGCCTGGCCCTTGTCGCGGACGATCTTGCGGAAGAAGAAGTCCAGCGACTGGATCGCCGTGGTGCCCTCGTACAGCGAGTCGATCTTCGCGTCGCGGATGTACTGCTCGATCGGGTAGTCCTGGAGGAAGCCGGAACCGCCCAGCGTCTGCAGCGACTGCACGAGCTGCTCGGTGGCGCGCTCGGAGCCGACGCCCTTGACGATCGGCAGCAGCAGGTCGTTGACGCCGTGTGCCAGCTTCAGCGCGGCCTCGTCACCCTCGCCGGTCCACAGCTGGTCCTGGAACGACGCGGTGTACAGGTAGATCGCGCGCAGGCCCTCGGCGTACGCCTTCTGCAGCATCAGCGAACGACGCACGTCGGGGTGGTGCGTGATCGTGACGCGCGGCGCGGCCTTGTTCAGCATGTTCGGCAGGTCAGCGCCCTGCACGCGCTCCTTGGCGTACTCGAGCGCGTTCAGGTAACCGGTGGACAGCGTGGCGATCGCCTTGGTGCCGACCATCATCCGGGCGTACTCGATGACCTGGAACATCTGCGCGATGCCGTCGTGCACCTCGCCGAGCAGCCAGCCCTTCGCCGGGGTGCCGTGCTGGCCGAAGGTCAGCTCGCACGTGGTGGACACCTTGATGCCCATCTTGTGCTCGATGTTGGTGACGAAGGCGCCGTTGCGCTCGCCCAGCTCGCCGGTCTTGGAGTCGAAGTGGAACTTCGGGACCAGGAACAGCGACAGGCCCTTGGTGCCCGGCTTGGTCTCGATGCCGGGACCCTCGGGACGGGCCAGCACCAGGTGCATGATGTTCTCGACCATGTCGTTCTCGGCCGAGGTGATGAACCGCTTCACGCCGTCGATGTGCCAGGAGCCGTCCTCCTGCTTGACCGCCTTGGTGCGGCCGGCGCCGACGTCCGAACCGGCGTCCGGCTCGGTGAGCACCATGGTGGCTCCCCAGCCGCGGTCGATCATCAGCTGAGCCCAGTGCTTCTGCTCTTCGGTGCCGTTCTTGTCCACGATCATGGCGAAGTTCGGACCCGCCAGGTACATGAACAGCGGGGCGTTCGCGCCGAGGATCAGCTCGGCCGCGGCCCACTGCACCGTCGGGGGCAGGCCGAAGCCGCCCAGCTCGTTGGTGAGGCCGAGCCGCCACCATTCGCCGTCGACGAGCGCCTTGTAGCTCTTCTTGAACGAGTCGGGGATCGTCACGCTGAACGTCTTGGGGTCGTACACCGGCGGGTTGCGGTCCGCGTCGGCGTAGGACTCGGCGAGCGGGCCGGTGGCGAGGTTGTTCAGCTCCGACAGCACGCCGCGGGCGGTCTCCTCGTCCGATTCGGCGAGCACGCCCTTCCCGAGCCGTTCCTGCACGCCGAGTACCTCGAAGAGGTTGAACTCCAGGTCTCGGACGTTGCTCTTGTAGTGGCCCATGTCGTCACTCCGTGTCGTGTTCGGCTTTCCGGCCGGGCACTGGCTCCCTTACTCGCCGGTAACATCAGGATATTACCTACCAGTAACCAGAGCAAGCGAATCCGCCCTTCCAGGGGGTGGATATTCGCGCGGAATGACGGGTCGACCAGGGGGCCGGGCTCACCGCGTGCCGCGCGCCACGGCCTCCTGCACGGCCGGCGGCCCGGCGCTGTCGTCGAGCTGGGGGACCAGGATGCCGCTGCGGAACGCGATGGTCACCGCGTGTGTCCGGTCGCGGGCGGAGAGCTTGCGCAGAATGCTCTTCACGTGGGTCCGCACGGTTTCCACGGACAGGAAGAGCAGCTTCGCGATCCCCGAGTTCTCCAGCCCTTCGGCGACGAGCTGCAAAACCTGGTACTCGCGCCGGGACAGCGGCATGGCGCCCTTGGGCTGCACGAGGTGGCCGTCGACCGGAGCGGCTCTTGGCGACGGCTCGCGTTTGGGCCGTGCGGTGAGCGCGGACAGCGCCGGGTCGATGTAGCGCCGGTCGTGGTGCGCGCGCCGGACCGCCTCGGCGAGCCGCCGGGAATCGACCGCACGCGGAACGATGGCGTGCGCGCCCGCCCCGATGGCGGCGGCGAGGTACTGCTGGGTGCGGTTGGTGTCGCGCACGAGGGTGACCAGCACGAGTGCCGGATCGCCCGCGTTGAGCAGCTTCGCGAGATGGCAGTTGGGGTCCAGCGCGGAGTCGAGGATCACGACGTCCGGCCGGACCTGCTCGCACAACTGCATCGCCGCGTGGTGGCTCGCCGCCTGGCCGGACCAGTGCAGGCCCAGCGTGCGGTGCACCATCGCCGCGATGCCCTCGCGGAAAATCGGGATCGGGTCGACGACCGCGACCCCCAGGCTTCGACCGCCGGCTGGCTGACCGGCCGACATGGGCGTTCGGTGGGGCTCGATGCCACGCATCTCGGGCCTCCGTCCATCTCGGTCGCTCCCGGTGACCGGCACGCCCCCTCGGCGTGCCCGCCGGTCCCCCCTGCCGGAACCGGCCGGGAACGACACCTTGTCCCTGGTTCGACTCCGCCGAGAGCAGCTTGTGACGCGGTTTCCCCCTCATGGCCGTAACGGCTGGTCGCGGCAAACTCTGAGTAGAAAATCGGCCGGGAAATGCGGGGGAACGGCGCAGCGAGGGTCCGCCCGACTGGGTTAGCTCTACTGAGGGTTTACCTGCTCGGGTGAATCTCCGATGACCGCCTGTGCGCGCAGCCGACCGAACTCCCCGGCGAGCGTTTTCGGGGTCCAATGGGCGTTCAGACCGCTCGGATTGGGCAGCAGCCACACCCGAGTCGTCCCGATTGTCCGGTCTTGCGGCCCGACCGCGGCCCGCCGATCGCCGAACGCGACGCGGTAGGCGGTGATTCCCACCACTGCCAGCCAGCGCGGACGGTACTTCTCGACCTTCTCGGTCAGGATCTGCCCGCCCTCGCGGAGTTCGTCGTCGGTCAGCTCGTCGGCGCGAGCGGTGGTGCGGGCCACGACGTTGGTGATGCCGAGGCCGAGGTCGAGAAGTTCGTCCTGCTCGCTCGGGTCCAGCAGGCGCGGGGTGAACCCGCTGGCGTGCAACGCGGGCCAGAAGCGGTTGCCGGGACGGGCGAAGTGCAGGCCGAGCGCGCCGGAGTAGAGGCCGGGGTTGATGCCGCAGAACAGCACGTTCAGGTTCGGGGCCAGGACGTCCGGGATGGTGGTCCCGTGCGCGGCGGCTTGTTCGGCCTTGGTGGGTTTGGCGGGCATGGCTCCAGTTTCCCGGCAAGCTGAGCGGTATGAGCGTGACGCCTGACGGCTGCCCGGTCGACCTGTATCTGGAGCTGCCCGCCGCCGGCGAGCCGGAGGCGATTCACGGTGCGATCCCGGCTGGTGCCGCGGTTCTTGAACTCGGCTGCGGAACAGGCCGCGTGACGCATCCGCTGCTCGCGTTCGGACATCCGGTGGTCGCGGTCGACGAATCGGCGGAGATGCTCGCGCACGTCGCGGGCGCGGAGACCGTCCGCGCGCGCATCGATGAGCTCCAGCTGGACCGGCGGTTCCCGGTCGTCGTGCTCGGCAGCCACCTGGTCAACGGGCCGGATCGGCAGGCGCTGCTGGCGGCGGCACGGCGGCATCTGACTCCGGACGGGCAGTTGCTGGTCGAATGGCATCCGCCCGCCTGGTTCGATCAGGTCGCCGACGGCTCGGGCGGGCAGCTGGGCGACGTGCGCATCGCCCTCGAAGACGTCCGCCGCGACGGCGACCGGCTCTCCGCCACCGTCGCCTACTCGCTCGGCGACCGAACCTGGAAACAGCCCTTCACCTGCGAAAACTTCCCTCTCGAACCAGCACTCGGACAAGCCGGGCTGAAGTTCGGGCGCTGGGTCACCGCTGAGCGGGATTGGTTCTCCGCACGACCTTCGAACGCGGGGTAGCCAACCCGACACCGGGCTCGGTAGCCTGTGTGATCTCTCGCACAACGGCGTCGATGAGGAGAGCACATGCAACTGTGGCTAGTGCTCGGCCTGGTAGCACTGATCATCGCCATCGCCTCGTTGATCGTGATCCTGGAAGACCGCCGCGCCGCGCGCCAAGCCGCGATCGCGAGACGCGCCCGGTTAGCGCGTCTCGGCGAGGTCGATCCGCTCGCTCCGGGCAGGCTCCACGCGGAGGGTTGAAGAGATCGGCCGGAGCGCGAGCAGCAGCGCGCCGGCCAGCCAGCCGAGACCGGAGCCGAAGGTGTTGGTCATGAGGTCGTCGACGTCGAAAATCCGGTAGACGAACGGCGCGGTCCCGAAGTTCGCGGTGAGCTGGGTGATCTCGACGGCCAGTGAGGCCGCGAAACCGATCGCCAGCGCGCCGACCAGGCCGCGGCGCCACAGCACCCGGGCGAAGAAGCCGAGCGGGACGAACAACAGCACGTTCATCGCGGCCTGCTGGAACGTCTGCGTGGTGAACCAGTCCGCCGCCGACAGACCGTGTTTCACCAGCTCGGTGTGGATGTCCGCGATCCACTGGAACGGCTCCAGCTGCACCGTCTGCTCCAGCCGCCTGCTGTGCGGGCCGGGCAGCGGCAGGAAGACGACCGCCAGCGCCATGCACGCGTAGAACACGACCGCCGCCGTGGTCGCCAGGCCGCGCAGCCGCGGGCGGCCGTGGCGCGCGAACTGGAGCACGAGCTGCGGGACCAGGATCGTCGCCCATACCGCGAGGAACCCGATGAACCCGTACTGCAGGGCGGTGACCTGTGCGTTCGTCATACCGAGAACGCTATTGATCTTGCCGCCGCGGCACTTCGGTCGAAGAGCCGGAGGGTCTGGACCACGGATCGGCCAGATGGCCGAGTGGGCGCCGACCGATCGGTCAGCGCTCGCCCGAAGGCGGCTCGTCGTCCTGGTCCACCCGCTCCGAGCGCCAGGCCGCGAAGACGGTGCCGGCGATCAGCAAGAGCACGACGGCAAGCGTCAGCACGACGAGCTGCAGTTCCATTTTGTCCCCCTCGGCACCCAACGCACTGATCGGCGCGGCGCGGGCGAACGTTACCGAAACTTTCACCCGGTACCGGCCGTTCCGCCCTGGTCAGGACCGTCCGATTTGGGCAGACTGCTTCGCCGGGCGTCCGCATCAGGGGTCAGGCGGGCGCGAACACCGGAGGAAACATGAAGCTCTTCACCCGGCTCGCGGCCACCGCCGCGGCCGCACTGGCCACCGTGGCCGTCACGAGCGCGCCCGCCGAGGCCGCGCAGACCGCCGACGTCCGGATCATCGCGTTCAACGACCTGCACGGGAACCTCGAACCGCCGTCCGGGTCGAGCGGGAAGATCACGCTCCCGGACGGGAGCAAGGTGGACGCGGGCGGCGCGGCCTACCTCTCGACGCACGTCAAGCAGCTCGAGGCGCAGGTGCGCAATTCGATGGTGCTGTCCTCGGGCGACAACATCGGCGCGTCGCCGGTGATCTCGGCGCTGTTCCACGACGAACCGACCATGGACTTCCTCAACGAACTCGGCGTGAAGGCGTCCGTGGTGGGCAACCACGAGTTCGACGAGGGCTACCAGGAACTGCTGCGCATGCAGTTCGGCGGCTGTAACAAGACCGACGGCTGCCAGTTCCGCAAGACCTACGACGGCGCGCGCTTCCCGCTGCTCGGGTCCAATGTGTACTTCGACAACGGGCTGCCCGCGCTGCTGCCGTTCAGCATCCAGTACTCCGGCGGCGTCCCGGTCGGCGTCATCGGCGCGACGCTCAAGGACCTGCCGTCGGTCGTGACGCCGGAAGCCATCAAGGGCCTCAAGTTCGGCGACGAGGTCGAGGCGATCAACCGCACCGCGAACATCCTCGACCGGCTCGGCGTGAAAGCCCAGGTCGTGCTGCTGCACCAGGGCGACGAGGCGCTGCCGGGCGCGGGCCCGAACGACTGCAAGGTGCAGCCGGACGGCGACGCCTCGGCCATCGCGAAGAACGTGACGTCGAAGGTCGACGCGATCTTCACCGCGCACAGCCACCAGCAGTACAACTGCGTCATCAACGACCCGGCGGGCCAGCCGCGTCCGGTGATCCAGGGCGCGTCGTTCGGTCGGCTGCTGTCGGTCGTCGACCTGAAGATCGACCGCCGCACGCGCGACGTGGTCCGGTCGCAGACCAAGGCGCACAACGAGATCGTCACCCGCGACGTCACGCCGGACCCGGCCGTGACGAAGCTCGTCGACGAGGCCAGGACGAAGGCCGCGCCGATCGCGAACAAGCAGGTCGGCACCATCACCGCGGACCTGCCCGCGGCGGGCGGGCCGTCCGGCGAATCGCCGCTCGGCGACGTGATCGCCGACGCCCAGCTCGAAGGCACCAAGTCCAACAACGCCGTGATCGCGATGACGAACCCGGGCGGCATCCGCGCCGACCTGACGTACAAGTCGTCGTCGGCCGGGGAAGGCGACGGCGTCGTCACCTACGGCGAGGCGTTCACCGTGCAGCCGTTCTCGAACATCATGCAGACGATCACGCTCACCGGCGCGAATCTGAAGAACGTGCTGGAACAGCAGTGGGGCCAGTCCGGCGGAACCAAGATCCTGCAGATCTCGAAGTCGCTGCATTACACGTATTCGGCGGCCGCTCCGGTCGGCTCGCGGGTCTCGAACATCACGGTCAACGGCACGCCGGTCGACCCGGCGGCCAAGTACCGGGTGTCGGTGAACAACTTCCTCGCCGCGGGCGGGGACGGGTTCACCGAGTTCACCAAGGGCACGGACCTCGCGGGCGGGCCGGTGGACCTGGACGCGTTCATCGCCTACCTCGGCGCGCACCCGGGCATCGCTCCGCCGCCCGCGGACCGGATCACCGCGACTCCGTAACCCGCGGCGCTCCAGGAGCCCTCGCCCACCCGGGCGGGGGCTCCTCTCGTTTCTCCAAGACAACTCGCCGCTGCCGGGCCACGATGGACGGCATGACGATGACCTGGGACGACGTGACCGCGTGGGCGCAGGAAGAGCTGCCGGAAACCGAGGTGGCGACCTGGTACCGCACGCCCGCGCTCAAGGTGGCGGGCAAGGGTTACGCGCGGCTGCGCACCGAGGCCGAAGGCGGGCTGGTGCTGTTCGTCGGGCTCGACGAGAAGGCCGCGTTGCTCGCGTCCGGCGATCCGGCCTTCTTCACCACGCCGCACTACGACGGGCACGGCTCGATCCTCGTGCACCTCGACCGCGTCGACCCACAGCAGCTGCGCGAGCTGCTCACCGAGTCCTGGCGGTCGAAAGCCCCGGCGCGGCTCAGCAAATGACGATCGGCTGCGGCGAGTACGTCGTGCTGCGGCTTTCCTCGCGGACCTCGCCGCCGCTGGCCAGGTCGTAGAACACCCGGGTGTCGCTGACGGTGAACCCGGACGCGCCCGGCGACGCGTGGCACTGACCGTCCGGACCAGGTCCCAACTGCACCGGCGGCGGCACCTGGTTCGACGGCGCGCCGCTGCGGCCTTCGACGCGGAAGTGCTTGGTGCCCCAGATCTTCACCGTCACCGAACCGCCGCTTGCGCTCGCCTGGATCACGAAACCGGTCGGATCGTTGTTGGCCAGCTTGAGGTCCACGGCATTGCCGGAACTGTCCACAGCCGCCGCGTCGCGACCCGCTGGGTAGCGGTCGATGAAGTGGTCGTGCGCCGCGTGGCCGCCGTCGCCGAGTCCGGCCAGGTAAGCCGCGTTGTACAAAGTGGACGAAAGCTGCGACAGCCCGCCGCCGGTCACCGACGGCCCGGTGCCGTCCTCGTCGACCGGCGCGGAGGCGTACCCGCCGCCGCGATAGTCGTTGAGGCTGAACGACTCTCCCGGCTTCACGAGGACGCCGTTGATGCGTCCGGCGAGCGTGGCGACGTTGTCCGCGGCCGGACCGCTGAGCCCGCCGGTGGTGTACTCGCCGACGACTTCCTTGACGCCCAGCGCGTTCGCGCCGTCGGTGGTCAGGGTCGGGTGTTTCTGGTCGTAGGCGACCGGCAGATCGCGGCCGGCCGGCTTGGCGAGCACCGCGGTGAGGGTCTTGAAAGTGTTGGCCCAGTTGATCTTTCGGCCGTCCTCGGACGGGGTGACGGCCGGAACGCCGGAGTCGAGGGTGATCTGCGCGTCCTTGCTCTTCGCCTCGGTGGACGCCAAGTCCGGCTGGACGGCCGCGCGCAGCTTCTCCTGGTCGATCCGCAGTTCGAGACCGCCGCCCCCGTTGGGCTGGAACTGGAACGACGACGCGATCGCGGACGGCTCCAGCGTGCTGTCCTTGCCCTCGCCGTGCAGCACGACCGGCGCGGCGACCGCGGGCGCGACCACGGTGTCCAGCAACCGGTGCACGTCAGCGGAGGTGGTTTGGGGCGGGGTGACCGCCATCTTCACCGTGACCCCGCGCGGCGAAAGCCAGTCCGCGACCACGGCTTGCACCGCGGCCGGGACGTCGGACAGCTCCTGGCCCTGGCGCGGCTCGACCGCATACGCGGTGACCCCGTTGTTTTCCTTCGGCGTGAACCCGATGCTGCCCTCGACCAGCGGATGGTTGAGCTGTTTCCCGGCGAGCTGCTGGACCGCGTCGGTCACCTCGAGCTGGTCGCTGCGCGTCACGACGCCTACCTCGCGGGTGGTGAAGAACGACAGCAGCCGGGTGAGCGGGCTCCACGGCTGGTGCCCGGCCTGGGCGAGGGTGCCGGGCCAGTCGAGGCCGAGCCCGGAATCCGCGGGGACGAGCGTCCCGGTGACGTCCCCGGCGTGGACCGCTACCGGACGGGTCAGCCGCGGCTGGAGTTCGGTATGTAGCTTGGCTTCCGCCTCGGCATAGGAGAGGCCGCCGACGTCGATCCCGGCCACCTGCACGCCGCGCGGCACGTCGCCGGCGCTGGTCATCAGGTCGACGGTATAGAGCAGCACGAACAATCCGAGCAGACAGCCGACGATCATGAACGTGCGGCCGACGCGTTTGCGGAACCGGCGGAACGGCGTGTCCGGCGGCGGGGGCGCGTCGGCGACCGCGAAGATCTCCGTGGCCAGATCGGCTTCGCTGACCAGGGCGGGGTCGTTCAGCAGTTCGTCGCTCAGCAGGTCGTCGGCGAAAGCCGACGAACGGTCTTCTTCACGCAACGCCTGCCTCCCCTGGTACGGGAGCTACAGGTAAAGCCCCGTGCCGTGTTCGGTCCGCTCCGTGGCCACCGCGTGGATGTCGCGTTCGCGCATCACCAGGTGGCCTTCGCCCTGGATCTCGACCTCAAGCTGGTCCTCCGGGTTGAACAGAACCCGATCTCCCTGCTTGACGTTCCGCACGCTGTTGCCGACACCCAGTACATCACCCCACACCAGCCTGCGCGCGACTTGCGCGGTGGCGGGAATCACGATGCCGCCGCTGCTGCGGCGCTCGCCTTCCTCCTGCGACAACCGCACGAGGACGCGGTCGTGCAGCATCTGGATCTCGAGCTTGGGCGTGTCCGGCACGCCAGCCATGCTACTGACCGGTTGCCGGAGCCTTGGGCTCGCCCGCCATCATCAGGCTCAGCGACTTCCCCCCTCCGTTCTCGAACCGCACCGGAACGCCCCAGTCCTGCCGGGTGATCCGGCACGCCGGGTGCTCGCCGCCGTCGTCGCAGCTCGCGGCCTGCGCCACTACCTGCAAGACACCTTCGGTCGCGCCTTCGGCGAACTTGATCCGCCGAACGAGATCAGTTCCGACCCCGGCCCCGTCGGCGAGCAGTTCCGGCGGCGACGCGGTGATCTCCAGCCGCGTCGAAGGCCCGTAACGCTCGTCGAGCTTCTCGCCCGGCGGCGGGGCGAAGACGACGGAGAACTCGATCTCGCCGGGCGCGAGCACGGTCGGCGGCCGCCGCACGGCTTGCCGCGTGCCGGCGACGGCGGTCGCCTGGCCATTGCCCCCGAGCGGGGTAACCCGGTTGCCCGCCGACTCCACGACGTACAGCTCGCCGTCGTGGCGCACCAGGCCCTGCGGTTCGGCGAACCCGGTCGCGAGCGTCGTGACGTCGCGGGTGAACGGGTCGTAGCGGCGGATCGCGCCGTTGTAGGTGTCGGCGATCGCGACCCGGCCGTCGGGCAGCACGGCGAGGCCGAGCGGATGCTGCAGCAGCGCCTGGTCGGACGGGCCGTCGGCGTGGCCGAAGGTGAACAGGTCCGTGCCGACCGCGGTGTGCACGGCGAACGACTCGCCGGCCGGTTCGATCCAGCGCAGGGCCGAGGTTTCCGCGTCGACGAGCCACAGTTTCTGGCCGTCCACGGCGAATCCGGACGTCTGTGCGAAGAACGCCTCGTGCACGTCGCCGTCGCGCAGGCCCTCGACGGTGGTGCCGGCGAACCGGCGGATGGCGCCGGAGACCGGGTCGAAGACGCTCAGCGTGTGGTTTCCGGCCATCGCGACGACCACGCCGCCCGCCGGGGCCCACCACGTGACGTCCCACGGGCTGGTGAGGTCGATGTCCAGCGCCTTGCCGGTGTCGGTGCCGTCGCGCCACTGTTTCCCGGTTCCGGCAACGGTTTTCACCTCGCCGGTGTTGAGGTCGAGGCCGCGCAGGCGGTGTCCGGCGGTGTCGGCGACGATCGCGTGGTACCCGGCGCGCTCGGCGACTTCGTTGGGCAGCAAGGCGATTCCGGACGGTTCGGCGAACTGGGCCAGGTCGAACGGCCCGTCCTGCGTCCCGCGCACGCCGCTGCCGAAGCGGCGGATGACGGTCTCGCCGTCCGAAGCGAACTCGACGATGGAGTGATGCCCGGTGTCCGCGACCAGGATCCGCCCGCCCGCGGTGACCACGGCCTTGCTGGGGAAACGCAGTTCCGTGCGCTGCTCCTCGACCGGCACGTACGGGCTGCCGCCGCGCCGGAGCGTGCCCTTCGCCTCGTGCTTGGCGACGAGGTCGGCGATCACGCGGCGTAGCGCCTCGCCGTGGCCTTCGCCCGCCGCGACGTGCACGACGTAGCCCTCGGGGTCGACGACGACCAGCGTCGGCCAGGCCCGTACGGCGTACTGCGACCACAGCTCCATCTTCGGGTCGTTGACCACCGGATGGTGCACCTCGTACCGGCGCACCGCGGCCTCGATCGACGTGCGCTCGCCCTCGCGGCTGAACTTCGGCGAGTGCACCCCGACGGTGACCAGGACGTCGGCGAATTCCTGTTCCAGCGGACGGAGTTCGTCCAGCACGTGCAGGCAGTTGATGCAGCCGCTGGTCCAGAAGTCCAGCAGCACTACGCGTCCGCGCAGTTGCGCCAGAGTCAGCCGGTGGCCGCCGGTGTTGAGCCAGACGTCGCCGGTCAGCTCGGGCGCGCGCACGCGGGCTTGCCGGGCTTGCGGTGAGGAAGTCACGGGAGGAGTGAACTACATTCGGTCACGCAGTGTTCCGTCAACCACGGCTGGAGAGAAGAACCTCACCCCGGCGAGGGAGTTCATTCCGGCGAAAAAGGGCGCGCGGACGCGGGCCGGCGCTACGTACGCTTCGGGCATGACACACGTTCAGCCGGCCGAAGCCTTCACCGTGGAGGAGGCCCGCATCCTGCAGCAGAATCTCGGCGAGCCCTTGCGGCCTGGCCTCACGCCCGCCGAACTGAGCGACGTCGAGGACCAGTTCGGGTTCACCTTTTCCGACGACCACCGGATTTTCCTCACCGCCGGGGTGCCAGTGGGCGACCGCTGGCCCGATTGGCGCCACGGCGACCCGGACCAGCTGCGCAAACGCCTGGACTGGCCGGTCGACGGCGTCCTGTACGACGTGGAGAACAACGACCTGTGGCTGCCCGAATGGGGCGCCCGGCCGCGGTCGATGTGCAACGCGCTGGCGGTCGCGCGACGGCAGCTCGCGACAGTGCCACAGCTGGTGCCCGTGTGCGGGCATCGGTATCTGCCCGCGACGGCCGGGGAATCCGGGTATCCGGTGCTCTCGGTGTACCAGACCGACGTGGTTTATTACGGCTGGGACCTGCGCAGTTACCTGCGGCACGAGTTCGGCGGGGAGCCGCTGGGGGAGGAACCCGCGAACGTCAAGGTCGTGGAGTTCTGGTCCCGGTTCGTGGAGTGAGCGCTACTCGACCGCGCTCTTGAGCCGCGCGAGCGTCTCCTCGATGTTGACGCGGTTGGTCACCGAACGGTCCTTGACCCCGGTGGCCACCACGGTCAGCGGCGTGAACCAGCCGGGCCGCTGGTCCCACATGCTTTCGGTGACGACGCAGCCGTCGTCGGCGGGTTCGATCACGTACTCCCAGCGGGAGACCGGGATCGGCCCGAGCTTGACGTCGAAGGCGAACCGGCGTCCCGCGTCCGCGGCCGTGATGACGACCGTCGTGGACCACCGGCGCACCCCGCGCCGGTTGCTGCCGCGGAATTTCGCGCCGACCGCCGGGCCGGTCGCGCCGCCGAGCCAGCGGTGCCCGCAGTACTCGGTGGCCGCCCCCGCGAGCGCGCCCGGGTCGCTGACCAGCGCGTACACCTTCGCCGGAGCGGCGCTGACCTCGATCTGACCGGTCGCATCAGGACTCACATACCCAGAGTATGCGATCAGGACTCTCTCCGCAGCATCCGGCTGACGCCCGCCGCGACCGTCGTCGCGAGGATCCAGCCGGACGCGGTGAACCCGGCCGCCACCCAGTTGTCCGCGCCGTGCATGTACCAGCGCGACTTGTTGCCGAAGTCGACGATCGGCACCAGCAGGTCGGCGGTGTAGATGACCGGGTTCCATTGCAGGCCGGAGTCCTGCTGGTTGACCAGGCAGCGCGGGCCGCTGGTCATGTAGCGGCCGGTGTGGTCGTTGACGCAGTCGTCCTTGCCGAGGCCGAACCACAGGCTGCCGAGCACCAGCAGCGTGAACAGCCAGCCGAGCGCGCGCACCGGACGGAAGCCGTAGCCGACCATCGACCGTTGCAGCCAGCTCCACGCGCGGACGCCGGGTCCGAAGAACTTGAAGCCCTTGGCGAGCGCTTCGTAGCGGAACTGCTGCTTTCGCAGGGCGACCGTCGAGGCGTGCTCTTCGTTTCCGGCCGCGCGCAGGGTCGCGGCGAGCTGGTCGTAGGGGCCTGGTCGGTAGCCGCGCATTGCCTTGCGCAGCAACTCGATCCGGTGGTCCAGCGCTTTGTCGTCATCGAGGGCGATGCCGTGTTTCAAGGCGTCGTAACGGAAATCATCGAGTTCGAGACCGTCGGTGGCGTTCCAGATCTCCTCGTTGTCGGCCAGCGCACCGCAATGCGCCCTGCGCAACCGCACCGAACCGGTCGGCGGCTCGGCGGGAGAGAGGATGAACTCGTCCGCGGTGACGTCGCTGGCGTCGAGCGCGATGTCGTGCGGGGCAAGGGATCCGAGCTTCGCACCGTTCATGTCGAGCCTTCGCGCGATCTGCGCGCCGTCGAGGTTCACGCCGCCCTCAGCGAGGAACGGACGGTCTTTGTCCTCGGTGAGCACCAGGTCGCGGCCGATCCGCGCGGTACGGATGTCGAGGGAGAAACTGCTCGATTTCCGTTGCCCTGGCTCGGTGAGCAACGTGCCGAACATATTCACGCTGCCGCCGACTTCCGCGCCCTGAAGCCGCAGTGTGCCCTTCACGGTGGCGTCCGTCAGCTGGAAGTTCCCGGAGATTTTGGCCCTGCGCGCGGAAAACGCGTCCCGACCCGGGTGCAGGAACATCGAATTCCAGGCGAGGAAGTTGCCGCCGACCGTGATGTCCGCGAGCCGCAACTGGCCGATCGGCACGCGGAGATTGGTCGCCTCGATGTCGCCGCCGATGGTGGACCCGTCGAGGTGGAGCGCGCGGTCGTAATACGGCGTCGCACGGCCGCGCACCATGGTGATTTCCGCGCCAGCGAGCCTGAGCGATCCGCCGATGCGCGCGTTGACCATCCGCAGGGTGCCGAATGCCCGGAGCCCGTCGGACAACTCGAGATTTCCGTCGACCTTCAGCCGGTCCGCGACCAACGCCGGCCGCGGATCGAGGTACGGATCCCCGGACTTCCACGCGTCCATCACGATCGGACCGCGTTGGTCGACCTCAAGCCGCGCCTCGCGCAGGACGATGTCACTGTCCACAGTGGCGCTCGGCAGGTAGAGGACTCCCTTGGCGGAGAACCTTTTCCGCTCACTCGCCGGACCGTAATTGTCGACCTCGCACAGCAGACTGCCGCCAATGTGCAGCCCGTTCCCGTTGAACGCGAAGCCGTCCGGATTGTCGAACGTCGCCCCGGAAAAGTTCACGTTACCGCCAGTCCGCATGCCCGGCAGCCGCACCTCGCCCTTGGCGACCATGCGATAAGCCAGCAGCGCCCCGGTAATCACCAGGCGGTCACCCTGGATCGCCTTGCCGTGCGGATGGCTGATCGTGGTCCGGGTGAGCACGACCGACCCGTCGATCACCGCGTCGGTGAGATTGACCGCGGCATTGGGCATCCCGCGCTCGCGATCGTCCCCGCGCTGCACGGTGGTCGTCTCCACCTCGAATTCGTCCGCCGCGATTTCCACGGTGCTGCGAATGAGCCGCACATCATTCCGGCTGCGCAAATTGCGCGCCCGCAGTCCGGGAAGCCAGCATTTCCGAAAAACGAGCCCGAGAAGCGTCGCCTCGCGCACGTCCGGCGGATGCTCGAACCGGCAGCGTTCGAATTGGAAGAGAAAATTGAGATCGGCGGCGCGAAGATCGAGAGTGCCGGTGATGTAGGCGTCCTCGACCAGCACGATCGGCGCGTTGGTGGCCTGCCGTCTCCAGCGAAGGATGCCGCTGCTGCCAGGTTTCAGCAGGTCCGCGGCCTTCACCTCGTACCGCTTGTCGGGAACCCCGGCAAACGGATCAAGCGGCGGCAAGGTCGTATCGGTCGGCACGAGCCCCTTCTCCCCACGATCGTCGGCCCTCAGGGAATCGGATCAACGGCGGATGGGCAAGGGGCCGGGCGGAGTAGTGCCCGGTCGTCCTTGTTGGCGGTCACTGACTGCTTGCGGATGACTACCGAATTGATCCACTGTCCGAGCGATCTTGCCCGAACCGCCTTCCGTGCCTGGGCATGGCTGCTATGGTCACTTGCTGAAGCTGATCAAGAACAGAGGGTAGGCCGCCCCCATGAAGCCGCGGCCCGTGCGGGGAGGCACGACAATGCCAGACGGAACGAACAGCGGGCTGCAGGGCGTCCAGAACCAGCTCATCTCGACGGCCCCGACCGCTCCTCCGCCCGGATCCGGGCTCATCGCGGGAGCCAACGCGGCCACGCCGCCACCACCGCCGCCGAATTTCGCGGCCCTCGGGTCAGGCCAGGCCAAAGCGGACTTCGCGGCCGCCTCGTCCAACGGCGGCTGGGAATTCAACCCCGAGGCGATGGACAAGGTGATCCAGCAGCTCGAGGACAGCCTCGACAACGAGTACTCGAGGGCCCGGACCATCGCGATCCAGTTCGCACAGCTCGGCCAGCCGGGTTCGGACACCGTCACGACGGAATACTCGAAGGCCGCGGACCGCGCCACCACCGCGTACAACGAATTTCTCCGCGGAACGGTCGATTACCTGGATTCCTACGTCCAAACCCTCAAAGACATCCGAACCGCTTACGTGAAGCAGGATCACGCCGCGATCGACGCGCTGCGCGGAACCCGAAAGGTCGACTGAATGCGAATTCGTAGCGTCTGCCAACTCGTACTCGCCGGTGGGGGTGCGCTGCTGCTGACGGCGTGCGGAGGCGGCTCGACCGGAGGGCAACCGACCCCCGCGCCAGCCAGTTCTCAACCGGCGGAAGGCATGCTCGCCCCGAAGGTCGCGGTGCCGCTGACCAACACCGCCCAGTACGAGGCCGACCCCTGCTCCGCCCTCCCGACGTCCGAGGTAGAGAAGGCAGGCGGCAAGGTCAAAGGCACCTCTGTCGCTCAGTCGATCGTGGGCAAGTCCTGTCAATGGACATTCGACGGAGGCGGCGGCAACGTCAGCGCCGGCTTCTTCTCCGGGAACAAGCGCGGTCTCAACAGCCTCTACCTGGAGAACCAGGCAGGGAGGCTGACCACGTTCAAGCCGCACGCGCCGATCCTCGGGTACCCGTCGGTCGTTTACAGCAAGGGCGACGAAGGGACCGGCTCGTGCGCGTTGGCGGTGGGGGTGCGCGACGACCTCACCTATACCGTCAACACTCAACTGCGGTCGGGAAGCCCCGCGGTAGCCGACCCGTGCGGGATGGCGGAGAAGCTGGCTGCCGCCGAGATCACCCGGCTGAAGGCAGGTTGAGGTGGCGGTCACCGGTCATGACATTTACAACCAGTTGCACAACCCCGGCGACACGACCGGACTGGACGCGATGGGCGGCGGGTGCGGCGACCTCAAATCCATCCATAACGCGGTAGCCGCCAAGCTCACCGAAAGCCAAGCAGCGCTCAATTCCTTCTGGAAAGGGCAGGCCGCCGAGAGCGGCAAGGCCGGGCTGGCCCCGTTGATCGCCACGTCGCACATCGCGGCGGAAAAGATGGACTCGATGCAGAAGTCCATCGCGGAACAGTCGGCGGCGTTCAACTACGTGAAGAACGCTGTGGTGCCGGTCGCGGAGAGCAGGCCGGATGACCAGAAGCTCTCGGACTACGTCTCGATCGGAGCGAGCGACGACGAGATCGCCGCCGCGGAGTTCGACGACAAGACCAAGAAGAACGTCGAGGCGTACGGCCAGTACCAACAGAGCACCGATCCCCGAACCCAGACCATGCCGATGGACTATCCGGCCGCGCACGATCCGGATGTGTCCTCGACGGGCATCACCCCGGATCCCTCGACGCCTGGGACCGCGACCGGGCGGGTCGGCTCCGGGATTGGCCACCATTCGTCCGGTGGCGGTTCGTCGCACAACTACGGCGGCGGCTACAGCAGTGGGCCCAGCACCTACTCCGCTCCTCCCGGCGCGGCTGGCATGCAGGCACCTCCGCCGCCCGGGCACGGTGGGGGCGTGACTCCGCCCGTTACACCGCCGCCGAATGACAGCACCAGGGCGGCTTGGGCGGATCCCACGCCGCCTCCGTCGACGCCTCCCACTTGGCAGCCGCCGTCCTCGGTGCCGGGCGGCGGGAATCCTGGGACTGGCGGGTTGAACGGTGGTTTCGGCCCGGTCAGCGGGTTCGGTGGCGGCTTCGGGCCGACCGCCGGCGGGAGTGGCAGTGGTGGCTTCGGGCCCGGTGGGTCCGGTTCCGGTGGCGCGGGTAGCAGCGCCGGGCCGCGGGGTCTCGGAGGCGGTACCGGTGTGGGGGCGCTCGGCGAGGGGGCGGGTGCAGCCCGGCCTGGTGCGGGCGGTGCTGGTGCGGCTGGAGCGAAAGGGCAGCCCGGGATGGGCGGCATGGGCGGCGGCGGCAAGGGCGGCAAAGGCCCCGAGGACGAGGAACACCAGCGCAAGATCCTGCTGGCCGAAGAAGACCCGGATTCGATTTTCGGGGGTTACGACGGCAATCGGCCTACGCCGCCGGTGATCGGGGCTTAGCGGAATGGCAAGGGGGAGGGAAAGTCGGTGCTGCGCAAGCCCGTTGAGCTGAGCCTGCAAACCTTCGAAGTGCTGCTGGAACGCCTGAACCTCGGCGACATCCACCCGACGCTCGTCCGCGGCGCTCTGTGGTACTCGCCGGAGGAAAGGCGGCAACTTGCTGCTGACACCGACCGGGAGCTGCACAATGTCGGTCTGATGCAGCGCGGACGGCTCAGCGACGAGTTCGTCGAGACGATGCATCTGCTGCAGCGGCCGGGTGTCGAGTACTACTCGTGGGTCAAATCGGAGCGTGGCGAGCGAACGGTGCGTGCCGCCGCGAGCGGTCGGGACACGGCGACTGTTGTTGCGGTGAACCAGAAGTTGTATATCGCGCCGTGTTCGGCGGATAGGTTGGTTCGGGAGTTCATCGCGCTGCTGCCGGAGGCTCCGGCCGCGCGGGTTCTTTCGCTTAACTGTTCCGACGAGGACCTGAATCTGGTCAAGAGCGGCAGCCAGCCGTCTGGGCGGACGAGTCCGAGTGTTCGGGATGCCAAGCAGGTATTGCAGTGGCTTGACAAGCCGCACACGTACTTTGGGCGGCTGTACGTCGCGGTCCGGGACAGTCGCGGGAAGCGGCGGCGTAACGAGAATCCGCCGGGGTGGGCGGATATGGAGGAGGGGCGGATCCTGTTCGGGGTGGACAAATCCGGATGGATCAGCTTGGCCGGGGCTGGGCCGCAGGAGATGGCTAAGAAGGTGCAGCAGTTGGAGAATGAGTTACGTTCTGGACGGTGACCCGCCCGCCACCGCTGACAGGTTCTCTACATTGCCCAGCTGGACACCGGAAATCCGCCACCTGAAGTCCACACACCGCTCATAAAAAGGCCGCCCGGATAATCTCCGGGCGGCCTCCACAAAACCTCAAGCGTTCGGATTCAACACCCGCGCAAGGAACGACTTCGTCCGTTCATGCTTCGGATCCCCGATCACCTCATCCGGAGAACCGGACTCCACGACAACCCCACCGTCCATGAAGAAGACCTTGTCGGCTACCTCGCGGGCGAACTGCATTTCGTGGGTCACCACGACCATCGTCATGCCGTCCTTCGCCAGTTGGCGCATGACGCCCAGGACGTCGCCCACCAGCTCCGGGTCCAATGCGGACGTTGGCTCGTCGAAGAGCATCAGCTTCGGTTGCATCGCCAGCGCGCGTGCGATGGCGACCCGTTGCTGCTGGCCGCCCGAAAGCTGGCCGGGGTAGGAACGGGCCTTGTCTGCCAGGCCGACTCGGCCCAGCAGTTCCAAGGCCCGCTCCCGGACCTGTGCCTTCGGTTCCCGGCGGACCTGGACCGGGGCCTCCATGACGTTTTCCAGCGCTGTCATGTGCGGGAACAGATTAAACCGCTGGAAAACCATACCGATGTTCTTGCGCTGCGCCGCGATTTCCTTGTCCCGCAGCTCGTGCAACCGGCCGCCGTGTTCGCGGTAGCCGACTAGCACTCCGTCGACATACAGTCTGCCCGCGTCGATTTTCTCCAGGTGGTTGATACAGCGCAGCAGGGTGGACTTGCCGGAACCGGACGGGCCGATCAGGCAGAGGACCTCGCGGTCGTGCACTTCCAGATCGATGCCCTTGAGCACGTCCAGGGAGCCGAAGCTCTTGCACACCTTTTGCGCGGAAACGACGGGAGTCACTGGACGCTACCTCCGCTTCCGCTGCCGCCGCTGCCGAAGCGGAAGCCCAGCATTCGCGACCCCCACTTGTTCCGCTGTGCGGTCGCCCGTGAAGTGCCGCGGGCGAAATACCGCTCGATGTAAAGCTGCACGATCGTCAGCACCGACGTCATGAACAAATACCACGTCGCCGCGACGATCAGCAGCGGGACTGTCTTGTAGTTCTGCGAATAAATCGTCTGCGCCGACACGAACAGCTCGAAGTATCCGATGACGACGACCAGCGACGTGGTCTTCAACATCGAGATGGTCTCGTTGCCGGTGGGCGGGATGATCACCCGCATCGCCTGCGGCAGGATGATCCGGCGCAAGGTCTTGCCCCGGCTCATGCCCAGTGCGGACGACGCTTCCAGCTGACCGCTGTCGACGGACTGGAGACCGCCGCGGACGATTTCCGCCATGTACGCCGCCTCGTTCAGGCCGAGGCCCAGCAACGAGGCGACGAACTGGTTGATCAGCGTGTTCGTGTCCCAGCTGATGAAGGTCGGCCCGAACGGAATGCCGAGTCCGATCTTCGGGTACGCCAGCGCCAGGAAGTTCCAGATCACCAGCTGAGCGATCAACGGCGTGCCGCGGAACAACCAAATGTAAATCGACGCCGCGCCCGACATCAGCAGGTTCGGCGACAGTCGCATCACCGCGAGCAGTACGCCGCCGACAATGCCGATGAGCATCGAGAGCACCGTGAGCAGCAACGTGTTCCGCAGGCCGTTGATAATCCGGCCGTCGAAGAGGTACTCGCCGACGACCGGCCACTGCAACGCGGAATTCGTGACCACGCTGCGGATCACGATGAACGCGACGAACACGATGATCACGCCGGCGATCCAGCGTCCGTAATGCCGGACCGGGACCGCCTTGATCGGGGTGGTGTCGACCTCCTGCCAGGAATCGGCGGGGCCGGGGGGAGTGGACACGAGTAACTAAGTCCTCAGTTTCGTCAGGAAGCGGACGGGTTGATCTCCGACTTGGTGATGGCACCGGAACCCGACAAGCCCCACTTGTCGAGGATCTTCTTGTAGATTCCGCTGTCGATCAGCTTCTGCACGGCGCCCTGGATCGCCTTGCCGAACTCGCCGCTGCCCTTCGGCAGCACGATCCCGTACGGCGCGGTGTCGTACGGCGCGCCCGCGGACTCGAGCTGGCCGCCGGTCTGCTTCACCGCGTAGTCGATCACCGGCGAGTCGGCGAGCTCGGCCTGCACGCGCTTCGCGGTCAGCGCCAGGTTCACGTCGGTCTGCGCCTGGAACTGGGTGATGTTGATCGGCTGCTTGCCCGCCTTGGTGCACGCGGTGTTGCGCTTGCCGAGATCGTCGACCTGCGTGGTGCCCTTCTGCACGGCCACATTCTTACCGCACAGGTCGTCCACCGACAGTTTGTCCGGATTGCCCTTGAGCACCGCGAGCGAGGTGCCGGCGCTGTAGTACGAGATCATGTCGACGGTCTGCATCCGCTCGGCGTTGATCGTGAACGACGAGATGCCCATTTCGTACTTCTTCGCCGAAATACCGGGAATGATGCCGTCGAACGCCGAGTTCTGGAACTCCGTCTGCACGCCGAGCACCTGGCCGACCGCGGTGGCGAGGTCGACGTCGAAGCCGGTCGCCTTGCCGTTCTCGACGAATTCGTTCGGCGGGTAGGTCTGGTCCTGCCCGATCACGATCTTGCCGTCGGCCTTGATGTCGGCGGGCACCATCCCGGCCAGCGCCGCGTCCTTCTGCGCGGTCGGCGCCGCTTCGCCGCCGGGAGCCTGGCTGGCGCCGGCGTCGGTGCCGCCGGCTCCGTTGCCGCCCGCGCCGCACGCCATCGTCATGCCGACCAGCGCGAAAGCGGGGAGAAGGGCGAGCGCCTTCATTTGCTGTCCTCGGGCCACTTCGTCACTCCTCGTAGTTCTCAAGGGCTGAGAGCTGGCATATTGCCACCCGGAAGCGGGTATGCACAGCACTGCTGCGTCACGGGGAAGTTTCGCACAGGACTTGCCGGAAGACGGGTGTCACGGCCGTCCGGCGCGGTAAGTCAGGATGTCTCCCATGAACAGCAACCCCGGTCCCCGGCTGCCGCCAGCCGGACGACGTGCGCGAACGGTGAAAGGCCGCCGCGCGGCCCGGCCCGGCGCGCAGTTCGACGGATACCTCGCCCCGGAGCGACCACACGCCGGCGCGTACGACGAGATGTTCGCGCCCGACGGCACGGTCCGCGGGCCGTACCGCGCGCTGTACGGCTCGATCGCCGCCCTCGACGCCAGCGACCTCACCAACCGCTCGCAGGCCCTCGACCGGGCGATGGTGGACCAGGGGATCACGTTCTCGCTGTCCGGCCAGGAACGGCCGTTCCCGCTCGACCTCGTGCCCCGCGTCATCCAGGCGACCGAATGGTCCCGGCTCGAACGCGGCGTGACCCAGCGTGTCCGGGCGCTGGAGGCGTTCCTCGCCGACGTCTACGGCGACCGGCAGATCCTGCGCGACGGCGTCCTGCCGCGCAGGCTGATCACCTCGTGCGAGCACTTCCACCGCGAGGCCTACGGGATCAAACCGCCCAACGGCGTGCGGATCCACGTCTCCGGCGTCGACCTCGTCCGCGACGAGGAGGGCACTTTCCGGGTCCTGGAGGACAATCTCCGCAACCCGTCGGGCGTGTCCTACGTGATGGAGAACCGGCGCACGATGGCGCGCGTGTTCCCGGACCTGTTCGCGCGACACCGGGTCCGGCCGGTCGGTGACTATGCGTCACACCTGCTTCGCGCACTGCGAGCGGCGGCCGCGCCGAACGTCGCCGACCCGATGGTCGTCGTCCTCACCCCCGGCGTCTACAACTCGGCCTACTTCGAGCATTCGCTGCTCGCCCGGCTGATGGGCGTGGAGCTCGTCGAGGGCCGCGACATGTTCTGCCGCGACAACGTGGTCTACCTCCGCACCACCGAGGGCGAACGCCAGGTCGACGTGATCTACCGGCGGATCGACGACGAGTTCCTCGATCCGGTGCACCACCGGCCGGATTCGGTGCTCGGCGTCGCGGGCATCCTCAACGCGGCCCGCGCGGGCAACGTGGTGGTGGCGAACGCGGTCGGCAACGGCGTCGGCGACGACAAGCTCGTCTACACCTACGTGCCGGAAATGGTGCGCTACTACCTGAACGAGAAACCCATTCTGCCCAATGTGGACACTTTCCGCTGCTGGCTGCCCGACGAGTTCGACCACGTCATGCAGCACGCCGACGAATTGGTGATCAAACCGGTCGAAGGTTCCGGCGGATACGGCATCGTCTTCGGGCCGGACGCGTCCAAAAAGGAGCTGGACGCGTTGCGCCGCAAGGTGCGCGCGAACCGGCGCGGCTGGATCGCGCAGCCGGTGGTGCAGCTGTCGACCGTTCCGTCCAAGGTGGACGACCGGCTCGCGCCGCGGCACGTGGACCTGCGGCCGTTCGCGGTCAACGACGGCAAGGAAATTTTCGTACTCCCCGGCGGACTCACCCGGGTCGCGCTGCCCGAGGGCAGTCTGGTGGTGAACTCGTCCCAAGGCGGCGGTTCGAAGGACACCTGGGTGCTCGCTTCGCGGTCCTCGACGTCGGAGCAGGAACTCGACCGTCCCGCGCTCGGCGACGTGTCCGTTGTGGACGGTGTCGCCGCGGAACAGGGTCCGGAACTGTCCACGTCGCAGCAGCAACAACAGCAGCAACAGAGCTGAGGGAGGGAAACATGATGCTGGCCCGCAACGCGGAGTCGCTGTACTGGATCGGCCGTTACGTCGAACGCGCCGACGACACCTCCCGCATCCTGAACGTCTCGGTGCATCAGCTGCTGGAAGACGCGAGCGTCGATCCGGACCACGTCAGCCGGCAACTGCTCGCCGTGCTCGGCATCCCGTTCGACGCGGGCGACGCGCTCGACGTGTGGAAGCTGACCGAACTGGTCGCCTATGCGAAGGACAATCCCTCATCGATCGTCGGTTCGATCAACTCCGCGCGAGAGAACACCCGCGGCGCGCGCGAGGTCGTTTCGACCGAGCTGTGGGAATGCCTGAACGCGACCTGGAACGCGGTGCCGGACCGGCAGCGTTACGCCCGCCGCGCCGGACCGCACGCCTTTCTGTCCTTTGTGGAGGAACGGGCGGCGATGTTCGCCGGGCTCGCCGATTCCACGATGAGCCGCGACGACGGCTGGCTGTTCCTGGTGCTCGGCCGATCGGTCGAACGCGCGGACATGGTGGTGCGGCTGCTGCTTTCGCGCGTTTCCGACCGCGCGTCGTCGCCGGGGTGGATGACCGTGCTTCGCTCGGCGGGCGCACAGGACACGTACCTGCGCACCAACCGCGGCGCACTCGACGCGGCCCGCGTGGTGCAATTCCTGCTCAGGGACACGTTGTTCCCGCGTTCGGTATTCCACGCGCTGCGCCAGGCGGAGGATTGTTTACGCCAGCTCGATCCGGGAATCAACGCCCGGGGCAACGAAAAGTCCGAGGCCGTCCGCCTGCTCGGCCGTGCCCGCAGCGAGCTGGAATTCCTCCACCCCGCGGCACTGCTGGACGACCTGCCCCGGCGGCTGCGCGGATTGCAGGAAGCGATCAAGGAAGTCGGGGAAGCAGTGTCCATTCAGTACTTCCACACGTCGCCGTGGGTGGCGTGGAGCGGTGCGGAGGTGTCCCTGTGAGCTGGCAATTGCGGGTGACGCACCGGACCGGCTACCGGTACGCGACCCCGGCCACCCAGTCGTACAACGAAGCCCGGCTCACCCCGCGCTCCGACCGGCGGCAGACCACTTTGGCCACTCGCATCGAAACCTCCCCGGCCACGCGGGCCTACCGCTACACCGATTACTGGGGCACCGACGTCACCTCGTTCGACCTGCACGCGCCGCACACCGAGTTCACCGTGCTCGCGACGTCCGTGGTGGAGACCGCGGACGAGGCGGAACCGGTGCGTTCGGCGACGTGGAAGGAACTGCAGAGCGAGACCGTCCGCGATCAGCGCACGGAGTATTTGACGCCGACGCCGTACACCCCGAACGACCAGGAACTGTCCAAACAGGCCCGAGCGCTGCGCAAGGGCTTGGACCCGGCGGACGCGGTGCTCGCGATCTGCGGCTGGGTGAACGAGCAACTGAAATACCAGCCCGGCACCACTGGTGTACACAGCACGGCGACCGATTCGTGGCGGGCGCGCGAGGGCGTGTGCCAGGACTTCGCGCACGTCTCGCTGGTGATGCTGCGCGCGATCGGCATCCCGGCGCGGTACTGCTCGGGCTACCTGCACACCAAGCCGGAGGCCAAGCTCGGCGAGAAGGTCGAGGGCGAAAGCCACGCCTGGGTCGACGTGTGGACCGGCGGCTGGTGGGCGCACGACCCGACGAACGCGATCCCGGTCGGGCCGCGGCACGTATGGGTCGCGACCGGCCGCGATTACGCGGACGTGGCTCCGTTGAAGGGGATCTTCACCGGGGCCAGCCAGTCCACTTTGGATGTCTCGGTGGAACTGACCAGGATGGCTTGATCACGCGGTCTGGCGGCGCCGGGAAACGGTCAACAGCCACAACAGATACCCGCCGCCCAGCGCCGCCGCGACGACGCCCACCGGCAACAGCGAAGCGTCCAGGACCCGCTGGCCCACGAAGTCCGCCGCCAGCACCAGCACCGCACCCATCGCCGCGGAGGCGAGCAGGTTCGGTCCCGGTCGACGGGTCAGGCGGCGGGCGAGTTGCGGCGCGGCAAGGGCGACGAACGGGATCGGCCCGGCCGCCGCGGTCGCGGAAGCGGCCAACGCGACCGCCGCCAGCAGCACCACCGCACGCACTCGCGGCACCGCGACGCCTACGGCGACCGCGGCGTCGTCGCCCATTTCCAGCATTCGCAGCGCGGGCTGGTGCACGAAGATGAACGGCGCGAGCACCACGACGGCCAGGCACAGCGGGATGAAGTAGTTCCAGTCACGACCGGCGAGATCGCCGGTCAGCCAGCCGACCGCCTGTGCCGCGGCTTCGAGTTTCGCTTGCACCAGCAGGTAACCGTTCACCCCGGCCAGCACCGCGCTCACCGCGATGCCCAGTAGCACCAGCCGTGAGCTGAGCAAACCGTGCGGAGCGCACAGCGCGGTGACCAGCAACGCGGTGAGCAGACCGCCCGCGACCGCGCCGACCGACACCAGGCCGGGGCCCGCGCCGAACAGCAGGATCATCATGATCCCGCCGGTCGCCGAGCCGGTGGTGAAGCCGATGATGTCCGGGCTGCCGAGCGGATTCCGGGTCACCGTCTGGAAGACCGTGCCCGCCAGCGCGAGCGCGACGCCGACGAAGATCGCCACCAACGCGCGCGGCAACCGGCCGGTGACCACCAGGTACTGCGCCTTCGTGCCGGATCCGGCGAGGGTCTGCAGCACTTCGAGCGGCGACATCTCGTAATCGCCGGTGCCCACGGCGAGCACCAGAAGCACCGCCGCCACCAGCGTCAGCAGTCCGACGACCACCCACGTCCTCATCGCCGCACCGCCTTCAACCGCCGCGCCACGATCACGAAGGCGACGCCGCCGATCACGTCCGTCATCAGGCCCACCTGGATTTCGCCGTTGCCGCCGAGCAGCCGGCCGAGCACGTCGCACCCGAGCAGCAGCACCGGCCCGAGCAGCGCGGACAACGGCAGCACCCACCGTTCGTCCTGGCCGACCAGCGCGCGCACGACGTGCGGGATCATCAGCCCGACGAACGCGATGGGCCCGCACGCCGCGGTCGCGGTCGCGGAAAGCAGGCCGACCGCGATCATGCCGACCGCGCGGGTCAGCACCGGATTCGCGCCGAGCCCGCGCGCGCTGTCGTCGCCGAGCGCGACCGCGTTGAGCGGCCGGGCGAGCACTCCCGCGACCACCAGGGCGGCCAGGAAGAACGGCAGCAGCCCGGCGAGGCTGTCGAGGTTCCGGTTCACCAGCGAGCCGACGAGCCAGTACCGCATCTGGTCGAGGCTGTGCGTGTTGATCATCTGCATGCCCTGGTTGATCCCGACGAACACGGCCTGCACCGCGACGCCCGCGAGCACCAGCCGCAGCGGGCTCACCGAGCCGCCGATCACCGTGACCAGGACCGTTCCGGCCAACGCGCCGAAGAAGGCGAACCACACCAGCTGCTGCGGCGAAGACACCGAGAACACCGCGCCGCCCAGGACGATCGCGACCGCCGCGCCGTGGTTGATGCCGAGCAGGCCGGGGTCGGCGACCGGGTTGCGCGTGATCGCCTGCAGCAGCGCGCCGGCCAGCCCGAGCCCGACGCCGACGGCCAGCCCGAGCAGCGTCCGGGGCAGCCGGTCGTCGCGGATCACCACGTCCTCGAACGTGCCGCTGTAGGAGAACAAGGCGTGCCAGACGCTGCCGAGCGGCAACCGGTTGGAGCCGAAGGCGATGGACAGCACCACCACCGCGACGAGGGCGACGAGCGCCGCGACCAGGACTGTCGCGCGGACGCCCCAGCGCCGGGATGTGACGCGCTCCCCAAGCAGGACCATGGCGTTCACCCTAAGGCAAGGCTAACCTCAGGCGGTACCTCACCCGATCCTCCGGAGTTCCGATGACCCTCTCACCGGCGCGGCTGTCCCGCCGCGGTTTTCTCGCCGGCACCGCCGCCGCGGGCACCCTCGGCCTGCTGAGCGCCTGCGGGTACAAAGACGACCAGCCCGCTGCCGGCGGCGGCGCGACGTGGTCCTTCACCGACGACCGCGGCCGCAAGCTCAGCGGCGAACGTCCACAGCGGATCGTCGCACAGGTGACCGCCGCGGCCGCACTGTGGGACTTCGGCGTGAAATCGGTGGGGATCTTCGGCCCGTCGAAGCTGCCGGACGGCAAGACCGATCCGCAAGCGGGCGGCGTCGACCTGAAGTCGGTGACCTCGCTGGGCAACGTCTGGAACGAGTTCAACTTCGACAAGTTCGTGTCGCTGAACCCGCAACTGCTGGTCAGCGTGATGTATCTGAAGCAGCAGATGTGGTACGTGCCGGACACCTTGGCGGACAAGGTGGACAAGGCCGCGCCGAGTGTCGGCATCGGACTGCAGGACATCGCGATGCCGCAAGGGATCGCGAAGTTCGAGGCGCTCGCGAAAGCCCTCGGCGCGAACGTCGCGACGCCGGAAATCCAGCAGGCGAAGGAGAAGTACGAGGCCGCGGACGCCAAGTTCGCCGAAGCGGTCAAGAAGACGGCCGGGCTGAAGGTCGTGCTGCTGTCCGCGCAGAAGGACACGGTGTACGTGGCCAACCCCTCGAAGTTCGCGACCTCGAAGCACTACCAGGACAAGGGGATGCACTTCGTCCTGCCGGCGAAGCCCGACGAGAGCCAGGGCGGCTACTACGAGCAGGTGAGCTGGGAGAACGTCGGCAAATACTCGGCCGACGTGATCATGTACGACTCGCGCGGCGGTTCGCTGTCGCTCGGCCCGGACGGGCTCGGCGGCGTCCCGACCTGGCAGCAGCTGCCCGCGGTGAAGGCGGGCAAGCTGATCCCGTGGAACAACGAGACGCCGTTCTCGTACCAGCGGTTCGCACCCGAGCAGACCCGGGTCGCCGACGCGCTGGCCAAGTTCGCCTAAAGCACCCCAATGTGGCATTGGGTGCATGCGACGCACCCAATGTGGCATTGGTTGCGTTAGATGCACCCAATGCCACATTGGGGCGCGCGCCAGGTCAGCTGCGGGCGTGCGCGTCCAGGAGGTGCGCCACCGCTTCGGTGACCTGCTGGGCGTAGTCCAGGTTCAGCCACTCGTCGGGCACGTGGATGTTCGAGTCCGCCCCGCACGCGCCGGTGACCAGGAACTGCGCCTCCGGGTACTTCTCGCCGAGCAGGCCCATGAACGGGATCGACCCGCCCATGCCCGCGGCGCGGTGCGGACGGCCGAACACCTCGTCGTCGACCCGGCGCAGCGCGTCGGTGAGCCACGCGGCTTCTTCCGGCGCGTTCCAGCCGTTCTCCGCCTGCTGGTCCTCGGCGATGGTGACCTTCGCGCCGTACGGAACATCCGTGGTGAGCACCCGCTTGATCGCCGCCAGCGCGTCGTCCGCGACCGCGGTGGGCGGCAGGCGGAAGCTGAACGTGAGAGTGGTGCTCTGCCGCAGCACGTTGCCCGCTTCGGCGGGCAGCGGGAGCCCTTCGCCGCCGATGATCGACAGCGTCGGCCGCCAGTAGTTGTTCAGCAGCAGCTCAAGCGCGTCCTCGGACACCGTCTTTCCGCCGCTCACCAACGGGAACGCGGTGCGCAGCGCGTCCGGGGCCACCTCCGCGACCGCCTCGATCTCGGCGCGGCGGCTGGCCGGCACCTCGACGTTCAGCTCGGACAGCTTGATCTCGCCGGTTTCCGAGTTCTCGATGCGCTCCAGCAGCTGCCGCAGCACCCGGAACGAACTCGCGACGACACCGCTGGCCAGGCCGGAGTGCTGCGCGGTGGCGAGCAGCTGGACGTTGACCGTCAGGTGCACCATGCCGCGCAAGCTGGTGGTGAGCCACAACCGCTCGTAGTCCATGCCGCCCGCGTCGAGGCACACGACGAGGCTGACTTCGCCGAGCCGCGCGCTCAGGTGCTCCAGGTAAGCGGGCAGGTCCGGGCTGCCGGATTCCTCGCCGGTTTCCAGCAGCAGCGCGATGCGCGCGTGCTCGCCGCCGGCCGCGTGCACCGCTTCCAGCGCGGCACTGGCCGCGTACCCGGAGTAGCCGTCGTCCACCGAACCGCGGCCGTACAGCCGTCCGTCGCGGATCACCGGCGTCCACGGGTCGAGGCCCTCGGACCAGCCGCCGACCGGGGGCTGCTTGTCCAAGTGGCCGTACATCAGGACGGTGCCCTTGTTCGTCGCGCCCGGGGTGGCCGGCACGTCGACGAACAGCAGCGGCGAACGGCCTTCCAGCTCGACGACCTCGATCCGCGCGCCCGGCAGGTCGCGCCCCTCGAGGTAGGTCTTGACGTGCTGGACGGCGGCGGCGAGATGCCCGGTCGACGCCCAGTCCGCGTCGAACGCCGGGGACAGCGCGGGGATCGCGACCAGACCGGACAGGCTCGGCGTGACGTCGTTGATCCACGTCGAGACCACGGATTCGCGTACGGATTTTTGTTCCACAGCGCCATCTTGCCACGGTGACCGACGTCACCGGCACGAGTGAACGTCTCGAGTGCTCAGTCCGCTTAGCCGAGCCGCCGTCGCCCGCGAGGGCAGGTAGGACGCGGGATGGCCGCCCGACCATCGCCTCTCCCATACTCGGGCTTCCAAGCGTTTCCCCTGTTCAGCGAGGTTTTCTCAGCAACAAATCAGCAACTGCCGCTCTCCATCGGAGCAATTCTCGTGCCAGGATGTGGCCACGAACCGTCAACGCCGACGGTGGCCGGGAGCCTCGGACCCGAGGAGCCGGTCCCCGCCGGTGCAGTCGCTGTGGCCGCCACAAGCGGCCGCTCGCGGCGCCGACACCGAGGAGAACAGCTCATGCCGTCCGAACAGTGGACGCACCCGGAACCTGGAGACGGGCCGGCCGCCGTAGCGGCCCAGCCTTCCCCCGAACAGGTGATCGCCGGTTTGCGAGCGACAAGCGAAGGTGGCGCTGAGCTCACTCAGCTGCTCACCCCCGAAGGCCAGCGGGTCCCGTCCGAGCGGTTCGACCGCTACGTCGAGGACGTCGACGACGAAACGCTGAAGAACCTCTACCGCGACATGGTGCTGGTGCGCCGCGCGGACCGCGAGGCCAACGCGATGCAGCGGCAGGGGCAGCTGGGCATCTGGGTGCCGCTGCTCGGCCAGGAAGCCGCGCAGGTCGGGTCCGGCCGCGCGCTGCAGCCGCGCGACATGGCGTTCCCGAGCTACCGCGAGCACGGCGTCGCGTACACCCGCGGCGTCGACATGCGCGACCTGATCGGCATTTTCCGGTGCACTGACCACAGCGGCTGGGACTACCAGGCCCACCGGTTCCACCCGTACACGATCGTCATCGGCAACCAGGTGCTCAACGCGGCTGGTTACGCGATGGGCCAGAAGTTCGAGGGCAAGGTCGGCGACGAGGGTGGCGAGGCCACCATCTGCTACTTCGGTGACGGCGCGACTTCGCAGGGCGACGTGCACGAAGGTTTCGTGTGGGCCGCGGTGTACGACGCGCCGCTGGTCTTCTTCTGCCAGAACAACCAGTGGGCGATTTCCGAGCCGACCGAACGCCAGTCGCGACTGCCGCTGTACCAGCGCGCCCGCGGCTACGGCTTCCCCGGCATCCGCGTGGACGGCAACGACGTCCTCGCCTGCCTCGCCGTCACCCGGTGGGCGCTGGAGGAATGCCGGCATGGCAACGGCCCGGTGCTGATCGAGGCGTTCACCTACCGGATGGACGCGCACACCACGACCGACGACCCCACCCGCTACCGGCTCTCGGACGAGCTGGAGGAGTGGAAGCTCAAGGACCCGATCGAGCGCGTGCGCGCGTTCCTGGCTCGGAACGGGCACGCCGACCAGGCCTTCTTCGACAGCGTCCAGGCCGAGGCGGACCAGTTCGCCGCGGACCTGCGCGACTACACGTTCAACATGCCCGAGCCGCCGCCGGACCGGGTGTTTTCCCAGGTGTACGCAGAACCCTCGCCGGTGCTGGAAGCGCAGCGCGAGGAGTATCTGTCCTATCTCGACGGTTTCGCCGCGGCAGGTGAGCACTGATGACTGATCTGCAGAAGCTCACGATCGGCAAGGCGCTCAACCTCGGTCTCCGGCGCGCGATGGAGGAGGACCCGAAGGTCCTGATCATGGGGGAGGACGTCGGCAAGCTCGGCGGCGTCTTCCGGATCACCGACGGGCTGCAGAAGGACTTCGGCGAGCAGCGCGTGCTGGACACGCCGCTGGCCGAATCGGGCATCATCGGCACCGCGGTCGGCCTCGCCGTGCGCGGTTTCCGGCCGGTGTGCGAAATCCAGTTCGAAGGCTTCATCTTCCCCGGCTTCGACCAGATCTCCTCGCAGCTGGCGAAACTGCACTACCGCACGCAGGGCAAGGTCAAGATGCCCGTCGTGATCCGGGTGCCGTTCGGCGGCGGGATCGGCGCGGTGGAGCACCACTCGGAATCGCCGGAATCGCTGTTCTCGCACATCGCCGGCCTCAAGGTGGTGTCGATTTCGAACGCGGTGGACGCTTACTGGGGCATCCAGGAGGCCATCCGTTCGGACGACCCGATCCTCTTCTTCGAGCCCAAGAAGCTGTACCACTCGGGTGCGTTGAAGATGGAGGTCGACACCTCGACGGCGCCGTCGAAGGTGTTCGCGTCGCAGGTGGTGCGCGCGGGCACGGACGCCACGGTGGTCGCGTACGGCCCGTCGGTGAAGGTGGCGCTCGAAGCCGCTACGGCCGCCGAGTCCGAGGGCAAGTCGCTGGAGGTCATCGACCTGCGCACGCTCTCGCCGCTCGACCTGGGACCGGTGTTCGAATCGGTCCGCAAGACCGGCCGGCTCGTCGCGGTCAGCGAAGCGCCGTCGGAATCCTCGCTGACCTCGGAGATCGCGGCCCGGGTCCAGCAGGAATGCTTCTACTCCCTTGAGTCCCCCGTCCTGCGCGTGACCGGATTCGACACGCCGTACCCGCCTGCGAAGCTCGAGGAGCATTACCTCCCCGACCTCGACCGGGTCCTGCACGCTGTCGACCGTTCGCTCGCCTGGTAAGGGGGTTCCCGCAGAAATGCCTGAGTACAAACAGTTCCCCCTGTCGGACACGGCGGAGGGGCTCACCGAGGCCGACATCCTCGCCTGGCGCGTGAAGCCGGGCGACACGGTCACGGTCAACCAGATCGTGGTCGAGGTCGAGACCGCGAAGGCCGCCGTCGAATTGCCGATCCCGTGGGCCGGTGTGGTCACCGAACTGCACGTGGAGCCGGGGCAGACGGTGGAGGTCGGGACGCCGATCCTGACCATGGACGTGGATCCGGACGGGAAAGCCGCCCCTGCTCCCGCGGCCGCTTCCGCCGAGCCCGCTGCTCCGGCCGAGGAGGAGATGAAGCCGCTGGTCGGCTACGGCTCCAAGGCGGCCGGGACTACCCGGCGGGCGCGCAAGCACCCCAATGTGGCATTGGGTGCGTCAGATGCACCGAACGCCACATTGGGTGCGTCACATGCACCCAATGCCACATTGGGGCGATCCCCGGCCCCCGTGGCACCGGCAGGATCGGCGGCATCGCGTGGCGGTTACGTCCCGCTGGCCAAACCGCCGGTCCGCAAGCTGGCCAAGGACCTCGGCGTCGACCTGCACTCGCTCACCGGCAGCGCGGACGGCGGCGTGATCACCCGCGACGACGTCCACCGGGCCGCCAACGGTTCCGCCGCGCCCGCAGTGTCCACTGTGGATTCCGGCTACGACCCGGCGACCCGCGAGCGGCGCGTGCCGATCAAGGGGGTCCGCAAGGCGACCGCGGCCGCGATGGTGCAGAGCGCGTACACCGCTCCGCACGTCACGGAGTTCCTCACCATCGACGTCACGCCGATGATGGAACTGCGCGAGAAGCTCAAGAAGTCGCGCGAGTTCAGCGGCGTCAAGCTCACTCCGCTGGCGTTCGCGGCGAAGGCGGTGTGCCTCGCGGCGAAGCGCACGCCGGACGTCAACGCGGTGTGGGACGACGCGGCGCAGGAGATCGTCTACAAGGACTACGTGCACCTCGGCATCGCGGCGGCGACCCCGCGCGGTCTCGTGGTGCCGAAGATCCGGGACGCGGATTCCTTGTCGCTCAAGGAACTCGCGGTCGCGCTCACCGAGCTGACCGATGTCGCGCGCGAGGGCAAGACGACGCCGGCGGCGATGCTGGGCGGCACGTTCACGATCACCAACGTCGGCGTGTTCGGCGTCGACACCGGCACGCCCATCATCAACCCGGGCGAGTCGGCGATCCTGGCGGTCGGGGCGATCCGCGACACCCCGTGGGTGGTCGACGGCGAGATCAAGGTGCGCAAGGTGATGCAGTTGTCGCTGAGCTTCGACCACCGGGTGGTCGACGGGCAGCAGGGGTCGGAGTTCCTCGCCGACGTCGGTGCGCTGCTCGCCGATCCGGCGGTCGCGATCACGTACTGAGCCGAAGGGGCCGTGTGCGCACGGCCCCTTCGTTTTATCCCGTTGACGGAGTGAGCACTCACTCCGTACCGTGGAGCGCATGGAGACAAGAAAAAGAGCGCCCGGGATGGCGCCGGACGACCGGCGGCGGATGATCGTCCGCGCGGTGCTTCCGCTGGTCGTCGAGCACGGCCGCGGGGTCACGACCGCGCAGATCGCCCGCGCCGCCGGGATCGGCGAGGGCACCATCTTCCGGGTTTTCCAGGACAAGGACGAACTGTTCGACGCGTGCGTGGAAGCCGCGCTCGATCCGGCGGAGGCACTGGAGATGATCGGGGAGATCCCGGCTGAGCTGCCGCTGGAGAAGCGGCTGGCGGAGGCCGCCGAGGCGATGAACGCGCACCTTCAGCGCATGGGCGCGGTGATGGCCGCGACGATGAAGGGACGGCCGCGGGCGGCGGCGGAGGCGGCCCGCAACCGCAAGTCGGTGACCGGGGACAGCCGCCGCGAGTCGCTCGAAGCGATGCAGCGCGCGGTGCGGGAACTGTTCGTCCCGGACGCCGCCCGGCTGCGGCTGCCGGTCGACAAGGCCGCTTCGCTGTTCCTGGCGCTGCTGTTCACGCAATCCCGCCCGATGCCCGGTTCCCCCACTACTGACGAGGTCATCGACGTCTTCCTGCACGGTTCGGTGCTGGCGTGATCCCCGGCGGTGGGGGCGGGATCGAGATGGCCCTCGGCCGCCGCGGTCGCCGCAGGATGGCGCAATCCGTGCCGGACAGCGGACTCACCGGGCCGGTCGACATCCCGGAACCGGAGCAGCCGGAACAACCGAAAGGCGTGCGGGCGCGCCTGTCGCGGATGCGTACCTCGGTGGCGGGCACCGTCCGCGGCCTGCCGAAGGTCGCGAAACTGACCTGGCAGGCCAGTCCGACTCTGACGATCGTGCTCGCGGTGATCACGCTGGCCTCCGGCCTGCTGCCGACAGTCACCGCGTATATCGCGAAAATCCTGCTCGATTCGGTGGTCGCGGCGATCCAGCACCGCGGGTCGACCGCGGACATCGTGCGCATCACGCTGTTCCAGTTCGGCGTGCTGGCGGCGACCGCGATCAGCAGCTCGCTCACCACGATCGCGCAATCCCTGCTGCAGGAACGGATGACGCTCACCATCCGGCACCAGGTCATGCGGCACGCGAGCGACCTGCACCTGGCGTACTTCGAGGGTTCGGCGTCGTACGACATGCTGCGCCAGGCCGCGCAGGAAGCGCCGACGCGTCCGTTGTCGATGATGACCTCGGCGCTCGGCCTGATCCGGACGCTGATCACCTTCGCCAGCATGATCGCGTTGCTGGTGTCGATCAGCCCGCTGCTCGCGCTGGTCGCTTTGCTGGCCCCGATTCCTGCGTTCATCTCGCAGTCGAAGTACGGTTCGCGGGCGTTCTGGCTCACGTTCATGATGTCGCCGATCAAACGACGGATGGACTATCTGTCCTCTTTGGTCACGACGGACACGTATGCCAAGGAGACCAAGCTGTTCGGCCTCGGCCCGTACTTCGTGGACCGGTTCCGGAAGCTCGGCGTGGTGGCTTACGAACGGCAGCGGAAGCTGACGGTGAAACGGAATGTCAGTTCGACGTCGTGGGGTTTGCTGAGCACGCTGGTCGGCTCGGCGATCGCGTTGTACATCGCGCTGGAAGCGGTCGGCGGACGGCTCACGCTGGGCGATCTGGCGTTGTACACCGCCGCCGCGACGTCCGTGCAAAGTTCGGTGACCGGGTTGTTCACCGCGTTTTCCGGGATGTACGAGAACAACCTCTACCTCGACACGCTGTACAAATTCCTCGACACCGAACCGGAAATCACCGCGCCGGCGAAACCGCGCCCGCTTCCGTCCACTGTGGATGGACACATCCAGTTCGAGTCGGTGAGCTTCAGTTATCCGGGCGCGGACGAACCGGCGCTGCACGGGGTGAGTTTCGAGATCCGTCCCGGCGAAACGGTCGCGGTGGTGGGCCGCAACGGCGCGGGCAAATCGACGCTGTTCAAACTGCTGTGCCGGCTCTACGACCCGACCGCGGGCCGGATCCTGCTGGACGGCGTCGACATCCGCGAGTACGACCCGGCGGAACTGCGCACCAAGATCAGCGCGATGTTCCAGGATTACGTGACGTACCAGGGAACCGCGGCGGAGAACATCGGTCTCGGCGACCTGAACCGGCTCACCGATCGCGAGCACATCGAGGACTCCGCCCGCCGCGCCGGAGCCGACGAGCGCATCGCCCGGCTGCCGACCGGGTACGACAGCCCGCTCGGCCGGTGGTTCGACCAGGGCGTGTCGCTGTCCGGCGGGGAATGGCAGAAAATCGCGCTGGCCAGGGCTTTCCAGCGCGAGGCCCCGATCCTGATCCTGGACGAGCCGACGTCGGCACTGGACGCGCAGGCCGAGCACGACCTGTTCGACCGGCTGCACACGTTGTCTCGCGGACGGACGACGCTGTACATCTCGCACCGGTTCTCGACGGTCCGCCAAGCCGAGCGCATTCTGCTGCTGGACCACGGGAAGGTCGCGGAATACGGCACGCACGAAGCGCTGATGGCGGCCGATGCCGGGTACGCGGAATTGTTCACGCTGCAAGCGGAGGCGTACTTGAAGTGACTATCTTGGGGTGATCAGCCGAGGGGGTTTCGTGCTCATCACCACTCAAGACCTGGGAGTCACCGCGGGCGAGACAGCGCTGTTCAGCGGTCTCGACCTGGCCGTCGACGCCGGCGAATGCCTGGTCGTCCGCGGTGCCAACGGAGCGGGCAAATCAACGTTGCTGCGGTGTCTTTACGGGAATCAGGCGCCGACGTCCGGTTCCGTGTCCGTCTGCGGCGGGCCGCCGGATGAGCGGTCCGCCGCTTTCCGTCGCCGGGTTTCCGTGCTTTTCGACGATTCGGCGCTCTTCGACGAACTCACCCCGCGCCAGCATCTCGATCTGCTGCGCAATTCCTTCGGTGGCGAGCTCGCCGAAGGACCAGTTCCGGCTCCCGATGTGCCCGCGGCGGAACTCTCCGCCGGGCAACGCCGTCGGCTCCTGCTGCACGCCGCGGTCGCGCGTCCGCACGAGGTCCTGCTGCTGGACGAACCGGAACGCGCCCTGGACGCCGAGGGCCGGGCCTGGCTGTCCACCCTGGTCACCACCAGTACGCAACGCGGCGCGGCGGTCGTGGTGGCGAGCCATCACCCGCCGCTCGCGGACGAGGTCGCGGACTACGTGGTGGACCTGTGAAACGCCCGGACCTGGTCCTGGCGCTGGTCATCGCGCTCGGCCTGCTGGGATCGCCGTTCTACAACACCGAACTGGTGCGCAGCCAGCTGATCGGCGGTGCTCCGGTGGGCGCGCTCGGCAGCGTGCTCGTACTGTGCACCGGCCTCGCCCTTGCCTGGCGGGCGACGCTGCGCCGCGGGTACGTCTGGGCCCATCCGGCCACGCTGACCTGGGACGATTTCGACGGCCAGCGTCCCGCCGTGCTCACCCGACGGCTCGTACTGGACTGGGCCGCCCGGTTCGCCGTGGCGGCTTATTTCTTCGCGGTGTCCGGGATGCTCATCGGCTTTCCCAGCTCGCTGGTCGGCCCGATCGCGCTTTTCGTAGTCATCGCCGCACTGGCCTTGGCGCTGGGCCGCCGACGTTCGTTTCCCGGCGAATCCCTTCTCCCGCTCACCCTCGCGCTGCCGCTGGTCATTCCACTGTGGACCTACGTGGTCGCCGCCGGTCTCGCGACGATCGCCTTGCTCCGGTCTTCTCCCTTGCCGCACACGGCTTCTCGAGACACCCTGATCCGGCACTACACCGAGCGCATGGTGCGCCGGACATCCGCCGCCTTCCTGGACGTCTGGGCGCTTCTCCCGGCGGGCCGCCCGGTTCCGTGGCGGAATGCGCTCGCGAGCCGGTTCGTCGTCACCCGATACGTCCTCACCGGAGTCCTCGCCCGGCGCTCCGCACTCGGCCTGCCGGTCTTCTTAGCACTCGCCGTCGTCGCGACCCACGCGACCTTCCCGGCCGTCACATCGGTCTGGCTGATCGGCATCGGCGGCTACCTGGGTTTATTGCCGTTCACCGCCCCGATCGCGCAGCTGCACCGGGTACCCGGACTGCGGCGCTGGCTGGCCGCGTCCGACCTGCACCTGCACGCCGTGACCTGCGCTTTTCTCTGCGTCCTCGCCCTGCTCTGGACCGGCGTCGTCCTGCTGCTCGGCATCCCAGCGTCGATCGGCGCGCTCGCGGCGGCCCTGATCGCGGCGCTGTCCGCCGTGCGCTCGGTGACCCGCGGCCCGCTGGACTTCAGCTCGATGGGCATGGTGCTGTACGAGGGAGTCCTGATCCCCGCCGGCCTGGTACGGCAGCTGGTCCGGGGGCCGGAGCTCCTCGTGCTGGGATTAATTGCCGCGAGCTTCCTCCCGGTCTGGCCCTAGGCTCCCCGCTCATGGGGCGACGCATCATGGTCACCGGATGCTCCGGGGCCGGAAAATCCACGCTGGCCAGGCAGATCGGCGCGACGTTGGACCTTCCGGTCACCCATCTGGACCGGCTGTACTGGCGACCGGGCTGGGTCCCGGCCCCGCCGGCGGAGTTCCGCGCGGCGGTCGCCGAAGCCGCCAGCACGGACAGCTGGGTGATCGACGGCAACTACAGCAAGACCTTCGACCTGCGCCTGCCGTTCGCCGACACCGTCGTGCTGCTGGACGCGTCCCGCTACACCTGCCTGTTCCGCGCCGTGCGACGGCAGCTGCGCGAATGGGGCCAAGAAACGCAGGCCGCCGGATGCGTGTCGAAGATCGACGCCGAGCTGGTCCAGTGGATCTGGAAGTGGCCGACCCGGCGCCCGCTGATGCTGCAGCGGATCGCCGAGGGAGCCCCGACCGCGCGGCAGGTGTTGCTGCGCTCGCCGCGCGAGGTCTCCGCGTTCCTGCAGCGCCTGCGGTGATCGCCTTGCGGGACCGGGAATACAGTGCCGCGCATGAAGACGGGAACGGCCGCGGAGACCGCCGCACAACTGGAAGCCGAGCTGGAGAAGTATCCCGAGGAGCGGGGAGAGATCCTGCTCGAGGCGGCACAGGCGTGGCGTCAGGCCGGTGACGACGACCGCGCCATCGCATTGCTGACCCAGGCTGTCGCTGCGGGCGGCGAGGACGGGGGCAACGCCCGGGTAGAACTCGCCGAGGTGCTGTTCGACCTCGACCGGGCCGAGGAGGCCCAGACCTGCCTTGACGAGTTGCGGAACGAGCCACTGTCCTCACCGGTGCCGTATTACCTGGCCGCTGAGCTGCTGGAACACCGCGGCGAGCTCCAGCAGGCACTGACCTGGTTCGACCTGGCCGCAGCCCGGCTGTCCGCGCCGGAGCCGACCGGCGGGAACGCGGAGTTCGGGTTCTTCACCCACGCGAACCACATCTTGACTGCTCGCCGACGGGTGCGCCGCGCACTGGGATTGCCTCCGGACGAGCAGGACGAGTCAGTCCAGGGCCCTTCGGATGATGCCCCTGCTCCCGCCCAGCCAGCGCCGCCAGGGGAAGTGCGAGTGTTGTTCTGGCCCCGCGCCGAGATCCCCCGCGCGCACGAGGCCTGGCCGAACCTGGTCCAGCACGCCGATGCGGACACCGCCATCGCCGACCGCGAGGCCGCCAACCGGGAGCTGTCCGAGTCGGGCATCGCGCGGATCGTGCTGGTCCCGTTGACCACCGCGAAGCTCCAGGAGTTCGCGACCCGCACCGGGAGCGACCCGGCCGCCGAAGACACCCGGCTGGCCTGCATGAACGAGATCTTCGAGGAAGGCGGCGCGATCGACTGGCCACCGGCGCGCAACGAACGCTGCTGGTGCGGCTCGGGCGGGAAGTACAAGAAATGCTGCGGCCGTCCCGTAAGCATCTGACCTGCGTTTATCCCTCCTCGGGAGCAAATCGCGGCACTCGTTCGTTCACTGGATATGGCTGTCGTGTTCCTGCTCTACGTCATCGCTGAAGTCGCCGCCATCTGGGCGGTCGGCTCGGTCGTCGGTGTGCTCGGCACGATCGGTCTGCTGATCGCGGGCGCGTTCGTGGGTTCGTGGCTGGCGCGTCGCGAGGGCGGCAAGGCGATGCGCGCCTTCATGGCGACCGCGCAGTCCGGCCGCAATCCGGAGAAAGAGCTGACCGACGGCATGCTCGTCGCGCTCGGCGGCGTGCTGATCATGGTCCCCGGCTTCGTCAGCGACGTGCTGGGCCTGCTGTTCCTGCTGCCGCCCACCCGCTCGATCGCCCGGCGGTTCTGGCTGCGCCGCGCGGAGAAGCGCGCCATCCGGTACGCCAACCAGCGCCGCGGTCCGGTGATGGTGGTGGACAGCGAGGTCGTCGCGGAGGAACCGCGGCAGGCGAAGAACCACCCGGTGATCGAAGGCCGGATCGTCGAGGGCTGAACCGCGCGCCACAATGGCTCCCGTGGAGCGGCTGGAAACGACTTCCGCGGTGAGCGCCCGCATGAGCAAACAGAAGTCGCGCAACACCGGGATCGAAATGGCGTTGCGCAAGATCCTGCACGCCGCCGGGTACCGCTACCGAGTGCACCGCCGTCCGGTGAAAGGCGTCCGCCGCGAGGCTGACCTGGTGTTCGGCCCCGCGCGAGTAGCGGTTTTCGTGGACGGCTGCTTCTGGCACGGCTGCCCGGAACACGGCACGTGGCCGAAGAACAATGCCGATTATTGGCGGACCAAGATCGAAACCAACCGCCGCCGGGACGCGAATACCGACGCACTGCTGCACGAAGCGGGCTGGCTGTCGGTGCGAATCTGGGAACACGAGGCGACCGATGTCGCCGCGTCGCGGGTGATCGAGACCGTGAAGGAACGCCGACCCCATTAATGTTGGCGCCATGCCTCAACCGGGTCAGCCCACCGCCGCGGAGTTCTTCGCCGGCATCGGTCTCGTGCGCCTAGGCCTCGAACCGACCGGCTTCGACGTCGCGTGGTCCAACGACATCGAACCGGCGAAGCAGGCCATGTACGAGGCACACTTCAACGACCAGGGCGCACACGAGTACGTACTAGGCGATGTCGCCGCCCTCCGCGGCACCGATCTGCCCGCCGGCCTCAGCCTGGCCTGGGCGTCGTTCCCCTGCACAGACCTCTCGCTGGCCGGCTGGCGCCGCGGCCTGGCGGGCTCGCACTCGTCGACGTTCTGGCAATTCACCCGCATCCTCGACGAACTGGGCCAAGACCGTCCGCCGGTAGTCGCGCTGGAAAACGTAGTCGGCCTGGCAACCAGCCACGGCGGCGACGACCTCCGCGCGGCGATCGGAGAACTCAACCGCCTCGGCTACTCCGCCGATGTCCTCACCCTGGACGCCCGGCGGTTCGTCCCGCAGTCCCGGCCCAGGTTGTTCATCGTCGGCGCGCAAAACCCGCCCTCGGACTCGCCCGCGCCGTCGCCGCTCCGCCCTCCTTGGCTCGCGCTAGACCCAGCGTTGCGGACACATCGCGCCGCCTTGCCCGCACCGCCCCCGCTGCTGGTCACCGGGCTGTCCGCCGCCGTCGAACGCCTCCCGGCCGATGACGAGCGCTGGTGGACCGCACCGCGCGCTGACGCGTTCATCGGGTCGCTGTCGCCGCTCCATTTGGAGCGATTGTCGCAGCTCAAGGCAGGAAAGAAGCTGGTGTACCGGACGGCCTACCGGCGCACCCGCAACGGAAAACCAGTGTGGGAAGTCCGGCCGGACGACATCTCAGGCTGCCTGCGCACTGCCCGCGGCGGATCGTCCAAACAAGCCGTCGTACAAGCTGGCCGCGGCTCGGTGCGGGTGCGGTGGATGACGCCGCGCGAGTACGCGCGGCTGATGGGTGCGGGGAAGTACGCGCTGGATGGGCTGCGGAACAACCAGGCCCTGTTCGGCTTCGGGGACGCGGTGTGCGTGCCGGTGGTGCGGTGGTTGTCGGAGAATTACCTGATGCCGTTGGCTCGTGGGGAAATGAGCCTCGAAGCCGCGGGCTAGTCCGCCCCAGTCGGCTTGGGGATGTCGAAATACCCCGACAACCGCACCGCCGGCGCGTACTCGCCCTTGACCTTTACCTTCCCCGTCACGAACATCGCCGCCACAGCCGCGTTCCCGGTCGCCATGCGGATGAAGTCCTCAACGGCGACAGTGATCGTCGTGTCCGGGGTGCGGGCCAGGTCGGTGCTCGACACGCACAGGCCGTCCTCGATGACTGTTTGGTAGCGGTCGAAATCGTCCCCGGCGGGGAAGCGCCAGGAGACCACGACGTCCACGTGCCGGGCTCGGTCTGGGCGGAAGTGTTCGGACATCCGGCGGAAGATCTCGTCCAGGAAGACCGCGCGCAGTTCGTCGTGGTCGGCGATGCCTTTGAGCTGCTCCCGCGAAGCCGCCGCGACGACGTCGACCAACGACTGTGTGGTCAGCGAAGCGATTTCGATGCCGGCTCCGGCGGTGCCGAGCATGTGCAACGTCTCCAGGACCTGCACGAACTGCTCCGGGGTCAGTTTGCCCACCTCGAGAGAGCGGGCGAAACCGTTCACCGCGTGCTCACCGGGTGAGTGCGCGGCACGCATGCGCGAACGCCAGCGGGACACGGAGCGGCTCAGGCCGGTCGGGGCAGGTCGAAGTGGCCGACCAGCCCGGCTGCGAAGGCCAGGTCGCCCTTGACCTTCAGTTTTCCGGTCACGAACAGCACCGCGGGCGTTGCCTGGTGGGTGATGATGCGGAAGAAGTCCACGGGCGAAAGCGTAATCGTCACGCGGGCTTTCTCGCGCATTTCGCGGGACACCGTGCAGGTTCCATCGGAAAGCACCGTCTCGTAGCGGTCGTAGCCGCCCTCGCCGGTGCCGCCGGACAGCCGCCAGTGCACCACCGCGCGCAGTGACTTCGCACGGATGTGCGCTCCCATGCGCGCGAAGATCTCGTCCAGCACCCGCTCGCGCAGCGGACGTTCGGCGACCACGGCTTCCAGCTGCGCCCGCGACGCCCGCGCGACCAGCGTGGCGAACTTCGTCGGGTCGACCTTGTCCAGCGAGAACGCCGGCACTTGTTCCGACAGCCGCATCAGCGCCGCCAGCAGCCGGTTCATATCGGAGCGGCCCAGTTCGCGGGGGTCGATGGCGTCCGCGACCGCGTTGACGTCGAGCGCGCTCGCGTCGACGGCTTCGGTGCGGTCCAGCGCGTCCAGCAGCGCGACCCCGCGCAGGCCGGCCAGGTCAGAGCTGGTCGCCTCCGGGTTGTCGGCCATCTTCCACCCCTTCCGGAACTTTCCGCCGTAAGGCTACCGGTGAGTAGGTAGCGCGGCAAGCAACGCCGCCGACCTGGGGACGGGTACCGTCCGTGCCAGCGAGAGGGAGGAAACAGTCACCGTGTCCGACGAAGATCAGCGCCCACCCGAGCGAGCGAGGCGGCTCCCGAGGGCGGTCCGTGAACGCCAGATCCTGGACGCCGCGGTGCAGGTGTTCTCCCAGCACGGCTACCACTCGGCGTCGATGGACGAGATCTCCGAGGTCGCGGGCGTCTCCAAACCGATGATCTACACCTATCTCGGCTCGAAGGAAGACCTGTTCGGCAAGAGCATCCAGCGCGAGGCGACGCGCCTGCTCGAGGCCATCCAGGCAGGCGTGCAGCCCGATCTGCCGCCGGACATGCAGCTGTGGCACGGCCTGCGCTCGTTCTACCGCTTCGTCGCCGAATACCGCGAGTCCTGGACGGTGCTGCACCGCCAGGCATTGACGGTCGGCGGCGGCTTCGCGGCGGAGATCACCGCGATGCGCACGCGCGCGATCGAACTGGTCGCGGCGCTCGTGGTGGCCGCGGGCACCCGCAAGGGCCTCGGCGAGCAGACGGAGTTCTCCGGCCCCGGTTTGGCCGCGGCGCTGGTCGGCGCGGCGGAATCGCTGGCCGACTGGGCACTGGACCACCCGGAGATCTCCGACGGCGTGCTCGCGTCCTGGCTGATGAACCTGGTGTGGCTCGGGTTCAACGACCTGGTTGAGGGGCAGGTCTGGAAGCCCTCAGAGGGCTGAGATCACCCCGTCCAGGTGCGGTTTCGGCTTCCGGGCGTGCCACAGCTCGAAGGCCCACCCGTCTTCCGTCTGCCAGGTCGTGAATGCCGCGCGGCCGGGCAGCAGCACCGGCTGTTTGAACCGCACCGCGACGCTGTACGCGTCCGGCAGCCTGCCCTCGAAGGACGCCAGCGCGTGCGCCTTCGTCCACATGCCGTGTGCGATCGCCTTCGGGAAGCCGAACAGGCGCGCGGTCAGCGGGTGCAGGTGGATCGGGTTGCGGTCGCCGGAAACCTCGGCGTAGCGGCGGCCGATGTCGCCCGGGACGTGCCACAGTGCGGACGGTTTCGGGGGCGTCAGCTGGGTGCGCGGACCCGACGAACCCGAGCCCGAGCCGGTGCGGCGGAGATAAGTCGACACCTCGCTCCACACGGTGTCCGCGCCCGAGTGGACCTCGCTCACCATGTCGAACTGGCTGCCTTTTTCGTGCGGGCGCAGGTTTTCCGCGCGCACGCTCACCCGGAACGTCTCGCCCAGCAGCAACGGACGGTGCTGGGTGATCCGGTTCTCGACGTGCACCAAACCCAGCAGGGGGAACGGGAACCCCGGCTCGGTCATCAACGCCATCTGCAGTCCGAAGACCAGCATGTGCGGATACGTCGCGGGCAGCTCGTCCGAGAAGCGGAATCCGCAGACTTCGTTGTAGGCCGCGACGTGTGCCGGGTCTACGACGACCTCGGGGCGCACCAACTCCGTATTGGGCAGGGTCGAGCCGCCGCCTCGGCGCAGCAGGGCTTTCGGGTACAGCGTCGCCAGGCTGGGCGCGCTCGTCACTTCACGAACAGCCATCCCTCACGCCCCCAGCAGCGCCTGGCCGCACACGCGGACCAGGTTCCCGTTGACCGCGGCCGACGCCGGGTTGGCGTACCAGGCAATGGTTTCCGCGACGTCCACCGGGAGCCCGCCCTGGCCGAGGCTCGACAGCCGCCGTCCGGCCTCGCGGATGAACAGCGGTACCGCGGCGGTCATCTTGGTCTCGATGAACCCGGGCGCGACCGCGTTGATCGTGCCGCCGTACTCCGCGAGCTGCGGCGCGCCGACGTTCACCATCCCGATCACGCCCGCCTTCGACGTCGCGTAGTTCGTCTGGCCGACGTTGCCCGCGATGCCCGCGATGGACGAAACCCCGATGACGCGGCCGTTTTCGCGCAGGATCTTGTCGCCGAGCAGCTTGTCGTTCACCGCGAGCTGCGCGGCGAGGTTCACCGCGATGACCGAATCCCAGCCGCCCTCGGTCATGTTGCCGAGAGTCTTGTCGCGGGTGATGCCGGCGTTGTGCACCACGACATCCACCCCGCCGTGGCGCGAAGTCAGGTACTCGGCGAGCTTGGCTGGCGCGTCCGCGGCGGTGATGTCCAACTGCAGCGCCGAACCGCCGATCCGATTGGCCACAGTGGACAGATCGCCGCCCTGCGCGGGGATGTCCAGCGCGACCACATGCGCACCGTCGCGGGCGAGCGTTTCGGCGATCGCCTCGCCGATGCCCCGCGACGCACCGGTCACCAGCGCGACCTTGCCGTCCAGCGGCTTTTCCCAGTTCTCCGGCGTCGGCGCGGTCTTGGCGTGCGTGCCGACGCGGATGACCTGGCCGTCCACGAACGCCGACTTCGCCGACAGCAGGAACCGCAGCGTCGACTCGGCCGCGTCCTCCGCCCCTTCGGCGACGTACACCAGTTGCGCCGTCGCGCCGCGCTTGAGCTCCTTGCCGACCGAGCGGACGAAACCCTCCAGCGCGCGCTGCGCGATCCGCTCGCGGCCCTCGGCCAGCTCCGGCGGCGTGCCGAGCACGACCACCCGGCCGGATGAACCGACCTTGCGGATCACCGGGTGGAAGAACCGGTAGACCTCACGCAGCTGGCCCGGGTCCTTCACACCGGTGGCGTCGAACACCAGCGCCGCGTTCCGGTCGGCGGGCGCGCTGATCACCTCGATGCCCGCCTCGGTGAGCTGCGCCCGGACGGTCTTCTCCAGCCGTCCGCCCGGCGCGGCCCCGAGAAGTGCGGGACCCTCAAGAGCGGGTTGGCCGGGACGGTACCGGCGCAACGTCGCGGGGTTGGGCAGGCCGAGCTTCGGCACCACGAACTTCCCCAGCGGGGTCTTCGTGAACTGCTGGTACCTGTCCGCCATCACGTGCCTCCCGTGCAGTCTGCGTCACGTCGCAGTCTAACCTACTCGCTAGTAGGTTACAGTGTGAAAGGCACGACTCCAGAGAGGTGGACGGCATGGCGACCAGGAAAACCCCGGCGGTGCGCAAGGTCGCGATCGTCGGCGGGAACCGGATCCCCTTCGCGCGGTCGAACGGCCCGTACTCCCGGGCCTCGAACCAGGACATGTTCACCGCCGCGCTGGACGGTCTGGTCAGCCGGTTTTCGCTGCAGGGCGAGGTGATCGGCGAGGTCGCCGCCGGTGCGGTGCTCAAGCACTCCAAGGACTTCAACCTCGCCCGCGAAAGCGTCCTCGGCAGCAAGCTCTCGCCCGCGACGGCGGCATCGGACGTCCAGATGGCGTGCGGCACCGGATTGCAGGCAGTCATCAACGTCGCCCACAAGATCGCGCTCGGGGAGATCGATTCGGCGATCGCGGGTGGCGTCGACACCACGAGTGACGCCCCGCTGGCGGTCAACGCCAACCTGCGCCAGATCCTCGTGCAGCTCAACGCGGCGAAGACGCTCGCCGACCGGCTCAAGCTGGTCGCGAAGATCCGCCCTGGCCACATCGTGCCGGAGATCCCGCGCAACGCCGAACCGCGCACCGGACTGTCGATGGGGGAGCACGCCGCCCTCACCGCGCAGGTCTGGGACATCACCCGCGAGGCGCAGGACGAACTGGCCGCGACCAGCCACCGCAACCTCGCCGCCGCCTACGACCGCGGCTTCTTCGACGACCTGGTCACGCCGTACCTCAAGCTCGCCCGCGACCAGAACCTCCGCCCGGACTCCTCAGTCGAAAAGCTCGCCAAGCTCAAGCCGGTCTACGGCGGCCCGGACGGCACGATGACCGCGGGCAACTCGACCCCGCTCACCGACGGCGCGTCGACCGTCCTGCTCGCGACCGAGCAGTGGGCGAAGGCGCACAAACTGCCGGTGCTGGCGTACCTGACGTTCAGCCAGACCGCGGCTGTCGACTACGTGCACGGCGACGAGGGCCTGCTCATGGCCCCCGCGTACGCGGTGCCGCGGATGCTCGAGCGCGCCGGATTGACGTTGCAGGACTTCGACTTCTACGAGATCCACGAGGCGTTCGCGTCTCAGGTGCTCGCCACGCTCAAGGCGTGGGAGGACCCGGCGTTCGCCAAGGAGAAGCTCGGCCTCGACGCGCCGCTCGGCTCGATCGACCGCACCAAGCTGAACGTGAACGGCTCCTCGCTCGCGGCCGGGCACCCGTTCGCCGCGACCGGCGGCCGGATCGTCGCGACGCTCGCGAAACTGCTGAACGAGAAGGGTTCCGGGCGCGGCCTGATCTCCATTTGCGCGGCGGGCGGCCAGGGCGTCACCGCGATTCTGGAGAAGTAAGCACGCCGACAAGGCCGCCGCCCGGAAACCCGGGTGGCGGCCTTGTTCGCGCACTCAGTCGGTAAGCGACTTCTCCGCGCGCTTGGCCAGCTTGTCGGCGCGCTTGCCCGCCTTCTTCGCCGCGCGCCGGGCCCGCCAGCCCAGCGACGGCTTGCCCGCGGTGTCGCTCGCGGCCAGCAGCAGCCCGCCGGCCAGCGACGCGTTCTTGAAGAACTGGATCTGCTGGGCCTGCTTCTCGCCCGGATCGGACAGCTGCCAGAACCGGTGCGCGGCCAGCGTCGTCGGCACCAGCGAGCCGAGCAGCGCCACGGCCGCCAGCCGCGGGGCCTTGCCGCTCGCCAGCGCGAGCCCGGCCCCGATCTTGACCGCCGCGTCGATCCGCACCAGCGTGGCGGGATCGCGCGGGACCTGGTCCGGAACCAGGCCCTCGACCTTGTCGAAGGTCTCGGTGAGGAACGGTTCGGCCGCCTTCGCGTGGCCTTGGGTGTCACGCAGGGCACCGATGCCGCCCAACACGAAGATCGACGCGAGCAGTGGACGTGCCACCCGGCGCAGTATCACGGTCTCGCCTCTCTGATCTGGAATCCCTGGAGATGAACCTACAACCGGGATTGCCCGCCACGCTCCCCGCCGAACCGAGCTAGCGATACCTAGGCGAATATTGCTTTTATTCTAGATTCCCCTAGACAGTTCTAGCGGACTTCGTGCTTGACCTTGCCGCTACGTCAACCTCTACCGTCGAAGCCGTGGTCAGGACGGAATGGTCGATCCAGGACATCGCCCGGTCCGCGGGCACGACGAGCCGGACCCTGCGGCATTACGACGCCGTCGGGCTCCTGCCGCCGACGCGGATCGGCAGCAACGGCTACCGCTACTACGACGAGGACTCGCTCGTCCGGTTGCAGCGGATCCTGCTGCTGCGCGAACTGGGACTGGGTCTGCCCGCGATCGCCGAGGTGCTCGACGGCCAACGCGACGGCGCCGCGGCCCTCGAAACGCACCTGGCGCTGCTGGAGAAGGAGCGGCAGCGGATCGGGCGGCAGATCGAGTCCGTGCGGACCACGCTCCGGAAACTGAAGGGAGGTGAACAACTCATGGCAGAGGAAATGTTCGACGGGTTCGACCACACCCAGTACAAGGAAGAGGTCACCCAGCGCTGGGGCGCCGACGCCTACCGCAAGGGCGACCAGTGGTGGCGGTCGCTCTCCGAGGACGAGAAGAAGGCTTTCCAGCAGGAACAGCTGGACATCTCGGCCGCGTTCGGAGCCGCCCGCGAGGACGGCTATGACGCTGGATCGGACGAGACGCAGGCTGTCACCGCACGGCTGCACGCCTGGTTGCTGCCCGCCGCGGGGACCGTCTCGAAGTGCTACTTCGCCGGTCTCGGGCAGATGTATGTCGACGACCCGCGGTACGGCTCGTACGACGAGAAGCACGGCCCCGGCACGGCCGAGTACATCCGCGACGCGATGAAGATCTACGCGGAGCGGAACCTGACGGACTAACGCTCCGTCAGAAGGTGCGCTGGGGGTAAGGATGGACGGGGCTGCAGACCCGGCCATCCTTCGGCGACACGCACTAGCGGTATATGGCGGAATATCGGTCCAGCGCTAGATACCTCGATACGGTGACAGAGTGGACCCCATCCGCAACCCCTTCGCGCCCGGCGCCGGGCAGCGGCCGCCCGAGCTGGCAGGCCGGGAAAGGGAGCTGAAGGCGTTCGAGGTCGTCCTCGAACGCGTCGCTCGCGGACGGCCGGAGCGCAGTCTCGTGCTGACCGGCCTGCGCGGGGTCGGCAAAACGGTGCTGCTGGGGGAGCTGCGGTCGATGGCCGTCCGGCACCGGTGGGGTGCGGGCAAGATCGAAGCGCGGCCGGACGCGGAACTGCGGCGTCCCTTGTCGGCGGCGTTGCACCGGGCGATCCGCGACCTCGCCGTGCGGCATCGCGCGCCGGACCGGGTCGAGGAAGTGCTCGGGGTGCTGAAGGCGTTCGCGCTCAAGGCGAACAAGCCGGACGCGAAGCTGCGCGACCGCTGGCAGCCCGGCATCGACGTGCCCGCCGCGCAGGGCCGGGCCGATTCCGGCGACATCGAAATCGACCTGGTCGAGCTGTTCACCGACGTCGCCGAGCTGGCCGCGGACGTCGGCACCGGCGTCGCCCTGCTGATCGACGAGATCCAGGATCTGCAGCCGGACGACGTCTCGGCGCTGTGCGCGGCTTGCCACGAGCTGTCGCAGTCCGGCGCGCCGCTGGTCGTGGTCGGGGCGGGGTTGCCGCACGTGCCCGCGGTGCTGTCGGCGTCGAAGTCGTACTCCGAGCGGCTCTTCCGTTACTCGCGCATCGACCGGCTCAGCCGCGAGGACGCCGACTACGCGGTGATGGCTCCGATCGAACGCGAGGACGCCGGGATCGAACCGGAGGCGCTCGACGCGCTGTTCGACGCGTCCGGCGGGTATCCGTATTTCATCCAGGCCTACGGCAAGGCCGCCTGGGACGCCGCGCCCGCCGACCCGATCACGGTCAAGGACGTGCAGGTCGCCGCGCCCGAGGCGGAGTCGGAGCTGGCGGTCGGGTTCTTCGGGTCGCGCTACGAACGCGCGACGCCCGCCGAACGCGAGTACCTGCTCGCGATGGCCGAGCTGACCCAAGGCCGCGACGAGGCCGCCGGCACCGCCGATGTGGCGGTTTACCTGGGGCGCAAGCCGTCGTCGTTGTCGCCGGCGCGCGACAGTCTCATGAAGAAAGGCCTGGTCTACTCCGCCGAACGCGGGCAGATCGCCTTCACCGTGCCGCACTTCGGGCACTACCTGCTCGGCCGCGACTGAGCGGATCTTCCCTGCGCTACCGGTCTATGCGACCGCCTAGCTGGTTCTAGCGATTTTGCTAGATATCCGTAGAAGAAGTTAGCGCGTTAGCGGTTTGTGACCGCCAACACGAGATCTGTCCGGTGGAGTCCAGGTGGCTGCCGATGATTATTCGGCAAGTGCCCCATGTCACCGTAGATTCGTTGGCTTCCTTGTGAAAAAAGGTGCATACTAGAGACACAGCCACCGAAGACCTCTGAAGGGGATGCAGAAGACAATGAGCAACATCGCCGCCAAGCTCCGTGCCCGTCGCGCCGAGGCTCGCACTCGCCGGGCGCTGAACCGGGCGATCGACACCGCGGCCACCTCGACGGTCCGCCAGGAGCTCATCGCCCTCGCCCAGGCGCGTCAGCCGTTCATGCGCTGACCTGCACGGATAACCTGTTGGTGGGTCACTCACGCGAGTGATCTAGACCACAGCGAATCCTGGGTGTAACGCCGCGGAGAGCCGCGTCGATACCCACTACGACCCCGTGATGCTGGCGGACCCCCGACCTGGCAGCATCACGGGGTTTCCATATGTCTGGACCATTTCGGCCGCTCGCCCACCACCGGGGGAATTCCCTTGCCCCGAGCGGGCGGCGGGGCGATGCTTGACTCAGTCAACGATCGAGTCAAGGTGGTCCCCGTGCCGGATTCCGTCCTCACCGAACGCGTTGCCACGGTTCGCGCATTCAACCGGCTCTACACCGGCGTGATCGGTGTCCTCGACGAGGGACCCGCCGACGCCGAATACTCGCTGAGCGAAGCGCGGGTGCTGTTCGAACTCGCCCAACAGGACCGGCTCCAGGTCAGTGATCTGCGCAAACGGCTGTCCCTCGACGGCGGCTACGCGAGCAGGCTGCTCGGCAGGCTGGAAACCCGCGGTCTCGTCACCCGGGAACGCTGCGCGGACGACGCGCGCCGCCAGCTCGTCGCGCTCACCGAGGAGGGCCGCGCCGCTTTCGCCGATCTCGACCACCGTTCGGCCAGCCAGATCGGCAGCCTGCTCGACCAGTTCGCGGACGCCGACCAGCGCCGTCTGCTCCGCGCGATGGGGACCATCACCGCACTCGTCGGCGAATCGGCGCCGGAACCGACGGTCACCCTGCGCGCGCCACGCCCGGGCGACCTCGGCTGGGTGGTGCACCGGCACGGTGCGTTGTACGCCGAGGAGTACGGCCTCGACGAACGCTTCGAAGCTCTCGTCGCGCGCGTGATCGCCGACTTCGCCGACCACCGCGACGACCCGCGCCAAGCCGGCTGGATCGCCGAACTCGACGGAGAACGAGTCGGCAGTATTTTCTGCACCCCCGGCGACGAGGAAGGCACCGCGAAGCTCCGGCTGCTCCTGCTGGAACCGGCCGCGCGCGGACACGGTGTCGGCAAACGGCTGGTGCGGGAATGCGTCGAATTCGCCAGCGCGCAGGGGTATCGGTCGATGGAGCTGTGGACCCTGTCGCTGCTCGCCGCCGCGCGCGGGATCTACCGCAGTGCCGGGTTCGAACTCGTCGGCGAGGAAGAGACGGACGCGTTCGGGCCGTTGGTGACCGGCGAGACCTGGCGGCGGGAGTTATAGATGTTCGTCTTGTACTGCGCCGTGTGCGATCGCCGGACGTTGCTGGGCGTCGACGAGGTCGACTGGGTCGAGAACCTGACGCGCGGCGTGATCTCGGTGTCCGGCCACTGCCCGCTGGGACACGACGCGGTCATCCTGACCGGCGACGCGTTCACCCCGCACGCGGACCCGAGGTGTTTCGGGCCCGCGCCGCGAGTGTGGACGAAACCGGTGCACCGCCTGCGCGGCTGGCTGCGCACGAGGTTCCAGATGAGCCGCGACCTGCCGGGCCCGTTCTATCGCTTCTGACGCCCCATCAAGTAAAACTCCGGATTCGGCTTGAGCGCGGTCAGATGCGCGAGCCGGTTGGACATCGCGAACAACGCGGTGATCGCGCCGACGTCCCAGATCTCGTCCTCGGTCAGTCCCGCCTCGCGGGCCGCCTCCAGATCGCCCTCGCCGAACAACGCGGACTCGTGGGACAACGCCAACGCGAGATCGAGGATCGCCCGGCCGCGCTCGTCGAGTTCGACCTGCCACGGATTCGCCGCGACCTGGTCGGAGAGTTCGGGGTCCTTGGCGCGGATCCGCAGGATCGCTCCGTGCGCGACGATGCAGTAGGTGCAGTGGTTCGCGCCGGAGGTGGCTACGACGACGAGCTCGCGTTCGGCCTTGGTGAGTCCGCCTTCGCGTTCCATGAGCGCGTCGTGGTAGTCGAGGAAGGCCCGCAGCTCGGCCGGACGGTGGCCTAGGGCGCGGAAGATGTTCGGCGTGAAGCCGGATTTCTCCGCGATGGCGCCGATGCGCTCGCGGAGATCGTCGGGAAGGTCTTCGAGTTCCGTCACGGGGAACCGGCTCACGGGGTTGGTCATGCCGCCCACGCTAACCCGCGCGGTTCGCGTACGGGAGGGGGTCGGATGCGCCCCGTTCACCCGGAAGGGGTTTGCTTACCCCGTGAACTGGACCGCGTACGTGGACGGTTACTGCGAGCGCACCGCGCCCGGACTCTGGGGAGAGCCGCTCAACGACCTGGCCAACCTGGCCTTTCTCGTGGCCGCCGGGATGGTCTGGTGGCGGGCCGACGGGCAGCGCGCCGGGCGGGTGCTCGCTGCGCTGATCGGGTTGATCTTCGTTGCCAGCAGCGTGTTCCACCTCGTCGCCACGCGGTGGGGAGCGGTCGCCGACTCCGCGGCCATCCTGGTCTTCACCTTGTTCTACGCCGCGGCCTTTCCCCGGGTGTTCTTGCGGGCGAAAGCCAAGTGGTCCTGGCTCGGGGCACCGGCGTTCCTGGCCGTCACCGGTGCGTCGGCGGCACTCGGCGGCGGGTTGTATCTGCCCGCACTGGCAGGGCTCGCTGGGTTCGCGATCGCGTTGGCGGTAAAGCGCGAGCCGTACTGGCTGCACTTCACGATGGCCGCCGCGGTGTTCGCGTTGTCGTTGTCCTTCCGGACTGTCGACGGAGTGATCTGCGGAGACTTCCCGGCGGGCACGCATTTCCTGTGGCATTTGCTCAACGCGGTCGTCCTGTACGTCGTCGCGAAGGCGATGATCGGCAAAACAGAAGAGGCCTCCGCGCCGGAAACCGACGCGGAGGCCTCTGTCTAAAAAGGACTCAGTGCGCGCCGATCGGGCGCAGGTCCTTGTCGTGTTCGTCGGCGTGGTAGTCCTCGGGCGCGGTTTCGTCGTTGCCCGGGCTCCACTTCAGGGCCCGTGCGATGACCGAGACCACCGCGGCCACCACGATGTTCGCGATCAGGGCCACGAAACCGGGGTAGATCTGAACCACGGCGAGTGCGGTGCCGCTGAACGGGTGCCAGCCGAAGATCGACAGGTTGCCCATGGCCAGCGCGGAACCGCCGAAGTGGAGTTTTCCGTTGGTGGGGTTGGGGATTCCGTACAGCATAATCAGGCCCCAGCCCATGCCGACGATCCAGCCGGCGATGAGGCCCGCCTTGTGGAACCAGCGCGTGTACAGGGCGATCGCCACCGCGGGCAGGGTCTGCAGGATCAGCACGCCGCCGATCAGCTGCAGGTCGATCGAGAACTGCGGGTCGATCAGGATGATCACCAGCACCGCACCCAGCTTGACCACCAGCGACGCCAGTTTGGCCTGCTTCGCCTCCTGCTTCGGCGTCGCGTCCTTGCGGATGTACTCCTTGTAGATGTTGCGCGTCCACAGGTTCGCCGCGGCGATCGACATGATCGCGGCGGGGACCAGTGCGCCGATGCCGATCGCGGCGAAGGCGATGCCCGCGAACCAGTTCGCGAACTGCGAGTCGAACAGCAGCGGGACGATCGTGTTGCCGTCCGGCTTTCCGGTGGCGGCGTTCGTCAGCGGCTTGACGCCCGCCGAGATCGCGACGTAGCCCAGCAGCGCGAGCAGGCCCAGCACGAACGAGTAGGCAGGCAGCGCCACCATGTTCCGCTTGATCACGTTGCGGCCGCGCGAGGCGAGCACGCTCGTGAGCGAGTGCGGGTACAGGAACAGCGCGAGTGCCGAACCCAGCGCCAGCGTCGCGTACTGCAGCTGGTTGCTCGAGGTCAGCAGGATCGAACCGGACGGCTTGCCCGTCTTCGGATTCGGCTTGGCGAGCGTTTCCTTGGCGGTGTTGAAAATGTGGTCCCAGCCGCCGAGCTTCGAGGGCAGGTAGATGACCGCCACGATGATCACGATGTAGATCAGGATGTCCTTGACGAACGCGATCAGCGCGGGGGCCCGCAGGCCGGACTGATACGTGTAGAGCGCCAGGATCACGAACGCGATCAGCAGCGGCAGGTGCCCGACGATGCCGGAACCGTTGATGCCCATCGTGCGCAGCACGGCTTCCAGGCCGACCAGCTGCAACGCGATGTACGGCATGGTCGCGACGATGCCGGTGATCGCGACCAGCAGCGCCAGCGTCGGCGAACCGAAGCGGCCGCGGACGAAGTCGGCGGGGGTCACGTAGCCGCGCGAACGGCTGACCGACCACATGCGCAGCGCGGGCAGCAGGACGATCGGGTAGACGACGATCGTGTAGGGCAGCGCGTACAGGCCGAGCGCGCCGGCGCTGAACACGAGCGCGGGCACGGCGACGAAGGTGTACGCGGTGTAGAGGTCGCCGCCCAGCAGGAACCAGGTGATCCACGAACCGAACTTGCGGCCGCCGAGGCCCCATTCGTCGAGATGGTCGAGGCCGCCGCCGGCCTTCCACCGCGAGGCGACGAAGCCGAGCACGGTGACGACGACGAACAGGAACGCGAAGACGATGAGTTCGACCCACTGGATGTTGCTCATCGGGCGTCCCCCTCGTCCAGGTCGTCAACGCTCAGCTCGTCCCGGCCGCCGCCCCGCGGCTTGTTCTTGGTGGCCAGGTAGACGATGCCGGTGCACAGCACGCCCAGCACCACGAACGCCAGCTGGAACCAGTAAAAGAACGGAAGGCCGAACAGCCGCGGCCCGTCGAAGTTGAACAGCGGCGTGACCAGGATCAGCAACGGGATCAGCAACAGCAGGTTCCAGGCACTGAACTGGAACCCGCGCACCCGACCGCCCGGTTTGGCAGTGGACATCGAACCTCACCTAACACTCACGTGACACGCGACCGCCTGACCCTAGACCCCGGTCATCCCGCCGTCATACGAGTTCGATATCGATTCGATCAGCACTACGAACACGTTCCAGGGTGTGGACAACCTCGGGGACAACCCGCTTCCGCGCGGCCCCTTCGAGCCGTTCACTACCCCTATCGGCGGGACCAGGCCGCCCCGAATGCCCCAAGAGCTTGTGCCGGACGGCGGTTGTCCACGGGGCTCGGCAGCTTGTGCACAGAGTTATCCACAGGCAGTGGACAACTCTGTGGCTAAACTGAACGGCATGGTCCGCGTGCCCCTCACCGACGAAGAACGCTCCCGCGGCGAGCGGCTCGGCCTGGTGCTGCGCGCCGCCCGGGCCGGACGCAGCATGGTCGACGTGGCCGCGGAAGCGGGCATTTCGGTCGAAACCCTGCGCAAGATCGAGACCGGACGGATCCCGACGCCCGCGTTCTTCACCGTCGCCGCGATCGCTGACGCGGTGGGGATGCCGCTGGACCGGGTGCGCGTCGCGTGCGAGGGCGACGCGGCGGCGTTTTCGCAGGCCAGCTGAGGTTTTCCGGGCTAATCGGGCACTACTGCGGGACGGTTGAGCGGGCACCCGTGGGCTGAGGGATTCCCCTGTGGACAAGTCCGGTAGCTCAGCTGACCGGCGACTCTTCGCGTAGCGCCACCGCGGCGCGGACGAGTGCGGCCACCTCGGGGGAGCGGCTGTTCGGCGGCCAGCCGATCACCGTGGTGACGTCCGGGGCGTCGACGACCGGGACCGCGACGTGTTCCGGCCACTGCCAAGCCCGGCTCGACGCGGGGATTACCAGCAGTGTCCGGCCGAGCGCGACGAGCTGGGCGAGCGTCGACTGGGTGCGCACCTCCGGGCCGGGGCCGTCCGGGTAGCTGCCGTCGAGGCGAGGCCATCGGGCGATCGGCAGGTCCGGCACGTCGCTGACCTCGGCCAGGGTCAGGGTTTCCCGCGCGGCGAGCGGATGGGCGGCCGGCAGGATCGCGACCTGGCCCTCGACCTGGAGATCCTCGGTGTCGAAGCCGGCGAGGTCGTCGTACGGGCGGTGCATGATCGCCACGTCCGCCGAACCGTCGCGCAGCAGTCCGGCTTGCTCGCCGACCTCGCACAACAGGATCTCGACCGGCGGACCCGCGGCCAACAGCCGCTGCAGGAGGTCGTGCGACGCTCCGGCTTTGGTCGCCAGCACCAGCGGATGATTCCCGGCTCGACGCGTGCGGCGGGCAGCGGCCGCGACGGCGGCGAGGGCCAGCCGGGATTCGCGCAGCAGGACCCGGCCTGCCTCGGTCAGCGCGACGCCGCGGCGGTTGCGTTCGAGGAGTTGCACGCCGAGCCGTCGCTCCAGCTGGGCGATCGCGCGCGAGAGCGGCGGTTGAGCGATCCCGAGCCGTTCGGCGGCGCGGCCGAAGTGCAGTTCTTCGGCGACCGCGGCGAAGTAGCGGAGTTCGCGGGTCTCGAGGTCGTCCACCAGCGCCAGCGTAATACCCCGCGGGTATCACAGCGGACTCACTTGATCTTGGACGCGACCGGAACCCGCGCCGACCATGGACGGAGTGAACGACACGAAGACCGCGCTGGTCACCGGCGCGAACAAGGGAATCGGCCTCGCCATCGCGCACGGCCTCGGCTCGATCGGCTTCACCGTCGCCGTGGGTGCGCGGGACGAAAACAACCGCGAGCAGGCCGTCAAAGAACTGCGCGGCGCGGGCATCGACGCGTTCGGGGTCGCGCTCGACGTCACGTCCGAGGACAGCGTCGCCGCCGCGGCCAAGTCCATCGAACGGCTCGACGTCCTGGTCAACAACGCCGGCATCAGCGGCCTGTTCGACGGCGGCGCCCAGGATCCGACGACACTCGACCTCGACGTCCTCCGCACGGTCCTCGACACGAACGTCTTCGGCGTCGTCCGGGTCACGAACGCGATGCTGCCGCTGCTGCGCCGCGCCGAGTCGCCGCGCATCGTCAACCTGTCCAGCAACATGGGTTCGCTGAAGCTGCGGACCGGCCCCATCCTCGCCGCTTACGCGCCGTCGAAGACGATGCTCAACAGCATCACCGTGCAGTACGCCCGCGCGCTCGCCGACACGAACGTCATCATCAACGCCGCGTGTCCCGGTTACGTAGCAACGGATTTCAACGGCTACGCCGGAACCAGGACCCCCGAGCAGGGCGCGGCGATCGCGGTCAAACTCGCGACTCTGCCGGACGACGGGCCGCGCGGCGGGTTCTTCGACGACGCCGGGGAGGTCCCCTGGTGACGCCTCAGCCGCGCAGGTCGGCGAGGACCCGTTCCCGGTCGTTGAGGTAGCGGCAGTCGCGGACCGGCAGTTCGAACGAGTTCAGCAGCTTCTCGAAGTCCGCGTACTCGTCCGGGTTGAGCTGGATGCCGGTCACCTCGAAGTGCGCGGCCAGGGTGTCGGCCAGTTCCTCCCATTCGCCGGACCACTGCAGGTCGCGGTAGTGCTCGAGGTCTTCGGCAGGCATCCGGTCGGCGAGCAGGCGCAGGACGCTGTCGACGAAGTAGCTGATCCGGTTGCCCGCGCGGTCGTCGACGGTCGGGTTCGCCGGGTCTCGCGCGGCGTCCGCGTTCCGGACGACGCCGGGGCCCGGCAGCGGGTAGCTGGTGTGCACGTTCCCGTCGCCGTTGACCAGGACGACCACGCGCACGCCGTAGCGTTCGCCGACGCAGCGCCAGCGGCCGTTGTACTGCTGCCGCCGGGGTTCGCCCGGATCGTTGGCGACGTCCTTGACCACCGCGATGATCTGCTCGTCGCTCCAGCCGGGCGGGAACTCGCACGTCGCCCTGCGTCCGATGCCGGAAGCGTGTCCACCGCCCACGTTCGGCTCCTCTCGTCGGCACGGAGCCTAACCCGGACTACGCCGTTCAGCCGAGTTGTGCCAGCACCAGGATTCCGATGGCCAGCAGGTCCGGACCGCGGAACAGTTGCCGCATAAGGTTTGCCGGCATCGGGCCAGCGGGGGTGTCGACGAAACCCGCGCTGCTGTAGTCGACCGGTTGCCGCGTGACGGTGCGCAACACCGACAGCACCGCCAGGGCGACGGTCACCCACGAGAGCGGCGAAAACGCGGTGCCCAAAGCCAAAAGCGCCACTGAGAGCAGAGCGCACCAGATCAGGGCGACCACCGTCAGCGCGACGCCGTGGGCGATCACCAGCTCCTGCGAAGACGAGCCCAGCCACCGTCGCCGACCCGGATTCCGCCACAGCACGCCGAGACCAGCCCCGAAAGGAGTAAACGCGACGTACGCGCCGATGCCGATGAGCACCGGTCCCGGCAGAGTGGGAACAGCAACATGTCCGACGGCTACCGCGAAAGCCACTAACAAGACCGCGCCCGCGTACCGGGAACGGCCGACGATCCCGACCCACGCGAGCCGGAACGCGGTGGGCGGGCGCAGCGACCACGAACCGGCGGACGCGGACTCCGGCAGCATCATCATCGGGTCGAGGAACGTCACCGCCATCGCGCGCAGGACCCGCGCGTTCCAGCCGTCCAGCAGCACCGCGCGACCGGCGCCGCTGACCGCTTTGCCGCCAAAAGCCAGCAACAGCCCGCACAACGCGAGCGCCGCGCCGACGTACTGCACCGCCATCGCGTCGAGCCTCGCCGCGGCGATGACGACGCCGGCCACCGCGAGCAGCAGCGGTCCAGCGGCTTCGAAAATGAACGCGGTGCGCCGCGCTGTGGTGAACGCGAGGATCGTGCCGCCCGCGACGAGGGCTGCGGCGGCCCGCCACCAGTCGGCCGAACTGCCGCCGACCGCCAGCATCAGCGCGGCGAGATATCCGATCACCACCACGAATCCGGTGAGCACACCGGCCAGCCGGGTCGCCACGACGCGGCGACGGTCCACCTCGGCGAAGTCCATCCAGGTCAGCTCGGCCGGTTCGGCCCAGACGAACCCGCGGCGCAACAGGCTTCGCCAGCCCACCGCGGCACACAACGCGACCAGGCCGAGCACCGCCGAGTAGTCCACTGCGGACGGTCCAAAAAGGACTCGATGCCAGGCGTCGGTACGGAAGAAGGCGGTGAACAGGAAGCCGACCCCGAAGATCAGCACGAACGTAGGACTGTCACCGCTGAAAATGCCGCCGAACCGCTTGCGGCCGGGCACACGCAACCGGGTCACCACAGTTCGAGCACGCTGTCTGCCGTGTCCAGCAACGGTTGATGGTGTGTGGCAACGACAACTGCCGCGCCCGCCGCGGTGGAGCGGCCGATCAGTTTGACCAGCCATTCCTTGCCCGCCGTGTCGAGCGCGCGTTCCGGCTCGTCCAGCAACAGCACCCGATGCGGCCGCGCGGTGACGCCGAGCAGCAGCAACCGGCGACGCTGTCCGGCCGAGAAATGCCCCGCGGTGACGCGGGCGCGTTCAGCGAGCCCCGCGTCCGCGAGCAGTTCGTCGTAATCGCCGAGGTCTTCGCCGAACGAGCCGGAGAGCAGTTCCAGGTGCTGCATCGGAGTCAGTTCGGCGAAGAAATCCGAATCGTCGAAGAGCACGGAAACCTTGCGACGGAAGGAAACACTGCGTTCGTCCGGTTTGGCTCCGTCGATCAGCACCCGGCCCCGCTGCGGTTCCTGCATCCCGTACAGACACCGCATCAAGGTGGATTTCCCGACGCCGTTAGGCCCGACGAGCACCGCGCATTCGCCTGGGTCGACGGAGAAATCGAGATCCTCCAGCAACCACAGGTCACCGGCCTTCACGCCGAGCCCGCGCGCGTCCACTATCGGCGACACAGCAGCTCCACCACCGGGGCCAGCACTTCGAGATTCGGCTCGAGGACGGTGAAATAGCTGAAACCGAACCGAGCGCGATGCGCGACCAGCTGCTCGGCGATTTCCTCGACGCTGCCGACCAGGACAGTGGGCACTTCAGCCAGCTCGTCCAGCGTGAGCGTGTCGCTGAGGCGCGCATGGATTTCCCGCAGCGCGCTTTCGCGATCATCAGTGATCTGGACGAATTGCACGAGCAGGTTGAATTCCGCGTCGCGGCCGGCGAGCCGCTCAGTGACAAATCGCGTGCGTTCTTCCACCGCGTCCGCCGTCGCCAGCATCAGCGGCGCACCGTCGCGCACCTTTGCCATGCCGCTGAAGGCAATCGTCGCCGCGTGTTCGGCGGCGAGCGAAAGCAACCGGTCGCCGCGGCCGCCGATCATCAACGGGGGACCACCGGACTGCACGGGTTTCGGCGCGTATTCCGGATCCGCGTACAGCCGCGCGAGTTCCTTGATCGCGAGTTCGAGGTGATCGACCCGGGCGCCCGCACTGGGAAACGGCATTCCGGCCGCTTCGAACTCCGCTTTGACATAACCGGCGCCGAGGCCGAGTTCGAGCCGTCCGGACACGAATTGGTCGGTGCCCGCGACCTCGCGCGCGAGCAGCACCGGGTTGTAGAACGGCGCGTTGAGCACGAAAGTGTTGAGCCGCACCCGTTCGGTGACCGAACCGGCCAGCACGAGCGCGGGAAACGGCGGCGCGATGCCGAGGTGGTCGGCCACGCTCAGCACGTCGTAGCCGAGTTCCTCGACCCGGCGGCATTTCGCGACCCACTCGTCACGCGGGCCCGGCCGCACCAGGTTCACGCCGAACCGGAAAGTCTTCTCCCCAACAGAGGCCATGCGGCCCACGCTACCGTTTCCCGGCAACGAAGAAGGGGACGTCCGCGCCCGGTGCGAACGTCCCCTTCTCAGGCGCGGCTGTGGCGTCAGCCCAGACGCTGGGCCAGCGCGTCCAGCTCGTCGCGCAGCGAGGACGGCACCTCGCCGATCTTCGCGAACCACTCCTCGATGAGCGGCAGTTCCTCGCGCCACTCCTCGTTGCGCACCTCCAGCGCGGCCTGGATGTCCTCGACCGGCTCGGAAAGGCCCTCGAGGTCGAGGTCCTCGGCGTTCGGCACGAAACCGATCGGGGTCTCGACCGCGTTGCCCTTGCCCTCGACGCGCTCGAGCACCCACTTGAGCACGCGCGAGTTCTCGCTGAAGCCCGGCCACAGGAAGCGGCCGTCGTCGCCGCGGCGGAACCAGTTGACGTAGAAGATCTTCGGCAGCTTGTTCGCGTCGGCGTTCTTGCCCAGGTCCAGCCAGTGGTTGAAGTAGTCGCCGGCGTGGTAGCCGAGGAACGGCAGCATCGCCATCGGGTCGCGGCGCACGTTGCCGACCGCGCCGACCGCAGCGGCGGTGGTCTCCGACGACATGGTCGCGCCCATGAACACGCCGTGCTGCCAGTCGCGGGCCTGGTTCACCAGCGGCACCGTCGTCTTGCGCCGACCGCCGAACAGGATCGCCGAGATCGGCACGCCCTTCGGGTCGTCCCACTCCGGCGCGAGGATCGGGCACTGCGACATCGGCACGCAGTAACGCGAGTTCGGGTGGGCGGCCTTCTCCTCCGAGTCGGGCGTCCAGTCCTGGTGCTTCCACGAGGTGGCGTGCGCGGGCTTGTTCTCCATGCCCTCCCACCACACGTCGCCGTCGTCGGTGAGCGCCACGTTCGTGAAGACCGTGTTGCCCTTCTCGATCGTGCGCATGGCGTTCGGGTTCGTGTGGTTGTCGGTGCCCGGCGCGACGCCGAAGAAGCCGTACTCCGGGTTGACCGCGTACAGGCGGCCGTCCTCGCCGAAGCGCATCCACGCGATGTCGTCGCCGAGGGTCTCCGCGCGCCAGCCCGGGATGGTCGGCTGCAGCATGGCGAGGTTGGTCTTGCCGCAGGCGCTCGGGAACGCCGCCGCGACGTAGTGGACCTTGTCCTCGGGCGAGATCAGCTTGAGGATCAGCATGTGCTCGGCGAGCCAGCCCTCGTCACGGGCGATGACCGAGCCGATGCGCAGCGAGTAGCACTTCTTGCCCAGCAACGAGTTGCCGCCGTAGCCAGAGCCGTAGCTCCAGATCAGCCGCTCCTCCGGGAAGTGCGAGATGTACTTGGTCTCGTTGCACGGCCAGGCGACGTCCTTCTCGCCAGGGGCCAGCGGCTTGCCGACCGAGTGCAGCGCGGGCACGAACTCGCGCTCCGAACCGTCCGGCGCGATGAACTTGTCCAGCGCCGCCTTGCCTGCCCGGGTCATCACGCGCATCGACGCGACGACGTAGGCGAAGTCGGTGATTTCGATGCCCAGCTTGGGGTTTTCGTCGCCGAGCGGGCCCATGCAGAACGGGATGACGTACATCGTGCGCCCGGCCATGCAGCCGCGGTACAGCTCCGTCATGGTGGCCTTCATCTCGGCCGGGTCGACCCAGTTGTTCGTCGGGCCCGCGTCCTTCTCTTCCTTCGAACAGATGAAGGTGCGGTTCTCGACCCGCGCGACGTCGTCGGGGTCCGAGGTGGCCCAGTAGGAGTTCGGCTTGGCGTCCAGCTTCACGAAGGTGCCGGCGTCGACCAGCTCCTGGTTGATCCGGGCGGCTTCCTCGTCAGACCCGTCGACCCACACCACGCGGTCCGGGGTGGTCAGCTCGGCGACCTCCCGGACCCAGGACAGCACGCCACTGTGCGTCGTCGGCGCGTTGTCCAGTCCGGGGATGGCGACTGCGGTCATCTCTACTCCTGACTTCCGACGACAAAAGAGCCCACACCGCGAACGACAGTGTTCTTGGTGCGGGCTTCGTTGCCGGCGACCGAATGGCTTCGCACACCGGCGGAAGACCGGTGTGCGGGTTTTGGGATTCCCCGACTGTAGCCGGATGGACGGCAGGTAACCGAGAGCTGACCTGTCGGTTCTCTCACAAGAACGATAAGGGAATCGATTCAGTTTCACCGGAACGGGCCAGCGCCGAAAATCTTTCCGCGTGGCCCGCGTCGCATTCGTGCCGGATGCCGGGAGAGGGTTGAGCAGTCCTGATCTTGCGCGGACGCTGCCGGGCGCCGGTTCGCTGGAGCCGGGCGGATCGCGTCGGGATTTGGCGGCCCCGGAGACAGCGAAACGGGCCCGGCGCGCGGCCGGACCCGTTCGTGTGACGTCAGTTACCGAGGGCTCAGTTGGGGCTGATCCACTGCCCGGTTCCGCTGTCGATCTTCGCGACGCCGCTGAGCAGCTGGGCGCCCTCGCCGCCCCAGGCCGAGTCGCTGCCCGGGTCGGCCGCGGCCGCGTGGTTCGAGCCGCCGTCGGCCTCGGTCCACTGGCCCTGGCCGGTGTGCTCGAACGTGTGGGTGGAGCCGTCCGCGCCGACCTGCACCGCGACGTCGGCCTGGCCGTCGCCGTTGGTGTCGGTGAACGCGATCGTGCCGCCGGACTTCGTCTCGACCACGGCGGTGTCGTAGTGCCCGTCGTGGTCGGTGTCGATGGTGGCGACCCCGGCGTCGACGTTGCCGTCCGGCAGGTCGGCGTGGATGTGCCCGGTGGTCGAGGTGTCCTGCGAGTGCGTGTCGGTGCCGTCGGAACCGGACTGGCCGTGGCCGGATTCGACCCAGCTGCCGCTCTGCTCGTCGTAAACCGCCTGGTCCACGACGTGCCCGGTCGAATCGAGCACCGCGTAGTGGTCGGCGACGCCGTCGTGGTCGGTGTCGGCGAACGCCTGCGCGGAGCCGTCGTCGTGCTCGACGACCGCGGTGTCGGAGACCCCGTCGTGGTCGGTGTCGTAGTTGACCTCGGCCTGGTACTCCTGGCCGTCGACGTGGACGGTCAAGGCCTCCGGGCCGGTCGCGTCGGTGCCGCCGCTCTCGTCGACCCACATGGGTTGGTCCCCCTTAGTACGCCGGGTCTGCCGTTTCTCGCTCGGTATGACTCACGTTAGGCCGGTTCGGTTCCCGTCCACAAGCCGATCACGTGCTCACGGCGGCAGGTTGGCCGGAAGCCCGTCGCCGGTGACGAAAACGCACCAGGTCCCGGCTTCCTCGCGGTTCAGATCCAGCCGCGTGGTCGTCGCCGGATGGGCGTTCCGGGTGACCTCGACCTCGAAGAACGCGCCGTCGCCGGGGCCGGTGGTCGGCTTGCCGAGGCGGATCCGGACGTTGTCCTCGTCGAAGCGCTGGACCGCCCGGGTCGCCGGGTACTCGGTGGAGGCGTGGCAGTTGACGTTCTGCAGGCCGATCGGGTCGCGCCTGTTGACCGCGTCGACGTACGCCTTGACCACGACCTCGGGCCCGCCTGCCGGGCGGTGCACCTCGACGCTGTCGTCGGTCGCGACGATGAAGACGGCGACGCCGCCACCAGCAAGAAGCACTACGGCACCCAGGCAGATCCCGATGATCAGCCCGATCCGGCGGCGCTTCTTCGGCGGCTGCGGTGGCTGCCACTGTTGCGGCGGCGGGCCGCCCCACTGCGGAGCGGGCGGCGGTGCTCCCCACTGCGGTGGTTGCGGCGATCCAGGTCCGTACGTCACCCGCTGATCATGCCCGATCGCGGACCGTGCGAATGCGGGAAAGCAGAGTTTCGGCCCGGGTATGGCCCTCGGTCACGTCCTTGAGCCGTTTCGAGACGATCGCGATCTTCTTCGCCCGCTCCTGCGCGCTCATCTTGATCGTCTGGTCCACCTCTTTCAGCTCCGCCTCGATCGCCTCGATGCGGCGGCCGAGTGCCTCGTCGAGAGCGAGCGACAGTTGCTGCTCGGCTTCGATGAGCTGTTCGGCGATCAGCTGGTCGAGCGTCGAACGGGCGTCGGCGATCGCTTCGACCAGCCATTGCTTCAGATGTTGTTTGTCCGAGGCGTGTTTGCGGGTGCGCGCCATCCACCAGCCCGCGCCGAGGCCGATCACGATCGTCGCCGGGAGCACGACCGGGTTGAGGATCGCGACGCCGGCCAGCGGCAACGCGGCGATCTTCCCGGCGCCGACGCCGCCGGAAATTCCCATGAACACCAGCAGTTTGTCTTCGGCGGTCGGTGGTTTCTTGTCCGGCGGGCGCAGCACCACCGGCGGGCCGCCGGCGCGGGCGAACTGCGCGCGGATCACGTCGAGTTCCTCGGCGGAGAACAGCTCCGACAGCGCCGTGTTCGTCACCTGGTTCAGCCGCCTCGACAACTGCATCGACACCCGCTGCGACGCGGTCTGCAGTGCGATGTCGACTTCTTGCGGCAGCGCGGCCAGTTCGTCGCGTTTGGCCGCGTCGATGCGCTGGCGGAAATGCGTCTGTGCCTCGCGCATTTCACGGCTGCTCTCGTGGCCGACCTCGACCCGGGTGCGCTGGATTTCGCCGCGCAGGCGCAGTTGCCAGCCGCGGGTGGAGGTGCGGCGCTGGGACTGCAGATCGTCGCGGCGGGCGCGGAGTTGTTCGGCTTCCGCTTCGCCCGCCGACAGAGCCCGGCTTTCGCCTTGCAGCTTCGCCTTGATCCCGGCCAGCGCGCTCGACAGCGAGCGGAGCGTGTTGGCTTCCTTGAGCATCATCGACCGGCCGACCAGCAGTTCCTGCAGCGCGACCTGCACCGCGGCGATGCCGGACTTCTCCCGGAGCATCGCGGCGACCTGCGCGTTCGGTGCCTTCGCGGCGGTCTCGAAGACGCGCGCCGACACCGGGTGGAAGACCGCGTCGGCGAAGCGCGGCGCGTGTTCGGCGAGCAGTTGCCGGTCGGCTTCCAGGATCTCGCGCCAGCCGCGGAAGGCATCGGTTTTAGCCAGCACGAAGACCACCGTCTCGACGCGGTCCGCGACCTCGCGCAGAAACTGCAGCTCAGTGGAGGTGAACGGGGCCGACGCGTCGACCACGAACACCAGCGCGGTCGCGCCCGCGGCGGCTTCCTTGGCCAGCTCGCCGTGCAGCGAATCGAGCCCGCCGACGCCCGGGGTGTCGACCAGCGTCAGCCGTTCCAGCAGCGGGACCGGGCCGGACACCTCGACGTAGCGCGGCGGCAGCTGTCCCGGCGGCAGCTCGTGCGCGGCGGACACCCAGTCGACCAGCTGCGTCAGGTCGAACGGCACCGACGCCAGCTGACCGGGGTAGCAGGCCTGCGCGCCCCACTGCTGCGCGTGCTCGAAAACGAGGTAGGTCGCGGTGGCCACGTCAGCGTCCACAGGGGACAGTCCCGGGGTCGCGAGCAGGGCGTTGACCAGCGAACTCTTCCCGCGGTTCGTCTCTCCGACGACCACCACGGACGGTTTCTCCGACCGGGCCTTGCGCTGGTCCTCGACCCATTTGGCGGCCTGCGGATCGGCCTCGCGGACGACGCCGAGCAGCTGTTCGCGAGCGGCCTGGACCTGAGCGGGAAGCGTCGGTGCGGTCACTGCGCCCGCTTCGCGTAGACGGTGACGATCGGCGCGCGCAACAGCCGGTCCTGGTCGGCGAACCCGACGACCTCGGTCTCCGCGACCACGCCTTCCAGCTCCGGATCGTCGGTGGGCACCGCGCCGCCTGCCTCGTGGCGAGACGGGTCGAAGCGTTCGCCCTCGGCGCGCAACGCGGTGACGCCGATGTCGGCGAGCCCGTGTTCGAGCCGTTCCACGACGCCGCTGCTGCGGGCGCGGTCCAGCGCGTACAGACACAGCTGGATGAGCGCCTGCCGGTCGGAAAGCGCGCGTTCGAGGTCACCCGGGGCAGCTACGAGGTCCACATCGGGATCCGACGCATCCGCCGCGGCGGCGGTTCCGTCCGCCTCGGCGATGATCCGCGCGAGAGCGTCCGCGCTGATCTCGCCGGTCGGCGCTTCGGCCGCGTCGGCAGGTTCCTCGTGGCCGAACCACGCCATTGAGACCCTCCCCTGGTCGTCCGGGTGATTTCACCAGTTTGCGGCAATGCGGTGCGCGGCGGGGGCGGATCACTCAGACGGGCCGAGAATCCGGGTCAGCAACTGCCGCAGCACCGCCTGCTCGTGCTCGACGTCCAGGTCGGGATCGAGGCTCGCACGGGAAAGCAGGGCGTCGACCAGCGCGACGACCCAGTTTCCCGCGTCGACGGGGGACAGCATGGGGGAGAACCGGCCGGTCCGGGCCCCGCGCTCGATCAAGTCCGCGAGACCGACGCGCATGCGGTCGTCGTTGCTGCGGATCAGCTCGTTGAACTCCGGATCGCGCGCGGCCTGCGCGGCCGCTTCGAGGATCAGCCGCACGACGCCGGGCAGCACGATCGCCACCGTCATCCGCTCGACGACCGCGAGCACGCCTTCCCACGGGTCGGCCATATCCACCGCGGTGGCGAGCAGTTCCTCGTTGTCGGCGGTGTCCGCCTCGAAAATGCCGACGAAGACCGCACGCTTGCTGGGGAAGTAGTGGAACAGGCTGCCGGAGCTGATCCCGGCGGCGCAGCAAATGTCCGCGGTGGAGGTCTTTTCGAACCCGTCGCGAGCGAAGCATCCCGCTGCCGCGTCGAGAATCGCGCGTCGTTTCGCCGCGTGCTTTTCCGGATCGACGGTCCTCACCACAGGAACATCATCGCTCAGGCGGCGGTTCGTCGAGCCACGGGCGGCCGTGCGCGGTGAACGCTTCGGCCAACTGCCGGCGCGACAGGTCTGTCTTCTCCCTGGCGATTTCCCGGTCGTTTTCGCCGAGCAGCACGAGCTTGCCGTCGTCGACGAACACGGAGGTGAGGGGAGTGTCGATGCGCCGGCGCCGCTCACGCCGTTCGAGCGTGACGCGCGTGGCGGACACCGTGACGATCAGCCGGTCCCACGCCCAGAACCAGGCGAACGCGACCCCGAGCAGCAGGCCAACGACGACCGCACCGATCAGCCGCCACGGCTGCGGCACCGAATGCAGCATCCGGAACGGGCCCTGCACCGGAAACCACGGCAGGGACGTGATCCAGTCGGCGAGCGCCTGCACGCCCCAGCCCAGCAGCGCCCCGGCGACCGGGCAGACCAGCCAGGACCCGCGGCGCACCCACGCCGGTTCGTCGACCACTGTCTCCATGGGGATCATTATTAGACCGAGTGCTCGGTTTATCAAAACAGGGTGCGCGAAACCCCTGGGGCAAGCGTTTGCGCGAGGGTCAGGCGAGTTCGTGGATCAGCGAGCGCATCGCCTGGTCGAGCGCCGGAACGTCCGCGGCCAGCCGGGACGAGACCAGCAGCTGGTGCTCCGCCGTCCGCAGCCACACCCGGCCCGCGACCGGGATCTCCAGCACCGACAGCCGGAACGGCCGCGCGCGGCGGCCCAGCTCCACCTCGGTTTCGCGGACGAGCCGGCCGATCCGTTCGCTCGCGAGGATCTGGCGGCGGTGGAAGCCGGACGAGACCGGGCGGCGGGCCGCGGCGAAGTGTTCGGCGGCGGCCGGGGCGAAGTGCTGGGCCGCGAGGTCGATCGCCGAACCGTCGCCGGGAGCAGGGCTTTTCCGGCGGGTGCGGGCGGAACCGCGCTCGCGGAGGAAGGTCAGCAGGCCGTTCCACCACGGTTCCCACTGCGCCTGCACCGCCGCGCGGTCGAGGGCGGGCGGGACGTGCACCGGCACCGCGGGTTCGACCGGCGGCAGCAGCTGGCCGTCGGCGATCGAGAGCGCGAGCACGTCCCGGAGGAACAACGCCACGTCGACGTCGTGGTCGCTTCCCCAGTTCACCCGCCACGAGGTGGTGTCCTCCAGCCGCACGACATTCAGCCTACGCGTCGCGGACGGGTTGTTTACTGTTCGCGAATCTGTTGCCAGATCAGGAAATAGGCGCGGTGCACGACGTGGGCCACGCGGCTTTGCGCCGGAGTCGCGCCGAACGACGCGAAAGACCGCCACCAGCCCGCGCGTTCCAGCGCGTGTGCCGCCAGCTCCGGCCGCGAGGCGCCGGGAAGGCCGAGCTGCGCGCCGAGGTCGGCGTTGCTGCCGACCCGGAGCACCTCTTCCGCCAGGTCTTCCGGCATCTCGACCGCGCCAGAGGCGACGAGCGTCAACGCTTCCAGCAGCCGCAGCTGATGCGCTTCCGGACGGGCCAGCAACACCTCGATCGCGTCGTGCACGCGCTGCCGTTCGCCCGGGTCGCCGGACGCGTGCGCCAGCGCGGTCACCGACGCCAGCGCGGCCGCGGCCTTGATCCCGTCCGCGCGCGCGGCGAAGACGATCGACAGCCGGCGGCGCACCGCGTCGAGTCCGGAGATGTCGAGAAGCTTGCGGCGCAACGCTCCCGCGGTGATCTCCGGTTCCGCGCGGATCGCGTCGACCGCGCAGCGGATTCCGAAGAGATCGAGTTTCTCCAGCAGCCGCAACCGGATTCCGGTCGGGATGTCGCACTCCCAGCTGGTGAAGATGTCGGCCGCGATGAGCATCGTTTCGAGGACGTCGTCGTCGAGCGCGGCGAGCTGGCCGAGCGCTTCGGCGTCGGCGGAGGTGAACCCGCCGGACTCGGCCGATTCGGCGATCAGGCCGATCACCGGCAGCACGTCCGCGACACGCGGCTTCAGCGTCGCGGCCTGCTTCTCGGCGAGCAGCTGCGCGGCCTTCCAGACGTCCCCACCGGAGCCTTCGACAGTTTCCGCGACGACCGTGTCCGCCTTGTTCAACACGGCGATCGCGTTGACCGGCCCCGCGTCCCGGCTCGCGGTCGCGGCGGTGAACGCGGCCAGCGCCTGCTGATCGTCCGCGCGCACGCCCTGGGTCACCACGTAAAGCACGGCCTCCGCGCCCGCGACGGCGTTGCGCGAGGTGTCGTCGAGGTCGTCGGAACCCTCGTCCTGCTCGGCCGCGCCCAGCAGCTGCTCGGTCCGCGACACCGACGCGGCGTCCAGCGAGCCGAGGCCGGGGGTGTCGATCACCGTCATGTCTTGCAGCACCGCGTTGGTGAGGTACGCCTCGAGGTGCGAGACCTCGGAGATGTCGACGCCGAGCTCGGCCGGGATCGAACCGTCCGCGGCGAAGGGCAGCACCTGCTTGCGGCCGTCGAGGAACACCACCTCGACGCGGTCGACGGTGCCGTACTGGAACCGCGTGACCAGCCGCGTGCACTCGCCCACGTCGGTGGGTGCGACCAGCCGCCCGATCAACGCGTTGACCAGCGTCGACTTGCCCGATTTGATCCGCCCGGCGACCGCGACCTGCAACGGCGCGCCGAGCCGTCGCAGCACCTCGGCGAACCCGGCGGCGGTGCGCGGGGACACCTGGGACCGCAGCCGGTGGCACAGCTCCGCCACCGACGCGGACAGTGGGCCGGCGAGTCGTCCCCGTTCCGCCGCTGCCGTCACCGCCCCGGCCCCCTTCCGGCTCGTTCGCTCACCCGAGCAGGAATCGTCGCATGCCGGTCATCCTTCGGTCGCACCGAAGGTGCTACCCGGGACCGACGCGGCCGCCCGGGACGCGACCTACTGTTGAGTCGTGCGACGGCTCAGCCTCTGGATGCGTGCTCACCCGATGGTCGGGGACTCGCTGCTCGCGCTGTTCCTCGCGGCGTTCGACATCCTGGTGTTCGCCACCAACAGCCTCGACCCCGAACTGCCCGGCCCGAAGTGGTACCTCGCGATCCCGATCGACCTCGCCGTGGTCGCGCCGCTGGTCTTCCGCCGCAAACGGCCGGTCCTCGCCGCGTACATCGTGTACGTCATTTCGTACGCGCACGGCGCGCTGGACCTCGGAGTTTCCGGCCTGGCCGCGCTCGCGATCAGCCTCTACTCGGTCCAGGTCTACGTCGGACGCAAACAGGGCCTGCTCTACGGCGGCGCGTTCGTGGTGGCCATGATCGTCACCGCGATCGTCAAGCCCGAGCCGTCGATGCTGGCGCAGCTGGTGTTCAGCGCCTTCACCATCGCCTTCTGCTGGCTGCTCGGCGAATTCATGTACGCCCGCCGCGCCTACCAGCGCGAACTGGAGGCCCGGTTGCATCTGCTGGAGACCGAACGCGACCAGGCCGCGCGCATCGCGGTGGCCGAGGAGCGCGGGCGGATCGCCCGGGAACTGCACGACGTGGTCGCGCATTCGGTGAGCGTGATGGTCGTGCAGGCCGACGGTGCCGCGCTCGCCCTGAAGTCCAATCCGGAGCTGGCCGGACGCGCACTCGGGACGATCTCCGAAACCGGTCGCGGCGCGCTCGGCGAACTGCGCCGGCTGCTCGACGTGCTGCGCAACGACCGCGGCGACGACGAACCCCGGGTGCCGCAGCCGGACGCGACCGCGCTGGGCGACCTCGCCGAGCGGATGCGCGCCGCGGGCGTCCCGGTCGACCTCGCCCTCGGCGACGGACTGGACGAACTGCCCGCCGGGGTGTCGCTCGGGATCTACCGGATCGTCCAGGAATCGCTCACCAACACGCTCAAGCACGCGGGGGCGGGGGCGAGCGCCGCGGTCCGGGTGCACCGGACCGGCGACCAGGTCGAGGTGCTCGTGCGCGACGACGGCGCGGGCCGGGCGCGGCGGCTGGAACAGGTCGGCGCGAACGGAGCGACCGGGTCGGCGACGGCGGCGACGGTTCGGCAGCCTGCGCCGCGGCTGTCGGTCGCGGGCGGGAACGGGCTGATCGGGATGCGGGAGCGGGCGCACGTGTACGGCGGGACACTGGAGGTGGGCCCCGCCGCCGGCGGTGGCTGGCAGGTGCGAGCGGTGCTGCCGGTTAGGTTGAACTCGTGATCCGAGTGGTGGTCGTCGACGACCAGGAACTGATGCGCGTCGGGTTCCGGATGGTGCTGGGCGCGCAGGCCGACATCGACGTGGTCGGCGAGGCGGGCGACGGCGCGCAAGCCGTGCGGATGGCCGCCGAACTGCGGCCCGACGTCGTGTTGATGGACGTGCGGATGCCGGTGCTCGACGGCGTCGAGGCGACGAAACAGATCGTCGCGGCCGGCACCGCGCGGGTGCTCGTGATGACCACCTTCGACCTCGACGAGTACGTCTACGCCGCGCTGCAGGGCGGTGCGTCCGGCTTCCTGCTCAAGGACACCCAGCCGGACTACCTGGTGTCCGCGCTGCGTTCGGTCGCCGACGGCGACGCGGTGATGTCGCCGTCGGTCACGCGCAGGCTGCTCGACCGGTTCGTCGGCTCGGGCGGTTCGGAAATGCGCGATCCGGCCGAACTCGACGTGCTGACCGACCGCGAACGCGAAGTGCTCGTGCTGATCGCGAAAGGCATGTCGAACGTCGAAATCGCCGAAACCCTGTTCCTTTCCGAAGCTACGGTGAAAACCCACGTCGGGCGGATCCTGTCGAAGCTCGACCTGCGCGACCGCGTGCAGGCGGTCGTCCTCGCGTACGAGACCGGGCTCGCCCGTCCCGGGATCGGCTGAATCGTCCCGTTCGGACACTGTCCACACCGGACCCCGCCGCGGATTTCGCAGCGGGGTCCGCGCGTACGGGGGAAAGTTCAGGGTCGGCTCAGGGGCATCCCCCATCGCGCTCCACCCTGCGACACGATTGAGTACTACTCAGGTCGGGTAGCCGGTTCGATCCACAGGATGACGCGAAAACGGCCGCGCTGAGACAGGATGAATTCCGTTAGCACCGCCGTAGAGGGAGCAGGGGATGATCGAGGCAACAGGTCTCACCAAGCGTTACGGGAGCACGCTCGCGGTGAACAACCTGTCGTTCAGCGTGGCAGCGGGGAAAGTCACCGGATTCCTCGGCCCGAACGGCGCCGGCAAGTCCACGACCATGCGCATGATCCTCGGCCTGGACAACCCGACCGCGGGCCAGGTCCGGATCGGCGGGAAGCTCTACCGCGAGCTGAAGGACCCGCTGCGCACGGTCGGTGCGCTGCTCGACGCGAAATGGGTGCACCCCAACCGCTCCGCGCGGGCCCACCTGCAGTGGATGGCCCGGTCCAACCGGATCCCGGCCTCGCGGGTGGAGGACGTGCTCGACACCGTCGGCCTCACCAGCGTCGCGGGCAAGCGGGCGGGCGGGTTCTCGCTCGGCATGTCGCAGCGGCTCGGCATCGCCGCCGCACTGCTCGGCGACCCGGAGGTGCTGCTGTTCGACGAGCCGGTGAACGGCCTCGACCCGGAGGGCATCCTCTGGATCCGCAAGTTCATGCAGCGCCTCGCCGCCGAGGGCCGGACCGTGTTCGTGTCGAGCCACCTGCTTTCGGAGATGGCGCTCACCGCGACCGACCTCGTGGTCATCGGCAAGGGTCAGCTGATCGCGCAGTCCACCACTGAGGAATTCGTGGCGCGGGCCGCGGAAAACACCGTGAAGGTGCGCTCGCCGCAGCGTCCGGCGCTGCGCCAGCAGCTGATCTCCGCCAGCGCACAGGTCACCGATTCCGGCGAAGCGCTCATTGTGTCCGGAATGGACAGTGCGAAGATCGGCGAGATCGCCGCTTCGGCGAACCTCGTGCTGCACGAGCTGAGCCCGCAGACCGGCTCGCTCGAACAAGCCTTCATGCAGATCACCGGCGACTCCGTCGAGTACCACACCGGGCTCGAAGCTGAGGCGCAGCAGGCCGCGGCCATCCGCTGACCACACTCTCGTTGGGAAGAGAAAACTCATGACTTTGCTCGCGGTCGAACGCATCAAGCTCTTCACCACCCGGTCGCCGTGGTGGTGCGCCCTCATCGCCGTCGCGCTCACCGTCGGCTTCGCCGGCCTCATGGCCACCGCGTTGCCGAGCGGGGAAACGATCTCGGTCGCCAACACCCAGGCCGGGCACCAGTTCGGCATCGCGGTGATCATGGTGCTGGCGGCGCTGTCGGTCACCACCGAGTACCGCTTCGGCACGATCCGCACCACGTTCCAGGCGGTGCCGCACCGGGGTTCGGTGCTCGTCGCCAAGGCCACCGTCGTCGCGCTGCTGTCGCTCGTGATCGGCGAGATCGCCGCCTTCGGCGCGTGGGCGCTCGGCTACGCGATCCGCCCGTCGGACTCGGTGGCGCTGCACACCTCCGCGGACTGGATCAACGTCGCGGGAGTCGGCGTGGTGTTCGCCTTCGCCGCGGTCATCGCGGTCGCCGTCGGAACGCTGATCCGGCACAGCGCCGGCGCGCTCTCGCTGCTGCTGATCTACGTGCTGGCGGTGGAAAGCCTCGTGCAGCTGATCCCGACGATCGGCCCGAAGATCCACCAGTGGATGCCGTTCAACGTCGCGGAGCGCTTCCTCGGCGGTTCGGCTTCCTCGCGCGGACCGGGCATGCCGGACGCGGTCCTGTCGCAGTGGGGCTCGCTGGCCTACTTCGCCGGGGTGGCCGTGGTGCTGCTGGCCATCGCGATCGGCGTCGCGAAGAAGCGCGACGCGTAAAGACCCACAGGGGCGTTCGGGCGAGTCAGGCGGGGGCCGGCGGAGCCGAACAAGGGGAAAAAGGGAAAAGGGGAACAAGATCCGGGTCGCCATTCGGGGGGCGGCCCGGATCTTTCCGTTTCGGTAGAGTTCGGTGCCACGAGAAGGGGGACGGCGTGCTCGAAGCGACTGGACTCACCAAGTCCTACGGCGACACCGTCGCGGTGCGGGACCTGACATTCACCGCGGAGGCCGGTCGCGTCACCGGATTCCTCGGTCCGAACGGGGCAGGCAAATCCACCACGATGCGGCTGTTGCTCGGGCTCGACGCGCCCACCGCGGGCACCGCGCACATCGAAGGCAAGCCGTACCGGCAGCTGTCCGATCCGCTGCGGACGGTCGGCGCGCTGCTCGACGCGACATGGCGGCATCCGGGCCGCTCCGCCCGGCAGCACCTGCGCTTCCTGGCCGCGACGAACGGGCTGCCGGACCGGCGTGCCGACGAGGTGCTGGAGCTTGTCGGGCTGTCCGCGGTGGCACGCAAACGCGCGGGCACCTTCTCGCTCGGCATGCTGCAACGGCTCGGCATCGCGAGCGCACTGCTCGGCGACCCGCGGGTGCTGCTGTTCGACGAACCGGTCAACGGCCTCGACCCGGAAGGCGTGCACTGGGTCCGCCAGTTGCTGCACGGGCTCGCCGCGGAAGGCCGCACGGTGTTCGTGTCGAGCCATCTGCTGCCGGAAATGGAGCAGACCGCGCAGGATCTCGTGGTGATCGGCCGCGGCCAGCTGATCTATCAGGGCACGATGGCCGATTTCGTGGAGCGCGCCGGATCGCGCGGGGTCCGGGTGCGCACGCCGCACGCCGACGCGCTGCGCACCGCGCTCACCGAAGCGCGCGCGGTTTTCACCGAGGATTCCGGTGCGTTCCTGGTGTCCGAAATGGACAGTGACGCGATCGGCGAACTCGCTTTCGCCGCGCGCGCCACGCTGCACGAGCTGAGCCCGCTGGCCGGTTCGCTCGAGCACGCCTACCTCGAATTGACCGGCCAGGCGGCCGAATTCACCAGTGGAGGTGCGCGGTGAATGTGCTGCGGGCGGAACGGATCAAGCTTTTCAGCACCCGCGCGCCGTGGTGGTGCGCGCTCATCGCGGTGGCCGCGCCGATCGCGTTCACCGCGTTGTTCCTCGGGCTTTCCGGGGCCGAAATCACCGCGGACGTGAGCAATACCCAGCTCGCCACGAGCACCGGCCGCACGGTCGCGCTAGTGCTCGCGGTGCTCGCCGCGACGGCCGACTTCAACTGGGGCACGCTGCGGCTCACCTTCCAGGCGGTGCCGACGCGGACGCCCGCGCTGCTCGCCAAGGGCGCCGTGGCGTTCGCGACGTGCGCGGCACTGGGCCTGCTCGCCGGCGTCGGCTCGTGGGGCATGGCGCATCTCGTGCGCCCGGACGCCGACCTCAGCCTGCACTCCGGAGCGGACTGGCGCATCGTGTTCGGCCAGATCCTGACCTTCGCGCTCACCGGACTGCTCGGCGTCGGCGTCGGACTGCTGCTGCGCAGTTCCGCGCTGGCCCTGGCGATCGTGCTGGTGTGGACCCAGCTGGTCGAGGGCCTGGTGCTGCTGATCCCCAAGATCGGCAGCGATCTTTACCAGTGGATGCCGTTCTACGCGGCCTCGCAGTTCGCCGGTGGCGATTTCACCAGGACGACGCTGAAACTGTCGCCGCCTTTCGGACCGTGGGGTTATCTCGCGTATTTCGCGGCGATCAGCGTGGTGTTGTTCGCCGCGGGCGTGGCCACCGCGAATCGGCGCGACGCCTGACCTGCACGTGCACATTCCCGATTGCGCGGCAGGCAATCGGATTAAATTCACGTAAACCGGTGTGGCTTCTCTCACAGGGAGCGGACATACTGTCGGAAAGCCACGGATATTCACAGCAGAGCCCCGTCTCAGCTCTCCGGAGGTGAACCGTGACGGTGGACGTTGATCAGAATCTCGTTTCCCGCAACGCTGCGGTACCAACCCCTCGGCTCGAGCCGATGCTGGACCTCGAATGGTCCCAGGCGATCGAACTGCCTCGGTTCGCGCTGCCCGCGACCCGGCCCGCCGAACTGCGCCAGGCGTGGGTGCACCGCGCACCCGAGGACGCGGTGCTCGGGCTGTACCGGCGGGCGAGTGGAGCCGACGACGCACTGCCCGCACCGTGGTGGCTGCGCGCGGTCGCGAGCGGACGGCTCGAGTCGCGCGAACTCGGCTTCCGCATCGAAGACCGGGTGGCGCAGCTGCTCGGCAAGCGGATGGGCTGGGAGTTCGTCCCGTAGGCGGCCGACGGCGAATCCGGGTACTGGGAGTTCATGCCGTCCGAACGCGGCAAGTCCGGCCATTCCATCCCGACGACCGTGCTGAACACGGACCGGCACGACGGCTGGATCGACGTTTTGCCTGCGCACTCTGCCCGCGCACCGGAGCCGGTCGCGGTCGCCGGACTAGCCGGACTGCGCTCCCGGCTCGGGGAGTTCGAAGCGGTCCGCTGACGCGCCCGTATGTTGTCCGGGTGGAAAACGAGGACCAGCCACGGCTGCGCAGCGTGGTCAGCTACGTCAAACGCGGCGGGCGGATGACCGTCGGCCAGCAGCGAGCCTGGGAAGAACACTGGCCACGACTCGGCCGGACGGTGTCGGAACTGCCGCCCGGACCAGTCGACTTCACGGCATGGTTCGGCCGCGAAGCGCCGGTCATGCTGGAGATCGGTTCCGGCATGGGCGAGACGACGTCGCAACTGGCCGCCGCCGCGCCGGAGCTGAACTACGTGGCCGCCGAGGTGTACGACCCCGGGCTAGGGCAGCTGATGCTGCGCGCGGAGAAGCTCGGAGTGACGAACCTGCGGCTCATGCACGGTGACGCGGTGGTCCTGCTGACGTCGCATGTCGCGCCCGACACGCTGTCCGGCGTGCGGCTGTTCTTCCCGGACCCGTGGCCGAAGAAGCGCCACCACAAGCGGCGGATCGTGCAGCCGGAATTCGTAGCGCTGATCGCGTCCCGGCTGGCTCCGGGTGGGACGTTCCACATGGCGACGGACTGGGAGCACTACGCGGAGCAGATGCTGGAGGTTTGCTCGGCGGAGCCTGCGCTGCGGAACCGGTACGCGGATGAGCCTGGTGGATGGGCTCCCCGGCCGGAATGGCGGCCGGTGACGAAGTTCGAACAACGAGCGGACCGGGAGGGGCGGGTTTCGCACGATTTGATCTTTGAGAAGCGCTGATTCGTTGGGAGAGGGCTGGCGGCGGGTTGGTCTTTCGCCTGGGCGCTGCGCTGGGCTCGGGCTGGTCTTTCACCTGGGCGCGGGCGGGGCTCGAGCTGGTCTTTCAGCTGGGTGCCGGGATGGGCTCGGGTCGGTCCTTCACCTGGGTGCCGGGATGGGCTCGGGTCGGTCTTTCTGCTGGGCGCCGGCGAGGCTGGGCTAGGGCTGGCGAGTCTTGGCGGGGGCTGAGGCTGGCGGGGCTGGCCGGGTCCGAAGCGCCCCAATGCCACATTGGGTGCGTCGCATGCACCCAATGTGGCGTTCGTTGCGTTGAGCGCACCCAATGCGGCATTGGGGCGGACGGCGAGGCGAAGTTGGCCGCGCGGGCGGAGCTGGCGAACGTCGGCGATGTTGTGAAGCACCGCTAGACCGCAAAGCGGCGGAACGCGCGGAGTTGGTGAAGCGGCGAAACGGCCCGCGGCGGCGAAGCAGCGACGCACGCGACGCTGGCGAGCACCGGCTGTGGTGAAGCGCCCGAGATCGGCGAAGCAGCGAACCGGGCCGCGCGGGCGAAGCAGCGCAGCAAGACCGGCGGACAAACGCCCGCGACGTCGCGAAGCGCCCGAGAACCGCGAAGCGGGCCGAGTTAGCGAAGCAGGCAGGGCTGGCAACGCCAACAACGTCGCGAAGCGCGCGAGGTTGGCGAAGCGGCGAAACGCGCCGAGTTGGTGAAGCGGCGAAGCGACCCCCGGCGGCGAAGCAGCGACGCACGCGACGCTGGCGAGCATCGGCTGTGCGGTGAAGCGCCCGAGATCGGCGAAGCAGCGAAGCAGGCCGCGCGGGCGAAGCAGCGGAGCAAGCGATGCTGGCAAACGCCCGCAGCATCACGAAGCACGCGAGGCTGGCGAAGCGGCGAAACGGCCCGCGGCGGCGAAGCAGCGACGCACGCGACGCTGGCGAACGTCGGCCGTGCGGTGAAGCGCCCAAGAATGGCGAAGCAGCGAAGTCATCTCGGCAGACGAAGCAAGCCGTAACCAGCCCACCGAGCCAAGCAGCAGGAAAGCGACGAAGGGCCGCCCCCGGGTTCCCATCCCCGGTGACGGCCCTTCGTTTCCTTCACCCCCGGTGCCGCCCCTCCCCCGACGAGGGGCGGCGGCCAGCTATTCGTCGGCCAGTGGCTCCGCTTGCACTCGCTTCAGTGCGGGCGTGCAGACCGACGCGCCGAGCAGGGCGACCCCGATGCCCAGCACCACCGGCGCGGCGATCCATGGACTGAACACGACCGAACCCCGTTCCATGGTTGCCATGAACAACCCCAGTCCGACCGCGACGCCCACCACACCGGCGCCGATGGTCGCCACGAGCGCGGGCAGGGCGGCTTCCATTCGCAGCGCTCGGGACAGCACTCGGACCGGTGTGCCCGCCGCCATCAGGGCGCCGAATGTCCGTCGGCGGTCCATGACGGATCCCGCCGTCGCGACTGCGGCGCTGCAGCCGGCGAGGATGCCTGCTGCGATGAGGCCGATCACGGTGACCCGGCGCAGGTCGCTGAGCTGCACTTGCTGTCCGTAGAGGTGCTGCTCGCGGCTGCCGATCTCCGCCCCGACCGCGTTGGGCACCAGTGCGGTTCGCACGCTCTCGCGGTTGGTCTCGGCGGTCGGCACGACCAGGGTGACCTGGCTCGGTTTGACCCCGGCCGGCACCGCGGACGGGTCGATCACGTATTCGCCGAAGTTGTTGTGCCGTTCCGGGTGATACGTGCCCAGGTTGACCGCGCCGAGCGGGGTGCCGGTGCTGTCCTCGCCGCCGTACCGCGCGACTCGCAGGTTGTTCGTGTCCAGTTGGTACGGGGCGTACAGGCCGACGCCCGGTTTGCAGTCCCGCTCGGTGATCCCCAGCCGGGTCAGCTTGGCAGCGTCGGCGCAGGTCATGACGTATGCACGCTGCATCGACTGGTAGTTCCCCTCGCCCTGCATCACGTAGACGCTGGCCACCGGGATGACGCGTTCGGACAGTCCCGCCTTCGAGAGCGTGGCGTTGGTCCGCTCGATCGCCTCAGGGGCCCGGTCCGCGGTGACGTCGACGTACAGCGCCGAGTCCACGTACTGGCGTCCGCCGCCGGCGAGGGATTCGATCGACGGCAGCAGGGTGAGCGCCATCGACCCGGTGAACACCGCGAGCACGATCCCGGCCGAGGCTCGGTAGGAACCCTTCGGGTCGTTGCGCAGCCGACGTCCGGCCAGCAGCGACGACGGCCGTCGCCAGATCCGGACGAACGTGCCGCCGACCGCCGAGGTCACCCACGGTCCGACCACCATCGCCGAGGCGACCACCAGCAGCAGGCCGAACAGCACCAGGTTGCCGCTGCCCCCGCTGCGTGCGCCGAAAACGGTGTAGAAGAAGAACAATCCGGCCGCGGGCAGTGCGAGCAGCCGCCACCAGCGCAACGGCTTCACCGTGTGCCCGCCGGTCGCGAACAGCGGCGTGCGCACCACCCGGCGCAGGCCGAGCACCCCGGCGAGCACCACGAGCAGCGGGACCAGCAGCACCGCGAGCACGGTCAGTCCCACCGGCAGGGCGAAGTCCGAGGCCAGCCAGGTTCCGCCGTCCCACGGCACGAACGTGGCCAACCCGCGCAGTGCCGGGCTCAGCAGCAGGCCGAGCAAGGCGCCGACGCCCGCGGACAGCCCGGTCTCGGCGGCGACCATCGCGGTCACCTGGCCAGGGGTCGCACCGGCCAGGCGGATCGCGGCGAGCCGTTGTTCGCGGCGGGCGGCGGTGAGCCGGGCGGACGACGCGACGAGCACCAGGCTCGGCACGAGCAGCACGATGATGCCGACCCAGGACAACACCGTCAGCAGGCCGTCCGGATGCCCCTGCCCGGTCGGGAAGGCCGTGGCCGGGAAAGCGTCCTGGCCAGGCTGGTCCTTGTGCCCGTACGGGCGCATCTCCTGCGGGCTGTGCCCGACGAGCGCGACGAGCTGTTCCGGGTACCGCAGCGCCTCCTCGCCGAACGCGGCGACCGGTTTGCCGAAGCGGTTCCCGAGCTGGTCGGCCGGGGTGGTGTTGAGCAGTCTCCCGAGCGCGGGCGACACGATCGTCTCGCCGGGGCCAGGCAGCTGCGGGATGCCCGGCGGCAGGCGCAGCGAATCGGCTGGTCCGGTGACCGCGATGTCGACGCGGGCGACCTGCTTGCCCTCGAAGTAGTCCTTGGACGAGTTGACCAGCAGGGCGTTCTGCTGGCCGGAGTCGTAGCGGCCGCTGCTCTGCCACAGTGCCCGCTGCTCGCGCGCCTGGGTGGCGTACGGCAGGGTCGCCAGCAGCAGGACGAGCCCGGTCGCGACGGCGACGCCGACCGCGGTGAGGATCGCCGAGGTGCGGGTCCGCCGGTCGCCGCGCAGCACCCGCAGGGCGAGCTGGAACGGGTTCATGCCGCGAGCCTCGTCGCGATCAGGCCGTCGCGGATCGCCACGGTGCGCGGCATCGATTCGGCGAGTTCCCGGTCATGCGTCACCACGAGCACCGCGGCCCCGGACGCCTGCGCGGCGGCCAGCAGCGCGTCCATCGTCTCGCGGCCAGTGCGGGTGTCGAGCGCGCCGGTCGGCTCGTCGGCGAAGATCACCTTCGGCCGGTGGGTGAGCGCGCGGGCGATCGCCACGCGCTGGGCCTCGCCGCCGGAAAGCTCTCCGGGACGGCGCGCTTCCTTGCCGGCGAGCCCGAGTTTGCCGAGCCATTCCCGTGCCGCGGCAATGGCTTCGCCACGAGTTCCGCCGGCCAGCAGCGACGGAAGTGCGACATTCTCTTCGGCGGTCAGCTCGGACACGAGCATTCCGGACTGGAACACGAAACCGAATTCGGTGCGCCGCAGTTCGCTGCGCCGCTTTTCGCCGAACTGGTCGATCCGCTGTCCCTGCAACCAGATTTCGCCGCTGTCGGCGCGCAGGATGCCCGCCAGCACGTGCAGCAGCGACGTTTTGCCGGAGCCGGACGGGCCGACGATGGCGATCGCCTCGCCCGGCTGGACGTCGATGTCGATTCCGGCCAGCGCGTGCTGCTGCCCGTAGCGCTTCACCAGCCCGCGTCCCGACAACACCGGTCCGGCGCTCCACTGTGGATTCGTCATCCGCCAGCTCTCTCCCTGTCTCCGTCATGCGTCTTCGGCTGCGACGGAAAGCAGCTTCGCGGATCCGGGCGGGTGTCCACTTCGGGCAGACGGCCGGTACCCGCGGGCCCGCCATCGGCCGATCGGCCGATGGCGACGAACCACGTGGCCAAGGTGCGCGAGGCCGCGGATCATCTACCGTCACGGTGTGCCGCACACCCCGCCGTCGAAAACGTTCGCCGCGCGGGCGACCGAACTCGCCCGCCGCCTCGACATGTCCGTGCTCGTGTTGTTCGGCGCACTGGCGTTCGACCTCGTGTTCGTGACCGACGCGGCACTCGACAACGTGGGCCCGAGGTTCGTCGATCTCGGTCTTTTCCCCGGCATTTTCGTGATGGCGGCGTGTGCGTTCTGGGCCCGCAAACGCGCGGCGGTCGCGGGCGTATTCGGTGCGCTGACGCTGATGTTCTGCACCTTCGCCATCCGCTATCTGCACATCCCGACCTACTCCAGCGTGCTGGCGAACCTCACCATCACCGAGGTCGTGGCCGGGGTCGAAATGGTCTACTTCCTCGCTCGCCGGGCCCGGCCCGGGGTCGCCTTCGCGGTGATCTGCGCGCTGGTGATGGGCGCGCTTACCGCGGTGTTCGGCCGCGAATACGACGGCAGGCTCTACGGCAGCGCCATCGTGCAGGCGCTGCTTTTCGGTTTCCTGTTCCTCGTCGCGGCGGTGCTCACCGGGGTGGTCGGCCGCCCGCGTCGCGAGCGGGATCCGGCGACGGCGGAACGCCTGCGCAGCATGCACCGGTTCACCGAACTGGTGCGCGGCCAGTGGCCGTTGATCGGCATGCTCAGCATCGGCGTGCTGATCGAATTCGGCTACACCTACGAAAGCGGCAGCCGCGGGTTCCCGCTGCTGGCCTGCTCGATCGGCGCCGCCGCGGTGACCACGCTGTCGCCGCGCCGACCACGCGATTCGATCCTGGTGGTGGCCGGGCTTCTGCTGCTTTCCGCGCTCGCGACGCCGTTCCTGCACCCCAGCCACAGCTACCAGCTGCTCGGCGGCATCCCGCCGACGCAGATCGTGGCCGCCTTCGGCGTCGTGGTGAACGTGGTGCGGGCGGTCCCGCTCGCGCGGGCCTGGCCGCGGATCGTGCTGCTGTCCGGCGTGGTCGCGGTCGGCGCGGTGCTGAACTTCAGCCAGTACCGCACCGGACGGCTGCTCACCGACCCGATCACGCTCGGGATGCTCGCCACTGTCGCGGTCCTGCTGCTCGGCATCGCCATCGCGATCGGCCTCTACCTGCGTTCGCGCGATTCCGAGCGCGCGCAGGTGGTGAAATCGGCGGTCACCGACGCGCAGACGTCCGAGCGGATGGCGCTGGCCAGGGAACTGCACGACGTCGTCGCGCACCACGTGACCGGCATCGTCGTGCAGGCGCAGGCCGCGCGGATGATGGGGGAGAAGAACCCGGAGCTCGCGCTGGAGGCGATGGGCCGGATCGAGAACGCGGGCGTCGAGGCGCTCGCCGCGATGCGCCGCCTGGTCCGCAGCATGCGCGGCGACGCACAGGCCGGATCCGGCGAGTTCAACGAGCAGGCGACCACGGACCTGGCCGCCGACCTGCGCAAACTCGTCGACGCGGGCAACCACGGCATCCCGACGCAGCTGCGGCTCGACCTTCCGGCGGACCTGCCGCACGAGGTCGGCCGGTCCGCGCTGCGGCTGATCCAGGAGTCGCTCACCAACGTCGGCAAGCACGCCTCGGACGCCACCGAGGCGCTCGTGCTGGCCGAGGTCGTCGACGGCGAACTGCACTTGCGGGTGACTGACAACGGCACCGGGCAGACTCACCGTCCGGCTGGCGGGTCGGGCGGATACGGTCTGGTCGGCATGCGCGAACGCGTCGCGTTGCTGCACGGCAGGCTTTCCGCAGGCCGCGAGCGCAGCGGCGGCTGGCGGGTCGAAGCGTGGCTGCCGCTCGAGGCGAACGGGGAGACAGACAGGTGATCCGGGTACTGATCGCGGACGACCAGGAAATGGTGCGGATGGGCTTCCGCATGATCCTGGACGCCCAGGACGACATCGAGGTGGTCGCGGACGTGCCGGACGGCGTCTCCGCGGTCGCCAAGGCGCGCGAACTGCGGCCGGACGTCTGCCTGCTGGACATCCGCATGCCGGGCCTGGACGGGCTGGAGGTCACCCGCCAGCTGGCCGGCCCGGACGTCGCCGACCCGCTGAAGGTCGTCGTGGTCACCACCTTCGACCTCGACGAATACGTGCACACCGCGCTGCGCAACGGCGCGAGCGGCTTCCTGCTCAAGGACGCCGGACCGGCCCTGCTGATCGAGGCGGTGCGCGCGGCCGACCGCGGCGACGCGCTGGTGTCTCCGCAGATCACCGTGCGGCTGCTGAAGCATTTCGACGGCGGGACCACCGCCAAGCGCGAGGCCCCGGCGCCGTCGGAGCCGCTGACCGCGCGCGAACTGGACGTGGTGAAGGCGGCCGCCCGCGGGCTCACCAACACCGAGATCGGCGCCGAGCTGTTCCTGTCGCTGTCGACGGTCAAGACGCATTTGGCTTCGGTGCAGGGCAAAGTCGGCGCGCGCAACCGAGTGGAAATCGCGGCTTGGGCCTGGCGTAGCGGCGTAGTCGATTAACCGCTACTGGGACGCCCGTACTATCTCGTTATGTCGCGTCGATTCCACGCCCCGGTTGTTCTGCCCGCCGACCCGTCCTGCTCGCTGCTCCGCGACGCCGTCGTCGATGTCGACGACGAGGGCCGGATTTCGTTCGTCGGACCGGCTTCGACCGCGCCGGAGTTCGCCGGCGAGGTGACCCGGCTGACCGGAATCCTGTTGCCCGGCTTGGTGAACTCGCACGCGCACAGCCCGATGACGCTGCTGCGCGGCATGGGCGGCGACCTGCCGCTGCTGCGCTGGCTGCGCGAGATCATCTGGCCGACCGAGGCGAAGCTGAAGCCCGCGGACGTGCGCACCGGCATGCTGCTCGGCTCGGTCGAAATGCTCCGGCACGGCGTGACGACCAGCGCGGAAATGTATTTCGAGGGCGAGCAGCTCGTCGACGCGGTGCTCACGACCGGCGGCCGGGTGCTCGTCGCGCCGCCGGTGATCGAACTGCCCGGGCTGGACTGGCGCACGACGCTCGCGGCGATCGACCGGTGGATCGACGCCGACGGGCTGCGGTTCGGTCCCGGCGAGCGGATCGAGCTGGGCTACGGGCCGCATTCGGCGTACATGCTGAACCCGGACGGCCTGCGCGCTACCGCGGAATCCGCGGCGGCCCGAGGGGCGCTGGTGCAGATTCACGTGGCCGAGGCGGCCGCGGAGGACCTGGAGCAGCGCAAGGAGCACGGGTCGGTGCCGAAGCTGCTGGATTCGCTGGGGATGTTCAACGGGCGGACGCTGGCGGCGCATTCGGTGCATTTGTCGGACGAGGACATCGCGATCTTCGCCGCCCGCGGCGTCGGGATGGCGCACTGCCCCGGGTCGAACGCGAAGCTGGCTTCGGGGATCGCGCGGATCAAGGATCTGCGGGCGGCCGGGGTCGCGATCGGCCTCGGCACCGACGGTCCGGCGTCCAACGACGACATCGACCTGTGGGAAGAGCTTCAGCTGACCGCGATGCTGGCCCGGCTGGCCAACGACGACTCGACCGTGGTGACCGCGAAGGACGTCTTCCTGATGGCCACCCGCGGCGGCGCCGAAGCGCTCGGCCGCCCCGACCTCGGCGCGCTGGAGCCGGGGCGCTGGGCCGACCTGGTGCACGTCGACCTCGACGACCCGGCCTTCGCCGCCGGTCTCGACGTGCCGGACGAGCAGTTGCTGGCGAACCTCGTGTGGGCGGCCGGGTCGCGCCGGGTGCGCGACGTGTGGGTCGCGGGCGAGCAGGTCGTCGCCGACGCCGAACCGACGCGGGTCGACCGCCGCGAGGTCCAGGCGGCGGTGGCCGACACCGCCGCCCGGCTGCGGGCCTGACCTCAGCGAGGACGGACCTGGATCTCGGTGAAGTGGGCTTCTGGGGTGGCGGTCACCGCGGTGAGCACGGCCGTCGCCACGGAGTCCGGGCGCAGGTACTTGTCGGCTTCGTACTCGCCGCCTTCCTGGGCGCGGGCCTCGCGTTGCATGTCGGTGTCGGTGCGCCCGGGGAACACCGACGTCACGCGCAGGTCCGGCTCTTCCGCGCGGAGTGAGTCGGTGAAGGCCCGGACGGCGAATTTGCTTGCCGCGTAAGGACCCCAGCCGGGGCGGGCGGTGTAACCCGCGCCGGAGTTGATCACCACGACGTGGCCGTTCGCGTTGCGGAGGGCGGGCAGCAGCAGACGGGTCAGCTCGGCGACCGCGATGACGTTGACCTCCAGGTTCGTGCGCCACACCGAGGACGGCGCGTCGGCGACCGTGCCGATCTTGCCGACGCCCGCGGAGTGGACCAGCACGTCGAGGCGGTCGATCTTGCTGGCCGCGGCTTCCAGGGAAGCGGCGTCGGTGAGGTCGACCGGCCATGGCTCGGCACCGGGCAGTTCCTCGGCCACTTTCGCGAGTGCGTCGGTGTCGCGGCCGCCGAGGAGAAGACGGTGCGTCGGGGAGAGCTGATGCGCGATAGCCGCGCCGATGCCCCGCGAGGCACCGGTGATCAGGGCGAGCGGAAGGTCGGTCATACCGGCCACGGTAGGCGTCCGCCGCTGATTCGCCAGCCCGGGGAGTCGGCGATCACTTCGCCGGAGCGCAGGAGACCGCGGCCCACGGATCGCGCGGGTAGCGGATCTCCGTTCGGTCCCACGAGCCGGTGAAATTGTCGATAAACCGACTCCAGGTGAGCGGTTCGCGGGTGGAGGCCAGGATGTTCTGCACGTCGGGGCAGCGCAGCGCGACACGGGCGGCGTCGATTTCGGCGGGCTGGAACATCCGGATCTCGCCGTCGGTGGCGTAGTCGCCGTATCCGGCTTCGGCGATTTCCCAGGCCGCGACCAGCCACTTCGAGTGCCCAGGACGGCCATTGGGGATCGACGACGAGTGCGCGGCCAGGTCGCTGGCCAGGCCGTAGCCGTCGTGGATGCGCACGTCCAGCGACACGATGTTGCTGATCGCGCCCATGCTGTCGGCCGCCATGGTCACGTACGGCCGGGTGGTCGGGAAGCGGAACCACTGCTTCACGTCGCCGTAGCTGTAGACGAGCACGGCTGGCTGCTTCGTCGCCTGCACCGCGTCGACGGCGTGGCGGATGATGTCCTGGCCGAGGTAGTCCGTCGCCAGCACCGGATGTTCGTGTCCAGTCGCCCAGGCCCAGTAGCCGCGTTCGTCAGTGACGCTCACCGCTTGGTGGGTGCCTTCGTACGGCACGCGCAGCCAGCCGCCCGCGACTACCGACCACGCGGCGACCCCGGCGACGAACGCGATGGTCTTCCGGGTCAGCGGGATCGCCATGACCGGAAGCAGCAGCACGAACAACGCGGGCAGCAACATCCGGCCGTGCATGAAATCTCCGCCGACGCGCACGACGTACAGCGCGAGCAACAGCGCGGCGACCAACGGAGTCAGCAACAGGATCCGCGACCGGCGCACCAGTACCGCGGCGATCACCAGCAGCAGCAACGGAATCCACAGCACGTACGGGCTGATCAGGTCAGCCAGATACGCGAAGCCGCGTGGCCAGTCGCTGTTGGCCGCTTCCTTCGCGAGCGCGGTGTTCGGCGTGAGCAGACCGTAGTAGCCCATCCGAAACACCTGGTACGCCACCGGAATCGCGATTCCCGCGCCGAGCCAGCCCAGTGCGGCAAGCCATCGCGGGCGGAGCAGGAGCACCAAGGCGACGAAGCCGACCATGCTGAACAACGCCAGGTCCGGCCGGACGAGCGGGCCGAGTCCGAGCACGATCGCGGTGGCGACCGGCGTTTTGCCGCGCACCAGCAGCCACCAGCTCAGTCCGAGCCACAGCAACACCAGGCCGGTTTCCAGCCCGGAAGTCGCGAAATCGCGGAACGGCGGGAGCGCGCACACGATCAGCGCACCGGCGGGAGCCACCGGTCCGGCGTAGAGCCGACGGGCGCCGTCCAGGCCGAAGAACAGGCCGCCGACGGCGCACAGCAGGCCGGTGATCACCGCGATCCATTCGAGCGGCGGTCCGGGAATCGTGCCGATTCCGGCGAGCAGCCAGGTCCACAACGGACTCGTGCTCGCCTCGACGCGCTCGCCGACATTGAACACCGGACCGTTCCCGGCGAGGATCTGCCGGACGGTGCGGAGCACGAGCAGCCCGTCGTCGCTCATCCACCGGCGCTGCCAGGCGAGCACCGTGTACAGCACGAGAACCGCCCCGGCGGCGGCCCACGTCCAGGTCATCGGGCGGCGGTACCACGGGAGCGGGTCGGCGGGCAGGCCGGCGGCCGCGGTCATGATTGGTCCAGACCTCCCCGAGACGTGACGTGCAGCCACAGTCTCGCATCCGCCGGGAAGCGACGCCGCGCGGTCGCCGTCAGCGGTCGGCCGAGGCGGAGGCGGTCGGCATCGGCGGTCCGCTCGGCGCGGGCGGGACGGTCGGCGCCGGCGGGGCGAGGCCGATGTCCAGGTCCATCCGCTCGCGCTCCTTGCCGCCGAGGGTGAACGGCGACGTGCAGCCGGTCGCCGGGTCGACGGCCGAGTCCAGACCCGGTGCGCCCGCGCCGCGCTGGGTGACGGTGAGCCCGTCCGGCAGCTTCGAGATGTCGAAGCACACCTGGTAGGTGCCGTCCTTGCGCTGATCGAACAGGTAACTGCCGTCGGCGTTCGTGCGCGCGGTGGCGACGGTGCCGCCCGCGCCGTCCTTGAGCGTGACCGGCAGCTCCGGGAAGCCGGGTTCGTCGTCGTCCTGCGTGCCGTTGCGGTTCAGGTCTTTCCACGCGCGGTCGCCGATCTTGCCGACCGCGGGCTGCGGCGTGACGGTGACCGTCGCGGTGGCCTTCTGCTCGGCGAGCGGGCCGCCCGGACCGGTGCCGGTGACCTTCGCAGTGTTCACGTGCCCGTTGTCGTCCTCGGTGAGGTTCGGGTGGTCACAGGTGAGTTCCCGCGACGCGTTGGCGGCGAGGTCGAACGCGCCGGGGAGACCGGAGCACCACGGGTCCTTCACGAGCAATCCGGTGAGCGGCTGGGACCCGGTGTTGGAGACGGAAATGCGGAAGTGCGCGGCGTCGCCGGCCGGGATGGCAGCCGACGGGCCCCACGTTCCGTCCGCCGGATTCCGCACCTCCATCTTCACCGCGAACGCGGCGAGGGCCACGTGCACGCAGTCCCACAGCACCCAGTTGTGGTTGGTGCTGGCGAAAAACGAGACCGCCGCGGTGTCGTCCGGTGCGGTGAACGGCGGCAGCTGCTGTTGCGCGAGCCTGCCGTCAGACGCGACGTCGTGCGTCACCGCGAGCGGTTTCTCCGCCAGTACGCGCCCAGTGCGGTCCGCGAAGCGCAGCCCGGTGGTCGCGCTCGCGCGCGAGCCGAGGCCGGATTGCGCCGTCCCCGCCCACACCGACAGCGAGTATTGCCCGCCAGGCACCGCTTTCACCTGCTGGGCAGCCGAGCTGACCCGGCCGTCCGGCGTCTGGATCTGGGCGTTGACGTGCCCGTCGACCGCGTGCGCGGTGCTGGTGACGAGCTTCGGCACCCGGTCCGGCGGGGTGCTGCGCGGAACCGGCGCGGCGGGGCTGAACAGGTACCCGCTCGGCGCTCCGCCGGGCGAACCGGCGTCCTCCACGCTCGGGTTGGCCGCGATGCCGCCGCACTCCGGAGCCCCCTCGGCGGGAGCCGACCCGGGAGTGACGACGGCGAGCGCGCCGACCAGCATCGCAGTGCCCGCCGCCGCGCCCGCCGTGCGTCCGATCGCGACTTTCCTTGCCCGCCTCACGCGGTGAAGCTAGACCCAGCAAGCCCGATCGGCGGTAAGAAACACCCCAAAGTGTTACCGGTGCCCGATCCGGCCCGGCAATCCGAAGGCGCCCTTCTTCCAGACCGAAACGATCGCGGGCCGCGGCTGGGAGCTTCCGCCGTCCGGCCAGTGCGAGGTCGGGTTCGCCGAACTCGGCGCGTCCTCGCCGGGGTGCTGCACCGCGACGAGCACGAGGTTCTCGGTGACGACCGGACCGCACGTCTCGGCGCCGACCGGCACGGACAGGAACTGCTTCACGTGCCCGCGCTCCGGTCCGGCCACCGGGACCGAGAAGAGGCCGTCGTTCGCGCCGAGGGTGTTGCCGTCGGTCGAGATCCACAGGTTGCCGTGCGGGTCGAAGGCCACGTTGTCCGGGCACGAGATCGGGCTGACCTGGTCCTTCGGGAAACCGCCGAAGTAGGTGTCGGCCGTGGCCGGGTCGCCGCAGACCAGCAGCAGCCGCCAGGAGAACCGGGTCGCGGCCGAGTCGCCGCGGTCCTCGTCCCATTCGAGAACGTGCCCGTTTTTGTTGCGGGTGCGCGGGTTCGCCTCGTCCGGACCCGCCTTGCCCGCCGCGCCGCGGTCGGAGTTGTTGGTGAGCGCGGCGTAGATCCGGCCGTTGACCGGGTTCGGCTCGATGTCCTCCGGACGGTCCATTTTGGTCGCCCCGGCGCGGTCGGCGGCCTGGCGGGTGAACACGTAGACCTCCTCCGCGGTGAATCCGTCCACAAAGGACTTGTCGCCGCTGGCAAGGGGGATCCACTCGCCGGTGCCGTCGAACTCGCCGTCGGCGGGCAGCTTGCCGGAACCGTCGATCTCGCCGGGGCTGTCGCCGGAGAACTTCGCGACGTACAGGGTTCCGTCGTCCAGCAGCGCCGAGTTGTGCCGCCGGGCGAGCGCGGAATGCCCCTTCTTGTACTTGCCCTTCGAGACGAACTTGTAGATGTACTCGAACCGCTCGTCGTCGCCGGAGTACACCGCGACCCGGCCGTCCGCGGTGATCTTGACGTTCGCCGCCTCGTGCTTGAACCGGCCGAGCGCGGTGTGCTTGACCGGCGTGGAATGCGGGTCGTTCGGGTCGATTTCCACGACCCAGCCGAACCGGTTGGGCTCGTTGGGCTCGCGCGAAACGTCCCAGCGCTGGTCGAAGCGCTCCCACTTGCGCGTGCTCTCGCCGGTGCCGATCGCGTACCGCTTGAGCCGCGCGGCCTGCGCCGGGTCGGACACCTTGTCCGCGTGCGCGAAGTACTGGTGGAAGTTCTCCTCGCCGGACAGCACGGTGCCCCACGGCGTGACGCCGCCGGAGCAGTTGTTCTGCGTGCCGCGCACGCGCTTGCCGGACGGGTCGGCCGACGTCTTGAGGTACTTCGAACCGGCCGCCGGACCGCGCACCTCGAAAATCGTGTCGAGCGTGATCCGCCGGTTGAGCGGGCTCGGAACGGTGCGCAGCGCGCCGCCGATCGGGTCGCGCAGGGTCTGCAGCACCGACAGTCCGTGCGCCGCCCAGGCGATCTTCACCTGCTCCTCGGTGGGGTTGGCCGGGTCGTACTGATCGGCCGGGAAGAGGTGCACCTCGGTGGTGTACTCGTGGTTGACCACCAGCAGATTGCGCAGGCCGAGCGGGTCCTGCGGGATCAGGCCGACGAAGTCGTTGTTGTAGCCGAACTGCTTGGCCTGCGCGGCCGCGGTCTGCTTGCGGAAATCGAACTTCGGCGCGCCGGGGACCACCGCGTCGCCCCAGCGGATCACCACGTGCTGGGCGTACCCGTCGGGGATGCTGACGGCGTCGAGTTTGTTCGGCGGCACCGGCGTGAAGTCGGTGCCGGGCACGGTGCGGCCCTTCGCCAGCGGCGCCGGGGCCTGGGCCGGCGTGGCCGCGGCGGCGGTGCCGGACAGCGCGGCGAACCCGCCCGCGGCCGCGGCCATCACCGCGCCCGCCTTGAACACGCCGCGCCGCGAGACGCCCTTGGCGATGTCGCCGAAGTATTCGTTGCCGGTCGGGTTCGGGGCCTCGTGCGCGCACGCGTTGCCGCAGCGGTATTCGCAGGTGATCGGTGACCGGCCGCCGGAATGCGCGGTGAACAAGGGCAGCAGTCGTCCGGGCTCCAGGGACACGGGGCCTCCAGGGTCGCTTCTCGGTGGGAACCCGGCGACCGTATGCGGCGAAAACCCCCTGAATCAGACCAAAAGGTTAACGGCGGATGTATTCGCGCAAAGACGGCGATCGCCCCCGAACAGACAGTCCGGGGGCGATCGCCGAGTGTCGCGAAACGGCTCAGAACTCCTCGTCGCCGACGAGCGCGGCCTCCTTCGGCACGGTGTGCGGGTCGGCCTTCTTCTCGCGCTGCGAAAGCAGCACGGCGGCGATCACGCAGAGCACGGCGGCGACCAGGAACGGACCCTGCTCCCAGCCCATCCACTCGGCGACGTGCCCGACGAGCGTCGCCGCGATCGCGCCGCCGAACCAGCGGCAGAAGTTGTACCCGGCGCTCGCGACCGGCCGCGGCGCGTCGCTGATCGACATCGCGGTCCCGGTGAAGAGCGTGTTCAGCAGCCCGGAAACCAGCCCGGACACGATGATCCCGACGACCACCACCGGCTTGCTCGGGATGGCGAGCACCAGCATCAGCACCGTGTACCCGGTCACCGCCAGCGCGGCCGCGTGCCGTTCGCCGAAGCGGGCGGCCATCTTCGGCGCGAGCACCACGCCGGCGATCGCCACGCACAGGCCCCAGCCGCAGAAGATCAGGCCGACCGCGATCGCGTTCCAGCCGAGCACGAACGGGGACCAGGCGAGCACCGCGAAGAAGGCGGCGGTGTAGAGCGCCGAGGCGATCGACGTCCGCAGCAGACCGGGGTGCTTGAGCGCGCGGATCGGGTCGAGCAGCTTGATCGGTTCGCGTTTCTCGTGCGAGTCGCTCTTCAGGAAGATCGAGCACAGCACCAGCGCGGCGATCATCAGCACGGCGGTGCCGAGGAACGGACCGCGCCACGAGATCGTGCCCAGCAGCGCGCCGAGCAGCGGGCCGACGGCGAGACCGACGCCGAGCGCGGCCTCGTAAAGCAGGATCGCGCCGGATTGGCCGCCGGTCGCCGCGCCGACGATCACCGACAGGGCGGTGGCGATGAAGAAGGCGTTGCCCAGCCCCCACACCGCGCGCAGGCCGACGAGCTGTTCGATCGAACCCGCCGCGGCGCACAGCGCGGTCGCGGCGACGATCAGGGTCAGCCCGACCAGCACGGTCCGCTTGGCCCCGAACCGGGCGGACATCGCGCCGGTGAAGAGCATCGCGATCACCTGCACGCCGAGATACGACGTGAACAGCAGCGTGACCTGGGACGGCGAAGCGTTCAGCCCCTTGGCGATGGACAGCAGGATCGGGTCGACGAGGCCGATGCCCATGAACGCGATGACCGCGGCGAACGCGGTGATCCACACCTGTTTGGGCTGGCCCTTGACCGCGTCCAGCAGGCTCGAGTGGTGCTCAGCGTTCATCGCGGATCAGTTCCTCCTTCAGACATAACAGCGAGTTCCGCGGCGGGGTCGTCACGGTGGAAGTCGGCGATCAGCTTGGTGAGCGCGGGGAGCGCGGCGTCGATGGCGGCGCGCTCGTCCGGGTCGAGCCGGTCGAGCCGCGCCCGCAGCTCCGCCTCCCGGCCCGCGATCATCTCGGCGTAGAACCGCTCGCCTTCCGGGGTGGCTTCCACGAGCACGGCGCGCCCGTCGTCGGGATCGGGACGGCGGGTCACCATGCCGAGCCGTTCGAGCCTGCGCACGACGTCGGTCATCGACGGCATCCGCACGCGCTCGAGGCTCGAGAGCCTGCTCATCCGGCTCGGTCCCCGGCCGACCAGCTCCGACAGCACCGACCCCTGGGTCAGGGTCAGCAGCTGCGCGGATTCGCGGCGCACCAGGTAGTACAGCCGGAACACCACCGGCCGCAGCCGGTGCGCCAGATCGCCCATCGAGGAAGTCACTTAGCTAGGCTAACAAAAAGTAGTTAGGGTAGCGAAGTAATTCGGCTCACAAGGTGGTCCAGTCCAGGACCCCTAGGCTGGACCAGTGGATGCGGTGATCTTCGACCTCGACGGCGTACTGGTGGACTCCGAGACGACGTGGGACGAGGTGCGCCGCGCGGTAGTCGCCGAGCACGGCGGGACCTGGCGGCCCGAGGCGACCCGCGCCCAGCAGGGGATGAGCACGCCGGAATGGGCGAACTACCTGGTGGAAACCCTGGGCGCGCGGCTCACCCCGGACGAGATCGCGCGCACCGTGATCGACGAGATGGCCGCCCGCTACGCCGACCGGCCGCCGGTGATCGACGGCGCGGACCAGGTCGTCCGCGAAATCTCCCGGCACTGGCCGGTCGCGATCGCCAGCTCGTCGCCGCCGGTGCTGATCCACTCGTTCCTGACCGCGTGCGACCTGACGTCGCTGGTCCCGGTCGCGGTGTCGAGCGAGGAAGTGGCCGCGGGCAAGCCGGCGCCGGACGTCTACCTGCGCGCGGCGATGCTGCTGAACGTCGAAGCGTCCCGCTGCGCCGCGGTCGAGGACTCGACCAACGGCCTGCGCGCGGCGTTCGCGGCGGACATGAAGGTGTTCGCGGTGCCGAACCCGCATTTCCCGCCGGACCCGGAGGCACTGCGGGACGCCACAGTCCTGCCGAATCTGGCCGCGCTGCCCGCCGCGCTCCGTGGGTGACGCAGCCCACAGCGGCAAATAACCCCAAATCGGTCGCAGCCGGTATCCGCCCGGTCGCGCAGTGCCATCCTGAACGCCTGCCAACAAGATCGGCACAAGGGGTGGAAATGGCTGCACCGGACCAGGATTGGGACATCGTCAGCAGCGTCGGACTGACCGCGCTCGGGGTCGCGGCGGGCCGGGCGATCGCGACGGTGTCCCCGGATCCGCTGATCGAAGACCCGTATGCGGCGGAGTTCGTCCGCGCCGCGAACCCGCCGCGGCCGATGCCGGTCGAACCGGTCGACGACGCGCTCTGGATGGCGATGGCCGCTTACCTGGCGGTGCGGTCCCGGTTCTTCGACGAGGTGGTCACCGGCACGGACGCACCGCAGGTCGTGATCCTCGCGGCCGGGCTCGACGCCCGCGCCTACCGGCTGGACCTGTCCGGCCGCGACGTCTTCGAGGTGGACCAGCCGCGGGTGCTCGCGTTCAAACAGGACGTCCTGGACGGACTCGGCGCGACCCCGCGCTGCCGCCGGCACGCGATCGGAGCCGACCTGCGCGAGGACTGGCCCGCTGCCTTGGAAAACGCCGGATTCGACCGCGGCCGCCCGGCAGTGTGGATCGCCGAGGGATTGCTGCCGTACCTGCCCCCGCGGGCGGAGGAGCTGCTGTTCGACCTCGTGCACGCCCGCAGCGCGCCGGGCAGCCGGATCGGCATCGAGCACATCCCCGACCTCGGCAGCACCGACATCCTCGACACCATCCGGTCGTCGGACGCGGGAGCGCGGCTGGGCCTCGACGTGAACGACGTGCTTTCGACCGAACCGCGCCGCAACCCGGTCGAATGGCTCGTCCGGCAAGGCTGGCAGACGACCGTCGACCGCGCGGGCGATCTCGCCGCCAGTTACGGCAAGCACCTGCCCGACCCGCTCGGCGACGCCATGACCAAAACCGAACTGGTCACCGCCGACCTGCCCTAAACGCCGAGAAGGACTCCCTGCAGGCATTCCCGCAAGGAGTCCTAATGGGTTGTGTTCGGGCGGGTTTGGCAGG
>NZ_SDLT01000020.1 GCF_004522235.1 Amycolatopsis nivea
TCCAACTTCCGGGGCCCAGTTCACTCAGGGTTCCCCTCACGACCCTAAAACCGCAGCCAGTGCACCCAACGAGCGAGGCACCCAGCCCCTCCCCCGCACCCCGATACGAAGCGCATCTGCGGTTCGGGGGTGCTTGTCAAGGCATCTTTCCCGCCTTGACAAGCACCCCCGAACCGTCAGCACAATCAAGCTTCGGGGTGCCCCACGCAACCAACGGGCGCAATGTCGCCGCCAGGCGACGAGCCGAATCACAACAACGGCAAGGNAACCCCCGAACACGAGTAAGGGGGCCGACCACCGGCCGACCCCCGTGCTTACCCGGTCTTCCCAAGACCGCGAAAACGCTGACCCCGTGAATCTCCCCTAGATCTCCCTGTGAAAATCCCCAGGTCAGGCGCAATCGCGGCAGATCAGCCTGCCGCCGTTGTCCTCGGCGAGCCTGCTCCGGTGGTGCACCAGGAAGCAGACCGAGCAGGTGAACTCGTCCGCCTGCTTCGGCACGACCTTCACGGTCATGTCTTCCCCGGAGAGCCCGGAAAGGTCCGCGCCGGGAAGTTCGAAGTTCTCCGCGGTCGCGTCCTCGTCGACGTCGACGACGCCGGACTGGTTCTCGTTCCGCCGGGCCTTCAGCTCCTCCAACGAGTCTTCGGCCAGCTCGTCGGCTTCGCTGCGGCGCGGAGCGTCGTAGTCGGTAGCCATGGTGTCCCTCACCCCTGCGATTCAGCGTGTCGTCCTGCACCGGTTCCGGAGGCGCCCGATACCGGTCGTGCCGCTGGTCAACGTTCCAGCGCCCCTGTTTGTGCCCGGCCCGCGAGTGACCCAGGTCTCAGCCTGGCGGGCCTCGTTCTGCGGCCGGAGCCCGGGAAGGGTAGCTCACCGCCGGACGCGTCTCGCACCGAGTCGGACATTGCCGGTCCAGCGTCACCCGGGAGGGGGAACGCGCAGGTGAGACGCCTGTCCTCCGTTCGGGTTGCCCCGGCGTCGTAAACATCACCTCGCCGCCGAGTCGGCTTGCTCGCGCGGAGCCGTCCGTGGTGCGATCGCCACCGAGGGGCATTACGCGGAACGGGTGAAGGTGACCCGCGACACCGCGCGTCGCGAACAGCGCCTAGGCTCACCGGCTACCACGCCGGTGCGTACGCTGGCGGTTACCGCGAGGCGCGGCGGGGCGACCGCGGCCGGTTCTGCGAGGGGAAGGGACGGGGCAGGTGGCGTCGGGGAACGGGGCGGGGAACCGTGGTGCGCGGCCTTACCGCAAGCACCGTCCGCTGCCCGCGTTGATCGTGATCGGCGTGCTCGCGCTCGGCGCGGTGTTCGTCTGGGTCAACGCCGTGGTCGGCCGCGGCGACATCGACGAGGCGGTGCGCTGCAGCCCGGAGCCCAAGGCGCCGCCGGGGATCACCTACACCTCGGTCCCGCACAACGGCCTGGACGACCGGTCGCCGATGCCCCCGGACAAGGTCGCGCTGAAGGTGCTCAACGCCAGCAGCACGCGCGGGCAGGGCAGCATCGCCACCAACGCGCTGCGCGAACTCGGCTTCACCGCGATCGGCGATCCCGCCAACGACCCGGCGTACCCGAAGGGCGACGCGCGCTGCCGCGGCCAGATCCGGTACGGCGACAACGGCGCCGCCGCGGCCCGCACGGTCAGCCTGGTGGTCCCCTGCGCGGAACTGGTGCACGACACCCGCAAGGACGCCTCCGTCGACCTGGCCACCGGCAAGCTCTTCACCGACGTCCAGCCGCGGCCCGAGGCGGTCAAGATCCTCAAGCAGCTCACCGCCTGGTCGCAGGCGCACCAAGGAGGCGGCGGCAGCGAGCAGTCCGCCAGCCCCGGCGCGCCGGTGATCGACCAGACGCTCCTGGCCTCGGCGCGCTCCGTCACCTGCTGACCCCGCGGACGAGGTCAGCAGGCCCGGCCCGCGGTCACACCTCCGCCGCACCTCCCGCGACCAGCGCCGCGCGCAGTTCCGTCGCGATCCCCGGCGACGCCGCGAACGTCGCGTCCTCCCCCAGATCCGCCGCTTCGCCCGGCAGCAGCACCGTCGCGCCCGCCTCCTGCGCCACCAGCGCTCCGGCCGCCCAGTCCCAGCGGTGCAGACCGTGCTCGAAGAATCCGTCCAGCCATCCGGCCGCGACCGCGCACAGGTCCAGCGAAGCCGCGCCCCGGCGGCGGATGTCGCGCACCTGCCCGACGAGATCCGCGGTCAGCTTGCCCTGCCGGATCCGGCGGTCCCGCGCGTAGGAGAAGCCCATCCCGACGAGCGCCAGGTCCAGCCGGTCCGCCGCGGACACCGACAGCCGTTCGCCGTCGAGCCACGCACCGCCGCCGCGGACGGCCGTCCAGCGCCGGCCGCTCACCGGCTCCACGACCGCTCCCGCGACCGACACCCCGTCGATCTGCGCCGCGATCGACACCGCGAAGGCCGGCAGGCCGTACAGGAAATTGACGGTCCCGTCGATCGGATCGACCACCCAGGTGACCCCGCCGCCGAGCGCTCCCCCGCCTTCCTCGCCGAGCACCGGTTCCCCGGGCCGGATCCGCTCCAGCCGGGCGCGGACCAGTTCCTCCGACTCCCGGTCCACCGCGGTCACCACGTCGGTCTCAGCGGACTTCGTGTCCACCGCGACCTCGCCGCCGGACCGCATCCGCACCCAGGCCGTCCGGACCAGGTGCGCGGCCTCGACCGCGACCTGTTCGGAGGTGTTCTTCAGGTCGTTCAGCATCGCCTCGTCAACTCCCACGCCCGCCATGTCACCACATCCGGTTAAAGTCTCCGCAGCAGACTTCTGAATCGTGCGAGAAGGGACCACGTCAGTGACGGCGACCCGAGGTTTCGGAATCGACATCGGCGGCAGCGGGATCAAAGGCGCGCTGGTCGATTTGGAACAGGGACAGCTCATCGGGGACCGGCACCGGATCGAAACGCCGCAGCCCTCGACGCCGGACGCGGTGGCGGACGTCGTCGCCGAGATCGTCCGCGCGGCGGAATGGGACGGCCCGGTCGGCGTGACGCTTCCCGCGGTGGTCAAGAGGGGCACCGCGCACACCGCGGCGAACATCGACCACAAGTGGATCGGCACCGACGCCGAGGCGCTCTTCGCGAAGCGGCTCGGCAAGAGCGTCGGCGAGGTCACGATGCTCAACGACGCCGACGCCGCGGGCCTCGCCGAGATCCGCTTCGGCGACGCGGCCGCGCGCACCGGCGTGACCGCGCTGCTCACCTTCGGCACCGGCATCGGCAGCGCGCTGTTCCACGACGGCAAGCTCGTGCCCAACACCGAATTCGGCCATCTCGAGGTCGACGGCCACGACGCGGAAAAACGCGCCGCCGCTTCGGTGAAGGACAACGAGGGCCTGTCGTATCCGCAGTGGGCCAAGCGGGTGCACCGGTACCTCTCGGTGCTGGAGAACCTGATCTGGCCGGACCTGTTCATCGTCGGCGGCGGCGTCAGCAAGAAGGCCGAGAAGTGGGTGCCGCTGCTGGACATCCGCACGCCGGTGGTCGTCGCGTCGCTGCAGAACAACGCGGGCATCGTCGGGGCCGCCGCGGCCGCCGCGGAGGGCGCCGGGCACTGACCGCCGGGTCCGCGCCGGGTCTCGGACCGGTCACCGGGAGGCGCCGGGAAGGGGGCCGGAGGGTGATCGCTTCGCGACGCAGTGGGCCGACGTCGTTACAATGGAACACGGCGCAGGAGCTGCGGAGGCAAAACCGCAGGCCGAGGCGTGTTCCCCGAATGTGAGGCAGCTGAGGTGGCGACATCTCGGCTCGTCATGATCGACCGCTGCGAAAGGGCGTAAGTGGCAGCCGCAAGAACCGCAACCCGAGGCGGGACGAAGACAGCGACCGAAGCCGGCGAGCCGGCCGACGAGGCAGCCACCGGAGCGGCGAAGTCCCCGGCGCGCAAGACCGCCGCGAAGCCGGCGGGCGCGAAGAAGACTCCGGCCAAGAAGGCTCCGGCGAAGAAGGCCGCCGCGAAGGGTCCGAAGACCGACGACGGCGATCCCGACGGCCCGGTCGACCTCGACGAGGCCGAACTCGACAGCCCGGATCTGTCCGATCTCGAAGAGGTCGAGGTCGACGTCGTCGACGAGACGGTCAACGACGAGACCGACGACGATGACGACGACTCCGAGGACGAGGCCGAGGCGACCGAGGGGGCCGCGGGCGCCGCGACGTCCACCGCCGCCCGCCGCCGCGCGAGCGCCGCCGAGAAGGGCGGCAAGTCCTCGGACAACCCGGACTTCGTGTGGGACGAGGAGGAGTCCGAGGCGCTGCGCCAGGCGCGCAAGGACGCCGAGCTCACCGCGTCGGCCGACTCGGTCCGCGCCTACCTCAAGCAGATCGGCAAGGTCGCGCTGCTGAACGCCGAGGAGGAGGTGGAGCTCGCCAAGCGGATCGAGGCCGGGCTCTACGCCGCCGAGCGCGTGCGCACCGCCGAGGAGGAGGGCGAGAAGCTCGTCACCCAGATGCGCCGCGACCTCAAGTGGATCGTGCGCGACGGCGAGCGGGCCAAGAACCACCTGCTGGAGGCGAACCTCCGGCTGGTCGTGTCGCTGGCCAAGCGCTACACCGGCCGCGGCATGGCGTTCCTGGACCTGATCCAGGAGGGCAACCTCGGCCTGATCCGCGCGGTGGAGAAGTTCGACTACACCAAGGGCTACAAGTTCTCGACGTACGCCACGTGGTGGATCCGCCAGGCGATCACCCGCGCGATGGCCGACCAGGCGCGCACCATCCGCATCCCGGTGCACATGGTCGAGGTCATCAACAAGCTCGGCCGCATACAGCGCGAACTCCTGCAGGACCTCGGCCGCGAGCCGACGCCCGAGGAGCTCGCCAAGGAGATGGACATCTCGCCGGAGAAGGTCCTGGAGATCCAGCAGTACGCGCGCGAGCCGATCTCGCTGGACCAGACCATCGGCGACGAGGGCGATTCGCAGCTCGGCGACTTCATCGAAGACTCCGAGGCGGTCGTCGCGGTCGACGCGGTGTCGTTCACGCTGCTGCAGGACCAGCTCCAGTCGGTGCTGCAGACGCTGTCCGAGCGCGAGGCGGGCGTGGTCCGGCTGCGCTTCGGCCTCACCGACGGCCAGCCGCGCACCCTCGACGAGATCGGCCAGGTCTACGGGGTCACGCGCGAGCGGATCCGGCAGATCGAGTCGAAGACGATGTCGAAGCTGCGTCACCCGTCGCGTTCGCAGGTGCTGCGCGACTACCTGGACTGAGCTTCTCCGGTTCCCGCGAGAAACCCCGCCCCGCACTACGCGGCGGCGGGGTTTCTGCGTTTACCGACAACGCCGCCGCGGGATCGGCCCGGCATTTCCGCGAAATCCTTCCTTCGTCTGACCACAGTGGACGCGGACGACTCCGGAAAACCCGGCGACACCGGATCCCGATGCGAATTACGCTGCGGCGCAAGGGTAATCCGCGCAGTGAATCGCGGCGGGCGAACGTGCACCCGAACATGCAAGTCCGCGGCGACTCGGCGCGGCGGTGTTGCGCGCGTGTCCGTTTCCTGTTCACAACCGTTCACCCGGAACCCCCGGAACCGTTCCGGAATACTCATCGCCGGTGCACAGTCGCGCACCCACCGCGACACTGGGACCCGGGCAAGAGGCGAAAGTCGGTTGTTCTCTGCCCGAACACGGAAATCGTGATTGTTTGGTTGCCTGAAAACGAAGATCGCAACGAGTGATCGCCATTAAGCTGCGCCCACAACGAGCGTCAGTATTGGAAGGCAGCACCGCCCAGTGTTTTCGACGAAAACTCAATCGCGAGCGAGCCAGGGATGCCCGGCGGCGCGGAGCGGATCCTCCGGCCCCGGTGAAGCGAGGCAACTGTGATCGGGTTCCTCCTCCGCAGACTCGTCAACTACATCGCCCTGTGCCTCGTCGCGACTTTCGCGGCGTTCTCCTTGGCGTCGCTGTCGTTCAGCCCGCTGGACGCGCTCAAGCTGCGCAATCCGCCGGCTCCGCAGGCGACCATCGACGCCAAGGCCGCCGAGCTGCACCTGGACCAGGCGATCCCGCACCGGTTCTTCACCTGGCTGGGCGGCGTGTTCCAGGGCGACTTCGGCCGCACCGTGGCCGATCAGGCGATCACCGACGAACTGTTCCGCCGCGCGGGCGTGAGCCTGCGGCTGTTCCTGCTCGGGATCACGATCGGCATCATCATCGGCGTGCTGGTCGGCGTGGTCAGCGCGATCCGGCAGTACAAGATCAGCGACTACATCGCCACCACGTTCTCCTTCGTGGTGCTGTCGACGCCGGTGTTCGTGATCGCCACGATCCTCAAGGCGGGCGCGCAGTCGGTCAACGACAACCTGCTCGACGGCTACCAGTTCTTCATCGTGCAGGGCGAGGGCGGCGCGGTCGACGGCGGTTTCGGCGACGTCCTGCTCGACCGGCTGCAGCACATCATCGTGCCGACCCTGGCGATCGTGCTGACCCAGGTCGCCTACTACAGCCGCTACCAGCGTTCGGCGATGCTCGACGTGCTCGGCTCGGACTTCCTGCGCACCGCGCAGGCCAAGGGCCTCACCCGCAGGCGCGCGCTGTTCAAGCACGGCCTGCGCACCGCGCTGATCCCGATGGCGACGCTGTTCGCGTTCGGCTTCGGCCTGCTCATCACCGGCGGCGTCTTCACCGAGAAGATCTTCGGCTGGTACGGCATGGGCGACTGGCTGGTGACCGGCATCCAGAAGCAGGACACCAACATCGTCACCACCGTGACCCTGTTCATCGCGATCTGCGTGCTGCTCGCCGGCTGGCTCGCGGACGTGCTCTACGCCGCGCTCGACCCGAGGGTGAGGATCTGATGGCCGCCCCATTGAACGAGGCCGACCTCGCCGACTCGGCCGTCGCCGCCACCGAAACGGACGCCTCGCAGCAGACCGGGAAGTCCTCCAGCCGGGGCAGGCTCGTCGCCCGCCGGTTCTTCCGCAACAAGCTGGCCCTCGTCGGGCTCGTCGTGATCCTGCTGTTCTACGTGCTGGCGTTCACCTACAGCTGGTATTCGCCGTGGGGCTACGACGAACTGGACCCGACCTCGACGCTGATGCCGCCGGACGGCACGCACTGGTTCGGCACCAACCAGATCGGCGGCGACATGTTCGCGCAGACCATGCGCGGGCTCCAGAAATCGCTGACCATCGGCCTGCTGGCCGCGCTGTTCTCCACCGGCGTGGCCTCGATCGTCGGCTCCGCGGCGGGCTACTTCGGCGGCTGGACCGACCGGGTGTCGATGTGGGTCGTCGACCTGCTGCTGATCCTGCCGCCGTTCCTGATCATCTCGATCCTGTCGCCTGCTTTCCGCGGCAAGACCTGGCTGATCCTGGTCGGCCTGATCGCGCTGTTCCAGTGGATGATCACCGCCCGCATCGTCCGCGGCATGACGCTGACGCTGCGCGAGCGCGAGTTCGTGAAGGCCGCCAAGTTCATGGGCCAGTCCCCGTGGCGGATCATCTTCAAGCACATCGTGCCGAACATGGCTTCGCTGCTGATCATCGACGCGACGATCAACGTCGGCGTCGCGATCATCATGGAGACGTCGCTGTCGTTCTTCGGCTTCGGCGTGCAGGCTCCGGACGTTTCGCTGGGCACGCTGATCTCGGCGGGTTCCGACGCGGTCCGGACGTTCCCGTGGCTGTTCTACATCCCGGCCGGCTTCCTGGTGTTCACCGTGCTCGCGGTGAACTTCGTCGGCGACGGCCTGCGCGACGCGCTCGACCCGTCGTCCAGCCGTTCGCGGCGCAAGGAACGCAAGCGGATCGAAGAAAAGACGAAGTCGACCGCGTCGACGCAGACCGTGGGAGCAGAAGCATGAGCGCCGCACTCGAACTGAGCGCGGAAACGGGCAAGCCGACTGGCACCGTGCTCGAGGTTTCCGACCTCGAAGTGTCCTTCCCCTCCGAGTCCGGCCGCGTGCACGCGGTGCGCGGGCTGAACTACCAGGTCGAGGCCGGCGAGGTGCTCGGCATCGTCGGCGAGTCCGGTTCGGGCAAGTCGGTGTCGTCTCTGGCGGTGATGGGGCTGCTGCCGCCGCAGGCGCGCGTGTCGGGCTCGATCCGGTTCCAGGACAGCGAGTTGATCGGCAAGTCCGACACCGAGCTGTCGAAGATCCGCGGCAAGAAGATCTCGATGGTCTTCCAGGACCCACTGTCGGCGCTGACCCCGGTGTACACCGTCGGGGCGCAGATCGCCGAAGCGCTGCTGGTGCACGGCAAGGGCACGATCACCAAGCAGCAGGCGAACAACCGCGCGGTCGAACTGCTCGACCTGGTCGGCATCCCGAACGCGGCGGCGCGGGCGAAGGCGTTCCCGCACGAGTTCTCCGGCGGCATGCGCCAGCGCGCGGTGATCGCCATCGCGATCGCCAACGACCCGGACCTGATCATCGCCGACGAGCCGACCACCGCGCTCGACGTGACGGTGCAGGCGCAGGTGCTGGAGGTGCTGAAGACCGCGCAGGAGGTCACCGGCGCGGGCATCGTGATCATCACGCACGACCTCGGCGTGGTCGCCGGGTTCGCCGACCGGCTGATGGTGATGTACGCCGGGCGCGCGGTGGAACAGGGTCCGGTCGAGACGATCTACGCCCAGCCGCGGATGCCGTACACGCTGGGCCTGCTCGGTTCGATTCCGCGCGTCGACGCGCGGGAGAAGCAGCCGCTGGTGCCGATCGAGGGCCAGCCGCCGTCGCTGGTGAACCTGCCGCAGGGCTGCCCGTTCGCGCCGCGCTGCCCGCTGGCGATCGACGCTTGCCGGACGGCCGAGCCGGAGCTGTTCACGATCACGCCGGGCAACCCGAACGCGCCGGTCGACACGACGCACCGGGCCGCCTGCATCCGCACCGAGGAACTCGCCCGTCCCGACGCGGACGCCGCCGAGGTCTACGGGGCCGAGGTGATCGAGGAGGCCGAGGTCGCGTCCCTGCCGCGCACCGAGCGCTCGACCGTGCTGGACGTGCAGGACCTGCAGAAGCACTACGCGGTCAGCAAGGGCACCGTCTTCAAGCGCAAGGTCGGCGTCGTGCGCGCGGTCGACGGGATCACCTTCGACATCGTCGAGGGCGAAACCCTGGGCCTGGTCGGGGAATCCGGCTGCGGCAAGTCGACCACGCTGATGGAGATCCTCGAACTGGCGGCCCCGTCGCACGGTTCGGTCGCGGTGCTCGGCAAGGACGTGGCGAAGCTCGCGGGCAAGGACCGCAAGTCGATCCGCCGCGACCTCCAGGTGGTCTTCCAGGACCCGATGGCCGCGCTCGACCCCCGGCTGCCGATCGGCGACATCATCGCCGAGCCGATGGTGACGCACGGGTTCTCGAAGGAGCGCATCGACCAGCGGGTGCCGGAACTGCTCGGGCTGGTCGGGCTGCGGCCCGAACACGCCGACCGGTACCCGGCGGAGTTCTCCGGCGGGCAGCGCCAGCGCATCGGCATCGCGCGGGCGCTCGCGCTGGAGCCGAAGCTGATCGTGCTCGACGAGCCGGTGTCCGCGCTCGACGTGTCGATCCAGGCCGGCGTGATCAACCTGCTGGACGAGCTGAAGGCCAAGCTGGGCCTGTCGTACCTGTTCGTGGCGCACGACCTGTCGGTGGTCCGGCACATCGCCGACCGCGTGGCGGTGATGTACCTCGGCAAGATCGTGGAGATCGGCGACGTCCGCACGGTTTTCGAGGCGCCGCAGCACCCGTACACGCAGGCGCTGCTGTCCGCGATTCCGATCCCGGACCCGGCCAAGGAACGCGAACGCGGCCGGATCATCCTCACCGGCGACCTGCCCAGCCCGGCGAACCCGCCGTCGGGCTGCCGGTTCCGCACCCGGTGTTTCGTCTTCTCCCAACTGTCCGAAGAGGACAAGAAGAAGTGCGTCGACGTCGAACCTCCGCGCGAATCCCGCGCCGAGGACCACGACGTCGCGTGCCACTACGCCAAAACCCGCGAAGTCGTGTAGCCACGATCCGTTGGCACACCAGAAGAAGGAAGGTAAACACATGCGACGGAGAATGGCCGCGATCGTGGCCCCCGTTGCCGCTCTGGGGCTCCTGCTCGCCGCTTGCGGCGGAGGCAGCGGCGGCGGCGACAAGGGATTGCAGGACACCGGTTCCTCGGGCGTCAAGACCGCCGACATCAACGCGCAGCCGATGGACAAGGTGAAGGACGGCGGCGACTTCAAGTGGCCGGTCGACCAGCTGCCGGACAACTGGAACTACTACCAGGTCGACGGCACGGTCCTGGACGGCGCGAGCATGTTCGGCGCGATCCTGCCCTACCCGTTCCCGCAGAACGCGGACGCGACGGTCGGCCTGGACAAGAACTACCTGACCTCTGCTGAGATCGTCAGCAAGGACCCGCAGGTCATCGAGTACAAGATCAACCCGAAGGCCAAGTGGAGCAACGGGCGCCAGTTCTCCTGGGAGGACTTCGCCGCGATGGCGAAGGCGCTGAACGGCAAGGACACCGCCTACCAGGTGTCCAGCACCACGGGTTACGAGGACATCGCCAAGGTCGAGAAGGGCACTGACGACCTCGACGTCAAGGTCACCTTCGCGAAGAAGTTCGCGGAGTGGAAGTCGCTGTTCTCGCCGCTGTACCCGAAGGAGGCGATGGCCGACGCCAACACCTTCAACAAGGGCTGGGCGCAGAAGGCCCAGATCACCGCGGGTCCGTTCAAGATCAAGAGCGTCGACTACACCGCCAAGACCGCGGTGTTCGAGCGCGACCCGAACTGGTGGGGCGACAAGCCGAAGCTGGACACCGTGACCTACAAGGTCGTGGACCGTCCCGCGCTGGCGGACGCGTTCGCCAACGGGCAGATCGACTTCTACCCGCTGAACAACGACATCAACGCGTTCAAGCGGGCCCAGGCGGACCCGAACGCGGTGGTGCGCCAGTCGGCCTACCCCGACTACACGCACATGACGCTCAACGGCGCCCCGTCCTCGATCCTCGCGGACAAGGACCTGCGGCTGGCGGTCATGCGCGGCGTGGACACGGTGACCATCGCGAAGTCGATCCTCGGCCAGATGCAGAAGGACACGACGCCGATCGGCAACCACCTGTTCCTCAAGGGATCTAAGACCTACGAGGACAACAGCGGCCCGTACAAGTTCGACCAGAACGCGGCCAAGGCCGAGCTGGACAAGCTGGGCTGGAAGCAGTCCGGCGACCTGCGCGCCAAGGACGGCAAGCAGCTGAAGCTGCGCTTGGTCATCCCGTCGGGCACCCCGATCAGCCAGCAGACCGGCCAGATCCTGCAGTCGCAGCTGAAGGCGATCGGCGTGGGCATCGACATCGTCGCGGTCCCGTCGACCGAGTTCTTCAAGAACTACGTGAACGTCGGCAACTTCGACCTCACGCTGTTCCGCTGGATCTCGAACTCGTTCCCGATCGGCGGCAGCAAGGGCATCTACTACCTCGACCCGAAGAACGTCAACCAGAACTACGGCCGGATCGGCAGCGACAAGGAAAACCAGCTGCTCGACACCGCCGCGCAGGAACTGGACGACACCAAGCGGGCCGCGGACATCAACGCCGCGGACAAGGAGATCTGGGCGCTGGGCCACCAGCTTCCGATCTTCCAGTCGGTCGGAGCCTTCGCCGTCCGCAAGACGGTGGCCAACTTCGGTTCGCCGGGCTACGCGAACAACCCGTACGACTACCCGAAGATCGGATTCGTGAAGTAATCCTCCCCCAGCGGGAATCGAAGGAGCGGCGCGGACTCCCCGCGCCGCTCCTTCCTTTTTGGACAGTTAAGGTGATCCTTGTGCGGAAGTTCCTGCGATTGCGGCCGGTGCGGCACATCCTGGTGACGAGCGCGGTCGTGCTCGTCGCATGTGCCGCGGTGTTCGTGGTGCAGCTGCTGGAATTCAACAGCGCCCGGCCGCGGCTGCAGGGGCTGACGGTGAACGCGACCGGGATCGTCTCGCGGGTCGACGACAACACGGTCACCGTGCGGTTCCCGGTGCCGAACCAGCCGGAAGCGAGCGCGGCGGTCGAACTGGACACCACTCCCCCGCCGCTGGGCACGAAGGTTCCGGTGCGCTACGACCCGTCGGCCCCCTCGCGCGCGGTCACGACCGGCGCTTCGGCTTTGGTGACCGCCGACCGTGCCTCGACGTACGCGACCGTCACCGTGGTCGCGGTGCTCGCGATGCTGGCGGTGAACGGCTTCCTGCTCTTCACGCGATTCGTGCAGCCCTCTCGGCGCAAGGCGAGCGCGTCGGTGCCGATGCGCCGGGTGAAGGTGCAGCGCGGCTTGCTGACGCGGTCGTGGCTGGAGACCGACACCGCGACGCCGCGCTGGATCCCGGTGTATTTCTCGCCGACGCTGATCGGCCTGCCGTCGCCTTCGCGCGTCGAGGTGCTGGGCGACCTGCGTACGGACCGCCACGTTGCCGTCCGGATCAACGACGAGGTGCTGTACCCAGCGGGTTCGGTGCGCACGGGCGAGCCTCGCGGCCGTCGCCTGGACAACCCTTCCGAGCCGGACGAGGAACGCGCACTTGCCGCTGCCACGCCGGTACGGCTCGCGCGGCAGTTCCGTGCCGACCTGCCGGTGCTGGCGGTCGCCCCGGTGGTGGGCGCGTTCTGGGCGCTGGTCGACGGGAGCGGATTCGCGGGCTGGCTGACGGTCAGCGTGCTGATCGCGGCGTTCGGGTTCTGGTGGGCCGCTTTGCGCGGCTCGGACCCGTCACTCTGAGCGGATTCGCTGCTACAGTCGCGCCATGTCGTTCGAACGGCCCTAGGAACCCGGACGGGTCTACCCGTCCCTCGCGACCCTGCCTTGTCCTGAAGGCCGCAGTCCCCTGCGGCCGTGTCGCCGTTCCCAGGAGTTGTTCTTGTCCAGCACATCGAGTGCTGGGAGCTACCGTGCTGTCCTGACGATCCCGCATGCCGCCGCGACCTTCGGCGCGGCATTGACGGGCCGTCTCGCGTTCGGGGTGCTCCCGCTTGCGTTGTTGTTCACCGTCCAAGAGGCCACCGGATCCTTCACCGCCGCGGGCTCCGCCGTCGCCTGCTTCGGGCTCTCCTCGATCCTCATGCCGTTCAAAGCCCGCGTCATCGACCGCTTCGGGCCAGCTCGGACCCTTCCCGTTCTCGCCACCGCCACTGCCGCCCCACTCGCCGCACTAGCGCTGCTGGCCTGGTCCGGCGTCACTGCCTCGGCCCCGTATCTGCTGCTCAGCATCTTCTTCGGCGTCTGTGCCCCGCCGTTAGGGCCAGTGATGCGGATGCTCTGGCGAAGCCTCACCGCGAACACCGCGCTCCTCGAGCGCGCCTACAGCCTGGACTCTGCCTGCGAGGAAACCCTCTATCTCGCGGGTCCGGTCATCACCGGCGCGATAGTCGCGACAGCCTTCCCGGCTGCCGCGCTGCTCGCCGCCGCGGGATTGCTGTTCGGCGGGACGCTGGCGCTCTGCGCGACGCCAGTGGTCCGGTCCACTCGGGCGGCCGTGTCGGCAGAACCGCTCAGCTGGAGCCTCGGACCGCTGCGTAGCCGCCGATTCTCCGCGCTCGCCACGATCATCCTCATCACCGCCGCGGGCACCGGCATCGCCGTCACCACCGTCGCCGCCCGCGCGCAAGAACACGGCAATCCAGGAGCCGCCGGATACCTCGAAGCCGCGCTCGCCGCCGGGAGCGTCCTCGGCGGGCTCGCCTGGGGACAACGGAAACACAAGCGGCCAGCGTCCACCCAGCTGACCGGGCTGATCCTCGTCCTCGCCGCAGGAATCGCGCTCGCCGCCACCGCGGAAAACCTGGTGGTGCTCGGCATCGTCATGGCCGCCGCCGGCCTGGCCGTGGTGCCGTTGTTCATCGTGTCCTACCTGGCTGCGGACAAGCTGGTTCCCGAACACCAGCGCACCGAAGCCAGCACGTGGGTCAACACCGCCAACAACCTCGGCACCGCGGCAGGCTCCACCACCGCCGGTCTCCTGGTCGACCACGGAACGACCACCTCGACGTTCCTTACCGGCGCAGTCATCCTCGGTGTGGCGGCGGCGATGGCGAAACCGCTACTCCGATGACTCGAGCGCCGTCAGGATCTCCGCCACCTCCGGATACGACTCCTCGACCTTCCCCTCCTTGCCCAGCCGATACCGCTCCAACCGGACCGCACCGAGATGGCGGGCTTCGTAGTACAACGCCCGCCTCCGCGCCGACGGGGATGCGTCCGGCTGGCCGTAGGTGTCCCAGAACCAGTCCCGCCTCGAGCCGGTTTTCGCTGACGCCATGCGGATCGTCCAGTCCGCCGCCGGGTCGCCCCACCAGCTGCGGTCGTGGTCGAACACCCCGACGATCTCCAGTTCCGGCGTCAGCATCACGTTCACGTGCCACAGATCCCCGTGCAGCAGGCGCGGTTCGGCGATCTCGTCGAGCAGCGCGGCGTCGCGCTTCGCCCAAGCGGCTACCTCGCGCAGGTCCGATCCGTCGAGGCCGAGGTCTTCGACGTCCGCGGCGTTGTCCTCGAAGTACGCGATCAGCGCTTCGCTCCAGGTCGGGAAATGCGGCCCGGCCACGAGACCGAAGCCGGGGCCGCGCACGTCGTGGATAGCGCGGGTGATTTCGCCGAGCTGGCGGAAGTACGGCGCCCGTTCCTCCGGCTCGAAGCCCCGGAGGACTTCCGGGCCGGGCTCTCCGGGGAGAACGGCCTGCAGCACGTAATCGCGGCCGATGACCTGGTGCGTGAAATCGGCGGCGAGCGTGCGCGGCATCAGCGGCGAGATCGGCGCGAAGTACGGCGCGGCAAGGTATTCGTTGCGCATGAACTGGGGCTCGATCCGGGTCTGCCGCTCCGGTTCCGGGGCGACGCGCAGGATCGCCGGGCCGTCGGCCAGCTCCACTCGGTAGGTGTTGTTGTAGCCGCCCCATCCGATTTCGACGGCGGACCGCACGCTGGTGCCGAGCGCGCGGCGGCACAGCAGTTCGATCTGGTCGGTGGAGAGAGGTTGCTGGAACGCGTCCGAGGGCCGGTCTTGAGGCTGGAAGTCCACCGGGGCATCCTGCCACTCCGCTCAGGACAGCACTAATCCTTTACGGCTCAGCGATTCCTCGATCCGCAGCCGTTCGAGATCCCGGTCGGCACCCTCGCGCAAGCCGTCGAGCCGGTGTTCGACGCCGATCTCGCGGCAGGCGGTGACGAGCAGTTCGTCGTACGCCTGCCGGGTGCCGATCCGGCGTGCGGCGGGCGTTCCGGCGGGAAGCTGCGCGAGGGTCCGGCGTACTCGGCGCAAGTCCGCGGCCACCTGCTCCACCGGCGGTGCGGACGGCACGGGAACGGCACGTCGCCGACGCAGCCAGCGGCAGAGCGCGGGAACGCGGAGGGCAGCCCAGAACAACGCCGAGGGGGCCACGCTGACCACGGCGAACAGCAGAACCGGACCGGCCGCCATGCTCCCGAGTTTAGCCGCGGCGGCGGTTGCGCGCCCGGTTCGCGAACAGCACCGCCACGCCCGCGCCGAGCAGGACGATGCTGGCGATCACGTGCAGCTGCGGCGGCAGCACGTGCAACTGCAGGAACCAGCTCGGGTGCTCGGATCCGGCGATCCGGTTGATCAGCCCGCCCGCGCCCTGCACCACCAGGAGAACGCCGATCAGCTCGATCATCGCGACACCTCCTTTTTCGGCGCGGAGGAACCGAAAATCTCCTGCCACAGCGGTCCGAACACGAACCACAGACCGGTGACCGTGCCCAGCCGCGGCAGCCAGCCCCACAGCGGCTCGACGTGGCCCGATTTGCCGACCACCACGATCGCGAGCAGCAACAGCCCGGCGCTGATCGCGCAGGCCAGCACGCATTTGCCCCATTCGCGCCATTCCTTGCGAGCCTTCGCGCGGCCGTACAGCTTCTCCGGCCGCGGACCGCCGGCGAAGCGGTGCGCGAACCGGACGTCGGCCCACTCCACCATCGACGGGCCGAACACCACCGAGAAGCCCAGATACACCGCGGCCAGCCCGTGCGTCACGTTCGGCGTCGCGCCGTTCATCAGGTCGATCACCGTGATCACCAGCAGCACCAGGTCCACCACGGGCACCAGCGCGAGCAGCACGGTGCTGGCCTTCTGCTTGCGCAGCGCGTACCGGGTCAGCAGCCCGGCCGCGATGAAGACCCAGAACCCGATCTCGCACGCCACGATGGCCGCGGTCAACGGGCTGTTCAGAAACTCGTCCATGGCTTCACTGTCGCGGGCTCGGGCGTCCGCGCGCGTCAGCGGACGGCACGATCGGGGGGTCATCATTTCGTAGGACGACCGGGCCGCCGCGGTGTGCTGTCATGGTCGGGTGCGCCTGCGAGACCTGCGCTCGGCCCTCCCCCGGCCGCGCGAACTGCCGCCGTGGCAGCAGAACGGCCTCGTCGCGCTCGCGGTGTTCGCCGGCGGCACGATGCTGTACCTCACCGGCGGCCACCAGCTGCTGCCGAACGGCGACCCGTTCCCGCTCTGGGTCCGGTTCGCCGAACTCGGCGCGATGTGCCTCGCCGCGTTCCTGCGCCGGACGGTGCCGTGGGGGCTGCTGGCCGCCACCGGGATCGTCGGCGTCGACGTCGCGCTGGGCCTGTCGCTGCCGATCGTCATCGCGTACACGGACTTCCTGTACTCCGCGATGCTGCACGGTTCACGCTGGACGACCCGGGTGCTGGTCGGCGTGACCGCCACCGTCACGCTCACCGTGCTGTTCGTGTTCCTGGCCGTGGCGGGCTGGCGGGCGGCGGCGCTGGGCGCGTTCAGCATGCTGTCGTTCCTGCTGGTCCCGGTGTGGTGGGGCGCGAATGTGCGCCAGCAGAGCGATATCGCGGCGAGCGAACGTGCCAACGCCGAACAGCTCGCGACAATCGCCGCGCTGGACCGGCGGGCAGCGGTGGCAGCCGAACGCGCGCGGATGGCCCGCGACCTGCACGACGTCGTTGCCGGGCATCTGTCGGCTATCGCCATCCAGTCGGAGGCAGCACTGTCCATGGCGGACGATCCGAAGACCGCGCAGACCGTGCTCGTCGCGGTGCGGGAGAACAGCGTGCGTGCGCTGGAGGAAATGCGCGCGATGATCGGCCTGCTGCGTTCGGAATCCGCCGAGGACGAGGTGACCGCTCCGGCCCGGCTGGCCGAACTGGCCAGGCTGGTGGAATCGGCACGCGCGGCTGGCATGACGGTCACCGTAGATTCCACTGTGGACGAAGAACTGCCGACCGCGGTCGACCTCACCGCGTACCGGATCGCGCAGGAGTCGCTGACGAACGCGGTCAAACACGCGCCGGGCGGCCGGGTGACGGTGCGGCTTCGCGTGGCCGACAGCACGCTGACCGTCGAAATCGGCAACGAACTGCTCGGCGCGCCGACCCAGCCCGACAGCGGCGGGCACGGTTTGCTGAGCATGCGCGAGCGCGCGCACGCCGTCGGCGGCACCCTGCGAGCAGGACCGTCCGGGCCGCGCTGGCTTGTCCACGCCGAACTTCCCCTTGCCGGAGAGCCGTCATGACCGTCCGAGTCCTCGTCGCCGACGACCACGGCGCCATCCGCGCCGGGCTCGCGCTCATCCTCGGCAACGCCGAGGGCATCGAAGTGGTCGGCGAGGCCGCCGACGGCGAGGTAGCCCTGCGCCAGGCCCGCGCGCTGCGGCCGGACGTCGTCCTGATGGACGTCCGGATGCCCGGCACCGACGGGATCACCGCCACCCGCCAGCTGATCGCCGAGGGGCTCGCCGAAGTCCTCGTCCTCACCACCTTCGACCTCGACGAGTACGTGCACGCCGCCCTGCGCGCCGGGGCCGCCGGGTTCCTGCTGAAGTCGGTCGAGGCGCCGCGGCTGATCGAGGCAGTCCGGCTGGTCGCGGCGGGCGAGGGCGTGCTCGCCCCGCAGGTCACGAAGCGGCTGATCACCGCGTTCGCCAGCACCCCGGCCGGACCGTCGCCCGCCCCGACCGGTCTCGCCGACCTCACCGAACGCGAACGCGAGGTGCTCGGCTGCCTCGGCGCGGGACTCTCGAACGCCGAGATCGGCGCCCGGCTGTACATCGGCGAGGCGACGGTGAAAACGCACGTTTCCCGGGTGCTGGCCAAGCTCGGCCTGCGGTCCCGGGTGCAGGCGGCGATCCTCGCCCAGGACCACGGCATCGAGCCGCCCGGATAGCGGACCCGCGCCTCCGGCGAAGCCACCGCGAAAACCCACGATTCCCGGGCGCTCGCCAAGCTCAGCCCGCGCTCGCGCGTCCAGGCGACGATGCTCGCCCAGGACCACGGCCTCACTCCACCCGGATAGCCGATCTGCGCGTCGGGCCGTCACCTTCTAACGTTCCCCCATGGGTGAGCGGAGAACTCTCGACGTCGACGAAGTCCTCAAGCGACAGGAATCCGGCGAGCTGAAGCGGCGGCTCAGGGGACGCGACCTGATCGGGTTCGGCGTCGGCATCATCATCGGCACCGGGATCTTCACCCTCGCCGGGGTCGAGGCGAAAACGCACGCCGGGCCGTCGGTGACGCTCTCGTTCGTGATCGGCGCGGTGGTCGCCGGCCTCGCCGCGCTCTGCTACGCCGAGCTGGCCTCCAGCGTGCCGACCGCGGGCAGCGCCTACACCTACGCCTTCGCCACCCTCGGCGAGGTCTTCGCCTGGATCATCGGCTGGGACCTGCTGCTGGAGTTCGCGCTCGGCGCGGCCGTGGTGTCGCGCAGCTGGTCCGGCTATCTCGCGAACCTGCTCGGACTGTCGCCGGACTGGTTCGGCGAGAGCGCGACGGTCAACGTCGGCGCGGTGCTGATCATCGCGGTGCTGACGGTCGTGGCCGTGGTCGGCATCAAGGAGTCCTCGTGGCTCACGAACCTGCTGGTGCTCGTCAAGGTCGCGGTCTGCGTGCTCATCCTCGCCGTCGGCGTGTTCTTCGTGAAGGGTGCGAACCTCACCCCGTTCGTCCCGCCCGCGCAGCCGCCGTCGAGCAGTGCGAACGCGTTGCACCAGCCGGTGGTCCAGGCCGTCCTCGGGCTCGAGCAGTCGGTGTACGGCATCGCCGGCATGGTCACCGCCGCGGCGGTCGTGTTCTTCGCCTACACCGGGTTCGAGGCGCTCGCCAACCTCGGCGAGGAGACCATCAACCCGCGCAAGGACCTCCGGGTCGGCATCCTCGGCGCGCTGGCCGTGTGCGCGGTGCTCTACATCGGGGTCTCGATCGTGCTGACCGGCATGGTCCACTACACCGACATCGACTCCGGCGCGCCGCTCGCGGACGCGTTCGACCGGGTCGGCCAGCACTGGGTCGGCGCGCTGATCTCGCTGGGCGCGGTCACCGGGCTGACGTCGGTGATGATGGTCGAACTGGTCACGATCGGCCGCATCGGCTTCGCGATGGGCCGCGACGGCCTGCTGCCAAAGGCGATCGGCACGGCGCACCCGCGCTGGGGCACGCCGCACCGGATGACCATCGGCGGGGCCGCGCTGATCGCCGTGCTGGCGGCGTTCGTGCCGATTTCGGCGCTGGCCGACATGGTCAGCATCGGGGCGTTGTCGGCGATGATCATCGTCGCGGTCGCGGTGCCGGTGCTGCGCAAGCGCCGCCCGGACCTGAAGCGCCCGTTCACCGTGCCATTCTCGCCGGTGGTGCCGATCATCGCCGCGGTGGCGTGCTTCTACCTGATGCTGAACCTCGACGTGATGACCTGGATCCGGTTCGCCGCGTGGCTCGTGATCGGCCTGCTGATCTACTTCTTCTACGGCCGCAAGCACTCCCGCTTCGCCAAGTAGGTTCAGGCCACTGCCAGGTGCACGCGGTGGTGCCGCGGGTTCTCGACCTCGTCGAGCAGCGCCACGGCGAAGTCGGCGTACGAGATCTTGGCGGAGAAGTCGAACTGGTCGCCGATTTCGTAGCGGCCAGTGCGCTCGCCATCGTGGTCGAAGTCGCCGACCGGGCTGACGTACACCCAGTCCAGCCCGGCGCCTTCGGCGCGCAACACCTCGAGCCCCGCCGCGTGTGCCAGGCAGAAGGGCCGGAACTCCGCCGGACCCGAGTCCAGCGCCCGGGTTCCGTCAGCGGTGGGCAGCAGCACGGACAGCCCGACCGCGACCAGCCGGGCCTGCGCTAATCCGGCGACGAGAGCGTGTGCAGAGTTGGTGAAGAACGCGTGCGGGTCGGTGCCCTCGCCGTAGACCGCGGCCGCGTTGATGACCGCGTCGTGCCCGGCGGCCAGGGCAGCAACATCGGCCGCGCTGGTGACATCGCCTGCGACGACGTCGGCCAAGTCGCGGTAGCGCGCGGGATCGCGGACCACCGCGGTGACGTCGTGCCCGCGCCGCTGTGCCTCCGCGACCGCCTGCCGTCCGGCCCGGCCGCCCGCCCCGAAAACAACGATCTTGCTCATCGTGGGAATACCTCCTGGGGTGTCGATGCTCTGGAAGGTAGCCAGGGGGCCGGTTCCCTCCGGGATACTTCGAGAGGAGACCGCGATGACCGTTCGGCAGCCATTGCCTCCCGACCTGTTCGAGGAGCTGTGCCCGTCCGCGCTGGTGCCGTTCCGGTTCGGGGACAAGTGGTCCGCACTGGTCATCCGCTGCCTGGAGGACGGGCCGCGCCGGTTCTCCGAACTGCGGGTGCCGCTGCATCGCGTCACGCCGAAGGTGCTGACCCAGACTTTGCGCGGCCTCGAACGCTCCGGCCTCGTCTCCCGCACGGCGCACGCCGACCCGGCATCAGGCGTCGAATACGCGCTGACGCCGCTGGGCCGCAGCCTGCTGGAGCCGATGAAGACGGTGTACGGCTGGGTCGCCGAGCACTGGGAAGAACTGCTGGACGCGCAGGAGCGCTACGCCGCGCCGGTGCGCAACCCGGCGTAGGAAACCGCCTGCGCCAACGCCTCCGCATACCGGGAATCCGCGACCAGCAGCACCGATTCGAGCCCCGCCGCGATCCATTCCACCGGCTGGTCGTGCACGCCGTCGTCGCCCAGTTCGCGGTAAGTGTCCACAACGGACAGCAGCGTTCCCTCCGCGCCGAGCCGTACTCCGGCGATCAGCACGTGATGCGGCGCGGGCGGCCGCCACCGGTTCGTCCACAGTGGAGGAATGCCGGTGTCGAGGTAGTCCAGCAGCGCTCGTTCCGGCGTGTCCGGAGATCCCAGTTCCGCCGGGTCGACCCGCGCCAGCACCGCCACTCGCGGCAATTCCCACAGGCCCAGCAGCAAATCCGAGACCGCCGCCGCGCTCCACTCCCCCAGCGCCGGTACCACCGCCAGCTTCTCTTCCGACAGCGTCCGGATGGCTGCGGCCAAGCCGTCCAGCGAGGTGCCCGCAGCTGTCTCGTCGAACGGCACCGGAAGGCGGAAGTCGTTGCGGGACAACGCACCTGCCGGACGACTGGGCGATGCGCGCACGGTCCCGGCAGCGATCGCGACCTCGTCCTGGTCCGGCACCGCGATGTCCGCCGCGCGCAGCGTCACGAGCCCGGTGAAGGCCGCCGCCAACCCGTCTTTCTGCGGCAGTTCCGCCCGGGCCTCGGCGACCAGGCGCGCACCGCCGGGAAGCCAGTGGACGTCGGAAAGCCCCGTGTTCAGTACCGCCACAGATGCGCCGCCACGATCTCCTCAGGCGCCCGCTCGGCGGCCCACGCCGCGTCCGAGGCGCGCACCGCGCGGAACGCGCCGAGCAGCTCGTCCCCCAGCGCCCCGGACACGCGCGGATTCGCCAGCAGCGCAGTGTCCTGTTCGGACGGACTCGCCGGCAGCGGCAGCACGCCCGCGGTGTTCCGTTCCCCTTCGCTCCAGCCGCCCGGGTCCTCTGCGATCGGCTCCGGCAGCACCGCCGAATCCTCGATCCCGGCCATTCCGGCAGCGAGCACTACCGCCAGCGCGAGATACGGATTGGCCGACGCGTCCGACGTCTTCAGCTCGACATTCGCGTGCTCCGTCCCGAGCAGCGCTGTGCCCGGGACGTACCGCAGCGGCGCTTCGCGGTTCTCGACGCCCCAAAACGCATACGCACCAGCGAAAAACCCTGGCCGCAACCGCATCGTCGACGGCACGCTCGGCGCGGTGATCGCCGTCAGCGCGGGCAAATCCCGCAGCAGCCCGCCGAGGTACGCCGCGCCTTCGCCTTCCGGCACCCCGTCGCCAGCCAGGAGGTTGCGGCCCTTGCGACGGACCGAAGTGTGCAAGTGCCAGCCGTTTCCCGCGGCTCCGAGGCCGATCATCGGCGCGAAAGTCGCCACCAGCCCGTGTGCGTGCGCGGCCGCGTGGATGGTCTGGCGCGCCAGAAGCTGGTCGTCCGCCGCGGAGACCGGATCCGTGGCGGCAAGCGACAATTCCAGCTGCGCCACGCCGTATTCCGCGTGCAGCTGGCCGATCTGCAGGCCGTTCGCGGAGAAATCGTGCAGCAGCGCGGCAATGAAGTCGTCCAGGCCGATCAGCGCGTGCGGACTGTAAGCCGGACCGCGGTGTCCCGGCGCGGACACGACGTCCTCGCTGCCCGCTGGCGCTACGGAAAACTCCAGCTCGTACCCCGCCCGGAACTCGAGACCACGTTGTGCTGCCTCGGCGACCTGCCGCTCCAGCACGGAACGCTGGCAGTACGGCCACGGCGAACCGTCCGCCGCGATCTGCCGCACCGGTGCCCAAGCCAGCGCAGGCTGCCCGGCAAGGCGACGGAGGCGTTCCACGACCGGCACCAGCCGGATGTCGCCCGACGGAGTGCCGAGACCGGAATGGGCGTAGGTGATGGCGTCGTGGCTGTCGAAGACCGCGAACAGCGAGGTCGCGCCCACGCCGCGGACCGCCGCGTCGGCCAGCCCGCCGACCGGGACCACCCGCGAGCGCGGGATGCCGTTGTTGTCCGCCCAGGCCAGGTGGACGCCACCGACCCCCGCCGCGGCCAGGTCTTTCGCCGCCGCCGACGCCGCCTTGGTCATGGCAACCTCCTCGGGATCAGTATCGCGGGCCCGCGCCGTCCGGGCCATCCGCGAATGTTCACCCAGGCGGCTCAGTGACCGGCCCGGCGTCGTCACGGCTGCGCAACGCCACTCCCGCGACGACGGCGAGCGTCCCGATCGCTTCGACGACGCTCGGCACCTGCGCGAGCACCACGAACCCGACGACCCCCGCTGTCACCGGCAGCAATGCGAGCAGCACCGCGAACCGCGCCTGCCCGAGACGGCGCAGGACCACTTGGTCGAGCGCATACGGCACAACTGTGGACAACACGCCGACGCCGATCCCGAGCAGCAGCATGCGTGGCGAACCCCACACTTCGCCGGTGCCCAGCGCGAGCGGCGACAGCACGACGGTCGCCACCACGAACCCGACCGCGAGCGAATCCAGCCCGTCCCCGCCGATCGCGACCCGCTTGCCCAGCACGATGTACCCAGCCCAAGCAGCCGCCGCGGCCAGCGCGAACACGACGCCGAGGGGACTGCCCGCGATCCGCACGTCCGCGATCGCGACCACCCCGAGCGCCACCAGGACCAGCGCGATCAAATCGCGCCGGGTCCGTGACCCAATCGCCGCTACGACCACCGGACCGGCAAACTCCAGCGCGACGACCGTGCCCAGCGGCAATCGCGCGATGGCCTCGTAAAAGACCACGTTCATCCCCGCCGTGACGACGCCGAAAGCGCCCGCGAGCAGCAGCCGCTTGCCCCGCCAGGCTGCTTTCGGTGGCCGCCGCCACAGCAGCAGCACGACGGCCGCACCGAGACAGCGCAGCCACGCAACCCCGGAGGGCGTGGCGTGCCCGAAAAGGTCGACCGCGATGGCCGCACCGGCATACATGGAAATTCCGCTGAGAACGAACAAGACCGGTGCCGGAATCGCGTTCACGCGTTTCCAGGAGAGTGCAATGCCCACTCCCGCATGGTGCCTGACCACGGAAAACGTCGAGCGCCGGGTGGTCTGGTCCTACGGGTTGGGACGCCGCTGCGGCAACCGGGCTAATTCGGCGTGACGCACCTCCCACCGGCGCGGGAACACTTGCGGGCCGCCAAACGTCTGCAAGAGTGGAAGCACGAACACAGCGGAGCCGGAAGCGATCCCCGCCGAAGGCATCGACACCGAAGTGGGCGTAGCTGGATCGAGGCACCGGGCGACCGGTGCCGGGACGGAGGGAGACCCCCATGACAACGCCGACGCTCACCCGCCCCGAATTGACCGCAGCCGACCGATGCGACCGGTGCGGAGCAGCAGCTCAGGTACGCGCTGTCCTCAGCTCCGGAGGCGAGCTGCTCTTCTGCGGGCACCACGCCCGAGAGCACGAGGCCAAGCTCAAGGAACTGGCCGCGGAGATCCAGAAGTAAGTTCGCTCACCCGACAACAGCTACCCGGAGGCGGCAGGCGCAGCGCGCTTGCCGCCTCCGGCGTTTTTCGGGCCGAGTTACGCACTCGGTTTGCTGTGGCCGCGTCAGGCACTTGAGGCGCGAACCGGCTCCACTCGGCTGCCTGAGCGAGTCCTAGGCCTCCGCACTGGCCCCGCACGCCCGCCACGGCGGCAAGTGCTGACCTCCGCACCGCGCCGGACCCCCACCTCGCCGCGTTCCTGCCCCCGTCAACCGGGCAATGCACGCTCCGCATCCGAGACGCTTCCCCCACGTCAATGAGGGGAACCCTCATTGACTCTGATTCCCTCAGGGTGGCCCTCACGACCAGCCACCGGCGGTGAGGGGCCCCTTCACGGACCTAGATTCCCTCAAGGAGCCCTTCACGGACCACCCTCGCCGCAGCCCCGCCAGCGATGCGCCCCCAATGCGGCATTGGGTGCATCCCACGCACCGAACGCCACATTGGGTGCATCCCACGCACCGAACGCCACATTGGGTGCATCCCACGCACCGAACGCCACATTGGGTGCATCCCACGCACCGAACGCCACATTGGGTGCATCCCACGCACCCAATGTGGCATTGGGGCCGCTAGCCGCCACCACCCACGAGACCGAAGCTGGTGCATCCGACGGTGGAGGAGGCACCAATCCGCTCCCGCAGCCGATGCACCCAAAGCATCAAGGCACCCAGCCCAAACCGCAGCCGGTGCACCCAACGAGCGAGGCACCCAGCCCTCCACCGCAGCCGATGCACCCGCTATCGAGACACCCAGCCCCTCTCTACCGCAGCCGATGCACCCAAACATCGAGGCACCCAGCCCCTCCCCCAACCCCGATACGAAGCTCCCCTGCGGTTCGGGGGTGCTTGTCAAGGCATCTTTCCCGCCTTGACAAGCACCCCCGAACCGTCAGCACAATCAAACTTCGGGGTGCCCCACGCAACCAACGGGCGCAATGTCGCCGCCAGGCGACGAGCCGAAGAGGACGAGCCGAAGAGGACGTCAAACCGTATCCAGAACCACCTCAAAAGCCACCTCAGCAGCCCCCAGCAGCTTCACATCCGCCCCCAAAGCCGAGCTCACGATCCGAGTCCCCCCAACAGCCCGAGACACCAAACTCCGCCCCCGAACCTCCTCGGCAACCGCCCGCATCACCGATTCCGGCAGCACAGTCAGCAAATCCCCCAGCACCACCAGCTCCGGCCCCAGCAGGTTGACCACGTTGACCAGCCCCAACGTCAGCCATTCCGCATACTCAGCCAACCGGGAAGAAGCCGCGACAGCATCCAGCCCCAGCTCCCGCAGCTCAACGAGAATCACCCCGCGCGGCGTGTCCTCCGGCAACCCCAGGGCCCGGCACAGCGCGGCCTCGCCGATCTCGGTCTCCCAGCATCCGCGGCTGCCGCAGTAACAAGCCCGCCCGCCAGGCCGGATCGCCATGTGCCCGATCTCGCCGACATACCCAGCGCCGCCGCGCAGCGAAGACCCCTGCGAAATCACCCCGCCGCCGACGCCGACGTCCGCGGACACGTACACCGAGTCCGAAGATCCCCGAGCCGCCCCGCGCAAATGCTCGGCAACCGCGCCCAGTTCGGCGTCATTGGCCACCAGCACCGGAATTCGCAGCACCGCCGACAGCCGGTCCCCGAGCGCCACATCGGTCCACCGCAGGTTGGGCGCTTCGTGCACCAGCCCGTCGGCCCGTCGCACCACCCCGGGCACCGACACGCCGACCGCGATCGGTTCCACGCCGAGGTCGCTCGCCAGGACCCGGGTCGACTCGATCACGTGCGTGATCACCTCGTCCGCGGTCCGCGTCCGGGTGTGCAGGTTCCAGCTGTTGCGCCCGAGGATCTGCCCGCCGAGCCCGACCAGCGCGATCGCCACGTGTTCGACCTGCAAATCGACCGCGAGCACCACCGCGGCGTGCGGCTGCGGCAGGACCAGGAGCGAGGGGCGGCCCGCCCCTCGCCCTGGCCTCGGCACTTTTTCCTCGACCACGCCTGCCTCGGCGAGACCGTCGACGAGGGTCTTGATGGTGCTCCGGTTGAGCCCCAGTTCGGTGGCCAGGGCAGCCCGCGTACTGGGCCCGCCGACGTGCAGCAGGCGCAACAGAGTCGTGCGGTTGTGCCGGCGCACCTCGTCCGGGCGGGCGACGGGCGGGCTGCTCACCGGATCATCTTCCCATCTGCCCTCAGCGTGCTGACGCCTCAGCCCGCCGTCGCGACAACGCGTCCACCGAAGCGGCCAGCAGCAGCACCAGGCCGGTGATGATGTTGACCACCGCGGCCTTCTGCTGAAGCAGGCCGAGACCGTTGTTCACGATCGCCAGCACCGCGCCGCCGATCACCGCGTCCATGATCCGGCCCTTGCCGCCGAACAGCGAGGTGCCGCCGATGACCGCCGCGCCGACCGCGAACAGCAGGGTGTTCAGACCGCCGGACTGGCCGCTGACCGAACCGACCTTCGACGAGTACACGATCGCGCCGATCGCCGCGAACGACGAGCTGATCACGAACACGCTGGTGCGCAGCTTCGGCACGTTGATGCCGGCGCGGCGCGCGGCTTCCTTGTTGCCGCCCACCGCGTACAGGTGCCGGCCGTACTTCGTGCGGTTGAGCACGTAGGTGCCCGCCACCAGCAGGACCAGGACGATTGGCACCACGTACGGCACGCCCGCGATCACGACGAGGTCGTTCGACGCGCGGTTGATGGTGAGCAGATAGGTCGCGACCGCGGCGACGACCGCGATGGCGCCGACCTTCGCCAGCACGATCGGCGTCGGCTGGACCACCAGCCCGCGCTTCAGCCGCGAGAAGTGCTGCCCGAGCGCGAGCACCGCGTATCCGCCTGCCGCGACCACGAAAAGCACCCAGCTGCCGACGATCGAGAGGTTGCCGTTGGCGACCGCGTTGAGCGTGTCGCTCGTGCTGATCGGCAGCGTGCCGCCTTCGCCGACGAACTGCAGGATCACGCCCTGCCAGACGATGAACAGCGCCAGCGTGACGACGAACGACGGCATGCCGATCTTCGACACCAGGAACCCGGTGATGCAGCCGATCGCGGTGCCGGTGCAGACCGCGATGAGCATTTCGACCCACGCGTTGACCGGCGCGCCGACCATGATCACCACGATGCCGACCAGCGAAACCGCCGCCCCGGCCCAGATCTTCTGCAGCAGCGCCAGCACCACCGCGAGCACGAGCACCGCGATGAACGTGATGAAGACGCCGGTTCCCATGGAGCCCAGCAGGTTTCCATTGTGGACATAGTGCAGCGCCATCAGCGACGCGCAGACGCCGGACGCGGTGCCCGCGGACAGGTCGATCTCGCCCAGCAGCAGCACGAACACGATGCCCATCGCGATGATGGTCTGGCCCGCGCCCTGCTCGAGCAGGTTGGCGATGTTCTGCAGGGTGAAGAAGTCGCCGGACAGCGCGCTGAACAGGACGGCGAGCACGATCACGCCGAGCACGGCGGGAATCGAGCCGAGCTGCCCGTCCTTCATCCGCGCGAAGTAGTCCTTGATCGCCTCGCCGGTGGACAGCGAGGTCGTGTCGATGCCGAAGTCGGCGATCGCCCCGGAGGGCGCGTCCGGCGTCTGCGGCTTCTCGGAAGTTTCGGTCATGGCGGGTTCTTTCTCGCTCACAGCGCGACAGCTTCGGGACGGGCCAGGCCGAGATCGCCCGATCGGCCCGCGGTGATGAGTTCGACGACCTGGCTGTGCGTCACGTCGCCGGTCTGCACCTCCGCGACCAGCCGGCCGAGGTACAGCACCGCGATCCGGTCCGCGACCTCGAACACGTCGGCCATGTTGTGGCTGATCAGCACCACGCCGAGGCCCTGTTCGGCCAGCCGGCGCACCAGATCGAGCACCTGCTTGGTCTGCGCGACGCCGAGCGCCGCGGTCGGTTCGTCGAGGATGACGACTTTGCTGTTCCACAGCACGGATTTCGCGATCGCGACCGTCTGGCGCTGACCGCCCGACAGCGAGGAAACCGGGGTGCGGACGGATTTCACCGTGCGCACGCCGAGCGACGCCAGCGTCTCGCGCGCGGCCTTCTCCATGCTGGCCTCGTCGAGCAGCCAGCTGCTGCCGCGCTCGCGGCCGAGGAACATGTTCTGCACGATGTCGAGGTTGTCGGCGAGGGCGAGGTCCTGGTAGACGACCTCGATGCCGAGTTCGGCGGCGTCCTTGGGGCCGCGGATGTGCGCGTCCGCGCCGTTGAACCGCACGGCTCCGGTGTCGTACGGGTGGATGCCCGCGATGCATTTGACCAAAGTGGACTTGCCGGCCCCGTTGTCGCCGACGAGCGCGGTCACTTCGCCCGCCCGCACGGCGAAGTCCACGTCGTGCAGGACGTGGACCGGGCCGAAGCTCTTGTTCAGGCCGGTGATGTCGAGAATGGGCTCGCTCATGGGATTCGCTTGTCTCTCGCGTGGATACCGGGCCGGGACGCGCGTCGGGGGAACGCGTCCCGGCCCGGCTGCTCTGGCGGGGAGTTACTGCTGCGTCAGGAGATGCCGTTTTCGGTGCACTTGGCGGCGAGGTCGCCGGTGCAGATGTCGGACGCCTTGACGTAGCCCTGCTGGACGACGGTCTTGATGTCCTTGATCGTGATCAGCTGCGGCTGCAGCAGCACCGACTTCAGGTCGCGGTTGTTCTTCGGGTCGTGCAGCTTGCCGGTGGCGATCGCGTCGGCGGCGGCCTTGTCGCCCTTGGCCAGCGCGGCGGCCAGCTTCGCGGTGTTCTCGGCCTCTTCCTTGATCGGCTTGAAGATCGTCAGCGTCTGGTCGCCGCGCAGGATCGCCTGCAGACCGGCCGCGGTCGCGTCCTGGCCGGTGACCGGGACCTTCCCGTTGAGGCCGTTCTTCTTCAGCACGGTGATCACCGCGCCCGCCAGCTCGTCGTTCGCCGCGACGACGCCGTCGACCTTGCCGCCGACGCGGGTGAAGATCTGCTCGAACGTCGTGCCGCCGACCTGGGCGTCCCAGTTGTCGATGGGCTGCTTCTGCACGAGGTTCAGCGCCTTGGACTCGTACAGCGGCTTGAGGACCTTGTCGTGGCCGTTGGCGAACAGGGTCGCGTTGTTGTCCGTCGGCGCGCCCTCGATCTGGACGACGTTGGCTCCCGGCTTGCTCTTCAGCGCGTCCGCGAGGCCCTGCGCCTGGATTTCGCCGACCTTCTCGTTGTCGAACGAGACGTAGTAGTCGGCCGAACCGCCGAGGCTCGGGCGGTCGTAGTCGATGACCGGGATGCCGGCGTTCTTGGCCTTGGCCTCGATCGCCGCGCCGACCGCGGGGTCGGACGGGGCGATGACCAGCACCTTGACGCCCGAGCTGATGAAGCCGTCGGCGAGGGTGGAGAACTTCTGGTTGTCGCCCTGGGCGTTCTGGATGTCGGCGCTGAAGCCCTGCGCGGAGAGCGCGGCCTGCAGCATCGGCTTGTCGAAGGCTTCCCAGCGGGCCGAAGTGGCGGTCTCCGGCAGGATCACGCCGACCTTGCCGTTGGCGCCGCCGCCTGCCGGGGCGGAGGCGGAGCTCTTGCTGTCCCCCGAGTTGCCGGAGCCCGCGTTGTTGGCGCCGCACGCCGAAAGCGCCAGGCCGGCGCTCACCGTCGCGGCGAGGAGGGTAAGTGTTCTGGTGCGCATCCTCGTTCCTTCTCCGATCATGCTCGCGGGGTGATCGGGAGGGGTCCCCGTGCACCGTCGCAGATATGTTGTGGCCGACAACATATGCCGCGGAGCGGCTCTGCGGAAGATGGCGGGATCGAGTAACCGACACCAAATGGACACGGTTCGGCAACGCAGCCCTCATCAAGGGCTTGCGCTGACTGAGTGATCCCTGCCACGCACCGAGCGTAACGAGAACTTGTCCGGTCTTGTCCGGTCCACAGGGCAGGGGTGCCCGTTCAGGCGCCCGGATCGAACCGGACGAACCGTTCTACCTGGGGAAGGGGCGCACGGACCCGCCGTGCGCCCCGCTGTTTCGCCCGGAGAACTACCAGGAGCGCAGCGTGACGATGCGCTCTTCGAGCTGCTCCACCGTCGCCATCGCGGTGGGCGGGCCGCCGCACTGGCGGCGCAGTTCGTTGTGGATCGCGCCGTGCGGCTTCTTCGTGCGGTGGTGGTACACGCCGACCAGCGCGTTGAGCTCCTTGCGCAGCGCGCCGAGCCGTTCGCTCACCGACTGCGACCGGACCGGCGGCGCGGCCGGCTGCTCGTCCTTCGGCTTGCGCCGCTTCTCGTCGGAGATCTGCTCTTCCTGCCGCTTGCGCAGCAGCGCGCGGACCTGGTCCGGCTCCAGCAGCCCGGGGAGGCCGAGGTACTCCTGCTCCTCGTCGGAACCGGAGAAGACCGCGGTGCCGAACGAGTTGCCGTCGTAGATGACCTGGTCGAGCTCGGCGGAGGCGTGCAGCGAGGTGAACGCCTTCTCCTCCTCGCCCGGTTCGTCCTCGGTGCGGTTGGCCTGGGCGAGCAGTTCGTCGTCCCAGCCTTCCTTCTCCCGGTGCGGTTTGCCGAGCACGTGGTCGCGCTGCGCTTCCAGCTCGCTGGCCAGTTCCAGCAGCACCGGCACGCTCGGCAGGAAGATGCTCGCCGTCTCGCCTTTTTTCCGGGCCCGCACGTAGCGGCCGATGGCCTGTGCGAAGAACAGCGGGGTGGACGCGCTGGTCGCGTACACGCCGACGGCCAGCCGCGGGACGTCGACGCCTTCGGACACCATCCGGACCGCGACGATCCAGCGTTCCTTGGTCTCGGAGAACTCCTTGATCCGCCCGGACGCCTTCGGGTCGTCGGACAGCACCAGCGTCGGCGTTTCGCCGCAGATCCGCTCCAGGATCTTGGCGTAGGCGCGCGCGGTTTCCTGGTCGGTGGCGATCACCAGGCCGCCCGCGTCCGGGATTCCTTGCCGTACCTGGCTGAGCCGCGTGTCGGCGGCCTGCAGCACCGCCGGGATCCACTCGCCCGCCGGATCGAGTGCCGTGCGCCAAGCGCGCGCGTTCTGCTCCGCGGTGAGCGGCTCGCCGAGCCGCGCGGTGAACTCCTCGCCCGCGCTGGTGCGCCACGACGCCTCGCCGGAGTAGGCGAGGAAGACGACCGGCCGGACCACGCCGTCGGCGAGGGCGTCGGAGTAGCCGTAGGAGTGATCGGCCTTGCTGCGCTGGAACCCGCCGCCGTCCGGTTCGTAGGTGACGAACGGGATCGGCGAGTCGTCGCTGCGGAACGGCGTCCCGGTGAGCGCGAGCCTGCGCACCGCGGGCGTGAACGCCTCGCTGGTCGCGTCGCCCCAGGACTTCGCGTCGCCCGCGTGGTGGATCTCGTCGAGGATCACCAGGGTCTTGCGGTTCTCCGTGCGCACCCGGTGCAGCGTGGGGTGCGCGGCGACCTGCGCGTAGGTGACCGCGACGCCGCGGTAGTCCGACGACGTGACGCCGGTGGTGTTGCGGAAGTTCGAGTCGATCGGGATGCCCGCCGCCGCGGCCGAGGCCGCCCACTGGTGCTTCAGGTGCTCGGTCGGGGTGACGATCGTGACCGCCTCGACCGTGCGGTCCGACAGCAGTTCGGCGGCGATCCGGAGGCCGAAGACGGTCTTGCCCGCGCCCGGCGTCGCGACCGCGAGGAAGTCCTTCGGCTTGCTCGACAGGTACTTCGTGAGCGCTCGGCGCTGCCAGGCGCGCAGCGGGCGCGCGGTGGAGTCCGTCGCTGCGGGCGGCGCCCCGAGGACCGGCTGGGTCGTCTCGGACAAAACTCGGTTCACCCCCTCCTCGGGCCGCTCCGCGCGGCCGTGACGTGCGAAAACCCCCACTGTGGCACCGGCTTCGCCGCCGGGCGCCGCGATGAGGGCACGTCGGCCAGCTTACCTTCCGAGTCCCCGGGCGCCCGCCACCGCCACGGGTGGTGTCCTCCGACACGCCCCCTCTCGGCGGGGGTGACGAGCCAAAACCGCGCGCATGGACCATGCTGGGACACACCATGGGCGAGGTGACACCGGACGCCGGCGAGGCAGAGCCGGACGGCAAGGCAGTGCCGAAGAAGAGCGTGCCGGAGAAGACCGTGCGCAGGGGGCCGTGGCGGCTGCTCACCCGCACGCTCGCGAAAGCGTGGGACGGCAACATCTTCTCCGAGGCCGCCGAGGCGGCGTTCTGGCAGACGCTGTCGCTCCCGCCGCTGCTGCTCGGGCTGCTGGGCAGCGTCGGGTTCATCGGCGAGTGGTTCGGCCAGAACGTGGTCACCGCGGTGCACGACCGGATCATCACCTTCAGCCACACCATCTTCAGCGCCAACGCCGTGCAGGAGATCATCGAACCGACGGTGAACAGCATCCTCACCGTCGGCAAGGGCGAGATCGTGTCCGTGGGCTTCGTCATCTCGCTGTGGGCGGGTTCGTCGGCGATGTCGTCGTTCGTCGACGCCATCACCGTCGCGCACGACCAGTACGGCGTCCGCAACGAGGTGTGGCAGCGGATTTTCGCGCTGCTGCTGTACCTGTGCGCGCTGATCGGGCTCGTGATCGGGCTTCCGCTGCTGGCGATCGGGCCGGACCTGCTGCCGGAGTTCTTCCCGGTCGACTGGCGGCCGACGGTCTCGTCCTGGGTCGGCACGCTCTACTACCCGGTGCTGGGCGTGATGATCGCGCTCGCGCTGACGACGCTGTACAAGCTCGCGCTGCCGCGCCGGCTGCCCTGGCACCGGGGGCTGCCGGGCGCGATGCTGGCCGGCGTGGTGTTCCTGGTGTCGAGCATCGGGCTGCGGATCTACCTGAACTGGATCACCAAGACCGGCTACACCTACGGCGCGCTGGCCGCGCCGATCGCGTTCCTGCTGCTGATGTTCTTCATCGGCCTCGCGGTGGTCGGCGGCGCGTATTTCAACAGCGCGATCCAGGAGCTCTGGCCCGCGAAGGCGACCCGGCGGCAGCGGCGCAAGTGGCGGCGGCTGGAGATGGAACGCGCGAACGAGCGGATGCGGGCCGAGGAGGGCCGCCGCCTGTGGGACCGCACGACGATGCCGTTGCGCCGGCCGAAACGGCACCCCGAAGACGACACCGCCGAGTCCGAGACCGGCCACGACGAGCCGAACGGCGCCGAGGTGCAGCGCCCCGAATCGGAGACCGTGCAGCTCGCGCGGCCTGAGCGTGCCCCGGACCAGCGCGGCTCCGAGCCTTCTTCCGGCTCGGAACCGCGCTCGCAGCAGGGCTGAGGTCAGCCCTGGCGGAACCGCCACGTCTTGCTGTCGAAGGCGATGCAGACGCTCGGCGACATCACGACCACGCGCAGGGTGCCGCCGTCGCGTTCGTCGTAGTCGATGCCCTCGACCTCGAAGTTGCCGCCGCAGCCGCTTTCCAGCGGCAGCTGGCCGAGCGAGGTGACGTGCCCGGTGACATCGGAGCCGGAGACCGAACCGGAGAGATCGACCTGCAGCAGCGGTTTGGTGGTGCCGAAGAGGCTGCCGTCCGGGTCGTCGGAGGAGCACATGAGCCGGGTCGCGGAGACGAAATCGCAGCCCTGGACGTCGCGTACCTGGTGGTCGAGCCGGATCGCCGAGGCGTACGGCAGGTTCTGGCCGGGGTCGGTGGCCGCGACGCCGGGCATCGGGTAGACGAGCAGACGGTCCATCGTGCCCCATTCGCCGGACACGAGCCAGCGCGCGTCGGGCGACACCGCGGCGAACGAGTTGTTGTTGGCCTCCCACGATTCCAGCGCGTGCTGGTAGTCGGCGCGGGAGCCGTCCGGGGCTTCGACGCGGAAGAGCTTCGCGCCGCGGTCGTCGCGCTGATAGGGCTCGACGTACCAGCCCTTCGCCGACCCCGGGTCGCCGATGTGGTTCCAGCCCTTCGAGGCCAGACCCGGGTCGACGGTGCCGATGCCGGTGTAGCGGATGCTGGTGCCGGACGAGCGCTCGACAGTGGCGAGGCCCTGGCTCTCGTCGAGCGGACGGGCCCGGTCCGAGCCGACGGTGGTCCATCCGGTCACCGCGTCCGCGGCGCCCGCCGCGACGGCGCTGAAGGCGGACATCAGGACGACGAGGGAAAGCACGATCCCGGTTGCGCGCATGCGGGGACACTCCTGCGGGGAGGCGACTGGCCGGACTGCAGGTCTACCAGTTCCTCCCCGGGTGCACAGCCACCGAGTGAAGGATTTTCACCTTTGTTCCCGCGCACCGGGACGCGCGGGAAGCGCGCTCAGTCGTCGCCGCCGGGACGGAGGCCCTCGTAGATCTTCTTGCACTTGGGGCAGACCGGGGACCCCGGCTTGGGCGACTTCGTCACCGGGAAGACCTCGCCGCAGAGCGCCACGACGTGCGTGCCCATGACCGCGCTCTCGGCGATCTTGTTCTTGCGCACGTAGTGGAACATCTTCGGCGAGTCGTCGTCGGTCGACTCGGTGCTGTCGGTCTCCGGCTTGGTCAGCGTTTCGGTGCTCACCCCACCATCATGCCTCAGCACCGCGCCCGCGGTAATGCCCGGCTAGGCTCGCCTGACCTGCCAAGGGACCCCTCAGGAGCCCGGATGCCGCACGAGTCCGCACCCCGCTGGCACAGCTGCCTCACCCGTCTCGGCGGCGACCACCGCGTCGGCCACGACGCCTGGGCCGACCTCGAAACGCGCTACACCGAACCGCGCCGCCGCTACCACGACCTCGCCCACGCCACCGCCGTCGCACACGACGCGGAGCAGCTAGCGGTCGACCTGCCCTTCCACGAACGCGCTGTCGTCGTACTCGCCGCGTGGGCACACGACGTGGTCTACGACGCCGTACCCGGCGAAGACGAGCAGCGCAGCGCGGAGTGGCTTCGCCGCTGGCTCACGCGCGCAGGGATTGCCGACGCACACATCGAGCGAGCCGAAGCCCTCGTCCTCGCCACCGCCGCCCACGAGGCCCCTGAAGGCGACTTAGCCGCAGCAGCCCTCCTCGACGCCGACCTAGCCATCCTCGGCGCATCGCCCGCTGTGTACGCCGCGTACGTGGACAACGTGCGCCAGGAGTACGCGCGCTATCCCGACGATGCCTGGGCAACCGGCCGCGCCGCGGTGCTGGAAAGCCTCCTCGCGCGGCCCGCGCTGTACCTCACCGAAAGCGCGCGCTCACGCTGGGAAGCCGCCGCGCGGCAGAATCTGCAGGCAGAGCTGACCCGATGCCGCAGCGTGCGCGGCGATCACAGATGATGTCCGTTCGTGACCACCCAGACCACTCCCCTGTTCGTCCACGAGGAAGTCGCCTCGGCGTTGCGTGACGGTCACCCCGTCGTCGCGCTCGAGAGCACGATCCTTTCGCACGGCCTCCCGTACGGACGGAACCTCGACGTCGGCCGCCGTATCGAGCAAACCGTACGAGACGGCGGCGCCGTTCCGGCCACCATCGCCGTACTGGACGGACGGCCGGTCATCGGCCTGTCCCCCGCCGAACTGGAGCGCGTCTGCGCCCCCGACGCCGGCCTGGACAAGCTGTCCCTGCGCGACCTCGGCCCCGCAGTCGGCCTCGGCCGCTCCGGCGCCACGACCGTCGCCGGCACCTCGGCGCTCGCCGCGGCAGCCGGGATCGGCGTCTTCGCCACCGGCGGCCTCGGCGGCGTGCACCTGGGCGCGGCACAGAGCTGGGACGTCTCGGCCGACCTCGGCGTCCTCGCCAAGGTGCCGACCGTGGTCGTGTGCTCCGGCGTGAAGTCCGTCCTGGACATCCCCGCGACCCTGGAAGTTTTGGAAACGAACTCGGTGCCCGTCCTCGGCTACCGCACCGACGACTTCCCCGCGTTCTACCTCCGCTCGTCCGGCCACCCCGTCGGCTGGCGCGTGGACGACCCGAAACAGGCCGCCGCGGTCATCTCCGCGCACCGCCGGTACGCGAATTCGGGCGTATTGTTGACAAACCCGATCCCGGAAGAGTCCGAAATGGACCGTGCGCTGCACGACCGCCTGCTGCGCGAGGGCCTGGCAAAACTGGCCGACGGCGACGTACACGGCGCGGACGTGACCCCCGTGCTGCTCGAACACTTCCACACCGCCAGCGAAGGCGTCAGCATCGACGCGAACGAGGCTTTGGTGCTGTCCAACGCCAAACTCGCGACCGAGGTGGCGGTGGCCCTGTCGTGACCGGAATCGTAGTAGTCGGCGACGCGGGCCTAGACGTCGTCGCGCGACACGACCAGCCCCTCCCCCACGGCGGCGACGCCCGAGCAGCAATCCGCTTCACCGGCGGCGGTGCCGGAGCGAACACCGCCCTGTGGCTGCGCTCCCTGGGCGCAGAAACCACCCTGATCGCCCGAATCGGCAACGACTCGGGCGGCCGCCTGATCCGAGCCGAGCTGGAAGCCGCAGGAGTCCGCTGCGCCTTCGCGACCGATCCGGAAGCCCCGACGTGCTGCGTAGTAGTCCTAGTAGACGGCGAAGGCCAACGCAGCATGCTCGCCGACCGAGGCGCGAACAAACGCTTCGCCCCCGAAGACGTCACGCCCGAGGCCCTGGCCGGCTCCACCCACCTGCACCTGTCCGGCTATGTCCTGCTGGACCCGTCTTCCCGCCCCGCAGGCCTAGCCGCACTGGCCGCCGCGAAGAAAGCCGGGCTGACCACCTCCGTGGACCCCCAAGCAGCCGCCCACATCCACGACCCGTCAGCCTTCCTGGACGACGTACGCGGCACCGACCTGCTCATGCCGAACACCGAAGAACTAGTCGCCCTGACCGGCTCCGCAGACCCCTCCTCGGCCACCGAACTGCTGAACACCGTAGGCGCAGTAGTAGTAACCGCAGGCCTGGACGGCGCAAGCTGGATCGACGCAACCGGCGTCTCCTCAGTCCCAGCAGTAGAAACAACCTGCGTGGACTCCACCGGCGCAGGCGACGCCTTCGACGCAGGCGTCCTCACCACCTGGCTAGCCGGAAAGTCCACAGTGGACGTACTACGCACAGGCACCCAACTAGGCGCACTGGCAGTAAGCCGAATCGGCCCGCAACCCTAAAACAAAGGCCCGCGAGGGGACCCCTGACAGCCCCAGATTCCGTCAGGGCCCCCTCACGGCCCCACCCTCGCCGCCCGGGATGCGCCCCAATGTGGCATTGGGTGCGTCAAACGCACCGAACGCCACATTGGGTGCGTCACATGCGCCCAATGCCACATTGGGGCGCTAGCCCCACCTGAGAACCGGCAGCCGACGCACCCAAACCAGCGAGGCACCCACACCACCCCCGCACCCCGATACGAAGCTCATCTGCGGTCTGAGGGTGCTTGTCAAGGCATCTTTCCCGCCTTGACAAGCACCCTCAGACCGTCAGCACAATCAAGCTTCGGGGTGCCCCACGCAACCCTCAAAAGCAATGTCGCCGCCAGGCGACGAGCCGATCACCCGTCAATCACCCGATGCTTCCGCCCCTCAATCTGCCGAGCATCCCGCGCATACCGATTGACCTTCTCCGACTTCTTAGGCGGCCGGTCATTAGCGATCAGCACAGCGATCCAAGGCAACGGCACGGAAATCACCAAAAACAAAATAGCCAGCCACCACGTGTGATAAGTCAGCCCGGCCAAAATAAGACAGGGAATCCGGCACACCATCATGATGACGTACTTCCGCTTCCGCGCCGCCAGCTGATCGTCCAGCGACGGCTCGGCCTCGGTGATCAACACAGGTTCGGGGCGGGGATCGGCTCCGTGGGGTGCGTTCACAGCACCACCTCCGTGTTCCATCGTCTCACTCACCGGCCTTCCGCGACACCCGGGCGGGCAAACCGGGACAACGCGGCGACGACCAGCGTCTCGACCCCGGTCCGCAGTGTCGGGTGCAGCACCGGGGCGAACTTGGACGAGTGATTCGAGGGCACGTCGGTCTCGAACCGCCCCTCGGTCATCGCCGTGATCACCTGCTGCGCGTCGAACCCTCCGACCAGCCAGAACACCGACGGCACCCCGGCCGCCCGGCCGAATTCGCTGAAGTCCTCACTGCCGGTGACCAGCGGCGCGGGCATCGTCGCCTCCGCACCGAAGTGCCCGCGAAACACCTCAGTCAACTCGTCCGACGCGGCAGTGTCGTTCGCCGTGACCGGATAGGACGCGACGACCTCCACCGTCGGCGGCTGAGGGGCCCCCGCGGCCGCGGCTTCACCGTTCACGATCCGCTCGATCGCCTTGCGCAGCCGCACCAACACGGCGTCGTCGAAGGCACGGGTATTGACCTCGAGCACGGCATGGTCAGCAATCACGTTCGCTGCGGTCCCGACATGCATCGAGCCGACAGTCACCACGGCAGGCTCAGTCGCCGCGATCTCGCGCGACACGATCGTCTGCAGCTTGAGCACCACGGACGCCGCCAGCACCGCCGGATCGACTGTGGTTTCCGGCCGCGACCCGTGCCCGCCGCGACCGTGCAGGGTGATCCGCAAGGTGTCGGTCGCCGCCATGATCACGCCCGGCCGGGTCAGCACCCACCCGGCCGGACCAGGCACGATGTGCTGCCCGAAGACCACGTCGGGACGGCCGACCCGGTCGAAGAGACCGTCGCGGACCATTCCGGCAGCCCCGTCCCCGGCCTCTTCCCCAGGCTGGAACAGCGCGAGCAGCGTGCCGGACCACTCGTCCCGCGAAGCCGCGAGAAGATGCGCGGCACCGGAGAGCCACGTCGCGTGCATGTCGTGCCCGCAGGCGTGCATCAGCGGCACTTCGCGACCCTCGGAGTCGACGCCGCGCGCAGTGCTCGCGTACGAGAGCCCCGTCTGCTCCTCGACCGGCAACGCGTCGATGTCCGCACGAAGCAGCACAGTCGGTCCTTCGCCGTTGCGCAGGACGCCGACTACACCGGTGCGACCGATGCCGGTGTGCACCTCGAAGCCGTCTTCAGTCAGCCGTCGGGCCAGCTCGGCTGCCGTGCGGGTTTCGGTGAACGCCAGCTCGGGATGACGGTGCAGATCGACGTACAGCGCTTCAAGCTCCGGCAGTGCCGCTTCAAGCGGAGCCAGGACACGCTCGGTGGTCTCGGTGGTCACGATGCTCATCGTGGCAGGCTTACCCACCGTGAGCACGAACACGCCTCTTCCTGACCTTTCCGACGACGTCTGCGCGCGGCTGCGCGAAGCGTTCCGACGCACCGGCTACGACGCTGACGGCGTCGTCGACGCGCTCGGCGGCGCAGCGCACACGGCGCTCGGCCGCGGCGAGCCCGAACCAGCCCGCCGCGCGAGCCTCGACGCCGGCGACCTCGGCGTCTTCATCCGGCTGTTCCTGCTCGGGCTCGCCGAGCCGGAGAAGGCCGTCTCGTCGGCGTTCGCCCCGCTCAGCGCGGACGAGGCGGTGGCCGCGGGCATCCTGCGGACGGCCGGGGACGAGTTCCGCGCCGCGCTCGACATCCGCCCGCACGGCGACGAGGACGGTTCGTGGTGGGTCGTCTCCGACCTCGACGCCGACATGCTCGGCCACGTCGTGCCCGAGGACCACGTGCTCGGCGTCGGGCACGCGTCGCTGAGCCTGATCCGCGCGACCAGCCGCCGCCCCGTCGGCACCCTGCTCGACCTGGGCACCGGCAACGGCGTCCAAGCGCTGCACGCGACCCGGCACGCGCAGCGAGTCACCGCGACCGACGTGTCGGCCCGCGCGCTCGCGCTGGCCGCGGGCACGTTCCGGCTGAACGAGCTTGACGTCGAACTGCTGCGCGGCGAATGGTTCGCGCCCGTCGCGCGCCGCCGCTTCGACCAGATCGTGTGCAATCCGCCATTCGTGGTCGGTCCGCCGCGCGTCGACTACACGTACCGCGACTCCGGCTTGGCCGGCGACGACGCGAGCGCGCTGGTCGTCCGTCAGCTGCCGAGCTTCCTCAACGACGGCGGCACGGGTCAGCTCCTCGCGTCGTGGCTGCACCGTCGCGGCGAAGACTGGGGCGACCGCGTCGCGCGCTGGCTGCCGCCTGAGACCGACGCCTGGTTCGTACAGCGCGACGTCGCCGACCCCGGGCTGTACGTCGGCACCTGGCTTCGCGACGAAGGCATCGACCCACGCTCACCCGAAGGCCGCGCGAAAGCCGCCGCGTGGCTCGACTGGTTCACCGAAAACGACGTACAGGGCATCGGATTCGGCTTTGTGACGCTGCGGCGCGCGAACGGTCAGACGCCGACTGTTGTCTGCGAAGATCTGCGACAGGCTTACGACGACCCGCTGGGCCCCGAAGCAGCGAACTGGCTCGACCGCGTCGAGTGGCTGCGTACGCACGGCGACAATGTGTTGGACGTAGCGTTTCGGGTACCCGAGACAGTGCTGCTCGAACGCGTCGACTCTCCCGGAGATGAGGGCTGGGAAACAACCGTGCGGCGGTTGCATCGCACCGACGGACCCGGTTGGCAGCACGAGGTCGACGAACTCACCACGCGCCTTCTCGCGGGTTGCCGCGGCGCGTTGCCGCTGTCGGATCTGCTGGACCTGCTGTCCGCCGCGCAGGGCCTCGATTCGGCCGAACTGACCGCCGCCGCTTTGCCGATCGTCCGCGAACTTGTGCGGCACGGCATGCTCGTGCCGGGTTCGCCGCGGTGAGGGCGGTGGCGGCGCGGGTCACCCGCGCGAGCGTGACCGTCGCGGGGGAGATTGCCGGAGAGATCAAGGAACCCGGACTGCTCGTGCTGCTGGGCGTGCACCGGGACGACGATCCCGGGAAAGCCGAAACGATGGCCCGCAAACTGCACGAGCTCCGGTTGCTGCGCGACGAGGAATCGTGCGCGACGACCGGCGCGCCGCTGCTCGTGGTGTCGCAGTTCACGCTCTACGGCGACACCCGCAAGGGCCGCCGCCCGTCGTGGACCGCCGCCGCCCGGCCGGAAATCGCCGAACCCCTGGTGGACGCCGTGGTCGCGGAACTGCGCGGCCGCGGCGCGACCGTCTCGACCGGACGGTTCGGCGCGGAGATGGCGGTGGAAAGCGTGAACGACGGCCCGTTCACCGTTCTCGTTGAGGTCTAGACCACATTGGAGAAGGCCGCGTAACATCGAAGGCACGGAGCGCGATTCGAGCGCATTCCCCGGAGCGCAGCGGTTCTCAGCAAAACCTCAGTTTTGGTGGAGCAACCGCGAGGCGGGTACGCCCGTCCTCATTTCAGCGAGCCGGGAACGTTTCACCTACCCGGAGCGTTGAGACCAGTGTCCAGCCAAGCCGGCTGGGCCCGCGGACACGGGATTCCACAGGCCCCGTCCCGCAGGCGCCGGCGAGACACGTTCAGCCCGTGACCGGGGAGGCAGAATGTCAGTCCAGACTCTCGAACGCGAAGCGCGCGGGATTCGCGAGCGCGGGATTCCAGCACAGCAGACCGAGGAGCGGGTGAGCGTGGGGGCGCTCACCGACGCCGACCTCGACGCCCAGAGCCCCGCCGCCGACCTGGTGCGCGTGTACCTGAACGGCATCGGCAAGACCGCGCTGCTCACCGCGGCCGACGAGGTCGAGCTGGCGAAGCGGATCGAAGCCGGGGTCTTCGCCCAGCACATGCTCGACACCGCCGAGGGCCTCACGCCGCAGCGCCGCAAGGAACTGCGCGCGCTGGTCCGCGACGGCCACGTCGCGAAGAACCACCTGCTGGAGGCCAACCTCCGGCTCGTGGTGTCGCTCGCGAAGCGCTACACCGGACGGGGCATGCCGCTGCTCGACCTGATCCAGGAGGGGAACCTGGGCCTGATCCGCGCGGTGGAGAAGTTCGACTACTCCAAGGGGTTCAAGTTCTCCACGTACGCCACGTGGTGGATCCGCCAGGCCATCACCCGAGGCATGGCGGACCAGGGCCGCACCATCCGGCTGCCGGTCCACCTGGTCGAACAGGTGAACAAGCTGGCCCGGATCCGCCGCGACCTGCACCAGCAGCTGGGCCGCGACGCGACGCACGAGGAACTGAGCGCCGAATCGGGCATTCCGGTGCACAAGATCTCGGACCTGCTCGACCAGTCGCGCGACCCGGTGAGCCTCGACATGCCGGTGGGCACCGAGGAAGACGCCCCGCTGGGCGACTTCATCGAAGACTCGGAGGCGACCGACGCCGAGAGCGCCGTGATCTCCGGCCTGCTGCAAGACGACCTCCGTCGGGTTTTGGCCACGCTGGACGACCGCGAACAGCACGTCATCCGCCTGCGCTACGGCCTCGACGACGGCCAGCCGCGCACGCTCGACCAGATCGGCAAGCACTTCGGCCTGTCGCGCGAACGCGTGCGGCAGATCGAACGCGAGGTCATGGCGAAGCTGCGCCAGGGCGAGCGCGCCGACCGGCTGCGGGCGTACGCCAGCTGAGTTTTCTTCCCTCTCCGGACCCGGGGTTTCGGGCTCGGGTTCCGGGTTCCGGGGAGGGCGGAGAAGCCGGTCAGCGAGCATTCGGGCTGGCGCGGCGGACTGACCGGGCGCGGGGTCCGGTGAGCCCGGCCGCGGCAAGCACGCGGACAGGCACGGTCAGGGTTTTCCGTGGGGACCGGGTGGGGCCCGGTCAGGCGGGACGGGGACTCTTCGACCACAGATTGTTTCGATGGGCAGCGGTTCGTGCCGCTGGTTGCGCAAGACCCTCGGTTCGGCTTTCGGACCGGGGGTTTTGTCGTGCCCAGCCCCGATTTCCCCCGCCTGCCGCCCTGACCGCTGCCCCGCCGAGGGCAACGTCGAATTGCCGACAAATCGCCTCATCAACACCACCAGCCCCACCAGCCACTTGAGCCTCACCAGCCACTTAAGCCCCTTCTGAGCGCACCCTCCACCTTCCGTGCCCCGTTTCCTCCCCTTGACCCGATTCGTCCTGACACCCACCGCAACCCCGTCACCACTCCGCGCACCCGTTCGTGGAATTCGCGTCTCGTTCGCGTTTGGCGGTTCTGGGCAGTGGGTAGCAAGCGTTCGCGACCCCCGCTGTGCGGCGTCCGGTCAACGCGCCGGCGGGGGTCCCGTTGGTCACGCGGGGCGGGTGTGTGCGCATCCGGTCCGCTTTCCCCGGGAGGTCGGGTCCGTCGGGGTGGGCCCGGCCTCCCGACCATGCCTGCCCGAAACCCGCGGGAAGCACCGCTGGCGTGCGCTATCCCACAGCGTCCCCGCGCCCGTGCGACCGGGCGGAACCCGCTGAGTACCGTGAGCCAATCCCGATCAGGGCAAAGGAGCCTCGCTGTGCCGCCCACCACGTTCCAGCACACCGAAGTCCTGCCGCTCGGCAAGGACACCACCACCGAATACCGGCTGGTCACCGCCGACGGCGTCGAGACCGTCGAAGCCGCCGGGCGGAAGTTTCTGAAGGTCGATCCGGAAGCGCTGACGACGCTCGCGCGCACGGCGATCACCGACATCCAGCACCTGTTGCGTACGTCACACTTGCAGCAGCTGCGCGCGATCGTCGACGACCCCGAAGCCAGCGGCAACGACCGGTTCGTCGCGATGGACCTGCTCCGCAACGCGGCCATCTCGGCAGGCGGCGTGCTGCCGATGTGCCAGGACACCGGCACCGCGATCGTCATCGGCAAGCGCACCGAGGGCGTGCTGTCCGGCGGCGACGACGAGCGCGCGCTGTCTCAGGGCATTTTCGACGCCTACCAGCAGCTGAACCTGCGCTACTCGCAGATGGCCCCGATTAACTTCTGGGAAGAGCGCAACACCGGCACGAACCTCCCGGCGCAGATCGAGCTGTACCACAAGGACACCGACGCGACGGACCCGTCGTACGAGTTCCTGTTCATGGCCAAGGGCGGCGGCAGCGCCAACAAAACGTTCCTGTACCAGGAAACGAAGGCGGTTCTGAACCCGAAGCGGCTCGCCCGGTTCCTGGACGAGAAGCTGCGCAGCCTGGGCACCGCCGCGTGCCCGCCGTACCACCTGGCGATCGTCGTCGGCGGCATGTCGGCCGAGTTCAACCTCAAGGTCGCGAAGCTGGCTTCCGCGCGCTACCTGGACAACCTTCCCGCCGAGGGTTCCGAGCTGGGCCACGCGTTCCGCGACCGCGACCTCGAGCAGCAGGTGCTGGAGATGACGCGCCAGTTCGGCATCGGCGCCCAGTTCGGCGGGAAGTACTTCTGCCACGACGTCCGCGTGATCCGCCTGCCCCGGCACGGCGCGAGCTGCCCGGTCGGCGTCGCGGTGTCCTGCTCGGCCGACCGCCAGGCGAAGGCGAAGATCACGAGCGAGGGCGTGTTCATCGAACAGCTCGAGCGCGATCCGGCCCGCTTCCTGCCGGACGTCACCGAGGAAGACCTGTCCGACGAGGTCGTGTCGGTCGATCTGAACCAGCCGATGGACCAGATCCGCGCCCAGCTGGCGCAACTGCCGGTGAAGACGCGCCTGTCGCTGACCGGCCCGCTGGTCGTGGCGCGCGACATCGCCCACGCGAAGATCGCCGAGCGCCTCGACGCCGGCGAGGAGATGCCGCAGTACCTCCGCGACCACCCGGTCTACTACGCGGGCCCGGCGAAGACCCCCGACGGCTACGCGTCCGGCTCGTTCGGCCCGACGACCGCGGGCCGGATGGACTCGTACGTCGCCCAGTTCCAGGCCGCGGGCGGTTCGCTCGTGATGCTGGCGAAGGGCAACCGCTCGAAGCAGGTCACCGCGGCCTGCAAGGAACACGGCGGCTTCTACCTCGGCTCGATCGGCGGCCCGGCCGCGCGGCTGGCGAAGGACTGCATCAAGAAGGTCGACGTGCTCGAGTACGCCGAACTCGGCATGGAAGCGGTCTGGAAAATCGAGGTCGAAGAGTTCCCCGCGTTCATCGTCATCGACGACAAGGGCAACGACTTCTTCTCCGAAACCAGCGAACCGGTCCTGCAGATCAGCTTCCGCTGATTCCGGCCGACGCCGAGGTCATCCGGGAAACATCCCGCCCAACCGGGCGAGAGTTTTCTCGATGGCCTCGGCGTTGCGCTTGGGAAACCCGAGCAACCGAATAGCCAGCGGCGACCGAGCAGTAGACCAGTCGAAGGTCTCGGTGACCTCGGTGCGCCCGTCCTCGGTCGGCTCGAGCAGCCAACGCCACCGATGCCCGGAGAAGTGCCGCCAAGCAATCAGCCGATTCTCCTCGAACTCGACCACGGTGTTCTGAATCCGGTACGGCGCCCCCATCCGCATCTCCATGCCGAACCGCGCCCCCAACGACAACCGCGCCGGCGCCGACCCCTGACTGGCCCGCACCGTGCCCGACCCGTCAATGAGCGGATGCTGCGCCGGATCGACGAGCAACGCGAAAATCCGTTCCGGCGCCGCAGCAACAACAGCACTGCGCGAAACCTGGCGAGTACCCATTCACGCAGCCTAAGGCCGCACCCCTCCCCCTGCCATCGACGCACACAAACAAGTCCACTGTGGACTTCCGAAGGAAGTCCACCCCCTCCCGCACCCGATGCACCCCAACGATCAAGGCAGCCACACCCCCCCAACCCCGATACACAGCCAAAAACACGGCGCGGAGGTGCTTGTCAAGGCATCTTTCCCGCCTTGACAAGCACCTCCGCGCCGTAGTCACAATCAGGCTGAGGGGTGGTGGCCAACCTCAAGGCGCAATGTCGCCGCCAGGCGACGAGCCGAACGACCCCCCGACGAAGCCGTCCGACCCCTCACCCCACGACCTCACCGAGGCGGAGACTGCTTCAACACCACAGTCCTCTCCCCCAACGGCGCCCCCAACGGCACCGAAATCACCGGATGCCGCAAATCCATCGTGCACATCTGCCCGGTCTGCGCCTTGGTCTCGCTCAAATCCACCACCACCCGCTGCGCAGACTGCTCCACAGCGGACCCAAGCGCATGCCCGCACCCGCCTTCCTCAGCCCGCACCACGAGCACCTTCCCCCCGCTGTCCGAATAAACCTCCTTGGGAAACGTCTTAGGCAACGCAGCCCCGTCCACCTGTTTGTCCGGAACCCGCACCGCCCCCGCGGGCGGGTTGAACTGGGGCTTGCCCGGCGACGACGGCGGCGCCGAAGCACTGCCGCTCGGCGGCGCAGTCTCGGTCCCGGACGCTGGTGCGTTCGCCATGCTCGTCGGACTGCCGCACGCGGCTGCCATCGTGAGCACCAGTGCCGCGCCCGCCAGTCGTGTCGTTCCGATCAGCTTCGTCGAGTACCTCATGATCCCTGGACGGACCGACCGCCCCGCCGGGTTGCACCCGATCTTCACGGACCGGGCTTCAATACCAATTCCCGCCCGCCCAGCGGCGCGGCGAGCCGTACCGGCAACGAAATCTCCCGGATGTGCATCGGACACATCTGCCCGTGCGGCGCCTTGGTGAGCGTCACCAGCACGACAACCTGAGTCGCCGTCTGCTCCCCCGCCTTCGCGCTGAGCTTGTCGCATCCGCCTTCCTCGGCGTGGATCACCACGACCGAGCCGCCCTCAGCGAGCGTGACATCGTGCGGATAGCCAGCCGGAAGGGCCGAGGCGTTGATCTGCCCGGCAGCAGGCGCAGTGTCCCCCGGCGGCACGCCCTGCGTCGGACGGCTCTTCGGCGGCGCTGAAGCCGGCGGCGGGGAGACCGACGGCGAAGAAGACGGCGGCGAGGAAACCGACGTCGAACTAGCTGGCGGTCCCGAGGAAACCGGCGCAGCCACGGTTCCGTTGCCCCCGCACGCCGCGACCGTCAGCAGCAGCGCGCTCGCTCCCACGATTTTCCCTGTAGTCCGCATGCAACGCGGACGGAATCGCGCCCCGGAAGGTTGCATCCGGGCGGGAAACTATTTCACCGGGCCGCAGCCTTCCCCCGCACCAGCCCCAGCAGCACCACCCCGGCCAGTGTCACCACCAGCAACAGCGCCGTGCTCGCGGACGCGAGAAACACCTGTCCCCGGTCAGTGAGGGAGAAAATGGTCGCCGGGAGCGTCCGCCAGTCGGGCGGGTACAGCATCATCGTCGCGCCCAATTCGCCCATCGACATCGCCAGCGCCAAACCGGCCGAAGCCGACATCGCGGGCAGCAGCACTGGCAACCGCACGCGCACCAGCACTCGCAACGGACGCGCGCCGAGACTCGCCGCGGCCTGCGCGAGCAGCGGATCAACACGTTGCAGCGCGGCCGAAACCGTGCTGTACGCGAAGGGCAGCAGGATCATCAAGTGTCCGGCGAGGACGATCCAGCGCGTGCCGTTGAACGCCACCGGCGGACGGCTGAACGCCACCAGCAACGCGAGCCCCAGCACCACCGACGGCACCGCGATCGGGAGGTGGAACAGCGAATCCGCGATCCGGCGCAGCCGCGGCGGCGCGTGGTCGACGGCCAGCGCGGCCCAGGTGCCGAGCACCACCGAGACCAGTGACGTGATCACCCCGGTCTGCACGCTCACCGACAAGCTCGCGAACGTCTCGCCGGACAGCGCGTCGGCGTAATGCGCTCCGGTGAGTCCGCTGGGCAGCACGCCCGTCCAACTTCCGGCGAACGACGCCAGCACGATCATCACCAGCGGCGCGGCCACCACCCCGAGGAAAACCACGCCGAACACCAGCCACACCAGCAACCGGCTACGCCGCGTCCACAGCAGCACGACGGCCTCCTCCCCTGACGACTCGCCGGTAAACCGTGTAGAGCACCAGCGACAGCACCACGTTCACCACCGCGACCACGGATGCGGCCGGGAAGTCGAACGTGACGATTCCCTTGCCGTACACCAGCATCGGCAACGTCGAGACGCCCTTGGCGCCGAGGAACAGCACTATGCCGAACTCGTTCATCGTCAACAGCAGCACCAGACACGCACCGGACGCGAGCGACGGCAACGCTTCCGGCAGCACCACGCGCCACAGCACCCGGCCCGGCCGCGCGCCGAGGCTCGCCGCGACATCCAGTTGAGCCGACGGAACCTGGTTGAACGCCGCAAGAGCGGGCCGCATCACGAACGGCGTGTAGAAGGTGATCTCGGCGAGCAGGACGCCCCACGGCGAGTACAGAAACCCGGCGGTGCCGAAGACTCCCGCGCCGCCGTAAAGGAAGGTGAAGGCCAGCGCGATCAGGAACGACGGGAACGCCAGCACCGTGTCCACGAGGCGGGCGAGCAGCGTCGCCCCGGGAAACGGGACGAACGCGACAACCAGCGCGAGAAATCCGCCGAGCAGCACGCAACCGACGGTGGAACCCAAGGCCAGCAACACTGTCTGCCACACCGCGCGGCCGAATTCCGGCGACGACAGCACTTGCGCCCACACCGAAAGCCCGAAACTGCCGTCCTGCGCGGTGAACGACTGCAGGATCACCAGCACCAGCGGATAGCCGAAGAACCCGGCGACCACGATCGCGGGCGGGAGCAGCCAGCCGATCCGGTACCGGCGGGGCCGCGTGCTGCGGCGGGCCGGGGCGACCGCGGCGGTGCCGAGGGCGAGGCCGGTCATCCGCCCACCCCCACCAACGGGCAACCGTCCGGAATGGACACTCCGACCCGGTCGCCGACCGCGGGCAGCACCGGACTGTCCGGCACCTCGGCGCGAATGTCGCACACCTCGTCGGTAAGCCGCAGGTCGAGCCGGTATCCGGAACCGCGCCACTGCACGCCGCGCACCAGCGCCGGGAAGGTGCCCGGTCCGAGTTCGCCGACCGAAATCCGGTGCGGACGCACGCCGAGCGCCACCGGCCGCTCCGGTTGAAGCGTGCCGGACGGTTCGGCGGACAGCTCGCGCCCGGCCAGCCGGACCGTCGCGACAGTCCCGTCCGCACGCACCAGTTCGACCGGGATCAGGTTCGCCGCGCCGAGGAAGCTCGCGGTGAACTCGGTGGCCGGACGGCGGTAAAGCTGTTCGCACGGACCGAGTTCGACCAGCCGGGAGTCGCGCAGCACCGCGATCCGGTCGGCGAGCGCGAGCGCTTCGCTTTGGTCGTGAGTGACGTAGATCAGCGTCGTGTCCGGCAATTCGGCCCGCAGCCGCAGCAGTTCCGCGACCATGTCCTCACGCAGCGCGGCGTCCAATGCGGACAGTGGCTCGTCGAGCAACAGCACGTTGGGCCGGATCGCGAGCGCCCGCGCCAGCGCGACCCGCTGCTGCTGCCCGCCGGACAGCTCACGGGGATACCGGCGCGCGTACTCGCTCATCCCGACCAGTTCCAGCACCTCGCCGACGCGCTTCACCACGTCCCCCCGGCGCATCTTCCGCGCCTTCAGTCCAAACGCGACATTGTCGGCGACCCGCTGGTGCGGGAACAGCGCGTAGCTCTGCACCACCACGCCGAGACCGCGCCGATGCGGCGGCAGATCGGTGACGTCCTGGCCGTCGAGCAGCACCCGTCCGGCGCTCGGCCGAAGGAACCCGGCGAGCGCCTTGAGCGCGGTCGACTTGCCGGAACCGGACGGCCCCAGCAGCGCGAGGGTTTCGCCGCGCGCTACCGAGAGATCCAGCGGGGCAAGCGCTTGCGTCGCTCCGAAGTGGACGGATACGCCGCGGAACTCTACTGCCGGAGTCACAGTCCGGTGGCCTTCCGGTACGCGGTGAGGTCGGCGTCGAGACGGCCGAGGACGGAGTTCCAGTCCGGGGTCCAAATGTCCACTCCGGACATCGCGGCGGTGATCTTCTCCGCCTTCGGGCCCTGCGGCTTGACGTCGGAGCGGGCCGGGATGCCGTACGCGTCGCTGGCCTTCACCTGGGTTTCCGGCGAGAACAGGAAGTCGAGCAGCTTGCGCGCGTTGTCCGCGTGCGGAGCGTTGTTGACCAGACCGGCGAAGTACGGCAGCGCGAAGGTGGACCGCTTGCCCTGCGCATCGGCCGGGAAGAACACCGAGAACCCGCCGCTCTTGTCGATCTCGGCGAGGTTCATCTGCAGGTCTCCGTTGGCGACCAGGATCTCGCCCTTCGCGACCTTCGGCTGCAGCTTGCCGGTGGACGACGACGGCCCGACATTGTTCGCCTGCAGCCGACCGAGGTAGTCGAGCGCGCCCTGCTCGCCGAACACGTGCTGGGCCTGCAGCAGCACCGCGGTGCCGTCGCCCGCTTCGCCCGGCGTCGAGTACTGGAGCTTGCCCTTGTACTTCGGGTCGAGAAGGTCGTTCCAGGTCTTCGGGGCGGGGTTTGCCTGCTGCGGATTGTAGATGAAGCTCAGGTAGTTGTTCATCATCGCGTAGTAGCGGCCCTGCGGGTCCTTCTGCGCGGCCGGAACCTGGTCGACGCCCTTCGGCGCGGACGCCGCGAGCAGGCCTTCCTTCGCCGCCTGCTGGACGAACGGCGGGAGCGTCACGAGGACGTCGGCCTGGGTGTTGGCCTTTTCCTTGCCCACACGCGAAACGACCTCGGCGGAACCGGCGGTGACGGCCTGGACGGTGATCCCGGTCTGCTGCTTGAACTCGGCGAACCGGGCGTTGTACCAGTCCTCGAGCCCGTCCGCGGTGTACACGGTGACGGTCTGGTCGCCGGACGCGCCGCCCGCCGTGCCGCCGCACGCGGACAGCAGGCCGGCGAGGGCCGCGACGAGAGCGACGACGGTCGCTTTCCGGATTCTCATGGCTGGGTGGCTCCTTCGAGTACGGCGGGGAGGGCGGAGACGGAGTCGAGAACGTGGGTCGCGCCTGCTGCTTCCAGGTCGGCGCGGTTGCTGGCGCCGGTGAGCACTCCGGCGGCGATTCCGGCGGCGGCGGCGAGACCGGTGCGGACATCGGTGGGGGTGTCGCCGACCACCGCGATGTTGCGGACGTCGGTGACCTACAGTTTCAGCGCGACGGCGAGGATCAGGTCGGGATACGGCCGGCCGCGCACGCCGTCGCCGGGAGCGAGCGCGAGGTCGGCGAGGTCGTGCCAGCCGAGCGCGTCCAGCAGCGCGCGCTGCGTCGTGGGCGCGAATCCGGTGGTCAACGCGACCCGGATGCCGTTCTCCCGCAGGCCGCGGATGGTTTCCTCGGCACCGGGGATCGGCTTGCACTCCCCGGCCGCGACCAGCCGTCCGTACGAGCCCTCGAATTCGGCGTTCGCGCGCTGGGCGAGGTCTTCGTCGCCGAGCAGCGCGCGGAACACGGTGATCTTCGACTGACCCATGGTTTCCCGAACGTAGTCGAGCATTCCGGCGTACTGTTCGTCCTCTTCGGACACTCCGGCGGCGGCGATCGCCGCGGTGAAGGCGCGTTCGACCAGTCCGTCGTCCGCGACGGTGGTTCCGGCCATGTCGAGCACGACGAGTTCGGTGGTCACCAGCCCAGCTCCTTTGCGGTGTCTTCGGCGATTGCGGGCGAGCAGGTCATTCCCCGGCCGCCAGGACCGGTGACGAGGAAAGCGTTGCCGGACAACCGTTCCCGGTGCACCACCGCGGCCGAGTCGGTTGCCTGGGCGTAGACGCCTGCCCAACGGCGGCGGATTCGCGGCAGCGGACGGCCGAGCAGGGCACCCGCCACTTCGGCGAGGTGTTCGTACGGGTCTTCGGTGACGTCGAAGGAGAACGGCTGCGCGTACTCGTGCGTGTCGCCGATGGTGAGCGAGCCGTCGCGGCGCTGCACCATGAGCAGCTGCATCGCGTTCTGCGCGGCGATTTCGCCCTGTGGCTGGCCTTCGTTCATCACGTCGAGCGCGGCGCCGCGGTAGGCCGGGTAGTACCGGAAGCTGTCGCCGTCCGCGACGCTGGTGGGCAACGGCTCGTCGAGAGGTTCGGTCTGCGCCATCTGCAACCGGACCCGCCGCACCGGGATCTCGCCCGCGATCTCGCGGACCAGCCCGCCGAGCCACGCGCCGGTGCAGAACACCACGACGTCGCCTTCGTGGCGCTCACCGTGATCGTCCACGACGCCGTTTTCGGTCAGGTTCCGCACCTCGCGGCCCGGCAGCCACTCGTAACGCCCGCTCGCTTTGAGCGCTTCACGGAGCGCAGGCTGCGCGGTCCGCGGTTCGACCGCCGCGTCGCGCTCGCACCACAGCGCGCCGGTGAAGTTGCCGCGCAAAGCCGGGTTCAGCGCCCGGGTTTCCTTCGCGTCGAGGAGCTTGAAGCCGCGCTCCGCCGCCTCCGGCCCGGCGACGACCTCCTGCGCGACAGCCAGCTCAGCGTCGGTCCGGACGACCGTCAGTGAGCCGTTGGGCCGGAAACCCAGCGCGGGCACGCGTTCGCCGATCCGCTCCCACAGTTCCCGGGCGCGCACCGCCGTCTCCAGCTCCGGACCGGCAGCCCGCCCGCCGACCCAGACCAGCCCGAAGTTGCGGACCGACGCTCCGCGCGCCTCCGGCTCGCGTTCGAGCTGAAGGACTTCGTGGCCGCGTTCCACGGCCTGCCAGGCGTGCTGGGTGCCGAGCACGCCGCCGCCAACGATGAGGATTCGCACGGCCGCAACAGTCGCCGCCCGCGCTCAACGGAGCCTGTCGGCACGGGGAACGCCAGGTGAAGCAGCCTCGAATATTGGACCAGATGAGTTACCGTTCCGTTATCTTCAGAGCCGGCCGACTGCGACGAACACGCAGACCGCCAGGATCACGACATTCGCCGCGACGTTGCGGTACTCCTTCGGGCGGTGTTCCGTGACCGCCAGCCGCGCGTGCCCCGCCATCGCCCCGATCATCACCACGGCCAGGCCGACCGCCGCCCACCCGGTGAGCACCGGGGCGATCCCGGTCAGCCGGGGCAGGATCAGACCGGCCGCCGCGAGGAGTTCGCAGATCGCGGTGAAGCGCACGACCGGCATCGGATAGGCCGCCACCCCGGTTTGCCCCGTTTCGAGCAGCCGCTCGCGCGACATCGCCGACTTCAGCACGCCGGACAAAGCGAAGAGCAAGGCGAGAGCCGCCTGCGCGGTCCACAATGCGATGTCCATGGTTGTCCCTCCGTTCGATGCAGAGGGAACGAACCGGCGGAACGGACTGTGACAGCTACTCGACGCGGCTCAGTCGCGTGACGAAACTCAGCCGGTCCCCGCGGTAAAGCGACCGGACCCGCTCGAACGGCTCGCCGTCCGGGCCCCACGACACGCGGTGCATCAGCAGCATCGGCAGCGCCGGGTTCGTGCCGATGAGCAGCGCCTCGCGGGGCGTCGCGAGGACGGTCTCCACGCGTTCCTCGGCCCCGTCGAAGACGACACCCAGTTCGTCGCGCAGATACGCATACAGCGACTGCTCCGGGTCGAAATCCTCCGGCAGCGTGGGGAACCTGTCGGCGCGGAGGAAGGTCGATTCGAGGCCGACGCGTTCGTCGTCGGCGAGCAGGACGCGTTCCAGGTGGATCACCTCGGCGGCCGGTTCGATCCGCAGGTCGGCGGCCAGTCCGGTGCCCGCGGCGCGGCGTTCGAGCGTGATCACCGTGCGCCCCGGCCGGATTCCTTGGCGGCGCAGGCCTTCGGTGTAGCTGACAAGCGCGAGCGGCTGGACCAGCTTCGGCGCGGCGACGTACGTGCCGCTCCCCTGCCGTCGCGACAGCCGGCCTTCGAGGACCAGCTCGCCGACCGCCTGCCGGACCGTCGCACGGGATACCTCGAACCGTTCGCACAGTTCGCGTTCCGTGGGCAGCGCGCTCCCCTCGCCCAGTTCAGCGATGACGGCCAGCAGTTCGACCTTCACCGCGTAGTAGCGCGGCACGCGGCCGTGATCCGGGATGCCGTCGCGGACCGGTCCGTCGGCGGACAGGCGGGACAGCGGCGAAGACGTGGGCACGAGACCCGAGCCTATGCCAGTCGCGCGGCGCGTGGTTCGCTGTCTCGCGAACTGACCCCACGGGAGGACCCCGCAATGCCTTTGGCCCGCCGGTTAGGCCTCGCCGACGCCGTATTCATCGGACTCGGTTCGATGATCGGCGCGGGCGTTTTCGCCGCGTTCGCCCCGGCCGCGCGCGCCGCGGGTGCGGGATTGCTGCCCGCGCTCGCCGTGGCCGCGCTGGTCGCCTACTGCAACGCGACTTCTTCCGCCCGGCTTGCCGCGCTGTACCCGGAATCCGGTGGCACGTATGTGTACGGACGCGCTCGCCTGGGTGAATTTTGGGGATACTTAGCGGGTTGGGGCTTCGTCGCTGGGAAAACGGCGAGCTGCGCGGCCATGACCTTGACCGTCGTCGCTTACGCCGCGCCCGGGCTCGGCCAGCCTTGGCGGAGCATTCTCGCGGTGGGCGTGATCGGATTGGTCACTGGCGTGAACTATCTCGGCGTGCACCGGTCCGCTTTGGCTACCCGGGTGATCGTTTGCATCACTCTCCTCGTGCTTACCTTGGTCGCGGTTTTCGGATTTTCCGGCCCGCACGTTTCGCCGTGGACTCCGTTTCACGGCGGCGGCGTGCTCGAGGCCGCCGGATTGCTGTTCTTCGCATTCGCCGGTTACGCCCGGCTAGCCACGCTGGGCGAGGAAGTCCGTGATCCAGCCCGCACGATTCCGCGGGCCATTCCGCTCGCTTTGGGACTGACGCTCGTGGTGTACGCCGTGGTAGCGGTGGTGCTGCTGGTGACGTTGGGGCCAGCCGGGATCGGCGCGAGTCCCGATCCGCTCGCTTCCGCCGTGCCGTCGCTGTCGCCGGTAGTTCGAGTCGGTGCCGTGGTGGCCGCGTTGGGATCGTTGCTGGCGCTGGTGCTGGGCGTTTCGCGGACGACGCTCGCGATGGCGCGGGACGGGCATCTGCCTCGGTTCTTGGCCGCGGTGCATCCTCGGTTTTCGGTGCCGCATCGGGCTGAACTGGCGGTGGGCGTGGTGGTGGCGGTATTGGCGACGACGACGGATTTGCGTGGTGCGATTGGGTTTTCGTCGTTCGCGGTGCTGGCTTATTACGCCGTGGCGAACGCTTCGGCGTTGACGCTGCGCCGGGACGAGGGAGCAGCGCCGAAGGTGGTCGCGGCCGGTGGGCTGGCGGGGTGCGCGGTGCTGGCGTTCAGTTTGCCGGTCGCCTCGGTGATCAGCGGGTGTTTGGTGCTGGGGCTCGGAGTGGTGGCGTACTTGGTGCGCCGCCGAGGGGTTGCGCGCTGAGTTTTGGCTTTCTCGCACGGGATTCCGGCTCGTGCGCAGCAGGCGGTGCGCGAAAGTCCCCCTCGCGCCGTCTCCGGCGGGTTACTCCGATTCTCCTACATCCCCAGGTCAAGGCTGCTTTTTCGCGTCGTCTGCGGCGGCGAAATCTGCCGGATCCGGTGAAGAATCCGAAAGATCCGAAGAAAGTTGGTTGTCCACTTACCGCCGCTCTGGTGTAGTCGATTCGTCACGCACGACACCTCCCCGCCCCCGGGAGCGGAAGCTCCACTGTGGACACCGGAAGGACAATCCCCTTGGCCGACAAGCGAAACTTCAGCATGCTCACGCGAGTACTGGCAGGCGCGGCAGCACTCGCGGCCGCCGCCGGACTGGCGACACCCGCCGTCGCGTCGACGCCGCCGTCGCCGGGTGCGGAGCCTCAGGTCGTCGGCGGGACCCGCGCCGACCAAGGGGAATTCCCGTGGATGGTCCGGCTTTCGATGGGCTGCGGCGGCGCGCTGTACACCGACCAGATCGTGCTGACCGCCGCGCACTGCGTCGACCGCACCGGAGCGGACTCGTCGATCACCGCGACGCTCGGCGTGGTCGATCTGCAGAGCTCGAGCGCGAAAAAGGTGCGCTCGACCTACGTCTACCGCTCCCCGACGTACGACTCCACCGGCGGCGACTGGGCGCTGATCAAGCTGGCGAGCCCGGTGAGCGGAATCCCGACGCTGCCGATCGCGAAGAACGCCGACAACAACTCCGGCACCTTCACCATCGTCGGCTGGGGCGCGGCCCAGGAAGGCGGCGCGCAGCAGCGCTACCTGCTGAAGGCCGAGGTCCCCTTCGTGGACGACTCGACGTGCCAGTCCCAGGGCGGCGACTACGCCGACCTGAAGCCGGACGCGGAACTGTGCGCGGGCAAGCTGGACACCGGCGGAGTCGACACCTGCCAGGGCGACTCCGGCGGCCCGATGTTCCGCCGCGACGGAGCGGGCGAATGGATCCAGGTGGGCATCGTCAGCTGGGGCGACGGCTGCGCCAGGGCCCACGCACCCGGCGTGTACACCGAGGTGAGCACGTTCGCCTCCGACATCGCCGCGGCGGCCGGGAAGATCTGACCCCTGCAGTGACGAGCCGGGTACGGGACTCCGCTGGGGTTCCGCACCCGGCTTGCGCGGCGTTGTGCCTGGCACGTCGCAGGATCTGGCCCCTGCGCTGACGAGCCGGGCACCGGACTCCGCCGGGGTTCCGCACCCGGCTTGCGCGGCGTCGCACCGGGCACGTCGCAGAAGCGGAGAGGCCTGGACTGCTGCTGGAAAGCGCGGCTCGCGAACCTCCGTCTGAGACAAAGCCTGCGATGCCACGCTGGCAGCTCGCCCGGAGTCGCGTGTTCCGCTCCGCCGTGCCGGAATCAACCCCGCAACCAGAACCCGCGATGCCTAGCCCGCAGGAAGCCCCGCTCCCCGTTCCTCCAGCACTCCCCGCAGTTCGGCGAGCACCGCGACGACCTCCGCGACCCGGTCCTCCCCCACCACCGAGCCGATCAGCAGCTCGAGCTGGTCCTGGAACGTCTTCTCCATCGCCTCGGCCAGTTCCCGTCCGGCGGGGGTCAGCTCGAGCAGCGACGACCGGCGGTCCTCCGGGTTCGGCACCCGGCGCACCCATCCGCGTGCTTCGAGCCGGTCGACGCTCTTGCTGGTCGCCCCGATCCCGACGGCGAAGTTCACCGCGAGGTCCGCGACCCGCGACCGCGGATGCCGTCCCAGGTACTGCAGGAATTCGAACTGCGACGCGCCGATGCCGTGCTCGGCCTTGAGACCGTCCGTCAGCGCGTTGTAGATCCGGGTCTCGCAGCGCACGAGATGGTCGAAGAACTGCTCGTTTGCCGAAGTACCTGCCATGGCATATAGTCTAGCATTAGATGCCTCGGCATATACTTCCACGGAATCCTGAGGGGACCCCATGAGCAGGGAACAGCGCCGCGCGGTGGACGAAAAACTGCGAAACGCACCGGAGCGGCCCGAAGCGACTTCGATCGATCAGATGCGGGCCGGGTTCGCCGCGTTCATGAGCCAGTACCCCGTGCCGGCCGAACATCGCGAGACTCCGACCACGCTCGCCGGGAGACCGGCCGTCCTCGTCGAACCTCCGGGCACGCCGCGGCCGGGCACGATCCTGTACTTCCACGGCGGATCGTTCGCGCTGGGTTCGCCGCACACCGCGATGGGGCTGACCGCGAACCTGGTCCTGCGCACCGGAATCCGCGCGCTCTCGCTGGATTACCGGCTCGCGCCCGAGCACCCGTTCCCGGCCGGGATCGAGGACTGCCTCGCCGCCTACCGCAGCCTCCTGGAAGACAACGACCCGTCCTCGATCGTCTTCGCCGGCGACTCCGCGGGCGGCGGTCTCTCCGTCACCACCACCCTCGCCGCGCGCGACGCGGGACTGCCGATGCCTGCGGGGATCGTCGCGTTCTCGGCGGGACTCGACCACACGCATTCCGGAGCGTCCGTGGCGGACAAGGAAGCCGCCGACCCCTTCTTCACCGGGGAAAGCTTGCGCAAGACCGGCAAGTTGTACCTGGCAGGCGCGGACCCGGCCCAGCCGCTCCTCGCCCCGGCGGTCCACGCCGACCTGACCGGCTTCCCGCCGATCCTGCTGCAGGTCGGCACGAACGAGGTCCTGCTGGACGACTCGGTCCGGCTGGCAAAACGCGCCCGCGAGGCGGACGTCGACGTGATCCTCGACATCACCGCCGACGTCCCGCACGTCTTCCAAACCTTCACCGACACCCTCGACGAAGCAGGGCAAGCCCTCGACCGGGCCGCCCTCTTCGTCAAGCAGCGCCTGCGGTAATCCGAAACATCGTCAAAACCTGCGCGCCGCTCAGTGTGAACATCCGTCTTGGTTGGTCCCCTCTCGCGCCATAGGATCCGCTTGGGGTGAGGGGGTATCACGGTGAGCGAACCAGACGTCCGTTTCCCGAAGGGGAGCTTCCTGGCGGGACTGCCGCCCAGGACCCGGTCGGCATTCCTTGAACTCGGCACCGCGCGAGAATTCACGCCCGGAACCGTGCTCGTCCGGGAAGGCGATCCGACCACTCACGTCTGTCTCCTGCTCGACGGCTGCGTGAAGGTCACGGGGACGACACCCGAAGGCGAGCTGGCTCTCCTCGCGATCCGGGTCGGCGGGGACCTGGTCGGCGAACTCGCCGCGATGGACAGTCAGCCGAGGACTGCGACGGTGACCGCGGCAGGGCGAGTCCGGGCGCGGATCTTCTCCCAGGCGGAGTTCCGCCGGTTCCTCAGCCAGGTCCCCGAAGCCGCACTCGCCGTGACGACCAGCGTGGGGGCGAAACTGCGCTGGGCCACCCGCCGCCGCATCGACTTCGGCAGCCGGGAGGTCCGGATCCGGCTGGCGCGAGTATTGATCGAGCTGTCGTTGTCATACGGGATCCCAGCAGGTGAAGATATCGAACTCGGCGTATCGCTGACCCAACCTGAACTTGCGGCGCTCGTCGGCGCCGCCGAGCCGACCGTCCATCGCGCGCTGGCTCAGCTCCGCCGGGAAAACGTCGTCGAGACCGGGTACCGCCGGCTGCGTATTCGCGACCGGTCCCGGCTCGCCGCCCTCGCCGAAGGTTGATCGGCAAGTCACCCCAGCGCGGCGAGCAGCAGAAGGCCAGGACCGCTTGCCAGCAGGACGCAAATCCCGGCCAACGCACACCGAACGTGCCGGTGTTTGCGCATCGCCAACCTCGCCAGCAACAGAGCCAGGTCTCCTGCCTGAGTTCTTTGATCGCGGACGGAACGCGGTCTTGCCTCGACTGCGCCGACAGCCACGCTGGGAAACGCGAACTGATTGTCGGGAGCCGGGGAGCCCGTTCTCGGCCAGATGGCCTGGACAAGGTGTACCGCGGAAAAAACGTAAGCCGCCGCGAAGCACACCAAGACGGCTGTCACAACGAACCGAGATACCGCGGGCGGATGAGCGGTGCCGAGCAAGCCGAGCTGGGCAGTCGCCATCGCGGTGATCATCGCGAGCACGGACACCAGCGTCCGAGCCTTGTCGTCGGCGTGCTGCACCGCGCCCTGAAACGACGACACTGTCGTCAGCACGATGTCGAGTTCTGCTTCTGCCCGCCCGGACAAGCCCGCCGGGACCTTCCTCCGGGAATGTCTCATCGTTGCACTCCTCACGGTTTTCCCGATCATCCCGTTCGTCTGGAGCGGAGACCCCGTCGTGCGGCGGCTTTCCGGCCGAATCCCGTCTTGCGACGAGGTCCTGACCGGCTTACCGCGACGACCGTGGAGATGTTGACCGGCACCCGGCCGGGCGAGCGCCCGGCCGGTTCGGCGAAGGAGTGGCGCTGAACGATCAGTCTTGGCCCGCCGACAGCCTGCTCGGCCGGATGTCCACCCGGACCAGGGAGGGCATTCTCGAACTCGGCACCACCGTGACTTATCGCGCCCGGCAGCAGATATTCCGGCAGGGCGAGGAAAGCCATCGCGTTCTGCTGCTGCTCGACGGACTGACGAAAATCGTCGTCCACACGGAACTCGGCAGGCCGGTCGTCCTGGCCCTGCGGGGCCGCGGGGACCTGCTCGGCGAACTGCTTGAGCGCCGCCATCCGGCGAACGTGGTGACCTGTACTCCCGTCCTCGCGAGATCGATCAGCGGCGCGCAACTGCAGGACTTCTTCCAGCGCAATCCGGACGGCTGGGCGGCCATGGCGGGCCGGCTGAACGCGCAATTGCACGCGTCCGACGCCCGCCGCGCGGAATTCATCGCGTACCCCGCGTCGGCTCGGGTCAGCCAAGCCCTCGCCGAAATCGCCGCTGCGCACGGAGTGCGCACTCCGGACGGGTGGGAGCTGCAGGCGGCGTTGACTCAGCCTGAAATCGCGTCGCTGGCCGGGGTCGCGCTCGCCACGTGCGAGAAAGCTCTGCGCAGACTGCGTCGATCCGGTCTGGTCCGACGGAGATCCCGACGGATCGTAGTCGGCGATCTGGCCCGGTTGACCCGATTCGGACTACTCGAACGCCAGAACCCGTCTCAATACGGGATCTGCGACCCCGATGTGCCGCACAGTTGAGAACTCAGAGTCATAGGACTGGCTCGCTGAGCGCGGTCAAGGAGGACAGTTGCCGGACAACAGGGAATTTTCGAGGGTGTTGTTCGTCGCCGTCGATGCATGGCAGTACGGCGGCCGCGACGGGCGTCAGCAGGCAGAGCTCCAGGAAGTTCTTGTCTCAGCGGTGAACTCGGCCGCGGAAGCCGCCGGCCTCGACCCGGCGGCATGGGAAAGGCAAGACAGCGGCGACGGCTTCCTGGCGCTCGTCCACGACAGCAAAGCCGAACTGGCCCTCGTCGACCCGTTCGTACGGGAGCTGGACGCCCGGCTCTCACGTTTCAACTCGTCTCGGCGGTCGGAAAACCGGCTCCGGCTCCGGCTGGCGATCCATCACGGCAGCGCGATGCCCGCGGCCTGCGGCTACGCCTCACAGGGTCCCGTCGTGGTGGGCCGCCTCCTCGACGCGGCTCCTGTTCGAGCCGCGCTGGAGGCCGTTCCCGACGCGAACCTGGTCCAAGTCGTCTCGGAGACCATCTACCGCGACTCAGTGAGGCAACTGTTCACCGACCTGTCTCCCGATGACTTCACCGAGGTCGTCGTCGACACACCGGACAAAGGATTTCGAGCCACGGCGTGGGTCCGGGTTCCTGGAGCCAGCGCCGATCAGCTGTCCAGATTGACCAGTCCTCAGGCACTCGCCGTCTGCGTTCGACGGCCCGACGCTCCCGCCGCTCTCGCGGATTCGATCCGCCGCGCGGCGCTCGCTTCTTTCGACGCCGCCGGGATCTCCGACGTCGAGAAGATCTCCGGCGGAGGCAACGACTTCATCGTCCCGCTTTCGGCACCAGCCACGGGAGGTATTGTGCTCGGGGTCTGGGTGGACCGCTTGACGCAAGCGCTCGCCGACGCCGGGAGCCCCGCGGTATCCGTCGGAATCGCACTCGACAACGACCTCGCCACCGCACGACAGTTGGCTTGCGGCGAAGCTGCTACCGCGATTCTCACCGGAGTCGCGGACACGCACGCAGTACTGGTCGTGACCGGCGTGGTGCACCAGCGGTTCGTCGTCGGGTCGTCGGCTCGAATGGTGGCCCCGGAAAGCTTCCGCAAAGTCGGCACCGAGCCGGATTCATGGCTCCGAGTCCACGGCTACGCCGTCCCTCCTGAGCCGCGCGCGGACCGGCCGTCGCCCGTGCCCGCGTGGGTACCGGCCGCCACGCCGCACAGCGGGCCGGTCTCCAACATCGGTCAAGCCACCATTCACGGGGACCACATCACCGGGACGGTCTACCGGTACGGGCGGATGGGATGACTGACGACAACGCCGCGCCCCAGCCAGCGTCGGAACCAGCCACCCCGCCCGGCACCGACAAGCCGCCTTCCGCGGCGACGCCGAATACCGGCTCGGATGACGAGAAACACCTCTCGAATGAGAACGGGCGAGAGGTGAACGACGCTCTCTTCGCCGGAGAGAAATTTCTCGAGCCCGATAACACGCGGCGCGGACCGACCTCGACCATCCGCACCGCCACGATCGGCACCATGCATGTCGGCGACCGATACGACATCGTCGTCGGGCAGAAGGTGGCCCACACAGTCGGCGCTGTGCCGGAGGAGTTGCTCCGCTGGGTCAGGCAACGGTACGTCACCGTGGAGTCCTACCGGGACCTGCGCGAAACGCTTGAAACACGGCGCGTGCTGCTGCTGCGCGGCCAGCCGGGAACCGGCCGGGTCACCACCGCGCTGCACCTGCTCGACGAGCTCGTGCCGGGCCGCGTTTTCCGGTGGGAATGCGGCAAGACCGCGAAATCGCTGACCAACGGCAGCTTCGCGAAGGACGACGCCGGTTATCTGGTGGAGCTGCCCGCCAGGGTCAGCGGCGGACTGACCGAGACGATCCTCGACCAGCTCCGGAGCAAACTCGACGAATCCCGGTCCTACTGCGTGCTCGTCGCCGCCGGAGATCCGCGGCATGACCGCTCGTTCGGGGGATACGCCGTCGGCTATCAGGCACCTGATTCTGCTGACCTCCTGCGGAATCACATCCGGCACGAGACAGTTTCAGACGATCCGGCCGACCTCGAGGAGAAGCTGCTTCGGCTGTGCCGGAAGGCCTGGGTGTCGGCCGCGCTCGGGCCGTGTCCGACCCCGTCCGAGTCGGTCTGGATGGCGAGGCTCCTCACCCAGCACGCACGGGGGATCATTCCCGAGGAGAAGGTGCGAGAGGGCGGCCGGCAAGCCGTGGACATCCAGGTCGCTGAATGGTTCGGCGACCTGGTCGGGCTCGGACCCGGCACGGAGCTCAAGGAAGCGCTGCGGCTCGCCGCCTTCCGGATCGCGCTGGCGGTGCTCAACGGGACGCCCTACTCATTGGTGGCCGAAGCCGCCGACCTGTTGAGCCTGCGCTTCGCTGCTGGCGGAGAGGATCCGAAGGACAAGCCGCAAGAGGATCTGTCGCTGTTCGCTGACGATCCGGCAAGCCGGCTGCCCGCGCTGCGTGCGAAGGTCGTCGAAGGCTGCGCGACCTTCCGGCACGAGCTGATTCCCATGGAAATGCTGGAGTTCGAGGATCCGCGCTACCCGAAGGCGATCCTCAACCATGTCTGGCAGCACCACCACCGGCTCCGGAACGCGCTCGCCCCCTGGCTGCAGGAACTCGGCAAAGACAGGCGGACGATGGTGTGGGTCCGCGCCGCCCAGGTCATCGGTTATCTCGGCAGGCTCGATTTCGTCGACGTGTTCACGAAAATGATCGCGCCGGACTCCGAATCGGGCGAGGAGTTCGGCTGGAAGTCGGTCCGGCGCCGTTCGGCAGCCATCGCGTTGGATCAAGCCGCGCGCGACGAAAGCGTAGAACCCGCAGTCCTCGAACGGCTCCGGCACTGGCGCCGTCACGGGACTCTGGAGCAACGACAGACGACCGCGATAGCTTACGGCTACGCCCTGGGGCGCAAACGGATCGCCACCGCACTTGAGGAACTTCGGGTACTGGGCACTCCGTCGGAACGTGCCAAGCCGTTCGCCTCGGGCGGCGAACAGGAGATCGTCTGGACGGCAGGCTACAGCGTGGCCAAACTGTTCGCGTTCGGGATGGTCTCGGAAGTCCTGGACCATCTCCGGATATGGCTGGCCAGCAGTCGCAGCAGCCTCCGGCGGCTCGCGCTGATCAGCATCGAACATCTCGCCAACTTCTATGCCTACGAACTCGATCACCTGTCCGTGTCGCTCGGGGACGACCGCCCGGCCCTGCCACCCGGCTCGGAACGGTGGCCGCTGCTTCCCGCGTTGTGCGCGGAGAACGCCGACCTCGCCCGGCGGGTTGCCGAACTGCTCGGAAAAGCCTTGAGGTCCCGCGAAAGCGACTTCCTGGCGAGGGTCTTGCTGGCCCGATGGGTTCGCTCGGCTGAACGCGACGCGACGCTGCTGGACGTGCTCGCCGAGTTCCTGGGCCGCCTGGTGGCCCGGGACGGCGACGCTCAGCGGCTGAAATATCTGATCAGACGGCTGCGCGACGACTGGGCAGATCCGCTCCGCCCGGACGTCGCGACGCGATTGAGCACGCAGATCGACGAAAGCGAACGAACGAGGGTGGCGGCATGACCGAAAACCACGAGAACGACACATCGGCCGCTCCGGCCCCAGCCCCCGACTGGCTCGAAGCAGCCGCGGAGAACTACAACCCGGCGGTCCGCACTCTGCCCAGTTCCGCTTACGCACCGATTATCGCGGCCGAGCGCGTCAGCCGCCTCGGTTTCGCCCGGAAGCGGGCGATCCACCGCCCCTGGGTCGCTCGGGTCTTCGTGAAAGGCGACGGCAGTCTCGACTCCTTCGCCTGGCCGGCCCAGCCGACGACCGGAGAACTGGTCTGGGGCGGATACCGAGCGGTGTACGACGTCGACATGTCGCTGCGCAACCTCACTTTGGACATCGCTCTCCCCAGTTCCGGCGACGCGTTCGTCTTCCGCACCGAAGTGGATGTGCAGTGGCAGGTCGAGAAGCCGAAGACGGTCGTGGCCGAGGGAATCCGGGACATCCGCCGGCTGCTGGTCCCGCAACTGCTCGACGACCTCCGGCAAGCGAGCAGGGCATTGGCCGCCACCGATGTCGAAACCGCCGAGAAGGCGGTCAACGCGGCTTTCGACTCCAAGCGCTTCCTGGCCGGCTGCGGGATCCAGACCTCCGTCCACGCACGGCTCCGCATGGATGCGCAGACCGAACGCAACCTGCGGCTCGAAGCCGAGGTGCGCGCCTTCAAGAAACTCATCGAGAACGGGGACATCGACCAGTTCGCTTTGCAGTTGGCACAGAATCCGCGCAACGTCGAACCTGTCGTCCGGGCTCTGGTCTCGGAGCGCGACACCCACCGCAAGGACGTCCTGGATTTCATCAACGAACTCGTCAGGTCGGACGCGATGGACCGCTGGCAGCTCGACGACGAGGTCCGGGTCGCGATGCACTGGATGCAGGCCACCGTCAGGAAGGTGCTGACCGGCACCGACGACGCTCGTGCGCTGCCGTTCGGCGCACAGCGGAGCGGCGAAGGCAGCCAGCAGACACCTCACTTGGCCTCGTCCGCCGAAGCGAGCGACACATGACGGGAGCGGCGTTCCTCCACGGACTCGTCACCGCGGCGCTTGTCATCGCCGTCGTCTGTCTCGCGGTCCGGTTCCTCCTCCCCGTCGTGTTGCACCTTCTGGTCGAGCCTGTGCGCAGCTGCGTGTCCCTAGCCGCTGCCCTGTTCCTGCTGCCGGAGTACTGGGGCAGCCGATCCCGCCGCCGCGTGGGCGACGTTCCCATTCCGTTTGCATACACCTACGGCGACGGGATCGCTCATCTGGCGGGCTTGGGAGACCGCAGTGTCGTGTTGCTGTTTCGCTCGCTGGCCAGAGCCGCAGCGAAAGCGCCACCGTTGGCCGTCGCGGGTGTCACCGCCGTCTGGGAGCTGTCCACATTGTTCTGATTCAGCGAAGCTTGTCCAGCCGGGACACCGTCTCGTCGAACCCCTGCACCAGATCCGCCATCACGTCGGCCACCGGGCGGACCCGGTCCATCCTGCCGACGATCTGGCCCACCGGCATCGACACCACCGACGGGTCCGCGGCGGCGTGGATCCGGTTGTGCGCGTGGGAAACCAGCAGGTTCTGCAACGGCATCGGCAACGGTTCCGGCGCGCCCGGCGCCGCCCAGGCCTCCGTCCAGCGGGTCTTCAGCAGGCGGGCTGGCTTGCCGGTGTAGATCCGCGTCCGGACGGTGTCCGCGGAGGTCGCCGCGACCAGTGCGTCCTGCATCGCCTCCGATTCGGGCATCGTCTGGAGGTACTCCTGCGTCGCGAGCCAGTACGAGCCCATCCACGCGCCCGAAGCGCCCAGTGCCAGCGCGGCGGCGACCTGGCGGCCGGAGCCGATTCCTCCGGCTGCCAGGACCGGGGCGCGGTCGCCGACGGCGTCCACGATTTCCGGCACCAGCACCATGGTCGCGATCTCGCCGGTGTGGCCGCCTGCCTCGTGTCCTTGTGCGACAACGAGATCCACGCCGTTGTCGACGTGCCGAGCCGCGTGCGAGCCCTTGCCCGCCAGCGCTGCCACCGGGACGCCCGCGTCGTGGGCTCGGGTGATCACGTCGACCGGGGGCGAGCCCAGTGCGTTGGCGATCAGGCTGATCCGGTGGTTCAGCGCGACGTCCACATGGGACCGGGCGACCGAGTGCAGCCAGCCCAGCACCCCGGCGCGTTCGTCGGTGTCGTCGGGCAGCGGCGGGACGGCGAGGTCCTTCAGCACTTTATCGACAAATTCCCGGTGTCCCGGCGGGATCAGCTCGTTCAGGTCGGTCTGGGTGCCTTCGGACGGGATCTTCGCCGGCATCACGATGTCGACGCCGTAAGGCTTTCCGTCGGTGTTCTCGTCCATCCAGGACAGCACCGCGTCGAGTTCGGCGGCGTCGTTGAACCGGACGCAGCCCAGCACGCCCATGCCGCCCGCGCGGCTGATCGCGGCCGCGACGTGTTCCGACGGGGTGAATCCGAAGATCGGCACCTCGATGCCGAACCGGTCGCACAACGATGTGCGCATGCGCCCTCCTAGGCGGGTTCGTGTTCGGCGGCGTACCGCTGGGCCCACGGATAATCCGGCTTCCCGCTCGGCGAACGGCCGATTTCCTCGGCCAGCCACACCGTTCGCGGCACCTTGTATCCGGCGACCTCGGTCCGCACGTGCGCTTCCAGCGCCGCCAGATCCGGCCGCACGCCGGGTCGCGGCTGGACGACGGCGGCGACGCGCTGGCCGAGCCGGTCGTCCGGGATGCCGATGACCAGTGCGTCGAAAACGTCCGGATGCGATTTCAGCGCGCCCTCGACCTCTTCGGGATACACCTTTTCGCCGCCGGTGTTCACGCACTGCGATCCCCGGCCCAGCAACGTGACCGTGCCGTCTTCCTCGTAGCGCGCGTAGTCGCCGGGCACGACGTAGCGGACGCCGTCGATCTCGGTGAAGATGGTGCGGCTTTTCTCCGGGTCGCCGTAATAGCCGAGCGGGACGTGCCCGCGACGGCCGATCAGCCCGATCGCGCCGGGTTTCGGTTCGACCAGGTTGCCGTCGTCGTCGAGCAGGATGGCGTCCTTGCCGAAGTTCACCCGCGGCCCGGCGGAATGGTCGGAATCCTTGCCCACCATGCCGATTCCGGTGAATCCGCTCTCCGACGAACCGATCGCGTCGGTGATCACGACGTTCGGCAGCATCTCGAGGAATTCCTGCTTCACCGAATGCGAGAACAGCGCCGCGTGGCTCGACACCGCGACCAGCGACGACGCGTCGTACTCGCCGGAGCGGTACGCGTCCACGAGGGGCCGCGCCATCGCGTCACCGACGATCGTCAGCACCTGCACCTTGTGTTCCTGCACCGCGCGCCACACGTCGTGCGCGTCGAACTGCGGGACGAACACCACCGGGCTGCCGGTGAACAGCGCGCCGAACGCGGCCCACTGCGCGGCCCCGTGGATCAGCGGCGCGGCGGGCAGGCGCACGAGCGAACCGGATTTGCCTTGTTCGCTGAGCGTCCATTCGTCCGGGACGTACTCGCCGGTGACGAAGTTGATGCCGCCGCCGAGCGCGCGCCAGATGTCCTCGTGCCGCCACAGCACGCCCTTGGGGTAACCGGTGGTGCCGCCGGTGTAGAGGATGTACAGATCGTCGGCGCTGCGCTCGCCGAAGTCGCGTTCGTCCGACTCGCCCTCGAGCGCCGACTCGTACTCGACGCCCGTCTCGTACGGCGTGTCCGACCCGTCCTCGACGACTACAACGTGTTTCAGTTTTGGCGTTTCCGGCAGCACCGCCGCCACCCGGTCGGAGTAGCGCCGCTCGTGCACCAGCGCCACCAGGTCGGCATTGGTGAACAGATAGCGGAGTTCTCCGTGGACGTAGCGGTAGTTCACGTTCACCGCGATCGCGCGCAGTTTGTACGCGGCGAACATGGCTTCCAGCGCCTCGATGGAGTTCCGGGAATAGACACCGATGTGGGAACCGGGTCCCACGCCGTGCGCGGACAGATGGTGCGCCAGCCGGTTCGCGCGTTTCTCCAGCTGCGCGAAGGTGACCTGGCGTCCGCCGCACACGACCGCGACGCGTTCCGGCACGGCGTCGACGGCGTGCTCGAGTAGATCCGCGATGTTGAGTGCCACGCACCCAAAGTAGAACATGTTATCGTTCTGGGCAATGACCCCGGCCAGCTGAGAAGGAGGCCCCGGTGGCCGAACCCCACGCACTCGTCAGCCTCGAAGGCCGCACGCTCGTGGTGACGATGAACCGCCCGGAAGCCCGCAACGCCCTCACCGGCGAAATGCTTTCGATCATGGTCGAGGCCTGGGACCGGGTGGATTCGGACGACCAGGTGCGCAGCTGCGTCCTCACCGGCGCCGGCGGCGCGTTCTGCGCGGGCGCGGACCTGAAATCCATGTCCCGCAACGCCCCCGACAAGTCCTTCTCGAACGGCTCCTTCGACCCGAGCCGCATCGAGGGCCTGCTGAAGGGCCGCCGCCTCACCAAACCGCTCATCGCCGCCGTAGAAGGCCCGGCCATCGCGGGCGGCACGGAAATCCTGCAGGGCACGGACATCCGGGTAGCTGCGGCGAGCGCGAAATTCGGCGTCTCCGAACCCCGCTGGGGCCTGTTCCCGATGGGCGGCTCAGCCGTGCGGCTGCCCAGGCAGATCCCGTACACCGTCGCCGCCGACCTCCTCCTCACCGGAAGGCACATCACCGCCGCGGAGGCACGCGACATAGGCCTGGTAGGCCACGTCGTCCCCGACGGTCAAGCGCTGGCTCGCGCGCTGGAACTCGCTGAACTGATCAACGACAACGGCCCCCTCGCGATACGCGCGATCCTCAAGACCATCCGCGACACCGAGGGCATGCACGAGGAAGAAGCCTTCAAACTGGACGCCAAGTACGGCATCGAAGTCTTCGCCTCCGCCGACGCGAAGGAAGGCCCGAGGGCCTTCACGGAAAAACGCAAGCCCGACTTCCAAGGCCGCTGACGAAGGTGCGTGAGGGGACCCCTCATTGACTCTGATTCCCCCAGGGTTCCCCTCACTCGCCTCCCGCACCTCCCGCACGCCGTGAGGGACCCCTTCACGGACTCCGATTCCCTCAAGGAGCCCTTCACGGACCACGCCCGCCCCGCCCGCCGGACGCCCGCGATGCGCCCCAATGCGGCATTGGGTGCGTCACATGCACCCAATGCCACATTGGGGCGCTAAACCGCCACCGCGAACCCCACCGCAACCCACCACCCAAGCCGCGCACCAACCGCAGCCGACGCACCCAGCGAATCAAGGCACCCACACCCCCGCAACCCCGATACACAGCCAAAAACACGGCGCGGGGTGCTTGTCAAGGCATCTTTCCCGCCTTGACAAGCACCCCCGCGCCGTAGTCACAATCAGGCTGAGGGGTGGTGGGCCCCACCCAGCGACCAGCTGAGGGGCGGTGAGCCCCCACCCCACGACCGGGCCGAAGGCCAGCGGCCCACCCAACGACCAGGCTCAGGGGTGACGGGCTCACCCCACGACCAGGCCGAGGGGCGATGAGCCCCAACCCAGGACCAAGCCGAGGGACGGTGAGCCCCAACCCCACGACCAGACCGAGGGACGGTGATCCCCCGCCGAGGGGCAGCGGACCCCACCGCACCCTCCGCGTGCGAGACACCATGCCCCAGCGACACCTCAAGAAACGTACAACTCCCGCAACTTCCGCTTATACAACTTCCCATTCGGATCCCGAGGCAGTTCCGGCAGATAGTCCACCGACCGAGGCAACTTGAACCGAGCCAGCCGAGTCTCCGCATAAGCCAGCAGCTCAGCCGTCAACTCGTCCGACCCCTCAACCCCCTCCGCGGGCTGCACCACCGCCTTGATCTCCTCCCCCCAATCCTCATGCGGCACCCCGAACACCGCGACGTCCGCGATCTTCGGATGCATCACCAACTCCCCCTCGATCTCCGCCGGATAAATATTCACCCCGCCGGAAATGATCATGTCCGCCTTGCGGTCATGCAGGAACAAATACCCGTCCTCGTCGAGATGCCCGACGTCACCCAACGTGAACAAATCCCCGACCCGGGCCTTCTCCGTCTTAGCCTTGTCCCGGTGATACTCGAACTTCGAGTCGCCCATCTTCATGTACACCGCACCGGTCTCGCCGACCGGCACTTCTTCCCCGGCATCATCGAGAATCCGGATCGTCGACCCCGGCCACGGCAACCCGACCGACCCGGGCTTCCGCAACCAGTCCTCGCCGGAAATCACCGTCCCGCCGCCCTCAGTCGCCGCGTAGTACTCGGTCACGACCGGGCCCCACCACTCGAGCATTTGCCGCTTCACCTCAAGCGGGCAAGGCGCGGCCCCGTGAATCATCACGCGCAGCGAACTCAGATCGTATTTCGTGCGCACGTCGTCCGGCAGGGCAAGCAACCGCCGGAACTGAGTCGGCACCATATGGCTGTGCGTGACCCGATGCCGCTCGATCAGCCGCAGCATTTCCTCGGCGTCCCAACGATCCATCAGCACCGCGGTATGCCCCAGCTGCAGCGAAATAGCCACAAAATTCAGCACCGCCGTGTGATACAGCGGCGACCCGCACAGATGCACGTGCTCGTCGAACGGCTGCAGCCCGAACACCCCGAAGAACCACGTCGAAGCAGCAGGCACCTGATCCGGATCCGCTCCGGTCAACGGCCGCTTGACTCCCTTGGGCCGTCCGGTCGTGCCCGAGGTGTAGAGCATCGGCGACCCGGCGGTCCGGTTGTCCGGCCGCCCGTCCCCGAGCCCGGCACCCAATTCCTCGACCCGGCGGAAGCCCGGCACCGAACCGACGGCGAACCGCGCCGAAGCAGGCAGTTCGGCCTCGTCAGCCGCAGCCACCGCGACGTCGGCGAACCGCTCGTGCGCCAGAAACGCCTTGGCTCCGCTGTCGGAGAGGATGTACGCGACTTCCGGTCCGACGAGATGCCAGTTCACCACCACCACGTACAGCCCGGTCTGGATCGCCGCGAAGTACGCCGCGACCAGGTCGTCGCCGTTCGGCAGCAGCAGCACTACCGCGTCGCCGACGCCGAGGCCGAGCTCGCGCAGCCCCGAGGCGTACCGGTTTGCTTTCGCCGTCAGATCGCCGTAGGAAATTTCCCGCCCGTCCGGATCCACCAGCGCCACCCGGGCGGGCTCGGCCGCGGCGATGGTCCACAGTCCCAGGTCCATAGCTCCCAAATCTAGAACGCGTTCCACATAGACACAACAGGTTCCTTGCCTCGGATTCGAGAACGTGTTTCACTCGGAGCCGTGACGGTTTCGGATGCCCCTCTGTCGGCGCCGCTCAACGTCGGCTTCGACTACACCCGTTCGACCGGCCCCGTGCTCGGCCGGTTCGTCAACGCGCTTCGCGAACGCCGGATCGAAGGCGTGCGCGGCAGCGACGGTCGCGTGCACGTGCCGCCGGTCGAGTACGACCCGGCCACCGCGGACCCGTTGACGGAGTTCGTCCCGGTCGCCGACGAAGGCACCGTCGTTTCCTGGTCCTGGTGCGCGGATCCGCTCGACGGCCAGCCGCTGTCGCGCCCGTTCGCCTGGGTGCTGGTGAAACTCGACGGCGCGGACACGAGCCTGCTCCATGCCCTCGACGCCGGCTCCCCGGACAATGTCCACATCGGACAGCGGGTGCGCGTACGGTGGGCCGACGAAACCGTCGGCCACATCCGCGACATCGCGTACTTCCTGCCCGCCGACGCGCCGGACACCACGCCCACCGAGGCCGCACCGCCGGTGGCGGAACGCGAGGAAGGCGCGCCGGTCAGCGTGATCATCACGCCGGTGCACCTGAAATACCAGCATTCCGCGTCGCCGGAGGAAAGCCGGTACCTGCGCGGTCTCGCCGAAGGCCGGATGCTCGGCCAGCGCTGCCCCGAATGCGGCAAGGTCTACATTCCGCCGCGCGGCGCGTGCCCGGTCGACGGCGTGCCGACCACCGACGAGGTGGAACTGCCCGACACCGGCATCGTCACGACGTTCTGCATCGTCAATGTGCCGTTCCTCGGCCAGCGCATCAAACCGCCGTACGTCGCGGCCTACATCCTGCTGGACGGGGCCGACATCGCCTTCCTGCACCTGGTGCTCGGCTGCGCCGCCGAGGAGGTCCGGATGGGCATGCGCGTGCGCGCCAACTGGCGGCCGCGCGAGGAATGGTGGACGTCGCTGGAGAACATCAGCCACTTCGAGCCCACCGGCGAGCCGGACGCCGAGTACGAGACCTTCGCCCACCACCTGTGAGGAACCATGCCTGAAGTAGCCGTAGCCGGTTTCGCGCAGGCGCCCAACGTCCGCAAGACCGAGGGCACCACCAACGGCGTGGAAATGCTCGTGCCGATCCTCGCCGAGGCCTTCGCCGCGACCGGACTGTCCAAACAAGACATCGGATTCTGGTGCTCCGGCTCGTCGGATTACCTTGCCGGGCGCGCGTTTTCGTTCATCGCCGCGGTCGACGCGCTGGGCGCGTTCCCGCCGATCAACGAGTCCCATGTGGAAATGGACGCCGCCTGGGCGTTGTACGAAGCCTGGCTGAAGATCCGCACCGGCGAGGTCGACACCGCGCTGGTGTACGGATTCGGCAAAGCCAGCGCCGGACAGCTCCGCCGGGTCATGGCGATGCAGCTGGACCCGTACCTCGTCACCCCGCTGTGGCCGGATTCGCTGGCGATCGCCGGTTTGCAAGCCCGGTTGGGTCTCGAAGGCGGGCTGTGGTCCGAAAAGGACTTGGCCGAAGTCGCTGCCCGCTCACGGGCGGACGCGGCGAACAACCCGGCCGCACAACTGTCCGGAACGGTGGACGTCGCCGAACTGCTCGACACCCCGTACGTCGCCGATCCCCTTCGCGCACATGACATCGCGCCGGTGACAGATGGCACATCGGTGATCATCCTGGCTTCGGAGGAACGAGCCCGCGACCTCGTGGAGCGGCCCGCGATCATCTCCGGGCTGGACCACCGCATCGACTCCCCCGTTCTCGGCGCGCGCGACCTCACCCGTTCCCCGTCGACCGCCGCTGCCGCGGCCCGACTGGATCTCGACGGGGTCGAGCTGGCCGAACTGCACGCGCCGTTCACGCACCAGGAACTCATCCTGCGCCGCGAACTCGGTCTCGATGACAGCGTTCGGATCAACCCGTCCGGCGGTGCGCTCACTGGCAATCCCATGTTCTCCGCCGGGCTCGCGCGCATCGGCGAGGCCGCCGCGCGCATCCACCGCGGCGAGGCGGCGAAGACGCTCGCCCACGCGACCAGCGGACCTGCCCTGCAGCAGAACCTCCTCGCCGTGCTGGAGGCACGATGACGAAACAGCTCGCCGCGGTGCTCGGGACCGGGCAGACGCACCACCGCGCGAAGCGCACCGACGTGTCGATGGCCGGTCTGCTCCGCGAAGCGATCGACCGCGCGATGGCGGACGCCCAGGTCGGCTGGGACGACATCGAGGCCGTCGTGATCGGCAAGGCGCCGGACCTGTTCGAGGGCGTCATGATGCCCGAACTGTTCCTCGCGGACTCGTTGGGCGCGAACGGGAAACCGTTGATTCGCGTGCACACCGCGGGTTCGGTCGGCGGGTCGACCGCGCTGGTCGCCACTTCGCTGATCCAGTCCGGCGTGCACCGGCGCGTGCTGACGGTGGCGTTCGAGAAGCAGTCCGAATCGAACGCGATGTGGGGCCTGTCGATCCTGCCGCCGTTCCAGATGCCGGTCGGCGCTGGCGCTGGTGGCTATTTCGCGCCACACGTGCGGTCGTATATTCGTCGTTCTGGTGCGCCCGAGCACATTGGGGCGATCGTGGCGGCGAAGGATCGGCGCAATGGCGCGCTGAATCCGTTCGCGCACTTGCAACAGTCCGACATCACGGTCGAGTCGGTGCAGGCGTCGCAGATGCTGTGGGACCCGATCCGGTACGACGAAACGTGTCCGTCCTCCGACGGCGCCTGTGCGATGGTGCTCGGCGACGAAGCCGCCGGCGACGCGGTGCCGGGCGGCGCGGCGTGGATCCATTCGACGGCGATGCGGACCGAGCCCACGACGTTCGCCGGACGCGATCAGGTCAGCCCGCAAGCCGGTCGCGACGCGGCCGCCGCGTTGTGGCGCGACGCGGGCATCAAGGACCCACTGTCCGAAGTGGACGTCGCGGAGATCTACGTGCCGTTCTCCTGGTTCGAGCCGATGTGGCTGGAAAACCTCGGCTTCGCCGCCGAGGGCGAGGGCTGGAAGATCACCGAAGCAGGCGACACCGCGATCGGCGGACGGCTGCCAGTGAACCCGTCCGGCGGCGTGCTGTCGTCGAATCCCATTGGCGCGTCCGGGATGCTGCGGTTCTCCGAGGCGGCCAAGCAGGTGATGGGCCGCGCTGGCGACTACCAGGTGGATGGCGCCCGGATCGCGATGGGGCACGCCTACGGCGGCGGCTCGCAGTACTTCAGCATGTGGGTCGTCGGCTCGGAAAAGCCCTAGTCTCTCCGCCGCCCCCGCAAGGCGAACAACGTCCCCAGCGCCCCGACCACCGCGCCCAGCACGGCCGCCTTCGCGCTGTCCTGCTTGGGCGCGATGATCGGGCGCAGCTGCGTCGCCGCCGGGGGCTGGATCGGCTTGCGGGGAGCGTCGCGGGCGGTGGCGGTCCAGGCGGTGATGTAGACGAGCATCCGCGCGATCAGCGAGATGAAGAACAGCAGACCGATCACCGAACCGAACGCCACGCCGGACGGCGACTTGCTGATCAAGTTCAGGTAGAACCCGCCGGCCAGTTTGAGCAGCTCGAATCCGATCGCCGCGGCGACCGCGCCGCGCATCGCGCTGCGCCATCCGACCCGCTCGCGCGGCAACCGGGTGAGCACCCACAGGAACACCATCCAGTCCGCGAGCAACGCCAGCGGCACCGACACGAACGACAGCAGGTTGTGTCCCCAGCTCGTGTCCTCGACGCCGACCAGCCCGAGCAGGGAACGGCCGACCGCGGTGCCGGACACCGAGATCCCGAACGACACCAGCAGCGCCGCGGCGAGCCCGAGCAACGCCAGGATGTCCATGAGGATCGTGCGCAGCAGCGGCCCGTCGGACCGGTTCTGGCCGTACATCGCGGTGAGCGCGTCCCGCAGCGCGTTCATCCAGTTCCAGCCGGAGTACAGCCCGACCACGAGACCGGCGACCCCGACGCCGGTGCGCTGCTCCACGAACCCGGTCAGGATCGACGACACCTGGGTGCCGATCGGGCCGGGCAGCGATCCGGAAATGCCGCGCACCAGCGCGTCGAGCAGATGCGGCTGCGTCGCGAGCACGAACCCGGCCGCCGACGAGGACAGCATCAGGATCGGCACCAGCGAGAGCAGGCTGAAGTAGGTGATCGACGCGACGTAGTGGTAGCCGCCGTAGTCGATGTACCGGTTGGTGGCGCGCGCGATGTGGTCCAGCCATCGGTACCGGGCACGCGCGCGGGCCCACTTGCTCGGCCCGGGGGTCTTGCGGGAACGCTTCACCGTCACTGTTTACCCAGCGGACGCGCTGTTTGTCGCAAAAGACACGCATTCAGGCCAGTACGACCGGGGCGTGCCCGTCGTCACGCGGCAGCGGCTCGTCGGTCGTGGCGAAGACGGTCGCGCCGAGGAAGTCGAGTTCGCAGCCCAGCGTCGCGAGGAACGGGGTGTCGGCGGCGTCGCGTCCAGTCGCGATGCGGAGCATGGTCTGGCGCGGGGCCAACCGGGTGGCGTCGAAGACGTACCAGCGGCCGTCGATGCCTGCTTCGAAGACTGCGTGGAAGTCCATCGGCTGCAAACCAGGCGCGTAGACCGACGTGTAGCGCGCGGGTACGTCGACGAGTCGGCACAGTGCGACGCATACGTGCGCGAAGTCGCGACAGACGCCTTCGCCGGCGAGGAGCGTGTCGATGGCGTCGTGGGTGGGGCCGCCGGAACCGACGGCGTACACGAGCCTGCGGTGTACGTGGTCGACGATCGCCTGCACTCGTGCCCGCGCGCCGTCCAGTTCTCCGATGCCCGGCGGCAGCAGTCCGCCCATCCGGTCGGACGGGCAGTAGCGGCTGGGCCGGGTGTACCGCGCGATGTCGGCGAGCGTGACGGGTTCGGCGTTGCCGCGGTGCAGCACACGTTCGCCGTGATAGGCGACGCGATGCTCGCCCTCGGCGAGGTCGTAAACCTCCGCGCGCGTGCCGTGTTCGAACTCGGCGGTGCGCGCGGAACCGGCGTCGGAAACGGTGAGTTCGCCGGCGTCCGCGCGCACGGCGGCAACCGAGATCGCGGCGAGGCCGGGTTTCGTCACCCGGACGCCGAATTCCGCGTCTACCGTCGTGCGCACGGGGCCATCATGCCGGTGCGCCGCGCTCCTTGCCGGTCAGGTCGCGTCCCCGGGCGTTTCGCCTGCTCAGGCGTAGCGGACCTGGTAGTGCTTGATCCCGTTGAGCCAGCTGGAACGCAGCCGTTCGGGAGCGGACACCTCGGCGATGTTCGGCATCACCTCGGCGATCGCGTTGAAGATCAGGTCGATCTCGAGCCGCGCCAGGTTCGCGCCGATGCAGTAGTGCGAACCGGTGCCGCCGAAGCCGACGTGCTGGTTGTCCTCGCGCAGGATGTCGAATTTGCCGGGCTCGTCGAAGACCTCGGGGTCGAAGTTGGCCGAGCTGTAGAACATCCCGACGCGGTCGCCCTTGCGGATCTGCGCGCCGCCCAGTTCGGTGTCGCGGGTCGCGGTGCGCTGGAACGCGACGACCGGCGTCGCCCAGCGGACGATCTCGTCCGGCGCGGTCTTCGGGCGCTGCTCCTTGAAGACGTCCCACTGGTCCGGGTGGTCCAGGAACGCCTTCATGCCGTGCGTGATCGCGTTGCGGGTGGTCTCGTTGCCGGCGACGGCCAGCAGGATCACGAAGAAGCCGAACTCGTCGGAGCCGAGCGATTCGCCGTCGACGTCGGCCTGGACGAGCTTCGTGACGATGTCGTCCATCGGGCAGCGGCGGCGGTCCTCGGCCATGTTCCAGGCGTAGCCGACGAGTTCCGCGGACGCGGCGATCGGCTCGAGGTCGTATTCCGGGTCGTCGTAGGCGATCATCTGGTTGGACCAGTCGAAGATCTTGAGCCGGTCCTCCTGCGGCACGCCGATCAGCTCGGCGATCGCCTGCAGCGGCAGCTCGCACGCGACGTCGGTGACGAAGTCGCCGGAGCCCTTCTTCTTGGCCTCGTGCACGATCCGCTCGGCGCGGTCGCGCAGGGTGTCCTCGAGCTTCGCGATCGAGCGCGGGGTGAACCCCTTCGACACGATGCGGCGGAGCTTGGTGTGCTGCGGCGCGTCCATGTTCAGCAGGACGAGCCGGTTCGCGTCGAGGCCCTCGGCGGTCATCTGGTCGTCGAACCGGATGATCGCGGTCTTTTCCCTCGACGAGTAGAGCTCGCTGTCGCGCGAGACCGCCTTGACGTCGGCGTGTCGCGTGACGACCCAGTAGCCGTCGTCGCCGAATCCGGCGGTGTTGTGCGGCTGCGGGTTCCACCAGACGGGCGCCGTGCGGCGGAGTTCGGCGAACTCCTCCAGGGGCAGCCGGCTGGCGTAGAGGTCCGGATCGGTGAAGTCGAAACCGGCGGGCAAAAGCGGGGCTGCCACGGCTTGGCCTCCTGCGCGGGATCGGCGGTGATACCCAACTGCAACGCGTTCTATGAACCCAGTAGAGCATACGGTGTTAACCAACGGAACCCGCTTGAGTGAAACCTGTTTACTTTACCGTTCCAGAAGCTGTTGGCGCAGGTGAGCGCTCGCTCATCGGTTCGTGATCGACTTCCGCGCTGTCGTGCGCTCGCTTGTCATTAACAGGAACGTGTTCTAGTTTTGCGAGGTACGGAGCTTCCGGAAGGGGACACTCGTGGGCGAACCGGTGATCGTGGCCGCGGCACGCACGCCGATCGGCAAGCGCGGCGGCTGGCTGTCCGGCCTGCACGCGGCCGAACTGCTGGGCGCGGCGGTGCGCGGGGTGGTCGAACGGGCGGGCATCGATCCGGCCGAGGTGGAGCAGGTGATCGGCGGAGCGGTCACGCAGGCGGGCGAGCAGTGCGGCAACCTGACCCGCACCGCGTGGCTGCACGCGGGCCTGCCGGAATCGACCGGGGCCACGACGATCGACGCGCAATGCGGTTCGGCGCAGCAGGCCGCGCATCTGGTCGCCGGCTTGATCGCGGCGGACGCGATCAGCGTCGGCGTGGCGTGCGGCGCGGAAGCGATGAGCCGGGTGCCGCTCGGCGCGAACCGCGGCGAGGGCGTCGGCTCCCCCAAACCGGACGCGTGGTCGATCGACATGCCGGACCAATACGGTGCGGCGGAACGGATCGCGATCCGGCGAGGCATCACGCGCGAGGACGTCGACGCGTTCGGAGTGCGGTCGCAGGCCAACGCCGCCGCCGCGTGGTCGGCCGGGCATTTCTCGCGGGAAATCGTGCCGGTCGCGACGGAAGCCGGTGTGGTGGACCGGGATCAGGGCCTGCGGGAGACCACAATGGAGGGTCTGGCACGGTTGAAGCCCGTGGTGCCGGACGGAATCCACACGGCGGGCTCGTCGTCCCAAATCTCCGACGGCGCCGCGGCGGTGCTGATCATGGACGCGTCGCTGGCGCGCTCGCTGGGCCTGCGCCCACGCGCCCGGATCCGGCGGCAGGCATTGGTCGGCGCGGAACCGTACTACCACCTGGACGGCCCGGTGCAGGCGACGACGCGGGTCCTCGAAGCGGCCGGGATGAAGATCGGCGACGTGGACCTGTTCGAGGTGAACGAGGCCTTCGCGTCGGTCGTGCTTTCGTGGCAGCGCATGCACAATCCGGACGAGACGCGGGTGAACGTCAACGGCGGAGCGATCGCACTGGGACACCCGGTGGGCAGCACCGGCGCGCGACTGCTGACGACCGCCCTGCACGAACTGGAACGCCGCGACGCGACGACGGCGCTGGTGTCGATGTGCGCGGGCGGGGCGATGGCTACGGCGACGATTCTGGAGCGGATCTGAGCTGGACGGGCAGGGCCGCTGCGACGGATTGGGGCTGAGCTGGCGGAGCAGCGGCCTTGCGACGGATTGGGGCCGGAGCTGAGCTGGCGGAGCGGTGCCTCCGCGGCAAACCCGAAGCCCAGCCGGGCCAACAGGACACCGCCGCTGCGACAAACCCGAAGCGCCGAGCACCGTGGCCGCGACGAACCGGAAGCACGGCCGAGCCAGCAGAGCACCGCCCGCCGCCACAATCCGGAACCCCCACCGAACCAGCAAAGCACCGCCCGCCGGAACAAACCGGAAGCGCAACCGAGCCCACAGAACACCACCCGCCGCCACAATCCGGAAGCGCAACTGTGCCAGCACAGCACCGCTGGCCGCGACAAACCGGAAGGGCAGCCGAACCAACAGAACACCACCCGCCGCGACAAACCGGAAGCGCAGCTGTGCCAGCGGAGCGCCGCGGCCGCGACGAACTGGAAGCGGAGCTGAGCAGGCAGCCCGGGCCCGGTCGGGTCCGGGCTCGCTTCTTGCCGCGCTGGCACAATTCAGCTGCGGCAAGGCAACTCTCACCCGGGACGCGGCGGAAAAGGGGCGTGCGATGCCACGGCTCTAGAGCGCCAGCGACCGAAACTTCCGCCGCCGGTGCGGTGGCGGTTAAGGCCGGTCGTCAGTCCAGAAGCAGAACGGATGCCCAACCGGATCCAGCAGCACGCGCACGTGCTGTTGCGGCTGAAACTCGGCCATCCGAGCCCCGGCCGCGACCGCCTTCGTGACTGCGGCTTCCAGCGCGGCGCGTCCGTCGACCTCGAAGTCGAGGTGCAGTTGCATCTGCTGCTTCCCCGCGTCGACAGGCCACACTGGCGGCACGTACTGCGTCTCCAGCTGAAACGACAGACCAGCCCCACCGCCGGAAGGACGCAACGTGACCCACTCCGGTTCGTCGGCGCCGATCGGCCATCCGAGCAGTTCCCGGTAGAACTCGGCCAGCGCTCGGGGGTCGGGCGCGTCGAGGACGGTGGACGTGAGTTTCATCAGCCCAGGCTAGGGCTCCGCGGGGTCCGCTCCACGCTCCTCAACCGTTCTCCTCCCCCGTCAACCCCAGCTCCGTCCGTACCGCGGGGCCGTTGTCCGGCCTCGCGAAGCGCACCCAGCTCCCGGGGTGCCACGATTCGATCCACAGCGTGTTGTCCTCCACCCACGTGACCACGGCCTCCCGCAGATCCAGCCGGAACAGGTGGCTCTCCTGTCCTTCTTGGATGCGCGCGACCTCCGCCGGATCGGTGATCTCCACCGCGTGGCCGGCGATTTTCGCGTCGCCGCCTTCCTCGATGCCGGGGTAGGCGTGCAGGGCGAAGCGGCCGTCGCGCTGGAGGTCGCGGGCCTTGCGGGCGTCGAGCATCGACCCGATGTACGCCTCGCCGTCGCGGAAGTCGATCTCCGAACCGCTCACTCGCGGCGAACCGTCGCTGCGCAGGGTGGCCAAGACGTGCGAATCCGCGGCGGCGAAGCGGGCTCGTACGCGCGAGGCCAATGCCGGGGCGGCGGCACTGAACTCATCCCAACTCGTCATTCCCGGAGTCTCGCACCCCCCACCGACAAAAACCGGCGTCCCGGAAGCGATCGGGTGACCCGGGTTGTGCTTGACTCTCGGCATGATCGCGGAAGATGCGGAGACTGCCGAGCATCGCTGTCCGGTCGAGGGCGGCGAGCTGGCCGTCCGCACGACCGGCGAGGGACCGCGGCTGCTGCTGGTCCCCGGCGGGACCGGTGCGGCGGACTCGTTCCGGGCGCTGGTCAAGCTTTTGCGCACGGACTTCACCGTGATCACCTACGACCGGCGCGGCCATTTCGCCAGCACGGACACCACCACCGGGCCCGTTCCGGTGGCGCTGCAGGCGGACGACGCGCTCGCCGTTCTCGACCACGTCGGCGGGAGCGGGCCGGTGTCGATGTTCGGGACCAGTGCCGGTGCGTTGATCGGGCTGGATCTCGTCGCGCGGTACCCGGACCGGGTCGCCGTGTTCGTCGCGCACGAACCGCCCGCGATCCAGTTGATGCCGGACGCCGAGGGGATTCTCGAGGCCGCCGCGGCGCAGGTCCGGCTGGCCCGTTCGGGTGATCTGATGGGCGCGGTCACGCGGTTCGCGGACGGGATCGCCGGCGCCGCGCTGCCCGACCTGCCGCATCTGCGGCTGCCGAACGAGGGCGACTGGCTCCGGCTGTTCGACCGCGAGCTGACCGAGTTCTTCGACTACCTGCCGGACTTGCGCGCACTCCGCCGGACGAACACCGAGATCGTGCCGGTCGCCGGGGAGGGCAGCCGCGGCTGGTACCACTACCAGCCCGCCAAGATCCTCGCGCTCGAACTCGGGCTGCCGTTCACCGAGACGCCGGGCGCGCACCTGGCGCCGCAGCGCAATCCGGCGAAGTTCGCGGCCGCGTTGAAGGATCTCCTCGCCAACGTCTGAAAAGCCGTGAAGGGGTCCCTCACGACCAGCGCGCCGTGAGGGGCCCCTTCACGGAACTGGATTCCCTCGATGAGTCCTTCACGGACCTTCCGCGCCCGACGCAGCAACCGGCCGACGCCGCGGAAACTCCCGCACCAGCCCGGGCACGATCGCGAGCAGCAGCAACCACAAGAACCGCGCCGGGGTCAGCGTCGCGCCGGCCAGGCCCAGCGCGGCCGGAACCCCCACCCCGGCGAGCACCGCGACGAAGTCCCACGGCTTCCACCTCCCGGAAGCCACCCGCGCCACCACGCCCACGACCGTGAACGCCGCGACGCACCCGCACAGCAGCCATCGCGTCCCCGCCGCGAGGTGTCCGTGCGCGACCGACTCCACGGCGTCCCCGAACCCGGCCGCCAGCGCCGCCAGCAATCCGGCCACCAGGCAGTGCACCGGCAGCAGGACCCGCGGGCCCCAGGCAGTCTGGGACAGATAGGGAATCCCGCCGAATCCCTGGAACAACGCCGCTCCCCACAAAGCCGCCAGCAGCGCCAGCACCCCGAGCACGGTCGAGAGCAGCGGCCACTCCCAGTCGGGGATCTCCGTCATCGCGCCGGTGACCGTCAGGACGCCCTCGCCCAGCACGATGATCGTGAACAGCCCCAGCCGCTCGCCGAAGTGCGCGAGGTCCAGGTGCGCGAAGGCCAGCCCCGGCACCGGCCGCTTCGACTGGGTGGCCCGTTCCGCCACCTTGGCCGCGACCTGCTCCCCCGACATGGTCAGCCCGGCCACCAGGTCGATCGCCAGCCCGAGTGCCCACAGCAGGTACTTCCCCGGCGCGTCGACCCAGAACGAGACGACCCACGGCACCACGCCCATCCCGGCGTGCACCACCGGCCATTCGACGATGATCCGCGTGTTTTCCCGGCCTTCCCAGACCCGGCTCGCGAGCGCGCGCACCGCCACGTACGAGATGGCGAAGCCCTGTGCGTGCTCGCCGATGTCGTGCACCGAACCGGCCATGAAAACCAGCCCGGCCATCGCGAGCAGCACCGGCATCGCGCGCGCCGCTTCCCCGGTGACGTTGCCGTACACGGTGAAGCACATCCACGCGGTCCAGAACGCGAGGAAGCACACGACGTAGAGGCCGGCGTCGCTCCAGGAAGTCGTTCCGCGCACGAGGTGCGAAAGCTGGGCGACGCCGGCGACCGCGACCAGGTCGAAGAAAAGCTCGAGCCAGGACGCGTGGCGTTCCTCGGTTTTCATGATCACGGCGGCAAGTATGCCGTGCTCGGGAATGCCCCGCCCTAAACCGCGCGCGCTCCGTCCTGCCACACTTCCCGAACATTCCCCGCCAACGCCGGGAAATCGTAAATATCGCCCGAAACGACCACGAGATCCGCGCGATACCCCGGCACCAAGCGGCCCAGTTCGGCGTCCTTGCCCAGCAGCCGAGCGGCCGACGATGTGGCTGCGACCAGCACGTCCGCGGGGCTCATCCCGGCCGAGCGCATCAGTTCCAGCTCTTCGAGATTCGTCCCGTGCGGGCCGACGCCGCTGTCGGTGCCCATCGCGATCCGGACCCCGGCTTCGACGGCCCGGCGCACCGACTCGAGATGGACTTCCGCGACCTCTTTCGCCTTCTGCACCACCGCATCCGGCAACGCGGCACCGGCGGCCGCCGCGCGGATGACGTTCACCGGAGCCACCAGCGTCGGGACGAGCCAGGTGCCGCGCGCGAGCATGAGCTCGATCGCCTCGTCGTCGAGGTAGATGCCGTGTTCGATCGACCGGATCCCGGCGCGGACGGCGTTCTTGACCCCCTCCGCGCCCTGTGCGTGCGCCATCACCGCCCGCCCCTGCATGGTCGCTTCGGCGACCAGGACGTCCAATTCCTCCGGCGTGAACTGCGAATGCCGAGGATCGTCCCGAGGGGACAGCACGCCGCCGGTGGTGCAGACCTTCAGCACGTCCGCCCCGGCGCGCAACACCGTGCGCGCCACCCGGCGCATCTCGTCGGGGCCGTCGGCCAGCGCGCTCGGACGGCCAGGATGCGGGAGCGACAGCGGGACGCAATGCCCGGACGGCATCCACCCGTCGCCATGCCCGCCCGTCGGGCTGATCAGGCCGATCGCGATTTCCAAGCGGGGACCGGGAATCAGGCCGTCCGCGACCGCCTGCTTGATGCCGAGATCGGCCCCGGCGGCATCGCGCACGGTGGTGATGCCGAGCTTCAAGGTGGTCCACAGGTTCCGGGCCGCCTCGTAGAACTGGTACGAGAACGGCTTCTGGACGCGCTGCAGCAACCCGAGGTCGGAGACCGTGACGTGCACGTGGCAGTCGAACATCCCGGGCAGCAGCATCGCGCCGGCGCAGTCCACCGCGCGGTCGCCGTCGAGGCCGGTGCCGACCTCGACGATCCGGCCGTCCTCGACCACGACGTCCGCCGGGGCGGGCGCGCTGCCCGTCCCGTCGAACACCGTGCCGCCGGTGAAAAGGGTCCGCGTCATACCGGTTCTCCTGTCTGCACAACGTTTCCGGACCGGGTCACGGCCCGTTCGACGGCTGCCGCGATCGCGAGCACGACCACGTTGACCGCGAGCCCGACCAGCCCGACGTTCACCGTGCCGACGAGCTTGGTGTCCACGAAGGTCAGCCAGATCACCACGACCTCGCCCGCCAGCAGCCCGGCGAACACCGGGACCTTGCCGACCGGGACCTTCTTCAGGAAGCCCAGCAGGTTCGCCGGGGCCAGTTGCACCGAGCCGGAGTAGGTGAGCAGCAGCAGGTTCGCCAGCAGGTCCGGCCGGAAGATGCCGAGCACCAGTGCGAGCGCGCTGGCCAGCACGACCGTCCCGTGGTTGATCCAGAACTGCTTGCGCTCGCTGCGCACCCGGGTGATGTTCCGTGCCACCAGCGAGGAAATGCCGATCAGGATGCCCGCCGCGGGCACCATCGCGGTGGCCGTCGCGGCGACCACCACGAGCCCGGTGACCCAGCCCGGCAGCGCGTCCTTGCTCAAGGTCAGCAGCACGCCGTTCGGGTCGCTTCCCTTGGGCACCACCAGGACCGCCGCGAACCCGATGATCATCGGCAGCAGCAGGCACAGCTCGTACACCGGCATCCAGGTGTAGTTGCGGCGCAGCACCTTCGGGTCGCGCGCGGACATCAGCGCGGGCCAGGTGTGCGGCAGCGTCATCAGCCCGACGCCGATCGCGCTGACCAGCATGCTCGTGATGAACCACGTGTGGTCGTTGGCCCCGGCGTGCACGAACAGCTTCTCCGGATGCAGCTGGTCGATCTTGTGGAAGACACCGGACACGCCGCCCGCGAAGTGCGCGGGCACCGCGATGATCAGCACCACCAGGACGACGAGCATGATCGCGTCCTTGAAATACGACGTCGCCGCGACGCCGCGCAGCCCGGCCCACAGCACGAACGCGACCACCAGCACGCTGCCCGCGATCATGCTGAGCGTGCCGGACGCGTGGTCGCCGGTCACGAGCCGGACGATCAGCCCGAGCCCGGTGATCTGCAGTTGCAGGTACGGCAGGACGAACACGACGCCGAGGATCGCCGACACCGTGCCCAGCGCGCGGCTCGAATACCGGTCTTCGAGGAAGTCGCCCTGGGTCAGGTAGCCGCGTTCCTTGCCCATCCGCCAGATCCGCTTGGCGAGGAAGAACAGGATCACGTAGGCGATCGGCACGTACGGCAGCGCGTACATCGCGGCCACGCCGCCGGAGAACGCCAGCCCGGCCATGCCGAGGAAGGTGAAGGTCGTGAAGACCTCGCCCGCTTGCAGGAACCACATGGTCAGCGCGCCGAACTTCCGGCCGCCGACGGTCCATTCCGCGAGGTCCGCGGCGGGACGGCGGCGGCCGACGAAGCCGAGCACGCCGATGAGCACGATGCCGGCGAGAGTGAAGGCGAGGATCATCGTCAATCCTCCTCGCCGCTGCGGGACAGCAAGCGTTCCGACAGCAGCAGCGCCGGAGTGAACATGAGACACCAGAACGCGCCCCAGACCATCATCTTCGGCAAGCCCAGCCACAGGCCGGAGGAGTTGACGAAGGGGAGGAACGGCATGAGGACGAGAGCGACTACGGGGACGATCGGGGGGAGGTAGTAGCTGCGCATGCGCACACGCTGCCAGACGGCGCGGCACTCGGCAGGTTAGTTTCATACCGGTTTCGCAGCCCTCGAGCCGCAGCCCGGTTTACAGCGGGATGGCGTGTTCGGTCGCGTAGTGGTGGATCAGCGACTCGATGGTGCGGCGGAAGGCGTCCTGACGGCTGTCGCTCAGCGTTGCCGCCAGCTGGCCCAGCTCGGCGTCGATCGCGTCGCGCACCTGGTGCACCACAGCTCGCCCCGCCGAGGTGACCGTGACGTGGACGGCTCGGCGGTTGCCGGGGACCGCGATGCGCTGGACCAAGCCGCGGCGTTCGGCCCGGTCCACCAGCCCGGTGACGCTGGACTTCTCCAGTTCGAGGATCCCGGCCAGTTGCCGCATGCCGATCTCGCGGTCGTCCAGCACGGCGAGCATGCGCAGCTGGGTGACGGACAGTCCTTCGTCCCCGGCCAGGCGGCCCAGCACGGCTTGCACGATGAACGACAGCTGGACGAGGGCGTCGGTGAGGTTCAGCTCCGGCGGCGGTTCGTCTGCGGGCGGGGAAGCGGTCACGGGACCAGGTTAGCTTGACTTAGTTCGTGACACCAACTATTTTGGTTCGTGTCACCAACAGTCCGTGAGACGAACCGAGGGGAAGCGCGCTGATGGCAGGCACGAAACGCATTGCTGTCGTCGTGGGCAGCACCCGCCCTTCCCGGATTTGCGCGGATGTCGCGGCCTGGACGCGAACCCGGCTGCAGGAGGACAGCGAACTCGGCTACGGGCTGGTCGACCTCGCGGAGATCGCGTTGCCGTTCCTGGACGAGCCCGTCAAGGCCGCGGCGCAGCAGTACGCACACGAGCACACGCGGGCCTGGAGCGAGCTCGTGCGGAGCTATCACGGGTTCTTTTTCGTGTTCCCGCAATACAATTGGGGCTATCCGGGGGTGCTCAAGAACGCGCTGGACTATCTCTACCGGGAGTGGCGCGATCGGCCCGCGAGCCTGCTCGCCTACGGCACCCGCGGCGGCGGGAAGGCCGCCGAGCAGTTCGTCACCGTCCTGCAGGGGCTGCACATGCGAGTGCTCGACACCCACGTCGAAGCCGTCATCACCGACGCGGACGTGGACGACAACGGACAGCTGCGCGACATCGAAGGAACGCTGCGTCCGAACCGCGCGCTACTGCGCAAGATCGACGAAGAAATGACCGAAGCGCTGAGCTGTCAATGACTGGAGGAATGATCATGACCGAGCAATCACGCCGGGTAGGTTTCATCGGGCTCGGGAGGATGGGCACCGCCATCGCCGGACGCCTGCTCGACGCGGGCTACGACGTCACTGTGTGGAGCCGCAGCGCGGGCAAAGCGGACGAGCTGGCCGCGCGAGGCGCGACCGTGGGCGAAACTCCCGAGGACGCGATCGCCACCGGGACAGTCTTCTCCATGCTGAGTGACGAAGCCGCGGTGCGGCAGGTGTTCACCGCCGAGCGGCTCCGTTCCGCTCCGGAGGGCTTTGTCCACGTCAACCACGCGACGATCAGCCCGGGCGGGGCGCGCGAGTTCGCCGCGCGGGGCGGGCGGTACCTCAGCGCACCGGTGGTCGGCCGTCCAGAAGCCGTGGTGGCCGGGAACCTGACCGTGCTGGTGTCCGGCGCCGCGGACGTCCGTGCCGAAACCGCACCGATGCTGGCTGCGATCGGACGGCGGGTCTGGGAGTTCGGCGACGCCGTGGACGCCGCGCCGACGGCGAAGATTTCAGTGAACTATCTGATCATTCACGCGTTGCAGGCGCTGTCCGAGTCGATCACCTTGCTGGAGAACGCCGGACTCGACGCCGGGCAGTTCGTCGACATGATCAACGATTCCGTCTTTCCCGGCGCGGTTTACCGTGGCTACGGCGACGCCATCGCCACCAGCAGTTACACGCCGCCGGGGTTCACCGCCGCGCTGGGGCTGAAAGACCTGAAGCTCGCGCTGGACACCGCCGGTGAACTGGGCGTCGAACTGCCCGCCGGACCGGTTCTTCAGGACGTGTTCGCCACCGCGGTCGAGCAGGGCGGCGCGGACCTCGACTGGGCGAGCATCGCGGAGGTGACCCGGCGGCGGTCGCACTGAGGAGCGGCCGCTTCGCGGAGGGGGAGACCGCCGAACGATGGAAATTTCCCTGGCACCTGGAGTAACCCTGCTGCCCCCGGAGGCCGTTCCGGAGCCGTCGCCCGGCACCTCGGCAAGCGCTTGAGCAGCACCGCGCCGGGAATGCACAGGAGCGGGGTGGGGACAACCCCAGCACGAGCCGTCGGGTCTGCTGGTTTCCCGCCGGGGCGCCGCGCCGCAATACTCGCCCGGGTGACCACCGAAAAGCTCGTCCTCCCCTCGCCCCCACGGCCGGGAAGCGACTTCGCCCGGCTCTGCCGCCGGATCACCGACGCCGGTCTGCTCGACCGCCGCCCCGGCTACTACACCGCTCGAATCGCGCTCCTGACCGTGCTGTTCGCGGGAGGCTGGGTCGCGTTCGCGCTGCTCGGCGACTCGTGGTGGCAGCTCGCCGTGGCCGCGTTCCAGGCGTTCATGTTCGGGCAGATCGCCCTGCTTTCGCACGATCTCGCGCACCGGCAGGTGTTCCGGACGCGCCGTCCCGCGGAGATCGCCGGGCGTCTCGCCGGGAACCTCGGCATCGGGATGAGCTACGGGTGGTGGATGGACAAGCACACCCGCCACCACGCCAACCCGAACCACGAGGAACTGGACCCGGACGTCGACCCGGACGTCCTCGTGTGGTCCCAGCGCCAGGCCCGGGAGGCGCGCGGCGTACCCCGGTTCATCGGCCGCCACCAGGCGGTGCTGTTCTTCCCGCTGCTCACCCTCGAAGGCCTCAACCTGCACTGGTCCGGCATCCGCGCGGTCGCGCGCCCCGGCCTGCGCCGTCGCGGGCTCGAAGCGACGCTGCTGTTCACCCACGTCGCGGTCTACCTCGCCGCGCTGTTCATCGTCCTCCCGCCGGGTCTGGCGCTGCTGTTCTTCGCGGTCCACCAGGGACTGTGGGGCGTCTACATGGGGTCGATCTTCGCGCCGAACCACAAGGGCATGCCGACCCTGACCGGCAAGACGGACCTGGACTTCCTGCGCAAGCAGGTGCTCACCTCCCGGAACGTCGCGGGCGGACCGGTGATCGACGTCCTGCTCGGCGGCCTCAACCACCAGATCGAGCACCATCTGTTCCCGAGCATGCCGTCGGTGCACCTGCGCCGCGCCCAGCCGATGGTGCAGGCGTACTGCGCCGAGATCGGCATCCCGTACCTGCGCACCGGGCTGGTGTCCTCCTACCGGCAGACGCTGCGTCACCTGCACGAAGCTGGGGCTCCTCTCAGGAACGCTTCGTAGACTCGGTGGCATGACCTTCCAAGCATTGACTCCGGCGGCCTTCGGCGCGAAGGCCGCCGGAGCTCGTGCTGAGCGGATGCGCCAGTCTCCGCAGTACGCCGACGGCGTCTTCCACAACTCCGCCGCCACACGCGCGACGCCCTCCTCCCCCGGCGGGCTCGTGCGCGAGTTCCTGTTCGGCGAGGACCGTGCCCGCCGTCGGCCGGGCGGCGAGATCCCGCTGATCTCCTCGCCCGCCGCCTCCGCCGCGGACGGTCTTTTCCTTACCTGGTACGGACATGCGTCCACGCTGGTGGAGATCGACGGTGCCCGCGTGCTGTGCGATCCGGTGTGGGGCGACCGGGTTTCGCCCGCCGCGTTCGCCGGGCCGCGGCGGCTGCACGCTCCCCCGGTTTCGCTGCGCGAACTGGGCAAGCTGGACGCGATCGTAATCTCCCACGACCACTACGACCATCTGGACCTGCCCACCGTCCAATCCTTGATTTCGCTGACCGACGCACCGTTTCTCGTCCCGCTCGGCGTCGGCGCGCATCTCGAACGGTGGCACGTCCCGGCCGCGCGGATCGTCGAACTCGACTGGCACGAGGACGCGCACGTGGCCGGGATCCGGTTCGTCGCCACGCCCGCGCAGCACTTCTCCGGCCGCGGCCTCGCGAACGACAGCACACTGTGGGCGTCGTGGGTGATCGCCGGTCCGGAGCATCGCGTCTACTACAGCGGCGACACCGGATACTTCCCCGGTTTCGCCGAGATCGGCGCGAAGCACGGCCCGTTCGACGCGACGCTGATCCAGGTCGGCGCGTACGCCCCGCATTGGCCGGACATCCACATGACGCCGGAGGAAGGCGTCGCCGCCCATCTGGACGTGCGCGGCGGGCTGCTGGTCCCGGTGCACTGGGCGACGTTCACGCTGGCCATGCACACCTGGTCGGATCCCGCGGACCGGGTGTGGCGGGAGGCGAAGGCGAACGACCTGCCGCTCGCGATCCCGAAACCCGGGCAGCGGATCGACGCGTCCGCCCCGCCGCCGGTGGACGGATGGTGGCAGACCCTGGGCTGACGGACGGCCGCCCCGTCCGTCAGCCGGATCCCGCCGCGCTGATCCACGCCGTCACGAACGGACCCGATTGGCGCGCCGACGACCTGCTGCGGGCCTCCGAACGGACCCAGCTCCGCGTGATCCGGGCCGGCGGTCCCCCGGATGCGTTGACGGTACTGGGATTACTCGGCCGCACCGCCCTCGTGCGCCGGTCCGCGCTCGCGTGCCTCCGCTAGACGGCGGTGCGAGAGGACCCGAATTCGATCCGGTGCCGGTGCACGCCGCCGAACATCTTTTCCGGGCTCATCACGGTCTTCATCATCAGGGGCATCAGCAGGTCACGCATAATCCGCGCGACCGGCCCCGCCGCCTTGTCGTTGTTGATCTTCGCCGCCCGTGCGATGATCCGCTCGACCCGTTCCCGCCGGGCCGCCTCGTACTGGGCGAAAGCCGTTGCCACGTCCGGAGAATCCCGCAGCGCACGAGCCAGTTCGAGCGAGCTCTCGACCGCCTGCGACGCTCCCTGCCCGGAACTCGGCGACGTCGGATGCGCGGCGTCGCCGACCAGGACGACCCGGCCGCGGTGCCACGTCCGCACCGTCGGGATGTCCTCCAGGACCCCAGGCTGGCCAACGTCTTCCGGCTTCAGCAGGGCGATGATGTCGCGCGCCGGGACGTCGTCCGCGTGCCGTTCGCGCAGCACCGAGAGCCAGTGCTCCGGCGACGCGGTCTTCGCCTCGGCCGGGTCGGCGGCGGGGACGTTGCTGAACCAGAGAATCTCGTCCGCGTCGATGAAATAGCCGAAGAACGCCCGCTTGCCGAAGGCGAAATACTGGTAGTTCCCGGTGACCGGCAGGCCGGGGTTGCGGATCCAGCCGCCGAGACCGAGCAGTCCGGTGTAGCGCGGAGCAGGTGCTGCCGGGTCCAAAGTGGACCGGACAGCCGACCGGATGCCGTCCGCACCGATCAGCACGTCGCCGGTCGCGGAAGAACCGTCCGCGAAGTGTGCGATCACTTGGTCTGCTTTGTTCTCCACGGACTTCAGCCGCTTGCCGAATTCGACCGTGATCCCCCGGCCCAGCGCTTCGTCCATCAGCGCGCGGTACAGCCGGTCCCGGCGCAGCAGCAGGCTCGACGGCAGACCCGGCAGCCCGTCGAATCTGCCGACCACCCGGCCTCGGTGATTCTGCATTATCATTCCCGGCACTTCGATGCCGACCGCGGCCACCGCGTCGTCGGCATCGATCTGCCGCAAAGCGTTGCGGCCGTTGGGAGACAGCGTCAGCGCGCTGCCGACTCCGTCCGCCGACTTCGGGTAAGCCTCGTAGACAGCGGCTTCGATTCCCGCTCGCTGCAACGCCATCGCGGTAGTCGCGCCGGCGATGCCGCCGCCGATCACTAGTACGTTCATGTTCTCCCCTTGAAATAGGTTTCCCACGCCTGCCGGTAGTCCTCCCCGGCAACCGACTCGGCGAGCCGTTCGACGAAGCCGCGCTCCGCCTCGACCTTCGTCAGCCGGTAGTCCTCCTCGACCAGGAACCACCAGGCGAGCCCCTGTTCCCGCGCGGCGTCGATCGTCGCGCGGATGTCGTCGGCGATCGCGGTGAGCGCGGCCAGCCGCTGCTGGAGCAGTTCCCGCACCTCGTCCGCCGGCAACACCACGAACAGCGACAACGCCGCCCCGAACAGCGGATACTCGGTGGCCGGCTCGGCGACGAGCTCGCGCATCCAGTCGAACAGCTCGAGCCGTCCGGTGGGCGTGATGGCGTAGACCGTCCGCTCCGGACGCGCCGAATCGCGCAGCGTCTCCTGCGCCGCGATGAACCCGGCCTTCTCCAGCTGCCCGACCACCATGTACAGCGAGCTGCGGGTGTACTTGAAATCCCGCTCCTTGCCGTACTCCACGAACCGCCGAGCCATCTCGTACGGATGCATCGGCTCCTCGAGCAAGCCCGCCAGCACGGCCAGCCCGAGCGGATTCCCCACCACGCGTCGCTTCACCCACGAACTCCTTTAGTCAGGATCGACTATACGCAGAAGATTAGTCGATGTCGACTATGAGGGCGTGGGGTAGGAAGGAGGCATGAAGCTCAAGCTCGATCTTCACGACATCTACAACCGCGGCGGGGAGATCGACCGGGCGCTGCGCGCGGTCATCGACGAGGCGGTCGCGAAGAAGGCGCCGCTCGTGGAGATCATCCCGGGCAAGGGGTCCGGGCAGCTGAAGAAGCACGTGCTGCGGTTCCTGGAGCGCAAGGACGTGAAGGCGCTCTACCACCGCGTCGAGAAGGACAAAGACAACTTCGGGCGGGTGTTCGTGCACTTCCGCTGGAAGTAGCGCGAACACCCGCGCGGAGTCAGAGCCAGTCGTCGGGGCGGGGCCAGGGCATCAGCGCGGTGAGCGCGTCCGGCACCGGCTCGGTGACCGTGTACTGGCCGCGATGGAACAGCAGCGGGCGAGCGTCGGACGTCTCGCCCAGCGCGGTCACGCGGCCGACCACCACGTAGTGGTCCCCGGCTGGATGGACCGCCTGTACCGCGCAGTCCACCCAGGTCAGGGCTCCGTCCAGCAGCGGCGCGCCCGACGGGGCCGGTCGCCAGGACACTCCGGAGAACTTGTCGCCGCCGCGGCGGCCGAACTCGGCGCAGACCGCCTGCTGGTCCTCGGCGAGCACGTTCACCGCGAACGTGCCCGCCGCGGCCAGCGCGGGCCAGGTGCGCGACGTGCGGGCGACGCAGAACAGCACCAGCGGCGGGTCCAGCGACAACGCGGCGAAGGACTGGCAGGCGAAACCCACCGGTCCGGTCGGCGCGACGGCCGAGGAGTCCTCGACGTAGCCGGTCACCACGGTCACTCCGGTGCAGAAGTGGCCCAGCACCTCGCGAAACCGGTCCGGCACGGCGTCGGAGACCGCGGCTGTCATTGCGCGCCCACGGAGAAGTCGTGGCCCCACAACGAAACCGCGGTGCTCTCGCGAGCGATCCACGCCTCGTCCTCGACCTGCCTGCCCTCGCAGCCGAACTCGACGTCGAAGCCGCCCGGGGTCTTCATGTAGAACGACAGCATCAGGTCGTTCACGTGCCGGCCGAGCGTCGCCGACATCGGGACGTTCTTGCGCTTCGCGCGGTCCAGGCACAACCCGACGTCGTCGGTCTCCTCGACCTCCACCATCAGGTGCACGATCCCGCTCGGCGTCGGCATCGGCAGGAACGCCAGGCTGTGGTGGCGCGGATTGCAGCCGAAGAACCGCAGCCACGCCGGGTCGCCGTCGGCCGGGCGGCCGACCATCTGCGGCGGGAGGCGCATCGAATCGCGGAGCCGGAAGCCCAGCACGTCGCGGTAGAACCGCAGCGCGGCCTCGTCGTCGTGGGTCGACAAAACCACGTGACCGAGGCCCTGCTCACCGGTCACGAACCGGTGCCCGTACGGGCTCACCACGCGCCGGTGCTGCAGCGCGACGCCGTGGAACACCTCCAGCGTATTGCCGGACGGATCGGTGAAGCTGATCATCTCCGCGACCCGGCGGTCCGCCAATTCCTCCGGCGTGCCTTCCTTGTACGGCACCGAAGCCGCGTCGAGGCGGGCGCGGACGTCGTCCAGTTCCGCGGCGTTGGCCGCCTCCCAGCCCGCCTGCGCCAGCCGGTCCTTCTCTCCCGGCACGATCACCAATCGCGCCGGGAAATCGTCCATGCGCAGGTAGAGCGCGTTCGGGTCGGTGCCCGAACCCTCCACCATGCCGAGCACCTTCAGCCCGTAGACGCGCCAGGCGTCCATGTCCGTGGCTTCGATGCGCAGATATCCCAGCGAACGGATAGCCATCACGAACTCCCGAGGAAGTCGAGGGCGAGTCGGTTGAACTCGTCGAACTTCTCCAGCTGCGCCCAGTGCCCGCAGCCGCCGAACACGTGCAGTTGCGCACGCGGAATCGTCTTCAACGCCAGCAGTGCGCCGTCGAGCGGGTTGACCCGGTCCTCCCGGCCCCAGACGAGCAAAACCCGTTGGCGCAGGCGGTAAGCCTCGCGCCACAACATGCCTTCCTCGAAGGAGTCCGGCAGGCTGAACGACTTGCCCATCGCCCGCATCGCGGCGAGCGATTCCGGCGAACGCGCGATCTCGAAGCGTTCGTCGATCAGCTCGTCGGTGACCAGAGCCTGGTCGTGCACCATGATCCGGAGGAACGCTTCCATCCGCTCCCGCGTCGGGTCCCCGGCGAACTTCGACAGCAGCCGCACGCCTTCGGTCGGGTCCGGGGCGAACAGGTTGACGCTCAACCCGCCCGCGCCCATCAGCACCAGCCGTCCCGCGCGTCCCGGATGGTTCAGCGCGAGCCGGACCGCCGCGCCCGCGCCGAGCGAATTGCCGACGAGGTGCGCCTTTTCGATGCCGAGCTGGTCCATCAGACCGACGACCGCGTCCGAGCTGTGCCGGAAGTACTGCGGGTGGTCAGTCGGCTTGTCCGACCGGCCGAACCCCGGCTGGTCGATCGCCAACGTCCGGTAGGACTTGCCGAACACCGGCAGGTTCCGGCCGAAGTTGCTCCACGCCGAAGCGCCGGGGCCGCCACCGTGCAGCAACAGCACCGTCTCGGCGTTCTCCGCGCCGGACTCGTGGTAGTGCAGGCGAATTCCGCCCGCAGTGTCTACATAGTAACCTTCAGGCGCCATCAGACCATCGCATTCTCAACAGGCAAGCCGAACTCGCCGGTGCCGAACATGACGTACGCGCGCTCCGCGTCGTTCGCCGCGTGCACCCGGCCCGCGTGCGCGTCGCGCCAGAAGCGCTGGATCGGCGTGCCCCGCTGCAGCGCGCGGCCGCCGGAGTTCTCGAAAAGCCGGTCGATCGCGGAGATCGCCCGCTCGGTGCCGCGCACCTGGTCGCGGCGCACCCGCAACCGCGTGCTGAACGGCAGCTTCTCGCCCTTGCAGGCCAGCTGGTACAGCTCGTCGATGTTGTGCGTCAGCTGCAGCCAGGCCGCGTCGATCTCGCTGCCCGCCTCGGCGATCCGCACCTTCGAGAACGGGTCCTCTTTGGACTGTTCGCCCGCGTACGCCGCCCGCACCCGCTTGCCCTGGTGCTCCACGTGCGCGTCGTACGCGCCCTGCGCCATGCCGATGATCGGCGCGGTGATGGTGCTCGGGTGCACGGAACCGTACGGCAGCCGGTACAGCGGACCAGGATTGACTTCCTGGCCCGGGGTCTTGCACTTCGACGTCGCCATGAAGCTCAGCGCGCGGTGCTTCGGCACGAAAACGTCCTCGACGACGATGTCGTTGGACCCGGTGCCGCGCAGCCCGACCGTGTCCCAGACGTCCACAATGGAGTAGTCCGAGATCGGCACGAGATACGTGCAGAAGTCCACCGGCTTGCCGTCGGCGAACGCCGGCCCGCCCAGCAGCACCCACGTGCAGTGGTCGCTTCCGGACGAGAAGCTCCATCGCCCGGACAGCCGGTAGCCGCCCTCGACGACGGTCGCCTTGCCCATCGGCGCGTACGAAGAAGAAATCCGCACGTCGTGGTCCTCGCCCCACACGTCCGCCTGGGCTTGCGCGTCGAACAAAGCGACGTGCCACGGGTGCACGCCGAGAATCGACGCGACCCAGCCGGTGGACCCGCAGGCGCTCGCGATCATCTTGACCGCGGTGTAGAAGGTGACCGGGTCGGCTTCCAAGCCGCCGTACGGTTTCGGTTGCAGCAGGCGGAAAAATCCGGTCTCCTGCAGCGCTTTCACTGATTCGGCGGGGATCCGACGGGCATCCTCGGTCTCCTGTGCGCGTTCCCGCAGCACGGGAAGCAGGTCGCGCACCCCCGCGATCACGGCAGCCAGCTCGCTCATCGGCCGTCCTCTCTCGCTCGACACGCTCAAGACTAGAACACGTTCTCGTTTTTGTCGACGCGGTCCGCCCCGCGCGCGCCGTGCAACCCTGCCCGGCGGCCGGAAAACACGCAGTCAGCCAGCGAAAGGCCGCTCACATACGACCTGGAACAGATTCCCACCGCGGTGCGTCCGGCGGCGTAGAGACCGCGCACGCCGGCCACCGCGCCGGTGTCCTCGTCGACCACCAGACCGCCCAGCGTCAGCATCGGGCACGGGTAGCCGAGGTTGGGTTTCACCGACACGTCGATCAGCGAATACGGCGGCGTGTCCAGCGGGCGCGCGAAGTCCGCCGGCTTGCCCGCCGGATCGGGTCCGCGCTGGTACTCGGCGTAAGTCGCCGCCAGCCCGTCCGGGTCGATTCCGGCGCGCGCAGCCACTTCCTCGATAGTCCCGGCGGTCACCCGGCCCTTGCCGAGCAGATACCGCAGTTGCAGCGTCGCGAACCACTGGCCTTGTTTCCGCCCGTCGCGCCGGGCTTCGGCGACGATCGGCTCGTCGACCAGCAGCCAGCCGCGTCCGCCGTGCTCGGTGATCATCCGCTCGCCGATCGCCGCGCCGTAGCGGGATTCGTCGATGATCCGCCGCCCGTCCGCGCCCACCAGGAGCCCGCCGAGGAACGCCGACGGCGGCGTGAGGAACCGCCACGCCGACACCCGGTCCAGCTCCGCCGTGCGCCCGCCGACCTCCACGCCCATCCGGATGCCGGAACCGTCGTCGGCGGAAGTTCCCAGATCGAGCCCGCCGCGGTACGCAGGCGCGTGCTCGCGCACCATCGCGCGGTTCACGATGAACCCGCCCGCCGCCAGCACTACCCCTCGGCGTGCGCTGATCCGCAGCTCACGCGCGTGCTTGCGTTCAATCCGTTCCACCCGCTGGTGTAGCGACCGGCGCATCGCGGGCACGTAGATACCCGGCTTCGCCGCCCAATCCGCGAGCCGCGCGTGCCGTGCCCGCACCCACGAAGGCGCGTCCCGCAAACTGTGCGTGAGCACCCCGGTCACCGTGCCCGAGTCATCGGTGATCAGGTTCATCGCCTGCGTCTGCGGCAGCACCCGCACGCCGCGCTCGCGAGCCGCCGCCAGCAACTGCTTCATCAGCAGCTTCCCGGACGTGCCCGGCCCCTTGACCCGGTGTCCGCGCGGCGCGGGTTTCGCCACGTCGCGGAATCCGCCGGACAGTTCGCTGCCGGAGTAGTACAGATAGTGCTTGTTGCTGGGATAAGACGTCTTGTAGTCGCACATGCTGCCCTCGAACGGCACACCCTGCCGCTCCAGCCACGCGACCATGTCGACGCTTTCCTCGCAGAACCGCCGCAACGTCCGCTCCGACACGACGTCGCCGGTTTCCATCCGCAGGTACGCGTACATCGCGTCCACGCTGTCGTCGACGCCCGCGGCGCGTTGCTGCGGCGTCCCTCCCCCGGCGTAGACCACGCCGCCGCTCACGCGACTGGCCCCGCCGCCGGAAAACCGGTCCACGAGGAGCACGCTGGCGCCAGCGTCGGCCGCTTCGATGGCCGCGCACACGCCGGCCGCGCCGGCTCCGATGATCACGACGTCCGCCCCGAGCTCGTCCATAGTCCGCCACCCTAGAACTGGAACACGTTCTCGTCTATGGTGACGGAAGTGGCCCCGAGCAGGCCAGCTTTAGCCGATAACACGTTGCATGTGAGGTGGCATGTCGGACGAGTACGACGTGGTGGTGGCCGGCAGCGGCGCCGCCGGGATGACCGCCGCGCTCGCCGCCGCCCATCGCGGGCTTTCCGTGGTGGTGCTGGAAAAGGCAGCCTGCTTCGGCGGTTCGACCGCCCGCTCCGGCGGGGGCGTCTGGCTGCCCGGCAACCACGCGCTGCGAGCCGCGGGCATCGAAGAACCACCCGAACGCGCGAGGCAGTACCTGGAGTCGATCGTCGGCGACGTCGTTCCGGAGCACCTGCGCACGACCTTCCTCGACCACGGCCCCGAGGTGCTCGAGTTCGTCACCCGAAACACGCCGCTGGAGTTCAAGTGGGTGCCCGGGTACAGCGATTACCACCCGGAGGCGCCCGGCGGACGTCCCGGCGGCCGGTCGGTCGAGCCGAAGCCGCTCGACGGCAACCTGCTCGGCAGCGACCTGGCACAGCTCGAACCGCCCTACAGCGCGCCGCCGCTCGGCGTGCCGATCACCCAGTCGGACTACCGCTGGCTGAGCCTGATCGCCCGGCATCCGCGCGGCGTCGCCCGGATGCTGTCGCTCGGGATGAAATGGCTGGTCGGGCGCGTCCGCGGACAGCAGCCGCTGTCCATGGGGCAAGCGCTTGCGGCCGGGTTGCGGAAGGGCCTGCGGGACGCGGGCGTCGAGGTCCTGCTGGACACGCCGCTGGTCGATCTAGAGGTGGAGAACGACGTCGTCACCGGCATCGTGGCCCGGCGCGACGGCGAGGAGAAGCTGTTCCGCGCGTGGCGCGGAGTGGTGCTGGCCTGCGGCGGCTTCGAGCACAACGAAGAGATGCGCATCAAGTACCAGCGCGCGCCGATCGGCACCGAATGGACCGTCGGCGCGGAGGCGAACACCGGCGACGGCATCACCGCCGGGCTCAAGCTCGGCGCGGCGACCGACCTGATGGACGACGCCTGGTGGGGCCCGTCGTTCCCGCTCACCGGCGGCCCGTGGTTCGCGCTCGCCGAGCGCTCGCGGCCCGGCTGCCTGATGGTCGACGCCGCCGGTACCCGGTTCGTGAACGAATCCGCGCCGTATGTCGAGGCTGTGCACGCGATGTACGGCGACGGCGACGGCCCGGGCAAGCACGTCCCCGCGTGGCTGGTGTTCGACCAGCGCTACCGCGACCGCTACCTGTTCACCGGCCTCGGCCCGCGGCAGCCGCTGCCCGGGCGCTGGTACAAGGCCGGGATCGTGGCGAAGTCCGCGACGCTGGCCGGGCTCGCCGAGAAGATCGACGTGCCCGCCGACGCGCTGGAGCAGACCGTCACGCGGTTCAACGGCTTCGCGCGCAAGGGCGTCGACGAAGACTTCCAGCGCGGGCTCAGCGCCTACGACCACTACTACGGCGACCCGCGCAACCGCCCCAACCCGAGCCTCGGCGAACTCGCCAAGGCCCCGTACTACGCGGTCCGCGTGGTGCCCGGCGACCTGGGCACCAAGGGCGGGCTTCGGATTGACGAGAACGCCCGCGTCCTGCGCGAGGACGGCACGGTCGTGTCCGGCCTCTACGCGGCGGGCAACACCAGCGCGCCGGTGATGGGCCGGACCTACGCCGGGCCGGGCGCGACGATCGGCCCCGCGATGGTTTTCGGCTACCTTGCGGCACAGGCGCTGGCGAACGAAGATCAGACCGGCACGGGAGGCAGGCAGTGACGCCGAAGACCGATGGATCCGAGATCCGCACGATCGACGCCGGGGCGCCCCCGGCGCGGTACGCCCGCGGCTGGCACTGCCTCGGGCTCGCCGAGCACTTCCGCGACGGCAAACCGCACGCGGTGCAGGCGTTCGGCACGAAACTGGTCGTGTTCGCGGACACCGCCGGGAAGCTCAACGTGCTCGACGGGTACTGCCGGCACATGGGCGGCGACCTGACGCAGGGTTCGGTGAAGGGCGACGAGATCGCTTGCCCGTTCCACGACTGGCGGTGGGGAGGCAACGGCAAGTGCAAGTCGATCCCCTACGCCAAGCGTGTCCCGCTGCGGGCGCGCACCCGGGCGTGGCAGGTGCTGGAGGAGAACAAGCAGCTGTTCGTCTGGCACGACCCGGAGGGCAACCCGCCGCCGGAGAACGTCGTGATCCCGCGCGTCGAGGGCGCGTTCAGCGACGAGTGGAGCAACTGGACCTGGGACTCGATCCTGATCGAGAACGCCAACTGCCGCGAGATCATCGACAACGTGGTGGACATGGCGCACTTCTTCTACATCCACTACGCCTTCCCCACGTATTTCAAGAACGTGTTCGAGGGCCACATCGCCACCCAGTATCTCAACACCAAGGGCCGCCCGGACATGGGCATGGCGTCCAATTACGGCGGCGAGGAAAACCTGCTGCGCTCGGAGGCGTCGTACTTCGGCCCCTCCTACATGATCAACTGGCTGGTGAACTCCTTCCAGGGCTTCGAAATCGAGAACGTGCTGATCAACTGCCACTACCCGGTTTCGCCGACGTCGTTCGTGCTGCAGTGGGGCATCATGGTCAAGAAGATGCCCGGCATTTCCGACGAGCACGCGGACAAGATCGCGCAGAAGCTCGCGAAGGGCATCGGCGTCGGCTTCCTGCAGGACGTGGAGATCTGGAAGAACAAGACCAAGATCGACAATCCGCTGCTGTGCGAGGAGGACGGCCCGGTCTACCAGCTGCGCCGCTGGTACGACCAGTTCTACGTGGACGCCGCCGACGTCACCGAGGACATGACGCGCCGGTTCGAGTTCGAAGTGGACACCACGAAGGCGAACGAGGTGTGGGCGGCCGAGGTGCAGGAGAACCTGGCGCGCCAGCGCGCGGAGGCCGAGGCGGAGGAGGCTGGGGTGTGACGGCCGAAGCGACCGAATTCCTCACCTCCGGGCTGCGGCCGCACGAGTGCCGCAGCTGCGGGACCTGTGTGCTGGTCAAGAAAAACAGCCTGAAGCACACCAGCATCCAGTGGACCACCGACGCCTCGACCAGCTGTCCGGTGTTCGCGGCGCACGCCGCTTCCGGCGGCACCACCGCGTTGCTGGACACCTGCGAGAAACTCGCGGACAGCATCGACAGCGCGGTGCGCGACGGCGATTTCGGACCGGTGCGCAATGGCTGACGTCGTCACGCTCACCGTCGCCGAGGTGATCGAGGAAACCGCGGACGCCCGGTCCATTGTGTTCACCGTCCCGGACGAGCTTCTGGAGCGGTTCGCGTACTCCCCCGGGCAATTCCTGACGCTGCGGATTCCCAGCGACCGAACGGGTTCGGTCGCGCGGTGCTATTCGCTTTCGAGCGCGCCGCACGAGGGCCGGGTGCAGGTCACGGTCAAACGGACTGCCGACGGGTACGGCTCGAATTGGGTTTGCGACGAACTGCGGGCGGGCGCGACGATCGACGTGCTGCGGCCGTCCGGCGTGTTCTGCCCGTCCTCTTTGGACTCCGACTTCCTGTTGTTCGCCGCGGGCAGCGGGATCACGCCGGTGATGTCGATTCTCAAGTCCGCGCTGGAAAAGGGCGCCGGACAGGTGGTGCTGGTCTACGCGAACCGCGACGAGCAGTCGGTGATTTTCGCCGCCGAACTGCGCGAACTGGCCGAGCGGTTCGGCGATCGGCTCACCGTGGTGCATTGGCTGGAAAGCTTGCAGGGCTTGCCGACCGTCACCGCGTTGCGGGCGCTTGCCAAGCCTTACGTGGGGCACGAAGCGTTCCTCTGCGGACCAGCGCCGTTCATGGCCGCCGCACAGGACGCGTTGCGCGAACTCGGCGCGCCGAGGGAACGCGTGCACGTGGAGAAGTTCCACTCGCTCACGGGGAATCCGTTCGCGGACGAACCCGAACCCGAGGAGGACACCGGCGGCGAGACGACCGCACTCACCGTCGACCTCGACGGCGAGACCCGGCAGCTGTCCTGGCCGCGGCAGCGGAAGCTGCTCGACCACCTGCTCGCCGAGGGCTTCGACGCGCCGTACTCCTGCCGCGAAGGACAGTGCAGCGCGTGCGCGTGCCGCATCGTCTCCGGCGAGGTGAAAATGCTGAACAACGAGGTGCTGGACGCCGAGGACATCGCCGACGGGATCGTGCTGGCCTGCCAGTCGGTACCGTTGACCGACGAGGTGTCCGTCAGCTACGAGTGAGTGGAGAGCCCGTGCCCATCGACCCCGCGGTCGCGATCGGAGCCGATCTCGGCGAGGTCAATTTCGCCTGGACGCCGTCCGACGTGCTGCTGTACCACCTGGCCGTCGGCGCGGGTGCGGACCCGGTGGACGAGCGCGAACTGCGCTACACCTACGAGCGCGACCTGCGCGTGCTGCCGACCTTCGCCACCGTCGCGGCGAACCTCCGCACCTTCGAACCGCCCGCGCTCAAGTTCCCCGGCGTCGACGTCGACCTGGCGAAAGTGCTGCACGGCAAGCAGGAGATCGAACTGCACCGGCCGATCCCGGTCGAGGGCAAGGCGGTCGCACGGACCCGGATCGCCGACGTCTTCGACAAGGGCAAGGCCGCGGTGCTGGTGCAGGAGACCGAGGTCGCCGACGAGTCCGGCACTCCACTGTGGACAGCCCGGTCCAGCATCTTCGCCCGCGGCGAGGGCGGCTTCGGCGGCGAACGCGGGCCGTCGGACAAGATCGAGTGGCCCGACCGCGAACCGGACGCCGTGCTCGACGTGCCGACGCTGCCGCAGCAGGCGCTGTTGTACCGGCTGTGCGGCGACCGCAACCCGCTGCACGCCGACCCGGCGTTCGCCAAGGCCGCCGGGTTCGACCGGCCGATCCTGCACGGGCTGTGCACGTACGGCGTGGTCGCGAAGGCCGTGGTCGACGCGTTCCTCGACGGCGACCCCGAGCGCGTCTCGGCATTCGGGACGAAGTTCGCCGGCGTCGTCTTCCCCGGCGAAAACCTGCGCGTGCGCGTGTGGCGCGAAACCGGACGTCTGCTGGTCACGACCACCGCGCCGGAACGCGACGACGCGCCTGTGCTGGCCGACACAGTGCTGCGGTCCCGCTGAGCGTCGGGACCGTTATACGGTTGTCCCATGGCGGACGAGCGAGACGGCACCTTCTTCGTGGTGCGCGGGCCAGTCGAGCCGGGCGACAAGCGCGGCCGTGAGCTGGGCTTCCCCACCGCGAACATCGCGCTGCGCGACCAGCGCGGCGAACTCGGCGACGGGGTGTGGGCCGGCTGGGCGGAACGCGCGGACGGCACGCGCGTGGCCGCCGCGGTGTCCGTGGGCCGCCGCCCGACCTACTACGGAGCCGACGGCTACCGCCTGGTCGAGTCCTTCCTGCTCGACTTCGAGGGCGACTTGTACGGCGAACGCCTCACCGTCTGGCTCGGCAAGCACCTGCGGGACCAGGAGGCTTACGGCTCCGCGCAGGAACTGATCGACGCGCTGGGTCGTGACGTCGCCGCGGCTCGCGAGTGGGTCGCCGCGCATCCGGCCGATACGCTGCCGACGCTGGCCGAGCTCCCGCCGGACGGGGAAGTCCAGCGACTCGGCTGAGTCAGCCTGCCCGGCTGTGCGTCGCAGGGCCGGGCTGAGTCACACGCCAGCGAGCAGCATGACGCCCATGCCCGCGCCCATCGCCGCCCGGCACAGCGTGCGCGACGCGTGCCCCGGTGCCGCCGTGCCGCGCGACCGCAGCGCCACCACGCCCGAACGGGCCGCGTCGAGCGCGAAGTAGGCCGCCGCCACCAGCGCGACCACCGGCCACGCCAGTCTGGTGTCCATTGTGGACATCGTGAGCCACGGCCCGTGCACCATCCCGCCGTGCGGCATCGCGGTGACCATGTACAGCATCGCCGCCGCCGACAGTGCGTGGTGCGCGCAGCCGTGCCCCTCAGCCCTGCCTCGCCAGGCGGAGACTGCGAACCAGCCCGCGGTCAGCACCAGCACCGCCTGCCAGCCCGCGGCCGGGATCGGGCCGCCGACCGGCGACAGCATCGCGACCATCGCCACCACCAGCAGCAGTTCGGCGAGGTCCCCGTTGCGCACCCGGTGGCCGAGGCTGACGTAATCGAGTCTCACCAGCCGCAGCACGCACGGCAGTGCCAGCAACGCGAACAGCACGGTGAACAGCCACGCCAGCGGCACAGTCACCTCGGCACCTCACTCTTCGGACACGCTGCGTCACACGGTCCTCACTACCGTGACACGCGGGAGAAAGAGGCACCAGCCAGCAATGAGGTGATCCGCGTTGACCCACAAGGGTTATGCGCGCACCGGCAAGCCCAGGTCAGGGGGTTGTCAACACCAGCCCGCTCGTCGGGACGCCAGTCCCCGCCGTGACCACCGCCGTACCGGCGCCGGAGACCTGGTTGGCCGCCGTTCCGCGCAACTGCCGGACCGCCTCCGCGATGCCGTTCATGCCGTGGATGTACGCCTCGCCGAGCTGGCCGCCGTGCGGGTTGAGCGGCAGTTTCCCGTCGAGGGTCAGCGTGTCGCCCGCGATGAAGTCCTTCGCCTCGCCGCGACCGCAGAAACCCAGCTCCTCAAGCTGCATCAGCACGTACGGGGTGAAGTGGTCGTACAGCACCGCGACGTCCACATCGGACGGTCCGATCCCGGATTGCGCCCACAGCTGCCGTCCGACCACGCCCATTTCCGGCAGCGCGGCGAGATCGTCACGGTAGTAGCTGGTCATCACGTACTGGTCCGGCCCGCTCCCCTGCGCCGCCGCCGAAACCACCACCGGTGCCTGCCGCAGGTCACGCGCACGCTCGAGACTGGTGATCACGAGCGCGACGCCACCGTCGCTTTCCTGGCAGCAATCGAGCAGGTGCAACGGTTCCGCGACCCAGCGCGAGGCCTGGTGCTCCTCCAGCGTGATCGGCCTGCCGTGGAACCAGGCGTTCGGATTGGTCGCCGCGTGCGCCCGGTCGATGACCGCGATCTTGCCGAAATCCTCGCTGGTGGCCCCGTATTCGTGCAGATACCGCTGCGCGACCATGGCCACCGTCGCGGCCGGGGTCGCGATGCCCATCGGATAGTGGAACGCGTTGTCCACCCCGGACGTGTTCACCTGCTGGGCCGCGGCCGCCGACACGCGCCCGAACCGCATTCCGGAGCGCTCGTTGAACGCCCGGTACGCCACCACGACGTCGGCGATCCCGCTGGCGACCGCCATCGCCGCCTGCTGCACGGTCGCCGCCGCCGCGCCGCCGCCGTAATGCACGCGGCTGAAGAACGTCAGCTCCGGGATGCCCAGTTCGCGGGCGAGCGCGATTTCCGCATTGCCGTCCATGGTGAACGACACCATGCCGTCCACATCGGACGGTTTCAGCCCGGCGTCCGCCAGCGCGTGGCTGACGCATTCGGCGGCCAGCCGCAGCTCGCTGCGTCCGGAATCCTTGGAGAACTCCGTCGCGCCGATCCCGGCGATGGCGGTGGTCCCGGTGAACGTCATGCGTCCTCCTCCGGCAGCGTCAGCGAAACCGTGCCGGTCACGTGCGCACCTAAACTGTCCACAGCGGACACTTCGAGTTCCACCTCGTTGCCGTCGCGGGCGGTGACCCGGCCGGAGAAAGTGAGCGTGTCCCCGGCGTAACAGGGCACGCCGAGCCGGATCTTGATCGAGCGGATGAGCGCCTGCGGACCGGCCCACTCGCTCACGTATCGCTGCACCAAGCCGGTGTCGGTGAGGATGTTGAGGAAAATGTCCTTCGAGCCGCGTGCCACGGCGGCGTCGCGGTCGTGGTGCACGTCCTGGAAATCCCGGGTCGCGAGCGCGGTGCTGATCACGAACGTCGGCGTCGCCTCGAGCACCATCGGCGGCAGTTCGGTCCCGACCGCGGCAGTCATCGCGCCACCTTCCACGCGGGCAGGGTCAATTCGTCGTCGACGCGCACGAACGCGGCGACGACCGGGAGTCCGATGCGGACCTCGTCCGGATCGGCGTCCAGCAGTTCGGCCATCACCCGCACGCCTTCCTCCAGTTCGACGAGCGCGACCACGAACGGCAGCCGCTTGCCCGGCACCGCCGGATGGTGGTGCACGACGAAGCTGTAAACGGTTCCGCGTCCGCTCGCGACGACGTAGTCCGGCACCGTGTCGAGCGATCCGTCCGGCGGCATCGGGCCGGGCGGATGCCGCAGGACGTCGCCCCACCGCTGGATGCGCAGTTCGCCTTCACGGAGACCGTCCCAGAAGAACTTCGTGTCGTGGCTGATCACCGGCCGCAGCACCGGCGACGGCGGCGGTTCCGGTTCGCGCGGGCGGAACTTCAGCACGCGGAACACCATGTCCGCCACCAGTTCCCCGTCGACGTACCAGTTCGTCCGGGTGGTCACGAACCAGCCCTCGCCGAGCCCGGTGCGCTTCGGGCCGGTGACGTCCTCCAGCGTGTTCGTGGTCGAAACGTGCTCGCCGGGCCGCAGGTAGCGGTGGTAGGTCTGCTCGGAGTTGGTGGCCACGATGGACGTGTACCCGGCGTCGTCGAGCACCTTGAGGATCAACCCAAGCGGGTCGTCGTCCCCGCGCACGCCGTGCAGCCCCGGCATCGTCCACACCTGCGCCATCGCCGGCGGCGCGACGAGTCCCTTGTGTACACTAGTTTCGGCGAAGTCCGCGTCGGTGTAGACCGGGTTGGCGTCGCCGATCGCCTCGACCCAGTTGTGCACCATCGCCTGGTTCACCGGATCGCGCGCGTACCTCGGCGCGCTTTCGCCCTGTGCGGCGATTTTCGCGGCGGCTTCCTCGATCGTCATCGCGGCACCCTCGGCAGTTTCAGTCCGGCGGAGGCGATCAGTTCGCGCTGGATCTCGCTGACGCCTCCGCCGAACGTCAGCACCAGGTTCCGTTTCGCCAGCACGTCGAGCCATTCGGCGAGTTCCGCGGTGTCCGGGTCGGCGAGATCGCCGTGCCGCCCGACCAGTTCCTCCAGGAGCCTCCCGATCCGCTGGATTCGCTCGGAGGCGAACACCTTCGTCGCCGAAGCGTCGGCGATCTCGACCGACCCGTGCGCCGCTGCCGCCGCGACCTGCCAGTTCAGCAGTTCGTTGACCCGCGCGACCGCGAACGTCTCGGCCAGCACCGCGCGCACGTCCGGAAGGTCGAGCAACGCCGCGCCGTCCGGGGTCCGGCGCGCCGCCGCCCACGCCCACACCCGGTCGTGCAGGCCGCCGATGCGCCCGGCCGGGCCGAGCATCACGCGCTCGTGGTTGAGCTGCGTGGTGATCAGCCGCCAGCCGCGGTTTTCCTCTCCCACCAGCATGTTCGCCGGCACCCGGACGTCCTCGTAGAACGTCGCGTTGACGTGGTGCGCGCCGTCGCAGGTGATGATCGGCGTCCACGAATAGCCGGGATCGCGGGTGTCCACGATGAGGATCGAGATGCCCTTGTGCTTCGGCGCTTCCGGATCCGTGCGCACGGCGAGCCAGACGTAGTCCGCGTCGTGGCCGCCGGTGGTGAAGATTTTCTGGCCGTTGATCACGTAATCGTCGCCGTCGCGGACCGCGCGCGTGCGCAGCGAGGCGAGGTCCGTCCCGGCTTCCGGTTCGGTGTACCCGATGGCGAAATGCACTTCCCCGGCCAGGATTTTCGGCAGGAACAAGGCTTTCTGCTCCTCGGTGCCGAACGCCTGCAGCGTCGGCCCGACCGTCTGCAGCGTCACCGACGGCAACTGGACGTCCGCGCGGGCGGCCTCGTCGACGAAGATGTGCTGCTCGATCTCGCCGAAACCGCCGCCGCCGTACTCCTTGGGCCAGCCGACGCCGAGCTTCCCGTCGCGGCCCATCCGGCGCACGACGTCGCGGTACACCTGCCCGTGCCGCTCCCGCAGCAACGCGCGGCGCTCGTCGGCGGTCAGCAGGCCCGCGAAGTACTCGCGCAGCTGCGCCCGCAGTTCTTGTTGCGCGGCCGTCAGTTCGATGTGCATGCTCATCCCGCCACTCGTTCGCCCAGCCGGCCGAGCCGGTGCGCCGCTCCCCCGACCGCGCGGCCGAGGTCCTTCACCGCCGACGAATACCGATGCAGCGGATAAGTGCGGTCAACGCCGACGCCGCCGTGCAAGTGATGACAGATCGCGAGCGCGGACGGCGCTTCCTCGGTCAGCCAGTACGCCGCGATGTCCAGCTCGGTGTCCGCGTCCAATCCGGACGCCAGCCGCCACACCGCCGACACCGCGGCCAGATGCACGGTGCGGGAAGCGACGTAGACGTCCGCGATTTGCTGGGCCACCGCTTGGAAAGTCGCCAGCGGACGGCCGAATTGCGTGCGCTCGCCGACATGCTGGGCAGTTAACGCCAGCGCTCCGGCAAGCAGTCCGTCGCCGAGCGCGAGCGCTCCCGCCAACGCGTAGCGGTGCAGCGTCTGCAACGCATGCCCTGCCGTGAGGTCACGCAAGAAATCCGCTTCGCTCACCCGCGCGCCGTCGAACCGCACGGTGTACTCCGGCGTGCCAGTCGCGTTGTACGCAGGCAGGACTTCGACCCCGTCAGCGCGCGGATCCACCAACGCGACGCCGGTGCCTCCCGGCAACGCGATCGGCGTGAGAATCCGCTCCGCTTCCGCGGCGTACGGCACGTGCGTTTTGACGCCGGTCACCGCCCATGCGCCGTCCGCCGCCGCACCGCTGGTCCCGGGGATGGAGGTCAGCGGTGCGGACGGCTCGTGCAAGGCAGCAGTGAGAATGGTCTCCCCCGCCGCCGCGGGCGGCAGGAACTCAGCGCGCTGCGCCGGGGTGCCGAGCGCCTCGATCGGCAGGATCCCGAGCGCCAGCACGGCGTACGCGGGCACCGCCGCCGCGGCCCGGCCCACCTCGGTGAGCACGGGGGCCACGTGGTCGACGCCGAGCCCGTCACCCCCGAGGTCGGCGGGCAGGGGCAGCGCGAGCAGGCCCGCGTCGGCCAGCGCTCGCCACTGGTCCGCGGGCTCGTCGGCCTTCCCGAGCACTTGCGCGGCGAGCGAGGTGATCTCGCTCTGCGTATCGTCGGGGGTGAAGTCCACTCCGGTCTCCCTCCACCTAGGTGGAACACGTTCTATTTTTAGCCGGAATGGGCTGGCTCGGCAACCCCCGGGACCGGGGCCCGAGCGGTGGATCGACCGCGAAGCGGAGAGGGGCGGCACGCCGACGTGGGTGCGGAACAAGTTCTCAAATCAGCGCTGGGCGACGTCGGCTGGCAAGCAACGCGGAAACTCGCGACCATCCCGCCCACCGCGGGCGTGCCCGACCCGAAGCCGCTGTCCCTGCCCGGCCGCGGCCAAACCGTCGTGGTCGACGTCGGCCCCCGGCACGCGCCCGCGGTGCTCCTGCTGCATTCGGTCGCCTGCACCGGGCTGCTCACCTGGTACCCCGTGCTGAAGCGGCTGTCGGCGAACCACCGGGTGGTGGTGTTCGACCAGCGCTGGCACGGCCAGGGCATCCGCTCGCACGACTTCAGCCTCGAGGACTGCGCGGACGACGTGGTCGCGGTCGCGGACGCGCTGGGCATCGACGAGTTCATGGTCGCGGGCTACTCGATGGGCGGCATGGTCGGCCAGCTGACCGCCCACCGCTATCCCGACCGCGTCACCGGCCTCGTCCTGTGCTCGACGGCGAGCAACTTCCGCCGCGGCGTCCGGCAACGCGTGGCGCTCGACCTGTTCGGCCGCACCCTGCACCTGCTGCGCGACCAGGCCCGCATCGGCCTGGTCCCCGGCGAACCCCGCCGCGAACGCCTCGCCCGGTTGGAGGACCACCGGTGGGCGCTGGAGGAATTCCGCTCGACGAGCCCGTGGGCGATCGCGGTCGCGCTGGACGAGATCGGCCGCTTCGACTCGACGCCGTGGCTGCACACCCTGACCCTGCCGACGGCGGTCGTGGTGACCTCGCGGGACGGGTTCATCGCGCCCGCGCATCAGCGGAGCCTGGCGCGCAGGATTCCCGGGGCGGCGACGTACGAGATCCCGGCGGGGCATACCGCGTGCGTGTTCGCGGCGGACCAGTTCGTGGCGGCGTTGATGGCGGCGTGCACCTCGGTGCAGGCGGCGATCGGCGGACAGGAACGGGCGGCGGAGATCGCGGACTCGGCCTAGGAGTTCCCGCGCCTGCCGCGACGGCGCGCTCGCGTCCGCCGGGCCAGTGTCTTGCTGCCGTTGAAGAAGTCGTTGAGCCGGTCGAGTCCCCAGATGGCCCGGAGGACGAACGGCTGCATCAGCAGCGCCATCGACGGCGAATACTTCGCGGCGTCCGACCAGATGCCGGCGAGGTCGTCCGACATCTCGCCGTCGACGATGTAGTCGGCGAGCTGGTGGGCCACGTACGGCACCTGACAGAGGCCGTGGCCGTTGCAGGCCATCGAGTAGAAGACGTTGTCACCCACCTGCCCGGCGACCGCCAGCCAGTCCGGGCTGATGCCGATCCACCCGCCCCAGGCCCGCTCGATGGCCACGTCGGACAGCGACGGGAACCGGCGCGCCAGATCCTTCCCCATGTCCTGCACGACGCGCGGGTCCGGGACCCGGTCGGGGAGCGGGTAGGTCTGGCCTCGCTGCGCTTGGCGGACCCCGCAGACGATGGTGTTGCGCTCGGTGAGCCGGTAGTGGGTCATCAGCTGGTGCTGGGTGATGATGCCGGATCGGCTCGTCCAGTCCAGCTCGGCGAGCCGCTCCGGCGCGATGGGTTCCGACTCGGTCTCGATGACGTACAGCGGGGTCGCGAGGTGCTTGGGCGTGATGTCCCACTCGCCGCCGTAGACGCTGGTCGCGAGCACCACCTTGTCGGCCCGCACGGTGCCGTGCGGTGTCGTGATCTCGACAACGCGGCCGGTCCGCCGGACGTCGCTCACCCGCGACTGCTCGAAGACCTTGGCCGACGAGGCGAGCAGCGCGCGGCGCACCCCGCGGGCGAGCTTGCCCGGGTTCAGCATCCCGCCGATGGATTCCCGCATCCCGCCCACGAAGCCGGCGGGGAGGCCGAGTTCCTCCCGGCTGCCGACGGTCCCCTGCCCGCCGAAGGCGCGCAGGACCGCCGCCTGAGTGCGCACCCGGAGCATCATGAGGGGCGAGACCGCACCCCACACCAGGCCGTTCGGCACGTAGTCGCAGTCGATGGCGTGCGTCTTGATGAGGTCTTCCACGTAGTGGCCCGCGTGCTCCGCCAGCTTGACCATGACCGGCATCTTCTTCGGGGACTGGACGCTGAGCATCCGCAGGTCGCCGCCCGGAGCACCGGCGATCTGACCGCCGTTGCGCGAGGCCGAGCCGTAGCCGCAGAACTCGGCCTCCAGCAGGACCACGTCCTGGTCGCGCTCCGCGAGGCGCAGCGCGGCAGCCATGCCGCCCATGCCGCCGCCGATGACCGCGATGTCGCAGGTGAGATCACCGTCCAGCGCGGGCCGCACGTCGTCCGGCCGGTCGATCCAGCCGCTGAAGTTGCTGTATTTCGTGCCGTCGGTCTTCATGCTGTCCCGATTTCCTTCTGGGGGCCTGTGCCGCTTCGTGCTCCGAGCCAAGGCGTGGGCGGTTGCCTCGTGCCTCATTGTCGACAGCCACGGCCGCGGTGAAAACGACACTGCGCACCGGCTTCCGCTGGGCGCAGTGCACTGTGCACTCATCGCCTACCCGCGGAACTTCGGTCCCAGGTGTCCACAGTGGACTACGCACGACGGCGGACACCGTCGTGCGAAAGCGTCGGCATTCCGCGCCTCGCGATCAGACCGGCGCGGCCTTGCTCAGCTCGTCCATCGCCTCCGGCAACGCGTCCGCCAGCGGCCACAGGTCCTTCACCAATTCCTTGGCCCCCAACAACCCGACGCCGACCTTGCCGTCGTTCGACAGCACCGTGATGTTGAGCCCCGCCCCGTGGAACACCGGCCCCAGCGGGTACAGCCCGGTGATCCGCGCGCCCAGCAAATACAGCGGCATCGGCGGCCCGGGCACATTCGAGATGATCAGGTTGTGCACCACCGGATGCCGTTCGGCCAGCCGCAGCGCCGAATACGCGCGCACGCCGAGCCCGAAGACCGTCGCCGGGGAGAACTGGGCCCAGTCGGCGAGCATGTCGGCGTCGATGTCGTAATGGTGGTCCTTCGCCCGCCGGTTCGCCTCGGCCAGGAAGAACACCCGCGCTGCCGGGTCGGGCAAATGCGTGGGCAGCGAAGCGAAAAAGGCCGAAACCCGGTTGCTGCCGCGATCGCGTTCCGTGCGTTCGTGCACCGACACCGGAACCGTCGCCACCAGCGGGTCGCCCGGCAGTTCGCCGCGGCCGAGCAGGAATTGCCGCAGGGCACCGGAAACCAGCGCCAGCACCACGTCGTTTACGGTGACACCGAAAGCGTCCTTCACCTGCTTCACCGCGTCGAGGTCCAGCTGCGCGAACGCGACCGAACGGTGGCCGGTGATGGTGCCGTTCAGCGAGGTCCGCGGCGCGGTGAAAGGCACCGGCATTCCCTTGCCGCGCACAGTTTTCATCGCCCACTTCGGCACCAGACCCAGCAGCTCGGGCAGCAGCCGGGCGATCTCGAACGGCCGGTGCAGCAGCGAATCGGCGCTCTCGCGCAGCAGCCGCAACCGGGTGGGGAGACCGTCGTTCTCGCGCTCGCCGTCGGGCAGCTCCGGCAGCGGCGCGTCGGGTTCGAGACCGGCGAGGTAGCCGATCAGGCTGGCCCCGCCGACGCCGTCGACGCTCGCGTGGTGCATTTTCAGCAGCACCGCCAGCCGCCCGTCCGACAGGCCCTCGATCACGTAGCACTGCCACAGCGGATGCGCGCGGTCGAGCCGCTGCCCGGCGATGTGCGCGCACATCTCGGCGAGCTCGCGGTCGTCGCCCGGCGCGGGCAGGCCGATGCGGTGCACGTGGTTGTCGAGGTCGAAATCCTCGTCCTCGACCCACACCGGATGGTTCAGGTTCCAGAGCGGATTGTGGAGTTTGCGGCGGAACGCCGGGATCACCGCGACGCGTTCGGCGAGGCGGCGCTTGAACTCGGGGAACGCGTAGCCGCCGGGCATGGTCGAACCGTCGAGGGTGAGCAGGCCGCAGACGTGCAGGACCTGCGAGGGCGTCTCCAGGTAGAGGAAGCTCGCGTCCAGCCCGCTCAGTCGCTGCATGTCTTCCAGCGTAAGGCAGAACCCTGGCGACGGCGCTCGGCGGAGGTAGCATCGGGCAGGTGAAACCGGACTTCGTGACCCGCCGGGCGGCGCAGCTCGGTCTCGCCGCGCTCGCCCTGCGGCCGCCGAAACCGCGACCGACCTCGATCCCGGTGTTCTTCGCCGGCTGGCTCACCGGCGAACTCGCGCCGCACCTGCTCGCGCTCACCGCGGCCGACACCGTGCAGCACGTCGCGCGCCACGGGGTGCGCCGCCCGAGCGACCGGATCGGGCTGGCGCTGGCCGGGCTGTCCGCGGCCGGTTTCGCGTCGCTTATCGGGACCTCGCTGAAAGCGCGCCTCGAGGTCGAGGCCGCGCTCGTCGAAGCGCTCGGCGAGGACTACCGGGACAGCCTGGAGAACCCTTCGGACTTCTCGACGCCGTGGGGACGCCTGCTGATGCCGTTCCGGATGCACGAGCCGGACGTCGTGCGCGACCGGAACGTCGCGTACGCCCCGGGCGGCAAACGGTTCCTGCTGGACGTCTATCGTCCGCGCGAAACCGTCCGCGACGCCCCGGTGCTGCTGCAGATCCACGGCGGCGCGTGGACGATCGGCAACAAGGAACAGCAGGGCCTGCCGCTGATGCGCCACCTCGCCCGCCGCGGCTGGGTCTGCGTCGCGATCAACTACCCGCTCTCCCCCGCCTCGCGCTGGCCGGCGCACATCGTGGCGGCCAAGCAAGCGCTCGCCTGGATTCGCGAACACATCGCCGAGTACGGCGGCGACCCGCGCTTCGTCGCGGTGACCGGCGGTTCGGCGGGCGGGCACCTGGCCGCGCTGCTCGCGCTGACCCAGAACGATCCGGCGCTGCAGCCCGGGTTCGAGGAGGCGGACACGAGCGTGCAGGCCTGCGTGCCGCACTACGGCGTGTACGACATCGCCGCGTCGACCGGCGAGGAGGAAAGCCGGTACCGCCTGGAAAGCCTGATGGCGCGCCGGGTGTTCGCGCCGGAGCACCGGCTGGACGACTACCTCGCCGCGTCCCCGATGGACCGGATCGCCGAGGACGCACCGCCGTTCTTCGTGATCCACGGCAAGCACGATTCACTCGTCCCGGTCGCGGAGGCGCGGGAGTTCGTCGCCCGGTTGCGCGCTAAATCCGCCCACCCGGTGGCGTACGCGGAACTCGCGGGGGCGCAGCACGCGTTCGACGTGTTCCCGTCAATCCGCAGCGCCCACGTGGTGCGCGGGGTCGAACACTTCCTCGACTGGGCCCACGCTCAGGCGTTGACCCCGGTCAACGAGAAAAACTCCTGACGCGAGCGAGCGTCCTCACGCAGCGTGCCCATCCGCGTCGACGACCCCGTCGCGGAGGCGCAGCACGCGTTCGACGTGTTCCCCTCAATCCGCAGCGCCCACGTGGTGCGCGGCGTCGAACACTTCCTCGACTGGGCCCACGCTCAGGCGTTGACCCCGGTCAACGAGAAAAACTCCTGACGCGACCGGGCGTCCTCACGCAGCGTGCCCATCAAAGTGGACGTCACCGTGGACGAGCCGGTCGCCTGCACGCCGCGCAGGGTCATGCACGTGTGTTCGGCCTCGATCACCACGCCGACGCCCTTCGGGGACAACTGGTCGCCGAGCCAGCCCGCGATTTGCTTCGTCAGCCGTTCCTGCACTTGCGGGCGGCACGCGAAATGCTCGACAACCCGCGCCAGCTTCGACAGTCCGAGGATCCGCTCGCCCGGCAGGTAGCCGACGTGCGCGACCCCGATGAACGGCAGCAGGTGGTGTTCGCAGACCGACCGGACCGGGATGTCGCGGGCCAGCACCAGTTCGTCGTAGCCCTCGTCGTTGGGGAACGTGGTGAGGTCGAACGCGCGCGGCGTGAACAGCTCGGCGTACGCGCGGGCCATCCGGCCGGGGGTGCCGCGCAGGCTCTCCGAGTCGAGGCTGATGCCGAGCGCGCGCAGGAAGTCCCCCGCCGCGTTTTCGGCCGCGGCCAGGTCGAAGCCGGGGACGGGCTCGTGGACGACGCGGAGGGCGGTTCCGGACGACTGCATGGGCGATCCTCGGGCTTCAGGCGGCGACAGGACAGGGTTTCGCCGATAAATCTTTGTCTTATTGCCCGGCGGAGTCAATGTGACCAGGTGAACAAGCCAGGTGGAGGCTTCCGGGAACCTCGCTGGGCGTTATCGTGGGTGTGTGACGAGTGACCTGGCGACCATCCGCGCGGTAGCGGCGCTGGACGAGGACCTGCGCCGGGGGATGTACGCCTTCATCCGCGACGCCGGCCGCCCGGTGACGCGCGAGGAGGCGGCCGCGGCGGTCGGCATCTCGCGCAAGCTGGCCGCGTTCCACCTGGACAAACTCGTGGCGGCCGGCCTCCTGCGCGCCCGCTACGAGACCGTCGGCGGCGTCCGCAAGGTGGGCCGCGCCCCGAAGGTCTACGAACCCGCCGCGACCGACTTCGCGATCTCCATCCCGCCCCGGCAGCCGGACGTCCTGGCCGCGATCCTGGTGGACGCGGTCGCGTCGGCGGCCCCCGGCGAACCGGCCAGGGACGCCGCCCTGCGCGAGGCCGGACGGCACGGCGCCGCCGCCGGAGCCGCCGAACGCGAACGCTCCCGCCCAGGTCGGCTGGGCACGGAACGCGGACTGACCCTGACGAGCACGGTTTTGGCCCGGCATGGTTTCGAGCCGAACCGCGAGACGCCGGTGTGCCTGCGCCTGCGCAACTGCCCGTTCCAGCCGCTGGCCGGCCGCGCACCGGACCTGGTGTGCGGGATGACGGACCGGTTCTTGAGCGGCGTCGTGGAAGGACTCCAGGTCCCCGGGGTGACGACAGCCCGGGTCGCGCCGCGCGACGGCGGGTGTTGCGTGGAGCTTCGGGGGACCGAGTCAGCCGGTAGCTGACCTGGCCTGCGCGCGGTTCGGATCGAGCTCCCGGCTGAATCTCCGCGCAGGGGCGCCAGCGAGGTCGCCAAGCGGCGCGCGAATCGTCTCCGGGCTGGTTCTGCTGCGGAGAATCAGCCTTGTTCCGTGGCACCGCGCGGTCAGCACTCAGCAGTACGCAGTGCTCGACGCGAAACTAGCCGCCCGGCGACACCGCGCGCAGCACCCTTTCCACGTGGGCGGCGGGCCAGTCCTCCGTGAACGGCCGGGTGCGCAGGAGCCAGCGGTGGAAAACCGGGCCCAGCAGCAGTTCCGCGCCGTCTTCCGGGCATGCGACTTCGGCGCGGGCCAGGCGGTCGGCGATCGCGCGCAGTTGCGGGCCCAGCAGGCGGTCCAGGACTTCGGCGCCGATGGCCGGATCGGTTTGCAGTTCGGCGGTCACCGCGCGGAGCAGGCGGTCGGTCGCCGGATCAGTCAGTTCGGCGATCATGCCGCGGACCAGGGTTTCCAGATCCGCTCGAAGATCGCCGGTGTTCGGGATGGCGACTTCGCCGGAAGCGTCGAGGCTTTGCTCCAGCAGCGCGTCAAGCAGCACCGCGGCGGGCGAGGACCATGTGCGGTACAGCGTTTGCTTCCCGGCACCGGCGCGGGCCGCGATGCCCTCCATGGTCAGGCCGCCGAAACCGGATTCGGCGGCGAGGGAGAGCACCGCGGCGTGCACTCGGGCTCGGGTGCTGGCGCGTGCCATCTCAGATCTCCGCGTCGGAGAAACGCTTGTCCTGACGGTAATCCGTCAGCCGTCCGGACAGTGCTGCCGCGACCATTCCGGGGGCATCGGCACCGGTCAGGACGCGCAGGCGCTGGTCGGCGGGGTCGTTGACGTGCTGCAGGATCTCCGCGGCGATCTCGGCGGGCGGAGTGCCGCCGCCGGTGCCGGCGGTCGCCCACGGGACGGTCGTCGTGCCGAACATCCGCTCGCGCAACCCGTCGTACGCCGGGTTCGGGGCGGTGAACCGCATGCTGCCGGTCGCCCATTCGGTGTCCATCCCGCCCGGTTCGACAATGCTCACGCGCACGCCGAACTCCGCGACCTCCTGCGCGATCGCCTCGCTCATCCCCTCCAGGCCCCATTTGCTCGCGTTGTACAGCCCGAATCCCGGCACCGAACCGGCACCGCCGACCGAAGAGATCTGCACGACGTGCCCCGATTTCTGCTCGCGCAACACCGGCAGCGCGGCTTGGGTCAGCCACAACGCGCCCAGCAGGTTCGTCTCCAGAATGTTCCGCGCTTCCTCCTCGCTTACCTCCTCAGCCATGCCGACCAGTCCGTACCCGGCGTTGTTCACCACGACGTCCAGCCGGCCGAACTCGGCCACGGCCCGCTGCACGGTTTCCCGCGCGGCGGCCCGGTCCCGTACGTCGAGCACGTGCTCCACGACGTTCCGGTGTTCCGGCGCGCTGCCCGGCGTGCGGACGGTCGCCAGCACTCGGTCGCCCGCCTCCGCCGCGGCCAAAGCCAGCGCCTGCCCCAGGCCGCGGCTCGCCCCGGTGATCACCCATGTTCTCGTCATGCCGCCGACGCTAGCACGAAACGAGACGTACCGTCTCGTTTTACTCTCCGTAAGCGATTCAGCTCTCCGCGGGGTAAGCGAGATCGACCGGCTGCTCGGCCGGAGGTCCGTCCGGCCACCACTGCCCCGCGACGCGCACGAATCGGTACCACCGGCTGTCCCGTCCGTATCGCAGCTGCACCGGTCCGGCCGTCACCCGGTTGCGCCATACCTTCGCCTCCCCCGCCAACTCCGCGAGTTCCGCCCGAGCCGCCGCCAACGGTCCGGGGCCGGGACTCCACACGTCCCGCAGTGCCGCCAGTCCGCTCCGGCCCGCTTCTCGCCATGCCTGCGCCGACACGATCAGCTCCGACGGCGCGACCTCGGCGGCAGCGGCCAGTCCGAACACGTCCGCGCCCGGCCGGGCGGCTCGACGCGCCAGGTCCTCGGCGAAAGTCAAGTCCGCCAAGGCATCCCGGGCGTGCAGCAGGTCTAGCGCGAGCGACGCGGCGTCGGCGGCCAGGGCAGCGAGGCCGGCGGACGTCAGGCCGGAGCGCGCGGGCGGGTCGAGGTCGAGCACGGCGGGCGGACCGGGTTCGCCGGGAATCGCGGGCAACGGCGGCAGCGGCGCGATCCGCCGTGCGTACGCCTTTTTCGGCGTCAGCCCGACCTCCGGCGCGCGAGCCGGGCGAGCGGCACTGGGGGTCCGCAATTCGCGCAGTTGAGCCAAAACCTCGTCCCGGCCCCGGCCGCGCAGGGTGAACAGCACGAACGGATCGGCGTCCACCTCGTCGGCGACCAGGTAGTACACCGCCGCCACGTGTTTGCACGGATTCGCGCTGTCCGGACAGGAACAGCGCGGCCGCAGATCGCCTGGTCCGGGCAGCAGGTCGGCCCCGGCCTCCCGCGACTGGACGGCCAGTTCCTCGGGCAGTTCGCCGTCGAGCAGGGCCGCGGCGTGCCCGAGGCGGCGACCGGCGACGTCGAGCAGCTTGTCCCATTCCGACGCGCTGAACTCGCGCATCCGGATCGCGACCCGGTACGGATCCGGGCGGCTTCCCCGCACCCACGCGGTGATCTCGCCCGCGCTGATCGCCAGCTGGTCCACGACGCCCTTACGCGCGTACGTCCGCCCGCGCGGCAGCCGGTTCGGATCGAGTTTGGCGCGCTGCTCCAGCGCCTCCACCCACGCCCGGCCCCACCACCGGTGGCCGAACGTCCGCCGCGGCGGCATCAGCCGCTCCCGAGCCGGACCAGGTCGGCGAGCTGGTCGTCGGACAGTTCGGTGATCCAGTCCTCCCCCGCCCCGACGACCGCGTCGGCCAGCCCGCGCTTGGTTTCCAGCACCGCGGCGACGCGTTCCTCCAGCGTGCCCTCGGCGATCAGCCGGTGCACCTGCACCGGCCGGTCCTGCCCGATCCGGTACGCGCGGTCGGTGGCCTGGTCCTCCACCGCCGGGTTCCACCAGCGGTCGTAGTGGATCACGTGCGTGGCCTGGGTGAGGTTGAGCCCGACGCCGCCCGCCTTGAGCGACAACAGGAACACCGGCACCTCGCCGGACTGGAACGCGGCCACCATCTCGTCGCGCTGCTTCGGCCCGACCTCGCCGGACAGCAGCGCGGTGGGCAGCCCGCGTTCGGCGAGCCGCCGCTCCAGCAACCGGCACAGCCGCACGTACTGGCTGAACACCAGCACGCTCTCGCCCTCGTCGAGGATGACGTCCAGCAGTTCCTCGAACGCGGCGAGCTTGCCCGACCGTCCGCTCAGCGCGCCGCTGCTTTCCTTGAGGTAGTGCGCCGGGTGGTTGCAGATCTGCTTGAGTTCGGTGAGCAGCTTCAGCACCTGGCCGCGCCGCTGAACCCCTTGTGCTTCCCGGATCTGCGCGAGGTTCTCCCGCACCACCGCCTCGTACAGCGTGGTCTGCTCGGCGGTGAGCGGGACGTACCGGTCGGTCTCGGTTTTCCGCGGCAGTTCCGGCGCGATGTCCGGGTCGGTTTTGCGGCGGCGCAACAGAAACGGACGGACCGTCGCGGCGAGCCTTCCGGTGACCGTCTCGTCCCGGTCCCGTTCGATCGGCCGCGCCACGGTGCGGCGGAACTTCTCCAGCGGACCGAGCAGCCCCGGCGTGGTCCAGTCGAGCAGCGACCACAGTTCGGTGAGCCGGTTCTCCACCGGAGTGCCGGTGAGCGCGACGCGGGCCGCCGCCGGTACCTGCCGCAGCTCTTTCGCCGTGGCGGACAACGGATTCTTGACGTGTTGCGCCTCGTCGGCGGCGACCATGCCCCAGTCCACTTCGGACAGCAGCTCCCGGTCGCGGCGCAGCACCCCGTACGTGGCGAGCACGACCTCGTCCGGGGCCAGGTCGTCGAGATGCCGTCCGCCGCCGTGGAATCGGCGCACCGGCACGTCCGGCGCGAACTTGCCGAACTCGCGTTCCCAGTTGCCCAGCAACGACGTCGGGCACAGCACGAGCGTCGGACCCGCCGCCTGCGCGCGGCGGTGCAGGTGCAGGGCGATGAGCTGGATTGTTTTGCCCAGACCCATATCGTCCGCGAGGCAGGCACCCAGGCCGAGTTCGGTCATCGCGATGAGCCAGCCGAGCCCAGCCCGTTGATACGGCCGCAGCGTGGCGGTGAGCCCAGCCGGTTCCTCGACCGGCGCGGGTTCCCTTTCCCGCAACCGTTCGGCGAGCCCGGACAACGCTGGTTGCGGGGCGAACTCGACGCGTTCGCCGTCGACCTCCAGCTCGCCGGTGAGCGCCGCGGCCAGCGCTTCCGCACCGGTGAGCCGCGAGCGCCGGGCCCGCATCCGCGCCAGCAAGGCGGGATCGAGCTTCACCCACTGCCCGCGCAACCGGACCAGCGGACGTTTGGCTTCGGCGAGCGCCGCGACCTCCTCGTCGGTGAGCTCGCTGCCGCCGAGACTGAGCCGCCAGCGGAACTCCAGCAGGCCGTTGAGCGGGAACGCCGGACCGGATTCGCTCGCCGGAGCCTGCGTGACGCTCGCCTTCGCCCGTACCTCACCGGCGAAAAGATCCTTGGGCCACAGGACTTCGATGCCCGCGCCGCCCAGGTCGCGTGCGCCGGTGCCGAGCAGGTCGACTACCTCGTCGTCGGTGAGCGGGAGCGTGGTCGGTGCCGGTTCGGACAGGATCCGGCCCAGCGGCGGCCAGGCTCGGGCGCCTCGCCTCAGGCCCAGCAGGAGCTGTGTTTCGACCTGGTCGCCCAGCCGGTGCAGGACCGCTTCCGGTGCGTCCCAGAGAGTGGCGGCTTCGACGACCAGGCTCGGTTCCAGGGTCGAGCGGACGGCTAGGACTCCGGCGAATTCCTCGTCGGTCGCTTCGATCCGCAGCAGCAGTTGTGCGCCGTCTGGGCTGCGGGCTTCCAGTTCGGTGAGCCAGGCCGCGCCGTCTGGGTCCAACAGGGTGGGCTGTGATTCCGCGAATGCTGCGCCGCCGGAACCGATCGCTGCGGCGGGACTGCGCACGAGGACGTCCGCTGCGGCGTCCCATACCGCGCGGACCAGGGATTCCGGTGAGTGCAGGCGGATTCGTTTCACGCCGGATAGGGGGAGGGCGTGTGCTTCGGGCGGCAATGCGGCGGCTAGTCCGCGGAGGAGTTCTTCGTCGGATGCGTCGAGGGGGCCTACTCGCCAGGTGCCCAGGCCGCTCGGGGTCGACGCTGGACGCAGGCGGCCGCGCGCTACCAGGTTCACTCCGGCGTTGACTACTGCCGACCAGGCTGACAGGGCGGGGCTGGTTTCGTCCGGTACCACGAGGAGGCGCGGGATCGCTTTCTCCAGTGGGACGAGTCTCGCCATGACCTCGGTGCGGGAGAATTTTCCGCCGCCGGGCAGGACTAGCTGGATCGGGGTGTCTCCCTCGATCTCGTCGCCCCACAGCGCCAGGACTCCCTCTCGCGGGGGATCCGAGGGGAGGTAGGTGGCTTGGGTGGTCTGGTCGGACTCCACTCCAGCACCGTAACGTTCGGGTCTGACAGTTTTGCTCGTCGCCTGGCGGCGACATCGCTTGTGGTTGCGCGGGGCACCCCGAAGCTTGATTGTGCTGACGGTCTGAGGGTGCTTGTCAAGGCGGGAAAGATGCCTTGACAAGCACCCTCAGACCGCAGGAGAGCTTCGTATCGGGGTGCGGGGGTGGTGTGGGTGCACCGACAGTTGAGTGCATCGGCTGCGGTTTGGTTTGGGGGTTGGGGCTTGCGCCCCAATGTGGCATTGGGTGCATGTGACGCACCCAAAGTGGCATTGGGTGCACGGGATGCACCCAATGTGGCGTTCGGTGCGTGGGACGCACCCAATGCCGCATTGGGGCGGCATCCCGAGCGGGCGCGAGGTGAGCGGGCGCGAAGCGAGTGGGCGCGGGGCAAGCGGGCGCGGGGCAAGCGGGCGTGGCGCGAGCGGGGCGAGCGGGCCGTGAAGGGCTCCTTGAGGGAATCCAAGTCCGTGAAGGGGCCCCTCACGGCCGTCGCGGGGCGTCGCGGGGCGTCGCGGGCTAGCCGAGGGTCGTGAGGGGAACCCTCACGGAATCTGATTCCCTCAGGGTGGCCCTCACGCCCGCGGCTATTTGTCCAGCAGCAGGTGGACAGACAGCTCCAGGCGGCTGGCCACATCGGCGGCGGAGGCGCGGCGGGTCACCCAGGCGACCAGGTTCGCCATCCATACATCGGCGACTACGTGGAAGATGTCGCGGTCCGCTTCGGTGGGGTCGTCGATGCCCATCGCGCTCGCGAACATGTCTTCCATCAGCCTGCCGACCAGTTCGACCTCGGCGGCCGCGGACGTGTCGGCGAACATGAACGCGCGGACCATCGCCTCGGTGAGGTGCGGATCGCGCTGCATCAGGCGGGTGTTGCGGCCCAGGACGAACATCAGGCGTTCGGCGGGGGTTTCGCCGGGGATCGCGCTTCGTTGAATCTTTTCGTGCGCGGCCTCGAACTGCTGAGCCAACCCTGACACGAGCAGGTGAATCTTCGACGGGAAGTACCGGTAGAGCGTGCCCAGCGCGACGTCCGCCTTCTCGGCGACCGCGCGCATTTGCACCGCGTCGTAGCCGCCCTTCGAGGCCAGCGAGAGCGTCGCGTCGATGATGCGGCGGCGGCGGTCCCGCTGGGCCGCGGAGCCCAGTTCTTCGCCCATCGCGCCGAGGCCGTTCGCCCGCGTTTTCGCCGCCGGCGTCTTCGCCTTCCCCGGCATCGCAATCCCCTCTGTCGTCACGCAAGCCGTCTTGCGGAACTCGTTCCAGTTTCCGGCTAAGCGTACCTGCCCTGGAGAAAGGTTCAACTCTCGACCGCCTGGCGGAAAAACTGTAACACGTTCTACACTCGCCAGTAGCTCTGTACCCCGCGAGGAGGAGACCGATGCCGGTCGCGCTCACCGAGGAACAAACCGCGCTCGCCGCCGCTGTGCGGGATTGGGCGGCGGCACACGATCCGGTCGCCGCTGTGCGCGCGGCCGAAACTACGGGGGCCAGTCTCCCGGACGGGTTCGCCGCGCTCGGCATTACCGGCGTCGCGTTGCCTGCGTCGGTGAACGGTGCGGACGGGACTGTCGCGGATCTCGCGGCCGGGCTTGCCGCCGCGGCGGAGGCGCTGGTGCCGGGGCCGCTGCTGAGCACCGCGCTGGCGGGGCTACTGCTCGCGGAGCATTCGAAGGAACTCGCCGCCGAGATCGCCGAGGGGACCGCGCAGGTCGCGGTGCAGTTGGAAGAGTCGGCGACCGTACCGGGTGCGGACGCTAAGTCGTGGCTGCTCGTGCCGCGCGGTGATCGGTACGTCTTGAGTCCGCCCGGAACAGCGGTGGAACCGTTGGTGCCCTTCGACTTTTCCCGGTCGCTGGGGCGGGTAAGGGCCGACGTGCCGGGCGAGGTGCTGGACCTGCCGGACGTCCGCGATCTCGCGGCGACGCTCGCGGTCGCGGAAGCGGCGGGCGTGGCGCGCTGGTGCCTGACGACGGCCGTCGAGTACGCCAAGGTCCGGGAGCAGTTCGGCCAGGTGATCGGTGCTTTCCAGGCAGTGAAACACCTCTGCGCGGAGATGCTGTGCCGCACCGAAGCGGCCGAGGCGCTGGCGTGGGACGCGGCTTCGTCGGTCGGCGACCCGCTGGCCGTCGCGAGCGCTGCGGCGGTGGCGTTGGACGCTGCCGTCGAGAACGCGAAGGACTGCATCCAGGTGCTCGGCGGGATCGGGTTCACCTGGGAGCACGAGGCGCACCTGTACCTGCGGCGCGCGTTGGCGTTGCGGCAGTGGCTCGGCGGTTCCCGGAAGTGGCGGCAGCGGGCCGCGGACCTGGCGTTGGCAGGGAAACGGCGGACGCTTGGGGTGAACGTCGGCGAGGATGCCGAGGTGACCCGGCTGGTCGAGGAAATCGCTGCCCTGCCGGAAGAAAACCGCCGCGCGGCGCTCGCGGACTCGGGGTTGCTGGCCCCGCACTGGCCCCAGCCGTACGGCCTGGGTGCGGACGCGGCGACGCAGCTGCGGATCGACGCCGCCTTGACCGCGGCGGACATCCGACGGCCGGACATGGTGATCGGCGGCTGGGCAGTGCCGACGATTCTCGCGCACGGCACCGACGACCAGCGCGAACGCTTCGCCAAGCCGACGCTCCGCGGCGAAGTGACGTGGTGTCAGCTGTTCAGTGAACCGGGTGCCGGCTCGGATCTCGCGTCGCTGCGCACCGTGGCGCGCCGGACCGACGGCGGCTGGCTGCTGACTGGGCAGAAGGTGTGGACGTCGCTGGCTCACGAAGCGGATTGGGCGATCTGCCTCGCCCGCACCGACCCGGATGTGCCGAAGCACAAGGGAATCACGTACTTCCTCGTCAACATGCGCACCGACGGCATCACCACGCGGCCGCTGCGCGAGATCACCGGGCGGAGCGTGTTCAACGAGGTTTTCCTGGACGACGTCTTCGTTCCGGACGCCGATGTCGTCGGCGAACCCGGCGCGGGCTGGAAGCTCGCGCGCACGACGCTGGCGAACGAACGCGTCGCGCTGGGCCGCGGATCCGCAGTGGGTGAGAACGTGGAGGCGCTGCTGGAATCCGCGCCCGAGAACGTGGATCGCGACCGGCTCGGCGCGTTGATCGGACAAGGAAGCGCGTGTTCGGTGCTCGACCTGCGGGCGACGCTGCGGCGGCTGGACGGGCTCGGGCCGGGGGCGGAATCGTCGGTGGCGAAGCTGCTCGGGGTGCGGCATCGGCAGGAAACAGCCGAGTTCGCCCTCGAACTCGCGCCGGAGCTGGTCGCGGAAACCCCAGCGGCGCAAGAGTTTCTGCTCACCCGCTGCCTCTCCATCGCGGGCGGCACCACGCAGGTCCTGCTCTCCGCCGCCGCGGAACGCGTGCTCGGGCTCCCCCGCTGAACGTCCGTGAAGGACTCCTCAAGGCGATCGAGGAGTCCTTCACGGCACGTCACTCGGCGCGGAAAGCAGCGGCGAGACGGGCGTATTCGTCCAGCAGCGCCAGCGTTTCCGCCTCCGGCAGCGTCGGCAGCATGATCCCGTAGTGGTCCAGCCCGGCGTCGGCGTACTGCTTGATCGCGTCCGCGTCGGCCGGCCCGCCGAAGAGCTGCGACGGCATGTCCCCGCGGCCCGCCTCGGCGAGCTGCTGCCGCACGCGGCGCACGTCGTCCGGCGACACCGCGGGGTTCGGGATCCAGCCGTCGCCGTGCTCGATCAGCCGCTTCAGCGCCGCGTCGCTCGCGCCGCCGACCAGGATCGGCGGATGCGGCGTCCGCACCGGCTTCGGCCACGCGAAGATCGGGTCGAAGTCGATGTGCTTGCCGTGGAACTCCGCCTGCTCCTGGGTCCAGATCGCCTTCAGCGCGGCGATCTGCTCGTTCAGCAGCGCGCCCCGGGTCTTCGGGTCGGTGCCGTGGTTGGCCATTTCCTCGCGGTTCCACCCGGCTCCGACGCCGAAGGCGAACCGTCCGCGCGACACCAGGTCGAGCGACGCCGCCTCCTTCGCGGTGTGGATGACGTCGCGCTGGATCAGCAGCACGACACCGGTGCCCAGCACCAGCTCCGAGGTGTTCACCGCGGCCGCGGTCAGCGCCACGAACGGGTCGAGCGTGCGGTAGTAGATGCGCGGCAGCTCGCCCCCGCTGGGGTACGGCGTTTCGCGGCTCACCGGGATGTGCGAGTGCTCCGCGAGGAAGAGCGACGCGAACCCGCGCTCCTCCGCCGCCTCGCCCAGCACGTCGGGCCGGATGCCTTCGTCGGTCACGAACGTCGAGATCCCGAAATCCATGCCTCCTTCTACTCCGCGGATCGGGCAGGTATTCCCGCGGGCTGTTGACAGATCACCGGTCCGGTCCGCTAGCGTTAAATCATCACCCGTTGAATAGGGAGGCTCCGGATGGACGTGACGGACGTCGACTTCGAGGAGATGTACCAAGGCAAGACCCCGATCGGGGAGAAGATCCCGTGGGACATCGCCGGCCCGCAGCCCGCGGTGGTCGCGCTCGAAGCGGACGGCGGATTCCGCGGCGAAGTGCTCGACATCGGTTGCGGCCTGGGCGAAAACGCGCTGTACCTCGCGTCTCGCGGACACCGCGTCACGGGTCTCGACGGCGCGCCGACCGCGCTCGCACGGGCCCGCGAAACCGCCGCGAAGCGCGGCCTGGAGGTCACCTTCGACCAGGCCGACGCAACCCGGCTCGACGGGTACGAAGGCCGCTTCGACGCGGTCCTCGACAGTGCGCTTTACCACTGTCTCGACGAAGACCAGCGGCACGCGTACGTGGCGGCGCTCGGGCGCGCGACCAAGCCCGGCGCGCGGCTGAACATCTTCTGCTTCTCCGACTCAGTGCCGGCGAACTTCCCGGTGCCGTACCGGATCACCGAGCAGAATCTGCGCGAAACGGTCGGCGACGGCTGGACGATCAGCGCTCTCGAACCAGCCGTCTACACCACCGCGATGAGCCGCGAGGGCCTCATCGCCGCGGTCGCCGCCGTCTCGGAGGACGAAAAGCCGGACCCGACCGCGCTCGACGCGTTGGACGTCGACGAGCAGGGCCGGGTCCTCGTCCCGATGTGGCGGCTGGCGGCCGACCGGGCGTGACGGGTCAGACGTTGCGCCGGTACTGGCCGCCGACCTCGAAGAACGCCTCGGTGATCTGACCGAGCGAGCACACCCGCGCGGCATCCATCAGCACGTCGAACAGGTTGCCGCCGCGGGTGGCCGCGTCGCGCAGCGCCTTGAGCGCCTGCTGGGCCTCCTCGCGGTGCCCCTGCTGGAATTCGGCGAGCCTGCGCAGCTGGGACTGCTTCTCGTCCTCGGTCGCGCGGGCCAGCTCCACCTCGACGTCGTCCTCCCCCGCCTTCGGGTTGCGGAAGGTGTTGACGCCGATGATCGGCAGCGAGCCGTCGTGCTTCTTGCGTTCGTACAGCAGCGATTCGTCCTGGATCCGGCCGCGCTGGTAGCCGGTCTCCATCGCGCCGAGCACGCCGCCGCGTTCGGAGATCCGGTCGAACTCGGTGAGCACGGCCTCCTCGACCAGGTCGGTCAGCTCGTCGATGACGAACGAACCCTGCAGCGGGTTCTCGTTCTTCGACAGGCCCCACTCCTTGTTGATGATCATCTGGATGGCCATCGCCCGGCGCACCGAGGACTCCGACGGCGTGGTGATCGCCTCGTCGAACGCGTTGGTGTGCAAGGAGTTCGCGTTGTCGTACAGCGCGCACAGCGCCTGCAGCGTGGTGCGGATGTCGTTGAAGCTCATCTCCTGCGCGTGCAGCGACCGGCCCGAGGTCTGCACGTGGTACTTGAGCTTCTGCGACCGGTCGTTCGCGCCGTAGCGCTCGCGCATCGCCACGGCCCAGATCCGCCGCGCGACCCGGCCGAGCACCGAGTACTCCGCGTCCATCCCGTTGGAGAAGAAGAACGACAGGTTCGGCGCGAAATCGTCGATGTCCATGCCGCGCGCCAGGTACGACTCGACGTAGGTGAACCCGTTGGCGAGCGTGAAGGCCAGCTGCGAGATCGGGTTCGCCCCGGCCTCGGCGATGTGGTAGCCGGAGATCGACACCGAGTAGAAGTTGCGCACCCCGTGCTGGATGAACCACTCCTGGATGTCGGCCATCATCCGCAGGCTGAACTCGGTGGAGAAGATGCAGGTGTTCTGGCCCTGGTCTTCCTTGAGGATGTCCGCCTGCACCGTGCCGCGCACGTTCCGCAACGCCCATTCGCGCAGCTGCGCCGCCTCGTCCGCGGACGGCTCGCGCCCGTGCTCCTCGCGGAACGCGGCGAACTTCTGGTCGATCGCGGTGTTGAGGAAGAACGCGAGGATCGTCGGCGCGGGGCCGTTGATCGTCATCGACACCGAGGTGTTCGGCGCGGTCAGGTCGAACCCGTCGTAGAGCGCCTTCATGTCGTCCAGCGTCGCGATGGAGACGCCGGAGGTGCCGACCTTGCCGTAGATGTCCGGGCGGGTGTCCGGGTCGTGGCCGTAGAGGGTGACCGAGTCGAACGCCGTCGACAGCCGCTTGGCCTCGGAATCGGCCGACAGCAGCTTGAACCGGCGGTTGGTGCGGAACGCGTCGCCCTCGCCGGCGAACATCCGCGCCGGGTCCTCGCCCTCGCGCTTGAACGGGAACACGCCCGCGGTGTACGGGAAGTAGCCGGGCAGGTTTTCCCGGCGCAGGAAGGAAAGCAGCTCGCCGGACTCGGTGTAGCGCGGCAGCGCGACGCGCGGGATCCGGTTGCCGGACAGGGTTTCCCGCCACAGCTGGGTGTGCAGTTCCTTGTCGCGGATCTTCACGACCAGCTCGTCCTGGCGGTATTCCGCGGCGAGCGCCTGGAACCGCTCGAGCAGCTTGGTGGTCTCGCCGGCCACGTCGGACTCCGCGGCGGCGAGCAGGCCGTCCAGTGCGTCGGTGTTCGCGTCCACTTCGGACAGCGCGGCCTTGGCCGCGGCGAGGTGCTCGCGCTTGCGTACCGCGGCGACCTGCTTCTCGGTCTGCTCGTGGTACCCGCGCACCGTCTCGGAAATGTCGGCGAGGTAGCGCGCCCGGTTGCCCGGGATGATCGTGCTGGCGTCCGTCGAGACCTTGCCCGAAACCGCCGGCAGCGTACCGGCGGACACCGACAGCCCGCGATCGGCGAGCATGTCGCGCAGGTGCTGGTACAACGCGGTCACGCCGTCGTCGTTGAACTTCGCCGCGCTCGTGCCGTACACCGGCATCTCTTCGGGCGCGGAGCCGAACGCCTCGCGGTTGCGCACCAGCTGACGCGCGACGTCGCGACGCGCGTCCTCGGCGCCGCGGCGCTCGAACTTGTTGATCGCGACCACGTCGGCGAAGTCGAGCATGTCGATCTTCTCGAGCTGCGACGCGGCGCCGAACTCCGGCGTCATCACGTACAGCGACTCGTCCACGTAGTCGACGATGCCCGCGTCGCCCTGGCCGATGCCCGGCGTCTCCACGATCACCAGGTCGAATCCGGCCGCCTTGCAGGCGAGGATCGACTCGCTCAGCCCGGCCGGGATCTCGCCGCTGGTGGTGCGGGTGGCGAGCGAACGGAAGTACACCGGCGAACCGTCGAGGCAGTTCATCCGGATGCGGTCGCCGAGCAGCGCCCCGCCGCCCTTGCGCCGCGACGGGTCCACCGCGAGCACCGCGATGCGCAGCTTGTCTTCCTGGTCGAGGCGGAAACGGCGGATCAGCTCGTCGGTCAGCGAGGACTTGCCGGAACCGCCGGTGCCGGTGATGCCGAGCACCGGCACGTGCTTCTTCCCGGCGGCCTCGTTGATCGCCGACAGCCATTCGGCGGGCAGGTTTTCGCGCTGCAGCTGGGTGATCACCCGGGCAAGCGCCTGAACGTCGCCGGACAGCAGCTTGTCGACCGAGGCGGGCGGCTGCGCGGACAGGTCGCTGTCGCACTCCTTGATCATCATGTTGATCATGCCCGGCAGGCCCATCTCGTAGCCGTCTTCGGGCGAGAAGATCCGCGCCACGCCGCGCGAATGCAGCAGGTCGATCTCCTCGCGCACGATGACGCCACCGCCGCCGCCGAACACCTTGATGTGCCCCGCGCCGCGCTCGTTCAGCAGCTCCACGAGGTAGCTGAAGTACTCGACGTGCCCGCCCTGGTAGGCGGAGATGGCGACGCCCTGGACGTCCTCGGCGATCGCGGCCGTGGCCACCTCGTCGACGGACCGGTTGTGGCCGAGGTGCACCACCTCCGCGCCCTGGGACTGCAGGATCCGGCGCATGATGTTGATCGAGGCGTCGTGGCCGTCGAACAAGCTGGATGCCGTGACGAACCGGACCGGGTTCGCGGGACGGTACAGGTCGCTGCCGCTCATCCTCCCAATTTACTAGGACTTCCTACTATTGGAAACCCGAGCCCGAGGTGACCCGGCTCTCAAGGGTTGACATCGGAGCTATATTCAACTCATTAGTTAATTAACCAAGTGATTGAGCACCGATGCCGACAGATCAGCTGAGCACCACGTTCGCCGCGCTGGCGGACCCGACCCGACGCGCGATCCTCGCCCGGCTCACCCGCGGCGAGGCCACCGTCAACGAGCTGGCCGAGCCGTTCGAGGTGAGCCTGCAAGCGGTGTCGAAGCACCTGAAAGTGCTGGAGCAGGCCGGATTGATCAGCCGGGGCCGCACCAAGCAGTGGCGCCCGTGCCGTCTGGAAGCGGGCCCGCTGGCGGACGTCGCCGGCTGGGTCGCGGAGTACCGGCGGTTCTGGGAGTCCGGATTCGACCGCCTGGACGAGCACCTGCGGCAGTTGCAGGAGGGGACTGAATGAGCGAGCTGACCATCGTGCGGGTCTTCGACGCACCGAGGGACCTGGTGTTCCAGGCCTGGACCGACCCGGCGCACCTCGCGAGCTGGTTCGGCCCGCACGGCTTCGTCGCGTCCGAGACCAGCACGGACCCGCGCCCCGGCGGGACCTGGCACAGCCGGATCACCAGCACTGATGACGGCGTCGACCGCCGGGTGTCCGGCGTCTACCGCGAGGTTTCGGCGCCGTCCCGGCTCGTGTTCACGTTCCGCTGGCAACACCCGCAGGACGAAGTCGGCGAAACCCTCGTGACCATCGATTTCGCCGAGCTGGCAGGAAAAACCTCGATGACGTTCCACCAAGCCCCGTTCCCGGACATCGCCGAGCGCGACGGCCACATCGACGGCTGGCAATCCGGTTTCGAAGATCTCGACCGCATCCTGGAGGACCTGAAATGACCGCCGCACTCCCCCGCGTCGTCTCGCCCGAAGAATGGGCCAGCGCCCGCGAATCGTTGCTGCGCAAGGAAAAAGAACACACGCGAGCAGGCGACCGGCTGGCCGCCGAACGTCGCCGGATGCCCATGGTCCGCTTCGCGAAGCAGTACGAATTCACTGGTCCGGAAGGCACGCAAAGCCTGCTCGACCTGTTCGACGGCCGCCGCCAGCTGATCGTCTACCACTTCATGCTGTACCCCGGCGACGAAGTGGGCTGTCCCGGCTGTTCCCTGCTCGTGGACAACATGAGCAACCTCGCGCATCTGCACGCCCGGGACGTCACGCTCAAGGTCGCCGCGCCCGCGACGCCGCCGGAGATCGAGCGGTACTGGGCCAGGATGGGCTGGACGATCCCGTGGGTTTCCGCCGCGGGCACGGATTTCCCGGCGGACTGCGGCATCGACGGCGGCTTCGGCGTGAGCGTGTTCCTCCGCGACGGCGACGACGTCTACCGCACCTACTTCACCGACGGCCGCGGCGGCGACCAGTTCATCAGCACGCTGCGGTACCTCGACGTCACCCCGTTCGGACGGCAGGAGGCATGGGAAGAAGAGTCCCGCGGCACCGACGCACCCAGCAGCTGGTGGCGCCGTCACGACGAGTACTGAGAACTTTCCGCGCGACGGCCGCGCGGAACTGCAGGTGCTCGACGTCAAGCGCTCAAGGCAGAGAAAAACCGGGCCACCCAAGCGTGACCCGGTTTTCGCTTACTGGTGCGCTTTCGCCGCGCGCAACGCGATCCACTGCCGCATCGCGTACTCGACCAGCGTGATCAGCGTCTGCTTGGTCGATTCCCGCTCCCGGGCGTCGCACCGGACGATCGGGATGCTCGCATCGATCGACAGCGCCTCGCGCACATCATTGATGTCGTGTTCCAGCACGCCGTCGAACGTGTTCACGCCGACGATGTACGGCAGGCCGCGGTCCTCGAAGAAGTCGATCGGCGCGAACGAGTCCGCGAGCCGCCGGGTGTCGGCGAGCACGACCGCTCCGATCGCGCCGCGCACCAGGTCGTCCCACATGAACCAGAACCGCTGCTGGCCGGGCGTGCCGAACAGGTAGAGGATCAGGTCCGCGTCGAGCGAGACGCGGCCGAAGTCCATGGCGACCGTGGTGGTCGTCTTGTACGGCGTCTGGTCGAGGTTGTCGATGCCGCGGCTGGCGTCGGTCATCATCGCCTCGGTGGTGAGCGGGACGATTTCCGACACCGAGCCCACGAAGGTCGTCTTGCCCGCTCCGAAGCCGCCCGCCACCACGATCTTCGCCGATGTCATGGTCGGGGGCGCGGTTTCCCGCGGTGCCTTAAAGCCGACGGAGTCCACTCAAAACCCTTTCCATCAACATCAAGTGTGCTTCGGCGCCGTCCTGGCCCGAGATCGTCCGGTGCACGGTGACCAGACCGGCGTCGGCCGCGTCGCTGATCAGCACCCGCGCCACCCCCAGCGGCACCGACAGCACCGCGGCGATCTCCGCCACCGAACGCGGGGTCCGGCACGCTTCCATGATCGAGATGCTCTCGATCTGCTCCGCCGCCGCCTGGGGGAAGCCCCCCGCGGCGACATGGTCCTTGGTGGAGATCAACGTCTCCAGTTCGAGCGCGTAGTTCGCCCGGGTGCGCCCGCCGGTGAGAGCGTACGGGCGCACGATCGACGTCTCCTCGGCCGGGTCCACCCGATCGTGGCGCTCGGGCCGGACGATCGCCGACGGCATCGAGAACTCGCCGCTCGGCGGTCCCGGGTCGAAGAGCCCGCCTGGTCTGGGGCCGTCGGAGTCCGTACTGCCCGGTGGAGAGACGAGAGAGGTCACACCATCTCCTTGGTCGGCCTGCGGCACGGGTGCCGCAGGCGGGTCCGCTGCCGCGTGCGCTCCCGCGGCGGGCGGCACTGGGGACTGGGATTCCTTCTTTTCTTTGCCGCTCTTCTTCCGTTTTCTGCGCGAGCGGCCCGAATCAAGGCTGAACCCGTTGAGGACGTCGGCGAACGTGCCGTCGTCCCCGGCGGCGGGCTCGTCCCCGCGCGGGGGCTCGCCGCCGGTACCGGGCTCTTCGCCGAACAATCCGGACCCCTGGCTCATCGCGCCATCATCCCACCGGTTCGCCGATCAGCGAGCCCCCGGCGCCCTGCAGCTGCGCGCGCAGCTCCGGGGTCAGGATCTGGCCGACGCGGTCGACGAGCATCGTCATCTCGTAGGCGACCTGCCCGATGTCGCAGTTGGGCGCGGCGAGGATCGCCAGGCAGGAGCCGTCGCTGATGGACATCAGCACCATGATGCCGAGCTCCATCTCGACCACGGTCTCGCGCACCGAGCCCGCCTCGAAACAGCGGGCGGCCCCCTGGGTGAGGCTGACGAGCCCGGACGCCACGGCGGCGAGCTGGTCGGCGCGGTCGAGCGGCAGCCGGTTGGAGGCCGTCAGCAGGAGACCGTCGGCCGACACGACGACCGCGTGCGCGACGCCCGGGACGCGGTCGGCGAAGTCGTTCACCAGCCAGCCGAACTGGTTCTGCTGCGGCTGGGCCGCATTCGGCGAGGTCATTCACCCTCCAATGTTTCGTGGTTCTTCTCAGCGGCCTGCGCGGTGCGGTGCCTGCCGCGCTGGATCCCCTGCTGGAAACTGCTCAGGCGACCGCGCACGTCGTGCGCATCGCGGGACGGACGGGGGCTCGCCGACCCGGCGGGCGGCGGTGCGCTGCCGGGAAGAAGCTGTTCTCCTCGGCGGCGCCGAGGCAATCCTGCCGAAGTGAAGGAAGCGGGTGTCGACTGGGACACCGACTGGACCGTCCGCCACCCTTCGTCGGAACCGAAGTTCCACTCAGCGGCGCCTTCGGCAGGAGTCGTGGAGGGGCTGGCCGACCCGTCCGAACCGGCGGGCTCGGCGGGGGTCGGCGGGGCGTCCTGCCCGGCGGAGGACTGCCGCGACGGAGCCTGTCCCGGCACCAGCGGCTGACCCCACAACCCGGTCTGCTGCCCCGGCGTCGCGGACTCGCCCGGTGCCGCGGACTGGCCCGGCACGTTCTGCCCGGGAACCCGGGTCTGGCCCAATCCCCCGGCCAATCCCTGCGCCGAAGCCGAAGCCGCCGGAGCCGAAGCCGAATCCGCCGTCGTGCCGGACTGTTCCGCCTTCTCCGCCTGCTGCCCCGGCGCGGCGGCCGGAGGCTGCGCGGCGCGCCACGTCGTCAGCGGCGAAGCCTGGCCCGGGTTCTCGGCGGGCTTGCCCCACAAGGAGGTCTGCTCCGTGCTCGGGGACTCGGCAGGCGCGGAAGCCTGTCCGTTCGCCGAAGCCGGGCTGTCCGTCTTCTCCGGCGTCGCGGTCTGGCCGTTGGCCGAAGCCTGCGCCGCCTGCGACGCGGGCGTCTGCCCGGTGCCGGAGACCGCGGCCTCGAGCCCGGCCACGGCGGCCGGGACCTGGTTCGGGTCGGCGGTCGGCGGAGGCGGCGGGAGGCTGCTCGCGCCCTTGCGGCGGGTCGGCAGGCTGTCCGGCTTGTCCGGCCGGACGGTCCGATCCGGTTGCGGCGCGGGCAGTTCCGTGCGCGCGGCGGGCTCCTGGCGCGGCCAGCCGCCGTCCGGGTCGAACGCCGGGGGCACGGCCGGGACGGGAGCCGTCTCGTCCGGCGAGTCCGCGTCCGCGGGCCGGGTGCCGAACCCGGCGGGCGCGTCCGTCGCGCCGAACGGGGCGGTCGAACCCGGGGTGCGCTGCGGCATCCCGCCGGGCCGGTTCTGCTCGGCGGGAACGCCGAACGCACCCGCGACCGTCTGCCGCCGCCGGACCGCCGCGTCGTGGGCGCGGGCCCGCTCCGGCGAGGGCGCCGTCGTGGCGCTCGAAGCGTCCGCGGCCGGGGAATCCGCTGTGGCGCCAGTGGTTTCCGGCGCGGTCCCGCGGACTTCCTGACGTCCGCGCGTGACGCCGCGCTGGAAGCTGTTCAGCCGTCCCCGCACGTCCGCGGGGTCGCGGACCGGGAGGTCGCTGCCCTGCGTTTCGGCCGCGGGAGCCGCCGGTTCCGGCGTGGCGCTGCCCGGCATGAGCTGTTCGCCGCGACGGCGCCGGGGCAGGCCCGACTTGGTGAACGCGGTCGGCTCCACTTGGGACAGTGCCTGCACCGTCCGCCAGTTTTCGTCGCTCGCGAAATCCCAATTGCGCTGCTGCTGGTCGGAATCCGCCTCCGGCTCCTCGGCGGCTGTGCCGGACGCGGGCGAAGCCGCCGGGGAGGCGGCCGCGGGCGGCGGCTGCGCGGGCGAACGGAACCAGGCCGACAGCATCTCGTCGAAGATCGGCGTGTTCTCGATCGTCGTCTCCGCCGCGGACGGCGGCGGGACCTCCGGCACCTGCTGCGCGGCCTGATTCCACCAGTCGCTCAGCGTCGTCGCGTTGGCCGCGGAGAACAGGTCCTTGCCCGAGGGCAGTTCGCCGTCGCGCTCGTCGCGGGTTTCCGCGGCCGGTTCCGGTTCGGGCTCCGGACGCGGCGGCGGGACGTCCACGGTCTGCGGCAGCTTCGGCGCGGGCGGCGGCGGGGCGGGCGTGTCGTCGTCGCGCGGGATCGGGCTGAACAGCGCGGTCCCGGACACCTCGAGGTCGGACGGCGGACGCGCGACCTTGTCCCCGGAGAACCCGGCGAGGTCGCCCGCCGAGGGCCAGCGCTGCGTTTCCTCGGAGTTGCTGCCCTGCTGCGGAACGAGACCCGGCACGGCCGAACCGTTGGAAGCCGGACGCTGGCGCCGGGGCAGTCCGCCGGGAGCGGCGGGCGGGGCGGCGAGGCTCGCCTTGGGACCGGGCAGCTGGCCGGGTTCGCCCCGGTCGCCGGGCACCGTGGCCAGTCCGGTCATCACCAGCTCCGGCGGCACCACCACGGTGGCCCGCACGCCGACGATGTCCTTGCCGCCGTGCAGCGAAACGCCGATGCGGTGGCGGCCGGCGAGGCGGCCGACCACGAACAGGCCCATCCGGCGCGAGGTCGCGAGGTCGACCGAGCCCGAGTCGGTGAGCCGGCCGTTGGCCTCCACCACCTCGTACTCGTTCATGCCGATGCCCTTGTCGAGGATGTCGACGTTGAGCGAACCGTCCTCGGCGAGCCGCGTCGCGACCGTCACCTGCGTTTCCGGCGCGGAGAACGCGGTCGCGTTGTCCAGCAGCTCCGCGATGAGCCGCTGGACGTCGCTGGCGGCGAACCCGACGATCTTCACCGCGGGCGGGTGCTGCACCGAAACCCGTTGGTACTGCTCGATTTCCGACACCGCGGCGCGCAGCACGTCGTGCGTGGCGACCGGCTGGCCGGAACGGCGGCCCGGCTCGGCGCCGGAGAGGACCATCAGGTTCTCGTTGTTGCGCCGCATCCGGGTGGCGAGGTGGTCGAGCTGGAACAGCGTGGCGAGCTGGTCGGCGTCCTCCTCGTCGCGCTCCAGCCGCTCGATCAGCTGCAGCTGCCGCTGCACGAGGCTCTGGCTGCGCCGCGAGAGGTTGACGAACACGCTGGAGTAGCCGGCGCGCATGGCGGCCTGTTCGGTCGCCAGCTTCAGCGCCTGGCTGTGCACCTTCTCGAACGCCCGCGCGACCTCGCCGACCTCGTCCTGCACCTGGACCGGCACCGGTTCGACCTCGACGCTCTGCGCGCGGCCCTCCTGGATGTTGCGGACCGCCTCGGGCAGGTCCTTCTCCGCGACGTCCAATGCGGACCGTCGCAGGACCTTCAGCGAGCGCAGCAGCTGGCGGGCGATGACGAACACGACCGCGGCGGCCGCGGCGAGCGCCGCGAACAGCAGCACGGCGAGCAGACCGGCGCTGCTGCCCGCGTCCTCGACCAGCTCGGACGAGGCGGCGGTCAAGTCGGTGCTCATCCGGCCGGAGACCTCGGACAGCTGCGAGGTCACCGCGTTCGAGGCGGTGTTCCACTCCTGCGCCGAAATCCGCTTGAGCGCGTCGTCGGACGAGACGCCCTGCCCGCCGAGCACGGTGCCGAGCATCCGCTTGCGGTCGTAGGAGGTGTCCGGCTTGATCGTGCTCTCGAAGTCGAGCCGCTGCGGCGCGGTGGCGGCGGCGTTGAAGTCGGCGACGCGGTCGTCGAACCGCAGTTCCGCGTCGCGCACGTCGCTCAGCTGCTGCGGGGTCAGCGTGCCCGCGGAGATGCCGTAGCCCACCAGGGACTGGGTGACCGACACCTGTTCCTTGGCCGCTTCGAGGTCGTGCAGCGCGCTCGGGGTGCTGCCGAGCGCGTCGGCGCTCGCGCCCGCCGACACCGCGGTGTCGGCTCCGATCAGCGCGCTGGTGACGGCGTTGTAGTCGCCGACCGCCTCGGCCGCGTTCAGCAGGCCGGCCCCGACCTGCTGGCGGATCACCGCGATCTCGTTGACCTGCGCGTTCGCCGAGTTCACCGCGCCGGACACGCTCGAACCGTCGGCCCCGACCCGGGCGGCCGCCTCGGTGAACGGCGCGACCGCAGCGTCGGTGGCCGCGCGGGCCGCCTTCAGTTCCGGGGTGACGCCCGAGGTGCCCGCGATCAGCTGGGCGGCGGTCTGGGTGCGTTCGCGCTGCAGCCCGTCGGTGAGCGCGCGCAGCTGGGTGCTCAGCGCGACGAGCCGGTCGATCCGCTGGTAGTCGCTCGAGCGCGAGACCTGGCCCGCGATGGCGGTGATGCCGAGGACGAGCGCGAGCACGATGGGGACGATCGTGACCGCCGACAGCTTGACCGGCAGGCTCCAGTCCCGCCAGCGCAACGCCGCCCGCCAGCCCGACGACCAGCGCGGCCGCTTGGGCGGGCGGCCGAGCAGCTTTTCCACAGGCACTTGGCCTTCTCCTGCAACGGTCACGAAAGTGACTCCCTGTCCGGCGTCGTGGCGGCCCGTCGGCGGTCCCCTCGGTCCTCCGTGCTCCCGGTGCGCAGCGCGCTTCCGGCGCGGAGTCCCGCGGTCCGCCTGCCCGCGCGTCCGACCGGGGGCGGGCACGACCGGGTCGATCCTTCACCGGTCCGGGAGACGATCGGCTTCCCGGGACTATGCACGTGCACGACGCAACTTGCGGACTGCACGGCGGTGGTCGAGATCAACTTGTCTGCGCCTATCGATCGCTGCGGGCGGCTGGGGCCAAAGAATCGTACACCAATCGCCGCCTGCGTTATTGCGTTCCGCATCGGGGGGCTGACCTGGGAAAATAGTCAAAACTCGGAAACTCGGAGCCATGGATTCGCACCCGGCCGCCCGGCGCGGGAATTCCGGTTACCCGGCGCTCTCGGCCTCGGCGTCCGGCCGTCACCCGATTAGCCCACACAGGGTAAGCAACACCCTCGATGGGACTACGCTCCGTGCCCCCATCGGGTGGGTGCACCCGGAAGTTGAACCCGATGTTGTGGAGATGCAGCGACGCGCCGCCCGACCCGGTGATTTTTGCCAGCCTCCCTTCCCTGCCTGGGAATCCCCGCCCGGCCGGCCACCTGTCCGCCGAAACGGAGCGGCCGCCCCGCCCGGCGGCTACGACCGGTCACCGTAATGGATCTTGACCGGCCCGTCACTCCGCCGTCTGCCGCAACCCGGACCGACCGCGGCGACTCCCCGTGACATCGGTGCTCACTATTCCGAGTGATCAGCCTGTGATCTGCCCGGACGCGCCGTTCCGCGCTATTTCCCGGGCGAAAAGGAATTTCCGGTGCCCTCGCGAACCGGCTTTTTCCGCGTTCCGGCGCCGTCGTTACTATGGCCGCCTCCCAGTCCGCAAGGGCGATCCGGGCGCTTTCTCGAACGATGCCCGCCGCCTTCCACCGCGCAAGTTGCCGGAGGCAGCCATGCACAACGTCGCGCGCACCACCGGACCGGCCTCCGCAGCCGAGGACACCGGTCAGATGCCCGCGCTGTTCGACCGCGAAGGAGGCGACGCCGCACCGCGCGGCAGGCGCCGCAAGCGCGGCCCGGACTACGAGCAGATCCAGCGCAGCCCCCAGTTCCGCGCGCTGCGCAGCCGCTTCCGCCGGTTCGTGTTCCCGATGAGCATCGGGTTCTTCGTCTGGTACCTGGTCTACGTCGTGCTCGCCGCCTACGCGGGCGAGTTCATGAGCACGCCGGTCTTCGGCCTGGTCAACGTCGGCATGCTGCTCGGCCTCGGCCAGTTCCTCACCACCGCGGTCATCACCGCGCTGTACGTCCGCTTCGCCGACCGCGAGATGGACCCGCGCGCCGCCGAGATCCGAGCGCAGGCCGCCCCTGTCACGGAAGGAACGCCTCAGTGACCACCGTTTCGCTCGCCGAAGGAGCTTCGGAGAGCAACCCGCTGATCAACACCGGGGTGTTCGCGCTGTTCGTCGCGATCACCCTCTACGTGGTGTACCGCGCGGGGAACCGCCGCTCGTCGACGTCGGGCTACTACACCGCCGACAGCGCTTTCACCGGAAGGCAGAACGGCGTCGCGCTGTCCGGCGACTTCCTGTCCGCGGCGTCGTTCCTCGGCATCGCGGGCGCGATCGCGATGAACGGCTACGACGGCTTCCTCTACTCCATCGGCTTCCTCGTCGCGTGGCTCGTCGACCTGCTGCTGCTCGCGGAACTGCTGCGCAACACCGGCCGCTTCACCATGGGCGACGTGCTCAGCTTCCGGATGAAGCAGCGCCCGGTGCGCGCCGCGTCGGCCACGTCGACGCTGGTGATCTCCTTCTTCTACATGCTCGCGCAGATGGCGGGCGCGGGCGGCCTGGTCGCGCTGCTGCTGGACGTCCACTCCAAGTGGGGCCAGGCGGTGGTGATCACCGTGGTCGGGCTGGTGATGATCTCCTACGTGCTGCTCGGCGGCATGAAGGGCACCACCTGGGTGCAGATCATCAAGGCCACCATCCTGCTCACCGCGGCCTCGCTGATCACGGTGTTCCTGATGGGCAAGTACGGCTTCAACTTCTCGAGCCTGCTGCGCGCGGCCGCCGACCGCAGCCCGATGGGCAAGGACCTGCTCTCCCCCGGCGGCTCCTACGGCAAGGACGGCACCACGAAGCTCGACTTCGTGTCGCTGTCGCTGGCGCTGGTGCTCGGCGTCGCCTCGCTGCCGCACGTGCTGATGCGCTTCTACACCGTGCCGAACGCCCGCGAGGCGCGCCGCTCGGTGGTGTGGGCGACCGCGTGCATGTTCGTGTTCTACCTGTGCACGCTGGTGATCGGCTTCGGCGCGGCGGCGATCGTCGGCCCGGACGAGATCAAGGCCGCGCCCGGCGGCGAGAACTCGGCCGCGCCGCTGCTGGCCCTGCACGTGGGCGGGACGGTGCTGCTCGGCGTCATCTCGGCGGTCGCGTTCGCGACGATCCTCGCCGTGGTGGCCGGGCTGACGCTGACCGCGTCCGCCTCGTTCGCGCACGACGTCTACGCGAACGTCATGAAGCGCGGCAAGGCGGAGCCGGAGGACGAGGTCCGGGTCGCCCGGCTGACCGCGGTCGTGATCGGCGTGCTCGCCATCCTCGGCGGCATCCTCGCCAACGGCCAGAACATCGCGTTCCTCGTGGCGCTCGCGCTCGCGGTGGCGGCGTCGGCGAACCTGTCGACCCTGCTGTACTCGCTGTTCTGGAAACGGTTCAACACCACCGGGACGCTGTGGAGCATCTACGGCGGGCTCATCGCCTGCGTCGTGCTGGTGCTGTTCTCGCCGGTGGTGTCGGGAGCCTCGGACTCGATCTTCCCGAGCATCGACTTCCACTGGTTCCCGCTGAAGAACCCGGGCCTGGTGTCGATCCCGGTGTCGTTCCTGTGCGGCGCGATCGGCACGTTCGTCGGCCGCTCGAAGAGCGATCCGGCCAAGCACGCGGAGATGGAGGTCCGGTCCCTGACCGGCGTCGGCTTCGGCTCCTGATCCCCTGGCACAAGAAAACCGCGGCGTCCGGATTTCCGGGCGCCGCGGTTTTTTCGGTGCTCAGAAGACGTCGCGCCCGGCCTGCACCCGGTGGGTCACCCGGCGCTCGACGACGAACGACACGAACGGGACGCACCCGGCCAGCAGCACCAGGACGGTGCTCTTGATCGACCAGCGGGCCTTGATCGCGAGGTCGATGGTGAGCACCAGGTAGATCATGTAGAGCACGCCGTGGATCGGCGAGTACACCTGCGCGGGCGTGGCGTTGCCGAAGCCGTACTCGATGATCATGGTGGCGCAGAGCGCGAGCAGGCCGACACCGGTCACGTACGCGCTGGCCCGGAACCGGGTCAGCGAGCCGGACACCTTCGACTGGCGAGCGGGGGCGGCACCGTCGGTGCTGGTCGTCATGGGAGCGTCCTCATTTCCGCGGGCGTTCAGGACTGCTGGTCGCGGGCGTTGAGCTCGCGCAGGTAGCGGTTGTAGGCGGCGAGTTCGTCGTCTTCTTCGACGGGAGCCGCGGCCGGTCGCGGCGCGGGCACGCGGACCGGGGCCGGAGCAGGCGGTTCGGGCTGCCCGGCGGCTTGCTCTTCGCGTTCGCGCAGCTTCTTGATGCGCCAGAACATGAACGCGGGGAAGAGCCCGAAAAGCGGCCATTGCAGCACGTAGCCGAGGTTCTGGAAGGTGCCGGTGGCGGACGTGAACCGGTCCCACTGCCACCAGGCCAGCCCGCAGCACAACGCCAGGCTCACGAGGCTCGTGGCGACGATCATGAGCCGGCGCCCGAGCGGGGACGCGGCCGGGCCGGGATCTGCGGGCACGGTATCGACGCTAGCACTGGCCGGGGACGACGTTGCTGAGAGGCGGCGAGGTCGTGACCGGGCCCCATCCGGCGTTCGCGGCCGGATTCGCCGGGTGGCCGGCACCGGCACCGGCGTCGAGCGGCCCGCCGACCCTGGTCGCGCGCCGGAACGCCTCCGCACCGCGACCCGGCTCGGCCAAACGCCCCAATGCCACATTGGGTGCATGTCACGCACCCAATGTGGCATTCGGTGCGTCGGACGCACCCAACGCCACATTGGGGCGCATGCCGGGCGGCGGCGGGATCGGTGGCCGGGAAGCAGCGGGCGGTCCGGAGCGTCAGCCCGCTTGCACCTTCTGCGCCGCCTTCGCGTAGCCGTCGGCGAGGCCGAAGACCTTCTGCGCGTACTCCGTCGAGTTGTTGTACGACAGGATCCCCGACCACCAGCCCGCCGGGCTGGCCATGTCGCGGCCGCCCGCGCACAGGTAGCGGGCGGCGGTGAGGGCGGCGTCGTCGATCTGCTGCGGGTCGGCGCGGCCGTCGCCGGTGGCGTCCGACGCCCACTTGCGCCAGGTGCCCGGGATGAACTGCATCGGGCCGACCGCGCGGTCCGCGACCGGGTCGCCGTCGAGCTGGCCGCCGTCGGTGTCGCCGATCGCGCGGACCCCGGAGGAACCGTCGAGCGGGACGCCGATGATCGGCTTCGACGGGCGGCCGTCCGCGCCGAGGACCGCTCCGCCGTACTGGCCGTGGTTGGACTCGATGCGGCCGATGCCGGCGAGCGTCGCCCAGGAGATGTGGCAGCCGCGGTCGACCTCGCGCATCGCGAGCTCCGCGTTGCCGTACGCGCGCACTGCCCGCGCCGGGATGCCGGTGGCGGGCGCGACCTTGTCCGCCCAGGCCTGCAGCGGGTCGCCGCCGGTCGGGCGGGCCGACTGCGGCGCGGTGCCCTGGTCCGCCGCCCCGCCCGCGACGACGGCGTTGACCGGCGCGATCGAACCGGGTTTGACGTCGACCGCCTTGACGCTCAGCGCCGGGATGTCCGTCGTGGTCGGGCTGGCTTCCGGGGCGGCCGCCCTGGTGACGATCCAGACCCCGCCGCCCGCGACGGCGAGCACCGCGACGACGACGGCGAGCCGCACCGCGAGCGCGGCGCCATGACCGCGACGGGCGGGCGACGGGGCGGCAGCGGGAGCCGCGGTCTCGTCCCCGGTCCGCTCGGTGTCGGGGGTCTGTCCGGTGGCGGGCACGAAACTCCGGTCCTCCAGCATGGCTTGGGGTTCGCAACACACAACGAGCCCGCGCAGGTTAGCGTTACGCACGCATCGCCATGGCCCCCGCCACGCCGGTTCACCCGGCCGGGTAACCCGGTTCCGTCAGGTGGACGGTTCACGCCGCACAAACACTCACCAGCCCGCTGTCGAGGCGGGGTTGGCCGAAGCGAAGCCCCACGTCGAGGCGGGGTTCGGCCGGAGCGGCTGCCTTCGCGGTTCGCCGACCGGACGCGCCAGGCGGGCTTCCCCTGCCCTTCGCCGCGGTGCGGCACCGCCAAACAAAAACGTCCGCCGCATGCGGCTTCCGGCGCTCCCGGCAAGGAGTGCTTTCCACCGCACCGCGACGGGCGCTTCGCCGTGTTGCCTGGCCGATTCGCCGACCAGGCAACACAGCTGTCAAACAGGCTTCTTCCCGCGCGAACCGCGGGACGAACAGTTAGGCACTTCTTCCGGCGCGAGCCGGATGGAACGAACTATGAGGCGCTTGCTCCCGCGCAAGCCGCACGGACGAACCGTCAGCCACATCCACCCGCACGAACCACACGGAACGAACGACCGCCCGCTTCCTCCCGCACGAACCGCGGAACGAACGATCAGCCACATCCGCCCGCGCCAGCCGCACGGAACGGACGTTCAGGCACTTCGCCCCGCGAGAACCGCGCGAACCGAACGGTCAGGCAGGCTTCTGCTGCCGCGCCAGCCGCGCGACGCACCAGGCGGGCGCGCTGCCCCGGCGGAGGTGCTGCAGCACCGTCATCGGGCCGAGCCGCCGCGCGAGGTCGGACGGTGCGAGACCGGCCGCCCGGTAGTCGAGGGCTCGCTGGTCCAGCGGGCTGATCCCGGCGTCCCACCACTGCTGCGCTTCGGCGACGTCGCCGACCATCTGCCACCAGCCCGCGGCGGCGACGAGCAGTTCTTCCGGGACCTCCGGCAGCCGGGCGCGCATCGCGTCGAGGTAGCCGGGGTCGGCGGCCTCGACCGGGGCCCAGCGGGCGGGTCCGGACCGGGCGCGCTGGCCGGGGATGCCGGGCGGAGCGGCCGGCGCGTCGGCCAGCCAGGCCGAGGCGATGCGGTCGACCTCCTGCTCCTCGGGGGTCTTCTCGCGCTCGGCCGACCACTGCCGGATCAACGCGTCCACTCCGGGATCTCCGGTCATCCCTGCCTCCTCATCGGTCCCCGACGGGCAGGCATTTCGACCGCCTGCCCCGTTGCGCGTCCACGATTGGCTCCCCACGCGTGACCGGGCCGAAAACCCGCCGTGACCCGGCTCCCGGGGGACCGGAGAACCGGCTGATCACGCAATGTGAGCACCGTAGGGCGGCACCCGCTTTCTCCGCCATACCCCGGACCCCGGAAATTCGGTGACCAGGCGGTTTTACGGGCCAATCCACCCGGATGGTCGAGCGAAGTGCCCGAATCCCGGGATCCGGTGACAAAGCGTGACTAAGTGGCCGGACGGGCGCGCGAGGGCGGTCCGGCGAGCGGAAAACCGGGGTCAGGCGAAGAGGCTCTTGAAGAACGTGACGATCGCTTCAGCGCCGTCCTTGAGCCAGCCGAGCACGCGGTGCACGAAGGCCGCGGAGTTGGTGGGCTGCGTGATCAGGAAGAACAGCACGAGCGCGACCACTCCGACGACGACGATCTTCTTCAGGCCGCTCGACATGGCTTCGTTCCCCTCCGCTCCCCCGGCGCCCGGTCGGACGCCGGCCCCGCCTCGGCAGAGTCGGCTCCCACTGTAGTGACGGCACGCCGGAATGGCCCGTCGCAGGCCCCGATCCAGCCAGAAAGCTCACGGCCGGGTGACCCTGGTCACCATCGGGTGACCCGGGCCCGGAGAGCGCCCCCGGTACGCTCCGGCGATGGACGACGGCCCAGTGACTCTCCGCCCGGTGCGCGAGTCCGACCTCGGTCTGCTGGAGGCCCTGACCAACGACCCGGAGACGGTCGGCGAGCACCAGTGGTTCGGCTGGCACGACCCCGGCTACGTCCGGCGGCTCTGGCGCGAAAACGGCATGCTGACCACCGACAACGGTATGCTCGTCCCCACGCTCGACGAACGTCCGCTCGGGCTCGTTTCGTGGCATCGCACGCGGACCGGCCCGCACACCTACTGCTGGAACATCGGCATGGTCCTGCTTCCGGAGGCGCGCGGGCACGGCCTCGGCGCGCAGGCGCAGCGGCAGCTCGTGCGCTACCTGTTCGCGCACACGCAGTTCAACCGCGTCGAGGCCAGCACCGAGGTCGGCAACCGGGCCGGCCAGCGTTCGCTGGAGAAGGCCGGGTTCACCCGCGAGGGGATCCTGCGCGGGTTCGATTTCCGCGACGGGCAGTGGCGCGATCACATCCTCTACTCGGTGATCCGGTCCGATCTGCCGTCGTGAGCGGTCAGGCGATCGCTCCGGCCTCCTTCAACGCCGCGACACCCGCGTCGTCGTAACCCAGCTCCGCCAGCACCTCCGCGGTGTCCGAGCCCTTCTCGTGCGGTGCTTCCGGCGTGGCCGCGGGCGTCCGGTCGAACCGCGGCGCCGGAGCGGGCTGCACCGTGCCGCCGATGTCCACGAACGTCCCGCGCGCCGCGTTCTGCGGATGCCCGGCCGCTTCCCACGGCGACAGCACCGCGGTGAGGCACGCGTCGGTGCCTTCCGCCCGCGCGACCAGTTCGTCGCGCGTGAACCGGCCGACCGCCTCGGCCAGGATCTTGCGCAGCCGCGGCCACTGGCTCTGGTCGACGTGCATCGGCAGGTCTTCGTTCTCCAGCCCGAGCACCTTGACGAGGTCGCCCCAGAACCGCATCTCGATCGCGCCGACGGCGACGTACTTGCCGTCCGCGGTCTCGTAGGTGTCGTAGAACGGGGCGCCGCCGTCGAGGAGGTTCTCGCCGCGCTCGCCCGGCCACACGCCCGCCGCGCGCATCCCGTGCAGGCTCGTGGTCAGCAGTGCCGCGCCTTCCACCATCGACGCGTCCACGACCTGGCCGCGTCCGGACGTCGTGCGCTCGTGCAGCGCGGCCAGCACGCCCATCGCGAGCATGAGTCCGCCTCCGCCGAAGTCGCCGACCAGGTTGAGCGGCGGCACCGGGCGTTCGCCCGCGCGGCCGATCGGGTCGAGCGCACCGGCGACGCTGATGTAGTTGATGTCGTGCCCGGCCGCCGACGCGAGCGGACCGTCCTGGCCCCAGCCGGTCATCCGGCCGTAGACGAGCCGCGGATTGCGGGCGTGCACCTGCTCCGGGCCGATGCCCATCCGTTCCGCGACGCCCGGCCGGAAGCCTTCGATCAGCACGTCGGCGCGCTCGGCCAGCTTCAGCACGAGCTCGACGCCCTCGGGCGTTTTCGTGTTCACCCCGACCGACCGCCTGCCGCGGGCGAGCGGGTCGTTCGGGATGCCGAGCACGTCGGCGCCCGGGGTGGCGCGGTCGACGCGGATCACGTCGGCGCCGAGGTCGGCCAGGATCATGCAGGCGAACGGAGCCGGCGCCAGCCCGGCCAGCTCCACCACCCGCAGCCCGGCGAGCGGACCCTGTTTCACGGAGAAGTCCTTTCGCTGCAACGGATTTCAGAGCGTGCGGGAGATGATTTCTTTCATGATCTCGCTGGTACCGCCGAAGATCCGCGAGATCCGCACGTCGGCCCAGGCGCGCGCGATCGGGTACTCGGTCATGTAGCCGTAGCCGCCGAACAACTGCAGGCAGTCGTCCACGACCTTGTTCACCCGCTCGGTCGTCCAGAGTTTCGCCATCGCCGCGCCCTGTACGTCGAGCTCGCCGCGCAGGTGCCGTTCGATGCACTGGTCGAGGAACGCGCGCGACACCGCGGCTTCCGTCGCCGCCTCGGCGAGCTTGAACTTCGTGTTCTGGAAGTTGAAGATCGGGCGGCCGAACGCGGTGCGTTCCTTGGTGTAGTCGATGGTCAGGTTCACCGCGGCTTCCAGCCCGGCCACCGCGGTCACCGCGATGATCAGCCGTTCCTGCGGCAGCTGCAGCATCAGCTGGATGAAGCCCTGGCCCTCGGCGTCGCCGAGCAGGTTCGCGGCGGGCACGCGGACGTCGTCGAAGAACAGCTCGGCGGTGTCCTGCCCCTTGAGCCCGACCTTGTCGAGCACGCGGCCGCGGCGGAAGCCAGGGGTGTCGGTCTCGACCACGATCAGCGAGACGCCCTGCGCGCCGGCGTCCGGGTCGGTCTTGCACGCGACCACCACGAGGTCGGAGTGGAAACCGTTGGTGATGAACGTTTTCGCGCCGTTGATCACGTAGTGGTCGCCGTCGCGGACCGCGCGGGTCTTGATGTTCTGAAGGTCTGAACCAGTGCCGGGCTCGGTCATCGCGACCGCGCCGACCATCTCGCCGGTGGCCATCTTCGGCAGCCACTCGCGCTTTTTCTCCTCCGACGCGTACGCCAGGATGTAGTGCGCGACGATTCCACTGTGGACGGTGACGCCCCACGCGCTGTCCCCGGCCCGGGCCTGCTCCTCGTACAGCACGGCCTCGTGCGCGAACGTGCCGCCGCCCCCGCCGTACTCCTCCGGGATCGACAGGCACAGCAGGCCGAGTTCGCCCGCCTTGGTCCAGATCTCCCGGTCGAGCTTCTTCTCCGCCGCCCAGCGCTCCTGGTTCGGCACGAATTCCTTCTGCAGGAACGACCGGGCGAGCTCCCGGAGGTCTTCGAGTTCGGTGGTGCTCCACGAGCTCTTCTGGATCTGCAACGGCACGGCTTGGCCTCCCGCGGACTGGAAAACATGACGCTTGGCAGGTAAGTTCTAGCCGGAATGTACATCCCATCCGTCCGGTACGTAAAGCAGGAGCCGCGATGACTGAGGTCGCCCGGGGACACCGCACCCAGGCCGAACGCCGCGAGCAGACGCGCACCGCACTGCTGGACGCGACGATCGATTGCCTGGTCGAGATCGGGTATTCGCGGGCGTCGGTGCAAGAGATCTGCACCCGGGCCGGCGTCTCGAAGGGCGCGGTGCAGCATTACTTCGCCACGAAGGCGGAGCTGATGGCGGCCGCGGTCGAGCACCTCACCACGAAGCTGCGCACCCAGCTCGCCGCCTCGCTCGGCTCGCTGCCGGGCGGCGCGTCCGGCGTCGCGGCGGCGATCGACCTGCTGTGGGAGGGCTATTCCGGCACGCTGTCCACCGCGGTCACCGAGCTGTGGGTCGCCGCCCGCACCGACCCGGAGCTGCGCGCCGCGATCCGGCCGGTCGACCGCGCACTGGGCCGGGCGACGCTGGAGCACATCAGCGACGTCGCGGGCGACCTGCCGAAAGAACGTGCGGAGATGCTGTTCTGGCTCACCGTGAACCTCACCCGCGGCCTCGCACTGGACGCCGAACTGGGCGGCGACCCGCGCCGTCGCCGCCAGCTGCTGGAGGAGTGGAAGCGGATCGCCGTGCTGCTGTACTCGGGCGACTAGTGTCCATACCGCCGGTATGGTGTACTCGTCGGTAACACCCGGCCCCGCACGGAAGAAGGTGCGCTCGATGACGAGTACGACCCCGGCGAACCTCACCGGCCAGCCCCTGCCCGCAACCGTCGGCGGCGTAGCAGGCGCCCCGTCCGCGTCCCGCGCGGCCGCACTCGTAGCCCGCGCAACCGGCGGCGCCGACAACGCGCCGGTGCAGATGACCGCGCCTTTCACCGGCCAGCCGATCACCTCCCTCCCCCAGGCCGACGACGCCGAAGTCCGCGCCGCCTTCGCCTCCGCCCGCGAAGCGCAACGCGAGTGGGCAGCGTTGCCGGTGACCCGCCGTCAGCAGTTCCTCGTGCGACTGCACGACCTGGTCCTCGCCCGGCAAGCGGAAGTCCTGGACCTGGTCCAGGTCGAAGCAGGCAAGGCCCGGATCGACGCGTTCGACGAGGTCAGCGCCACCGTGCTGGTCGCGGCCTACTACGGCAAGCACAGCGCGAAAATCCTCTCCCCGCGCCGCGCCCCCGGCGTCATCCCGGGCCTGACGCGAGCGGGCGAGCTGCGGCACCCCAAGGGCGTCGTCGGGATCATCTCCCCTTGGAACTACCCGCTGGCCCTGACCGCGATGGACGTCTTCCCCGCGCTCGTCGCCGGGAACGCAGTCGTGCAGAAACCGGACAACCAAACCGCACTGTCCGCCCTGTGGCTGCAAGAGCTGGCGGAAGAGGCAGGTCTGCCCTCCGGTCTGTGGCAGATCGTGCTGGGCCGAGGCTCGCAAATCGGCAACGCCCTGCTGGAAGAATGCGACTACCTGTGCTTCACCGGCTCCACCCCGACCGGCAAGGACCTGGCAGGTCGCATCGCGCAACGACTCACCAGCTACTCGCTGGAACTGGGCGGCAAGAACCCCATGATCGTCTTGCCGGACGCAGACATCGCCAAAACCGCCGCCGGCGCCGTCACCGCGTGCTTCTCGTCGGCAGGCCAGCTGTGCGTGTCGGTGGAGCGGATCTACGTGCACGACAGCATCCGCGAGGAGTTCACCCGCGAATTCGTGGCCCGCACAGCAGCACTGCGTTTGGGCGGTTCACTGGACTACCACGCCGGAATGGGTTCGCTGACGTCGAAGAGCCAACTGGAAACCGTGACGGCCCACGTGGAAGACGCCCGAGCAAAAGGCGCCCGCGTCCTGACCGGCGGACGCCCCCGCCCAGACCTGGGCCCGCTGTTCTACGAACCGACGGTCCTGACAGACGTACGCCCCGGAATGACCCCGTTCGCCTCGGAAACCTTCGGCCCAGTGGTGTCGATCTACGGATTCAGCGACGTCAACGACGCGATCGAGCGAGCAAACGACACCCCCTTCGGTTTGAACGCAAGCGTCTGGACCAAAAGGGGCCGCGCAGGCTGGGAAGTAGGCGCCCGCCTGAAAGCAGGCACGGTCAACGTCAACGAGGGTTACGCAGCAACCTTCGGAACGGTCGGCGTCCCCATGGGCGGCATGAAGGAATCCGGCGCAGGCCGACGAAACGGCGCGGAGGGATTGCTGAAGTACACGGAAGCGCAGTCCATCGCCGTACAACGAGGCCTGGCCCTACGCCCGCCCAAGGGAGTGCCAGGCTCAGTGTGGGCGCGCTTCATGACCGTAAGCATGAAACTTCTGCGCCACCTCCCCGGCCGCTAAAAACGTCCGTGAGGGGAACCCTCATTGACTCTGATTCCGTGAGGGTTCCCCTCACGACCCACCGACCCACCCGCACCAGTGCACCCAACGAGCGAGGAACCCAGCCCCTCCCCCGCACCCCGANACCGACCCACCCGCACCAGTGCACCCAACGAGCGAGGAACCCAGCCCCTCCCCCGCACCCCGATACGAAGCCTCCCTGCGGGCGGTGGGTGCTTGTCAAGGCATCTTTCCCGCCTTGACAAGCACCCACCGCCCGTCAGCACAATCAAGCTTCGGGGTGCCCCACGCAACCAAAAGCCGATGTCGCCGCCAGGCGACGAGCCGAAACTCACTCCGGCACAGTAAGCAACCCCCGGTCATAAGCAATAGCCACAGCCTCAGCCCGCCGACTGGCCCCCAGCTTCGCCATCACCCGGGAAAGATGCACGCTCACCGTCTTCTCGCTGATGTACAACTCCTCCCCCACCTGCCGATTAGTCCGCCCCAGCGCCACCCGCTCCAGCACATCCCGCTCCCGGTCAGTCAACGGATTCACCTGCGCCCGAGCAGGAACGACCTCAACCCCAGCCAACTCGACCCGAGCCCGATGCGCCAACTCCCGCACCGCATCCCGCAACGGAACCGCATCCAGCTTCACCGCCACGGAATGCGCCGCCTCCAACGCCTCCGCGGCCCCCGGCTGTCCGGCGGCCAGTAACGCCTCCCCCTGCCGCCACCGGCAAACCGCCTGTTCGTAAACCGCCCCGTACGAATAAGCCTCGGCAGCCGCACCCCACAGCTCCGGATCGGCCGGGCCCTCCAGCCCGGACGCCGCGGCCTCCATCCGGGCCAGCCAAGCCCGCCCCTCCGGCCCGATAGTTCCGGACCGGGGATGCCCCTCGGCAGCACAACGCCGCCCGTGCTCCACCAGCCGTCGCCCCACAGCCACAAACCGATCGGCCGCGGCCGGATCCCCTTTGGCGCGGGCCTCCGCGGCCAACGCCGCCGCCGACGGAATCGCCAGCGCCACGATCCGGATCCCGCCGAGCAGCGCCGTCTCGACCTTCTCCAGCCAGGACACCAATTCGTCGGTGATCCGCAGCGCCTCGGCATGCTCCCCGCGCCAAGCGGCCAGCTCGATCGCCGCGTCGCCCGCAGACAAGGCGATCTGCGGATCCGCCATCCACTGCTGCCGCAATCCCGGCAACGCCTTGGCCGCGTCCGCGAATCGCCCGCGCCCCACCAGGAACAGGACCCAGTTGGCCAAGATCCGCGCAGCGACCGCACTGGACACGCCTCGCCGGGCGCGCCCCGCGGCGTCCTCCTTCGGCCAATCTCCGCTGAGATACCGCAAATACAGGAGCCGGGCACGCAGTTCCAGCCCGTACGCGCTCCAGGTCAGCCCGACCGCCTCCGCCCGCTCGACCCCACGGGCGGCGTGGGCGAGCGCCAGATCCATCTCCGCCTGGTCGTCGCAGCTGAGGGCGAGGAAGTACATCGCCCGGATCTCGACGTTCAGCGCACCGGCGTTGTGCGCCTTGCGTTCGGCCTCGCACAACCGCTCGCGAGCCTCGACCGGATCGCCCGCGCCGTCCGCCAGCGTGCCCAGCGTGACCAGCGCCGACGCCTCTGCACCGACCGCCCCGACGGCACGTGCGTCGGCAACCGCGGTGTGCGCACTGGCCAACGCCTCGTCCGGCTGGTCGAGCAGCCGCTGGAACCCGGCCCGCGACGCCAGCACCCAGGCCCGCGCCCCGCTCGGCTCCCGATCCGCGACCAGCTCCCAGGCCCGCTCGATCGCCCGAACCGCCTCGTCGAACGTGCCTTCCAGCGTGAGCAGCGTTTCGGCCAGCCGGCGCCAGACCTTCGCCGCGTGCTCGGGCGACGCGTCCGGCTTGAGTGCTTCGGTCGCTGACCGCGCGTACGCGACCGCGCGCTCCGGCTCGCCCGACGTGCCAGCGAAGTACGACGCCTCGCTGAGCAGCTTCAGCTCGTCCACGCCTTCCGGACGATTCTCCGGGGCCACGGCGTCCCAAATGGACTGTGCTTGCTCGATATGCCGCAGCGCAGCGCCAGGCGCGCCGAGCTTTTCCGCTTCGTCGGCAGCGCGCAGCAACGCGGACAAGGCAGTGTCGAAGTCCCGGCTCTCCAGACTGTGGAAGGCGAGCTTCGCGTCGTGGCCGCGCCCCTGCGGCATCGACTTGATCCGCGCGGCATACCCCGCGTGCATCCGCGTACGCTCGCCGGGAAGCAGATCCGCGTAGACCGCCTCCTGCAGCAAGGCGTGCCGGAAGGTGTAGAAACCGCGCTCGATGACCAGGACGTGGTGTTGCACGGCTTCCCGCAGCGCCTCGTCCAGCTCCAGATCGCCGATGCCCGCGACTTGCGCGAGCGCGGCATGCGACACCGATTCGTTGGCCACCGAGATGACCCGCAGCACCCGGCGCGTCTCGGCCGGGAAGCGTTCGAGGCGGGCGAGGAGGACTTCGGCGAGCCCGGCGGGGAGATCTTGGCAGTCGGCGCCGGTGGCGAGGAGCTCCTCGACGAAGAACGGATTGCCCTCGGACCGTTTGGCGATGTCCGCGACGACGTCCGGCGACAGCGGTTCCTCCGCCAGCGCCGCGACGAACGCCCGCGCGTCAGCCGGTCCGAACGGGGCGAGCGAGAGCTGTTCCACGGTGTTCAGCCGGACCAGCTCGGACAGCAGACCGCGCAGCGGATGCCTGCGGTGGACGTCCTCCTCGCGATAGCTGCCGACGACCAGCAGCCGCTGCGCGCGCAGGCGGCTGAGCAGGAAGGACAGCAGGTTGCGGGTGGAGGAGTCCGCCCAGTGCAGGTCTTCGAGCAGGACGACCACCGGCTGCTCCTGGCCGACCTCGGTCAGCACGCCCAGCACCGCGTCGAACAGCTGGAGCTGGCCGAGGTCCTGCTCGGGCCGCACCCGGCGCCCGCCCTCGCGCTCCCCTTCCGAAACCTGCCCGTGGTCGCCGGTGGCCGCGGGCCGCGGATCGCCTTGCGGCAGCAGCATCCCGAGCGCGGACCGAGCCCGCACCGCGGCCGACACCGCCGGATCGGCCGACGACCCGAGCGGAGCCAGCGCCTCGGCGAACGGCAGGTAGGGCAGGCCGCCGTCGCGCACGTCGATGCACCGGCCGGTGAGCACGAGCCCGCCGCAGCCCGCGACGTGCTCGCCGAGCGCGGTGAGCAGGCGGGTCTTGCCGACCCCGGCGTCGCCCGCGATCAGCACCGCACCTGCTTCTCCGCGTTCAGCGCGCGCGAAGGCCGCGCGCAGCCGCCGCATCTCCTGCGTGCGGGCGACGAGCGGAATACCGGAACCGAGACGAGGCACGAGATGCATTCTCACCTACACCCCCGACAGTTCCGACATGGATTTCCTCGTGGCGGCCGGTTCGAGCCGTGATCTCCGTCCAATGGGCGGCCCCGCCGAGTCGCCGGAGGGCCGGTCCGGGCGGTGCTCCGGGGTCGCATCGGCGCGCGGACCGCGGCACACGCGATGCAGAAAGTCCGTGAAGGGCTCCTTGGGGGAATCTGATTCCCTCAAGGAGCCCTTCACGGACCTCTGCGGGAGGTTCGCGCGGGCGGGGGCCGGGTGCGTCCGGCGGGCGGAGCGGACACCCGGAAACCATGTCCCGGCGCGGCCGCCCCGCCCGACCCCCTTACCGTCCCCGACACCCTGAGGCTCATGCGCTATGTCGCGCCCTGGCCTCCGGTACCGTCGCCGTGCGCCTTTCCTGGCGGGGCACCTCGACGTTCGTGATGCGGTGTGTGCGCACCCAGCGGACCACCCGGTTGCCCCGGCTCAGGCGGGCCTGGCGGGCGGCGCGGCGCAGTTCGGCCATCCGGTAGTCGACCTCGGCGCGGGTGGCGTCCCAGTTGTAGTCGCTCATTTTCTTCTCCCCAGCGGGTCTCGTTGTCTGACGAAGACCACTTTCGTGCTGAGGGGCCGCCCCGGGCATCGGGTGATCGCCTACACCGGGACGCGAAAAGACCCCTTACCCGCGGCTTCGACCGGGGAAGTCCAGGTCGAGCGGGGTAAGGGGTCTCAGCTGAGCGATCAGCCGGGCGAACGGGTCAAGCCTGCCCCTGGCCGCGCACCGCGTCCAGGAGCGCCTGCCAGCCGGCGGCGGGCAGGCGGAACGCCCCGCCTTCCGGGTCTTTGGAATCGCGCACCGCGGCGCCGCCTGCGACGAAGGCGACCTCGACGCAGTCGTTGCCGCCGCCGCTGTAGCTGCTCTTGCGCCACTGGGCACCGGAAAGGTCGGCCATCATGGTCCCCACATCCTCACTGTCTCGGGTCGGTGTTCCTCGGTTCCTGAACCACGGCGGCCTGTTCGGCGAACCGGCCGGCCGCGTCGGTGATCAGCGCCACCGAATCGTCCGGTTTCAGCGCTGCTGCGCGCAGGTGGTCGAACATCAGCGCGTAGCGCCGGACGTCGTCGGGCTGTTCGAGGTACAGGCCGCTGGAAGTGCTGTCGTCGACGTAGACCACGTCGGGATCGGCCTGCTCGGGGAAGCCCATGATGAGGAACGGTCCCTCCATGCCGGGGTGCGCCCCGGCGCCGAACGGCACCACCTGGACGGTCACGTTCGGCTTTTCCGCCATCGCGGTGATCCGGTACAGCTGCTCGGCCATCACCTCGGGGCTGTCGACCACGCGGTGCAGCACCGCCTCGTCGATCACCGCCCAGTACTCGACCGGCGGGTCGTCGGTCAGCAGCTGCTGGCGCGCCATCCGCGCGGCGACCCGGCGGCGGGTCTCGGACTCTTCGGCGTCCGGGCGCAGCGCGCGGATCACCGAGAACGCGTAGCGCTCGGTCTGCAGCAAACCCGGGACCAGCAGCGCCTGGAACGCGCGCAGCGAGCTCGCGTCGGCTTCGAGGCCGACGAAGGTGCCGGTGAAGACTTCGTTGTACGCGTGCCACCAGCCGCGTTTGCGTGCTTCGCGCGCCAGCTGGACGAGCGCTTCCTGCTCGTCGCCGGTGATGCCGTACAGCGCGAGCATGTCGCGTGCGTCGCGCGGGGTGACGCCGACGTGGCCGGTCTCGATGCGGCTCACTTTGGACGCCGAGCACTCCAGCTTTTCGCCGACCTCGTCGATGGTCAGATCGGCCGCTTCGCGCAGCCTCCGCAGCTCGCTCGCGAGGCGCCTGCGGCGAACAGTCGGTCCCTGGCCTCTCGCCACGGCAGCACCTCCGGTTCGTATTGTTGCCCGCACTGCATATCTAACCAGGTGATCGACTTGTCAGTGGAGTAATAACACCGGCGAATTCCCACTGCCGCGGCGGGAGCCCGCCATCGCTGGTTCCGACCTGGTTCCGACCTGCATTGTGCAGAGTGCGCTTGTACTCTGGCATCCTGCGGGCCGAGACGCGAATCCAGCCGCGCCGACAGCCCTGAGCAGCGTAGACGACGGCCGTCCTCGGCTATTCGCGGAGACCGCGGTAAAGCGGACGACCACGGTGTCCGGGGCCGCCCCCCGACCGGTCCCGGGCACCTTCCTTTGCTTCGCGGCATTACTCAAACGGGTATTCCCGCGCAATTTCGCCACGGGAGTGTGACGGTTTCCGACGTTTTCCTCTGCAGACAGCCACTCTGAGTGGTCATCGCCGGGGCGGCCGTCCTTATCGGACCCGAAGCAGTCCTTCTTGGACCACGGTGGCGACGTGCAGGCCGTCGCGGGTGAAGAACCGTCCGGTGGCCAGCCCGCGGGCGCCCGAGGCGCTCGGCGAGGTGCTGTCGTAGAGGAACCACTCGTCGGCCCGGAACGGACGGTGGAACCAGAGCGCGTGGTCGAGGCTCGCGCCGAGCACCTTGTCGACGTCCCAGTACACGCCGTGCCGCGCGAGGACCGAGTCGAGCAGGGTCATGTCCGAGGCGTAGGTGAGCACGCAGACGTGCAGCAGCTGGTTGTCGGCGAGGGTGCCGTCGGCCCGCATCCAGACCCGGTGGTGGGTCGGGCGTTCGCCGGTGGTGCGGGTGACCCACGGCGGCTCGCCGACGTAGCGGATGTCGATCGGCCGCGGGATCTCGCTGAAGCGCAGGCCGTAGCCCGCGGTCAGCTCGGGGAAGGTCGGCAGCGACTCGGGGTCGGGCACGTCCGCCGGCATCGTCTCGGCGTGGTCGATGCCCGGTTCGTCCTTCTGGAACGACGCGGACAGCGAGAAAATCGCCTTGCCGTGCTGGACGGCGACCACGCGCCGGGTGGTGAACGAACGGCCGTCGCGGATGCGGTCCACTTCGTACACGATCGGGACGCTCGGGTCGCCGCCGCGGATGAAGTACGCGTGCAGCGAATGGACCCGCCGCTCCTCCGGAACGGTCCGGCCCGCCGCGACGAGCGCCTGCCCGGCGACCTGCCCGCCGAACACCCGCACCGACGAGTGCGCGGGCGAAACGCCGCGGTAGATGTTCTCTTCGATCTTCTCCAGGTCGAGCAGCGCGACGAGCTTGTCCAGCACGGGCTGCCCGCCGCCACCGGGGCTCGTGTCGAGTTCGGTGGCGGCTTCCCTGGCCATCTCAGTCATGCCGGAACCCTATGCAACAGGGTTCCGGCATGTCCCTTATGCGTGGTCGTCTTCACCGAGCCGGTGGACGTGGATCAGGTTGGTCGACCCGACGGTCCCGGGCGGGGAGCCCGCGACGATCACCACGAGGTCGCCGCGCTGGTACTTGCCCATTTCGAGCATCGCGTGGTCGACCTGCTGGATCATCTGGTCGGTGGAGTCCACGCGCGGCACGATCTGCGTCGTGGTGCCCCAGGTCAGCGCCAGCTGGCTGCGGACGCTCTGCTCCGGCGTGAACGCCATCAGCGGCAGCCGCGTGTGCAGCCGCGCGAGGCGGCGCACGGTGTCTCCGGACTGGGTGAACGCGACCAGCGCCTTGGCGTTGAGCCGCTCGCCGATGTCGCGGGCGGCGTAGGAGATCACGCCCCGCTTGGTGCGCGGCACGTGCGACAGCGGCGGCACGACCGGCGAATCCGTCTCGACGGCCTCGACGATCCGGCCCATCGTCTGGACCGTCTCGATCGGGTACCGGCCGACGCTCGTCTCGCCGGACAGCATCACCGCGTCGGCGCCGTCGAGGACCGCGTTCGCGACGTCGGACGCCTCGGCGCGGGTCGGGCGGGAGTTGCTGATCATCGACTCCAGCATCTGCGTGGCGACGATGACCGGCTTCGCGTTCTCGCGGCAGATCTGGATGGCGCGCTTCTGCACCAGCGGGACCTGCTCGAGCGGCAGCTCGACGCCGAGGTCGCCGCGGGCGACCATCACCGCGTCGAAGGCCAGCACGATGGCCTCGAGGTTGTAGACCGCCTCGGGCTTCTCGATCTTCGCGACGACCGGCAGCCTGCCCTTGCCGACGCGGTCCATCACCTGGTGCACGAGGTCGATGTCGGCGGGCGAGCGCACGAAGGACAGCGCGATGAAGTCGACGCCCAGGTGCAGCGCGAACTCCAGGTCCTCGATGTCCTTGTCGGACAGCGCAGGCACCGAGACGTCCATCCCGGGCAGCGACACGCCCTTGTTGTTGCTGACCGGACCGCCCTCGGTCACCTCGCACACGACGTCCGGGCCCTCGACGTCCTTGACCACCAGGCCGACCTTGCCGTCGTCGACCAGCAGCCGGTCGCCCGGCTTGGCGTCCTTGGCGAGGCCCTTGTAGGTGGTCGAGACCCGGTCGTGGGTGCCCGCGACGTCCTCGACGGTGATCCGGACGACGTCGCCGGTGTGCCATTCCGCCGATCCGCTGGCGAACGTGCCCAGCCGGATCTTCGGTCCCTGCAGGTCGGCGAGAATCCCCACCGCCCGGCCGGTTTCGGCGGCCGCGGACCGGACCAGGTCGTAGACCTGCTTGTGGTCGCTGTGGCTGCCGTGGCTGAAGTTCATCCTCGCGACGTCCATCCCGGCGTCGACGAGTGCCCGCATCTTCTCCGGCGTGGAGGTCGCGGGACCCAATGTACAAACGATCTTCGCGCGTCGGCTCACGTCCGGAGAGCCTAGTCGCTCGGGCCGCTCGCGTCTGTACCGATCCCGAAACTCCGGCCGGAGAACGCGGGAAGGATTCAGTTCCGGGCACCGGCGTGCGCTGGGCGGCCGCGCCGCGCGGGCCCGCCCGGAATCACCCGGACGGGGGAGGCCGGGTTCAGCGCCGCGGTTTCTCGCTCGGACCGACGTGGTCGCGGGCCCATTCGTTGAACTTCCGCAGCTGGCGCCACGATTTCCGCACCCGGTCGAGTGCCTCGCGCTCGTGCAGGAAGTCGTCCGGCTCCCAGGCGCGGACGGCGTACACCGAGCGGTGCCGCAGCAGGTCGAGGCGCGGGTGGTCCTCGGCGAACCCGCGCGGTTTGGACTTCAGCCGGTCACCGAGAATTTCCCAGCCCGCCTTCCGCAGGCTCGCCAGGATCTTCTCCAGCGCGGGCCCGTGCAGTTCGGTGTCGACCGCCGTGCGGTACCGGGCCAGCTGGTCCGAGGCCAGATGGAAGCAGCCGCCGCCGACGCGCAGCCCGGCCGGGCCGACCTCGACGTAATACGCTCCCCCGCCGCGGCCGGCCTCGATCACGCCGCCGCAGTGCGTCTTGTACGGCGTCTTGTCCTTGGCGAACCGGACGTCGCGATAGGGCCGGAACACCTTCGCCTCGCCGAAGCCCGCGCCGAACTCCGGCTCCAGTTCGGCCAGCAGCGCCTCCATCGGAGCCCGGACGTGCTCCTTGTAGAGCGCCACGTGGTCGTCCCAGTAGGCCTTGGTGTTGTCCGCGAGCAGCCCGTCGTAGAACTCGACGGCGTGCTCCCCGAATCCGCTGAACTTCACCCGCAGCACGATAAACCGGGGCACCGACAGAATCGGCGCCCCGGCTGCATCGAACGGGGTTACTTGGCGAGTGCCGTGATCAGCTCGCCGTTCGAGGTGTCGCCGGACAGCTCCCAGAAGAAGGTGCCGCCGAGGCCCTGGGACCTCGCGTAGGAGGTCTTGCCCGCGATGGTCGACGGGGTGTCGTAGCTCCACCAGTTCGAACCGCACTTGGCGTACGCGGTGCCCGCGACGGTTCCGGTCGCCGGGCAGCTCGTCTTGAGGATCTTGTAGTCCTCGATGCCCTGCTCGTACTTGCCAGGGGCCGGTCCGGTCGCGGTGCCGCCCGGCGCGCTCTGCGTGACGCCGGTCCAGCCGCGGCCGTAGAAACCGATGCCCAGCAACAGCTTCGAGGCCGGGACGCCCTTGCTCTTGAGCTTCTGGATGGCCGCGTCCGAGTAGAAGCCCTGCGTCGGCAGGCCGTTGTACGACGTCAGCGGCGAGTGCGGCGCGGTCGGGCCTTGCGCGGCCCAGCCGCCGAAGAAGTCGTACGTCATCACGTTGTACCAGTCGACGTACTGCGCGGCGCCCGCGTAATCGGTGACGTCGAGCTTGCCGCCGTTGCTGCCGTCCGCGGTGATCGCGGCGGTGACGAGCTTCGACGAACCGAACTTCCCCCGTACCGCGGCGAGAAGCTTCTTCAACGCGTCGGGACCGCTCGTGTCACAGGTGAGACCGCACGCGTTCGGATACTCCCAGTCGAGGTCGATGCCGTCGAACAGCCCGGCCCAGCGCTTGTCATTGACCAGGTTGTAGCAGGAATTCGCGAAGGCTTCCGGGTTCTTCGCGGCCTGGCCGAAGCCGCCGGACCAGGTCCAGCCGCCGAAGGACCAGATGATCTTCAGCCCGGGGTGCTTGGCCTTCAGCTTCTTGAGCTGGTTGAAACTGCCCGCGAGCGGCTGGTCCCAGGTGTCGGCGACACCGTCGACGCTGCCCGCCGCGTCGTAGGTCTTCTGGTAGTCGGCCCACGCGTCGCCGATCGCGCAGCCGCCGTTCGTGACGTTGCCGAAGGCGAAGTTGATGTGCGTGAGCTTGTTCGCCGAGCCGGACGTCTCGATGTTCTTCACGTGGTAGTTGCGGTCGTAGATGCCCCAGTCGGTGAAGTAGCCGACGACCTTGCCGGACGCGGCCTCGGTTCTCGCGGGGGCCGCGGCCGAGGCGGCGGGGACGAGCGCGGCCGCGGCGGCGAACGCCGCGGTCGCCAAGGCCAGCAGGCGGGTTCTGCGCAAGCGAAGCATCGTTGCTCCCTTCAGGAGTCACCGTCGGTGACGAGGCAGTGACGGCGGGGACAAATGCACCGTAAGTGGACTAGACCACCAGGTCAATGGTTTAGACCATAAAACGGACATTCGGCGGTACGCGCATTCCTTGACAGGCATATGCGCCGCGAGGCAGATTTCCGGGGTGATGCAGACCTTCGACGTGCTGGCCGAACCCCGCCGCCGCGCGCTGCTCGACCTGCTGCTCGAGGGCGAGCGGTCGGTCGGCGAACTGGTGGCCGAACTGCGGCTCAGCCAGCCCGCCGTGTCCAAGCACCTGCGCGTCCTGCGCGAGGCGGGGTTGGTGACCGTGCGGGTGTCCGCACAGCGCCGCTGCTACCGGCTGCGCGCCGAGCCGCTGGCCGAAGTGGACGCGTGGCTCGCGCCGTACCGGCAGTTCTGGGCCGACCGGCTCGACGCGCTCGAACAGCGGCTGGACGAAACCGAGTGAGGAGCACGTCGTGATCCGAGTGGACGGCCGGACCCTGCGGTGCGCCGACGTGGTCACGGCGGCGCACACCGACGGCCCGCTGGCGATCGACGTGTCCATCGCCGCGCTGCGCGCCGCCGAGCACTCGTGGAAGCTGGCCGAGGACCTGAGCACCCGGCGAGTGGTCTACGGCCGCACCACCGGCGTCGGCGCGAACAAGGACGACGCGGTGGACGAGCCCGCCGAACACGGCCTTCGCCTGCTGCGCAGCCACGCCGGCGGCAGTGGCGAACTGCTGCCCGACGGCCAGATCCGCGCGATGCTGCTGATCCGGCTCAACCAATTGCTGGCCGGACGCTCCGGAATCAGCCCCGAGCTGATCAGCGCGCTCGCCGAAGCCGTGCGCACCGGTGCCTTGCCCGTCGTGCACCGCCTGGGCGCGATCGGCACCGGCGACCTTGCTCCCCTCGCGGAGACCGCGCTCGCGTTGGCCGGGGAACGCGAGTGGGCGATCGGCACGGTGCCGCCGGTTCCGGTGCACGCGGGCGACGCGCTGGCGTTCATGAGCAGCAACGCCGCGACGCTCGCCGAAGCGACCCTCGCCGCGATGAGCCTGGACACGCTCACCCGCGCGAGCCACGCCGTCGCCGCGCTCACGTACGTGGCTCTCGACGGCAACCCCGAGGCGTACGCGACGCCTGTGCACGAAGCACGTCCGCACGCCGGACAGGTGGCGTGCGCGGCTGAGATGCGTCGACTGTTGGGCATGCACGGCACCCCTAAGCCGGGTCGGCGGCTTCAGGATCCCTTCGGGCTGCGCGCTTTTCCTCAGGTCCAGGGTCCCGCGCTGGACGCGATCCACTATTTGCGCGATGTGCTCGCCGTGGAGATCAATGCCAGCACGGAAAATCCGATGATCTCCACCGTGCACGGCGATGCGTACCACCACGCGCACTTCCACACCGCGTACGTCTCGACTGCGCTCGACCAAGCCCGCGCGACAGTGCATCAGGTCGCGGAGCTGTCCGTGGCCCGGTTGGGAGACTTGGTGGAACCGGAGTTCACCGGGTTGCGCCCGTTCCTCGCGGTCGGTCCGCCGGGGAGTTCCGGGGTGATGATCCTGGAGTACGTGGCGCACGACGCGCTGACCGAACTGCGGCAGGCGGCATTGCCCGCGACGCTCGGGACCGCCGTGGTGTCACGCGGGATCGAAGACCACGCGAGCTTCTCGACCCAGGCCGCACGCGCGGCAACTGCGGCTGCTGGGGCTTACCGACAGGTGCTGGCTTGCGAGCTGGTCGCGGCGGTGCGGGCGTTGCGGATTCGGAAGGCCGAACTGGTGGACCTCCCGGTGCGGGCAGCGTACGCGGCCGCGGTGGAGGTGTTGGACGAGCGTTTGGAGGATCGGCCGTTGACCGAGGACATCGCCAAGGCAGCCGGAGTTCTGGACGAGCTGGCGCGGATCTGAACCCCGGCGATACGGATTCAGCCGCGGGGCCACGCTCCGCGCTTCGCGATCTCCAGCACCAGCGCGGCGATGTTCCACGCGTCGTCGTCGCCGCGATGGTGGCGGCCTTCGAGCGGGAGGCCCGCGACGGCAAGCGCTTGCGCCATTCCGGGGCGGCGACGCAGACCGCAGGCCGCGGTGAACGCGACCTTCGCGTTGGTGTGCTGTCCAGTGAACGGGTACTCGGTGCCGGTGTGGCGGCATTGCCGAGCGAATTGATTGCGGTCGTAGTCTCCCCAGCTGGCCCACGGCAACTCCGCCGTGCGATGCCGCACCGCCAGCGTCCGGCAGGCCTCCTGGAACGACAAGCCGCCGTCCACTTCGGACTGGGTCAAGCCGGTCAGCTCCGTGCAGAACGGGCTCACTTCCGACCGGGCCGGACGGACCAGTATCCGGTGCTTGGCCACCCGCTCGCCCGCGCGCAGATCGACGACCGTCAATCCGATCTCGATGATCTCGCTGGCCTGGCCGGGCGGCGGCTGTTTCTCCCAGCAGGTCGCCTCGACGTCGACCACGTTCAGGAGGTCCGCTTCCATGCCAGCGAGTGTAGAAACCGAAGACAGCCGAGGCACTCGAGTTTCCACGCAGACTCAGTCCTCCGCCAAAGCGTCCCGCCGCAAAGCCGTGAACAACTCCTCCGCCCGCCCCCGATCCCGGGCCGCAGCAAGGCAATCGCCGCGCCAATCCGACAGAACAGCATTCGCCGCACTCACCCGTGCGTGCAAGTAAGGCGAACCCACCCGCTCAGCCAGCGCACCCGCCTCCTCCAAACTCTCCCCCGCCGCCGAAAAGTCCCCGCGCCGAAGAAAAGCCAGACCCTGCACCCGAAACGCGTCCGTGCGGGCGAGGATGTGCTCGATGTGCTCAGTGCAGGCAACAGCCTCCGCAGCAGTCTCCCCGGCAGCAACCGGGTCCCCGGCCGCCAGTTGTGCTTCGGCGAGGAACGGCAGTGCGTCGGTCATCTGCCAGCTCCGTTCCCCTTGCAGCGCAAGCAAAGGCAGCAACCGGCGCACTCCTCGCTCAGGACGGCCCGCGCGGACGTCGTTCTCCGCCAGCTGTGCGGACGCGTTGCAGATGATGTCCGCATTGTCGCTCTCTTCGCCCAGCCGGATCACTTGAGTCAGGTCGTCGGCCGCCACGTCGTAGCGGCCGCAGGCTGACCACAGTGCGCCCCGGCCGATGAGGGCCATCGCGCCGCACATGGGCGAGCGGCCGTGTCCCGCCAGTTCCAGTGCCTGGCTGAACCGGCGCAGCGCGGCGCCCCAACGGCCGACGTAGACCGCGCTCGCGCCGACGTTGCAGACGGCTCGGCCGAGCAGCTCCCGGTCGCCCAGTTCTTCGGCCAGCCGGAGGATTCGCTCGAACTGCCGGTCCGCCCGGGTCAGTTCGCCGCGGTAGTGGTGCAGCACGGCGACCCCGGTCAGCGCGCGGACGACGATGTCCCGGTCGCCGCACAGTTCCGCGGTGGCCGCGGCGGTGTGCAGATCGGCCAGTGCTTCCTCGTTGCGGCCGAGCAGGCGCAACGCGAGGCCGCGGCGCAGGTGGCCGCCCGCTAGGCCATGCTCGTCCCCCACCGACTCCGCCGCGACGATCGCGGCCGTGGAAACCTCGACGGATTCCCGGTAGCGCGTGCTCTGGTAGAGGTTCGCGGCGCGAGCCAGCCGCAGCCGCACGGACGATCCGCCGGGGCGATCCTCGGTCAGGGTCGGCGCGATCCGGGCCAAGCCTTCGCGCGGAGTGCCGCGTTGGTAGTGCAGGTACCCGATCCTCGCGATAACGAGGCGTTGCCGTTCCTCGTCACCTTCCTTGCGGTACACCAAAAGCGCGCGTTCAGCAGCGGCGAGCGCGGCGTCGTACCGGCCGGCTGCGGCAAGCGCGTCCGCCCAGGCTTCGGCGGCTTCGGCGACGGCGGCCTGGGAACCGGTGCGGTCCAGCAGGTCGACCAACGCACCCAGATGCTGGGCGGCCGTGTCGTGCGCGGCTTGTCTGCTGGCTTTTTCCGCTGCGTGCCTTAAGGTCTGCGCGGCGCGTTCAGTGTCCTGTGCGTGCGTGTAGTGGTAGGCCGCCGCCGCGCCGCCCAATGCTTCGGCGAGTCTGCGGTGCAGTGCGTGCCGACGGCTTGGTGGCAAGTCGCCGTTCACTACCTCGGCGACCAGTTCGTGGGTCAGCCGGACGCCCTCGGCGTTCTCGTCCAGCAGCCGTGCGGTGTGCGCGGGAGCGAGCACTTCGGACAATTCGGCCGGATCGAGCCCGGCAGCCGCGGCCAGGACGTCCGGGTCCATCCGCTGCTGCCCCACCGCCAGCAGCGTGAGCACTTCGACCGTCCGTTCGGGCAGCGAACCGACCTGCCGCCGCACCGCGTGGGCAAGTCCCCACGGCAGTTCCGCGGGCGGTTTGCCGGATCTGCCCAGTACGTGTCCCAGTTGGACCAGGAACAACGGGAGTCCGCCTGCCAGTCGGAGCACGCGGTCGCGGGCGGACTGCCCGACCTCGGTTCCGGCGCTGTGGTGCAACAGCATCGTCGCGTCCTCGTCCGCCAGCGGGGCCAGCGAATGCTGTGTCACCAAGCCTTTCCGGTACAAATCGAGCAGCGTGTCGGCCAATGGCTCGGCCGCGGCGATCTCGGTGTCGCGGTAGGCAGCGAGGAAGCGGACGCGATCCGGCCGGGCGTCTTGGACGAGCGAAGCCAGCAGCGCCAGCCCGTCCGGACCGGCCCATTGCAGGTCGTCCAGGATCACGAGCACGCCGCGGCGTCGCGCCAGGGTGTCGAGAAACCGCGCTGCTTCGGCGAACATCTGCCAGCGGGCCGGAGCCGGTTCGGCCGTGCGTTGTTCGGGAAGCAGGAACGCCAGGCCGGGTCCGGCGGGATGCTCGGAAACGTGCCGCGCGAACGCTTCGGAGAGCGGCGCGTACGGCTCTCCGCCATAACGCGAGCACGCCGTCGAGAGCACCACCGTTCCCCGCGCCTCGGCCAGCGCCGCGGCTTCGGCGAGCAGCCGGGTCTTGCCGATTCCGGTTTGTCCCGCGAAGACCAGAAACGGCCTTCCTGTCCCGGAAATGTGCTTGTCCAGCAAGGCGTGTTCCTCGGTGCGGCCGATGAGGTCCGGCGCCGGACGAGGCGGCGGAACCGGGTGGTCCAACGGCTGTCGCCTGCCGCGCCGGGCGGCCGCGAGCAGTTCGGCCCGGCTGTCCTCGGGCAGTGCGAGACCGTCGGCGAGGAGTTGCACGGTGACTCGCCGCGGATGCCGTTGCCCGCGTTCGAGATTCCCCACGCCGCGCGTGCTCAGCCCGCAGCGCTGGGCCAGTTGTTCCTGCGTCAGCCCGGCTGCCCGGCGCAACCGGACCAGTGTCCGGTCGAACGTTTCCGCAGCGCCGTCCGGCATGTCCCGCACCTCCTGCCGCTCCATCGTCGCTCGCGCCGGGGCGCGAGACATCCTCCGAAGGTCGGGTTCCTCCTCCCGGCACAACAGCCGGTTGTGCCGGTTGTTCCTGGTTCCGCACCGCCTCGGTGAAATCCAATGGCGGCACCGCTTTTCGCCCGTCTTCCGGGCAGCGGCGTACGAGGAAGGACGCGATGATGCGTGCAGGAATGACCTTGAGACGGCTGGCCGCCGCCGGTGCCGCGCTCGCTCTCGGAGCGGGGGTGGCGGCGCTGTCGGCCCCGGCCGCGGACGCCGGACCCCAGCTGAGCCCGGCGTCGTGTGCCAACGCGCCCGCCGGCTACGCGAAATGCCAGGCCGTGCAACTGGTTTCGTCCGGAGCCCGCCCGGCCAGCGCGATGAGCCCGGCCGACCTGCAGAAGGCCTACGGCGTCGCCGGGATGAAGAGCGGCGGGACCACCGTCGCGATCGTCGACGCCTTCGACGACCCCGGCATCGAGAAGGATCTGAACGACTACCGCTCGCACTGGAACCTGGGCTCCTGCACCAAGGCGAACGGCTGCCTCACCGTCGTCGGCCAGGACGGCACGAGCACGCTGCCGTCCAAGACCGACTCGGGCTGGGCGACCGAGATGGCCATCGACGTCGACGCGGTCAGCGCGCTCTGCCCGGACTGCAAGATCCTGCTGGTGGAAGGCAACAGCAACGAGGACAGCGACCTCGCGGCGGCGGTCGACAGCGCGGTCCGCCTCGGCGCGAAGATCGTGTCGAACAGCTACGCCGACCACGAGAGCGCGATCCCCTCGGACGCCGAGCAGCACTACAACCACCCGGGCGTCGCGATCCTCGGCGCCACCGGCGACTGGGGCAGCGAAAGCGGTTCCCAGGCGGAATACCCGGCCACGTCGCCCGAGGTCGTCGCGGTCGGCGGCACCACGCTGACCGCGTCCGGCAGCGACTACTCCGAAACCGCCTGGAGCAAGGCGGGCAGCGGCTGTTCGAGCAAGTTCAGCAAGCCCGCGTTCCAGAACGGGATCAGCACCGCGTGCGACAATCGGGCCACTTCGGACATTTCGGCTGACGCGGATCCCAACAGCGGCATCACGATCTACGTCAACGGCCAGCAGTCGCAGTACGGCGGCACCAGCCTCGCCACCCCGATCGTCGCCGGCATCTGGGCACTCGCGGGCACGCCGAAGGACGGCGACAACGCCGCGACCTACCCGTACGCGCACACCGGCGACTTCAACGATGTCACCTCGGGCAGCAACGGCAGCTGCGGCACGGTGATCTGCGACGCCGGCACCGGCTGGGACGGCCCGACCGGCCTCGGCACCCCGCACGGCGTCACCGGCCTGACCCCCGGCGGCGGCACCAACGGCAAGCTGAGCGTCAGCAACCCGGGCAACCAGAACAGCGTGGTGGGCAAGGCGGTTTCGCTGAAGGTCACGGCGTCGGGCGGCACCTCGCCCTACACCTACTCGGCCGACGGCCTCCCCGCCGGGCTGGCCATCGACGGCAAGACCGGCTCCATCACCGGCACGCCGAGCGCCGCGGGCACCAGCAACGTCACCGTGACGGCCACTGACTCCGCCGGGGCGACCGCGCAGGCTCCGTTCACCTGGACCGTCACGACGGCTCCGGTGGGCAAGCTGACCGCGAAGTTCACCACCGACTACGACTACGGGTTCGGCGCCTTCGCCCACTTCACGATCACCAACGGCGGTTCGTCGGCGTCGAACGGCTGGACGCTGTCGTTCGACCTGGCTACGAACGAATCGCTGTCGAACACGAACCCGGGCACCGCGTCCAGCTCGACCGGGCACGTCGTGATCACCGGACAGGACAGCATCCCGGCGGGCGGCAGCCTCACCGTGTCGCAGATCTACCAGGTGTCGGGCGGCTCGTTCACCGCTCCGGCCAACGTTTCCGTTTCCTGACCCGGCAGCCGCCGTGCCGTCGCCTCGGGCGCGGCACGGCGGTTTCTGTCAGTCCAGGCAGAACTCGTTGCCCTCGACGTCCTGCATCGGGATGCAGGACTCGTTCACGCCGTCCGCCTCCAGCACCTGCACGATGGACGCGCCCAGCGCGACCAGCCGGTCGGCCTCGGCTTTCAGCGCCGCCAGTCGTTCCGCGCCCACCAGACCGGTGCCTGCGCGCACGTCGAGGTGCACCCGGTTCTTCACCACGCGGCCTTCGGGCACGCGCTGGAAGAACAGCCGCGGTCCGACTCCGTTCGGATCGACGCAGGCGAACGCCGAGCCCTGATGCTCGGCCGGCAGCGAACGGTCGAACTCCGCCCAGTCGGCGAACCCTTCCGGCGGTGGCGGCACGACGTAGCCCAGCACCTCGCACCAGAAGCGGGCGACGCGCTCGGGCTCCGCGCAATCGAAAGTGACCTGGACCTGCTTGACCGACCCCATGCGCTCACCTTACCGGCGGGCCGCGGCCAGCGCCGGATCCCGTCCGGCGGCGAGATCGTCCGGGGCGAAGACCGGGACCTGCAGGTCCGGGCTGATGCCGGTGCCGTCGTAGGTGCGGCCGTGCGGGTCGAGGTACTCCTCGTTCGGCAACGCCACCTTCCAGCCCGGCTTAGGCAACGTCCGCTCCAGCAGGTCCGAGAAGGCGCCCTGAGTGGACTGTCCGATCAGGACCGGCCGCGGATGCCGGTTCAGCAGCGCTTGCAGGAAGGTCTCTCCCGCTGAGACGTCCAGGCTGCCGGTCAGGACCGTGAGCGGGCCGGTGTAACGCGGTGCCGCGGCTGGTTGCACGAAGAACGGTTGCGGGACAGTGAATCGCGTCGGGTCGTCCGGGTCGTTGCGGGCACGTTTGGCGTAGGCGAAGTGCGGGACATCGGTCAGCCGGGCGGCGACCTGCAAGCCGAGTGGGTCGTCCCCGCCGCCGTTGACGCGCAGGTCGAGGATCAGGCCGCGCAGCTTGTGCACCCGGTCGGCGGTGAAGATCTCGTCCAGCGCTTTCGCCAGGACCTTGCTGCTGGCGGCGAAAGTGTCGGCGTAATCGTGGAATCCGCTGATCCGCAGGTATCCGCGACCCTCGGGCAGATCTGCGTAGGCGATGGCTCCGTCGGCCCAATGCTGAATCGGCGCGCCGAGATTCGCATCGGCTACGGCGATCGCGCGCGGGACGGTCGTTTTCAGATCAGGAGTGCCGGGTCGCGGGAAAGAGCAGTGCTGGCCTGCGGCGAGCAGACCGACATGGGCGTCGTGCAGCGGACGGATCAGTCCACAAAGGACGTCGAAGAGCCGCTCCGGATGCGCGGCGATCTCGCGGCGGGCAGCGTCCCCTTCGGACTTCCAGTCGACGCCTTTCGCCCGGAAGAAGGGATAATTCTCGGCGAAGGTGTGCCAGAAGACGTCGAACAGGTCTGCGGACGAAGCCTGGCACGCGGGCGGCAATCCACCCGGGACGCGACGCAACGACCGCACGCCGAGGTTGTCGTCGAAACTCATCCGGCCCGCCCGGATGGTGACGACCGAGCCTTCGTTCGTGGAAAACGTTGTGCCGTCACCAGTTCCGGAAAGCGTGCCGGGCAAGCAACTGACCTCGGTGACGTCGTAAGTCGTCAGCTTGCCGCCGGACACGTGGACCACCTGCCCGTACCCGTCGGTCCGCCAGACACCGTCCATAGTGGATGGAGGGGCCGCGGCCACCGAGAGAATCGCCAAGCCCGCCAGGAAGATTCGCACGAGCCGAGGGTAGAAAAAAGCCGGGGACGCACGGAATACCGCGCGCCCCCGGCACTGTGGTGGGGTTGCCCCTACCACGGGAGAGCCTCAGCCGAAGAAGACTTCGGCTTCCTGGTACCGCTCCAGCGGAACGGTCTTCAGCTCGGCCGTCGCCTCGGACAGCTTCACGCGCACGATGTCGGTGCCCTTGAGCGCCACCATCACGCCGAAGTCGCCGTCGGCGACCGCGTCCACCGCTTGCAGGCCGAAGCGCGTCGCGAGGACCCGGTCGTAGGCGGTCGGGGTGCCGCCGCGCTGGACGTGGCCGAGCACGACCGCGCGCGATTCCTTGCCGGTGCGCTCGGAGATCTCGTCGGCCAGCCAGTTGCCGATGCCGCCGAGCCGGACGTGCCCGAAGGCGTCCTTCTCGCCGGTCAGCAGCTTCTCCTCGCCGCCCTCGGGCAGCGCGCCCTCGGCCACGACGATGATCGGCGCGTACTCCTTCTCGAAGCGCTGCTCGACCCACTGCACGACCTGGTCGACGGAGAACTGCCGCTCCGGCACCAGGATCACGCTCGCGCCGCCGGCGAGGCCGGAGTGCAGCGCGATCCAGCCCGCGTGCCGTCCCATGACCTCGATGACGAGCGCCCGGTGGTGCGATTCGGCCGTGGTGTGCAGCCGGTCGATCGCCTCGGTGGCGATGGAGACCGCGGTGTCGAAGCCGAACGTGTAGTCGGTGGCCCCGAGGTCGTTGTCGATCGTCTTGGGCACGCCGACGACGCCGATGCCGTCGTCGGTCAGCCGCTTGGCGACGCCGAGGGTGTCCTCGCCGCCGATCGCGATCAGCGCGTCGACCTCCTGGTCGGCGAGCACCTTGCGGATCTGGTCGACGCCGCCGTCGACCTTGTACGGGTTCGTCCGCGACGACCGCAGGATGGTGCCCCCGCGGGTGAGGATGTCCTCGACGTCGGCGAGGCCGAGCGGCCGGCTGTCGCCGGTCAGCGGGCCCTGCCAGCCGTTGCGGAAGCCGACGAACTCCCAGCCGTGCACTTCGACGCCCTTGCGGACCACCGCGCGGATCACCGCGTTCAGGCCGGGGCAGTCGCCGCCCCCCGTCAGCACACCGACACGCATCTGTTGCCTCCGTCTTTCCTCGCAGGGAGAGTGCAGTCACAGTCCGCGGACAGCGTAGCGGCTTTCATCTGGATCGGTGCAGGGCGGACCACCTGCCCAATCCGGTCCGGGCCGGGGCGGCTCGGAGGTGTGTTACGGTGGCGGCGTGCAGCGCTATTTCTGGTTTACGAAGCCGGCCCCGGGTGGGCACGGCGGCGTGAACCTGCGCTGACCTCCACCCCGAGCCGGATCTCGAACCGGCTCGGCGAATCCCCCGCGGGTCGGTGTCCACCAGGAAGGAACCACCCGCTCATGAGCACCCGCCTCGTCGCCGCCCCCGCCGACGCGAGCACGCTGGACAACCGCCGCACGACGTCGGTCAGTCCCCTCATCTCGCCCGCGCTGCTGCGCGAAGACCATCCCGTGGACGCCGCGGTCGCGAAAGTCGTGGAAAACGGCCGCACGGAAACCGTCGACATCCTCGACGGCCGCGACGACCGTCTCGCCGTGATCGTCGGCCCGTGCTCGGTCCACGACCCCGAAGCCGCCCTCGACTACGCCCGCCGCCTGGCCGCCAAGGCGGAGGCTCTGCGCGAAGACCTGCACATCGTGATGCGGGTGTACTTCGAAAAGCCGCGCACGACGCTGGGCTGGAAGGGCCTGATCAACGACCCGGATCTGGACGGGACCTTCGCCGTCAACAAGGGCCTGCGCCTGGCCAGGAAACTCCTGCTGGACGTCTCCGGACTGGGCCTCCCGGTCGGCTGCGAATTCCTCGACCCGATCACCCCGCAGTTCATCGCCGACATCGTCACCTGGGGCTCGATCGGCGCCCGCACCGCGGCGAGCCAGGTCCACCGGCAACTGTGCAGCGCCCTGTCCATGCCGGTCGGCATCAAGAACTCGACGGAAGGCGACATCCAGGTAGCCGTGGACGCGACCCGCGCCGCCGCCGCCTCGCACGTCTTCCCCGGCATCAACGTGGACGGCCTGGCCGCCCTGGTGACGACCTCCGGAAACCCGGACTGCCACGTCATCCTGCGCGGCAGCTCCGCGGGCCCGAACCACGACCCGGCGTCGGTCGAGGAAACCCTGGCCCGCCTGGCGAAATCCGGCCTCCCGGAACGCTTGGTGATCGACGCGAGCCACGGCAACAGCAACAAGGACCACGTCCGCCAGGCGGAAGTAGTCCGCGACCTGGCCGCCCGAATCTCCTCGGGCGAACGCGGCATCGCAGGCCTGATGCTGGAAAGCAACCTGGCCGCAGGCCGCCAAGACCTGGTGCTGGGCCACTCGGCGGACCTGACCTACGGCCAGTCGATCACCGACGCCTGCATGGACTGGGACACGACAGCAGACCTGCTGGACACCCTGGCCACCGCAGTCCGCACCCGCCGCGGCTGACAGCACGCTCCCGCTCCGCTGGCCGTGAGGGGAACCCTCACGAACTCTGATTCCCCCAGGGTTCCCCTCACGACCACCGAAGTACGTGAGGGCCCCCTTCACGGACCTAGATTCCCTCAAGGAGTCCTAATGGGTTGTGTTCGGGCGGGT
>NZ_SDLT01000021.1 GCF_004522235.1 Amycolatopsis nivea
TGGATCCAGGTCAGATTCCCTCAAGGAGCCCTTCACGGACCATCCGCGGAGCCGCGCAGTCAGCTGGCGGTGACGGTTTCTTTCGCGGCTGCCTTGCGCTGGAAGGCTTTCGCGATCGGCTCGACGACTCGCGCGGCCGTCGGCCCGAGGATCGCCATCAGCAGCACGTAAGCCGTCGCGAGCGCGGCCAGTTCGCCGTCCACCGCGCCAGCGGTGACCGCCAACCCGGCGATGACGATCGAAAACTCGCCCCGCGCAACCAAAGCCGCTCCAGCACGGGCGCGGCCGAGCCGACCGATTTTCTGCCGCCGAGCAGCCCACCACCCGGTGGCCACCTTCGTCAAAGTGGTCACCACAGCAAGCGCCGCAGCCCACCCGAGCACCGGTGGGATCGACGCCGGGTTGGTGTTCAGCCCGAACACCACGAAGAACATCGCAGCAAAGAGATCCCGCAGCGGTTCCAGCAGCCGGGTCGCGTTGTGCGCGGTAGACCCCGACACCGCGATCCCCAGCAGGAACGCCCCGACCGCCGCCGACACCTGCAGTGCCGAAGCGATCCCGGCCACCAGCAGGGCGGCGCCGAGGATCTTGAGCAGGAACACTTCCCGGTCGTCGCTGTCCACCAGCGCCGACACATACCGCCCGAACTTCAGCGCGATCACCAGCACCACGGTGATGACCAGCAGCGAAATGCCGACGGCTTCCAGCCCGCCGAGCAGGCTCACCCCGCCGAGAATCGCGGTCAGGATCGGCAGGTACAGCGCCATCACGAGGTCCTCGAACACGAGGATCGACAGCACCACCGGCGTTTCGCGGTTGCCGAGCCGGCCGAGGTCGCCGAGGACCTTCGCGATGATGCCGGACGACGAGATGTACGTGACGCCCGCCATGACGATCGCGCCGATCGGGCCCCAGCCCAGGATCAGCGCGACCGCCGCGCCGGGTGCGGCGTTGAGCACGATGTCCACCAGGCCCGCGGTCCACGACCGCCGCATGCCGGTGAACAGTTCGGCCGCGGAGTACTCCAGGCCGAGCAGGAGAAGCAGCAGCACCACGCCGATTTCGCTGGCGAGGTGGGCGAAATCGCCGATGTCGGCGAGCGGGATCAGGCCGCCCGAGCCGAAGCACAGGCCGCCGAGGAGATACAGGGGGATGGGGGAGAGGCCGATCCGGCCGGCGAGCCTGCCCAGCGCGCCGAGCACGAAGAAGACCGCGCCGAGTTCGATCAGCGAAAGTGCGGTGTGGTCCATCAGCCGTGCTTGAGGATCTTGGCGGCGGCTTCCAGTCCCTCGGACGTGCCGACCACGACGAGCAGGTCGCCCGCGGTGAAGAGGAAGTCCGGCGTCGGCGACGGGTGCACCTGCCCGGCCCGCATCACCGCGACGATCGAGACGCTGGTGCGCGTGCGCATCGCGGTGTCGCCGAGCGAACGGCCGTCGAACGGGCTGTCCGCGGTGATCGGCAGCTGCTTCGTGTTGATGCCCGGCAGCTCGCGGTGCTCCTCGTTCAGCTGCGCCACCAGCTGCGGCGCGCCGAGCAGGTTCGAGAGCGCGCCCGCCTCGTCCGCGGTCAGCGGCAGCGACGCGAGGCAGGCGTCCGGATCGTCGGATTTGGAGACGATCAGCTCGATCTTGCCGTCCCGCTGGGTGACGACGCCGATACGGCGGCCCGCGCGGGTGGCGAAGTCCTTGCGGACACCGATTCCGGGAAGAGGGGTGACTTCGACGTTCACTCGGCCACGGTAACTCATTGTCCGATTCGCGGAGTTCAGCCCAGCAGGAACAGGACCGAGGTCGCGGCCATGAACGCGGCGGTCGCGCCGTGCACTCCGTAGGCCATGCTCTTCTTCCCCTGGTGCCGCAGGATGATCAGCATGTCGCACACCGGCATCACGGTCGCGGCCAGCAGCAGCCAGCCGGCCAGGTGCGCGCTGCCCGCCAGCATCGCGACGCCGAGGATCAGCCCGGTGCCGATGTCGCGGTTCCCTTTGATCTCGAAGAACGCCGTCGAGCCGGTCGGGATTTCCCGCAGGCCGAACGTCGCGGCGCTTTTCGCCGGGGCGGTCAGATAGCCGAAGCCGACGTAGATGATGCCGAGGACGGGGACGGCGGCGAGGACGTAAGCGGCGATCAGCACGGGGAGCCTCCGAGGGAGTTAGCGTCGCTAGGAACAAGTGCAACGCTAACTTAGCGGCGCTAGATTGTCTAGCGGTGCCTGAAATTCCGCCGCGGACACCGCCTGAGGTGCCGGGACCGGCTACGGGCAGAATGAACCGGACTGGGTGTGCGAGACGAACGTGAGGAGAGCATCGGTGACGGGAGCCCTACGTGGGGTGGTCGCGCTGGACGGCCCGTCGGGAACCGGCAAGACCACGGTGGCGCGCAAGCTCGCCGGACGGCTGAGCGCCCGCTACCTCGACACCGGAGCGATGTACCGCGTCGTCACGCTCGCCGTGCTGCGCGCCGGGATCGACCTCGCCGACGAGCACGCGGTCGGCGCCCTCGCGCACGACGTCGACTTCTCGCTCGGCACCGACCCGGAGCGGCCGGACATCCGGCTGGCCGGCGAGGACGTCGCGGCCGAGATCCGCGGCCCCGAGGTGACCGGCGCGGTGTCGCCGGTGTCGGCCGTGCCGCAGGTGCGCGAGGTGCTCGTCGCCCGCCAGCGCCGGATCATCGCCGACGCGGTCGAGGACGACGGCGGGATCGTCGTGGAGGGCCGGGACATCGGCACCACCGTCGCGCCGGACGCGCCGCTCAAGATCTACCTCACCGCCTCGGCCGAGGTCCGCGCCGCGCGGCGGAACACCCAGGACTCCGCGGCGGGACGGGCCTCGAGCGTCGAATCCGCCCGCGAATCGGTGGAGCGCCGCGACCGGATCGACTCCACCCGCGCCGCCTCGCCGCTGCGCGCGGCCGGGGACGCGGTCCAGGTCGACACCTCCGAGCTGACCATCGACCAGGTGATCGTCGCGCTGGCCGAACTCGCCCGCGGGCGGGGGCTGCTCGGCGACTGCCCGGCCGAACCGGCCGCCGCCGAGGCCGGGGTCAGCCGGTGAGCGGGGCCCTCCCCGAGGGGGCGAACGGCCTCCTGCTCGACATCGGGCGGACCGCGGGCCGGTATTATCTGCGTCCGGCGTTCCGGATCCGGGTGCACGGCCGCGACCGGGTGCCCGCCGACGGGCCGCTCGTGGTGATCGCGAACCACAGCTCGAACGTCGATCCGCAGCTGGTGATCGGAATGCTTCCGCGCCGCAGCGCGTTCTTGGCCAAGGCCGAGCTGTTCACGGGGATCGGAGGCCGGTTCCTGCGGGCGATCGGCCAGATCCCGGTCCGCCGGGGCGAGATCGACCGGACGCCGCTGACCACGGCGGTCGGGGTGCTCAAGGCGGGCGGGGCGGTCGGGATCTTCCCGGAAGGCACGCGCGGCGAGGGCGACGTCGGCGCCGCCGAGCGCGGAGCGGCGTGGCTGGTGCGCGCTTCGGGAGCCACCGTGCTGCCGATCGCGATCCGCGGGACGCGCAAGCCCGCCGACGGCAAGCGCCGCTGGCGCCCGCGCGTGGACCTCCTCTTCGGGGAGCCGTTCGCGCTGAAGGTCGGTCCGGGCCGCAAGGGCCTCGACCAGGGCACCGAGGAGCTGCGCACGCAGCTCGCGGCGCTCGTGCAGTCTTTGGACGACTGGCGCGGCGAACACGGGTTCGCCACGCCGTAGGTGAAGTTGGGAAACGATGACAGGGTTTGACGCCGCCGCTGACAGTGCGGTGGACGGTCTCGGCGAGGTCGACGGCAGCTGGTCCGACGAGTCCGAGTTCGCCGCGCTCGACGCGAAGATCGAGGCCGAGGAGGCCGACGGCCGGGCGGCCGCCGCGCAGCCGGTGCTCGCCGTGGTCGGGCGGCCGAACGTGGGCAAGTCCACGCTGGTCAACCGCATCCTCGGCCGCCGGGAAGCGGTCGTGCAGGACGTGCCGGGCGTGACGCGCGACCGCGTCGCCTACGACGCGTTCTGGGCCGGGCGCCGGTTCACGCTCGTCGACACCGGCGGCTGGGAGCCCGACGCCACCGGCCTGCAGGCCTCGGTCGCGCAGCAGGCCGAGATGGCCATGCAGACCGCGGACGCGGTGCTGCTGGTGATCGACGCGACGGTCGGGGCCACCGCCACCGACGAGGCCGTCGCGCGCGTGCTGCGCCGTTCCAAGAAGCCGGTCCTGCTGGCCGCGAACAAGGTGGACGACGACCGGCTGCTGGCCGACACCGCGTCGCTGTGGTCGCTGGGCCTCGGCGAACCGCACCCGGTCAGCGCGCTGCACGGGCGCAGCTCGGGCGACCTGCTCGACGCGATCATGGCCGCGCTGCCCGAAGCGCCGCGCGAAGCCGGCACGGTGACCGCCGGGCCGCGCCGCGTCGCGCTGGTCGGCAAGCCGAACGTCGGCAAGTCCAGCCTGCTCAACAAGCTTTCCGGCGAGCAGCGTTCGGTGGTCGACTCGGTCGCGGGCACCACGGTCGACCCGGTCGACTCGCTGGTCGAGCTGGACGGCGAGGTCTGGCGGTTCGTGGACACCGCGGGCCTGCGCAAGCGCGTGAACTTCGCCGACGGCGCGGAGTACTACGCCTCCCTGCGCACCAAGACCGCGATCGACGCGGCCGAGGTCGCGCTCGTGCTGCTGGACGCCTCGGAACCGCTGACCGAACAGGACCTGCGGGTGCTGACGATGGTGGTCGAGGCGGGCCGCGCGTGCGTGCTCGTGTTCAACAAGTGGGACCTGGTCGACGAGGACCGCCGGTACGCGATGGTGCGCGAGCTGGACCGCGGCCTCGTGCGGGTGCCGTGGGCGGAGAAGGTCAACGTCTCCGCGCTCACCGGGCGCGCGGTGCGCAAGCTCGCGCCCGCCCTGCGCACGGCGCTGTCCTCGTGGGACCAGCGCGTGTCGACCGGTCAGCTCAACGGCTGGCTGTCCGACCTCATCGCGGCCACGCCGCCGCCGGTGCGCGGGGGCAAGCAGCCGAAGGTGCTGTTCGCGACGCAGGCGGGCATCCGCCCGCCGACGCTGGTGCTGTTCACCACCGGGTTCCTCGAGGCCGGGTACCGCCGGTTCATCGAGCGGAAATTCCGCGAGCAGTTCGGCTTCGCGGGCAGTCCCGTCCGGGTGAATGTGCGCGTCCGCGAAAAGAAGCAGAAGCCGAAGGCGGGCGGAAAAGCGGCTCGCAACCGCTGATTCCTTTCCCGGCAAGGGAATTCCCGGCGTATCCGATGCACCGGGATTCCCTTGCCTGGCCTGCGGTCGGTGATGTCCGACACGCCGCCGTTACCCTGACGCGACCTGGGCTTGATCGCCGCGTAAGGTGGACGGTCGCTACGGGCGCCTCATTCGGATGGCCGGCCCGAATGACGCTCGCGAAAGGTGAGTGATGGGCTTGCGCGCCCAGAGTTCGACCGTGTCCACCCCGTTCCGGAATACCGGAGCGCACCCGGCCGCTGGGGCGGCCCGGTGACGCTGACCGCCGATTCCGGCAGCACCGAAGCCCTGACTCTCGCCGTCGAGGCCGCGCTCTCGCCCGCTCTGTTCGAGACCGCCGCGCCCGCCGCCGAGCGCACCCTCCTGGACATCCTCACCGCGACCGCGGAGCGGCACCCGAACGCCGCCGCGCTCGACGACGGCACCGGCCCGCTGAGCTACCGCAGGCTGACCGAAGAGATCGACGCGTACGCCCGCAAGCTGCGCGAGCACGGCGTCGGCCTCGGCGACCGCGTCGGCATCCGGATCTCCTCGGGCACCGCCGAGCTGTACGTCGCGATCCTGGCGACCCTGTCGGTCGGCGCGGCGTACGTGCCGGTCGACGCCGACGACCCCGACGAGCGCGCCGAGCTGGTGTTCGGCGAGGCAGGCGTCGCGGCGATCGCCACCGACGGCGAGATCACCGTCGCCGCGACGCCGAGCGGCGCCACCGGGCAGCCCGGCCCGGCCGACGACGCGTGGATCATCTTCACCTCCGGCTCCACCGGCAAGCCGAAGGGCGTCGCGGTCACGCACGCCTCGGCGGCGGCTTTCGTGGACGCCGAAGCACAGCTTTTCCTGACCGACGAGCCGATCGGCCCCGGCGACCGGGTGCTGGCCGGGCTGAGCGTCGCGTTCGACGCCTCCTGCGAAGAGATGTGGCTGGCCTGGCGGCACGGCGCCTGCCTGGTGCCCGCGCCGCGCGCGCTGGTGCGCACCGGCGTCGACCTCGGCCCGTGGCTGGTCGCGCAGGGCATCACGGTCGTCTCGACGGTGCCGACGCTGGCCGCGCTGTGGCCGGCGGACGCGCTGGAAGACGTGCGCCTGCTCATCTTCGGCGGCGAAGCCTGCCCGCCGGAGCTGGCCGAGCGCGTGGCCGTCGAAGGCCGCGAAGTGTGGAACACCTACGGCCCGACCGAGGCGACCGTCGTCGCCTGCGCCGCGCAGATGACCGGCGAGGGCCCGGTGCGGATCGGCCTGCCGCTGGTCGGCTGGCAGCTCGTCGTGGTGAACGAGGAGGGCGAGCCGGTCGCCATGGGCGAGACCGGCGAGCTGGTCATCGGCGGGGCCGGGCTGGCTCGGTACCTCGACGCGGAGAAGGACGCGCAGAAGTTCGCGCCGCTGCCGTCGATGGGCTGGGAGCGCGCCTACCGCAGCGGCGACATGGTCCGCGCGGAGCCGGAAGGCCTGCTGTTCCTCGGCAGGCTCGACGAGCAGATCAAGCTCGGCGGGCGCCGGATCGAGCTGGGCGAGGTCGACGCGGCGCTGCAGGCGCTGCCCGGCGTGCGCGGCGCGGCCGCCGCGGTCCGCCGCACCAAGGCGGGCAACCAGGTCCTGGTCGGCTACATCGTCCCCGAGGACGGCGAAACGCTCGACACCGACGACGCCGCGACCCGGCTGCGCGCGCAGCTGCCCGCCGCGCTGGTGCCGCTGCTGGCGACGATCGACGACCTGCCGACCCGCACGTCCGGCAAGGTCGACCGCGCCGCGCTGCCGTGGCCGCTGTCCACTGTGGACGCGAGCGCGGCCGGGCTGTCGCCCACCGAGGCATGGCTCGCCGAGGGCTGGAGCGAGATCCTCGGCGTGTCGGTGAGCACCGCCGGCGCCGACTTCTTCACCAACGGCGGCGGCAGCCTCACCGCGGCGCAGCTGATCGCGCGCATCCGCACCCGCCACCCCGAGGTGTCGGTCAGCGACATCTACCAGAACCCGAAGCTCGGCGCGCTCGCCGCGAAGCTGGACGCGCTCAGCGGCGAGGAGACCGAACGCCGCGAGATCGCGCCGACGCCGCGCCGTGCCGGGCTCGTGCAGTCGCTGCTGATGGTCCCGCTGATGGGTCTCGTCGGGCTGCGCTGGACCACGCTCGCCGCCGCCTGCTCGAACGTGCTGGCGCTGCTGGGCGTGTCCTGGGCGCCGACGCTGAACTGGGCGTGGCTGGTGCTCGCCTGGCTTGTGCTGTTCACCCCGGCGGGCCGGATCGCCATCGCGGCGGGCGGCGCGCGCGTGCTGCTGTCCGGGGTCCGCCCCGGCTCCTACCCGCGCGGCGGGAGTGTCCACTTGCGACTGTGGACCGCCGAGAAGCTGGCCGAGTTCAGCGGTGCGGACAGCGTCGCGGGCGCGTCGTGGATGACGACGTACGCGAAGGCGCTCGGCGCGCGCATCGGCAAGGACGTCGACCTGCACTCGCCGCCGCCGGTCACCGGTTTCCTCAAGCTGGGCCGCGGCGCGGCGGTGGAGCCCGAGGTCGATCTGTCCGGCCACTGGGTCGACGGCGACGTCGTGCACATCGGCAAGATGCGGATCGGGGCCGAGGCCAGGGTCGGCGCGCGCAGCACGCTGTTCCCCGGCGCCCGGGTCGGCAAGGGCGCGGAGATCGCCGCCGGGTCGACGGTGCGCGGCGCGGTCCCGGCGGGCCAGCGCTGGGCCGGTTCGCCCGCGGTGCGCTCGGACGTCAAGGACGCGCTGAAGTGGCCGTCGAGCCGTCCGCCGCGGTCGCGGTTCTGGGCTTCGGTGTACGGCGCGACGTCGGTGTTCCTGGGACTGCTGCCCGGGATCGCCGCGCTGCCGGGCGTCGCGGTGATCGGGTACGCGGTCGCTGGCACCTCTCATCTGAGTGCCGCGCTGGGCCAGGCGTTGATCTTCGTGCCGGTGGCGACCGTCGCTTACTTCCTGACGTACGCGCTGCTCGTGCTGGCCGGGGTCCGCGCGCTGGGCGTCGGCATGGTCGAGGGCTACCACCCGGTGCACGGCCGCGTCGCGTGGCAGGTCTGGGCGACCGAGCGGCTGATGGGGATGGCCCGCGAAGGCCTGTTCCCGTTGTACGCCAGCCTGTTCACGCCGGTGTGGCTGCGGCTGCTCGGTGCGAAGGTCGGCCGCAACGTGGAGGCGTCGACCGTCCTCGCGCTGCCGAAGATGACCAAAGTGGACAGTGGCGCGTTCCTCGCCGACGACACCATGGTCGCCACCTACGAACTGGGCCACGGCTGGCTGCACGCCGCCCCGGCGCGGATCGGCAAGCAGGCGTTCCTCGGCAACTCGGGGATGACCGCGCCGGGCCGTTCGGTGCCGAAGCGCGGGCTGGTCGGGGTGCTGTCCTCGACGCCGGCGAAGGCGAAGAAGGGCTCGTCGTACCTGGGCATGCCGCCGCTGCCGGTGCGCCGCGCGGTGGAGGAGAGCGACACCAGCCGCACGTACACGCCGCCGCTGCACCTCAAGGCGGCGCGGGCGCTGGTCGAGCTGTGCCGGATCCTGCCGGTGATGTGCGCGGTGGCGCTCACCGTCGGCGTCGCGTTCGCGCTGGTGGCGCTGGCGGAGTGGGGCGGCTTCTGGGTCGCCGCGCTGCTGGCCGGGCCGGTGCTGCTGTCCGCCGGGATCGTCGCGGCGCTCACCGCGACCGCGGCGAAGTGGCTGCTGGTCGGGAAGTTCCGCGAGATCGACCATCCGCTGTGGAGTTCGTTCGTGTGGCGCAACGAGCTGGCCGACACGTTCGTCGAGGCGCTCGCGGTGCCGTGGCTGATCGGGTCGCTCGGCGGCACGCCGCTGCTGCCCGCGTGGCTGCGCACGATGGGCGTCAAGATCGGCCGCGGCGTCTGGCTCGACACCTACTGGCTGCCCGAGTCCGACCTGGTCGAACTGGGCGACGGCGCGACGATCAACCGCGGCTGCGTGGTGCAGACGCACCTGTTCCACGACCGGATCATGACCATGTCGCGGGTGACGCTGGAAGAGGGCGCGACGCTCGGCCCGCACGGGATCGTGCTGCCGGGCGCGAGCATCGGCGCGCGCACCACGGTGGGCCCGGGTTCGCTCGTGACGCGCGGCGACGCGGTGCCCGCGGACAGCCGCTGGCTCGGCAATCCGATCTCGGCCTGGCGGCGGTGAGGGCACGGCCGTTGCGGCCCCTGCCCTCGTGCCTCATCCTGGAAACGATCACGGCAGCGGGCGAAGGCGGGTTTCGGTGCGGGTGAACGGGAAAGCGGCCGCGCCCGGAGCGGAGACCTCGGGCGACGGGTACCTCCCCGCGCACGGGAACGGCGGCTACCGGGTCCGGCACTACGACCTCGATCTCGACTACCGGATCGGGCCGAACCGGCTGTCGGCCGCCGCAGTGCTCACCTGCGAGGCCACCCAGGCGCTGTCCCGGCTGACGCTCGACTTCGGCGAATTCCGGGTGTCGCGCGTGCTGGTCGACGGCAAACCGGCGAAGTACGTGCGGCGAGGGCTGAAGCTGCAGGTCAAACCGGCGCGGTCGCTTCCGGCCGGTGCCGAGTTCCAGGTGGAGATCCGCTACGCGGGCAATCCGCGGCCGGTCAGCAGCCGGTGGGGAGACATCGGCTGGGACGAGCTGACCGACGGCGCGCTGGTGGCGAGCCAGCCGGTGGGCGCGCCGTCGTGGTTCCCGTGCAACGACCATCCGGCGGACAAGGCGAGCTACCGGATCTCGGTCGCGACGTCGTCGCCGTATCTCGTCGCGGCGACGGGGAATCTCGTGTCGCGGTACCAGTCGGCGAGCACGACCAAGTGGGTGTTCGAGCGGCCGGAGCCGACTTCGACGTACCTGGTGAGCGTCCAGATCGGGCGGTACGAGGACCTCGAATTGTCTTCCGGCGCCTGGGTTCCGGGTACCGCGGTCGACCGGCCGGACGGCGTCGTCCAGCGAGCCGCGGTGCCGCCCCGGCTGCGGCGGGCGTTCGCGCGGGACTTCGGGCGGCAGGGCCGGATGATGGACGCGCTCGAGGAGTGGTTCGGGCCGTATCCGTTCGGCGAGTACGTGGTGGTCGTGACGGACGACGATCTTGACGATCCCATCGAGGCGCAGGGGATGGCGATCTTCGGGGCCAACCATGTGGACGGGAAGCGGACTCACGAGCGGCTGGTGGTGCATGAGCTGGCGCATCAGTGGTTCGGGAACAGTCTGACTGTCGCTGATTGGCGGCATATTTGGCTTAATGAGGGGTTTGCTACTTACGCCGAGTGGTTGTGGTCGGAGCGGGCCGGTGGGGAGTCGGCGGAGGCGTTGGCTCGGGGTTGGTATGCGAGGGTGCGGGCCAAGCCGGCGGATGTGACTATCGGGGATCCTGGGGTTTCTCGGATGTTTGACGAGCGGGTGTATAAGCGTGGGGGGTTGACGCTGCATGCGCTGCGGGGGGAGATGGGAGATTCGGCGTTTTTCGCGCTGGTCAAGGCTTGGGCGGTGGAGAACCGGCATGGGGCGGTGACTACGGCGGGGTTCGTGGCGCTGGCCGAGTCTTATGCTGGGCGGTCTTTGGGGGAGTTCTTCGTCCGGTGGTTGGAGAGGGTTGAGTTGCCGTCCTTGCCGTTGTTGTGATTCGGCTCGTCGCCTGGCGGCGACATTGCGCCCGTTGGTTGCGTGGGGCACCCCGAAGCTTGATTGTGCTGACGGTTCGGGGGTGCTTGTCAAGGCGGGAAAGATGCTTTGACAAGCACCCCCGAACCGCAGATGCGCTTCGTATCGGGGTGCGGGGGAGGGTTGGGTGCCTCGATCGTTGGGTGCATCGGCTGCGGTAGAGGGGCTGGGTGCCTCGACGATTAGGTGCATCGGCGGCGGGGGCGTGGCTGGGTGCCTCGATGGTTGGGTGCGTCGGCTGCGGTTGGGGCTGGATGCATTGATGGTTGGGTGCATCGGCTGCGGGTCGGTTGGGGCGGGGCTAGCGCCCCAATGTGGCATTGGGTGCATCTGACGCACCCAATGCCGCATTGGGGGAGCAGGCCGGTGGGCGCGAGGCTGGCGGGGTGGGCCGTGAAGGGCTCCTTGAGGGAATCTGGTTCCCTCAAGGAGCCCTTCACAACCTTTGTCACCGTGCGCCGCCCGTCGTTGGGAGGGTGGAGCCTCGGCGAGTGCGGTGCGTGAAGCTGTCCTGGGGGATGGGGTGATCCGGCGGTTTCAGGTATCTGAACGCGCGCCCATCGGATCCCAGTCATCGGATGTCTGTGCGGCTTTCCGGGTGAACAACTCTGGCTTTCGCTTGCTCTGTCTGGATATATTCCGCTGATCCCGCGCCTGCGGGAGCGAAACGTAATATGAATCCGGAGGGTGACATGGTCGGGGTGTCGCGGCGGACGGTGCTTCGATCGGTGTCGGTCGCTGCTGGGGCGGCGGCGTTCGGCGGGCTGTGGGCGCAGGGTGCGCCGCCGGGGGTGGCGGCGCAGCGCAATCCGCATCGGGATGTTGCGGTGGATGCGCGGATGCGCTGGCAGCGGTTGCCGAAGAACTGGCAGGAAGCGCCCTTTCTCGCCAACGGTTATCTCGGGGTGCAGGTCTACGCCGGGCAGACGCCGCAGGTGCTGAAGTTCATGCTCAGTCACACCCAGGTCCAGGACCAGCGTATTCAGTGGGAAGCGGGGATCGGGCTGTCGCGGTTGCCGATCGGCGCGATCACGCTTGCCTTCGCCGGAGCGATCACGGGGGTCGACTGGACGCTCGACCTTTACAACGCGGAGCTCGGCGGCACCATCACTACGACGCGTGGGCAGGTCGCGTTTTCTGCGGTGGTGCACAACGATCTTGGTGTCTTGCTCGTCTCGCTCGACCCTAGTGCGGGCGAATCGGGGGCGACGTGGGGGTTCGCGCCGCTCGTGTCGGCGACGACGCGGACGGTGCGCAAGCCGCCGGAGTACACCGCGAATCCTGAGCCGGAGCAGGCGAGTGGGTACTGTGCGCAGCCGCTGATCGCCGGTGGTGGGTATACGACGGCGTGGCGGGAGAAGCGGGTCGGCACGAAGCGGTTGTTCGCGGCGGCGGTCGCGTATTCCTTCCCGCGGTCTACGCATACTCGCGACGCGGTGTCGTTGGTCGGGCGGACGCTCGCGATGAATCCGGATCTGCTGGTCGCCTGGCATCGTCGCTGGTGGAACGGCTTCCACGAGCGCAGTTTCGTGTCCGTGCCGGACAAGCAGGTCCAGCGGTTCTACTGGATCCAGCTTTACAAAATCGCCTCGGCGACCCGCAAGGACGGGCCGGTCGCCGCCGAATGGGGGCCGTGGTTCCCGGAGGTCGGCAACAGCTGGACGGCGGTCTGGTGGAACCTGAACGTCCAGGTCACGTATCCGATCGTGAACAGTACCAACCATCCGGAGCTGGACGCGGTCACCGAAACGTTCCGCCGCGATCATGCGAACCTGGAGGTGTCGGTCCCGCCCGCGTACCGGGACGGCGATACTTACGCGCTTTCGCATCCGGGGGACTGGCGGCTGCGGCCCGGGGGCGTGCGGACGGTCGGCGTGCCGGGGACTACGTCCAAAACGGACCAGACCGGGAACCTGTTGTGGGGCTTGCACAACGTCTGGCTCGCGTACCGCCATCACCTCGACCAGTCGGTGCTGCGCGACGTGCTCTACCCGACGCTCGCCAAGGCGCTCAACTTCTACCGGCACTTCCTCTTCACCGGACCGGACGGCCTCCTGCACCTGCCGCTCACCCGGTCGCCGGAGTACGCCGACGCGGCCGATTGCACGTATGACCTGTCGCTGATCCGCTGGGCCGCGACGACGTTGGTCGACTCCGCGCGGATCCTGCGATTGAACGAGCCGCGCGTGCCGATGTGGCGGGAGATCGCGACGAAACTCGTTCCATACCACGAGGATCCGGCCGACGGCGTGCTGATCGGCGACGGGGTCCGGCTCGCTGCTTCGCATCGGCACTTCTCGCATTTGCTGTGGTTGTACCCGTTGCGGGAGCGGAATTGGGAGCGGCCCGCTGATCGGGACATCATGAGCCGTACTTTCCGGCATTGGGCGGCGGATCAGTCGGCGTGGCACGGCTACAGTTACGCGGCTGCGTCGTCGATGAATTCCGTGATGGATCAGCCTGAGGAAGCGTTGCGGTACTTGAAGTTCTTCCTCGATCGGAACATCGTCGCGGACACCGAGCTGACCGCGAACACGATGTACCGCGAGGGATCGAACTTCGCCATCGAAAGCCCGATCACTGCCGCACAGTCCGTTGTGGACATACTGCTGCAAGGGTCTGGGGGAGTGGTGAAGGCGTTCCCGTCGGTGTCGGCGAAGTGGCCGGACGCGTCGATCGCTGGGTTGCGTACTGAGGGCGCGTTCCTGGTGGACGCGTCGCGGCGGCGCGGTGCGACGGAGTTCGTGCGGGTGCATAGCGAAGCTGGTGCGCCGTTGGTGCTTGACCACGGCATCGACGGCGAGATCGACGTGCGTGATCAATGGGGTCGGCGGTTGCCGTGGCGGTCGGTTGGGGCGCGGCGGATCACGCTCGAACTGCGGCGGGGAAGCACGGTCACCGTTACCCCGCGCGGTGGTCGTCCGGACTTCGGGCCGCGTGACGTTCCTTCGCTGGGTGCTGTTCCGGCCTGGGGTTTGCCTGACTAGAAAACGAGGAGGCTGGCGGACATGGACATCTCGCGCCGGACAGTGCTCGGCGGAGCGCTCGCCGGGATCGCCGCCGGAGCGGTCGGGCTGCCGCAGGCCAGTGCGGCGGAACTGGGCCGCGACGGCGTCGACTGGGCGGATTTCCTGGCGACCGCGGACCTGCGCTGGCGGCGGATGCCGAAGACCTGGTACGAGGGACCGTTCCTGGGCAACGGTTTCCTCGGCTCCGGCATCTACGCCGAACCCGGGCGCAACGCGGTCCGCTTCAACGTCCAGCACAGCCAGGTGCAGGACCACCGGCCGCAGTTCGGGTCGCTGTTCGGCCTGGCACGGCTGCCGATCGGGTATTTCACGCTCGAACCGGTCGGCGCGATCACCGGGCTCGACTGGCGGCTCGACGTCTGGAACGCCGAACTGACCGGCACGATCACCACCGCGGCGGGCAGCCTGGAGCTGCGTGCGATCGTCCACACCGGACAGTCGCTGCTCGCGGTGGAGGTGCGGCCGTCCGAGGGAGAACGCGGTTTCCAGTGGGTGTTCCATCCGGCGAAGGCGATCAGTCCGCGCGCTGATCCGGTGTGGAAGAAGCCGCCGCCGGACGGATATCTGGAGAATCCGCCGGTCCAGCTGCAGCAGGCTGGCGACGCGCACCTCGCGATCCAGCCGCTGCTCGCGGGCGGCGAGCACGTGACGGCCTGGCGCGAGGTCACCCGGGGCAGTGCGCGGACACTGTACACGTCGGTCGCGTGGTCGCATCCGGAGAAGACCTCGGCGGCCCGCGCGTTGCACACGGTGCGGCGCGCGAGCGCGCTGGACGTGCTGACCTGGGATCACCGTCGCTGGTGGCACGACTACTACCGGCGCAGCTTCCTGTCCATTCCGGACACTCGGCTGCAGAGTTTCTACTGGATCCAGCTGTACAAAGTCGCGTCGGCCGCGCGCCGGGAAGCGCCGGTGATGGCGACTTCCGGGCCGTGGCTGGAAAACACGCCGTGGCCCGCGACGTGGTGGAACCTCAACGTGCAGCTGGAATACTGGCTGATCCAGGGTTCCAATCACCTCGAACTCGACGCGGTCAGCTACGCGCTCGGCAAGTACCGCGACCGGCTCACCAGCCAGGTCGCGCAGCCGTATCAGGCCGATTCCGCGGGCATCCCGCGCACCACGGACATGACGCTGCTCAACGGCCTCGCCGATTCCACCATCGGCTACCCGGTCGGCATCCCCGGCAAGGACACCCCGACACCCGAGGTCGGCAACCTTACCTGGGCGCTGCACAACGTCTGGCTGTCCTATCGGCACACGATGGACCGCCAGCTGCTGCGCGACACGCTGTTCCCGTTGCTGCGCAAGGCGATCAACTACTACCTGCACTTCCTCGCCCCCGGCGCGGACGGCCGGCTGCATCTCCCGGCGACCTTCTCCCCGGAGTACGGCGTGAACGCGCCGGACACGAATTACGACCTCGCCCTGATCCGCTGGGGTTGCAAGACGCTGCTGGACACAGCCCGCGAGCTGCGCATCGCCGACCCGCTGGCGGGGAAGTGGCAGCAGGTGCTCGCCACGCTCACCGATTACCCGGCCGACGAGAACGGCTACATGATCGGCGCGGGCGTCCCGTTCGCGAAATCGCACCGGCATTACTCGCATTTGCTGCAGATCTATCCGCTTTACGAGATCACCTGGGAACAGCCGGAGCATCGCAAGATCATCGAAACTTCGCTCAACCATTGGGTCGGCTTCGAGGGTGCGTTGCAGGGCTACACGTTCACCGGGGCCGCGTCGATTTCCGCGCAGATGCTGCGCGGCGAGAAGGCCGCGTACTACCTCGGCGAACTGCAAAAGCGGTATATCCAGCCGAACACGATGTACAAAGAATCCGGCCCGGTCATCGAAACGCCGTTGTCCGCGGCGAAATCCATGCAGGACATGCTGGTGCAGAGCTGGGGCGGCGTCATCCGGCTGTTCCCGGCAGTGCCGGAGGCGTGGGGCGACATCGCGCTGCGCGACTTCCGGACCGAAGGCGCGTTCCTGCTCAGCGCTTCCCGTTCCGGCGGGAAAACGCGCTGGCTGAAGGTGCACAGCGAAGCCGGCGCGCCGTGTGTCCTGCGCCCGGGCATCGACGGCGAGTTGACGGTGACGGACGCGCACGGCCGTCCGCGGCGCTGGCGGCGGTTGGCGAACGGAGACGTGCAGGTCGATCTCGGACGGGGTCAGGACGCGTATGTCTGCCGCCGCGGCGACCGGCCGGACTTCACGGTCCAGCCGGTCGCGCCAGGCGGGGCGAGCGATCCGTGGGGGATGCCGTGAGCTAACGGTCCAGGAGCTTGCGAAGTGCTTCCGGCAGGCCGGTTCCGGCGGCCGCGTGCCGCCAGGCGACGTAGCCGTCCGGCCGGATCAGGAGACAGCCGTCTTCCTCGATCCCGCTGATCCGCGCCCAGTCGCCGTAGGAATCGCGGGCCTCGGGCGAACCGATGGTCACCACCCGGAGGTCCAGCCCGAGGTCCGCACTGGCTTTCGCGGCGGCGTCCCGCCAGACGCCGCCGGTGAGTCCGGTGAGGACAGTCCACCGGCCGCGGCCGACAAGGTCCAGTGTGGACACTCGGCGGCCGTCCGGGCCGACGAGCCAGACGTGCGGCAGTTTCGCTCCCGGCGTGGTCGTCGGACGGTGGTACAGCTCGGGATCCCGGTCCGCAGCGGGCTCGACGCCGTCCGGAAGCACCGCGGCCGAGTCGTACCGCTGGTCCATTTCCACGCCGTGCGCGTTGAACTCGTAGTTCTTCAGCTCGATCGCCGCCTGCAGTTGCTTGCGCCGCAACGCTCCGTCCTCGGTCGGGGCGGTGCAGGCGGCGAGACTGGCGGTGATGGCGTCCGCATCGGAGTCGCCGTCGATGCCGAGCGCGGCGAAGATCGGCCCGAACTGGTCGCGGCTGAGGTTCGCCCGGTCCACGATCTGCTTGCCGACCGGGGCGCGCTCGGCGCTGTAGCTGTCGAGAAGCCCTTCGCCCGCCTCGCCGCGGACGACCATCGCGAGTTTCCACGCCAGGTTGTACGCGTCCTGCACCGAGGTGTTGGACCCGAGCCCGTTCGACGGCGGATGCCGGTGCACCGCGTCGCCCGCGCAGAAAACGCGGCCGGACGAGTACTGCGTGGCGTAGCTGTGGTTGACCGTCCACAGTGAAGTCGAGGTGATCTCCACCGGCAGACCGGGATCCCCGACGAGGTCGCGGACGATCCGGGCCGCTTCCTCGGCGGTCACGTCGGGCGGCGGCTGGGCGATGTCGTAACCCCAGGTCAGCAGCCATTCGTTCCACGGCCGGACCATCCGCACCAGACCCATCCCGATGCCGCCCAGGTGCGCGCCGGGCCGCATCACCCAGTACAGCACGCTCGGCCGGTGCGCGACGTGCTCGGAAAGATCGGCGGTGAAGGTGATGTTCATGCTGCCGGCCTTGCCGGACTGGCCGTCGATCGGCAGCCCGGCCTGCTCGGCGACGCGGCTGCGGGCGCCGTCCGCGCCGATCAGATAGCGGGCGCGGAGGGTGAACTCGTCGCCGCGGACCCGGTCCCGCAGCCGCGCGGTCACCCCGTCGGCGTCTTGGGCGAAGTCGAGGAATTCCGTGTCCAGGCGCAGTTTCGCCCCGCGAGCGGCGGCGTTCGCGGCCAGGATCGGTTCCAGGTAGGTCTGCGGCAGGTCGATCATGTGGCACGGGCTCGCCGACGCGTACTCGGCGGCCGAGCGATCGGCGGTGCCCCAGCTCGCGATCCGGCCGATTTCCTCGCCGACGAGCGACGTGCACAGCACGGTGTCGCCCATCAGCTCAGGGGGAGTGCCTTGCGCGAGCGCCTGGTCTTCGATGCCGAGGTCGCGCAGGACTTCCATGGTCCGCTGGTTGGTGATGTGCGCGCGGGGCGTGTGCGCCATCCAGCCGTACTTGGTCGCGAGCACGGTGCGCACGCCGTAGGTCGCGAGCAGCAGCGCGGCCGAACCGCCTGCCGGGCCGCTGCCGACCACGAGGACATCGGTGTCATAGCTGGTCATGGTGGGTTCCCGGGGAGATGCGGAAGGTGAAATCGAGGCGGCGCCAGGGTTCGCGCCCGTCCGGCGCGGGGCCGGTCTGCTCGGCGAAGTCGACGATCAGGCCGTCCTTCACGCCGAACACGGTGTCCGAATCGAGGTAGTCGCCGCCGCGGACGAACAGCTGGGTCACCAGCGTGCGGTAGCCCGGTTTGGCGATCATGAAGTGCACGTGCGGCGCGCGGTAGGGATGCCGTTCGGTCGCGGCCAGCATGCCGCCGACCGGGCCGTCGTCCGGGATCGGGTACGCCGACGGCACGATCGTCCAGAACTGCAGCCTGCCCTCGGCGTCGGTGCGGAACCGGGCGCGCAGCACCGGGCCGTCCAGATCGGGCAGCTGGACGTCGTAGAAACCGTCCTCATTGGACTGCCAGACGTCCACGACCGCGTCCGGCACCGGAGTCCCGTCCGGTTCGGTCACCTGGACATCCGTCCACAGTGGAGTGCCCGGAAGTCCTTCGGCGAGATCCGCGCCCTGCTCGGTTTCCGGCGGGCCTTCGACGTAGAACGGGCCCAGCACGGCCGACGGCGTGGTGTCCGGCGTGCGCGAGTTCGTGAGCACGTCGACCACGCTCGAAACGCCGAGGGTGTCCGACAGCAGGATGAACTCCTGCCGCGTGTCCGAGCTGATCTGCCCGGTGCGGGTGAGGAAGCCGATCGCGTACTCCCACTCCTCCTGAGTGAGATCGGTGCGCACGACGTACGAATGCAGGGTGCGGACCAGCTCGGACAGCAGTTCGCGCAACCGAGCGTCCGGTGTGTTGGCGAAACTGTCCACGACCTCCTGCGTGAGCCCGCGCAGATCCGGCGGCGTGCCTTCAGCGGGGGTCGGCCGGGTGCCGGACCACGCACGCCGCAGCAGGTCTTCGATGCCGTCGCGGGTGAGTTCGCGCGGATTCGGATACGGCGCTGCGGTGGCCAGCTCGGCGGCCTTGGCGAGATCGCCTTCGGCAAGACCGATTTCGGCCAGCGAATGCGGTACCGGCAGGCTGGCGATCAGATCGAACACCGCGGTCGGCGCGTCCGGCGCACCGAGCGCTTCGGCGATCCGCCGCATCGCCTCTGGAGCGTTCGGCGCGTTGTACGCCATGGCGTGCGGGAGGACGATCGTGTGCGTTTCCGCGTGCGGCAGCCCGAAGCTGCCGCCGAGGGTGTGGCACAGCTTGTGGTGCAGGCCCATCCCGACCGAACCGAGGCAGGAGCCGGCCAGCCACGCGGCACGCAGCGCGTTTGTCCGAGCGTCCACATCGGACGGATCGGCGGCGATCCGCGGCAGCGCGGAGGCGAGCAACCGGATCGCCTCCAAAGCGAACTGGTCGACGATCGGGTTCGCCTGCGCCGAGTAGAGCGCCTCGACCGCGTGCGCCATCGCGTTGACGCCGCTGGTCAGCGAGGTCGGCACGGGCAGGCCGAGAGTGAGGTCGACGTCGTACACGACCACCTCGGGCAGCACCTTCGGCGACGACTGGGTGGTCTTGCGGCCGTTCTCGGTCTGGCCGACCACCGGCGTCATCTCCGACCCGGCGTACGTGGTCGGAACGATGATCTGCGGGATGTCGGTGCGGAGCGCGAGCGCTTTGGCCAGCCCGGTCGCGGATCCGCCGCCGATCGCGACGACGCAGTCCACGGAGTGCTCGGTGACCAGCTCGAGCGCGCGTTCGGTGACCTCGACCGGGGTGTGCATGGCGGGCTCGCCGAAGCGGGCGGCGAGCCGCGGGCCGAGCGCCCCGGCCGTCCGGTCGGCTGCCTCGGCGGCGGACTTCCCGGCCACCAGCAGCACCCGGCCTGCCTCGAGCCGCTGCACCTCGTCGGGAACGACGGCGAGCGTGCCGCTGCCGAACACGACCCGGGCCGGGTTGGCGGTGTAGGTGAACATCGACGGTCCTTCCACGCGGGTACGTCGAGTATCCGGGCGGAGGAGAGACCGCGCCTGCACAGACGTGCTGAGCGGACTGCACGAAACGCGCGTCAGGCGTCCCGGCGAAGCGCGGCGGGCGTGGTGCCCAGCTGGGCGCGCAGGACCCGGGTGAGGTGTTCCTGGTGGGAGAAACCGCAGCGCACGGCGATGTCCGCGATCGGTTCGGTGCCGGTCCGCAGCAGCAATCCGGCCTGCTCCACGCGCAGTCGCAGCAGGTACCGGTGCGGCGGCAGCCCGGTGCGTGCCTTGAACCGCCGGGCGAACCGGCTGACGCTCAACCCGGCCGCCGCGGCGAGTTCGTCGAGGCCGAGCGGTTCCGCGAGGCGTTCGTCCATCAGCTCGCGCACCTGGGCGAACTGCCGATCGGTCAGCGCCTCGACCGGCCTCGCCGCCGCGGGTGCGCTCCGGCCGGCTCGATGCTGGCGGGCGAGCTGCGCGGCGACGAGCGTGCTGAGCTGATCCGCGTACGCGCGAGCGCCGGGCTCCCACTCGCGCACGACCTGGTCGAGCGCGAGAACGAGCTGTTCGAGCAGGGGATCGACGCTGCCGAGCTCGTCGGCCAGCTGGATCGGAGCGTCCGATCCAGCGGCCTCCTGCACCGCCGAATCCGGTAGGTAGACGTGGAGCGTGTCGAGCTCGCCGCCGAGTTCCACCGACAGTTCCTGGTGCGACGGCTGGAGAAAGAGCCCGCCCGCCGGGATCCGCCTGCTGCGCTCGCCGGGCGTCCCGACGCCGCGGCGGACCGTGACCGGACCGGCGAGGTGCAGGATCAGCTGGTGCGTGCGCGCGGGCCCGAACTCCGCGCGATACGGCCGTTCGCGCTGTTTGGACAGGTAGATCCGGTCCCAGCCGAGACCCGCGCTGGTGCGTTCCGGGCGGATCCACGGCAGGGAAAGGATGCCGTTCGTGTCGGCAGGCCCGAGCTCGCCCACGGCGTCCTCCTCCTCGAGGGTCCCGTGGGCGAGGGTACCTCTCAGAGCGGGTTGAACACGCCCAGCGGCGCGGTGCAGAACGGCCCGCCGACGTACTCGGCGGCGGCACCGGTCGGCGCGGGCTTGTCCGCCAGCTGCTCGGCGTAGACCTCGGCGTTGTCGTGCGACTTGTAGCCCAGCGCCTCGGCCTCGGCGAGCGAGTAGACGCGGCGGGTGTTGTCCGAGACGCCCCAGATCATCCGGTAGCCCGGCGACGGCGCGCTCAGGCACGCCTCGAACAGCCGCGCCCCGTCGTCCGGAGACAACCAGCTGGTCAGCCCCCGGATGCCGAGCGGCAGCGGGGTCTCGAAGCACGAGCCGATGCGGATGACGATCACGTCCATGTCGAAGCGCGACGCGTACAGGCTGCCCAGCGCTTCGATGGCGGCTTTGCTTACGCCGTAATAAGTGTCCGGCCGGGTGCTGGAGTCGGCGGGCAGCCCGCGCTCGCCCGCGTCGGCGTTCCGGCGGAAGCCGACGGCGTGGTTGCTCGACGCCAGCACGACGCGGCGGATCCCGGCTTCGCGGGCGGCTTCGAGGACGGTGTGCGTGCCGTTGATGTTGACGTCGAGGGTGGCGTCCCACGAGGCCTCGCGGCTGAGCCCGCCCAGGTGGATCACCGCGTCCGCGCCCGCGCAGGCGGCGGCCATCGCCTCGGGGTCGGTCACCGAGCCGGTCATGATCTCGACCGCTTCGCCGTCCTCGGCGGCAGGCTGCTCGGCGAGGTCGAGCAGGCGCAGCACCCGGCCTTCCCGGCGCAGCCGCGGCCGCATCAGGGTGCCGACGACGCCGGCCGATCCGGTGATCAGCACACGCTGGTCTGGCATGGAGTTCCTCTCACGAAAGCCCGCGGACGGGCGACACGGTGGCGGCGGTCAGCGGATTCCGGCGCGGCGCAGCTGCTGGCCGAGCTCGGCGGTGGTTTCGGCCAGCAACTCGCCGACGCGTTCGACATCGGCGTCGGTGACCTTGCCCAGCGGCATCGAGCAGCTCATCGCGTCGGTGCCGGGGATGCGGTACGGGATCACCGCGGCCACACAGCGCACGCCGAGGGTGCCTTCTTCGATCTCGGCGGCGTACCCGCGTTCCCGGGTGCGCGCGAGGTCGGCGTGCAGCGCGTCGAGCGTGGTGATGGTGTTCGGGGTGAGCGCGACCAGCTCGTCGGGCATGAGCGCCTCGACCTCTTCGTGGGTCAGCTCGGCGAGCAGGGCCTTGCCCAGCGCGGTCGCGTGCGTGGGCAGCGTGCGGCCGACGCGCGAGATGAGGTGCGTGGAGTGCTGCGACTCGCGCGTCTCCAGGTAGACGACCTCGGTGCCGTTGCGGCGCGCGAAATGCGCGGTGAAGCCGGTCTTCTCGCGGATGCGCTCCAAAGCTTCGGTGGCGTAGGGGACGATCGCGTCGCGGTCGAGGTACGCGGTGCCGCAGATCAGCGCGCGCACGCCGAGCCGGTAGCGCGCGGAGTTCGCGTCGGCCTCCAGCCAGCCCGCGTCCAGCAGGGTGCGCAGCAGACCGTGCAGACTGGAGCGGGGGAACCCGGTGCGCGCATGGAGATCCGACAGCGACAGCCACACGTCGTTCGCGGCGAACGTCTCGATCAGGTCGATGGCGCGCCGCGCCGACTTCACGCCCGCGGACTCCGCGGGAGCGGTGGCGGGGTCCGTCTTCTGCGCCATGCGTGTCCTCCAACCGGGCCGTTGACTTGTGAGTCCGGCCATATTAGCGTCCCGAACAGCGTTCTTGTGGGTGAACATAGTCACGATAACAGACTCCATTCAAGAATGTGAACATTGGAGCAGAAACTGATGGCACAGACCGAAATCGAGCTGGACGGCTTGCTGGCGTTCCCGCTGACCCCCTTCACCGAAGACCTCGAGATCAACCTCGACGGGTTCGCGGAGAACGTGGAGAGCCACATCGCCGCCGGTGCGGGCGCGCTGTTCGTCGCGTGCGGCACCGGGGAGTTCAGCTCGCTGTCGGTCGACGAGGTCGCCGCGCTGCTGGCCAAGGCGCGCGAGGTCGCGAACGGGCGGGTGCCGGTGTGGGTCGGCGCCGGCGGCGGTGCGGCCGGTGCGCGCGCGGGCGTCGCGGCGGCGCAGGCGGGGAACGCCGACGGGGTGCTGCTGCTCCCTCCGTACCTGGTCACCGGGCCGCAGAACGGGCTGGTCGACTACGTGCGCTACGCGGTCGGCGACACGTCGGTCCCGGTGATCGTCTACCACCGCAGCACCGGCGTCTTCACCGCGCCGGCCGCGGCGAAGCTGCTGGACATCCCGTCGGTGGTCGGGATCAAGGACGGCTACGGCGACGTCGAAACGATGACCCGGATCGTCACCACGATCCGCGCGCTCGGCACGCAGCGGTCCGCGGACTTCTTGTTCTTCAACGGGTTGCCGACCGCTGAGGTGTCCGCGAAGGCGTACGCGGCGGCAGGCGTCGCGCGCTACTCCTCGGCGGTGCACTGCTTCGCGCCGGAAATCGCGCACCGGTTCCACCGCGCGCTCGCGGAGAACGACGACGCGACGATGGACGCGCTGCTCGCCGGGTTCTACCTGCCGCTGGTGGCGTTGCGCGACGAGACGCCCGGCTTCGCGGTGTCGCTGGTCAAGGCCGCCGCCCGGCTGCGCGGCGACAAGGTCGGCACCGTCCGGCCGCCGCTGATCGAGCCGACGCCGGAGCAGATCGACCGGCTGGGCAAGGTCGTTGAGAACGGTTTCGCCGTGCTGAAAGGCCTCTGATGAAGATCCGGGACGTAGTGCTGACCCCGGTCGCCTTCGCGGACGCACCGCTGCTCAACGTGATGGGCGTGCACGAGCCGTTCGCGTTGCGCAGCGTGGTCCAGGTGGTGTGCGACGACGGCGTGGTCGGCCTCGGCGAGTCTTACGGCGACGCGGCGTTCCTCGGCGAGGTGCGCAAGGTGCTGCCGGAACTGGCCGGACACGACATTTTCGACCTGCCGGGCCTCAAGCGGATCGTCGCGCGCGAGCTGGCCGGAACCGTGCTGACCGACGAGCACGGCCTGATCGGCGGGTTCTCCATCCGCAAGACGATCGCCAGCGTGTACTCGCTGTTCGAGGTCGCTTGCCTGGACGCACAAGGCCAGTTCCTCGGCCGTCCGGTCGCCGACCTGCTCGGCGGCAAGGCTCGCGACGCCGTCGACTTTTCCGCGTACCTGTTCTACAAGTACGGCGCGCATATCGGTGCGGACGAGGACAGCTGGGGCGACATCCTGACGCCGGAAGCGCTGGTCGGCTCGGCGAAGCGGATGGTCGACGAGTGCGGGTTCCGCTCGATCAAGCTCAAGGGCGGGGTTTTCGCTCCGGAGCAAGAGATCGAGGGCATTCGCGCGCTGGCCGAAGCGTTCCCCGGGCATCCGCTGCGCATCGACCCGAACGCGGCGTGGACGCCCGAAACGAGCATCCGCGTGGCCGCCGAACTCGACGGAGTGCTGGAGTACCTCGAAGACCCGACGCCGGGCATCGAAGGCATGGCGCGTGTTGCGCGCGAGGCGAGCATGCCGTTGGCCACCAACATGTGTGTGGTGAACTTCGGCGACCTGGAGCCCGCGTTCCGGGCGCGCGCGATCGGCGTTTTGCTGTCCGACCACCACTTCTGGGGCGGCATGCGCGACACCCAGGCGCTGTCGGTGGCCTGTGAGAGCTTCGGCGTCGGGCTGTCCATGCACTCCAACAGCCACCTCGGGATCAGCCTCGCCGCGATGGTGCACGTCGCGGCCGCGACCCCGCACCTGACGTACGCCTGCGACACGCACTGGCCGTGGAAGACTGCCGACGTGATCGAACCGGGCGTGCTGAATTTCGTCGACGGAGCGGTCGCGGTGCCGGACCGGCCCGGGCTCGGGATCACGCTGGACCAGGACGCGCTCGCCAGGGCGCACGAGGACTATGTCCGATGTGGACTGACCAAACGGGACGATGTGACGTACATGCGCAAGTACACGCCCGGTTTCGAGCCGAACACGGCGAGGTGGTGACCCGGTGAAGGTGACCGGATACGCGTATCCGTGGGACGTGCTCGGCGACACCGCGTTCGCCGAGCGGGTGCAGGACCTCGGCGTGGACGAGGTCGCGGTGGCCCTGGCCTACCACAGCGCGCGCGCCGCGACGCCGTGGTCGGCCGAGCGCACCTCGGTGGTCGCGCGCACCGCCGCGCTCTACCGCCCGGTGCGCGCGGAAGCCTGGTCGGGCCGGGATCTCGTCCCCGCCGCGCCGGACTGGGTCTCGTCCGAGGACAGCGGCGGCGACGCGGTCCGGCGGCTCAACGACGCCGGAATCCCGGCTGCCGCGTGGATCGTGCTTACGCACAACTCGCAGCTGGGCACGGAGTTTCCGCAGTACGCCGTGCGCAACTGCTTCGGCGAGACGTACCCGTGGGCGCTGTGCCCCGCGCAGCCCGCGGTACGCGAGTACGCCGCGACGTTGACTGCGGAATCCGTTGCGGGACTGAAGCTTTCGTCGGTGCTGCTGGAAGCGTGCGGCCCGCTCGGCGGCGTGCACCAGCATCAGCACGAGAAGACCGACGGCGTGTGGGCTCCGGCTACCGCGCGGCTGTTGTCGATCTGCTGCTGCGATGCTTGTGCGGAGGGCTGGACCGGTCTCGACCCGTCCGACGTCCGCGAGACTCTGCGGGCCGAGGTGCAGCGGCTGATCGCTACGGCGGATTTGTCGGTGGTCGAGGATAGACTTGCGGGTGAGTTGAAGGAAAAGCTGCTTTCCGGTCGGCAGCAAGCGACCGATGCGTTGCGCGCTGCGGTCTTGGCGGTGTTGGAGCCGGGCACGCGGATCGTGCTGCACGGCGCGCTCGACCCGTGGGTCACCGGCGCACTGCCCGGCCTGACCCCGACGGCCGCCGACGACGCCGAGACGGTCGTGCTGCAGAACTGGGCACCGGGTCAAGCGAGCGTCGACGCGGTCGCGGCCGCACGGCGAGCGCTGCCGGACCGAGTCGCGATCGGCAGCTACATCACGGCGGTCGCGGCTAGTGCGGTGCCGGACATCGCGGCGTACGTGGGCGAGTTGGCTAAGGCGGGAGCTGCGGAATTGCACCTGTACCACTTGGGTCTTGCCGGTCCGGCGCGGTGGCCGGATCTGCATGCCGCTACTGGTGCCGCGCACTCGGTGTCTTGACGGTTTGTTTGATGAGGAGATGCGTTGAGTCGTGAAGCTTCCGCGCCAGAGCGGGAACGCGAGTTGGCCGCGGCAGCCGCCCGGCGGTTCGCCGAGAGCGCTGCGGCTGACCGGGCCGAGTGGTGCACCGCCCCGCCGTCCTGAACCTGTTTGACGAGGAGGTCCGTTGAGCCGCAAAGTTTCCGCTCCGGCGCGGGAACCCGTGGTGGCCGCTGCAGTCCGGCGGTTCGTCGGTCGTGTCTCGGTTGGCTGGGCTGGCGCGCATCTGGTGCCTGAATCTGTTTGACGAGGAGGTCCGTTGAGCCGCGAAGCCTCCGGCCCGGCGCGGGAACCCGTGGTGGCCGCTGCAGTCCGGCGGTTCGTCGGTCGTGTCTCGGTTGGCTGGGCTGGCGCGCATCTGGTGCCTGAATCTGTTTGACGAGGAGGTCCGTTGAGCCGCGAAGCCTCCGGCCCGGCGCGGGAACCCGTGGTGGCCGCTGCAGTCCGGCGGTTCGTCGGTCGTGCCCCGGCTGATCGAGCCGCAGCGCGCCTGACGTCCTGAACCTGTTTGACGAGGAGGTCCGTTGAACCGCAAAGTTTTCGCTCCGGCGCGGGAACCCGTGGTGGCCGCTGCAGTCCGGCGGTTCGTCGGTCGTGCCCCGGCTGATCGAGCCGCAGCGCGCCTGACGTCCTGAACCTGTTTGACGAGGAGGTCCGTTGAGCCGTGAAGCTTCCGCCCCGGCACGGGAACCCGCGTTGGCCGCCGAAGCCCGGCGGTTCAGCGATCGTGTCCCGGCCAATCGAGCCGCAGCGCACTTGACGTCCTGAACCTGTTTGACGAGGAGATCCATTGAGCCGCGAAACTTCCGCCCCGGAACTGGAAAGCGTGCTGGCCGCCGCGGCCGCTGCCGCCCGGCCGTTCGCCGAGAGCACCCCGGCCGACCGGGCCCGGTGGCTGGCCGCAGCCGCGGACGCGCTCGACGCTGCCGCCGAAGAGCTGATTCCGCTGGCGCACCAGGAAACCCGCCTGCCGGCCGCGCCGCGGTTGAAGGGCGAGCTCGCGCGCACCACGTTCCAGCTGCGGCTGTTCGGCGAAGTGCTGCGGGACGGCGAATTCCTGGGCGCGACCGTCGACCACGCTGACCCGGCCTGGCCGATGGGCGCCCGGCCGGACCTGCGCCGGGTGCTTGTGCCGATCGGCCCGGTGCTGGTGTTCGCCGCGAGCAACTTCCCGTTCGCGTTCAGCGTCGCGGGCGGCGACACCGCTTCGGCGCTGGCCGCGGGGTGCCCGGTGGTGCTCAAAGCCCACCCGGGCCACGAAGAACTCTCGACGCGGACCGGCGAGATCGTCGCCCAGGCGTTGACCGCCGCCGGTGCGCCGGAGGGTGCCTTCGCGGTGATCCACGGCGTCGAACAGGGCGTCACGGCGCTCAAGGACCCGCGGATTTCCGCCGCCGCGTTCACCGGTTCCGTGCCGGGCGGGCGCGCGCTGTTCGACATCGCGGTCTCGCGGCCGACGCCGATTCCGTTCTACGGCGAGCTGGGCAGCGTCAACCCGGTCGTCGTCACGCCGGGTGCGGTCGCCGCGCGCGGCGAAGCGGTGGCGAAGGGCTACGCCGGGTCGTTCAGCCTCGGCGCGGGACAGTTCTGCACCAAGCCTGGCCTGCTCTTCCTGCCCGAGGGCCACGGATTGGACGACTCTCTCCGCGAGGCGGTCAGCGCGGTGGCTCAGCAGGAAATGCTGAACGACCGCATCGCGGCCGGGTTCGCGCAGAAGCTGGCGGACCTGCGTGCGGTGTCCGGCGTCGAATCGGTTGTGGAAGGCGCGCAGGACGGCGACGCGTTCACCCCGTCGCTCCTGGCCACCACGGCGAAGGAGTTCCTGGCGGGCGGCGAGGCGGTCCGCGAGGAGCACTTCGGCCCGGCGTCGCTGATCGTCACCTACTCCGACCAAGCCGAACTGATCGATGTGCTGGACAGCCTCGAACCCGGCCTCACCGCGACGGTCCAGGGCGAGGACGGCGACGCCGATTTCGTGCGTCCGCTGCTGCCGTCCCTGACCCGCCTGGCCGGACGGCTGCTGTGGAACGACTGGCCGACCGGCGTCACGGTCAGCTGGGCCCAGCAGCACGGCGGCCCGTACCCGGCGACGACCGCGCCGACCACGACGTCGGTCGGCACCGCCGCGATCGAACGCTTCCTGCGCCCGGTGGCCTGGCAGAGCTTCCCGGACGCGCTGCTGCCGGAAGCCCTTCAGGAAGCGAACCCGTGGCAGCTGCCGCGCCGTGTCGACGGAGCGCGCTGAGCAGACCCCCTCGTGCGCGGCGACCCCGGTTCCAGCCGGGATCGCCACGCACAACCAACCCCACTGGGAGGCACCGTCATGCCCGTGAACCGCAGAACCGCACTGCGTGGCGGTGCCATCGCCGCCGCGTCGGCCGCGCTCGTCGCCACTGCGCGCCCGGCCTTCGCCGCACCTGCCGCGGATCCGCTGAAGAAGATCGTGGCCGGCTACCGCGAGCTGCAGACGGGCATCAACCGCCCGTCACCGGAACGCACGGCCGCGCTCAAGAACCTCGGCCGGGTCGCGAAGTCTTACTACGACAGCATGTCGGTGTCCGGGAACGGTCCACTGTGGACCGACCTGCCGCTCGGTCCCGGCAGCGACTACACGACGTCGATGTACGCCCGGCTGCGCGCGATCGCCGTCGACTGGGGGACGCCGGGCAGCACGCTGTCCGGCGATCCGAAGGTGCTCGACGGGATCAAGAAGGCGCTGGAACTGATCTACGCCAGCCAGTACAACCCGCAGGTCGGCGAGATCGGCAACTGGTACACCTACGAGATCGGCGTCCCGTACTACCTGCTGCACACCCTCGTCACGGTCGCCGACCAGCTGACCGCCGACGAGCTGGCGCGGTATGTCAGCCCGGTCAAGCGGTTCGTCGGGAACCCGAATCTGCGCGCGAACAACCCGAAGATCGTCGAAACCGGCGCGAACCGAGCGGACAAGGCGCTCATCTCCATCGTTTCCGGCGCGCTGATCGGCGACACCGCGTGGATCCGCACCGGCATCGACGCGATCACCGACGTCGCCGGCGGGGGAGCGGCCAGCGTCCTGGCGAAGCTGGACCGCGCGGCGGGCGACGGTTTCCACGCCGACGGCTCGTTCATCCAGCACGACACTATCCCGTACCCCGGCCACTACGGCATCGTCCTGCTGACTGCGCTCGCCGGGACGATCCACGTCACCGAAGGCACCGACTACGCGCTGCCGGACGAGCTGAAGCAGAAGGTGTACGCGCTGGTCGGCGACACGTTCGCGCCGTTCGTGTACGCGGGCGCGCTGATGGAGCCGGTGCGCGGGCGGATGCTGTCGCGGCAGGGCGAAACCGCGCACGACATCGGACATCAGCTGACCGTCGCGACTTTGGTCCTCGCACGGTCGGCGACCGGCCCCGTGCAGTCTGAGCTTTCCGGGCTCGCCGCCAAGTGGATCAAGGAAGGCACGTACGCGCCGTTCCTGGAAATCCCCGATCCCGAACGGTTCGCGCCCGGCCCGGACCTCGTCGCGACGCCGGGCATCGAGTTCGCCCAGGAGATGCTCGCCGGACGCGTGCGGCCCGCACCGATCGTCGCGACGCACCGGATCTTCGGGCAGCAGGACCGGATGGTGCACGTGACCGAGGGCTGGTCCGCGTCGCTCGGCGTCGGCTCCACGCGGATCTCTCGCTACGAGTCGATCAACGGGATGAACCTGCACGGCTGGCACGTCGGCGACGGGGTGCTGTATCTGTTCCTTCCCAACTCGAAAGGCCACTACTCGGACGCCTATTGGCCGACTGTCGATCCGGCACTGCTGCCTGGCACGACGGCGAAGGCCGGGCCGCCGGGGCCGCTGGCAGCGACGCCGTTGACGACGAAAGCGCACGTCGGCGGCGTGCGCTGGGACGCCCGGCACGGCGCGTACGCGATGGATTTCGTCTCCGAAGACGGTTCGCTGACCGCGAAGAAGTCGTGGTTCTTCACTCCGGCGGGCGTCGTCTGCCTCGGCGCGGGGATCACCGACACGTCCGGGCAGGCGGTCCGGACGACGATCGAAAACCGCAACCTCGGCGAGAACGGACGCGGCACGCTGCTGGCCGACGCGCGCGCGGTCGGCGATTCGAGCACGCTGCACCGGCCGCGCTGGCTGCACCTCGACCAGGTCGGCGGGTATGTCCTGCTCGACAACGCCGAGGTCACCGCCCTGCGCGAAGACCGGACCGGCGCGTGGCGCGACGTCGACACCGGTGCCAACACGAAGGGCACCACGACACCGAACACGCGGCGGTACCAGAAGCTGGTGATCGAGCACGGCGCGAAGCCGGTGGACGCGAAGTACGCGTACGCGGTTCTGCCGGGCGCATCGGTGGTGGGGACGGTCGCGTCGGTGCTCGCGTGGCGCGTGCGGGCCAATACGCCCGCTGTCCAGGCTTTGCGGCTGTGGGATAACACACTGCTCGCAAACTTCTACAGTGCGGGTACGGTAGACGAAGTATCCGTTTCAGGACCGGCTTCGGTAGCGCTCGGCCGGAACAGCATCGCTGTTTCCGACCCGACGCAGCTGCAGGACAGCGTTCGCGTGACGGTGCGGCGGCGCACGGTGGAAGTTCCGCTCAAGGACACCTTCGGCGCCACCAAGGTGGTTTCCCTGCGGTGAACCCGGTTTTCCCCGCCGGGCCGGTGGTTCCCGGCCTGGCCCGGCGGGGCCCCACTTGATCCGGCCCCGGCCGTAGAGTGGGCGGAGTCGCTTCTCGCGGGGAGGAATCGTGGCGCATTTCGATGTCCTGGTGGTCGGAGCCGGGCTTTCCGGCATCGGCGCGGCCTGCCGGCTGCAGCAGCAAGCCCCGGACCGGACGTACGCCATCCTCGAAGCGCGCGACACGATCGGCGGAACCTGGGACCTCTTCCGGTACCCGGGCGTGCGCTCCGACTCGGACATGTTCACGCTCGGCTACCCGTTCCGCCCGTGGCGCAAGGAACAGGCGATCGCGTCCGGCGCCGAGATCCTCGAGTACATCCGCGAGACCGCCGCTGAGCACGAGGTCTCCCGGCACATCCGGTTCGGGCACCGGGTGGTCCGCGCGTCCTGGTCGTCCGCCTCGGCCCGTTGGACGGTAGAGGCCTCGCACGACGGCGAGGTCGTCACGCACACCTGCTCTTTCCTGTATTTGTGCAGCGGCTACTACAGCTACGAGAACGGCCACGTCGTCGACTTCCCCGGCCGCGACTCGTTCCGCGGCGAGATCGTGCACCCCCAGTTCTGGCCGGAGGGGTCGGACTTCACGGGCAAACGAGTGGTCGTCATCGGCAGCGGCGCCACCGCGGTGACCTTGGTGCCGGAACTGGCTTCGACAGCGGAGTCAGTGACGATGCTGCAACGCTCGCCGAGCTACATCCTGTCCCGCCCGTGGACGGACTCGCTCGCCCGCCGCCTGCGCCGATTCCTGCCCTCGCGCGTCGCGTACCACGCGGTGCGCGCGAAGAACGTCCTGGTGACAACGTTGCTGTACCAGTTCTCGCGCCGACAGCCCGACCGCGCCGCGGCTTTCTTGCGCGACGCGGCCGCGAAGCAGCTGCCCGCCTCGATCCCCGTCGACCCCCATTTCTCGCCCCGGTACCGGCCCTGGGACCAACGACTCTGCCTGACGCCCGGAGCGGATTTCTTCCGCGCACTCCGCAGCGGCCGAGCGGACATCGTCACCGACCGGATCGACCGCTTCACCCCCGACGGCATCACGCTGGAATCCGGCGCACACCTGCCCGCGGACGTGGTCGTCACCGCAACCGGCCTGCGCGTGATCGCGTTCGGCGGAATCGAGCTGACCGTTGACGGTGAGGTGATCGAACCGTCGGAACAACTGGTGTACAAGGGAATGATGCTCGGCGGGGTGCCGAACCTGGCGTGGTGCATCGGTTATGTGAACGCCTCCTGGACGCTGCGCTCGGATCTCGTCTCTCGGTATGTGTGTCGGTTGCTGAACCACCTGTCGCGCAACGGTTTCGACACCTGTGTGCCCCGCCCGCCCGCGATCCCGTCCACGAGGCGGCGGCCGATCATGAACCTGACGTCGGGCTACCTCACCCGCGCCGCCTCAGTCCTGCCCCGCCAAGGCGACCGCCGCCCGTGGCTGATGCGGCAGAACTACCTGCTGGACGCAGCGGATCTCCGCCTGAGCCGCATGGACGACGGGGTGCTGCGGTTCGAGCGGGTGGGGGCGCAGCGCGTGACCTCCTGATCTGGTGGGCTGTGCTCGATCGTTTGTGATTGGTCAGCGGGTGTGCTTTTTGAAGCTCGCCGAAAAGGAACCCAGGCTGCTGAACTCGACAGGTCGAGGGTTCGGCAGCCTGGGTTCCGGGAGTTCGACGCGCTCACGCCGCTGAGTGAGCCAGCCAGTGGTCGGCCAGGCCGTGGTCGCCAGTGATCGTGATCCGTTCGGCTGACACGCGTCGGGTGAGCGCCAGCAGGAGGTCTTCGACGGGGCCCGCCAGTGTCACGTCCGCAGCGTCCGTCGCGCGCGTCCACCGGACGCCGTCGGGAGTGCGGGTGATCAGCCAGCCCGCGCCGTCGCCAGGTCGGAGCTGGAGCGTCTGACCGGTGCCGCGCAGGGCCGAGAAACCCGGTCTCAGGGTCGCCATGACCGGATGGGACAGCATTTCCAGCCACTCGCTGATCGCGTCGGCCGCGAGGTCTGGTGCCACTGCGAACGCGGTCCCGGTGGCGAAGGCCGCGTCCGCGTGGTGCACCGTCGTGTCGTGGAGCATGCGGCGCAGCCAGAACGTCGCCGGTCGCGGGCCGAAGTAGGTCCACACTGGACGGTCGGAGGCGGCGACCACCGCCTCGGCGAGGTCCGCGGCGCCCGCTTGGAGCCAGGCCGACCATTCGCCGGGTGCGCCTGGGTCCGCCTCGAACGGGTCGGGAACTGGAGCCGGGCCGGACCGGATGAGGTCCGCCGCCCAGCGATGGGCCTGTCCGACGTGACCGGCCAGTATCCGCAGCGGCCACTCCGGGCAGGTGGACACCGGAGCCTCCGGATCCGCGCCGGCGACTGCCTTCGCGAATCCCTCCGTGTGTTGGTGCAATCCCTGGACAAGTCGTGCGGTGTCGAGATCCATGGCCGTACCGTAGGAACTCCACCCGGCTGGAGGTTCCATCGGAAGTGACCGGCGACACACTCGGGATCGGCGACCTGGCGCGGCGCACCGGCGTGCCCGTCCGCACGATCCGCTTTTACTGCGACGAGGGACTGCTGACGCCCGTGCGCAGCGCCGGCGGACACCGCCGATTCGACCCGGCGGACGTCAACCGCCTCGTCCTGGTGCGGCGCTTGCGCGGACTCGGGCTGAGCTTGAAGTCGATCATGGACGTCCTCGCCGGAGAACGTTCCCTTTCCGACGCCGTGTCCGCAGAGCGCGCCGCATTGGACCGCGAGCTGACGACGCTGGCCTGGCGATGCTCAGCCCTCCGCGCCGTCGAGGAGTCGCCGCCCGCCGACCGCGCCGCCCGGCTCGAGCTGCTGTCCGTCGCCACGGACGGCTTCGCCGCGCATGCGGCCCTGGTCCGCCTTTGGCACCCGATGGCCACCGGTGCCGTTCCGCCGGACACGGCAGACATGTTCCTCGCTGCGAGCGCGCCGCGGCCTCCCGAACTGCCGACGCCGGAGCAGGTCGTCGCCTACGCCGAGTTAGTGCTGCTCGCCGCCGATCGCGCGTTCGCCGCCCGGCTGCGGGCGAGCGCACTGGTCACTCATCTGGGCGCTCTCCACGAAGGCGTCGGCGAGGCCTGCGAACTGGCGGCCCCGCAGGTAGCGGCCGGATCCGAGCCGGAACCAGGACCGGCACTCGACCGGTTCGCCGCAGCCCACGCTGCCGCGTCCGGCACCCGCGACACCCCGGAGTTCCGCTGCACACTGCGACGGCGCACCGCTGGCGATCGGCATCCGCAGGTGCGCCGCTATTGGCGTCTCGCGGGCGAGATCACTGGAGAAGCCGCGCCGGTCGGGGTCGCGCATACCTGGCTGCTTGACGCGCTGGACCGCTCGGCCGGCTGAGATTTCTCGAGCGGGAAACGTGTCGGCTCGCGCGACGCGTTTCGCTGGGCTGGACGGACCAGCGAGCGGGGGTTCGCTCCCTAGCCCGCGCTCGCCGAACCGTTCCCGGCGGAAGAGGCTAGGCGCGCCGGGTCATTGAGCGGTCTCCGAGGCGGCCCATCGGGACAAGTCCTCCCTTCGGAGTGCGGCGGCCATCAGATCCGGGAAAAGGTCTGGCGTGCAGGCGAAAGCGGGCACCCCCAGTTCGCTGAGCGCGGCCGCGTTCTCGTGGTCGTAGAACGGCGCTCCCGAGTCCGACAGTGCCAGCAGCGTGACCACTTGCACTCCGGATCCCACCAGGTCTGCGACTCGGCGCAGCAGATCGTCTCGTAATCCGCCTTCGTACAGGTCGCTGATCAGCACCAGGAGGGTTTGTTCGGGGCGTTCCACGAGTCCTTGGCAGTACGCCAATGCGCGGTTGATGTCGGTGCCGCCGCCTAGTTGGGTGCCGAAGAGGACGTCGACCGGGTCGTCCAGGTGGTCGGACAGGTCGGCGACCGCCGTGTCGAACGCGACGAATTTCGTGCTCAGGGCGCGCATCGAGGCCAGCGCCGCGCCGAAAACGCCTGAGTACACCACGGATTCTGCCATTGAGCCGGACTGGTCGACCGCGAGGATCACGTCGCGGCGGACGCTTTGTTCTCGGCGGCCGAAGCCGAAAAGCTGTTCGGGCACAATGGTTTTCAGCTTGGGGGAGTAGTGCTTCAGGTTCCGGCGGACGGTGCGGTCCCAGTCGATGTCCGCGCCTCGGGGGCGTTGGGTGCGGGCGGCACGGTCCAGTGCACCGCGGACTGCTGCTCGGGTGCGTTCGGCTAGGCGTTCCTCCAGCTCGGTGACGACTTTGCGTACGACGGTGCGTGCGGTTTCCTTCGTCTCCTCGGGCAGGACGTTGTTGAGGGACAACAGGGTGCCGACCAGGTGGACGTCCGGTTCCACGGCGCTGAGCAGTTCCGGTTCCAGCAGCATCCGGGTTATGCCCAAGCGGTCTACGGCGTCGCGTTGCATGACTTGGACTACGGAGCCGGGGAAGTACTTCCGGATGTCTCCGAGCCAGCGCGCGACTCGTGGCGCGGAGGCTTGCAAGCCGCCGCTGCGGTCGCCGCTGCTGCGGGAGTTTTTGGGGCGCTCGTCGTAGAGAGCGGCCAGCACGTTGTCGACGCCGGTGTCTCCTTCGGACAGTGCGTGGCCGGTGCCGTCGGAATCTCCGCCCAGCACTAGGCGCCAGCGGCGGAGGCGTTCGGGGTCGGTGGTCACGGGGCGGCTCCCAGGAGGGTGGCGAAGACCGGCAGGGCGGCTGCGGCGCGGATTTCGTCCAGGTCTTCGGCGAGCGCCGGCTCGACCCGGCGAGTGCCGGACAGGGTGGCGGCGCGTTCGCCGATGGCGCGTTTTTCCGGACTGGCGAAGGCACCGAAAGTGCGGCGCAGCAAGGGAAGCACTTCGGTGAAGACCTCGGGCGGGATCGAGGTCAGCCAGGTGTCGACGACGCGCAGCATGCGTTCGTCGTGGACCAGCAGGAGCGCGCCGCCGGAGAAGAAGCCTTCGACGTAGGCCGCGCCGTCGGTGGGGACGATGCCGGGGGTGAGCATGCGGCTCAGCCGGAGTTCGACCTCAGCGCCGTCCAGCAGGTCGGCGTCGTGCAGCAGGCGCACGATGCGGCCCGCGAGCAGCGGGGGCAGGGCGTCACGGGTGGAGAGGCGGGCCAGTGCGGTGAACCAGCGGTCGCGGGCGGCGTCGCCAAGCAGGTCGGTGGCTTCGTGGACGTCGTCGATGAGTTCGCAGAACTGTGCGGCGGCTTCCTCGTCGATGCCGTGCACGGCGGGGGGAAGGCCGGCGCAGACTCGGGTGAGGATTCGGTCGGCGACTTCTTGCAACTGCGCGGTGTCGGTGCCGCGGACGTCGCCGTAGCGGGTTGCCCGCGCCAGCGGAGGCAGCGCGGTCATGAGGTGCGCGACGTCCGCATCGGCGGCGGCGCGGGTGTCCAGAGCGGCGAGCGTTTCCGGCAGGGCGTCGCCCAGGTCGGCGAGAAGGCAACGTTCTACCGCCGCGGTGATGTCGGCGAGCGGCGGAGATTCGGCGACCGTTTCGCGCACGACCGCGGTGGCGGCGGCGGGCACGGTCGTTCCGTGGACCGCGGCCGCGACCAGGTCGACCTCGAAACCTGGTTCCCAGCACAAAGTCCAGGTCTCGCGGAAGGTGCCTTTGTTGCGCACCGAGGACAGTTCCGGTTCGCCCCAGGGGATGCCGAGGATCTGCAGCCGGTGCAGCAGGCGCGAGCGGTCGAGACCGCCGGGGGTGCGCAGGTCCAGATCCAGTTCCCGCGCTTGAGGTTCGCGTTTGAGCCGGAGCCGCCGGGCGGTGGCGATCAGGTCGGCGGCCAGCGGTGCTTGCGGCACGTGGTCCGGGACCTCGCCGAGCAGTTCGCCGACCACGAGCCGTCGCGTGACCAGGTCGGCCTGGACGTCGTCGCCTCCGCACAGGACCGCGCGGGCGGCGGCGTCGACCTCGGCCAGTCCGGCGGACGACCGGCCGCGCAGGGCGGCCAGCGTGTCGGCCAGCCGCACCGCTTCGATCACGTGCGCGGTGGAGACCGGCAGGTCTTCTTCGCGCAGCACCCCGGCGACGGCGGTGAGCCACCGGGTGGTGACGTCGGCGGAGGTGCTGAACAGGTGGTGGTACCAGCCGGGAGAGCGGACGCCCGCGCCGTAGCCGGTGACCGACGCGAGCCTGCCGTGCGTCCACGGCACCCACGTGCACACGACCTTCCGCTTCGGGAGTCCTTTGAGGACAGCCTGGTCCTTCGACGCGGGCGGCAGCGGGTCGGCCAACGCGGGCACGTGCCATGCCCCGCACACGACGGCGACCCGTTCGTAGCCTTCCTTCCGCGTCTTGCGCAGCACGTTCCGCATGTACGCCTCGCGCCGCTGCTCGTGCGGATCGTCCGGCCGGTCGCCCTCGCGCAGCGCGGTCATCGCGTCGGCGATCACCTCGAACGGCGATTCCTCGCCTCGCCGGGATTCGACGAAGTCGTCCCACCAGCGTTCCGGATCGTCGTAGCCGCCCGCCGCGGCGAGCTCCGCGAGCGGGTCGGTGCGCGGCGCGGTCCGTTCCTCGCCGAGCGCGAACTGGTGCGCCGCGGGGAGATCGCAGAACTTCACCGGAACACCGGCCGCGGCGGCGTACCGCAGGGCCTGCCATTCCGGGCTGAACACCGCGAACGGCCAGAACGCCGCGCGCGACACGTCGTCGGACGCGTACGCCAGCAGCGCCACCGGCGGACGCATGCCGTCGTCCGCGGCGAGATCGACGAGCTGGTCCGCTTCCGGCGGTCCCTCGATCAGCACCACGTCCGGTTCCAGCTCGGCGAGCCGGGCGGCGACCGCCCGCGCCGAACCGGGACCGTGGTGCCGGATCCCGAGGAGATGAGTGGTCATCCGGCGATCTCCTGGCCTGCCCGGTAGAAGTCGGCCCAGCCTTCCCGCTCGCGCACCACGGTCTCCAGGTACTCGCTCCAGATCGCGCTGTCCGCGACCGGATCCTTCACCACCGCACCGTGGATCCCCGCCGCGACGTCCTGCGCGCGCAGCACGCCGTCGCCGAAGTGGGCGGCCAGCGCGAGACCGCCGGTGAGCACGCTGATCGCCTCGGCCGTCGAGAGCGTGCCCGACGGGGTTTTGACCGCGGTGCGGCCGTCCTCGGTGCGGCCGGCCCGCAACTCGCGGAACACCGTGACCACCCGGCGGATTTCGGCGAGATCGGCGGCTTCGGCGGGCAGCGACAGCGCGGCGCCGAGCTGGCCGACCCGCCGCCGGACGATGTCCACCTCGGCTTCGGCGGTGTCCGGCAGCGGCAGCACGACGGTGTTGAACCGCCGCCGCAGCGCGCTCGACAGCTCGTTGACGCCCTTGTCCCGGTTGTTCGCCGTGGCCACCAGCGTGAACCCGGGCCGGGCCTGCACCTCGGAGCCCAGCTCCGGGATCGGCAGCGTCTTCTCGGACAGGATCGTGATGAGCGAGTCCTGCACGTCCGCCGGGATCCGGGTGAGTTCCTCGAGCCGGGCGACCTTGCCGTCGCGCATCGCGCGCAGGATCGGGCTTTCGACCAGCGCCTGGTCGCTCGGCCCTTCGGCGATGAGCCGCGCGTAGTTCCAGCCGTAGCGGATCTGCTCCTCGGCGGTGCCCGCGGTGCCCTGGACGAGCAGCGTGGAGTCCCCGCTGATCGCCGCCGCGAGGTGTTCGGACACCCAGGTCTTCGCCGTGCCCGGCACGCCGAGCAGCAGCAGCGCGCGGTCGGTGGCGAGGGTGGCGACCGCGACCTCGATCAGCCGTCGCGGACCGACGTACTTCGGGCTGATCTCGGTGCCGTCGTCGAGTTTCCCGCCGAGCAGGTAGGTGACCACCGCCCACGGGGACAGCCGCCACGACGGCGGTTTCGCCCGGTCGTCGGCCGCGGCGAGAGCGGCCAGTTCGCCGGCGTATTCCTGTTCGGCGTGCGGCCGGAGGACGGGGGACGTCATGCGAGCTCCTTGTGCATTTCACGGCGGAAGGACAGGGTTTCGGCGACTGCGCGCCGCCACGGGGCGGCCTCGCCGGGAAGCGGGATCTCGGCCAGCGGGTGGCCGAGGCAGGCGACGGGCACGGCTTTCGCGATCAGCGCGGCCGCGTGCGCGACCAGCCGGTGGTCGCGCTGCCCGGCGACCCAGTCGAGCAGCACCGTGCCGAGCGCGGCGGGCCACGGCTGCGGCAGGTCGAGGATGAGCCGGGTCAAGGCCTCGACCGGCAGGCCGCGGGTCAGCTTCGCGACCGTGGCGGCCTGTTGTTCGGGCGACAGCACGCCGATGAGCGCTGCGGTACTGCGGCCGCCGGGCTCGGCTTCCACGAGGGCTTGCGCCCATTGCTCGTCACGCTGCCGAAGCGCGGCGGTGGCCCAGCTTTCGCGCACCACGTTCAGCGGCGGCCCTTCGACGAGCATCCCGGCCAGTTCGCCCGGGGTGCCGTACTCGGCCCAGAACCGCAGGGGAGTGGCGGCGACGATCGCGCGCAACCGGGCGGTGCCCTGCCCGGGCCCGGCCGGGACGCGGATGCCGTCGCGGATCAGGCTCTCGTCCGGTTCGGGCGGGGTGAATTCGAGGACGTCGGCCCGCAGCGCACGGCTGCGCACGGTGACGCAGGCGCGCAGCCGTTCGATCATCCGCTCACCGGAGGCCGAATGGGGGTACCGGCCGATCAGCCGCAGCGCGATCTCGCGCACCCCGGCCGCCCGGTCGCCGAGCGCGGCTTCGACGAACGGCTCGTCCTCCTCGGTGAGGTGCTCGCCGAGCAAGGTCAGGAACGTCGCCCGGACGTCGGCCGGTTCGTTCCCCCAAGCCGCGGCGAGCGTCTCCCGCGCGCGGGCGGGATCGGCGGCGAGCACGCGTTCCAGCCAGGCCTGCCGACGCGCGGCGGTGCCGAACTGCCAGGCGTCGTCGCTGGTGTCGTCGTCGGCGGCGACCAGGAACGCCCAATCCGGGTTCCGCTCGCCGAGCCACGCGCCGACCGGCCCGGCGACCGTCGCGAGCGGCGCCCGCAGCGACACCCGGGTCCGTGCCGCGTCGGCCAACGCGGGCAGCCGCTCGGCCGGGACGCGGAATCCCTTGTGCGCCACCGTGTCGAGCCATTCCTCGACCAGCTCTGGCCGGTTCGCGGAGAGCAGGTGCCCGAGCCGCGCCCGCGCCACGTTCGGGATGAACGGGCGGGTGTCCTCCGCCGCGGCGGGTTCGGGCTCGATGCCGGTGAGCGGTCGCTGCCCGGCGCGCCGGTAGCCGGTGTACGCCGCCGCCGCGACGAGCGCTTGGTCGGCGGGGTCGGCGCGGTGTCCGGCGATTTCCGTTACCCCGGGCGGTAATCCGGCCGGGTCGAGGGTCCGGCGGCGAGTGCCGAGCAGGACGGTGCTGACGAGATCGTTCCAGGCAGTCACAGTCGCACCATCCCGTCGCGATGCCAGCAGCTCAACGGCCGCAGCCCCGCTGTCGTCCACTCCGCGGCCACCGTGACCGGCCGCTCGGCCGCGAGCGCCAGCAGCGGCCACGGATCCACGGACGGAACCAGCGGCAGCGCTGCACCGTCCACATCGGACAGTGCCCATCCCTCCCCGTGCCGCGCCGGACGAAGATCGCTCACCAGCACCGGCCACCGGTCCAGCCACGGATCAGCCGCGAGCGCGGCGGCGTGTTCGGCCAGCGCGGCAGCGAAGGTGCCGCCCACCGGCCCGCTTTCCGGAGCGACGGGCTCCTCCCGATGGTCGAACACCGCCCGCAGCGGCACCGCGCCCGGGTGGAACACCAGCTCGCCCGCGACGACGTATCCCGGCGGCAGCGAACTGTCCAGCGGACGCCCGGGCGGAGCGAACGACAGCACCAGCGCGTGCCGGCCGCTGCGTTTGCCCCGCAGCCACGTGCGCCTGCTGCGCAGCGACTCCTGCTCCTCGTCGATCGCGCCGGTGACCAGCCATTGGTCCGGCACCCGTTCGCCGGACTCCAGCACTTGCGCGTTGCTCACCGAGAACCCGAGCCGGGTCCGGACGGTGTCGGCGAGCCCGGCGGGCAGCGACTCCAGCCTGCTCGCCGCGTCCGCGAGCACGTACACCAGCGACAACTCGGCCAGCAGGCGGTCCGGCCAGTCCCGGCCGCGGCCGACCAGCGCCGCCGCCCGGCGCAGGCCGTTCGCCAGCCCGGGAGCTTGCGCGTCGACCATGCGCGAGGCGACCGTGTACAGCTCGTCGGCGCCGCCGCGTTCGAACGCCGCGAACCCGGCGGACACCCGGTCGGCAAGCCATCCGCGCAGCTCAGCGGCTCCGGCGGTGACCCGCGCGAGCCGTTCCTGCGCCCGCTTCGCCGCCGCTTCGAGATCCTTCGGCGCGTCCGTCTTCTTCTCGGCCCGCTCCGCTCGCGCGGCCCGTTCGTCCAGCCACGGGTGCACCCATCCGGGCTCCTCCGCGCGGGGGACCTGGCCGTCGGCCCAGAGCAGCAGCAACCCCAGCGCGTGCTTGCACGGGAACTTCCGGCTCGGGCAGGTGCACCGGAACGCGGGTCCGGCCGTTTCCACCGTCGTCTGGTACGGCCGCTTCCCGCTGCCTTGGCACGCGCCCCAGACCGCACGGGCGGACGCGCCCGCGTCCGACCACTTCGCCGGCGCCGCCTGCCCGCGCCCGGCTTTCGCCGACGCGGCGTCCGGAGCGAGTTCGAGCACCCGCTCCGGGCTCCACCGCGCCGCTGCTTCGTCCCCCACGTTTTCCTTGCCGCTCTTCCAGTTCTTCTCCCCCTCGGGGCTGACTCGAAGAGCATCCCACCCGCCACCGACAATTTCCGCGGGCGGCGGGGGAGAGCAGCGGAAATCAGGAGGATTCGACCGCTCCGCGCCAGCGCACCGTGGGCCGCAGCCGGTCGTCGTTCACCCGGTGCTTGTTCGCGCCGACGATGTCGAACATCGACTCGATCAGCGTGTCCGACAGCAGATGCGGTTCCAGCCCCAGCCCGACCAGCCCGGTGTGCTTGACGTTGTAGTAGTGCTCCGGCTGCTCCACCCGCGGGTTGTCCAGGTTCTCGATCTGCACCGGCCCGGGGAAGCGGTCGGCGACGAGTTCGGCGATCTCCCGCACCGACATGCTCTCGGTCATCTGGTTGAAGACCCGGAACTCGCCGCGCCCGGCCGGATTCTCCACGGCCAGCCGGATGCACTCGACGGTGTCGCGGATGTCGATCAGGCCGCGCGTCTGCCCGCCCTTGCCGTACACCGTGAGCGGCTGCCCCAGCACGGCCTGGATGACGAACCGGTTGAGCACCGTGCCGAACACCGCGTCGTAGTCGAACCGCGTGGCCAGGCGCGGGTCGAGCGCGGTCTGCGGCGTCTGCTGGCCGTACACGACGCCCTGGTTGAGGTCGGTCGCGCGCAGTTCCCAGATCCGGCAGGCGAACTCGATGTTGTGCGAGTCGTGCACCTTCGACAGGTGGTAGAACGAGCCCGGCTTCTTCGGGTAGAGCATCCGGTCGCGGCGGCCGTTGTGCTCGACCTCGAGCCAGCCTTCCTCGATGTCGATGTTCGGGGTCCCGTACTCGCCCATCGTGCCCAGCTTGACCAGGTGGATGTCCGGGTCGATCTCGGCGATCGCGTACAGCAGGTTGAGGTTGCCGACCACGTTGTTGTGCTGCGTGTAGACGGCGTGCTCGCGGTCGATCATCGAATACGGCGCGGACCGCTGCTCGGCGAAGTGCACGATCGCCGCCGGACGGAAATCGCGCACGGCGTCGAACAGGAATTCCGCGTCGAGCAGGTCGCCTTCGTAGCTCGCGATGCGCTTCCCGGACACCTCGTGCCACGCGTCGACGCGGGTGCTCAGGTCTTCGATGGGGACGAGGCTCTCGGCGCCGAGCTCGACGTCGTACTGCCGCCGCGCGAAGTTGTCCAGAACAGCCACTTCGTGGCCTTTGTCCGACAAGTGGAGCGCAGTGGGCCAGCCTAGGTAGCCGTCACCGCCGAGAACCAGCACTCGCATCCGGAGCACCCTTTCCTTTCGTTTTCGCGACAGGCACGGCCTTTCGTTGTACACGACGCCCGGATGTCGCGGTGGCAGATCCGAACCTAATCGCCCGCCGCTGATGTTCGGCTGGCAGTCAGCTGTGAATCCGCTGTGGGCCGGGGGGTCGCGCGGCGGAGCCGGCGGCCCGAGGGGAGACTGGGACTATGACGACGGTAACCAACCCGGCGAACCCGCGCACGACGGAAGAATCGCCCGAGCCGCGCCGCCGCGGCCTGGCCAGGTTCGTCCGCGCGGCCGCCAGTTCGGTGGCCGCCACGCTGCTCAGCCAGGCCGCGCTGATCGCGGTGCTCGCCGCGGGCGGGGCCCCGTGGCTGGCCAGCGCGTGCGCGTTCGCGGCCGGGGCGGTGCTGAACTTCTTCCTCACCCGGCGCTGGGTGTGGGGCCGCCGCGGCCGTCCCGAACCCGTCCGCGAACTGCTGCCCTACGTCCTCGTCATCTCGCTCGGCGGCCTCGCCTCGGTCGGCCTGACCACGCTCGCCGGGCACCTGCTCGCGCCGTTGCACCTGCCGCACTTCTGGTGGGTCGTCCTGCTCGACGCGGCGTACGTGCTCAGCTACGCGCTGGTGTTCGTCGCGAAGTTCACGATGCTCGACCGGTTCGTTTTCGACCGCGGCGCAGCACGTACCCGCGCCACCACGTCCCTGTCATGACCCGCGCGTAGTTCGCGCCGTACACGACGCTGCCGCCCTTCTTGCTCTTGCCCGCCTTGCGCAGTCGCATGCTCATCGGCCGTTCGAGCACGCGCGCGCCTTGCGCGGTCGCGCCCAGCAGCAGTTCCGACGACTGGTACTGCGGTTCGTTGAGCGGGATCGCGCACGCCAGTTCCGCGCGCAGCGAACGGAATCCGAACGACGTGTCGGTGATCCGCCGCCAGGTGAGCACAGACGCGAGCCACGCGAACACGCGCACGCCGATCCAGCGCATCCGGCTGTCGGCCTCTTCGTGGCCCAAACGCCGGGAGCCGGTCACGAAATCGGCAGTGCCGTCCAGCAGCGGTGCGAGCAACTCGGCCATTTCGCTGTTGTCGTACTGACCGTCGCCGTCGGTGGTGACGATGTACTTCGCGCCGTTCTCGGCCGCAAGGTGGTACCCGAGGCGTAGCGCGGCGCCCTGGCCGCGGTTAGTCGGCGCGACGCACACGTACGCGCCATGGTCTTCCGCGATGGCCGCAGTGTTGTCCGTACCGCCGTCTACGACCACCAGGACGTCTACCGGCAGCCCGAGACATTCGTCCGGCATCTTCTCCAGCACTTGTCCGATGCCGCCGGCTTCGTTGTACGCGGCGATCACTACGGTCAGTTCGGACAGCTTCGCGCCGGGATGCCGGTCGTGGAAGTCCTTGATCGCGCCTTCGTCGACAGAGTCGGGATAACTGCCGAGACGGCGACGGCTCGCCACAGTGAGCGTCGTGAACCCGAGCGCACCCGCGACTGGCAACAGCACGAGCGCGGGAAGCTGGTAGCGCCAGGAAAACTCGAACACCGCGGACCCGAACAGCAGGAACAACCCAGTGCCCGCAGCGAACAACGCCCCGCTGCGCGCAGGGTGCCGGGGTTTCTTGCGCCGCAGCACGGTCAGCAGGCCGAGCAGCGCGAAGAACCCGAGCACCGCGCCGGGCACGAACCCGCCGTTGATCTGGTAGTCGCGCAGGAACGCCGCGATCGGCTCGTTGACCTGGGGATCCGTGCTGTCGTACTGCTGGGTGACCGCCTTGACCGCGGCGGGATCGGCGAACTCCGGATAGGTCAGCTGGAACTGCCACCGGTCGATCGGCACGTCGGTGGGCGCGGTGTAGCGGGTGAACTGGAAGCTCTTCCCGAAGTCGCCGAGGATCGACGTCGCGACGTCCCACCACTGCGCTTTCAGCGCGGTCATCGCGAATTCGTGCGCCAGCACGCCCTTGTCCGCGCCGGGCGGCAGCGGGCCGGGCCACGCCGGGTCGAGGTCGGCGTGCGTGTAGTTGTCGACCAGCCGGTTCTCGACCGGTTCGGTGGGACAGAACTGCCGCACGACCGGGTCGAGCTGGAGTTTCGCGCAGTCCGCGACCGCGGCGGTCCGGCCGTAGAGCATGCTGCCGGACGGCCCGCTCAAGCCCCAGTTTCCGGTCTCCGCCTTGACTTTCGCCGCGTACGGGACCACCACGACGAGGATCGCGAGCAAGCCGACCCCGGCGTCGCGCCAGCCGCGCCACGAACGCCACGCGCTGCCCGCGGCGAGCACGTAGAGCAGGAACGGCACGGCGATCGTGACGCCGATCAGCCGCACCAGCACGCCGAACCCGACCACGAGCCCGGCCAGCGCGATCCGCCGCCAGTTCGGTTTTCCCTTGGCCAGCACCAGCCACAGCAGCCCGAACAGCAGTGCCTCGAACAGCACCTCGGCCATGATGTTCTGCTCGATCTGCACCTGGTAGGCGTCGAGCAGCAGGGGCGCGGCGGCCAGCGCGCCCACCCAGTTGCGCGCGCCGAGCCGCCGGGCCAGCGCGTAGATGCCGACCGCGATCGCCAGTCCGGCCAGGTGCTGCACGGCGGCGACGAACGACAGTCCGCCGACCGCGAGCAGCGGTTTCAGCAGCAGGTCGTAGCCGACCGGGTTGATCCCGTCGGCGCGCAGGCCCTGCAGATTGTCCAGGTAGCGGAAGGAATCGATGTACAGCAGCGCGGGCCGGTAGGCGATCCAGGACAGCACCCGCAGCGTGGTTCCCGCGGCGAGGAGCACCAGCAGGAACGCGTGGCGCCGGAGGAATCCGGTCACGGCGCCTCGGCCCGGTCCAGTCCGGAGAAGTACTTCCACGCGGTGGCGAGACCGTCGGCGAGGGTGATTTCCGGGCGGTAGCCGATGGTTTCCGCGCTCGCCGAGACGTCCACGACCACCGCCGGCATCTCCCCGGCGGGCGCGGGCACGTGCTCGATCGGCAACTCGGCCCCGGTCACCGCGCGCACGGTCTCGACCATTTCCAGCACGGACACCGAACGTCCGGCGCCGACGATCGCGCGACCGGTGTAGCCGCTTTCGTAAGCGAGCACGATCGCGCGCATGACGTCGTCTACATGCACGAGGTCGCGACGTTGCTCGCCGGTGCCGTACACCCGCACGCCTTCATTATTCAACGCCGCGCGCATCATGCGCGGCACGAAGCTGTCTTTGTGCGACATGCCGGGCCCGTACACGTTGGTGAAGCGCAGCGCGCACGTCGTGATGCCGTACGCGCCCGCGTAACCCGACAGCAGCATCTCGCAGGCCGCTTTCGTGGCACCGTATGGCGTAAGCGGCTTCGTGGGCAGGTCGACCGTGATGGTGTTAGTGCCGACATCGCCGATCACTGCGTTCGTGGACGCGAGAATGAAGCGCGGCACCTCGCGTACGCGACACAGTTCGAGAAGTTCTTGTGTCACCGCAACGTTCTCCGCGTACGTGTCGCGCGGCAGCTCTACGGACTTCAGCACGGACGTCAGCGCAGCAAGGTGCACGATCCCGCCGACGCCTGCCTCGACAGCTGCTTCGCGCGTTTCGGCGGCACGCAGATCTCCGACGACGACGCGCACTCCCTCGTCCGTCGTCTCGTAGCGCACGCGGTCCACGACAGTGACCGGATAGCCGCGCTCACGGAACTCGCGCACGACAGCGCGGCCGATGAAACCGCTGCCGCCGGTGACGACGACGGGTGTCCTTTCGGGACTGTGGGGGAGTGTCATGGCGCACAACCTACCTCCGCAGTCTGTGCGTCACTTGTGCGTCCCTCGCCCGCGCGAGCGCGGGACCGCGTGCGGGCACCCCCAGCGACCGCACGCGGATCCCGGTGTTTAGTTTTCTAAACGATGCGCGGGGCGAGTGTAGCCGGAACGGGACGGCTGGTGTCAAGTTTTCGGGACGGTTATGCTGGTCGCTGTTACGGAGACGGAACGGTGATGGGGGCGGCATGGCCGAGCAGGCGGGGGAGCGCAGCTTCGCGGAACGTCTGGCGCACCTGATCGCGACCGTGCATCCGCCGGACCGCAAGCCCTACTCCTACCGCGAGATCGCCCAGGGCGTCGCGGACGTGACCGGCGTCAGCATGTCGGCCACGCACGTCCAGCAGCTCGCCGTGGGCGCGCGGCGCGACCCGAAGCGGTCGCACATCCAGGCGCTCGCGCGGTTCTTCGGCGTGCCGGTCACCTACTTCTTCGACGACGAGGTCGCCGGCCGGGTCGACGAGCAGGTCGCCGACGTGGTCGCCTGGCGCGACACCCAGGCCCGCGACCTGGCGCAGCGCGCGATGCGGCTGTCCGAGCGCGACCGGCGGACCGTTTCCGCCCTGATGGACCAGCTCGGCAGCTACGCCGAGGGGCGCGACCGCACCCGGCGCGGACGCAAGCCGGAGTGAGCCGGGCGGCTATGCTGGCGGCGGCCGGAGCGCCGGGGACCCCCTGGTGCACCAGGCTGGTCCAGCCGCCGATCGCCTCGGGAGGGGACATCGACCCGACCGTGCGAGCGCGCGCCCGCGACCGGGTGCGCGACCTGCTGCGGCACGTGCCCGCCCCGCGGCCGTGGTCGATGAACGCGTGGATCGACCGGCTGGAACGGCACCGCGGCCGCGACATCGACCTGGTCGCGGTCGACTACGCGCCCGGCCAGCCCTCCGGCGCGTGGCAGCGGCACGACGACTTCGACCTCATCGCGTACGCGGCGGGCACGTCGTCGCTGCACCAGGACCACATCATCGCCCACGAAATCGCGCACCTGCTGTGCGAGCACCGCGGCGAATGCGTGCTCACCGACGCCGAAGCGGCGACGCTCGCGCCGGATCTCAGCGCGCACCTGCTGTCGCATCTGCTCACCCGCGTCACCACGAATTCCGACGAGTACGAAGCGGAGCTCATTGCCGTGTTCCTGATGAGCGCCGCCACCGAGAGCGGTGCGCAGCTGCGGCCAGGCGCTTCCGGCCCGGCAGCGGAGCGCGCGCGGCGCTTCGCGTCGCTGCTCGGGTAGTGCGCGGATGATCGACGTTTTGTTCTTCGGCGTCGGCCTGCTCGCCGTCGCGGTCGGGATCTGGCGCGCGGTGCGAGCACGGCGGACCGGTGCTGGCGCGGGCCTCGCGACCAGCCTGATCGCCCTCGGCGTCGCGTTGTGCTTGCTCGCCGACAGTGCGCAGGCGATCGAGAGTCAGCTGTACCCGAGCCTGGGGCGGCTGCTGTCGAACCTCGCGACGATGGTGGCCGCGTACGGCATTGAAGTGACTGTCGCGGAGATCGGTGGCGTGGCAGAGCGTCGGCGGCGCGCGCGGCTCGGGGCGTTGATTGTCGCGCTCGTCGTGCTCACTGCGTCGTTCTTCGCGACGCGCGGGCTTCCGACGGGCGTCGGGCTCTTCGACGAGCTGTACCGGTCGAATCCGACACTGGTCGTGTACATCGTCGTCTACACGCTGTACCTGGGTTTGGCGGTGGCGGACATCGCCGTGGTGTCGGCCGGGGCGGTGCGCGCGGGTACGGGTGCGCTGCGGGCCGGGCTGGGCATCATGTTGCTGGCCTGTGTGTTCGCTTTCGCTTATCTGATCGGCAAGATCGTCGGCCTGATCGGTGATCTGACCACGGAGCATCCAGTCACGAAGCTGTGCCGCGGCGCGTTTTCGACGGTTCCGTGCACGCTCGCGGTCGGCTTCCCAGCGGTATCGGTGCTGCTGGTCGTGGTGGGGCTGACGGTGCCTGTGTTGCCCGCGGTGGGCCGGGCGGTGCGCGACGCGCGGACGCGGGCGGTGCTCCGGCCGCTGCGGGAGCACCTGGCTTCCCGGTACCCGGATGTCGTGCGGCTCGACGACGCGTCGGGGACCGGCCGGGAGCGGCTGCTGACGATGATGAGCGAGATCAACGACGGACTGCTGCTGTCCGGGGTCGGGCCTGAGTTGTCGCCGAGCGCGGCTGTGCGGGTGCTGCGCAGCTCTGAGCCGGTACTGGACCAGTCCGCGGAGCCGCCGGTGCAGCCGCAGGAGACCGCTTTCGCGGCTGAGGTGGCTCGGCTGCGGGCTATCGCGCAGGAGTTCCGAGCGGAGCCGACAGCCGGAGCTGCCAACCCTGCTCCGTGAGCACGACGAGGTGCAGCATGTCCGCCCGGGCGGTGAGCGGCAGTGCTGCTCGGGCGCGTTCGGCGACCTCGGCGCGCTGATCGTCGGTGCCGCCGAGGGCGATCGTCAGGTGCGCTGGCGGGTGCGCTCCGAAGCGTCCGCCGTACGGGGGCACGTCGGGCCAGTGATCGCACACGGCGTCGGCGAGGGGCTGGAGTGCCGGGGCGGCCGCTGCGACGAATCCGGGTGCGAGGACGAGGTCGGTGAGCTGCACATCCGTTACGGGGAAGCTCGCGGCGAGGTGTGTGACGTCGGCGTCGGTCTGTTCGGTGAGCCTTTCGGCGGGCAGGAACGGGTACAGCGCCGTGACGTGCGGCGGAAGACCGGGACGGACGAGTCCGGGGTCGACGGCCGCGGCGGTTTCGAGCAGGACGGCGGCGGACGGGAGCGTGACGACGAGCGCGCTGGTTCCGGGCGTGGGCACGGCCCCGATCCTGCCGGACCGCCCGCGCCGTCGCACCGCAAGGGCCCCGCTTCCCGGCGTAAAGGAAAGGCAACCCTTTCTTTTCTGCTTCTTCCGGTGAATTCCGCTTAACCGAACCCTAAGTCTTCCCCAAGTCCGCCGACGGCGATTCCCGGCGGTCCTACACTCGGTGGATGAAGATCGTCCTATGGACCGCATTGTGCGGATTGTGCGCCGTCACCGGCCACGTGCTCCTGGGCGTCGTGGCAGGTTTCCTTCTGCTGGCTTGTGTTCCGCGCCGTCCCGCCCCGGGCCGGCCGGCACCCGAAAGAGAATTGATCAGCTCCCGCGGCTGACTTTCCGGAGAATTCCCCCGGAATTGCCGCCCGGCGGCCGGCGCCGCCTCCTCCCGGCCGCCGGAGTCCCGGAATTGTCGGTGCCGTGCGGTACAACGGTGGCCGGCGAACAGGGAGGGAACATGCATTACGTCGAACACGGTTCCGGCACGCCGGTGCTGGCCGTCCACGGCTGGATGCCGGACCACCGCCTGATGACCGGCTGCCTCGAGCCGGTCTTCGCGCGGCGGCCCGGATTCCGGCGGATCTACCCGGATCTGCCCGGCATGGGCGAGTCGCCCGCCGGGTCCGCGCGCGGGTCGGACGACCTGGTGGCGGGGCTGGCGGACCTGGTGGACGACCTGATCGGGAACGAGCCGTTCCTGCTGGTCGGCGAGTCGTACGGCGGCTATCTGGCGCGCGGGCTCACGCGGGCGCGGCCCGAGCAGGTCGCGGGGCTGGCGCTGGTGTGCCCCGTCGGCCGCCCGGTGCCGGTGCTGGAGCGGGACGTGCCGGAGCACGAGGTGCTGCGCGCCGACCCGGACCTGCTGGCGAGTCTCGATCCGGTGGAGGCGGCGGAGTACGGGGAGATGGCGGTGGTCCAGTCCGAGGAGACGCTGGCGCGCTTCCGCGCGGACGTCGCGCCTGGTCTGGCGGCCGCTGACCGGGCCGCGCTGCAGCGGATGCTGACGGGCTGGAAGCTGTCGGTCGATCCGGAAAGCGGTCCGGTGTACCGGAAACCGTCGCTGATCGTGTGCGGTCGGCAGGACGCGTCTACGGGATTCGCTGAGTTGTACGGATTGCTGGGGCACTATCCGCGGGCGAGTTACGCGGTGCTCGACCGGGCGGGGCACAACCTGCAGTTCGAGCAGCCGGTGTTGTTCGAGGCGCTGATGGACGAATGGCTGGACCGGGTCGAGGAGGGGAGTGGTGCGGTGACGTGAGGGTGGGTGGGGTGCTTGCTGGCTGAGGGGCCCGGCTGTTCCTGTGGCGGCGGTGCTGCGGCGTGTGGTGCGCGGTTTAGCGTGGTGCTAGGTCGGTGCCGGGCGTGGCGACTTGCTGAGCGCTGGGTGGTGGCGCGCGGTCGGGTGCTGCTCGGCTTTTTCCTGCGCAAGGTTGTGCCGTTGCGTCACGTGGTGCGCGGTGTGGTGTGGTGCGCCGGGGGTGGCGAGTCGCTGCGTGCTGGGCGGTGGTCGGGTGCTGTTCGCGGCGTGCTGGGCGGTGGTCGGGTGCTGTTCGCGGTGTGGTGAGCGATGTTGCGTCGTGGCGGTGCGCGGTTCGTGTGGTGCCGGGCGAGTCGCTTTGCGGTGGCGGGTGGTCGGGTGCGGCTCGGCTGTTCCCGGGTGCGGCGGGCGGTGCTGCGTTGCGTGGTGCGCGGCGTGGTGTGGTGCCGGGTTGGTGCGCGGGCGTGGCGAGTCGCTGCGTGCTGGGCGGTGGTCGGGTGCTGTTCGCGGCGTGCTGGGCGGTGGTCGGGTGCTGTTCGCGGTGTGATGGGCGGTGCTGCGTCGTGCGGTGCGTGGGTTCGTGTGGTGCCGGGCGAGTCGCTGTGCGTTGGCGGGTGTTCAGGTGCGGCTCGGCTTTCCCGGTTCGGCAAGTGGTCCTGCGTCGTGCGGTGCGCGGTTTGCTGGGGCCCTCGGGCGATGCTGCATGAGCCGAGCTGCCGTGCGCGGCTCGCTGTGCGACGGCAGTCAGCTGCTCTGCTGTTCCGCGCGCGGAATGTCGTCCTGCGTCGCGTGACGCGGGTCGATGTGGTGCTGGGTCGGTGCCGGGCGAAGCGAATCAGCGAATGTTCCGGTCCCGCTCCACGATCCGGTGCGTGGCAACCACTCTCGCCCGTCGTCGGCCGGATGCGCGGCTCAACGCGGCGATCCCTAGCAGCCGAGGCGAGTCGCCCAGTGTTCACCGCAGCGTCGTTGAAGGGGGTGGCTTCGAGGGCTAGCGTCGGCGCGACTTCATTGCTGCGGAGGTAAGCCATGTCCACTGGGGAACTCAACCGGCGCAACCTGTTCCGGGCCGGAGGCGTCGTCGCGGCGGGGGCGGCGATGAGCATGGTGCCGGGCGTCTCGTTCGCGGCGCCCGCGCCCGGTGCCGGGCAGCAGACGAAGACCGTCACCGGCACCTTTCGGCCGGACGTGCCCGACTGGTACTACCTCCCGGTCGACGTGCCGCGCGGCGTGAAGCAGATCGACGTCGTCTACTCCTATGACAAGCCGTCGGTGCCCGCGGGGACGCGCGGAAATGCTTGCGACATCGGGATGTTCGGGCCGGAGGGGCACGAACTGGGCACCCGCCGCGGCTTCCGCGGCTGGTCCGGCGGCTTCCGCGACCGGTTCTCGATCAGTGCTGCCGAAGCAACTCCCGGGTACCTCGCCGGGCCGATCACGCCTGGCCGCTGGCACGTGATTCTCGGTCCGTACACGGTCGCGCCGCAGGGGCTGAACTACCGCGTCGACATCACGCTGACCTTCGGCCGCGACACCGCGAAGCCGTTCCAGCCGAACCCGGCGCCGGAGACCGCGCCCGCGCGCGACCGCGGCCGTTCCTGGTATCGCGGCGACTCCCACCTGCACACCGTCCACTCCGACGGCAAGCGCACGCCCGAGCAACTGGTCGCGGATGCCCGCGCGGCCGGCCTGGACTTCATCGTGTCCACCGACCACAACACGTCCAGTTCGCAGCTGGTGTGGGGCAATTACGCCACCGACGACCTGCTGATCCTGAACGGCGAAGAGGTCACCACGCGGTCCGGGCACTGGCCCGCGATCGGCGTCCCGGCAGGCACGTGGATCGACTGGCGCTACCGCGCTTCCGACCCGCGCGACTTCCGCCGGTTCACCGACCAGGTCCACCGGGCGGGCGGTCTGGTCACGGCCGCGCACCCATTCGCGAATTGTTTCGGCTGCACCTACGAATTCGCGTACGAGATCGCCGACCTCGTCGAGGTCTGGAACGGCCCGTGGACCGCGGACGACGAAGCGAGCGTCACGCACTGGGACGGTCTGCTGCGCGGCGGCCGGTGGATCCCGGCGATCGGCGATTCCGACGCGCACAACCCGGACCAGACCGTCGCGCTCCCGCACACGGTCGTCCAGGCGGACCGGCTGGGCCGGGCCGAACTGCTCGCCGGGCTCAAGGCAGGGCGTTCGTGGCTCGCCGAGTCGAAGGACGTGCAGCTCGACTTCTCCGTGTCCGGAGCGGGCCGCAGCGCAGGTATCGGCGGACGGCTCGTCGCGGGCATCGGCACGCCGATCGAGGTGCGCGCGGTCGTTCGGGGAGTTCCCGGCACGACCGTGACGTTCCTCGACCAGCTCGGCCCGGAGCACAGCGAGACCGTCCCGGAATCCGGCACCGCGACCGTCACGTGGACGACGTACCCGCGCTACAGCCGCTGGGTCCGCGTCGAGGTGCGGCGTCCGTCGGGCGGTCCGAAGACGACCACGCCGAACGCCATGGTCGCCATGTCGAACCCGATCTTCCTGGGCGCCGCCGACGCCGGCTGACCCGACCCGAGCGTCCCGCGACCCGGACGCCCGGGCAGACTGTGCACTTAAAGTGGGCAGTGGGGAAGGGCGGGCACGGGTGCGCGGGTGTGGCGTGCGAGCGGCGATCTTGGCGGTCGTCGTGGCGCTCGCGGCGGTGGTCGTCGTGGTGGTCATGTTCTCGAGCAGTGACGAGGTGAAGACCCCTGGCTGCACGGTCGCGTTGCCGAAGGGGCCGAACGACGCTTCCGCGCCGCAGTACACGCTGCAACCGGAACCCATGAACAACGCCGCGATCATTGCCGCCGTCGGGATCAAGCAGGGGCTGCCCTCGCACGCGGTGACGGTCGCCCTCGCGACTGCCCTGCAAGAGTCGAAGCTCCGCAACCTGAGCGGCGGCGACCGGGATTCGATCGGCCTGTTCCAGCAGCGCCCGAGCCAAGGCTGGGGCACGCCCGACCAGCTCCAGGACCCGGTCTACTCGGCGACGGAGTTCTACAAGAAACTCGCGAAACTCGACAACTGGCAGACGATTCCGATCACCGAAGCGGCACAGGCGGTGCAGCGCTCCGGCGCTCCCGACGCGTACGCCCAGTGGGAAGACGAGGCCACCGCGCTGACCGGAGCGCTGACCGGCCAGTACCCCGCGGCGCTGACCTGCCGGAACCTCACGCTGAACCCGTCGGCGAACCTGGTGACCGTCGCGAACGCCGAACTCGGCACGGCGCGCTTGAGCGGCGCGCACCCGTCCGCGGAGGGCTGGCGGATCGCGAGCTGGCTCGTGGCCCGCGCGGCGAAGCTGGGCGTGGACCGGGTGAGCTTCGCCGGTCAGACGTGGACCGCGGAGGCCGGGGCGTGGGCTCCGGACGAGAAGGCGGGGCAGAATCTCTCGCTGCATCAGGCTCCGGCCGCGCCGCCCAGCTCAAGCTGATCGGGTGCGCTGACGGGCAAATTCGACGTGACCGTGGCGAGTTTGTCGCCGGGTCGTTCGGCTTCGAGCCTTATCCGTCCGCGGTCGCGAGGACTCTGCGCCTCAGATCGAAAGCGGACAGCACGTGGACGCCTTCGTCGTGGAGGGAGCGCAGGGCAGCGTCGTCGCCAGGGTCGAGCGCCGCAGCCGCTTCCCACATCGCGCGCTCCGCGGCCCGCCACTGCGGACGATCCCGGACCACAACGTTCGCGAAGCCCGCGCCGACGAGTCCGGCTTCGGTGTCGACTGCCCGGATTCGTGCCGAGACGCGCTCGTCCGCGCGGTCGACAGCCTCCCAGGTCGTCAGCGCGACGCGTCCGCCCGGACGGAGCACCCGGCGTATCTCGTCAAACGTCTCGGCGGTCGCCCGGAACTGGATCGCGTCGACGCACACGACCGCGTCGACCGACTCCGCTGGTAAGGCCGTGTCGGCAAGGTCGCCCACCTGGAACTCCGCGTCCACGGAATCGAACTGCCGAGCCAAGGTCCGAGCCTGCTCGATCGCCGCCCGCGAGAAGTCGACACCGATCAACCGCGCCCCGGTCCGGGATGCGATCTCGAGGCCGTATCCGCCGCGCCCGCACGCCAGGTCCAGCAGCCGGTCGCCGGGCGCGAGCCGCAGCGCCTCGACGACTTCCGCGATGCCGTCCCAGGAGAGCAGACTGCTCGACAGCAGCCGCGGCGGCAGGCCCAGATGCCGCTGGGGGATCTCGTCGCGGGCGGGGCTGTCCAGCATGTTCGAGTACCACTCGTCGAAGTCCTCCGCCGACGGTCCCGATCCGGAACTCACCGCAGTCCTCCTGAGCCTGTTTTCCGTCGCTGTCCGGGTCAGCTGATCGCTGAGCGGTAAAGCTGGGCGATGTCGTCGTCGAAGTAGGCGCTGTAGGAGACGTCCGGGGTGGCGCCGCCGGTCTGGTAGCCGCCGATGGCACCGATGACGGTACCGGTTCCGGTGTTCGGGTCCTGGTTGATGACCCAGGGGCCGCCGCTGGTGCCGTCGGGGAAGCCGGGGCAGGCGACGCGTTGCTGGTAGGTGTCGGACTGGGTGGTGGTGCCCGTGCAGACGACCGGCTGTTCGGTGCCGTCCGGGTAGCCGGTGAGGGTGATCGTGTGCGAGAAGCCCTGGTTCGTGCCGAGCTGGTTGGCGCCGGTGAGGCTTTCGAGGCTCGCGGAACCGGGCTGGGCGACCTTGAGGAACGCGAAGTCGAGGTCCTGGTCGGACGAGGACTTCCACCCGTCGGCGACGACCGCGGCGGTGACCTGCCAGGTGCCGTACGGGGCGATGCCGTCGTGATAGCCGGGTTTGAAGGTGATGCCGGAGACGTCGCCGCCGATGCAGTGCGCGGCGGTGAGGAGCAGGTCGCCGGTGGGGCTGTGCACCACGCTGGCCGAGCAGAAGTGGTTGCCGCCGGAGAACAACGCGCCGACTGCCGCGCTGGCCGTCGCGGTGCTGCTGGGGGAACTGTTCGTCCCTGGGCTGGAGGCATCGGCGGTTGCGGGGGCGCTGCTGGACGAGGTGCTTGTCCCGGCACCGGGGGCATCGGCGGTTGCTGAGGTGTTGCTGGAAGAGGTGCTCGTCCCCGTACCGCGGGAATCGCCGCCGGTCGCGACGGCCGGGGTGCCCGCGCCGCTCGGCTGGACGGCCTGGCCGGTGACGTCAGCGGTGTCGACGACGGCGTTGGCGCCGCCGGTCGCGACGATCGCGGCCGCCGCGCAGACGATCAGCGCTGTGCGGGAAACGTTGACTCTCACGCTTCAAGATGACCATGCCGACGCTCGCCGGGCATCCTGTGCGGCCGGATGCACAGCAACCTCACAGCGCTCGCACATCCGCTCACAGCAGGGGGATTTCGGGTCGGGGGAGGCCGGGATTTTCCACCCTCGCGGGGGTGGTGCGCGGGGGGTTGGCGAGCGCTGGGAGGTGCCTTCTCGACACCCGCATCGGTGTCGGGTGCGGCATGAACGGCCAGCTTGGTGGGCTGGCGGGTCATGTGGTCAGCGCCGCGGGATGTGGCCTGGTTGAGGTTGGGGTTGCCCGGGTTCGTGGGGTGATCGGCGAGTTTGGTGGTCTGGCGGTCATGCGGGCAGCGCCGCGGGTTGCGGCCTGGCTGTGGTTGGGGTTGCCCGGGTTCGTGGGGTGATCGGCGAGTTTGGTGGTCTGGCGGTCATGCGGGCAGCGCCGCGGGATGTGGCCTGGCTGTGGTTGGGGATGCCCGGGTTCGCGGGGTGACCGGCCAGTCTGGTGGGCTGGCAGGTCATACAGGCTGTATGCGGCGGTACCGGCGGGCGCGCTGCCCTCGGCCCCGGGCGACCGGCCAGCCTGGGGGACTGGCCGGTCACCTGCTGGGCAGGCAGCCTGCGGGACGGCCGCATGGTCGAGCCCGTGCGGTCTCCGGTCACCCACTCGATTTGCGTCGAGTCGGCGGCTGTTGCCGGTCCGGGCGTTGGCCACCGGCCGGACCGGCAACAGCGTGCCCACGACTTCGATCTGACGAAGTCGGGCGCCTACCTAGGCGACACCGCCTCCGAGCCGAAGCGGGTTACTCGCGTGCCGCGGATCGGCATGGTCACTCACCCGCCGGCGGGGTGTGGGTGACCAGCAGGGTCACGCCTGCTTCTCCGTCGCAGTCGACCATGACTGGGCCTACTCCGTTGCCGATCTTCGTCGTGAGTTTCGCTGTTGCCTTGAAGGCGTCCGGGTTCGGGTCGACGATCTTGAGGTCCTTGAGGATCTGGTGGCCTGGGTAGCCGCCGATCACCTTCTTCAGGCCCTTTCCTCCGCCGCAGTTGCCGGTGATCGTGACTTCTCCGCCGGGAGCGGCGGGGTTCGGGTCGACCTTCACGGTTGCCCGGGCGCCCTCCGGCGGCTGTTCGGCGGCGGGCGGCTGGGCGACAGCGGCAGGCGCGGCAGCAGCGACAGGCGCGGCTGGATGATCGCTGGTGGCGGCCGCCGCGACGCCGATCGTGCCGCCTGCGATGACGGCTGCGGCCAGTGCCGTGCCTGCGACAAGGCGGCCGTGGCGCAGGATGGAAGACTTCGCTGACATTCGGGTTCCCTCCCTCGGTGTGTCCATTGAGGACACTGCGGTTCACCCCGGGCTGTGGGGTTCGTCCGGGTAGTCGCCGCGACCCCCTCCGCAGGTTCTCTCGGGCGCGAAAAGTGACGGGGGTCACATCGGTGGGGAAAGGCTACGATAGCGGGAAATCCAACGCTGGCGGGGAGTTTTCGTGACAGTGGCCGGAGAAGCGCGCGAACGGCTGAGTCCGCGGGTCGCCAAGCAGGTGCGCGACCTGATCCTGACCGGCGCGGTCCGCGGCGGCGAGCGGCTGCGCACCGAGCACCTCGCGGAGCGGCTCGGCGTCAGCGCGACCCCGGTGCGCGAGGCGTTGATGGCGCTCGCGGGCGAGGGCATGGTGGATTTCCGTCCAGGGCGCGGATTCCGGGTGATCCCGGTGACGCGCCGGGACGTCGTCGACGTGTACGCGATGCAGGCCTACGTCTCCGGCGAGCTCGCCGCGCGGGCGGCGGAAGCGTTCGATCCGGCGGGGCTGGCGCGGCTGGACGACCTCCAGCGCGAGATCGAGAAAACCGTGCGCGAAGGCGACCTCGACGCGACCGAGCGGGCCGATTTCGCGTTGCACCGCATGGTGAATCACGCGGCTGCCGCGCCGAAGTTCACGTGGATGCTGTCGTTGACCCTCCGGTACGTGCCGTTCTCGGCGTACGCGGACATTCCCGGCTGGCCGCTGCTCGCGCGCGACGACCACGATCGGGTGCTCGCCGCATTGAACGAGCGCAAGCCGGAGGCGGCGCGGGAGGCGATGGCGGCGCACATCCGCGAGGCGGGGGACCTGCTGGTCGACTTCCTCGCGGCGCAGGGCGTGCTTGCGGCGCACTAGACAGCCGGAGCGTTTTCTATAGAATCCGGCCCGAGGGCAGAACCCAGGGCGAAGGAGACTCGGTGGCTGAGCGCGACGTGCTGTACATCGGCGGAGAATGGGTCCGCTCGGACGGCGGAGCTTCGATCCCGGTGGAAAACCCGGCCACCGAGCAGGTCCAGGCGCGCATTCCGGAGGGCACGGCCGCGGACGTCGACCGGGCGGTCCGGGCGGCACGCGAGGCGTTCCCGGCGTGGGCGGAGACCAGCCGGGCCGCCCGCCGCGAACTGCTGCGGAAGCTGCACGACGGCCTTGCCAAGCGGGCGGAAGAGATCGGCGAAACGATCGCGAAGGACGTCGGCACGCCGTTGCGGATCGCGACCCGGATCCAGGCCGCGCTGCCGCAGACTGACGTGCAGACGTACGTCGACCTGCTCGGCCAGGACGAGCCGGAGGAGAAGGTCGGCAATTCGCTGATCGTGCGCGAACCGGCGGGCGTGGTCGCGGCCATCACGCCGTGGAACTATCCGCTGCACCAGATCACCTGCAAGATCGCGCCCGCGCTGGCGGCGGGCTGCACGGTCGTGGTGAAGCCGAGCGAGGTCGCGCCGTTGAGCGCCTACCAGCTCTTCGACGCCATTCACGAGGCCGGTTTCCCGCCCGGCGTGGTCAATCTGGTCACCGGGTACGGGCCGCAGGTCGGCGAGGCGCTCGCGACGCATCCGGAGGTCGACGTCGTGTCGTTCACCGGTTCGGTGCGCGCCGGCACCCGGGTCGCCGAGCTCGCGGCGCGCACGGTCAAGCGCGTGACGCTGGAGCTGGGCGGCAAGTCCGCCAACGTGATCCTCGACGACGCGGACCTGGCGACGGCGGTGAAGGTCGGCGTCTCCAACGCGTTCCTCAACGGCGGCCAGACCTGCACGGCGTGGACGCGCATGCTCGTCCCGCGCGAGAAGCACGACGAAGCGGCGGCGCTCGCGAAGACGTTCGCCGAAGGGTTCACGACCGGCGATCCGCTGGACCCCAAGACAAAGCTCGGCCCGCTGGTGAGCGCGGCGCAGCGCGACCGCGTGCGCGGTTACATCGAAAAGGGCATTGCCGAGGGCGCGACTCTGGTGACGGGCGGCATCGAAGCTCCTGCGGACACAGGCTACTTCGTCGCACCGACAGTTTTCGCGGGCGTCGACCCGGATTCCACGATCGCGCAGGAAGAAATCTTCGGCCCGGTGCTGTCGATCATCCCGTTCGACGACGAGGAAGACGCGCTGCGGATCGCGAACAACTCCCGCTACGGCCTGCACGGCGCGGTGTGGTCGGCCGACCAGGACCGGGCGCTGGCCTTCGCGCGCAAGGTCCGGACCGGGCAGATCGACGTGAACGGCGGGGCCTTCAACCCGCTCGCCCCGTTCGGCGGCTACAAGCAGTCCGGGCTCGGCCGCGAAATGGGCCGCGCCGCGCTCGACGAGTTCACCGAACTCAAGTCCATCCAGCTCTAGTCCCGGCTTTCAAGGAGAAGACATCGTGGTCAAAGCCGTGGTCGTGCGCGAGCAGGGCGGGCGTCCGGAAGTCTGCGACATCGTGCTGCCGCCGGTCGGTCCGGAGGACGTGCGGGTGCGGGTCGCGGCCGCTGGCGTGTGCCATTCCGATCTGTCCATGGTGGACGGAACGCTGCGTCCGCAATACCCGTTCGTGCCGGGACATGAGGCGTCCGGCGTCGTGGCGGAGGTCGGCAGCGACGTCACGCACGTGCGGCCGGGGGACCGGGTGGTGCTCAACTGGGCCGCCGCGTGCCGGGAATGCTGGTTCTGCCAGGCCGGGGAGCCCTGGTTGTGTTCCGCGATCGAGGGTGTCACCACATTGCCGCGTGGGGAGCTGGACGGCCAGCCGCTCAACGTCTTGCTCGGCGTCGGCGGGTTCGCGGAGGAAACCGTGCTGCCGGGGCACTCCGTCGTGCCGCTGCCGGACGGCGTGCCGCTCGACCTGGCCGCGCTGATGGGCTGCGCAGCGCTCACCGGGGTCGGCGCGGTGCGCAACACCGCGAAGGTCCGAAAAGGACAGAGCGTGCTCGTGCTCGGGCTCGGCGGGATCGGGCTGTGCGTGGTGCTCGGGGCGAAACTCGCGGGTGCCGGGCAGATCATCGCGGCCGATCTGTCGCCGGAGAAGGAAGCGCTCGCCCGCGCGGCCGGTGCGACGGATTTCCTGGTGAGCGACGACAAACTCGCCAAACAGGTGCGCGGGCTGACCGAGGGGCGCGGTGCGGACTACGCCTTCGAATGCGTCGGCGCGGCGGCCACGATCCGCGCCGCGTGGAGTTCGGTGCGCCGCGGCGGGCACTGCACGGTGGTCGGGGTCGGGCGGAAAGACCAGCAGGTCGTGCTGAACCCGCTGGAGATCTTCCACTTCGCCCGCACGCTCACCAGCACCGTCTACGGCGCTTCCGACCCGGATCGCGACATCCCGGTGCTCGCCGACGAGGTCCGCTCCGGTGCGCTGGACCTGGAAACCCTGGTGACGCACCGGATTTCGCTCGACGAGGTAGGCGACGCGTTCGACCGGATGCGGCGCGGGGAGGGCGCCCGGTCGCTGATCCGGATCGGGGACTGAGCCGTCAGCGAGGCGAGCCGGGCGAGACGATGTCCCAGGTGCCGAACAAGGTCAGCCCGGCGGACGCGGCGAGGGCGATCGACGCGTGGTTGTCGAGCTGACACCGGTACTGCGGCTCGTGCTCTCGCCCGAGCGCGTGCCGCGAGATCGCCCGTACGAGGCGTCGGGCGTGCCCCTTGCCCCGATGCGCCGGCAGCGTCACCACGCCTAAGTCGGCCAGCGGTGCGTCACGCCACGGATACATGCTCGCGACCGCCGCGAGCTGTCCGTCGGCGAACGCGCCGTACACCGCCCAGTGGTCCAGTTCGACCGACGCGTCGTCCAGATCCTGTTCGGACGCGGCGGCCTCGAACGCGGCGAACGCTTCGGCGTCCGAGCCGGTGAGCGGCCGGACCGACGCGTCGTCCGGTTCGGCGAGCAGCTTTTCCCTTGCCTCGTCGGTGAAATAGAACAGGTTGTCGGCCCCGTGCAGCAGAATCCCCGCCGAGGCCAGCCGCTGCCGGAACTCCGGTTCGTCGCGCGGGCGCCCGAGGGTTTCGGCCATCGCCGGGGTGAGCCGGATCCGGGTCCGCCCGTCCGCGGTGACGAGGACGGTGAGCCGCTCGTCCTCGTCCAGCGCGGCGTCGACGGTCAGGCTGAATCCGCCGCCGTCCGGGACCGGAGGCAGCCAATGGCGGGTGACGGCGGCGGCGAACAAGAAACGCTCCTAGCTCAGTCGGCCACGTCCAGCGCGGCCTGGATGATGCTGTCGGTGTCGATGCCGTGGTGCCGGTACACGCTCTCCAGGTCGCCGGACTGCCCGAACCGCGTCACGCCCAGATGCGCCGCCCGCACGCGGTGGACGTTCGCCAGGAACGCCAGCGTGTGCGGGTGCCCGTCCAGCACCGTCACCATCGGCGCGGACCGTTCGGACGGCAGCGCCGACTCCAGGATCCACGTGTCGGCGGTGTCCTGGCCTGCCCGCGCTTGCACGGCGCGGAACAGCAGGCCGGGGCTCGTCACGCACACGACGTCGGCGTGCTTGCCCAGCGCGTCCAGCCGGTCGGCGGCTTCCAGCGCCTCGGTGACCATCGCGCCCATCGTCACCAGCGTGACGTCCGGGCGCGCCACCGCGGCGGTGCGGATCGGGTAGGCACCCGCGACGACCTGGCGGCGGCGACGCTCCCGCGCGGCCGGATCGGCCGGCACCGCGGCCAGGCTCTGGTCCACCGGACGGGTCGACAGGCGCAGGTAAGCGGAAGTCCCGTCGGGACGGCCGAGCCGCGAAAGCGAAGCCAGCAGGGTCCACTCGACGTCCAGCGCGAACGCGGGCTCGTACGTCACGCAACCCGGCTGCTCCAGCCCGACCGACGGCGTGGTCACCGACTGGTGCGCACCTCCCTCGGGCGCGAGCGTGACGCCGGACGGGGTACCGACCAAAATGGACTGTCCGCCGCCGTAGATGCCGAACGACCACGGTTCCAGCGCACGCTCCACGAAGGGGTCGTAAAGCACCCCGATCGGCAGCAGCGGACGGCCCCAGCGCGACCACGTCGTGCCCAGTTCGCCGAGCGCGCTCACCAGGTTCACCTCGGCGATGCCCAGTTCCAGGTGCTGTCCGCTGGGCCGCTCGCGCCAGTGCAGGATCGTTTCCGGGTCGTCGGCGAACCAGTCGACGCGTTCCTGCGGCGACCACACGCCGACCTTGTTGACCCAGCCGCCGAGGTTGGTGCTCGACGAGACGTCCGGGCACAGCGTCACCACGAGTTCCGCGGCCTCGGGCGCTTCGCGGGTCAGGTCGAGCAGCGCGCGGCCGAGCGCGGCCTGCGTGGTGGTGCGGCCGGACGGCGTGCGGCCGATGTCGGACGGCAGGGCCGGAACAGCTTGCAGCTCAACGGGTTCCCGTTCGAGCCGGGCCGCCGTCGAAGCGCACAGCTGCGCGGCCGCGGAGCCCTCGGCGAACTTCTGCCACGGGTTGTCCGGCGAGATTCCGACGCGCTCGGCCAGCGAACCCAGCTGCTCGGCGGTCAGCAGCGACGAGTGGTTCTGCGGGTGCCCTTCGCTGGCGAGGCCGAATCCCTTGACCGTGTAAGCGAAAACGACGGTCGGCCGGTGGTCGTCGATGGCGTCGAACGTGTCCAGCAGCGCGGACAGGTCGTGGCCGCCGAGGTTGCGGATGGCGGCGTGCAGCGTGTCGTCGTCGAGGGTGTCCAGCAGCGGAGCCAGTTCCGGCGTCGTCAGGCGTTCGCGCAGCTGAGCCGGGGTGCAGCGGAGCAGGCGCTGGTACTCCGGGTTCGACATCTCGTCGATGCGCCGGCGCAGCGCCGAACCGCCCGGCCGCTCGAACAGGTCCTGCAGCAGCCGCCCGTACTTCACGGTCAGCACCTGCCAGCCGGCCGCCTCGAACATGCCCTGCAGCCGGGTCGCGCCGATGTTCGGCACCACGCGGTCGAGCGACTGCCGGTTCAGGTCGACGATCCACACGACCTCGCCCAGTTCGGCCACGTTCGGGTCGAGGACGGCTTCCCAGCACGCGCCCTCGTCCAGCTCCGCGTCGCCGACCAGCGAGTACTGCCGTCCGGTGCCCGCGCCGCCGCCGTGCGATTCGACGTAGCGCCGTGCCAGCGCGCCCCAGATCGGGGCGGTCGCGCCGATGCCGACCGAACCGGTGGAGTAGTCGACCTGGTCCGGGTCCTTCGAACGCGACGGGTAGCTCTGCAGGCCGCCGAACTCGCGCAGCGTCGTCAGGTACTTCTCGTCGAGGTCGCCGAGGAGGTAGTTGATCGCGTGCAGCACGGGGGAGGCGTGCGGCTTGACCGAGACCCGGTCCTGCGCGCGCAGCCGGGCGAACCACAGCGCGGTCATGATCGACACCATCGAGGCGCTGGACGCCTGGTGCCCGCCGACCTTGAGCCCGGTCGGATTGGGCCGCACCCGGTTCGCGTGGTCGATGATCGCGGTCGACAGCCACAGCACCCGGTCCTGCACCTCGCGCAGGACGGTCACCGTGTCGTTGTCCGGAAGGCGTTCGGGGGCGGCGCTGCTCACGAAGGATCGGACCTTTCTTGGGCGGAAAGTTCAGGCCAGTCCAGCAGAGCTGGGTAGGGTGCACAACAAGCGCGTTCAACATTGCGCAGAACGCCCAAGTCAGCACCACACGGTGCGGAGAGGATTGCGCAGCATGCCCAGCACTCAGCGGCTCGACGCCACCGACGCCCGGATCCTGCTCGCGCTCGGCCGCACCCCGCGCGCCACCGCGGTCGCGCTCGCCGACGAACTGGGCCTGTCCCGCAACACCGTGCAGAGCAGGCTCGCCCGGCTCGAACAGGGCGACGCGCTGCGCTCGGCCGAACACCGGATCGACCCGGCCGCGCTCGGCTACCCGCTCACCGCGTTCGTGACCGTACAGGCGCGGCAGCGACTGCTGGACGAGGTCGGCCGCGCCCTCGCCGCGGTGCCCGAGGTGCTGCAGGTGCGCGGATTGACCGGCGCGCAGGACCTGCTGGTGCACGTGGTCGCGACCGACGCGGACGACCTGTACCGGATCGCCGGGGAGATCCTGGAGATCCCCGGCGTCGAGCGCACCAACAACGCGCTCGTCATGCGCGAGATGGTGCCTTACCGGCTCACTCCGCTGCTCGAGCGCGCTGCCGAGCGCTGAGGGTCACGTCTGGTCGTCGGCCGCACGTTCGCGGCGGCGCTGCAGCATGGTCCGGTGCGCCCAGACGAGCAGCGGCGCGGCGAGCAGCCCCCACAGGAACCAGCCGGTCTCCCCGCCCATGAGGCCGAAGACCAGCATCATCAGGACGGTGACCTCGGCGAGCACGAGGATCTTCTGCCATCGCCGGGTCTGCACCGGCGGCACGCCTTGGCTCAGCGTCGCGGCGAACACGGGGTCGCTCGCGGCGAGTTCCTCTTCGATCTTCCGCAGGGCGCTGCGGTCGCGATGGGGCAGCATGATCCCCTCCTCGGGCAGGACGGGCCGGTGATCGCTCAAGTACCAGTGGAGTACCCGGCCGGGGGCGCCGTCAAGCCCGGGTTTTCGCAGGAATAATCGCCCGCGCCCGGGGCCGTTGCAAACTGAAACACGTTCTAATACCGTGCCGGGGGTGAGATACGGGATCGTGCTGTTCACCAGCGACCGGGGCATCTCCCCGGCGGCGGCCGCGCAGGCCGCGGAAGAGGCCGGGTTCGCGACCTTCTACGTGCCCGAGCACACCCATATCCCGATCCGGCGGGACGCCCCGCATCCCCGGACCGGCGACTCCTCGCTGCCGGACGACCGCTATCTGCGCACGCTCGACCCGTGGGTCGCGCTCGCCAGCGCGGTGCCGGTGACCTCGACGATCCGGCTGGCGACCGCGGTCGCGCTGCCGGTGGAGAGCGACCCGATCACGCTGGCCAAGACCGTGGCGACGCTGGACCACCTGTCCGGCGGCCGGGTCACGCTCGGCGTCGGGTTCGGCTGGAACACCGACGAGCTCGCCGACCACGGCGTGCCCGGGAAGCGGCGGCGGACGGCGCTGCGCGAGTACCTCGAGGCGATGCGCGCGCTGTGGACCGAGGAAGAGGCGAGCTACGCGGGCGAGTTCGTCGAGTTCGGGCCGAGCTGGGCGTGGCCGAAACCGGTGCAGCCCAAGGTGCCGGTGGTCGTCGGCGCGGGCGGCACCGAGCGCACGTTCCGGTGGATCGCGCGCCACAGCGACGGCTGGCTGACCACGCCGGGCGAGGGCGACATCACTGGGAAAGTCGCGCAGTTGCGCGAAATCTGGCGCGAGGAAGGCCGCGAGGGCGAGCCGGAGGTGATCGCGCTCGGTCCGCGCCCGGATCCGGAGGGGCTCGCCAAGCTCGAGGAGGCGGGCGTGACCGAGGTCGTGTTCGGGCTGCCGGACCGCTCGCCGGGCGAGGTCGAAGCGTGGCTGGACCGGCTCGCCGGGAAGCTCGGGCAGCTGGCCGGAGCCTGACCGCGTCCATTTCGCACGGCGCTACCTCGTTAAGAAGAAAACCGCGCGCTGAAATCGCGAATAGCGCCTGAACGGGTGAACTGGGCGTTCGCGCGTCATTCCGGGGAACGCCTTCCCTCTTGTTTCGTGTGGCGGTGACCGGCCGGCACGCCCCCCGACCGGCCGGTCACCGCTTCGCCCGTCCGCGGCGGCGAGGCGAATGGCGCCGCGGGGCGCCGCCCGGGACACTGGTCCGGTGCGCATTCCCGTTCCCCGGACCGAAACGTGACCCCCGAACTGGCCGAACTGGCCGCCGCCCATGGAGTCGCCACCCACTACGAAAACTCCGACCAAGTCGAAGTACAGGTAGATCCCGACGTCGTGATCGCGGTATTGGCGCAGCTGGACGTCGATGCCAGTACTCCACAGGCAATTCAGCGAGAATTGGCCGCGGTGCAAGAAGCGAGCGCGGCGCGCGTGCTGCCGCCGACGGTGGTGGTGCGCGCCGGGCAAGAACGCGAACTCGGCCAAGCCGCGAGGATTGAGCTCGAAGACGGCACGACGCGTGACGTCGGCGCCACTCTTCCGGCTGACCTTCCGCTCGGCTGGCACCGGATCAAGACCGCGGAGCAACGGGTTTCGCTGGCCGTCGTCCCGGACCGGCTGCCCGCGGTGCCGCCCGCGTGGGGCTGGATGCTCCAGCTTTACGCGCTGCATTCCGAACGGTCGTGGGGGATGGGCGATTTCGGCGATCTCGCCGAGATGGCGTCGCGGTCGGCCGCCGAGCTGGGCGCGGGCGTGCTGCTCGTCAACCCGGTGCAGGCGATCAGCCCGGCGCATCCGGTCGAACGGTCGCCGTATTCGCCGTCCAGCCGCCGGTTCGCGAACCCGCTGTACCTGCGGGTGACCGACACCGAAGCGTTCGCCCGCGCCGACGAGGACACCCGGCGGCGGGTGCTGGCGCTCGCGCCGGATCCGATCGGCGAGCTGATCGACTACGACGCCGTGTGGACCGCGAAACGGGCCGCGCTCGAGCTCTTGCGCCCGCACCATCCGCACCCGGTCGAACTGGACGACGACCTTCGCGATTTCGCCGCGTTCGGCGCGCTCGCCGAGGTGCACGGCAGCGATTGGCGCGAATGGCCCGAGCCGTTGCGCGATCCCGGCAGCGCCGAGGTGGCCGCGGCGCGCGAGGAGCTGGCCGAGCGGATCGAGTTCCACGGCTGGCTTCAGCAGCTCTGTCACGAGCAGCTGGACACCGTCCGCCGCGCCGCGCGCGAGGCGGGCATGCCGGTCGGCGTCGTGCACGACCTGCCGGTGGGCGTGCATCCCGGCGGCGCGGACACCTGGGCGCTGCGGGACGTCTTCGCCGCCCAGGTGCGGGTCGGCGCACCGCCGGACGCGTTCAACCAGCAGGGCCAGGACTGGAATCTGCCGCCGTGGCGGCCGGACAGGCTCGCCGAAGCCGGGTACGCGCCGTTCCGCGACGTCGTGCGCGGCGTGTTGCAGCACGCCGACGGGATCCGGGTGGACCACATCGCCGGGATGTGGCGGCTGTGGTGGATTCCGCCGGGCGAACCGGCTGGTCGCGGCACGTACGTGCACTACGACGCCGAAGCGATGCTCGGCGTCCTCGCCCTGGAGGCGCACCGCGCGGGCGCGGTCGTGGTGGGGGAGGACCTCGGCACCGTCGAGGACACCGTCACCGAAACCATGCACGAACGCGGCCTGCTCAGCTCCGCGGTGCTGTGGTTCCAGCGCGACTGGGACGCGCCCGGCAAGCCGTTCGTCCGCCCGGACCGCTGGGACCCGGACGCGATGGCCAGCATTTCGACGCACGACCTGCCGACCGTGTCCGGCTGGCTCGACGCCGAGCACGTCCGGGTCCGCGCCGAACTCGGCCAGCTCGACCGCCCGGCGGAGCAGGAGTACGCCGAGGCGGCGGCCGAACGCCGGGCGTTGCTCGAACTGGTTGCGAGCGAAGGAATTCCGGACGACGACTTGGTGGTCGCCCTGCACACGCTGCTCGCCTCGGCGGCGTCGCGGCTGGTGCTCACCGCGCCCGCGGACGTCGCGGGCGAACGGCGCCAGCCGAATCTGCCGGGCACCGTGGATGAGTACCCTAACTGGCGCATCCCGCTTCCCGTCACCGTGGACGGGTTCTTCGCCGATCCGCGGGTGCGGGCGGCGGTCGCTCCGCTGGCCGCGGCCCGCCCGCTGCGCTGAACCCCCGAAAAGCCTGTCCGGACAACGTAAACCGATGCCCAAGGAGAAGCCCTGTGCGGCCCTGGCCCGGAAAGCCCTACCCGCTCGGCGCGACCTACGACGGCGTGGGGACGAACTTCGCGCTGTTCTCCGAGGTCGCCGAGCACGTCGATCTCTGCCTGTTCGACGACGAGGGCAACGAAACCCGCGCGCGGCTGGAGGAGGTCGACGGGTTCGTCCACCACGGCTACCTGCTCGGCGTCGGCCCCGGGCAGCGCTACGGATTCCGGGTGCACGGGCCGTACGACCCGAGCCGCGGCCTGCGCTGCAACCCGGGCAAGCTGCTGATCGACCCGTACGCCAAGGCGCTGTCCCGGGGCGTCGACTGGTCCGAGGCGCTGTTCAGCTACCGCTTCGACGACCCGGAACAGCTCAACGAGGACGATTCGGCCGGTCACGTGCCGTACTCGCTCGTGGTGAGCCCGTTCTTCGACTGGGCCAACGACCGCGCGCCGCGGGTGCCCTACCACGAGACGGTCATTTACGAGACGCACGTGCGCGGCATGACGATGACGCACCCGTTCGTCCCCGAGCGGCTGCGCGGCACGTACGCCGGGCTGGCGCACCCGGCGGTGGTCGAGCACCTGCAGAAACTCGGCGTGACCACGGTGGAGCTGATGCCGGTGCACCAGTTCGTGACCGACCACGGCCTCGACGAGAAGGGCCTGCGCAACTACTGGGGCTACAACACGATCGGGTACTTCGCGCCGCATGACGCCTACGCCGCGATGCAGGGCCAGGGCGGGCAGGTGCAGGAGTTCAAGGGCATGGTCCGCGCCCTGCACGAGGCGGGCATCGAGGTCATCCTCGACGTCGTCTACAACCACACCGCCGAGGGCAACCACCTCGGCCCGACGCTGTCCATGCGCGGCATCGACAACGAGGCGTACTACCGCCTGGTCGAGGACGATCCGCAGTACTACATGGACTACACCGGCACCGGGAACTCGCTCAACGTGCGCAGCCCGCACACATTGCAGCTGATCATGGATTCGCTGCGGTACTGGGTGACCGAGATGCACGTGGACGGCTTCCGGTTCGACCTCGCCTCCGCGCTGGCCCGCGAGTTCTACGACGTCGACCGGCTGTCGACGTTCTTCGACCTCGTGCAGCAGGACCCGATCGTGAGCCAGGTGAAGCTGATCGCCGAACCGTGGGACGTCGGGCCCGGCGGCTACCAGGTCGGCAACTTCCCGCCGCTGTGGACGGAATGGAACGGGCAGTACCGCGACACCGTGCGCGACTTCTGGCGCGGCGAACCGTCCACCCTCGGCGAGTTCGCGTCGCGGATCACCGGTTCGTCGGACCTGTACCAGGACGACGGCCGCCGCCCGTTCGCGTCGATCAACTTCGTCACCGCGCACGACGGGTTCACGCTCACCGATCTGGTGTCCTACAACGAAAAGCACAACGAGGCCAACGGCGAGGACAACCGCGACGGCGCGGACGACAACCGGTCGTGGAACTGCGGCGTCGAGGGCCCGACCGACGACGAAGAGGTGCTCGCGCTGCGCGCCCGGCAGCGGCGGAACCTGCTCGCCACGCTGCTGCTGTCGCAAGGCGTGCCGATGCTGCTGCACGGCGACGAACTGGGCCGGACCCAGCAGGGCAACAACAACGCCTACTGCCAGGACACCGAACTGTCCTGGATGGACTGGGAGCTCGCCACGGAGAACGCCGACCTGGTCGAGTTCACCGGCGCGCTCGCCGCGTTCCGCAAGGCGCACCCGGTGTTCCGCCGCCGCCGGTTCTTCCAGGGCAAGCCGGTGCGCAAGGGCGAGGAACTGGGCGACATCGCCTGGTTCACCCCGGCCGGCGAGGAGATGACCGAGCAGAACTGGGACGACGCGTTCGGCAAGTCCGTGGTGATCTTCCTGAACGGGGAAGGGATCCCGGACCTCGACCCGCGCGGGATGCCGGTGGAGGACGATTCGTTCCTGCTCGCGTTCAACGCGCACTGGGAGGACATCGCGATGACGCTGCCGGGCAACGGCTACGGTCGCGAATGGACAGTCGTGGTGGACACCCGGACCGGGGCGGTCGGGGACTGTGGCGTCGAACCGGTCGAAGGCGGCGGCAAGTTCACGCTCGCCGCGCGTTCGCTCGTGGTTCTCCAGCGCACGGCGAAGGAGAGCGAATGAGCACGCCGTCCTCGACGTACCGGGTGCAGTTGCGGCCGGAGTTCGGCTTCGCCGACGCCGCCGCGATCGTGGAGTACCTGCGCGAGCTGGGCGTCGGGGCGTTGTACGGCTCGCCGATGCTCGACGCGACACCCGGGTCGACGCACGGTTACGACGTCACCGATCCGACGCGCGCCCGGGGAGAACTGGGCGGCGAAGAAGCGCGAAAGGCGTTGGCAGCGCGGCTGAAAGACGCCGGGCTCGGGTTCGTCGTGGACATCGTGCCGAACCACATGTCGGTCGAGGTCGCGAAGGCGAACCAGTGGTGGTGGGACGTTCTCCGGAACGGCCGGGAGTCGCCGTACGCGTCGTTCTTCGACATCGACTGGAGCCGCGGCAGGCTGCTGCTGCCGGTGCTCGGCGAGGACAACGACGTGCTGACCGTCGAAGGTGACGAACTCGTCTACTACGACCATCGTTTCCCGATCGCGCCCGGAACCGGCGACGGCACGCCGGCCGAGGTGCACGCGCGCCAGCATTACGAGCTGGTCGGCTGGCGGCGCGGCAACCGGGAGCTGAACTACCGAAGGTTCTTCGACATCACGAACCTGGCCGCGGTCGCCGTCGAGCGGCCGGAGGTGTTCGCCGAAACGCACGGCGAGGTGCTGCGCTGGGTGTCCGACGGCGACGTCACCGGCCTGCGCGTGGACCATCCGGACGGCCTCGCCGACCCCGGCGGCTACTTCCGGCGGCTCCGCGAGGGCGCGCCCGGGGCGTGGCTGGTCGCGGAGAAGATCCTGCACCCGGGCGAGGCGCTGCCGCAGAGCTGGCCGGTCGACGGGACCACCGGATACGACGCGTTGCGCGAGATCACCGGGGTGTTCGTGGACCCGGCCGCCGCGTCGGTGTTCACCCGGCTTGCCGCCGAACAGGGCGTGCGCACCGACTACCACGCGGTCGAGGAGAACGCGCGGAGGTTGGTGACCGACGGCATCCTGGTCGCCGAGGTGCACCGGATCGCGGCGCTGCTGCAAGGCGTGGACGCCGGTGCGGCCCGCGCCGCCGTCGCCGAGGTGATGATCGCGTTCCCGGTCTACCGTTCGTACCTTCCCGAGGGGGCCGGCCACTGGGCGACTGCCGTGGCGCGGGCCCGCAAGCGGCGGCCGGAACTGGCCCCGGCGCTCGACGCGCTCGACAGCCAGGTGCGCGGCGCGCCCGACGGCGAGCTGGCGACGCGGATCCAGCAGACGTCCGGCATGGTCGTCGCGAAGGGCACCGAGGACACGACCTTCTACCGGTTCACCCGGTTCGCCGCACTGAACGAGGTCGGCGGCAACCCGGACCGGTTCGGGCTGAGCACCGGGGAATTCCACCCGCTGGCCGCGGGCCGGGCGGCCGCGGCCCCGGCCACGATGACCACGCTGACCACGCACGACACGAAGCGGTCCGAGGACACCCGCGCCCGGATGGCGGCGCTCTCGGAGGTCGCGGACGAGTTCGCCGTCGCGGTCCGCCGCTGGACGGCCGCGCGCGGGATCGACGAGCCCGCGCTGAATCTCCTGGCCTGGCAGACGCTCGTCGGCGCGTGGCCGATCTCGCCGGAGCGGCTGCGCGACTACCTCGACAAGGCCGCGAAGGAAGCGAAACTCCGCACCTCCTGGACGGAGCACGACGAGGGCTTCGAACGCGCCGTCGCCGAGTGGCCGTCCGCGGTGCTGGACGACGCCGCTTTGGCGGCCGACGTCGAGTCGTTCGTGAAGCGGGTGCGCGGCGCGGGCTGGACGAACTCGCTGGGGCAGAAGCTGCTGCAACTGGCCGGACCCGGCGTGCCGGACGTTTACCAGGGCACCGAGCTGTGGGACTACTCGCTGGTCGACCCGGACAATCGCCGCGAGGTCGACTACGCCGCCCGGCGCGCCCTTCTCGACCGCATCCAGGGCGGCGAACAGCCGGAGATCGACGAGACTGGCGCGGCGAAACTGCTGGTGGTGCACCGCGCGCTGACCCTGCGCCGAGACCGGCCGGAGCTCTTCACCGGATACCGGCCGCTGCAGGCCGAAGGCGTTGCCGCGGAACACCTTCTGGCCTTCGAACGCGGTGCCGGCCTGACCGTCGCGGTCACGCGGCTGCCGCTGGGTCTGGACCGGGCGGGCGGCTGGCGCGACACCGTTCTGCCGCTGCGCGCCGGGGAATGGACCGACGTGCTGACCGGTCGCGGGGTCGGCGATGCCCCGCAGGCGTCCGCGTTGTTCGAGCGGTACCCGGTCGCGCTTCTGGTGCGGGAGGACTCCTGATGTTCCGCGTATGGGCCCTGTCGGCCGAGCGCGTCCGCGTCCGCGTGGACGGAACCGACCACGAGATGACCGCCGCCGGGGACGGGTGGTGGCAGGCCGACGTCACCGGCACCGATTACGCCTTCTTGCTCGGCGACGACGACCGCCCGCTGCCGGACCCGCGTTCGCTGCGCCAGCCGAACGGCGTGCACGAAGCGTCGCGGGTCTACGACCATTCGGCGTTCGAGTGGACCGACCAGTCGTGGACCGGGCGGCAGCTGCCCGGCGGCGTGGTCTACGAACTGCATGTCGGCACCTTCACCGAAGCGGGCACGTTCGACGCGGTCATCGACCGGCTCGGGCACCTGGTCGACCTCGGCGTCACGCACGTCGAACTGCTGCCGGTGAACTCCTTCGACGGCACCGCGGGCTGGGGCTACGACGGCGTCCTGTGGGGCGCGGCGCACGAACCGTACGGCGGTCCCGACGGGCTGAAACGCCTGGTCGACGCGTGTCACGCACGCGGGCTCGCGGTCCTGCTCGACGTCGTCTACAACCACCTCGGCCCGTCCGGCGCTTACCTCGACCGGTTCGGCCCGTACTTCGCCGGCCGCACCGACTGGGGCGCCGGGCTGAACCTCGACGGCCCGGGTTCCGACGAAGTCCGCCGCTATGTCATCGACAACGCGCTGGGCTGGCTGCGCGACTTCCACTTCGACGGCCTCCGCCTGGACGCCGTGCACGCGCTGGTCGACAACCGCGCCGTGCACCTGCTGGAGGAACTGTCCGCCGAGGTCGACGCGCTCTCGGCGGCCCTGAACCGCCCGCTGACGCTGATCGCCGAGTCCGACCAGAACGACCCCAAGCTCGTCACGACGCGCGACGCCGGCGGCTACGGCCTGCACGCGCAGTGGTCCGACGACCTGCACCACGCGCTGCACGTCCGGCTCACCGGCGAAACCACCGGCTACTACACCGATTTCGCCGAGCCCGGCGCGCTGGCCAAGACCCTGCGGGAGGCATTTTTCCACGCCGGGACCTGGTCGTCGTTCCGCTCGCGCGTCCACGGCCGCCCGCTGGACCGGCGCGTCGCCCCCGGCCACCGGTTCCTGGCGTATTTGCAGGACCACGACCAGATCGGCAACCGCGCGACCGGCGACCGGCTGTCCGCGACCGTTTCGCCCGGTCTGCTCGCCTGCGGCGCGGCGGTGGTGTTCTGCTCGCCGTTCACGCCGATGCTGTTCATGGGGGAGGAGTGGGCCGCGGAGACGCCGTGGCAGTTCTTCGCGTCGTTCCCGGACCCGGAACTGGCCGAGGCCGTCCGCACCGGCCGCCGCCGCGAGTTCGCCCGGCACGGCTGGGGCGAAACGGACGTTCCCGACCCGATGGACCCGGCCACCGTCGCCCGCTCGCGGCTCGACTGGACCGAACCGGGCAAACCGGGCCACCGGGAAATCCTCGGCCTGTACCGGACGCTGATCCGCCTCCGCCGCACGCATCCGGAGCTGACCGATCCGCGGCTGGACCGCGTCGTGGTGGAGACCCCGCCGGACGATGCGTGGCTGATACTGCACCGGGGCACGCTGCGCCTGGCGTGCAACTTCGGAGCGAAGCCGGTCGAGGTTCCGGTGGCGGGGGAGGTGCTGGCTTCGTGGGGCAACCCCGAGGTCGGCGACGCGACGGTGCTGCCCGCGGAGTCGTTCGTGCTGGTCGCTACCCGGTGTAGCCCTGCAGCATCTTCGTGAGCGTCTCGGCCATCCGGTCGCGAAGCTCTTGCGGCGCAACCACTTCCGCCAACGGACCGAGCCGCAGCAGGTCGTGCACGGCTTGGTCGGGCTGCTCGACCGGAACGATCACCCGAGTCCACCCGTCCGCTTCGACAACGCCGCCCGCAGCCGCGCGGGCAACCGCAGGTTCGGCGAGCTGCGGCAGGAGTCGCATCCCTTCCGGCGACACCCGCAGTACCGCCTCGCCACGGTGCCGGCGGGCGTCGAAATCGTCGAGGTACTCCGACCAGTAGCCGCCCAGATCGAACCCCTCGGCCCGGTCGAAGGTCTCGTCCAGCATCGCCGCCTCGACGATCCGCGCCACCCGGTAAGTCCGGAACTCGCCGGAATGCCGGGCGACCAGGTACCAGTGCCCGGCCTTGAGCACCACACCGTGCGGCTCGACGGTCCGGGCGACTTCGCGGGGCGCGGCCCAGCGCTGATACCGGATCCGGACGCGCCGCTGCTGCCACGCCGCGTCCGAGACCGTCGGCAGCTGCGGCGTGGCCTCCCTGTCGTGGTACCAGGACGCCGCGTCCAGATGGAACCGCTCGCGGACCCGGTCGGCGTGGGACCGCAGTTCGGCCGGGAGCGCGGCCAGCAGTTTGCGCTCCGTGTTCGCCGCGACCGGCCCCAGCCCCAGCCCGGAAGCCGCGGCGGGCAGCCCGGTGAGGAAGAGCGCCTCGGCTTCTTGCCTGGTCAGACCGGTCAGCTGGGTGCGGTACCCGTCGACCAGCCGGTATCCGCCGTCGTGGCCGGGCTCGCCGTACACCGGGATCCCGGCGGCGCTCAACGCCTCGATGTCGCGGTAGACCGTGCGCGGCGAGACCTCCAGCCGGGCGGCCAGTTCGGCGGCGGTCCTCGGCTGGCGGGCCTGCAGCAGCAACAGGAGGGAGACGAGCCGGCTCGCGCGCATGCGGCCAGCATGCCCCGGTCCACTGACAGAACCTGTCAGGGATCCCGAGGGCACGCCCGGCGCGAACCCCTACTGCCGCCGCTGTCGGCCCAGGTCATCACCCCTGCTCCGGGCAAGTTCAGCCAAGCGCCGGAGCCCGTCGCCGCCGAGGGTTTGAAAGGATCGGCGCATGGCACAGCGACCCGCATCCGACAACCAGGTCCTCGCCGGACGTCCGTTCCCGCTCGGCGCCCACCCGGAGGCGGGCGGCGTCCGGTTCGCGGTGACGTCCGCCGTCGCCGACGCGGTCGAGGTGTGCCTCATCGGCGACGACGGTTCCGAGCGGCGGATCGAACTGACCGAACGCACGTTCGGCGTCTGGCACGGGCTCGTCCCGGGCGTCACCGTCGGTCAGCACTACGGCTACCGCGTGCACGGCCCGTACGACCCGGCGCACGGCTACCGCTGCAACCCGGCCAAGCTCCTCGTCGACCCGTACGCGCGCCGGATCGACGGCAAGCTCGCCAGCCTGCACGCCGCGCAGGGCTTCACCGGGGACCCCGAGCGCGGTCCGATGTCCACTGTGGACTCGCTGGGGGCGGTGCCGCTGTCGGTCGTCGCCTCGCCGGGCGGGCAGGACACCGGGGTCAAGCCCGAGGTGCCGTTCGAGGAGTCGGTGATCTGCGAACTGCACGTGAAGGGGTTCACCCAGCAGCATCCCTTCATCCCGGAAGCGCTGCGCGGCACGTACCTCGGCCTCGCGCACCCGGTCGCGATCGAGCACCTGACCCGGCTCGGCGTGACGACCGTCGAACTGCTGCCGGTGCACGCGTTCGCCGACGAGCCCGCGCTGATCCGCTCGGGGCGGCACAACTACTGGGGCTACTCGCCGCTGGGCTACTTCGCGCCGCACGCGGGCTACGCGAGCGAACCGGGCCGCGAGATCGAGGAATTCCGCACGATGGTGGCGGCCCTGCACGCGGCAGGCATCGAGGTGCTGCTCGACGTCGTCTTCAACCACACCTGCGAGGGCGGCCCGGACGGCCCGACGCTCTCGCTGCGCGGCCTCGACGCCCCGGCGTACTACCTGCACACCCGCCGCGGGCACATGGCCGACCTCACCGGCTGCGGCAACACCCTCGACGCCGGTTCGCCGACGGTCGTCCGGCTGGTCACCGATTCGCTGCGGTACTGGACGCAGGAGATGGGCGTCGACGGGTTCCGCTTCGACCTGGCGAGCACGCTCGGCCGGCCGCGCGGCGAGATGTTCGACCGCGAGTCGACGATGCTGACCGCGATCACCACCGACCCGGTGCTGTCGCGCTGCAAGCTGATCGCCGAACCGTGGGACGCGACCGGCGAGGGCTACCGCGTCGGCGACTTCGGCGCGCAGTGGGCCGAGTGGAACGGCCGCTACCGCGACACCGTCCGCGACTTCTGGCGCGGCGCGACCGGCGTGCGGGACCTCGCGTACCGGCTGTCCGGCTCGTCCGATCTGTACGACCACAACCTGCGCCGCCCGTGGCAGTCGATCAACTTCGTCACCGCGCACGACGGCTTCACGCTGCGGGACCTGGTGTCCTACAACGAAAAGCACAACGAGGCCAACGGCGAGGACAACCGCGACGGCACGAACGACAACCGCTCGTGGAACCACGGCGCGGAGGGCGAGACCGACGACGCGGCGATCGTCGCGCTGCGCACTCGCCAGGCGCGCAACCTGTTCGCGACGCTGCTGCTGTCCACCGGGACCCCGATGTTCACCGCGGGCGACGAGATGTGGCGGACCCAGCACGGCAACAACAACGCCTACTGCCTCGACGACGAAACGTCGTGGGTCGACTGGACCCCGACCGAGGCGTCGGAGCCGATGCTCGACTTCGCCCGCCGCGTGGTCCGGCTGCGCGCGCACAGCCCGGCCTTGCGGCAGCCGGAGTTCTTCGAGGGCCGCACCACGGTCACCGGCAAGCCCGATCTTGTCTGGTTCCGCCCGGACGGCGAGGAATTCGACGAGATCGACTGGTTCGACGAGGACCGCCGCACGCTCTGCATGTGGATCGACGGGTCGAACAGCCAGGCGCGCAACCGCGAGGGCGCGCTCGTCACCGACCACTCGTGGCTGCTGGTGCTGCACGCGGGCGCGGAACCGGCGGAGATCGTGCTGCCCGGACCGGAGTACGGCGAGACTTTCAAGCCCACTTTGGACACCAGCACCGCCGACGGCACCCCGGCCAGCCCGGGAGTGCTGGAGCCGAAGGCGCGGATCACGGTCGAGGCGCGGTCGCTGCTGTTGCTGCGCGCGCCGCGGGACACGGTGGAGATCCCGCAGCTGTAAGGAGACCGAGTCCGAGAAGTCCGGGCGCTTCGCGTGATCGCCGCGGGCGTCATGGGGCATCCTGACTGCAGTCAGCCGCCGCCGAGAAACCGTCACCCGGACATCCGCACCGATACTCACCGGTAATCACCGGAACGCGCCGCCGATTGTTAACGCAATTCGGCGAGCGTGTTGCGGGCGGGGGACGGGAATGCGTCCGGGAGTTCCGCCGAATGGGGGCGTTTCGCCCGACCGGGTGGCGGGAAAATCAGAAAAAGGCCCCGCTGTCAACGGCTTTGGAGGAATCAGGCACACTGACCGTGCTCGCGGAAGCACACTCCGACCACCCTCCCACCCACCGTGAAAAAGGGGCATCGCCATGACCGGCAGGCTCGGGATCGACGACGTCGCACCCATTGTCAGCTGCGGCCGGTATCCGGCCAAAGCCGTTGCGGGCGAACATTTCCCCGTCACCGCCACGGTCTGGCGGGAGGGCCACGACGCGGTCGCCGCGACGGTCGCCTGGCGCGGTCCGGGCGACCGCGCCGCGCGCCAGACGCGGATGGCCGAGCAGGGCCGCGGGCTCGACCGGTTCGGCGCGGTGATCGTGCCCGACGCCGAGGGCATGTGGACCTACCGGGTGGACGCGTGGAGCGATCCGTGGGCCACCTGGGAGCACGCGGTCGAGGTGAAGATCGCCGCCGGGCAGGGGCCGGGGGAGCTCGCGAACGACCTGGAAAGCGGGGCGCTGCTGCTCGACCGCGTGTCCCGCCGCCCGGAGCGCCGGGCCGAGCGCCCGCTGCTCGCCGGGGCCGCGGCCGCGCTGCGCGACGACGAACGCGATCTCGCCGAGCGCGTCGGGCCCGCGCTCTCGCCCGAGGTCCGCCAGCTCATGCACGACTTCCCGGTGCGCGAGCTGATCACCAAGGGCCGCGTGCTGAAGCTGTGGGTCGACCGCAAACGCGCCGCTTTCGGTTCCTGGTACGAATTCTTCCCCCGCTCCACCGGCGGGGTCGACGCGCTGGGCCGCGCGGTGCACGGCACCTTCGCCACCGCCGAGCGCGAACTGGACCGCGTCGCGGGCATGGGTTTCGACGTCGTCTACCTGCCGCCGGTGCACCCCATCGGCCGGGTGAACCGCAAGGGCCCCAACAACACTCTCGACGCGACGCCGGACGACGTCGGCTCGCCGTGGGCGATCGGCGCGGACGAGGGCGGGCACGACGCGATCCACCCGGAGCTCGGCACGATCGAGGATTTCGACGCGTTCGTGGCGCGCGCGGAGGAGCTCGGCCTCGAGGTCGCGCTCGACCTCGCGCTGCAGGCCGCGCCGGACCACCCCTGGGTCGTCAAGTACCCGGAGTTCTTCACCACCCGCCCGGACGGCACCATCGCGTACGCGGAGAACCCGCCGAAGAAGTACCAGGACATCTACCCGGTCAACTTCGACAACGACCCGCGCGGCATCTACGACGAGGTGCTGCGCGTCGTGCTGCACTGGGTGTCGCACGGGGTGCGGATCTTCCGGGTCGACAATCCGCACACCAAGCCGCCGGACTTCTGGGCGTGGCTGATCCAGTCGGTGAAGGACGCGCATCCGGACGTGCTGTTCCTCGCCGAGGCGTTCACCCGCCCGGCCCGGCTGTGGGGACTCGCGAAGCTCGGTTTCACCCAGAGCTACACGTATTTCACCTGGCGCACCACGAAAGAAGAGCTCACCGAGTTCGGCACCGACCTCGTCGAGCACTGGGACCACGGCCGGCCGAACCTGTTCGTCAACACTCCGGACATCCTGCACGAATCGCTGCAGCACGGCGGTCCCGGCATGTTCGCGCTGCGCGCCGCGCTCGCCGCGACGATGTCGCCGACCTGGGGCGTGTACTCCGGCTACGAGCTGTTCGAATCCGAGGCGGTGCGCCCGGGCAGCGAGGAGTACCTCGACTCCGAGAAGTACCAGCTGCGCCCGCGCGATTTCGCCCGCGCGCTCGCCGAGGGCCGTTCGCTGGAACCGTGGCTGACCCGGCTCAACGCCGTCCGCCGTGCGCATCCGGCGCTGCAGGGCATGCGGTCGCTGCGCTTCCACCACATCGACAACGACGCGCTGCTCGCTTACTCCAAACAGGACCCGGCGACCGGCGACACGGTCGTCGCGATCGTGAACCTCGACCCGCACAACGCGCGAGAGGGCACGCTCTGGCTCGACCTGCCCGCGCTCGGCTTCGACTGGACCGAGCGGCTCATCGCGCACGACGAGGTCACCGGCGAGACGTGGGACTGGGGCCAGGCGAACTTCGTCCGGCTCGAACCGTGGCGGGCGGTGGCGCACATCGTGGCGCTGCGCCGCAGGCTCGCGGCCTGACGCCGCGGCCGCTCCGACCCCCGTGGTTATCCCGGAGCCGAACGGGATAACCACTACTCAGCACACGCGACTCACGACAAGGTGGAACGGATGGACGAGGAGAGCCGGCCCGGCGCCGCGGCGGGACTGGCGGACGTGCCGCACACGGGGGAGGCGGTGACCGCCGACGGCCTGCTGGTCGAACCGCAGGCGGACGACTTCGCGCACGCGCACGCGGCGCCGAAGGACCCCGAATGGTTCAAGAGCGCGGTGTTCTACGAGGTGCTGGTGCGCGCCTTCGCCGATTCGAACGGCGACGGCACCGGCGACCTGCGCGGCCTGGCGGGCAGGCTGGACTACCTCGCCTGGCTCGGGGTGGACTGCCTGTGGCTGCCGCCGTTCTACGCCTCGCCGCTGCGCGACGGCGGCTACGACATCAGCGATTTCCGGGCCGTGCTGCCGGAATTCGGCAGTGTCGAGGACTTCGTGTACCTGCTCGACGAGGCGCACCGGCGCGGCATCCGGGTGATCACCGACCTGGTGCTCAACCACACCTCGGACGCGCATCCGTGGTTCCAGCAGTCGCGCTCGGACCCGGACGGCCCCTACGGCGACTACTACGTGTGGAGCGACGACGATTCCCGCTACGCCGACGCGCGGATCATCTTCGTCGACACCGAAACGTCGAACTGGACCTACGACCCGGTGCGCGGCCAGTTCTACTGGCACCGGTTCTTCACCCACCAGCCGGACCTGAACTACGAGAACCCGGCCGTGCAGGACGCGATGATCGACGTGCTGCGGTTCTGGCTCGACATCGGCATCGACGGCTTCCGCCTCGACGCCGTGCCCTACCTGTTCGAACAGGAAGGCACCAACTGCGAGAACCTGCCGCGCACGCACGATTTCCTCAAGCGGTGCCGGAAAGTCGTCGACGACGAGTACCCCGGCCGGATCCTGCTGGCCGAGGCGAACCAGTGGCCCAGCGACGTGGTCGAGTACTTCGGCGACGCGGAGTCCGGCGGCGACGAATGCCACATGGCGTTCCACTTCCCGCTGATGCCGCGGATCTTCATGGCGGTGCGCCGGGAGTCGCGGTTCCCGATCTCGGAGATCCTGCTGCAGACGCCGCAGATCCCGTCCGGCACGCAGTGGGGCATCTTCCTGCGCAACCACGACGAGCTGACGCTCGAGATGGTCAGCGACGAAGAGCGCGACTACATGTACTCCGAATACGCCAAAGACCCGCGGATGAAGGCCAACATCGGCATCCGCCGCAGGCTCGCCCCGCTGCTGGACAACGACCGCAACCAGCAGGAGCTGTTCACCGCGCTGCTGCTGTCGCTGCCCGGCTCGCCGGTGCTCTACTACGGCGACGAGATCGGGATGGGCGACAACATCTGGCTCGGCGACCGCGACGCCGTCCGCACCCCGATGCAGTGGACCCCGGACCGCAACGCCGGGTTCTCCACCTGCGACCCCGGCCGGATCTACCTGCCGGTGATCATGGACCCGGTGTACGGGCACCAGGCGCTGAACGTCGAGGCGCAGGCCGACAACGCGGCGTCGCTGCTGAACTGGACGCGCCGGATGATCGAGGTCCGCAAACAGCACCACGCGTTCGGCCAGGGCGATTTCACCGACCTCGGCGGCTCGAACCCCAGCGTGCTCGCCTACCAGCGCCGGTGGCTGCGCCCGGACGGCCGCGAGGACGTCGTGGTGTGCGTCAACAACCTGTCCCGTTTCCCGCAGCCGGTGGAACTGGACCTGTCCGCGCACCAGGGCGCGACGCCGGTCGAGCTGACCGGCGGGGTGCGCTTCCCGGACATCGGCGAGCTGCCGTACCTGCTCACGCTGCCCGGCCACGGGTTCTACTGGTTCCAGCTGCTCGAGCCGGAAGAATGAGGTGAGTCCGCTGTCGCCCCACGGTTCCCCGCCTGACCTGTCCGCACTGTCCGAACCGCCCGAGCTGTCCGGGGCGCTGGCCGCCCTGCTGCCGGACTGGCTGCCCGCGCAGCGCTGGTTCGCGGGCAAGGACCGGCCGGTCGACGAGGTCCGCCCGGCGAGCCTCACCGTGCTGGCGGGCCCGGATCCGCTGCTGGTGCACGCGGTCGTCGACGTGGTGCAGGGCGACCGGACCGAGCCGTACCAGCTGCTGGTCGGCCGCCGGTCCGGGGTTCCCGAGGTGGCGTCGGCGGCGCTGCTCGGCGAGCGGTTCTACGAGGCGAGCGGCGACGCGGACCTCACCGCGGGGCTGCTGGACCGGATGGCGGCTGGCGGGTCCGCCGGGACGCTGCGGTTCGCCGCGGAACCGGACGCGACGCTCGAACCCGGGCTGCGCTCGCGGCCGATCACCGCGGAGCAGAGCAACACTTCGCTCGTCTACGGCGGGCAGTACATCCTCAAGCTGTTCCGCAAGCTCAGCCCGGGACTGAACAAGGACCTGCTGCTGCACCGCGCGCTGCAAAGCGCGGGCTGCAAGCACGTGGCGCGCGTGGTCGGCTCGATCTCCGGCGAACTGCACGGCGAACCCGCGACGATGGGGATGCTGCAGGAGTTCCTGCCGGACGCGGTCGACGGCTGGGCGATGGCGACCACGAGCGTCCGGGACCTGCTGGCCGATCCGGACCAGCCCGCGGCCGAGGCGGGCGGCGACTTCGCCGGGGAGTCCGAGCGGCTCGGCGCCGCGGTGGCCGAGGTGCACGCGGACCTCGCGACCGCGCTGGGCACCGAGCCCGCGGACGGCGACGAGCTGGACCGCACGGTGCGCGCGATGACCGAACGGCTCGACCAGGTGTCCGAGGCGGTCCCGGAGCTGGCGGTGCACGCGCCCGCGCTGCGCGAGGTGTTCGAGGCCGTGCGCGCGCACGAGGCGCCGATCTCGCTGCAGTACATCCACGGCGATCTGCACTTGGGCCAGGTGCTGCGTACCGTCAACGGATGGCTGTTGCTGGACTTCGAAGGCGAACCGGCCGCCCCGGTCGCGGAACGGCACGCGCTGCGCTCGCCGCTGCGCGACGTCGCGGGCATGCTCCGGTCCTTCGACTACGCGGCGCACCAGCGGCTCGTCGGGCAGCCCGAGAACGCGGACGTGACCCGGCACGCGATGGAATGGGCCCGCCGCAACCGCGCCGCGTTCTGCGCCGGGTACGCGCGCGCCGGCGGCCCGGTCGGCGACCCGCTGGAGCATGTGGACCTGCTTCGCGCCTTTGAACTGGACAAAGCGGTGTACGAGGTCGCCTACGAGCACGCGAACCGGCCGGACTGGCTGAGCGTGCCGCTGGCGGCGATCGCCCGCAGCACCGACGGAAGCGAGTGACCCCGTGAACGCTGTCCCCGCGGATCTGCCCTCGGCGGCCCCGTCTCCGCTCGACATCGACCGGCTGCTGGCGGGCGAGCACCACGACCCGCATTCGGTGCTCGGCGTGCACACCGCCGGCGGCGACATCGTCGTGCGCGCGCTGCGCCCGGGCGCGACGTCGGTGTCGGTCGTCGCGGGCGAGCGCCGCGTTCCGCTGGACCGCGTGGCGGACGCGCTGTTCGCCGCGACGCTGCCGGAGCACCCGGGCGACTACCGGATCGAAGTCGGCTACGACAACCACACTGTCGTCACCGACGACCCGTACCGCTGGCTGCCGACGGTGGGGGAGCTGGACCAGCACCTCATCGGCGAAGGACGGCACGAACGGCTGTGGGACGTGCTCGGCGCGCACGTGCGCCGGTACGACACCCCGAACGGCGTCGTCGAGGGCGTGTCCTTCGCGGTGTGGGCGCCGACCGCGCGCGGCGTGCGGGTGATCGGCGACTTCAACGCGTGGGAGGGCCGCGGCCACCCGATGCGCTCGCTCGGGTCCTCGGGCGTGTGGGAGCTGTTCGTGCCCGGCGTGCCGGTCGGCAGCTGCTACAAGTTCCGCATCCTCGGCGCGGACGGGCACTGGCACGAGAAGGCCGACCCGATGGCGTTCGCCACCGAGGTGCCGCCCGCGACCGCGTCGAAGGTGACCGAATCGGAGTACACCTGGGGCGACGGCGACTGGGTCGCCCGGCGCGAGGCGACCGACTGGGCGGACGCGCCGATGAGCGTGTACGAGGTGCACCTCGGCTCGTGGCGGCCCGGGCTCGGCTACCGCGAACTGGCCGACCAACTGGCCGACTACGTCGAGGAAACCGGCTTCACCCACGTCGAATTCCTGCCGGTGGCCGAGCATCCGTTCGGCGGCTCGTGGGGCTACCAGGTCACCTCCTACTACGCGCCGACGTCGCGCTTCGGTTCGCCGGACGACTTCCGGTACCTCGTCGACCACCTGCACCAGCGCGGCATCGGCGTGCTCGTCGACTGGGTCCCCGCGCATTTCCCGCGCGACATCTGGGCGCTTGCGCGGTTCGACGGCAGCCCGCTGTACGAGCACGAGGACCCGCGCCGCGGCGAGCAGCCGGACTGGGGCACGCTCGTGTTCAACTTCGGCCGCAACGAGGTGCGCAACTTCCTCGTCGCGAACGCGCTGTTCTGGCTGGAGGAGTTCCACCTCGACGGCCTGCGCGTGGACGCGGTCGCCTCGATGCTGTACCTCGACTACTCGCGCAAGGACGGCGAGTGGCTGCCGAACGAATACGGCGGCCGGGAAAACCTCGACGCGGTCCGGTTTCTGCAGGAGCTGAACGCGACTGTCTACAAGCGACACCCGGGCGTCGTGATGGTCGCCGAGGAATCCACCGCCTGGCCCGGCGTCACCCGTCCGACGCATCTCGGCGGCCTGGGATTCGGCTTCAAGTGGAACATGGGGTGGATGCACGACACGCTCCGCTACCTGTCGCACGAGCCGATCCACCGGGCGTACCACCACAACGAGATGACCTTCTCGCTCGTGTACGCGTGGAGCGAGAATTTCGTGCTGCCGCTGTCGCACGACGAAGTGGTGCACGGCAAGGGTTCGCTGTGGGAACGGATGCCGGGCGACGACTGGAACAAGGCCGCCGGGCTGCGCTCGCTGCTGGCGTTCATGTGGGCGCATCCGGGCAAGCAGCTGCTGTTCATGGGCGGCGAATTCGGCCAGCCGCGCGAATGGTCGGAGTCGCGGTCGCTGGACTGGCACCTGCTGGAAACCCCGCTGCACCGCGGAGTGCGCGACCTGATCCGGCAGCTGAACGCGATCTACCGGGACACCGCCGCGCTGTTCAGCGGCGACGTCCGGCCCGACGGCTTCCGCTGGATCGACGCGAACGACTCGGCCGGGAACGTGCTGAGCTTCCTGCGCCTGGGCGCGGACGGCTCGCGGCTGGCCTGCATCGCGAACTTCGCCGGAGTGCCGCACCACGACTACCGGGTGGGCCTCCCGGCGGCGGGCCGGTGGACCGAGGTGCTGAACACGGACGCGGAGTCGTTCGGCGGATCCGGGGTCGGGAACCTGGGCGCGGTGGAGGCGACCGAGGAGCCGTGGCACGGCCAGCCCGCGTCGGCGGTGCTGCAACTGCCGCCGAGCGGGGTGCTGTGGCTGCTGGAGGAGCGTCCGTCCGTCGAGGAGTGACCCTTTCGGCCCACTGCCGCTGGTCGTGAGGTGGCCCTGCGTGAGGGTGGCCCTCACGCACGGCGGCGGGTCGTGAGGGGAACCCTGGGGGAGTCAGCGTCTGTGAGGGTGGCCCTCACGGACGGCGGCGGCGGGTCGTGAGGGGAACCCTGGGGGGAATCAGCGTCCGTGAAGGTGGCCCTCACGGATCTCGCCGAGACCGGCCCAGCGCGCCAGCCCGGTTTCGGCCCGGACCGGTGCCGGTTGCCCGTCCATCCCTCCCGGATTGCCCGGAATTCCTCCCGTCAGCGCCTTTCGCCGGTCGCGGTCGGAAAATGACCCACGCGACGTCTTGCCGGTGAAGGCGCTGGTGGGCATACTTTGTTGCCATCCACAACAAACCCGGGGTGGCGCCGCCAGGCCGCCCCTCGAGTGATTGAGGGATGACAATGACGTCCACGCCCACCTCCTCCCGCTGGCGGCGGCTCGCGATCCCCGCGGCGCTCGCCCTCGCCGGCGCGGTCGCGCTGACGCCCGCGGGGCACGCCGCCCCCGCCGCCGCCCCGGCCGCCGGGTTCTCCGACGATTTCGACGGCCCGGCGGGTTCGCCCGCCGACGGCAGCAAGTGGACCTACGAAACCGGCGACAACAACGGCAACAACCACGAACGGCAGTGGTACACCGCGGGCGCGGCGAACGGCGCGCTCGACGGCCAAGGCCACCTCGTGATCACCGCGAAGAAAGAGAATTCCGGCAACACCTGCTGGTACGGCGCGTGCCAGTACACCTCGGCGCGGCTGAACACGTCCGGCAAATTCAGCCAGGCGTACGGGCACATGGAAGTGCGGATGAAACTGCCGCGCGGGCAAGGGATGTGGCCGGCGTTCTGGATGCTCGGCGGCGGGCAATGGCCGGACGACGGCGAGATCGACGTCATGGAGAACATCGGCAAGGAGCCGAACACCGTGCACGGCACGATCCACGGCCCCGGCTACTCGGGTGCGGGCGGCATCGGCGCGGCGTTCAACGGCCCGAATTTCTCCGACGACTTCCACACCTACGCGGTCGACTGGTCGCCGAACAAGATCGTCTGGCTGGTCGACGGGCAGGCCTACCAGACCCGCACCCCGGCGGACCTCAACGGCAAGAAATGGGTGTACGACCACCCGTTCTTCCTGATCCTCAACCTCGCGGTGGGCGGCGACTGGCCGGGCGACCCGGACGGCAGCACGCAGTTCCCGCAACAGCTGGTGGTCGACTACGTGCACGTGAGCTGACCACCCTCGCCGCCGGAACCACGGCGGCGCGGAGAAGGCGCGGTCTCCGCGGGCCCCGTCCGGCTCTTCCCGAGCCGGGCGGGGCTTTTCCGTGCCCGGTTCCGGGTACACAGCTTCCGCACGGATCACGGCAAGGAAAATCTCAGGTAGCGGGTGTTTGCTGAGCTGGCGGAGGGTGACGAGACGCGGGAGCGGACGATGAACGAGCAGGAGCGCGGCGGGCACGACCAGGGACAGCCCGGCTACGGCGGGCAGGCGCATCCTTATTCGCCGGGGCAGCCGTACCAGCAGGGCTGGGCACAGCAGCAGGCTTGGGGCACTCCGCCGCCCGGCGCGTACGGTCCCCAGCCGGGCGGCCAGTACGCCGGTCAGCCTTATCCGACGCAGCAGCTGCCGCGGCATCGTGCACCACACCCGTTGCGGACCGCGGCCGTCACGGTCGGCGCGATCGTGGTGGCGGTCGCCGTCGGGCTCGGGGTCGGGCATTTCGTGTGGACGCCGTCCGCGCCGTCCGGCGTGTCCGGGAACCAGAACTTCGGCTCGATCGGCAACCAGACCAACCCGTCGAACACGGCGATCGACCCGCAGGCGATCGCGAAGAAGGTCAGCGCGGGCATCGTCAACATCAACACCGAGCTGGGCTACCAGGGCGCGGCCGCGGCGGGCACCGGCATCGTGCTCACCTCCGACGGCGAGGTGCTCACGAACAACCACGTCGTCGAGGGCGCGACCAGCATCAAGGTCACCGACATCGGCAACGGCCAGACGTACACCGCCTCCGTGCTCGGCTACGACCGCAGCCACGACGTCGCGGTGCTCAAGCTGGCCGGCGCGTCCGGGCTGGCGACGGAGACGCTCGGCGATTCGTCGTCGGTGAAGGTCGGCGACGCGGTTGTCGGCCTCGGCAACGCGGGCGGTGCCGGGGGAGCGCCGATCCCGGCCGGCGGGCGGGTGACCGCGCTGAACCAGTCGATCACCGCGTCGGACGAATCGAACAGCTCGTCCGAGAAGCTGCAGGGCCTGATCCAGGTCGACGCGAACATCCAGTCCGGCGATTCCGGCGGCCCGCTCGTGAACGCGCAGGGCCAGGTCGTCGGCGTGGACACCGCGGCGTCGGCCGGGTACCAGTTCAACGGCGGCGGACGGCGCGGCCACGGCGGGCTCGGCAACGGCTTCCCCGGCGACAACTCCCAGGGCTCCCAAGGCGGCTCGCAGGGCTCCCCGGGCGACTCGCAGGGCGACGGCTCCCAGGGTTCGAGCGGGAACGAGGGCTACGCGATCCCGATCAACCAGGCGATCTCCCTCGCCCACCAGATCGTCGGCGGCACCGGCTCCGACACCGTCCACATCGGAAAGAGCGCGTTCCTCGGCGTGACCGTCAGCGATGCCGGACAGCAGCAACAGCAGGGCGGAACCGGTTCGGGCGCGGTGATCCAGCAGGTCGTCCCCGACGGCGCGGCCGCGAAGGCCGGCTTGGCCGCCGGCGACGTGATCACCGCGGTGGACGGCAAAGCAGTCGACTCGCCCACCGCGCTGACCACCCTGATGGACCAGCACCACCCCGGCGACAAGCTGACGGTGACCGTCGTCGGCCAGACCGGTCAGCAGCAGGATGTCACCGTCGTGCCCGCCGAGGGCCCCGTGGGCTGACTCGCCGGCGGTCCGGACGGCTGGATCGATCAGTCGTCCGGATACCGCGTGTCGAGCGAAACCTCCTCCCACGCCGCGAGATCGGCGAGCTGCTGCTCGAGCTTCGCCCGGATCCGGGTCACCGCCTCGGGCCCGAGCGGCAGCCGCAGCGGCGCGTCCGGGGTGTCGACCAGTTTGAGAATGGCCTCGGCGGCCTTCGCCGGATCGTTCGGCTGCGCGCCGTCCTGCGCGGAAAACCGTTGGCGCATCACGCCTGCCGGGGTGTCGCGGTAATCGTCGATGGGCTCGGAGAACGTCATCGACCGCCCGGCGAAGTCCGTCCGGAACGGCCCCGGTTCCACCAGGCTCACCCGGATCCCCAGCGGCGCGACCTCCCCGGCGAGCGCCTCGGACATCCCTTCGAGCGCGAACTTCGACGTCGCGTACAGCGCGTGCCCCGGGTTCCCGACGACTCCGCCGACCGACGACAACTGCACGATGTGCCCGCTGCGCTGCGCCCGCAGATGCGGCAGCACCGCACGCGTGACGTTGAGGACGCCGAACACGTTGGTCTCGAGGACCTGCCGGGCCTGCTCGTCGGTCAGTTCTTCAAGCGCCCCGACCAGCCCGTGCCCGGCGTTGTTGACCAGCACGTCGATCCGCCCGTACTCGGCGATCGCCGCGCTCACCGCCGCTTCCACCGACGCCGGATCAGTGACGTCCAGCCGGGCCGTGAACGTCTTCAGGTCTTCGAGCACACTCGTGTCGCGAGCCGTGGCCACGACCTTTTCCCCGCGCGCCAGCACGGTTTCCGTGAGCACGCGGCCGAATCCGCTGCTCGCTCCCGTGATGAACCAGACGCGTCCGGACATTGCGGACCTCCCCAGGACCAGTTACTTTGATACTCAAATCAAACTACCTTGAGTATCGAGGGAGTGTCCAGTTGGACTCAGTGGGGGCGGGCCTGCCCGAGTGGCTGGCCGTGATGCCCGACGGCGTGGACGAGCAGGTCGAAGCGGCCCGCCAGCGGATCGGACGGCTGTCGCGGCAGTTCGAGCAGGTGCTGCGCGGGGTCGCGGAGGAATACGGCTTCAGCGTGGGGGATTGGCAGGCATTGTCGGCGTTGCACCGCTCCGGTCGCGCGGCCGTCCTCACGCCCAAGGAACTGGCCGACCGCCTGGGCGTCACCTCGGGAACCGTCACGGTCCGCGTCGACCGCCTGGAACGAGCCGGCTTGGTAGAACGTGTCGCCGCGTCCTCGGACGGCCGGAGCCGTCCCGTCCGCCTGACCCGCAAAGGCCGCGCCCGCTGGGCCGCCGCCACCCGGAAACGCACCGAACGGGAACGGTCTCTGTTCAACGCGGTCCTGAACGAGGCCGACCTGTCCGACCTGAACGCTCTCCTCTCCCGCCTGCTGACCCGCTTCGAAACCGAGTTCGGCCCGTCCTCCCAGCACGATGCCCTCCGCCCCGAGTGACAGTTTTTTGTCGGTGGGCGGCGCTAGCGTGAGCGGTACCTGACTGGAGGGAAGATCCGATGACCACTCTCGACAACCGGCCGAACACCGCACTGCTAGTCGTCGACGTCCAGAACGGCGTCGTCGAGGACTCGCACGAACGAGACAACGTCGTGGCGAACGTGGCCGCACTGGTGGACAAGGCCCGGGAGGCCGAGGTTCCCGTGGTGTGGGTCCAGCACAACGGCGAAGGCTTGGCTAAGGGAAGCCCGGAATGGGGCCTGGTCCCGGAACTGACGCCGTCGCCGTCCGAGCCCTTGGTGGAGAAGACGTACGGAGATTCCTTCGAAGACACCACCCTGGAGTCGATCCTCGCCGAGTTGCGGATCGGACACCTGGTGGTCAGCGGAGCCCAAACGGACGCCTGCATCCGCTCCACCCTGCACGGCGCCTTCGTCCGCGGCTACGACGCGACCTTGGTGAGCGACGCCCACACCACGGGCGACCGCACGAAGTGGGGCGCGCCGCCGCCCGCGCAGGTCATCGCGCACACCAACTTGTATTGGACCCACCAAACCGCCCCCGGCCGGACTGCGGGCACTGTCGCCACGAAGGAGGTCGCCTTCAAGCCTGGCGCGTGAGACCGGCGGGGATCCTGGAAGGTTGCCGCGGGGCGGAGTCTTTCGCGTCCGGCACGTGGGACCGGCGGGCTGCGGGCTGGAACTGTCGTCCGGAGCCGGAGCAGCCCTGGTCGCGAGAGGTCACGGCTCGGAGCGTGAGACCGTCTACGGGAGCTGGAGGCGGAGGGACTCGAACATCATCCAGCCCGGGTCAGCCGATCTGCACGGGGGAGCGCGAGCCGAACCCACAAGGCGGAGAGCCGGGACCGGCGGATCGTCCGTGCCGGGCGGCGCGCGACGTCTCGCACGCGGAGCGTGCGCTGGCCGATTGCGTTCGCGGGGTGAGCTCGGTTGGCGGGCTGCGGCTGGCCGGTTGCGTTCGCGGGGCGGACTCGGTTGGCGGGCTGCGGCTGGCCGGTTGCGTTCGCGGGGCGGACTCGGTTGGCGGGCTGCGGCTGGCCGGTTGCGTTCGCGGGGTGAGCTCGGTTGGCGGGCTGCGGCTGGCCGGTTGCGTTCGCGGCGTGAGCTCGGTCGGCAGGCCGCGGCTGGTCGGGCGCATGCNCGTGAGCTCGGTCGGCAGGCCGCGGCTGGTCGGGCGCATGCGCGGGGTGGGCTCGGCTGGCGCGCGACGGCTGGCCGGTTGCAGTTGCGGGGCGGACTCGGTCGGCGGGTTGCGGGTGGCCGGGCGCATTCGCAGGGCGCGCCTGGCTCGGTGTCGGGCGGCGGGCTGCGACCGGCCGAGCGGGTCTGCGAGTTGAGCCTGGCTGGAGGGCCGGAGCAGGTCGGAGCGGAAGCCAGCTTGCCCGGTCGAACCGGGCCGGTCGTCCCGGTTCAGCGGAATGCCGGAGCGGGCCGTCGTACGGCGAGGGCGGCATCCCGCAAGTGACCCCAGCGCTCAACCCCGCGGTGCGCTCGAATCGTCATGCGGTCCGTGGCGCCCGGTCATGCTCGTGCGACACGAACAAGACCGATTCAGTCGCACCGCCGATCCATCCCCAACCCCGCCAACCGCACAGTGCACGGAAACCAAGCAAGCATTTGTCCGTCACATCCAACGAGTCAATCCCGCTTGCTCGCAACCGAAACCCTCTCACTCACCGGAACCCGACAACCCCGAGCCGCCCCTCCCCTCGCGAGCCGACCGAGCCGGAAACCCCTCTGCCACCACGGCTTTCCCCGCCAGACTCCCCGCCCGAAGACCACGAACCCGCGCCCTGTACCGGAAATGCCCGCCCGCCATGCCCCAGGGTCCCTCCGCACCGTGCGAAGCCGACCAGTTACGGTGGCGTGCGTGTCCTCGTTCCGTCCGGTGAGCGTGTCTTCGGGGAACCGGCGGATCAGCTGGGACCTCGTGCGCGGTGGGTGCGTCGTGCTGGTGCTGCTGTACCACGCGACCTTCATGAGCGTCGTCGTGCATCCCGAGCTCGGGCCGCGGCGGTTCGTGTTCCCGCATCAGATCGGGGCGAGCCTGCTGCTCGTGATTTCCGCGTACTTCGCCGCCGTCACGATCGGGCGCGGGTCGCTCGGCCGGTACTGGTGGGGGCGGATCGCGCGGTTGCTGCCGCCGTTTCTCGCCGCCGTCGTCGTGATCTACTTCGCGCTGCGGTACCTGTCGCCGCCCGCCTGGTTCAGCCCGCGGTTCGGCGACCTCGTCGGCAACCTGCTGATGCTCTGGAACTGGAAACCCGCCGTCTACCCCTTCCTCGACGGCTCCCACTGGACGATTCCCCTCCAGCTCATGGCGTTCACCGTCGCCGCGCTGCTCTACCGCGGCAGCTGGGGGCACGGCCGCAAGTTCCGCGTCGTCATGTGGGCCGCCCTGCTCGTCCCGCTCGCGCAGTGGCCGCTGCGCATCTCCGGTCCGCCCGAGTGGTACCGGGTCGTCGTCGACGGCTTCGGATTCCACCGCTGGCACCTGTTCGTCGCCGGCATCGCGGTCTGGCTCTGGACCAAAAAACGGGTGTCCACGACCGAATTCGTGCTGCTGGAAGTCCTCTGCGTCACCGCGCACGCCCTGCACGGCGCGGCCGTCACCCCGGCCGGGATCGACGTCGAATGGGGCTCGACGCTCGGCATCGCGACCGGGATCGCGGTGATCTCGCTGGCCGCGGCGGGCCCGGACTGGAACCGGTTCCTCCCGGCCTTCGTCCAGCGCGCGATCACCTGGTTCGCGGGGATCTCCTACGGCGTCTTCCTGATCCACCAGGCCATCGGCTACCTCGTGCTGCACTGGCTGTCCGGCTTCGGCGTCGACCCGCTGCTGCAGACCGCCGCCATGATCACCACCGGCGTCGTCCTCGGCTGGGCCCTCACCCGCCTGGTCGAACGCCCCGCCCACCGCTTCCTCATGCGCGGCTACGACACCTGGACCGCCCGGCGCCGGCCCGGCGACGAACCAGTCCCAGTCACCGCGGGACCCCGCGCCTGATCAGGTCCGCAGGCTAGGCCCGGAGTCCGGCACCCCGGCATAGTCGGGCAGTTCGACGCCGTTGATCGCGCGATCGATCAGCGCGGTCAACGCCTCCATATCCGGCTCCGGTGCCGGTTCGGCGTCCGGCCGCGGGACGGCGCGGCTCTCCGCGTGCAACCGGCCGATCTCCTGGTTGGCCTCGACGAACGAGCGCATCCGGGCCTCGTACCCAGCGAACCCGACCCCGGGATCCCACTGGGCGGCAGCCAGTTCTCCGGCGAGCAGATAGGCGCCGACCAGAGCCAGCCCGGTGCCCGCACCGGACATCGGCGACGAGCTGTACGCCGCGTCGCCGATCAGCCCCACCCGGCCGTCCGACCAGCGGTCCATCACCACCTGGGCGACCTGGTCGAGGTAAAAGTCCGGGGTGTCGTCCAGGTGCGTGAGAATGCGCGGCGCGAGCCAGCCCAGCCCGGCCGTCTGCTCGCGCAGCAGGCGTTTCTGTCCCTCGACATCGCGGTAATCGACGTCGAATCCGGCCGCGGGGAAGGTGAACATGGCCATCGCCCTCGTGGCGTCCCGGATCGGCCGCAGACCGACGGCCCGCGCGGACGCCTGGTCCTGGTACTCGATGAACCAGCGGTCCAGCCCGAACTCGTTGGGCACGCTGTAGAAGGCCAGCACGAGCCCGAGATGCCGGACGAACTTCTCGCGCGGCCCGAATACCGCCGCGCGCAGTGCCGAGTGCAGCCCGTCCGCCCCGATCACCAGGTCGAAGCGCCGCTGCCCGCCGCTCGCGAAGGTGACGTCGACGCCGTCCGCGTCCTGGACGAGATCGGCGATCCGGTCGCCGAAGACGTACTCGACGCCGTCGCGGGTGTCGTCGTAAAAGACCTGGGACAGGTCTCCCCGCAGGATCTCGATTTCCGCGATGTACCCGTCGCCGCCGTCGTCGTCGGCGCGGTAGGTCTCCAGCACGTTCCCGTCGACGTCCACGGTGTGCGCACCCGCGGTGTCCGTGCGGGCCGCGCGCACCGCCTCGTCCAGCCCCATCCGCCGGATGACCTCCTTGGCCACCCCGCGCGCATCGACCGCCTGACCGCCGGGACGCAAGCCAGGAGCCCGCTCCACCACGGTCACCTCGGCTCCCCGCCGACGCAGCCAATGGGCCAACGCAGGCCCCGCGATGCTCGCTCCGGCCACCAACACCCTGCTACCGCTCACCGCGGCCCCCCTCGCCTCCGGATGACGGTGGGGAGTCTACGGCGAGCGACGCCCGCGCAGGCGCTCCGCAGCCATCGAGGGCGGATGGCCGGGTGCCGCGATCGAGGGCCGACACGGGGTTGCCAGCCGCGAAGGTGCCAACCGGCGAAGTTGTGCCAGACGGCTCCAGGCTGAGAGGGAGCGAGCCCGCGAAGATGCGAGCCTGCGAAGGCGTCGGGGCGCGAAGAAGGTGCGAGCCCGCATGGGTGCCAGGCCCCAAAGACCGCCAGGTCGCGAGGGTGCCAGCCGTGAAGGCGTCAGGCCGCGAAGATGCGAGCCCGCGACGGCTCCAGACTGCGAAGGCGCGAGCCCGCCGAGGTGCCAGCCCGCAAAGGCACGAGGCGGCAAAGACACCAACCCTCGAAGTCGCCAGCCCCGCCAAGGCACCAGCCCGCGAAGTGTCAGCCCGCGAAGGTGTCAGGCCGCGAAGGTGCCAGGCCGCGAAGGTGCCAGCCCGCGAAGGTGCCAGCCCGCGAAGATGCCAGCCGCGAAGGTGCCAGCCTGCCAAGGTGCCAACCCACAACGGCATCAACCCGGCCATCAGCCCGCGAACCCTCGCCCCCTACAACGCGAACGCGATACCCCGCACCACCAGCGCCGCGAAGAACACCACCGTGAACGCCAGGTCGAACCCGACCCCGCCCGCCCGTACCGGCGGCAGCACCCGGCGCACCGGGGCGATCACCGGTTCGGTGGCGCGGTGGCTGATCCGGCGCACCTGGCCGAGCCACGCGGGCCCGGTCGCGACCAGGCGGGTCCAGTCCAGGACCATCCGCACCACCAGCACCACGATGAACACGGTCAGGACGTACCCGACCAGGGTCCCGATCAGGCTCATCGCACACCTCGCGTCTCCGGCAACGTTCTCACCCCCTCCAACGTCCGGCGGTCCCGCGAAGTGTCCGGTTCACCGGATTTCTCAGCCGATTGCCAGGATCCGCCCGATCGGGTATCGAGGAGGGTTCCGGGGAAGGGAGCGGCGGGTGCGCAGTGCGGCGTGGTTCGGGGCGTCCGGCCGGGCGGGGATGATCCACCGCTCGTGGATGCGGTCCCAGGGCTTCGGCCCGGAGGTGTTCGACGGCAGGCCGGTGATCGGGATCGCGGTGAGCGCTTCCGAGCTGGCCCCGTGCAACGTCCACCTCGACCGGGTCGCCGAGGCGGTCAAGCGCGGCGTCTGGCAGGCGGGCGGCTTCCCGCTCGCGTTCCCCACGATGGCGACCGGCGAGACGCTCATGCGCCCCACCGCGATGCTCTACCGCAACCTGATGGCGATGGAGGTCGAGGAGCTGATCCGCGCCAATCCGCTCGACGGCGTCGTCCTGCTTTCCGGCTGCGACAAGACGACCCCGGCGATGCTGATGGGCGCGGCGAGCGTCGACCTGCCCGCGGTGATGGTCACCGGCGGCCCGATGCTCAACGGCAAGTTCCGCGGCGCCGACGTCGGCTCGGGCACGCACGTCTGGAAGTTCGAGGAAGAGCGCAAAGCCGGCCGGATGACCGAGGAGGAGTGCTTCTTCGCCGAAGGCTGCATGGCCCGCTCGAACGGCCACTGCATGACCATGGGCACCGCCTCGACGATGGCCTGTCTCGCCGAAGCGCTCGGCATGCAGCTGCCCGGTTCGGCGACCTGGCCCGCGGTCGACGCGCGACGGTTCGAGACCGCGCAGGCGGCCGGGCAGCGGATTGTCGCGATGGTGCGGGAAGACCTGCGCCCGTCCGGGATCCTGACCCGTGCGGCGTTCGAGAACGCGATCCGCGTCAACGCGGCGATCGGCGGGTCCACCAACGCGATCGTGCACCTTCTCGCGCTGGCCGGGCGCGTCGGCGTCCCGCTCGCGATGGGCGATTTCGACGAGCTGGGCCGAGCCGTCCCCACGTTGGTGAACCTGATGCCGTCGGGGAAGTTCCTGATGGAGGATTTCTGTTACGCGGGAGGGGTTCCCGTGGTGCTGACGAGGCTCGCCGAAGCCGGACTGCTGCACACCGACGTCCGCACGGTCGCCGGCAACACGAGGGAACCCGCGGAGTGCTGGAACGACGAGGTGATCACGACCGTCGACGCGCCGTTCCAGCCGCCCGGCACCGGAACCGCTGTGCTCACCGGGAATCTCGCCCCGGAAGGCGCGGTGCTGAAGCAGTCGGCCGCGTCGCCGGAATTGCTCACGCACACCGGCTCGGCGCTGGTCTTCGACACGGCCGAGGACTACCACCGCGTCGCCGACGACCCGGACCTGCCGGTCACGCCCGAAACGATCCTCGTGATCCGCGGCGCGGGCCCGAAGGGCTACCCGGGCATGCCGGAGGTGGCGAACGTCCCGGTGCCGAAGAAGCTGATCGAACGGGGGATCACGGACGTGGTGCGGATCTGCGACGGCCGGATGTCCGGCACCGGCTACGGCACGGTCGTGCTGCACGTGAGCCCGGAATCGGCGGTCGGCGGCCCGCTCGCGCTCGTCCGCACCGGCGACCGGATCACGCTCGACACCCCGGCCCGCCGGCTGACCCTGCACGTGTCCGACGACGAACTCGCCGACCGCCGCGCCGCGTGGACGCCGCCGGAAAGCCCGTACCGCAGCGGATACACCTGGCTTTACCGCGAGCACGTCACCCAGGCCCACCTCGGCGCGGACTTCGATTTCCTGCACGGCACCCGCGGTTCCGCCGTGCCGAGGGATTCGCACTGATGCGCCGCCTCCTGAAAACCGCCGCGGGCTGGCAGATCACCGACGGCGGGTCCACCGGCGCGCTCCCGCCCGGGACAACGCTCGGCTCCCTGCTGGCACTGTCCGCCGAAGACTTCGCCGAAGCGCTGGCAGTCGAGCTGACGCCGGGAGAACCGGGCGAGCCGCGAGCGCCGGTCGACGATGACACCGAGGTGTGGGCCGCCGGAGTCACCTACGAGGTGTCGCGCGAGGCACGGATGGAGGAGAGCGGCGACGCGGACGTCTACGCGCGGGTGTACGAAGCGGAACGTCCGGAGCTGTTCTTCAAGAGCGTCGGGCACCGCGTGCGCGGGCCGGGGGAGCCGATCGGCGTCCGCGAAGATTCCACTTGGGACGTTCCGGAACCCGAATTGGCGTTGGTGTGCAACGCGAACGCGGAGATCGTCGGCTACACGATCGTCAACGACGTGAGTTCGCGCAGCATCGAAGGCGAGAACCCGCTGTACCTGCCGCAGGCCAAGATGTACCGCGGCTCGTGCGCGGCCGGGCCGTGGATCGTGCCCGCGCAAGACATCCCGGATCCGTACGCGCTCGGCATCACCGTGTCGATCCACCGCGCCGGAGGGTTGCTCTGGACAGGGGAGACGTCCACCGCGCGACTGCACCGCCGGTTCGCGGATCTGGTCGCGTGGCTCTATCGCGGCGACGTTTTCCCGCGCGGCGCCGTCCTGGCCACCGGTACATCCGCCGTTCCCGGCCCGGACGTCACGCTCGAGGCAGACGACGAGGTCACCATCATGATCGAGGGCATCGGCGCCCTCCGGAACCCGGTCCGGCGGGGTCGGTCCGCCTGACCTCCTCTTGACGCGGCCCCGCGCGTTCGGTTATTCAATCTCAGTTCACATATCTGTGGAGTATTCATATTCTTGAACGGAGTTGCGGTGCTGCCTCCTTCCCGGTCTTCCCGTCCGCGTCGTCTCGCGGCGGTTCTCGCGACGGTCGCGGGGCTGCTCGCGTCCACTGCCGGAGCGGCGACCGCCGCGCCCGCGCCGAGGTCGTGTTCGTTCGTCTGCGTGCCGGACACTGTGGTGCTCGACGGCCTGCACCTGGCAGGCAACAAGATCGGCCTGATGGCCGGGAACCCGACACTGCGCACGTCGCTGTCCAACCTGCTGAAGCAGGCTGACGACGCGCTGACCAAGGGCCCGTGGACGGTCGTCGACAAGGAGCGCGTCCCGCCGAGCGGCGACAAACACGACTACCTCAGCCTCGCCCCGTACTACTGGCCGAGCCAGCCGAAAACGCCGGAAAACCCGCAGGGCTGCCCGTACGTCGACCGCGACGGCCAGGTCAACCCCGAGATGAAGAACGTGCCGGACAAGGCCGAGCGGCTCGTCGCGTTCAACTCGATCTACCAGCTTTCGCTCGCCTGGTACTACACCGGCAAGGCCGAGTACGCCCAGCGCGCCGCGCTCGACCTGCGCACCTGGTTCCTCGACGCGGCAACGAAAATGAACCCGAACCTGAACTTCGCGCAGGGCATCCCGTGCAAGACCGACGGGCGCGGGATCGGCATCATCGAGTTCTCCTACACCTTCACCCAGGTCCTCGACGCCGCGCGGATCCTCGAAGCGGGCGCGCCCGGCTGGACGAAGGCCGACGGCAAGGCGTTCCGCGGCTGGTCGGCCGACTTCCTGACCTGGTTGCGCACCAGCAAGAACGGCACCGACGAGGCGAAGGCGACCAACAACCACGGCACCTTCTACGACCTGCTGACCGCGGCGACCGCGAGCTACGTCGGCCAGCGCGACCTGGCCCGCACGATCGTCCGCGACTCCGGCAAGGCCCGGATCGACCACCAGATCGCCGCGGACGGCGGCCAGCCCGAGGAATCCACCCGCACGCGGACGTACCACTACCACACGTTCAACCTGGTCGCGCTGACTCGCCTGGCGCAGCTGGGCAAGCACCTGGGCGTCAACCTGTGGGGCTACCGGAATCCGCAGGGCGGCAGCATTTTCGCCGCCGTCGACCACCTGCTCCCGGCGGCGACCGGGGCCGCGCCGTGGCCGTTGCCGGACATCCACTTCATCCAGTACGCCGCCCTCGACAGCGTGCACGCCGCCGCCGACGCGGGGGACTGGAAGGCCCGTGCCGCGGTCGGCCGCATCCCGGCCCCGCCCGGCGGCGACCTGTTCCCGGTGCGCCCGGCGGCCGAGCAACTGGACGACGTTTCCACCACCTGAGCCCGCTTTTCACCCGGACGCGGCACCCGCCGCGTCCGGGTTCCCGGCGGCGGTCATGGAACGATTCAGAAGGACCGATTCGCCGGAACGGGAAAGGGAAACGCCGTGATCAAGACCAGCCGGAGCAACGGCTCCGGGGCCCGGCGGGTGACGTTCGTCCTGCCGCTCGACACCCCGCCCGGCCCGGTGAGCGTGGTCGGCGACTTCAACGACTGGCAGCCCGGACGCCACGAACTCCGCAAACGCTCGAACGGCACGCGCTCGGCCGCGGTGGAAGTCCCGCCGGGTGCCCGGATCCGCTTCCGCTACCTGGCAGACGGCGGCCGCTGGCTGGACGACCCGGACGCCACCGCGCGCGACGGGCGGGATTGCCTGTACATCGCGGACTGACCCGGCCTGTGCGGCGGGGCGCGGGCGGTTGCTGCGAATGCGGCTCGGCTCCCGCGATCGGGGCGGGACCGCGCTCTGCTTGCCGGACCGGGCTGCCTGTACATCGCGGACTGGCCCGGCCTGCGCAGCGGGGCGCGGGCGGTTGCGGCGACAGCGGCTCGGCTCCCGCGAAGGGGGCGGGGAATCGCGCCCTGCTCGGTGAGCGGCCGGAGGTTGCTTCGCGCGTGGGGCGATTCCTCGGTGCCGGACAAGGTCTCCGGCGGTGAACGCTCGCTCCGGAGCGACATTCCCCCAGAGCGACCTTTGCCCCCAGGGACCGACGGTGCCTCCGCAACGACGCGTGCCCCGGCGAGTAGCTCGTGCGGCGTGCATCAGGCGAACGCCTGAGCAACCCCTGGCAAAGCTGGGCCCGCAGCAATGGCCCCAGCGAAATCATGCAGCGATCCTCGCGTGCGTCTCGCGCGCGTTTAAACCGGTGAGAACCAGCACCACGCACGAACCCTGAGCCGCACCTCACCCCGCTCTAGTTTTGGAGCACCCGCTCCATTACCATCCACCCATGCCCCGCCCCCGGATCCACGATCCCGAGCTGATCCTCGACACCGCCGAGCGTCTCATCGCCGACCTCGGTCCCGAGGCGCTCACCGTCCGGCGGCTTGCGCTGGAGGCGGGCGTCCCGAACAGCACGATCTACCACGCCTTCACCAATCTCCCCGCCCTGATCGGCCGGACCTGGCTCCGCGCCGCCACGTTCTTCCTCGACGAGCAAGAGCGGCTGGTCGACGAAGCCGCCGACCCGATCGAAGCAGTGGTCGCCGCGGCCGACACCCCAGCCGTAGTAGCCGACGCACGACCGGATGCCGCGCGGATGATGATCGCCGTCCCGTCGAAGCGGGTGCTTGGACCGCAGTTACCGGAAGAAGTAGCGGAAGCCTTGCACGCCTTGGACAAACGCCTCGTCCGCTTCTTGGTCCGCCTCGCCCGCCAGCTCTGGAACCGCGGCGACGGGCAAGCCGTAGAAGTCATCACCGCTTGCGTCGTGGACCTCCCGACCGCTCTGCTCGGCCGCGAACTCGCCACCGGCCCCGCCAGCAGGGAGAGCCGGGAACGGCTGGACGCGGCGGTCCGCGCGATCCTCGCACTGGAACCCCCGGAAAAGTCCAGAAAGGACTGAAATGCCCACCCTCACCACCACCGGCGCCGTCCACGTTCTCGACTTCGGCGCCGACGAAAACCGTTTCGCCCCAACGTGGCTGGAGGAAGTCCACGCGCACCTCGACACGGTCACCGCGGGCAAGGAACCCGCCGCGCTCGTCACGATCGGCAGCGGCAAGTACTACTCCAACGGCCTCGACCTCGACTGGCTCACCAGCCACCCCGGCGACGCGGGCAAATACGTGACCAGCATCCACGAACTCCTCGCCCGCGTGCTCGCCCTCCCGGTCCCGACGATCGCGGCGGTCAACGGGCACGCTTCCGGCGGTGGCGCGATGCTCGCGATGGCTCACGATTTCCGCGTCATGCGCGAGGACCGCGGCTACTTCTGCTTCCCCGAGGCCGACATCAACCTCCCCTTCACGCCAGGGATGGCCGCGCTCGTCCAGGCGAAGCTCACCCCGGCCGCCGCAGTCGCGTCGATGACCACTGGGAGCCGGTTCGGCGGTCCGCAAGCGAAGGCGCTCGGCCTGGTCGACGCGACCGCCGCGCTGGACGACCTGCGGACGGCCGCGGTCGACCGGGTCGCTCCGCTCGCGGGCAAGGACCGCGGGACGCTCGGGGCGATCAAGTCCACTATGTTCGGTCCGGCGCTGACCGCGTTGCGGGAGGCGGGGAACTGATCGGGTAGGCTCGCGTACGCGCGGCGGTGGGGCTCGCCGCTCCGGGAATCGCCCGGACAACCGCGGCCGGGGGCCGCCAACAGTCCCTACTCGAACGGTGACGCGTGTCCGTGGAGTAGGAGAAGACTGTGCCTGAAGAACCTCTCGACCCCGACGTCGACCTCCGGGATCCCGTGCAGCAACGCGAACTCGTCCGGCACCACGTGTCGGTGCTCGGGGTGATCGCGCTCGGCGGCGGGCTCGGCGCGCTGGCCCGCTACGGCCTCGCGCAGGCCCTTCCCACCGAGACCGGCGGCTTCCCGTGGGCGACCTTCTGGACGAACGTCGCCGGCTGCTTCCTCATCGGCGTGCTGATGGTGCTGGTCACCGAGGCGTGGTCGGCGCACCGGCTGGTGCGGCCGTTCCTCGGCGTCGGCGTCCTCGGCGGCTTCACCACTTTCTCCACGTACGCGGTCGAAGCGCGCAACCTGCTGCGGCCGGACACCGTGCCGCTCGCCTTCGGCTATCTCGGCGGAACGCTCGCCGCCGCGCTGCTCGCCGTCCTGCTGGGGCACGCGATCACCCGCAAGCTGGTCCCGGTGGAGGTGGCTGTCTGATGACCGTCCTCCTCGTCTTCCTCGGCGCCGCGGTCGGAGCACCGATGCGGTACCTGACCGACCGGGCCGTCCAGTCCCGGCACCAGAGCCTGTTCCCGTGGGGCACGTTCACCGTCAACCTGATCGGCTGTGTCCTGCTCGGCGGGCTCGCCGGTGCCGGGACTGCGCTGCCCGCGGCGGTTTACTCGCTGCTCGGCACCGGATTCTGCGGCGCGCTCACGACGTACAGCACGTTCAGCTACGAAACCGTCCGGCTGGTCGAGCGCCAGTCGTACTTCGCCGCGGCGGCGAACGTGGTCGTCAGCGTCGCGGCGGGCGTCGGCGCGGCGGCGTTCGCGTACGAGGCTGTCCACGCCTTGGTCGGGTAAGAGTGCGGGTCGCACAGCCGGACTGTCCGGGCTGTGCAGATCGCACGGTGACCTCGCCGGAGCTGCTGCTTACCGTGCTGGGAACCGTTCCCCTCCAGGATGAGGAGGTCGCCATGGCCTCGGCTGTCGGTGTCGACGATTACGCGCTGACCAGGGTGCCCGATTCCGCCCGTTACTCGTGGTGGTCGGTCGCTGTGCAGCGGTTCGGCCAGGTTTCCGCGCTGTCCCAGTTCCTGCTCGGCGCCACCATCGGCTTCGGGATGAGCTTCGGGAACGCCGTGCTGGCGTTCACGCTCGGTTCCGTCATCCTCGAGTTGATCACCGTCCTCGTCGGCGTGATCGGCGTCCGCGAGGGCCTCACCACCTCGATGATCGCGCGCTGGACCGGCTTCGGCCGCGGCGGCTCCGCGCTCATCGGGCTGGCCATCGGGATCAGCCTGATCGGGTGGTTCGGCATCCAGTCCGCGGTGTCCGCGCAGGGCCTCGCCGCGCTGGTCGGCGGACTGCCGGAGTGGGGCTGGGCGCTCGTGTTCGGCCTGGTGGTGACCGCGATCGTGGTCCGCGGCTTCCATTCGATGGCGTGGACGGCGTACCTGATGGTGCCCGCGTTCCTGGTCCTGGTCGGCTGGTCGGTGGTCTCCGAACTGACCCGGCACGACCTCGGCGCGCTCGTGGCGTCCGCGCCGCCCGGCCCGACGCTGTCCCTGCTGCAGGGCACGACGCTGGTCGCGGGCGGGTTCATCGTCGGCGCGGTGATCACGCCGGACATGACCCGGTTCAACCGCACCACCGGCGACGTCGTCAAGCAGACGCTCGTCGGCGTCACCCTCGGCGAGTACGTGATCGGCCTGGCCGGCGTGCTGCTCGCACACGCGGTCGGCACGGCGCAGATCACCACGATCGTCACGTCGTCGGTCGGCTGGGTCGGGCTGCTCATCGTCATCGCGGGCACGATGAAGATCAACGACTGGAACCTGTACTCGTCCGGGCTCGGCGTCGTGAACTTCATCGGCACCGTCTCCGGGAAACGGGCGCACCGCGGCCTGGTCACCGCCGTGCTCGGCGTGGTGGGCAGCGTGCTCGCCGCGGCCGGGATCCTCTCGAAGTTCACCGATTTCCTGACCGTGCTCGGGGTCGCGTTCCCGCCCATCGCCGGGATCATGGTCGCGGAGTACTTCGTGGTGAAGCAGTGGCGCGGCGACCTGGAGGAGGCCAGGGCGCGGGGCGCGGTGCCCGCCGACGCCCCGGTGTGGGTGCCCGCGACGATCGTCGTCTGGATCGCCGCCGCGCTGTTCGGCGAGTTCGTGGACTGGGGGCTGCCCAGCATCAACTCGCTCGTCGTCGCTTTCGTTCTGTACGTGGCCGCCGGGAAGCTCGGCCTGGTCCGCGGGGTCGGCAAGAGCCGGACCGCGGACGCCGAACCGGCCCCGGCCGCCTGATTCCGTCACCTGGAAGGGGATTTCTCCGTGCGCATCGGCATCGACGTCGGCGGGACCAACACCGACGCGGTCCTGCTGGACGGCCGCGAGGTGCTCGCCTCGATCAAGACCAGCACCACCGAGGACGTCACCTCGGGCATCGTCGCCGCGATCGACGGGCTGCAGCGGCAGCGGGCGTTCGACCCGGCCGCGGTGCGGGCGGTCATGATCGGCACCACGCATTTCATCAACGCGCTCGTCGAGGCGCACCGGCTGGCCCCGACCGCGGCGGTGCGGCTCAGCCTGCCCGCGGGCGCGTCGCTGCCGCCGATGGTGGACTGGCCGCAGCGGCTGGTCGACGCGGTGTCCGGGCGCAGCTACCTCGTGCACGGCGGCCACGAGTTCGACGGACGCCACATCGCCGAACTGGACGAGAGCGAACTGCGCAAGGCCGCCGACGACATGGGCTCGGCCGGCGTGCGCAGCGTCGCGATCACGTCGGTGTTCTCGCCGGTGAACGCGGAGTTCGAGGCCCGGGCGGCGGAGATCATCTCGTCGCAGCTGCCGGACGTCGCGATCTCGCTGTCCCACGAAATCGGCCGGATCGGCTTGCTGGAGCGGGAAAACGCGACCGTCATCAACGCCGCGCTGCGCGAGCTGGCGGCGCACATTGTGGACGGTCTCGCCGCGTCGGTGACCGGCGCGGGCATCACCGCGCCGCTGTACCTGAGCCAGAACGACGGCACTCTGATGGACGTCGACTTCGCCCGCCGCTACCCGGTGGCGACCTTCGCGTCCGGCCCGACGAACTCGATGCGCGGCGCGGCGGTGCTGTCCGGTTTGGACACCTGCGCGGTGGTCGACGTCGGCGGCACCACGAGCGACGTCGGCGTGCTGCGGCAGGGCTTCCCGCGCGAGGCGACCACAGACGTGAGCGTCGCCGGGATCCGCACGAACTTCCGGATGCCGGACGTCCTTTCGATCGGCATCGGCGGCGGCAGCCGGGTGCGCGGCGACGCGTCCGGCGTGACCGTCGGACCGGATTCCGTCGGCTACGAGCTGACCTCGAAGGCGCTCGTGTTCGGCGGAGACACCTTGACCGCCACGGACATCGCGGTCGCTGCCGGACGGGCGGAGATCGGCGACCCGGCGCTGGTCGCGCACCTCGACCGGGACTTCGTGCGGGCGGCGCTGGACCGGATCGCGGCGGACGTTTCCGACGTCGTGGACCGGATGCGCACGTCGTCCGAGCCGCTCCCGGTGGTCGCCGTCGGCGGCGGTTCGGTGCTGCTGCCGGACGAGCTGGCCGGTTCCGGCGAGGTCCGCCGGCCGGACCACTACGCGGTGGCCAACGCGATCGGCGCGGCGATCGCGCAGATCGGCGGCGAGGTCGACCGGGTGTACGTGATCGAGCCCGGCCGTCGCGAGGCCGTGGTGGACGAGGCGAAGCAGGAAGCGGTCGACCGCGCGGTGGCCGCCGGGGCGAGCCCGGCGTCCGTCGGCATCGTCGACTTCGACGAGGTGCCGATCCCGTACCTGCCCGGCAACGCGACCCGGATCCGGGTCAAGGCGGTCGGCGACTTGCAGCTGGGGGCGTGAACGATGGCTGAGATTACCGAGAAGGACTTGGACGACATCGCGCGCGGCGCGGCGATCCTCGGCACCGGAGGCGGGGGAGACCCGTACATCGGCAGGCTGCTGGCGCATTCCGCGGTCCGCGAGCACGGTTCGGTGCCGCTGGTGAAACTGTCCGAATTGGACGACGACGCCGTGGTGCTGCCGGTCGCGATGATGGGCGCGCCGACGGTGATGGTGGAGAAACTGCCGTCCGCCGAACAGGTCGGGCTCGCCGCCCGGACGCTCGCCACCTATCTGGGCAAGGAACTCACGCACATCGCCTGCGCCGAAGCGGGCGGCGTGAACTCGCTGATCCCGGTCGTCGCGGCGGCCCAGCTCGGCCTGCCGCTCGTGGACGCGGACGGCATGGGCCGCGCGTTCCCGGAGCTGCAGATGGTTTTGCCGACCCTGTACGGAATCCGCGCGACCCCGATGTCCATCGCGGACGAGAAGGGCAACCGCGGCGTACTGGACACTGTGGACAATCACTGGGCGGAGCGGCTGGCCCGGTCGGCGACCATCGACATGGGCTGCTCGGCGATGATCAGCAACTACGCGATGTCCGGCGCGCAGGCCCGCGAATCGATGGTGCCGGGAACGCTGACCTTGTGCGCGGAACTCGGCGCGCTAGTGCGGCAGGCTCGCGAGGAGCACGAGAACCCGGTGGAGCGCGTGGTGGAGCGGCTGCGCGGGCGGACGCTGTTCAGCGGCAAGGTCGTGGACGTCGCCCGCCGCACCGTCACGGGGTTCGCCCGCGGCGAGGCCCGGCTGTCCGGAATGGACGGTGACACCGGCACGGAAATGCTGCTGCGGTTCCAGAACGAGCACCTGGTGGCCGAGGTCGACGGCGAGGTGCGCGCTTCGGTGCCGGACCTGATCTGCACGCTCGACCGCGAATCCGGCGAGGCCGTCACCACCGAAGGCCTGCGCTACGGCCAGCGGGTCACGGTGATCGCGGCTCCGGCGGACCCGCGCTGGCACACCCCGGAAGGCATCGCGCTGGCCGGTCCGCGCTACTTCGGCTATGACCTAGACCCGATCGGGGTTGCGGGATGAGCTGGACCCTGACCGAAGACCACCTCGAGGATCTCGCCCGAGGAGCTGCCGTCCTCGGCACCGGTGGCGGCGGCGACCCGTACGTAGGGCGGCTGCTGGTGCGCGAGGCGATCCGCGAGCACGGACCCGTCACCGTGCTCGACCCAGACGATCTGAACGACGACGCCCTCGTCATCCCGACCGCGCAGATGGGCGCGCCGACCGTCGTGCACGAGAAGCTCCCGAACGGCTCCGAACCCGAGCTTGCCTTGCGGGCGCTGGAAAAACACCTCGGCACGAAGGCCGACGCGACGATGCCGATCGAATGCGGCGGGATCAACTCGATGATCCCGCTGGTCGTCGGCGCACGGCTCGGGTTGCCGGTGGTCGACGCCGACGGCATGGGCCGGGCGTTCCCGGAGCTGCAGATGGAGACGTTCGGCGTGTACGGCGTCCCCGGTTCGCCGATGGGCATCGCCGGAGAACGCGGCGAGACCACGCTGATCGATACCGGTGCCGACAACCGGCGGATGGAATGGCTCGCGCGCGGGATCACCATCCGGCTCGGCGGAGTCGCGCACATCGCCGAGTACTCGATGAGCGGCGCGGACGTCAAACGCACCGCCGTGCCGCGGACGCTCTCGCTCGCACTGAGCGTCGGCCGGGCGATTCGCCTTGCCCGCGAAGAGAACGCCGACCCCGTGGCTGCGCTGGCGACCGCGCTCGGCGACACGTTGTACACGCATCTGCGGGTGTTGTTCCGGGGCAAAGTGTCCGATGTGGAGCGCCGGACCGAAGAAGGATTCGCTAGGGGACGCGCCGCGGCGGTGTCCTTCGACGGCGAGCACAAGCTGGAAATCCTGTTCCAGAACGAGAACCTGGTCGCGCTCGTCGACGGCGAGGTGCGCTGCCTGGTGCCGGATCTGATTTGCGTGCTGGAGGCGGAGTCCGCCGAGCCGATCACCACCGAGACGCTGCGCTATGGCCAGCGGGTCACCGTGGTGGGGATTTCGACGCCGCCGCTCATGCGGACTCCGGAGGCGCTGGCGACGTTCGGGCCGTCCGCGTTCGGGTTGGCGCATGAGTTCGTTCCCGTGGAGGTGGCTTCGTGAGTTCGCTCGACGGCCGGGTGGTCGTGGTGCTCGGCGGCGGGTCTGGGATCGGGCTGGAGGTCGCCCGGCGCGCGAGTGCAGCCGGCGCGCTCGTCCACCTCGGCGGCCGGACCGGCGACAAGCTCCGGGCCGCCGCGGCGGAGCTGGGTCCGACCGCGACTTGGCAGGCGGTGGACACCACCGACCAGGCGTCGCTCGCCGAGTTCTTCGGCGCGCTCGACCGGGTCGACCACCTGTTCACGCCCGCCGCGTCCTACACCGTCGGCCCGATGCGGGACCTGAGCGACGAGGAGGCGGAAAGCCCGTTCGTCACGAAGTTCTGGGGCCAGTACCACGCGGTGAAGCACGCCGCGCCGAAGCTCTCGGACGACGCCTCGGTGGTGTTGATGTCCGGCGTCGCGAGCGTGCGCCCGCCCGCCGCGGCACCGGCGTACATCGCGTGCAACGCGGCGATCGAGGGGCTCGGCCGCGGGCTCGCGGTGGAACTGGCGCCGGTCCGGGTGAACGTCGTGTCGCCGGGCACGATCGACGGGAACCTGTGGGCCGGGCGCCCGGCGGCCGCGCGGGAGGCGAGTTTCGCGCAGTACCGCGCGGACACCCTGCTGCACCGCGTCGGCCGGGAGTCCGAAGTGGCCGATGCCGTGCTGTACCTGTTCACCAGCACTTACACCACCGGTTCGACGCTGTATCCGGACGGCGGCTACAGCTTCCGCTGATACGCTGACCAGCCATGCGCATCACCGCCGCGGACGTGCCGGCACTCGAACGCGGCGTCGCGCTGCTCGGGTCCGGCGGGGGCGGCGACACCGTCACCGCGGCGGTGCTGCTGCGGCGGCTGACCGAATCCGGCCGCGAACCCGTCGTGCACCCGATCGCGGACCTGCCGCCGGACACCCTGGTGGTCCCGGTCGGGATCGTCGGCGCGACCGCCGCGTTCGCCGAGAAACTGCCGAGCGGCGACGAGTTCGCCTCGGCGATCAAGGCGATCGAACGCTGGACCGGGCAGCGCGCGCAGGCGTTGATGACCATCGAGATCGGCGGCCTCAACGGCCTGCTTCCGCTGGTGATCGCCCAGGAGCTGGGGCTGCCCTGCGTGGACGCGGACCTGTCCGGACGCGGGCTGCCGCGGCTCGACCAGCTCTCGGTCGCCGCGACCGGCCGCGGTGTCGCCCCGGCCGCGATGGCCGAACCCGGCGGCCGGGTGGTGGTGCTCGCCGCCGCGGCGGCCTCGGTGGTCGAGAGCGGGATCCGCGCGTTCCTGGCCAGCTCCGGCGGCTGGGCGGCGATCGCGCTGGCCCCGATCCCGGCCGGCGAACTGGCCGACCACACGGTGCCCGGCACGACGAGCGAGGCGCTCGCCCTCGGCTCCCGCGTGCTCGCGGCGGGGGAGAGCCCGGACCTCGCCGCGCTGGAAACCGCCCTGGACGGCCAGGTTCTCGCCCGCGGCCGGGTGCTGGAGGTGTCGCGGCACATCGGCCCCGGCCAGCACGGCCACCCGGGCTTCGGCCGCGGCTCGGCGACGCTGGCCGATCACCGCGACGGCGCGCTGCTGCGGCTGGAAATGGAGAACGAGTACCTGCTCGCGCTGCGGGACGGGCGGCCGGTGGCGTCCACTCCGGACGTTCTCTCGGTCCTCGACCGTCGTACGGGTGTCCCGCTGCAGTGCGACGCGATCCGCGCCGGAGTGGAGGTGGACGTCGTGTGCCTGGCTGCGTCCCCGTTCTGGACCGACCCGCGACGACGTCCGCTGCTGGAGCCGCGCGCGTACGGAATCGACTGCGATCCGGTGGTAGCCCAGTGATTCTCCGCCAGCTGCTCGCGCTGCCCTCGTGGGCTGGTCCCGTCCGAGTGTGCTCCGGAGAGTCCGGTTTGGACCGTCCACTCAAGACAGTCAAGGCCGCGCTCGACGCGTCCGGCACGCCCGCTCGCGGCGAACTGGTGGTGGTCGTCCGCCCGCTCGGTTCCGATTGGCAGATCGACGCACTCCTGCGCCGCTGCGCCGACGCCCAAGCCGCCGGAGTCCTGCTTCCCGGAGCCGAACCCCTTGCCGCGTCACGACTTCTGGCTGAACGACTGTCGGTTCCGCTGCTGGTCACGTCCGCCGATCCGCTCGATCTGCTCGTGGACGCCCGGCTCGCCCTGGCCGCCCCGGACATCGACCGCGCCGAGGCAGTGCTCGCCGCGCATCGCGCGCTAGGGGAGCGGTTGCGGCCGCCCGAAGAAATCGTGACCGTGCTGCGCCGGCTGCTGGACGCTCCCGTCGCAGTCCTCGACGACCGCGGTGAAGTGCTCGCCGGAGAACTCGCCGAGGCCGCCCGCGTGCGAGTGCACGAGCCGGTCCCACAACGCGTCACCCTCGCGGACGGCGTTCTGCTGGCGCATCCCGCGGTGCTGCCGCAGCCTTCGGTCTGGCTGGCCGCCGAGCTGACCGGCGCGAAGGCGCCGCGCGCGGACGTCGTAGCCGCGACGCTGGCCGTCGCTGCCGGTGCCGTGCAGCGCTGGCTGCTGGCCCACCGCCTGGAACTGGAACGCGACGCCCGTTCCCGGTCCGCGCTGCTGGGCGACCTGCTTCGCCACGACACCGAACCCGGTGCCGACCTGCGCCGACGCGCGGCAGACGCGGGCTGGCGACTCGGCGGCTGGCACGTCGGCCTGCGCATCGGCGTGCCCGCAGACGTCGACACGGTCTCCCGCACGCAGGAGGTCGTGCGCGCGCTCCGGGCGGAGTCGATCGACGCGGTCACCGTCGAACACGGCGAGGGCTGGACCGGCTGGGTCACCTTCGAACAGGAACCGACCGCGGAACGGGTGCGGGCGCTGTCCGCGCGGCTGCGGGCGGTGCACCACAGCCTGCGCCGCACCCTCGACGCACACCTCGGCGTCGGCCGCCCGCACGCCGACGGTCTCACCGCGACAGTCGCCGAAGCCACCGACGCCGCGCGCCTCGCCGCGACCCGTCCGGAGACCGGGCACTTCCTGCACGTAGACCAGCTCGGCATGGCGCAGCTGCTTCTGGAATGGACGCGCACGGACACCTTCGAGCCTGCCGCGCGTGCGTTGCTCGCTCCGCTGGTCTCCGTGCCCGGCGACCTGATCCGCACTCTCGCGGCTTATCTCGATGTCGAGTCTTCGCTGGCGGAAACCGCGACGGTGCTGGGAATTCACCGGAACACGGTCGCGGCGCGGATCAGCCGGATCGAGCAGTTGCTGCAGGTCGACCTGTCGCGTCCGGACGAACGGCTGGCGCTGCACCTGGCTGCTCGCGCAGTCATCCTCGCCCGGTCCGGTGAGTAGTACTGACAGGACCAGTTACGGCCTTGGGCAGCGCCCGGGCGGAAGGCAGACTCGAGGCATGGGCAAGAACGACCTGGGCGATTTCCTGCGGGCCCGCCGCGGCGGGCTGAAGCCGGACGAGATCGGTCTTCCGGACGGATTCGACGGCGGACGGCGGGTTTCCGGCCTGCGCCGCAGCGAGGTCGCGCAGCTGGCCGGGGTCAGCACCGAGTACTACACCCGGCTGGAACAGGGCCGCGCGCGGCAGCCGTCCGAGCAGGTGCTGCACGCACTCTGCGACGCGCTGCGGTTCGACGACATCGAGCGGCGGCATCTGTTCGCTCTCGCGGGCGCCACGGCCGAACGCCTCGACCAGGCCGAGCATGCGTCCCGGCTGCGTCCGGCGCTGCGGCAGGTGCTGGACTCGATGGAGCTCGCGTCGGCGTTCGTCAGCGACCGGAACCTGACGGTCGTCGGCGGGAACGCGTTGTGGGCCTTGCTGTTTCCCGACGTGGCCGAGTTGCCGCGACGGGAACGCAGCATGGCGCGCTGGACGTTGCTCGATCCGCGGGCCCGCCTGGTGTGGCGGGACTGGGAACGCGTCGCCCGCGACTACGTGCACGGGCTGCGGCTGGCCGCGGCCGCGCAGCCGCGGAACCAGCACATCGCCAACCTGATCGGCGAGCTGATGATGCGGTCGCCCGAGTTCCCGGCGTGGTGGTCGGAACACCGCGTCCAGGAACGCAGCACCGGTCTCAAACGCCTGCGCCATCCCGTCGCCGGAGATCTCGAACTCCAGTACGAGATCTTCACCTCGGTCGCCGACCCGGGCCAGTCGATGGTCGTCTACAGCGCGCCGGCCGGTTCGCCTTCGCAGGAACGGCTGCGGCTGCTCGCCAGCTGGGGCCGCGAACCGGCCGCTCCCGCCGAGTCCTGACCTTCGCCCATCTTCGGGCCCCGCTGTCTTCGCGGGGTCCATGCCGTCCTGCCATTTTCACGAAAGGACCTTGAGCAGTGAGCAAAACCTTCCTGATCACCGGCGTCAGCACCGGCCTCGGAAGGGCCGTCGCCCGGCGTGCCCTCGCCGCCGGACACCAGGTCGCGGGCACCGTGCGCACCGAAGCGCACGCGGCCGATTTCCGGGCACTGGACCCCGAACGCGCCCGCGCCTTCGCCCTCGACCTGACCGACGCGGACCGGATCGAACCCACCGTGCGGGAGGTCGAAGCGGAACTCGGCCCGATCGACGTGCTCGTGGCCAACGCCGGATACGGGCTCGAAGGCACCTTCGAGGAATCGTCGATGGCGGAGCTGCGCCGCCAGTTCGAGGTCAACGTCTTCGGCACGGTCGCGACGATCAAGGCGGTCCTGCCCGGCATGCGCGAACGGCGCGACGGCCAGATCTTCGTGATCACCTCGATGGGCGGGCACACCACGTTCCCCGGCCTGGCGTTCTACGAGGGCAGCAAGCACGCGCTGGAAGGCATCACCGACACCCTCGCCCAGGAGGTCACGCAGTTCGGCGTGCGGGTGACCGCGGTGGCTCCCGGCGCGTTCAAAACCGACTGGGCGGGCCGGTCGCTGGTCCGCGCCCCGCGCAGCATCGCCGACTACGACGCCCTGTTCGACCCGATCCGGACCCGCCGCCAAGCCCTCGCCGGACAGGGGATCGGCGACCCCGACCGCGCGGGCGACGCGATTCTGCGGCTGCTGGACGTGGAAAACCCGCCGGTGCACCTGCTGCTGGGCTCGGACGCGCTGCGGCTGGTCACCGCCGGACGCCAGCGCGTGCAGGAGGACTTCGACGCCTGGCAGGACCTGACCCTCTCCACCGACTCCGTCGACGGCGGCGTCACCGTCGCCTGACCCTCGCCGGTGCGGGGAACCCTGGGACGGCAAGGGGGTTCAGGGTTCCCCGCACCGCGGGTCAGACGCGCCCGCGCACGAGGTCGATCAACCGCCCCAGCACGTGATCGCCCGACGCGCGGAGGCCGTTGTGCTCGTACTCGTTGGTGATCCACGGCCGAAGCGTCGGGATCAGCCGCGCGGTTTCCTCGGAGAACACCCGCTCGACGTACATGTCGTTGGCGTAGATCGCGGCCGCCGCCGGGACCGTGCACTCGCGCAGCACGTCCGCGTCGTACAGCCGCGGCCACTCGTGCGCGGCGAGCAGTTCGGCGGTCTCCTTCATCGGCCGGAGGCTGTGGAGGTCGTCGAAGAGCGAAGGGAACACGTGCTCGCCGGTGAACAGCGTCCGGTCGGTGCGGAACTCGTCCGGCAGCACGCGCTCGGCGGACCAGCGGGTGGCGAACCCGTCGGAGTACGACGACTCGTGGATGACCGAATACAACGGATTGCGCGCGCTGAACGGCAGCGAGCTGGCGACGTCGTAGGCGAAGGCGGGGGACTTCGGGTCGCGTTCGAGCAGGTAGTGCAGTGCCTCCTCGCCGCCGCTGGCACCGAAGAGGTAACCGAGCTGCTGGAACAACCGCGCGGTCAGCGGACTGCCGTCGGGCAGGACCACGGCCCCGTCGTCGAGCAGCGGAAGCAGCGCTTCGACGCGCTCGCGATCGCCGGGGTAGCGGCGGTAGTACTGGCGGTTGCGCTCGAGGAGATTGGCGAACGTCGCGGTGTAGACGTCGTCCGGATGCCGCGCGATCGGCGGCAGCCCGCCGGTGAAGAAGGCCTCGGTCAGCCCGTCGGGGTATTGAGAAAGGTAAGCGAGCGTGCAGAACCCCCCGAACGACTGGCCGAGCACGCTCCACTTCTCGACGCCCAGCTGCTGCCGGATGAACTCCGCGTCGCGCACGATCGCGTCCGCGCGGAAGTGGGTGAGATAGTCGGCCTGCTCGGCCGGAGTGCCCGGCAGCGTGCCGACCGGCGTGGAGCGCCCGGTGCCGCGCTGGTCGAGCATCAGCACCCGGTATTCCCGCAACGCCCGCGGCAGCCAGCTCGGCGCGCCTCGCGACGGCCGCGGCGCCTCGTGCCCGGGACCGCCTTGGAGATACACGAGAAACGGCCGGTCGAGCCCGTCCGGATCAGCGACCTCGCGCGCGAAGACGGTGATCTTCGCGCCGTCCGGACGGGAATGGTCGAGGGGGACGGAGAACTCGTGCTCGGTCAGCACGAGGCCGGGAATGCGCACGGTGGTTGCCATACGGGCGATTCAACCAGAACGGGCGACGGGGAAGCCACGGAGTTTGGCAGGGCGGGTCTATTGTGGACGGTCGTGCTGCCGGGATTGGCCAGCCGAGCCCGGTGGCGGATGCTTGCCGCGCGCCCGTCCCGGTCTTTCCCGCTTGGCTGCGCCGCTGCGGCGCGGAGTGTCCGCCGCGCTGAGCCCAAGCCGGGAAACGGCGTTACTCCTTGCCCATCGACCGGCGGATCTCGGCCAGCTTGTCCTTCGCCGCCTCCTTGCGGTCGGCGATTTTCTTGTCCAGCGACTGCAGATCCTCCGGCCCGCCGATTCCCGCGAGCTCCTGCGAACCGACCGAGGTGGTGTAGCGCTTCTCGATCCGGTCCCGCACGAAGTCGAACGACGGGGCGCCGTTGTCGCTGTAGTCGGGTTCGGGGAGGTCAGCGGGCGGCGTGCCGGGACTCTCCACGATCTCCGCGTCGAGCGGCTGCTGCTCGCCGGGCTTGTCCGCGCTCATCGTCTCGCCTCTTCTCGGTTCGTCGGCTCCGCCTTCGACCCTAGCCGACCTCGCGCGGACGGGTGGATGTTTCGCCGCCGCCGGTGTGCGGTAGCCCATCAGGGAGAGAAAGGAGCCCGCGATGCTTCGCCCCCGCTCGACCGCGCCGCCCGCCCCGCCCGAGCCGGTCCCGCCAGGCCCGGTGGAACCCGATCCGGTGACGCCGGGACCGGACCGCCCGCTTCCCGACCCCGAACCCCTCCCGCCGGAATCCGAACCCGGCCCCGAACTGGCGACGACCGGTCCGTTGTGGACGGTGCGGCCGGAGTGATCGGGGTACTCCGCCTGGCAAGCCTCGTCCGGTAGCCAGGTCGCCAGGCAGGCCGGGTTCTTCGCCCAGCAAGCCTCCGAACCCCCGTAGCCAGGCCGGAGTGAGCCGGGTTCTCCGGCGGGCAAGCCTCCTGATCCAGTAGCCAGGCGTCCGGCCAGCCGGGATGTGGAAGGGGCCAGCCGGAGCGAGCCGGGTTATCCAGCAATCAACCCCTCCCGATCCCGCAGCCAGCCGGGCATCGCGAGCGAGCGCTCCGGATCAGCCGCGAAAGCCGCCAGCCTCCAGGGCCGCGTCCACCTTCGCCCGGTGCGCCTCCGCCCACTCGTCAAGCGTCTGCGCCTCCTCCTTGGCCAGCTTCGCCCGCGCGTCCGCCAGCACCTGCGCCGCATCGGCCGCGGGCACCACGACCACGCCTTCCTCGTCCGCCACGACGATGTCCCCGGGGTGCACCGTCACCCCGCCGCACCGGGCGGGCTCGCCGAGCGGCGTCACCTTGGCTTTCGTCCCGGGAATCGGGATCACGCCCCGCGCGAACACCGGGAAACGCGCCTCGCGGACCTCCGACAGGTCGCGGATCACGCCGTCCAGGACGAAGCCTGCGATGCCGCGGCGCTGGGCGGTCGCGCAGACGTTGCCGCCGGCCAGCGCGTAGTCGACGTCGCCGGATTCCGCGACGATCACCGCTCCGGCGGGCGCGCGGTGGATGGCCGCGTGCAGCATGAGGTTGTCTCCCGGCGGGCAGCGCACCGGGTACGCGGGCCCGGCGATCCGCGGCACGGGACCCCACAAGGGCCGCACGCCGTAGTCGAGCACCTGGCCGCGGCCGAGCAGGTCGGCGAGGGTCGTGGTCGGGATGTCGGCGAAACCGTCTTCCATGGACGGCGATGCTCTCACGCACGGCCCGGCCGGATACCGTTCCGTGGCACCGATCACGGAGGAGAAGATGGCTTTCCGGCACACCGTCGCGACGTCCCCGGTCGGCGACCTCACCCTGGTCGCCGACGGCAGCGCGCTGGTCGCCGTCTACTTCGACGGCCACAGCCGGACCCCGCGTTTCCCGGACTTCGGCCCGCGCGCCGACGACGGTTTCGCCGACGCGACTCGGCAGCTCGACGAGTACTTCACCGGCCGGCGCCGGACCTTCGACCTCGAACTGGACCTGCGCGGCTCCGAGTTCGAACGCCGCGTCTGGCAGCTGCTCACCCGCATCCCCTACGGCGAGACGCGCACCTACCGCGACCTGGCCGTCGAACTGGGCGAGCCCGGCGCGGCGCAGGCGGTCGGCAACGCGAACGGCTGGAATCCGCTGAGCATCGTCGTGCCGTGCCACCGGGTGGTCGGCAGCAGCGGCGGTCTCACCGGGTACGCGGGCGGCGTCGACCGGAAACGGTTCCTGCTGCAGCTGGAGGAACCGCCCGCCGACGACGCCGGACGCCTGTTCTGAGGCTTACCCCAGCGAGGCGCGACCGTGCTTCCAATACCCCTGGAACGAGATCGCCTGCTTCGGCACCCTGCGCTCGCGCGTGAGGAACCGCCGCGCGCCGGTGGCCAGCCCGCTCTCCCCGGCGACCCACGTGTAGCCCGGCGGATCGGAAAGATCGAGCTGGCCGAGGACGTCGAGCGCGAGCCGCCCGGGCAGCCGGTCGTCCTCGCGGACCAGCCACTGCACTTCGGCGCCGAGCGGCACGTCGACCGTCTGGATGTCGTCCCGCGCCCCGACTTCCAGCAAGACGGTGGCCCGCAGACCCGGCGATGACTCCAAGATCGCCAACGCCGCCGGAATCGCGCTCTCGTCGGCGAGAAGGAGCTGCGTGACGCCCTCCGGCGGCAGATAAGTGATCCCCTCGTCGAGAATCCCGACCTCGTCGCCCGGCCGCGCGTTCTCGGCGAACTGCGAGGCCGGACCGCCGTCGCCGTGCACCGCGAACTCGATGTCCACCTCGCCGGGCCGCGCCGCCCGGATCGTGTAATTCCGCACCCACGGCCGGGACGCGGCGCTCATGAGCATGTGCTGTGCGAGCCAGCGATTGCTCGAAGCAGTGGGGAGACGGAGCCTGCGCTGCCCCTCGCGCGGGAAGAACAACCGGCACCATTGATCGAACCCGAGCGGCGCGAAGTCCTCGAGATCCTCCCCGCCGACGGTGAGGGTGACGAAATGCGTGGACGTCCGTTCAGCTCGCAGCACGGACGCCCGGAGCAGCCGCCTGCTGTCAGGCGTGCGGCGCTGGGGGAGGGTCGGCATGGTGGGTCCCGATTCATTTAGGTAAGGCTTACCTATCTAACGCTAGCCAGTGGTGCGCCGGGACGGCAAGGGCCGAAATCTCCCTGGTCGAAGCTGTGCGTACTCCTCGCCTAATGCGGATACATCCGTTCGGGCCAGCGCGTCGGGTGTCACGCTCTCCTGTTGATCACTCTCCGTATCACTCTTGTGGGTGACTGTTGACCGCTCAATAACCCGGGCTGGCGTGACACTCTGTGTATGACCGCGTGGCGGACTGGGGTGCCGAACTCGAGTTTCTCCGGCTGGCGACTGTGCGAATGAACGTGCATCTTCCCGTGTCAGGGCCGGTTCGCCGCAGTTCGCGGACATGTCGAGAGGTCTGGACAAGTCGCGGCTAGAGTGTCCGCCGGGTGTCGAATCGGTGACCGCGAAGAGTAGCGAAAACCGTCACTCGAACCGTTGGGCGACGCTGAGGGACCGTTCACCGCGACACTGCCAGTAGAGCTGGCTGGTGACGCACCGTCTTCGCCAGGATGAGCGCATCCGGGACCCGCTCCGCACGACGGCCGGGGCTCCGGACAGCTGTCGGGGCCGGTCCGCCGGCCGGAAGAGAAAGGGATGACGACCTCATGACGGTGGTTCCCTGCCTCGCCGACCAACCGCGCCGAACCGGCGAGCCGCCCGCGCGGGCGGAAGGCGCGGTGCTGGTCCGGGAGCCTCAGCCGAATCGAGAGTCCGCTAGGGAAGCGGCGCTGCCTCGCGACCAGGAGAGTCTGGCGCGGCCTGCGGAGGAGATGCAGGACAGCGGCGCGAACGAGCAGGAAAAGCCCCTGCCGCCGGACGACGCGGCCGATGCAGATGCCAGCGCGGCCGCGGGCGGCGCAGCCGAGCCAGGTGACACGCCGAAGCCCGCCCTAGCTGCAGGCGACTTGGCGAAACCCAAGCTGCCTGGCGGCACTGCAGCCGAGCCCGCCCGTTCCGGCGAGGCAGCGGCAAGCGGCTTGGCGAACCCCAACCCGCCTGCAAACACCACAGCCGACCCTGCCCAGTCCGGCGACGAAGCGGCAAGCAACCAGCGGATTCCCGACCCGTCCGCGAACACCACAACCGACCCCGCCCGGTCCGGCGACGCGGCGGCAAGCAATCAGACGATTGCCAACCCGCCCGCGAACACCGCAGCCGACCCCGCTCGGTCCGGCAAGGCAGCGGGGAGCGGCTTGGCGATCCCCAACCCTCCCGCAAACTCCACAACCGGCCCCGCCCGTTCCGGCGAGGCAGCGGGGAGTAGCTCGGCGATCCCCAGCCCGCCCACAAGCACCACAGCCGACCCCGCCCGGTCCGGCGACACAACGGCAAGCAACCAGCCGACTCCGCCCGCCCCCGCCACAACGGCAAGCAAACAGCCGCTCCCGCCCGCCCCCACCACCCCGCAGCCACCCCGACCGAACCACCCCGACCCCGACCACCCCGCCCGGGTCCGGGTCGTCGTCGACTGGGATCCCTTCTCCCGTCCTCCTCGCCGGGTGGCGACCCGGGAAGAAATGGTCGCCTCCGCGCACCGCGTGCTGGCTCGGCGCAAGCCCGGGCGGCATCGCAAGCCCGACACTCGCGAGCCCTGGATGTCCCGGGCCGCGGATTTCGTCGTCGCCTGGGCGGCCACGCTCCGGATGGCGTTGCTTCTCCTTGCCGGGACCGCGTTCCTCAGCGGTCTCGTGCTGATGAACAGCCCCATAGCGGGGGCCGCGGTGACCCTCGTCGCGGGTGTCGCGGCGTGGGCGGCCCGGCCGCGGAAGTCGCCGACGCATCGCTGCTGAGAAAATGTCGAACCCGCGCCAGGCCGTTCGACGAGGATGTGACGGCTGGACGAAGCCAGCCCCAACCGAGGAGCGGTCAATGCGTTTCCTGATGATGCACCGGCTCGACGAGAGCGCCCCCGAGGCCTGGAACCCCAGCCCCGAGTTCATGGAGAAGATGGGCGCGTTCATCCAGGACTGGACCGAACGCGGCATCCTGATCACCGCCGAGGGCGTGCACCCGTCGGAGAAGGGCGCGATCGTCCGCAAACCCCGCGGCGCGGCCCCGAAGGCGACGGACGGGCCGTTCACCGAGGCCAAGGAGGTCATCGGCGGGTTCGCCCTGGTGAACGCCGCGGACCGGGCGCAGGCGGTCGAGTACGCGAGCGAGTACGCGGACCTGTTCGACGAGATCGAGGTCGAGGTCCGCCAGGTCGTGGAGTTCGACGACCTCCCAGACCTGACCGCGGAATAGCCCAGCGCGCCGGGCATCCGGCGGCATTCTCGAGCCAGGTCTTTGTCATTCGTTGACCCGCACCGCGTCTCGGGCGGATCTTCGTTCCGGGGGAACGGGGTCCGAGGAGGCAGCGGTGCGGGTCATGCTCACGGCGGTCCTGACAACGATGTCGGCGCTGCTGCCGGTCCACGCGAAAGCGCCCCGGCCGGCGGCGAACATCGTGGTGTGCAACCAATACTGCGACGACCACGCCGCCGACCAGGCGTCCAGCGACCGGATCGCAGTCACGACGGCGCTCGACGACCGCGTCCTCCAGTTGCACTTCGCCGACGCAGACCCGATGGGCTGGGCCGTCGTCGACCACTCGCGCCCGGGCGACCGGGTGTGGCTCGACCGGTCCTTCGACGGCGGCGCGACCTGGGACGGCGGCGCGCAGCTCGGACTTACCACCGCGCCCTCCGGGGTCGGCGGCTGGCGCACCCAGATGTACAACAACGACGACTGGAACAACCGCGGCGTCGGCGCCCTGCGCGCGTGCGGCAGTGCGGTCGACACCGGCCGGATCGCTTGCACGCCTTGGGCGCGCACCCGCTGGAACGCGGCGAACCGTGCGCAAGCGGCGGCGACCGCGATGATGGCGCTCTACGACAACGGCACCGGCTACTTCCGCAATGGCGGCGGCTGGGGCACTGCGGTGTCGCTCGCCGCGGTGATCCGCAACGCGTCGGTCAGCCGGATGGCCAGCTACGACTACGCGATGGCCACGACGTACGACAAGAACGTCAACGCCGGCCGCGGCCAGTTCCGCAACGAGTTCTCCGACGACACCGGCTGGTGGGCGATGGCGTGGCTCGACGCCTACGACCGCACCGGCCAGCAGCGCTACCTCGCCACCGCGAAGGCCGATGCCGACCACATGCAGACCTTCTGGACCAACGACTGCGGCGGCGGTATCCGCTGGAAAGAAGGCCTGACGTACAAGGCGTCCATCTCCAACAGCCTGTACATCGAGGTCAACGCGACGATCGCCGACCGCACTGGCGACGCGACCTACCGGACCCGGGCGCAACAAGGCTGGGATTGGTTCCGCGGCAAGGGACTCATCGGGTCCGACGGCCTGGTGGTGGACGGTGTCGACGGCGCCAGCTGCACCGCGGTCGGGCAGCGCTACACCTACAACCAGGGCGTATTCGTCTCCGGCCTCACGGCGCTGTCCAAAGTGACCGGAGACCAGAACCTGATCAGCACCGCCCGCTCAGTGGCCGACGCGACGACCCGCACCGGGTCGTTCTTCACCGGCTCGGACGGCATCGTCCACGACCCGGGCGAGGGCAGCAGCTGCACCGACGACGGGTCGTACTTCAAAGCCGGACTCGTGCGCGGACTGTCCGAACTGGACGACGCGACAGCCGACGCGCCCTACCGCGATTTCCTGGCCAGGCAAGCGGATTCCGCCTACGCCCATTCCCGCAACGACTTCGACCAGTACTCGCGTCCGTGGTCCTCAGGCGGGGACAAAGGCCCGGGTTGCCAGGCCGCCGCGCTCGTCCTGATGACCGCCACGTACTAGCCCCGTTAGTGACCGACAGCACACCCGCCTCCGCAAGGCCCGTCCGGGTACGGTTGACGGTGCCACGGAATCCTGCGTGGTGCGTGCGGACGGGGAAGGGCGATCGTGGAGCTGAAGGTCGGGTACAAGGCGTCGGCGGAGCAGTTCGGGCCTCGGGAGCTGGTGGAGTTCGCGGTGCGGGCCGAGGAGCTGGGGCTGGATTCGGTGTGGGTGTCGGATCATTTCCTGCCGTGGCGGCACGAGGGCGGGCACGCGCCGTGGGCGTTGGCGTGGATGCCGGCGGTGGCGGAGCGGACGAGCCGGGTGCTGATCGGGACGAGCGTGCTGACGCCGACGTTCCGGTACAACCCGGCGGTGATCGCGCAGGCGTTCGCGACGATGGCGCTGCTGTCGAACGACCGGGTGATCCTGGGCGCGGGCACGGGCGAGGCGTTGAACGAGATCGCGGTGTCGGGCCGGGAGTGGCCGGAGTTCAAGGAGCGGTTCGCGCGGCTGCGGGAGTCGGTGCGGCTGATGCGCGAGCTGTGGAGCAAGGACAGCGTCGATTTCGAGGGCGACTACTACCGGCTGGTGAACGCGAAGATCTACGATCGGCCGGAGCGTCCGGTGCCGGTGTACATCGCGGCGGGCGGCCCGGTGGTGGCGAAGTACGCGGGCCGTGCGGGCGACGGGATGATCTGCACGTCGGGCAAGGGCATGGACCTCTACACCGAGAAGCTGATGCCGGCGATGGCCGAGGGGGCGGCCGCGGGGGAGCGGGACGCGGCGAGGGTGGACCGGATGATCGAGATCAAGATGTCGTACGACCGGGATCCGGAGAAGGCGCTGGCGAACACGCGGTTCTGGGCGCCGTTGTCGTTGAGCGCGGAGCAGAAGCACACCGTGTCGTCGGCGGAGGAGATGGAGCGGCTGGCCGACGAACTGCCGATCGAGCAGGTCGCGAAGCGATGGATCGTCGCCTCCGATCCGGACGAGGCGGTCGCGCAGATCAAGCCGTATCTCGACGCTGGCCTGAACCACCTGGTGTTCCACGGTCCCGGGCACGACCAGGAGCGTTACCTGTCGCAGTTCGCCGAGGACGTGCTGCCGCGGCTGCGCGCGCTGTCCTGACCGCGGTTTACCGTCTTCGCTAGGGAAAGGCCGGGCCGAGGTCCGCACCAGGCGTGCGGACCCCGGCCGCGGTCACTGCCGCCTGAACCGCCTTCTGCGGGCCGCCACCAGGAAGGCCGTGCCTCCGGCGACGAGCGCCCCGCCGAGGATCAGCAGCATCGGCAGGAGCGGAATCCCGGTCGAGGCCAGCGAATCCGTGTCCGTCGCGTCCGAGGCGGGCGGATGGCCCGCCGGGGGAGCCGGGTCCGGGCTCGTGCCCGGCGGAGCCGACGACGTGGGCGGACCCGGCGGCAACGGAAGATAGACGCCGGCGTCGATGGTGTGGTCGACCCCGCCCGCCTCGGCGGGAGCGGTCACCGGCGCGTAGCCGCTGCAGAGCCGTCCGGTCTTCGGCGGCACGACGTTCGAATCGTGCGCCCGGTCCGGTCCGGCGGTCGGGAGCGTGAACCGCAGGTCGGTCGCCGGCGGTGTCCCGGGCACGTTGTCCGTCGCCGCGGTGCAGACGTCGAACTGCACGGTGTACTTCTCGCCCGGCTTCAGCTGGTATTCCGCGCCGACGCCGCCGAAGTAGTACTCGCCCGCCTTGTCGGTCCGGGTGCTGGCGACCTTCGCGCCGTCGGCGTCCAGCAGGTTGACCGTCGCCTTGGCGAGCGGGACCTCGTCGGTGCGGTTCGGGTCCTGGACGCCGTTGTGGTCGCCGTCGAACCACACGAGGTTGCCGATCTGGATCGGCGCGTTCGCCGCCTGGTAGGCGATGTCGCCGAGGCCGCCCGCCTTGCCGAAGCTGTTCGCCGGGCCCACGAACGCGTACCCGTGCTTCGGATTGTCCTGCCCCGGCCCGATGCCGGAGTCGACGTCGTAGTAGCCGACGCCGTCGGAGCTGACGTGCTGCGCCGGGTCCATCTGGGTGCTGATCACCCATTGCTGCTGCGGGATGTAGGCGACCGACCCCTGCGAGGACTCCTGGTGCACGCCGTTGCCGGACCGGCTCGGATCGTAGAAGTCGCCGGGGAAGTACTCGACGACGCCGGGCGGTTCGTGGCCGTTCGCCTCGGGCTTGCCGTGGTTCGGGCAGGCCCCGGTGCCTTCCCAGTCGTATCCGCCGCCGGGCGCCGCGCACGCCATGGTGATGTCGCCGCCGGACATCCCGGTCCGGACCGTGTCGTCGGTGGGCCGCGGGTCTTTGCCGGAGCCGAAGACGTCCATGAACCGGTCGCGGAAGCCGAGGATCATCGAGCCGTCGCGGGTGAACGCCAGGCTCGCCAGTTCCGGCTGCGGGTTGATCCCCGCGCCCTTCCGGATGAACTTGTCCCACGAGGAGAACGAGGTGTCCCAGGGGTTCCAGTGGTCCATGCTGTCGTCCGGGTCCGGGACCGTGATGACGTAGCCGCGCCGGTAGTCGAGGCCGTGCGTGAGGACCGGGGTGAATTTCGCGCCGTCGTAGGTGTAGACCACGGCCTTCAAATCCTCGCGCCGCTTAGTGCTTTCCGCCGAGCAGACGCCGCCGACGTACAGTTTCGCGTCGTGCGCGGCGACCGCGAACGGCCGCCAGTCGTTCGGTACGGCACAGTCCGGAGCCGGGATCGGGACGGTCTTGCCCGGTTTCGCGGTGGCTCCGGTCGCGTCGAAACTGAGCAGGCTCCGGGTCGCCAGGCTCACCGCGTACAGCGTTTTGCCGTCCTCGGTGAGCGCGATCCCGCCGAGGCTTTCCTTTCCGGGGACGTCCACGAAATGCTGGTCCTTGAGCATGTCGACCTTGCCGTGCGCGGTGACCTCGGCATCCGGCACTTTCGCGAACAATGTGGGCGCGCCGCCGCCGAGCGGCGTGGTGTAAATAGCGCCGCCGCCTTCGGGGCCGTAGGTGGTGAAGCGTTTCGCGAACGCCGCCTGGAAAATGCGGTCGCGGTATTTGTCGTACGCCAACCCCCACGTGGTGCCGACCTGGGCCTGGGTGTTCAGCACGGTCGGGCAGGCCGAGTCGGCCGGGCAGGTGCCGCGGAGACTGCGGTCGAAAGCGACCAGCGCGCGGCTGTTCGGATCGGGCGCGCTGCCGTCGCTGTTCACCGCCGGGCTTTGCACCGGAACGTAATACCGGGCGTCGGGCGGAGTGTGGTCGGCCGGGTTCCAGACGCCGGTGATCACCGAAACGTCTTTGCCTTCCCGCAGATCCACGAACGTCGTGAAACTGTCGAAGTGGTTTTTCTCCGTCGACGCGGGCGCGGCCCGCAAATACGCGCGATACGGATCCGGAACGGAAACGTCGACGCGGTACCGGCCGCCGGCGAGCGGGGCGGCCGGGTCCACCACGACCTTGCCCGCCGCGTCGGTGCGGCCGCGCACCTGATGTCCGGCGGGGTCGGTGACCAGCACGGACATGCCCGGCTGCGGGGTGTCCATGGCGGCGTTGACGATGCCGGTGCCGAAGAAATCCCGGAGCACCTGGACGGTCAGCGTGCCGTCCTCGGCGGCAGCGGCGGCGCCGGTGGTCACCGTCATCGTGCTGCCGCCCAGCATTAAGACAGCGGCGGCGGCGCGCGCCAGCCTGAATCTGCCACTCGGTCTTCTGCCACCTCGGGTCATGACTGCGGGATCTCCGTTCTCTGCGCGGAATATTCGCGCGGCGTGGCGCAAAGCTGTAACAGTGAACCAGAAAACGGTCAGTCCGGGTACGGCACCGGGACACACGGACCGGGTGAATCGAAAACCCTGCTACGGTCACTCGCTGTGCTGGGAAAACGGATCGCGCGCCGGTGGATCGTCGTCGCCGCGGCAGTGACAGTCGCGCTCGGCGCGGGAATATTCTGGTATGCCGCCGCGGGCTCCCCGGATTCCGGCCCGCACGCGGTCACCGCGGACGAGGCGAGCCGGCTCGCGATCGCGCGATTCCGCAATTACCAGAAACAAGGCCGCGCGGTGACGATCAGTGTCCCCGGCTCGGCGGGCGAACTCGTGATCACCGGTTCGGCCGATTACCGCGCGAAGTCCGGTTACGGAGTGCTGAAAGGCAAGGGGCGCAACGACTCCGGCAATGGTCTGATCCGGTGGACCGCCAGCCGGATCGAACTCCGCCCGCTGGCTGTCGTCCCGGATTTCCCTCCCGGGAAACCGCCTTCGGACGGCTGGTTCGGCCGCCCGCTCAATCCGTCCGCGGGCGCACTCGACCGCGCATTGGCGATTCTTCTCGGCCTCGGCAGCGACCGGCCGGACAACGCGCAATTGCTGCCGCAGAACGGTGCCGAATGGGTAGCGGCCGATCAGGTGAACGGACATCCGGTCGACGTCTTCACCGGCCCGGATTCGCGCGACCGCCCCGGCAGCGCGGGAAAAGTCCGGTACTGGCTCGACGCGGACGGCGTCATGTACCGGGTGCAGGCCGCGATCCCGGGAGAAACGGATCCGGTCGTCATTTCCTTCGACACGCACGAATTCACCGCGGTGCCTTCTGTTCGGTGAGGTTTTCTTCGAGTGCGGTGTTGTCGCGGGTTGGGCGATTCCTTAAGCGGCGGCCACGGACGCGCGGTCGGCCAGCAACGACGCCGCTGGTGCTTGGATTTTCGCGACGTCCGGAAACTCCGGCACTGCCGGGACGACCGTGGGTCCAGCCGTGCGCGCGTCCGGAAACTGCGGCTGCAACGGCGGCGCCGCGACCTCGGTAAACGGAATTCCCGCGGGCGGTTTCGCCCTCGTCCACATCCCCGAGGGCGAGGCGGCGGCCGCGGGACAAGCGGCGCTGGTCGGCAGTCCCTCCGGAATCGTGTGCAGCGGCCCGGAATCAACGCAGTTTCCGCTGCCCTTGGTCGCGCCGGGGAATGTCCAGCCGACGTCGAGGCCGTTCGCCGCGAAGACGTCTCCGACGATCCGGTTGCCGTTCGGTGGCACGTCCTGGGTGGCGGTGAGGACGACCCCGGCGTTCGGGTTCCCGGCGATCCGGTTGCGCAGCACCTGGTTGCCGCTGCCGCCGTCGATGCCGATCCCGATGCCCCAGCCGCCGTCGGCCTGCTCCGGCGTCGCCGCCTGCCCGTTGGCCGCGACGAGGTTGCCCGCGAGCACGGAATCCTGCTGCGGCAACAGCTTCTCCTGGTGATCGGAGTTGCTGGTGGCCCCGACCCGGTTCCCGCTGAACCGGTTCCTGACGACGTACATCTCGCCGCTGGCGTTCGTCCCCTCGTACCCGACCGCGTTGAGCTCCGCGACGTTGTCCCGCACGACCGTCCGGCATGGTTTGCATTGGCCGACATAGATTCCGGAATCAGCGCCGCCGGACGCGTAGGACTGCTCGATCACTCCGTTCTGCGCGGAAAACGCATAGATTCCGTAGAGCCCGTTGCGGGTGGCGGTGACGTGCGAGACCAGGAACGAACTGAGGAAACGGATCGGCTCGTCCCCGGTGTCGTACCCGCCGCCGTGCCCCGGCAGCCCGTCGGCGGCTTTGACCGAACCGGTCACGAGGACGCCGTTCTGCGTGTGATTCCGGACGGTCAGATTCTCGACAGCGACGCCCGGCGCGGACACGACGACGCCGTTGTCCCGCTTCAGCTGCCCGTCGACGACCACTTTCTCCCGCACTTCGCCGCGCAGCGTGACGCTCGGCGTCGTGATTTTCACCGTTTCGTGGTACTCGCCGGGCGCGACGAGCACGAGATCTCCCGCCTGAGCCAGGGAAACCGCGGCGGAAATGGTCGGCGCGTCGGCCGGCACGCGGATCGTGACACCCGCCCCGTCCGGCCGGTGCCCTTCGGCGGAGGAAGAACCACACCCGCTGACCAGTGCGGCGGACAGCCCCAGGATCGCCACCATGGCGAGAAAACGCATGCGCCCAGTCTGGCATGACCGCCGGTTTCCGTTGGGGTGATTGTCAGCCGGGTTGGCGGTCGGGCGCTTGGTTGGGGTTGTGCTGCGCGGGCGCGGGGGAGCGGGGTGCGCTGGCGGCCGGGTGCGGGAGCGGGTGTTGTTCGGCCGGAGTCGCGGGAAATGCGGAGACGGGCGTGATGAGGGGCGGCAGTTGAGCGCGGGGAACGGATGGTGCGTTGGCGAGGTCGCGGGTGGTGGGGGACTGGCGATGAGGTTGGCGGTTGAGCGCGGAGTGCCGCGGGATTCGCGGGGTGCTGGGGACTGGCGATGACGTCGTCGGTTGAGCGCCGGGTGCCGCGGGATTCGCGGGGTGCTGGGGGTTGGCGGTTGAGCGCGGCGTGCTGCCGGAGTCGCGGCGTGCTGGGACTGGAGACGGGGGGGGCGGTTGAGTGCGGGAGTGCTGCGGGATTCTCGGGGCGGGCGGGCGGGCGGGAGGGAGGGAGCGGTGGGGTCGGCGGTCGGGTGCGGGCGTGCGTCCTGCGCTGCCGGAGTCGCGGCGCGTGCGGGACGGGAGTGGTTGCAAGGTGGGGGGTTGCGAGTTGGGGCGGGTGCAACGCTGCCGGACTCGCCTGCTTCCGCCGTTGATGCAGCAGCGGCATGCGGTTCGTGTCGGGGTAGCGGAGTCGGCCGGGACTCTCGTCGCGGGTCGCGAGCGGTGCGCCACCTCGCCGGGCTGCCGAGCAAACACCCGTTTGCCGAGCCGAATTCGCCTGCCGCACCGGGATCTGTCACGCTGCCCGTCGTGAATTCCGCTGAGCGCCGCCCTTCCCGGCGGGCTTTTCTCGGGGCTGCCGTGACTGCCGGACTCGCCGCCGGGTGTCATGCGGCTCCCGTGTCCGACGGCGAGAACCGGCCCGGTCCGATTGTGCCCACTGGGGCGCATCAAGCCGGGATCATCGCGCCGCAGCAGCCGCAATCGCATCTTTTGGTCGTCAGTGCGGAGGTTTCCGTTGCGCCAGGACCGCTTCTCGCCGGATGGGGGCGGCAGATCCTGGCTGCGACCGCGGGGAAGGACGAGCGGCTGCTGGGCTTGCCCGCGGGCGATCTGACCGTGACGGTCGGGGTCGGGCCGAGGCTGGTGCGGGCTGTGGATCCGCATCTGCCTGGCGCACAAGACCTCCCTCCGGCCGCCCGCGAGGAGATTGCTCCGGCCGACCGCGGCGGGGATTTGCTGCTTCAGATCTGCGCCAGCGACCCGTCGGTCCCGCCGATCGTCGCGGCTGCGCTCCTGGCGACGCCGGGCGTGCACGAGCGCTGGCGGCAGTCCGGAGCGCGCGGGCCGCACATCCCGGTCTCGGACGGGCAGACCGCGCCGAGGAACGTCTTGGGGTTTGTCGACGGGATCGTCGGCCCGCGCACGCCGGTCGAGCAGCAGCGGGATCTGTGGATCGCCGGACCGGCGCCGGTGGCTGGCGGCACGATCGCGGTCGTCCGGCGGATGGTTCTCGATGTGGCGCGGTTCGCGGCGTTGCCGGTCGCGGAGCAGGAAGCCGTGTTCGGCCGCCGGAGGGACACCGGGGTTCCGCTGTCGGGCGGGGCCATCGGCGACGGGCCGGAGCTAGGCGCGAAAACGCCGGACGGCCGTTATCTCGTCCCCGCCGGCGCTCATATTCGCCGGGCGCACGCGAACGTCGTGGGCGCGGGGCTCATGCTGCGCCGCAGTTACAGCATGGACGCGCCGGCGCCCGGCCTGCTGTTCGTGAGCTTCCAGAACGATCTGCACACGTTCACCGCGACGCTGGCGAGCATGGAGGCGGCGGACGAGCTGCTGCCGTTCACGACCACCACCGCGAGCGGGGCCTTCCTGGTCCTTCCCGGCTTCGACGAACACCGGCCGCTGGGGTCGACCTTGTTCCCGGCGTGAAGCACGGAGGACACGGAAAAGCCCTGCCTCTCCGAGGAGAAGGCAGGGCTTCCGGACAACGCTGGTGCGCGATACTGGGATTGAACCAGTGACCTCTTCCGTGTCAGGGAAGCGCTCTCCCGCTGAGCTAATCGCGCGAGGTGGAGACGGGATTCGAACCCGTGTACACGGCTTTGCAGGCCGTTGCCTCGCCTCTCGGCCACTCCACCGCATGGGGCTTGAGCCCTCCGAGCGGACGACGGGATTCGAACCCGCGACCCTCACCTTGGCAAGGTGATGCGCTACCAGCTGCGCTACGTCCGCACTACCTCGGGTCCGAGGCGGCACCGGTATTCCGGTCCGCACCCCGTCGCCGTGGTGTGAAGAAACCATATCGGACCCCGGCAACCGTCCTGGCACCGGGGGGTTGTTGGCCCGCTCGCGGGCCGGTGATCAGGCCAGATCGTTCGGGATCAGGTGGGTGAGCGCGTCGTCGACGTCGACCCACAGGTGCTCGTTGCCCGGCAGCACGACGTCGTACGTGCGGTCGAGGAAATCGGCCAGCTCCTGCGCGGACGCCTCGAACATGGCGTGCCCGGACGGCGAGTTCAGCTCGATCAGGACCGACTCCGGGTCCTCCACCGAGGGCCGGATCCGGACGTCCCCGTCGCCGGCGTCGGCGAGGAGGCCGTCGGCGAGCAGGTCGCGCGCGTAGACCCATTCGACCCAGCCGGCCCGCCCGGTGCGGAAGGCGGCGACGACGGCATAGGGGTCGCGGGTGTCGTAGCGCAGCTCCACCTTCACCGGAACCGCCGGGGTCCGCGGCGCCAGCAGGTCGAAGACCGCCGTCGAGCGGAGCGTCACGTGATCGTTGCGCATCGTCCTACCCTTCGTCTCCCTTCCCGGCCCGGACGACCGAGGACAACGGTGAGACGCACCAGGAGCCCGGATCCGTCGCGAGTGCGCTCGAGATCACCCGTTCGAGACCGTCTGCCCCGAGGTCCGTCCGGTCCGTCGCCGTCCGTGCCGCGCAGCCTTCAGCGGGCGCCCGGTGGGGAGCCACCAGTACATCTTGCGCGGTTCGGCCGCTGTGCGATAGCACCGTCGCACGGATGTCGCGGACGCCCGCACGCGCCCCCGCCCGGGCAAGGCCTTGGTTAGCTCGGGATTGTTCGGACGGTATTCGCTGGCAGACGCGCTGTAGTCGGATCAAACCACCCGTTTGCAGGCCCCCGAAAGTCGTGGGGTAGGCTGGATCCGCACCGCGAGCGGGCGATTAGCTCAGCGGGAGAGCGCTTCGTTCACACCGAAGAGGTCACTGGTTCGATCCCAGTATCGCCCACCAGCAGCATCCGATGGCCTGCCGACGATCTTCGCCGGCAGGCCATCGGCGTCTCCAGGGCTGGCCGCTCCCGTCCGTGCTGGCACGTCGCGCATGGCGTGCACGCGAGAGGACGGTGGGGGCCAGCCAGTTCAGGAACCTCTCGTCGAGATCCGGCACTGCCCGTCGGCGCACGTCCGTTCCAGGCGGCCCCGCGAGAGGGTCTGCGCCAGCCCGATCGCCCAGCACGTCGGACATCCGCGCAGGGCCAGCACGCCCGCGGGCAGGAACAGCACGCTCGCCCATCCGAGGACCGGGGCCAGCGCGATCGACGCGGCGATCAGGCCGAATCCGATCGCCCCGCGGGCGAGATGGACGGGCAGGGATTTGCTGGCGAACGACGGTCGGGTGCTCATCGGTCTTCCTCCGGGAGATCCAGGCGGGCGCGCACGGCGGTGCGGGCACGGTGCAGGCGCGACTTCATCGCCGCCGTGCTCAGGCCGAGCGACTTGGCGACGGTCTTTCCCGGCAGGCCCTGGATGTCGCGCATGATCAGCACGCCGCGCTGATCGGCGGGCAGCGCGGCGACGGCGGCGGACAGGCGTTCGACCTCGAGCCTGCTCAGCACGTCTTCCTCGGCGGACGGGCCGGCCGCTTCCGGGACCGGCTCGTCGCGCTGCACCAAAGCCCGCGCCCGCCGCAGGCATTCGTTGCGCACGATCCGGAACATCCACGACGCGAGTGCGGCCGTCGCCCGCAGCGTTCCGATCTTGCGGAACAGGACGATCATCGCCTCCTGCGCCGCGTCCTCGGCGTCCTGGCTGCTCGCGCACAACGAGAACGCGAACCGCCGCACGTGCGGGTACGCGCCGGACACCAGCACGGCGATCGACGCCTCGTCGCCGCGCTGCGCCGCCGCCACGAGCTGCTCTGCCGGCCAGGGCTCAGCCACGCTTCGACCTTCCGCGCGCTCGCAGGAAAACCACGCAACTGCACACCAGGACCGCCACGACTGCCGCCGCGACAATGATCAGGGTCATCGAGCCTCCTTCGTCGTGCCGGCCTCGTGGCCGCACGTCCATAAGAGCGACCGGCCCGGCGAAAGGATTCGGCCTTCGCCGCACGAGGTTCGGAAGCTGTGCTAATTTAGCCGTGCGCCCCGTATGGGCCTACGCATGGAGGTAGCGGCTAACCAGCCAGCACAGAGATCGGGCTCTCCGTCTCTCGCAGTTCCGCGGATCCGTCGACCGGATCGCTGCGCCATGCCTTGTGCCTGCGGGGTCTTTTCGCGTGCCCTTTTCCTGTGCTCGACTCCTCCTTTCCGAAAATCCGAAAGGAATTGTGTGAGCAACGATTTTCACCGCCGGCTGATCGCCGAGTTCCGGGCGAACCGCGGTGCCCTCGGCGGCATGTTCGAAGGCTGGTCGCTGGCGGTGCTGACGACGACCGGCGCGCGGACCGGCCTGCCCCGCGAGGTGCTCCTCGGCTACCTGGAGATCGAGGGAAACGGAGTGGTCGTAGCCTCGGCGAACGGCGCGGACCGCCATCCCGGCTGGTACCACAACATCCGCCGGAACCCGCTGGTGACCGTCGAGGTGGGCGGCGAGACCTACCAGGCGATGGCGGCCATTCCGCAAGGTGCCGCGTACGAGAAGCTTTTCGCGCAGGTAATCGCGGAGGCTCCGGGTTACGGCGATTACCAGGCGAAGACGACCCGGGAAATTCCGGTGGTTGTTGTGCATCGGATCGACGAGCGCGTCAAAGGAATGGGCGATTGGCTCGTCGAAGTGCACCAATGGTTTCGCGCGGAGTTGCGGGCGTTGCGCGAGCAGGCGGACGACCTGGCCGACGGCCGCGCGACGGCGATCGTCCGGCCGGAGCCGGACCTGGCGCAGGAGATGCGGACCCACTGCCTCAGCTTCTGCACCGCGCTGCGCAGGCATCACGTCGGCGAGGACTCCGTGGTGTTCCCTGCGCTGGCCGAGCAGTTCCCCGCGCTCGCTCCGGTGATCGCGCAGCTCGCGGAGCAGCATCAGGTGGTCGCGCGTCTGCGGGACTCGATCCGGGAACTGGTCGAGAGCTTCGTCCCCGGTGAATCGGACCCGGTGCGGCTGCGGGCGGAGTTGGAGCGGCTCGCTGGTGAGTTGGAGGCGCACTTCGAGTTCGAGGAGCAAGCGGTGGTGACTGCGCTCAATGCCACGGCTGCCGCTCCGCCGACTGCCTGAGCCGAGGCAGCTTCATTCCGGGAGGGGGCGCTCTTCGCTTCGGAGGGAGTGAGCCGGGACTCGGCCGGGTGTCCAGTGTGGACTTGATCGCGGTGAGAACACGGCGGCAGTCCGGGAAAAATGTGCGGCGGACGCCCGGCCCGGCAGGCGGACGGCATCCCCGGATGGTTCAGACCAGCCGAATGGCCGCAAACCGGGCGGCCCTCCGCATTCCGGAGCGGATTGCGCTGCGGGCAAGGGAAATCGGCGGGTCGGCGGAGAGCTTGTGCCCGAACGGCGGTTGGGGCCGGGCGCATGCTCGGGTGATGACCCGTGCGGGGGAGCTGATTCGGCTGCGGGTCTGCTGGGCCGTTCGGTGTAGGTAGTGGGAAACTTGACTACAGCGGGTAATTTCCGTTGCCGGGTGAGCGTGACCCATCGTGACATCCCCGTTATCTTCCCGGTGCTTCCTGACGGGAAAGACTCGCAGGCCGTGGCTGGAAAATCTCTGTAACACCGCTCGCTGACCACCCGATACCTTGGCGAGTGTCACACCTTCGGCGACGTGGAGCCGGACCGTCTCGTGATCACCGATTGTGATCATCGGCCCTGACTCAGCGTGCCGGTGGCGATCAGGTCCGGGGAGCTTGCGCAGCGCGGGAGGACTGATGGAAGAACCGGTGCGGTCATGGCCCGCGGACAGCGTCGGGCTGCCGCGGCTCGACCTCAGGGCGGTTCCCGCGCCGCCGGTCGACGTGGCGGTGCCGCCGCCCGGCCGGGTCGCGGAAGACCGGCTCGACTCCGCCGCCGAGCACCGGCTGGAGCCCGTCGGCAAGCACCGGCTCGACCCCGCCGCCGAGGACCGCGTGGATCCCGCCGCGGAAGACCGGCTCGATCCCGTCCCGGCGTCCTCGCCGGAAGAAGGCGATCCGCCGAAAACGCACGCCGCGGAGTGGGAGAAACGCTACCGCCGGACGGTCATCGCGTCGGATCTCGTCGCGGCGTGCGTGGTGATCGCGATCAGCGCCTTCGTCATCGACCGCCTCGCACCGCACGACATGCACGCGTTCGGCACCGCGTTCGCGATCCTCTGCGCCCTTCCGGCCAGCCGGGCCTGGAGCGCCCGGGTGCTGGGGGAGGGCCCCGAGGAGTACCGCACGCTCGGCCGGGCGCTGATCACCGCGGCGGTCCTGGTCGCGTTCGGCGGACTGCTGTTCGGCGCGCTCGAAGTGCAGCCCTGGGTGTTTTTCGTAGTCCCCGCTGTCGCCTTAGTGCTGTTTCCCCAGCGATACGTGCTCCGCCAGATCTTGCACCGCAGACGGCGGCGCGGGCTCTGCCTGCTGCCGGTGATGGCGGCGGGCAGCGCGGAAACGGTCGCGGACCTGATCAAGCGGACGCGGACCGAGGCGCACGTCGGATGGCGGGTCGAGGCGGTCTGCACGTCCACCGGGCACGGGGAGATCGACGGGGTCCCGGTCGTCGGGCGGCTGGAGGAGCTGTCCCGGCACGTGCGCCGCGGCGGGTACCGGGTCGTCGCCATCACGGCCGACCAGTACTGGAATCCCGAGCGGCTGCAGCGGCTCGCCTGGGATCTCGAAGGCACGTCGTCGGAGATGGTCGTCGCGCCGGTGCTGATGGAGGTCGCCGGGCCGCGGCTGAACGTCAGCGGAGTCCTGGGCATGCCGCTGCTTCGGGTGACCGCGCCCGCGTTCACCGGCGGGCGTCGGTTGGTCAAAGAGGTCGTCGACCGCTGCGGCGCGACGTTGCTGCTGGCGCTGTTCTCCCCGGTGCTGCTGGCGATCGCGGTGGCGGTGAAGGCGGGCGACCGCGGTCCGGTGGTCTACCGGCAGCGGCGCATCGGCAAGGACGGCGAAGCGTTCACCATGCTCAAATTCCGCACCATGGTCGTGAACGCGCACCTCATCCGGCGCGAGCTGGAGAATGCGAACGAAGGCGCAGGGCCGCTCTTCAAAATGAAGAAGGACCCGCGGGTCACCAAGGTCGGAGGGCTGCTGCGCCGGTACTCGCTCGACGAGCTGCCGCAGCTGTTCAACGTCGTCTCCGGGCGGATGTCGCTGGTCGGGCCCCGGCCGCCGCTGCCGGAGGAGACGGCGACGTACGCTCCGGCCGCGCGCCGCAGGCTGCTGGTGAAGCCGGGGCTGACCGGGCTGTGGCAGGTGAGCGGGCGCAGCGATCTTTCCTGGGACGAGAGCATCCGGCTCGACCTGCGCTACGTCGAGGACTGGTCGCTGGCGCTGGACCTGGTGATCCTCTGGAAGACCTTCCGTGCGGTCCTCGCCGGGCAGGGCGCCTACTGACCTGCGAAGATCGTTCCTACCGCGGCCGCCGGCCCCGTAACGGGCCGGCGGCCTTCCAGTGCGCTGAGTCACAACGGGGCCGTGAGCGAAATAGTCAAGCGTTCAACCAGGTTGGTGCCGTGCGTAGGCGACAGCACGGAAGGAACGCCGAACCGATGACTACTTTCGCAGAGTCCCAGCAGCTGCAGGTGCCCGCCGAGGTGCAGGACCTGCTGTTCCGCGAGGCGCGCACGGCCAACAGCTTCAGCTCGGAGCCGGTGACCGACGAGCAGGTCCGCGCGATCTACGACCTCGTCAAGTGGGCCCCGACCTCGATGAACACCCAGCCGCTGCGCGCGCTGGTGATCCGCAGCGACGAGGCCAAGCAGCGCCTGCTGCCGCACATGGCCGAGGGCAACCGCGCCAAGACCGAGGCCGCGCCGCTGACCGTGATCCTGGCCGCGGACGTCGACTTCCACGAGAACATCCCGCAGACCTTCCCGCACAACCCCGGCGTGAAGGACAACTTCGCCGACGAGGCGGGCCGCGTCGAGTTCTCCAAGCTGAACTCGCTGCTGCAGGTCGGCTACTTCATCATCGGCGTGCGCGCCGCCGGACTGGCCGCGGGCCCGATGACCGGCTTCGACGCCGCGGGCGTCGACAAGGAGTTCTTCTCCGGCAACAACTGGCGTTCGCTCGTCGCGGTGAACATCGGCAAGCCGGGCGAGAACCCGTGGTTCGACCGCCTGCCGCGGCTCGACTTCGACCAGGTCGTCGACACTCTCTGACCCTTCCCGCGCCGCCGGGAGGCCGCCCCGCACGCCCGGGGCGGCCTTTCGGCGTCCGGGGGCAGTGTTGGCTGACGGCGGTCGAATCGGCGAACCCGCCGACGGCTAGCATCAGCGGAAGCCGTTTCAGTCACATCTCCCAAAGGAGTCCGATCGTGTCCCAACCGTCGTCAGCTGCCGCCGTACCCGCCCCGCGCGTGGTGGTGCCGGCGGGCACTACGGCGGGCGCCGCGGTGCGCGAAGCCGGGCTGCCCACCAAGGGCCCGGACACGATCGTCGTCGTCCGCGACGCCGACGGGAAGCTGCGCGACCTCGCGTGGGCGCCGGAAGCCGAAGCCCAGGTCGAGGCCGTCGCGGCGAACACCGAGGACGGCCGCAGCGTGATCCGGCACTCCGCCGCGCACGTGCTCGCCCAGGCCGTGCAGCAGGAATTCCCGGACGCCAAGCTCGGCATCGGCCCGCCGGTGCGCGACGGCTTCTACTACGACTTCGCCGTCGAAAAGCCGTTCACGCCCGAGGATCTGCAGAAGCTCGAGAAGCGGATGAAGCAGATCGTCAAGGGCGCGCAGCAGTTCTCGCGCCGCGTGTTCGCCTCCACCGACGAGGCCAAAGAGGAACTGGCGAACGAGCCGTTCAAGCTCGAGCTGGTGGACCTCAAGTCCGATGTGGACGCTGTGGACACCAGCGAGGTCATGGAGGTGGACAGTTCCTCCTCTGGCGAGCTGACCATCTACGACAACCTCGACCCGCGCACCAAGGAACGCGTGTGGAGCGACCTCTGCCGCGGCCCGCACGTGCCCACCACCAAGTTCATCCCGGCCTTCAAGCTCACCCGGGTCGCCGCCGCGTACTGGCGCGGCAACGAGAAAAACCCGCAGCTGCAACGGATCTACGGCACCGCGTGGGAATCGGCCGAGGCGCAGGACGCCCACCTCGAGCGCATCGCCGAGGCGGAGCGCCGCGACCACCGCAAGCTCGGCGCGGAGCTGGACCTGTTCTCCTTCCCCGAGGAGATCGGCTCCGGCCTGCCGGTGTTCCACCCCAAGGGCGGCATCATCCGCCGCGAACTGGAGAACTACTCGCGCCGCCGCCACGAGGAGGCCGGCTACGAGTTCGTGAACACGCCGCACATCTCCAAGGGCGACCTGTTCCACACCTCCGGGCACCTCCCGTACTACGCGGACACGATGTTCCCGCCGGTGCAGTTCGAGGAAGAGGACTACTACCTCAAGGCCATGAACTGCCCGATGCACAACCTGATCTTCCGCTCGCGCGGGCGGTCCTACCGCGAACTGCCGCTGCGGCTGTTCGAATTCGGCACCGTCTACCGCTACGAGAAGTCCGGCGTCGTGCACGGCCTCACCCGCGTGCGCGGCCTGACGATGGACGATTCGCACATCTACTGCACCAAGGAGCAGATGCCGTCCGAACTGCGGTCGCTGCTCAAGTTCGTGCTGGACCTGCTGGCCGACTACGGGCTGTCCGACTTCTACCTCGAACTGTCCACCCGGGGCGACTCGGACAAGTTCATCGGCGAGGACTGGGAGTGGGAGGAGGCCACCGAGACGCTGCGCCAGGCCGCCGTCGACTCCGGCCTCGAACTGGTGCCGGACCCGGGCGGCGCGGCCTTCTACGGCCCGAAGATCTCGGTGCAGGCGAAGGACGCCATCGGCCGCACCTGGCAGATGTCGACCATCCAGCTCGACTTCAACCAGAACAAGCGGTTCGGCCTCGAGTACACCGCGTCCGATGGCAGCCGCCAGCGGCCGATCATGATCCACCGCGCGCTGTTCGGCTCGATCGAGCGGTTCTTCGGCGTGCTGACCGAGCACTACGCGGGCGCGTTCCCGGCGTGGCTGTCGCCGGTGCAGACGGTCGCCATCCCGATCACCGCCGACCAGGTCGAGTACCTGCGCGGCGTGGAGAAGGCGTTGCGCGCCAAGGGGATCCGCGTCGAGGTCGATGCGAGCGACGACCGGATGCAGAAGAAGATCCGCACGCACACCACGCAGAAGGTGCCGTTCCTGCTGCTGGCCGGCGCGAAGGACGCGGAGGCGGGCGCGGTGTCGTTCCGGTTCCGCGACGGCGGCCAGATCAACGGGATCCCGGTGGACCAGGCGGTCGACGCGATCGCCGAGTGGGTCGAGCGCCGGGAGAACGCGTCGCCGTCGGCCGAGGCCGTGGAGAAGATCCTGAAGTGACCGAGCCGGAACTCGTCGAACAGGACGGGGTCGGGGTCCCGGACGCGCTGCAGCGGCTGTGGACCCCGCACCGGATGGCCTACATCCGCGGCCAGGACAAGCCCGAGGGCGAAGAGTCCGACGGCTGCCCGTTCTGCCGCCTGCCCGGTCTCGGCGACGACAAGCGCGCGCTGATCGTCGCGCGCGGCGAAACCGTGTTCGCGGTGCTGAACCTGTACCCGTACAACCCGGGGCACCTGATGGTGGTCCCGTACCGGCACGTCGCGGACTACCCGGACCTGACGCCCGAGGAGACGCGCGAGCTGGCCGAGTTCACCCAGCACGCGATGGGCGTGATCCGGGCGGTCTCGGCGGCGCACGGGTTCAACATCGGGATGAACCAGGGCGTGATCGCCGGGGCGGGCATCGCCGCGCACCTGCACCAGCACCTGGTGCCGCGCTGGGGCGGCGACGCGAACTTCATGCCGGTGATCGGGCACACGAAGGTGCTGCCGCAGCTGCTCGGCGAAACCCGCGACCTGCTCGCGGGCGCGTGGTGAGGCCCGTCGCGCGGCGGTAATTGAGTGCTCAACCAGCGTATGATGACGATATGTCCGAACCACGCTGGCTGACCGACGAAGAGCAGCGGGTCTGGCGCGCCTACGCCCAGGCCAGTTCGCTGCTGCACGCCCACCTCGAAGGACAGCTGCAGCACGAGTCGGGCATGCCGCACACGTACTACGAGGTGCTCGTCGCGCTGTCCGAAGCGGACGGACGGCGGCTGCGGATGAGCGAGCTCGCGTCGGTGCGCGGTTCGTCGCGCAGCAGGCTGTCGCACGCGGTGGCGCGGCTGGAGGCGAAGGGCTGGGTCCAGCGCGAGTCGTGCCCGACGGACAAGCGCGGGTCGTGGGCGGTGCTCACCGACTCCGGGTTCGCCGCGCTGGAGGAAGCCGCGCCGGGGCACGTCGAGGCGGTCCGGGAGACGCTGTTCGACCAGTTGAGCGCCGAGCAGGTGCGGCAGCTCGGCGAGATTTCCGAGGCGATCCTGGCCGGGCTGCGGCCCAAGTGCCAGGCCGTCCGGGAGGCCGAGGAGGCGGCGGAATCGGCCGCGCCGCTCGCCGAACTGCCGAAATCCGGCTGACGTTCCGGCGGGTCGCGGGCGGGCGGGTCCGGTTCGGACAGCGGGGTCGATAGGCTTTCGTCGCCCACCCGCCCCCGAATCAGGTGCACAGACGAGGAAGATGCTCAACATTTTCGCCCGTGCCTCGGTCTCCCGTGTGACGGACCCGATCGGCGCCGCCCTGGTCCGCGCCGGACTGACCCCGAACGCGATGACCGTGCTCGGCACCGCGGGCGCCGTCGCGTGCGCGCTGGCGTTCTTCCCGCAGGGGATGCTGCTGTGGGGCACGTTCACCGTGTGGGGCTTCGCCATGCTCGACCTGCTCGACGGCGCGATGGCCCGCGCCCGCGGGTACGGCACGCCCTTCGGCGCGGTGCTCGACGCGACGTGCGACCGGCTGGTCGACGGCGCGCTGTTCGCCGCGATCGCGTGGTGGTGCTTCGTCCAGGACCACAACAACCGGGCCGCGGCTGCCGCGCTGATCTGCCTCGTGCTGGCCCAGGTCATTTCCTACGTGAAGGCGCGCGCCGAAGCGTCCGGCCTCGAAGCCGACGGCGGGCTGGTGGAACGCGCGGAGCGGCTCATCATCGCCCTCGTCGGCACCGGGCTGCACGGCTTGGGCGTGCCTTACACCGTCGAGATCACGCTGTGGCTGCTCGCGGTGCTGTCGGTGGTCACGCTGCTGCAGCGGGCCGCGGCGGTGGCGAGCGCGGCGCGGGCGGCCGCGGCGAAACAGGCCGACTCATCGGCAGGCGGGGCGCAACCGTGAGCACACTGTCCCAGCGGCTCAGCGAGTTCGGCTACGCGACGGGCTGGCGGTTCGTCCGGCGGGTGCCGAAGTCGTTCGGGTCGGCGACCTTCGCCTTCGGCGCCGACATGGCCGCGCGGCGCGGCGGCGGGGGAGTGCGGCAGCTGCGCGCCAACCTCGCGCGCGTCGTGCCGCAGGCGGGCGAAGCGGAGCTGGACGAGCTGGTGCGGCGCGCGATGCGGTCGTACGCGCGGTACTGGTTCGAGACGTTCCGGCTCCCGGCGATGGACCACGCGGCGGTCGCGAAGCAGGTGACGGTGACCGGCGCGGAGAACATCGACGCCGCGCTCGCCGAGGGCAACGGCGCGGTGATGACGCTGCCGCACAGCGGGAACTGGGACATCGCCGGAGTCTGGCTCGCGAGCTACGCGGGCACCTTCACCACGGTCGCGGAACGGCTCAAGCCCGAATCGCTGTACCGCCGGTTCGTGTCGTTCCGGGAGTCGCTCGGCTTCGAGATCGTGCCGCTGACCGGCGACAGCGCGGCGATGCGGCTGCTGCTGCGGCGGCTGCGCGAGAACAAGGTGGTGGTCCTGCTGGGGGACCGGGACCTGACGTCGTCCGGGATCCCGGTACGGTTTTTCGGCGAGCAGACGCACCTGCCGCCCGGCCCGGCGCGGCTCGCCGCCACCACCGGTGCCGCGCTGCTGCCGACCGGCTGCTGGTTCACCGAGGACGGCTGGGAGATCCGGATCCACCCGCGCATCCGCGTCACCGCGCGGGCCGAGGTGCCCGCCGCGACGCAGGCGCTGGCCGACGTGTTCGCCGGCGACATCGCCGCGCATCCGGCCGACTGGCACATGCTGCAGCCGTTCTGGCCCGCCGACGCGGCGGCGACGGCGCTGGAAGAAGCGAGCTGACCCGGGTGGCGCGCGGGTTGAAGATCGGGATCGTGTGCCCGTACTCGTTCGACGTTCCGGGCGGGGTCCAGGGGCACGTGATCGACCTGGCGAAGGCGCTGCTCGAACGCGGGCACCGGGTGTCGGTGCTGGCCCCGGCGGACGAGGACGCGCAGCTGCCGGATTTCGTGCACCCGGCGGGCAAAGCGCTGGGGATCCCGTACAACGGCTCGGTCGCGCGGCTGCAGTTCGGGCCGGTTTCCTACGCCCGGGTGCGGCGCTGGATCCGGGACAACGGCTTCGACGTGCTGCACCTGCACGAACCGGCCGCGCCGAGCCTGTCGCTGCTGGCGCTGAAGGTCGCGGACGGGCCGATCGTGGCCACCTTCCACACCGCGACGACGCGCTCGCGGACGCTGGCGGCGTTCCAGCCGGTGCTGCGTCCGCTGCTGGAGAAGATCACCGCGCGGATCGCGGTGTCGGCGCTGGCCCGGCGGGTGCAGGTGGAGCACGCGGGCGGCGACGCGGTCGAGATCCCGAACGGCGTGGACGTCGAGTTCTTTTCCCGGGCGCTGCCGCTGGACGGCTACCCGCGCGCGGGCGGGACGATCGGGTTCGTCGGCCGGTTCACCGAACCGCGCAAGGGCATGGACGTGCTGCTGGAGGCCGCGCGGCGGTTGCTCCCGGAGTTCGAGGACCTGCGGCTGCTCGTGGTCGGCCGCGGCGAGCCGGACCAGCTGCGGCGGATGGCCGGGCCGCAGCTGTGGCCGCACATCGAACTGCTGGGCCAGGTCGACGACGAGACGAAGGCGCGTGCGCTGCGCAGCGTGGACGTCTACTGCGCGCCCAACACCGGCGGCGAGAGCTTCGGGATGATCCTCACCGAGGCGATGGCGGCGGGAACCGCGGTGCTGGCGAGCGGCCTCGATTCGTTCCGCCGCGTCCTCGACGACGGTCGCGCCGGCATGCTCACCACGACCGGCGACCCGGCCTCCCTGGCCGACGGCCTGCGCGAACTCCTGGGCGACCCGGCGCACCGCGCGTCGCTCGCCGCCGCGGCGGGCGAGCGGGTGACCGCGTACGACTGGGGGGTCGTGGTCACGCAGGTGCTGCGGGTGTACGAGACGGCCATCGCGGCGGACCCCCGGCTGGTCGCGGCGGGGGAGCGGGAGCTCGCGTGACGGTGCTGGTGTGGCTGCTCGTGGCGGCGGCCGCGATCGTGGTGCTCGGCGGGCTGTTCCTGGTCGCGACCGCGAACCGGCTCGACCGCCTGCACGTCCGGACCGACGCGGGCTGGGCCGCTCTGGAAGCCGCTCTCGCGCGCCGAGCCGTGGTGGCCCGAGCCGTCGCCGCAGTCCTGCACGACGGTGCTGAACTGCACGCTGCAGCCGCTCGCGCCGAAGCTGCCGCGCGGCCGGACCGCGAGGCCGCGGAGAACGAACTGACGCTGGTCCTGGCCCCGATCGACCGGTCCCGGCTGCCGGTCGTGCTCGCCGAGGAACTGACCGACGCCGAACACCGGGTCGTCATCGCGCGCCGCGTGCACAACGACGCCGTGCGGGACACGCTGGCGCTGCGGCGGCGCCGGAAGGTGCGGTACTTCAAGCTCGCCGGGACCGCGCCGCTGCCGGAGTACTTCGAATTCGCCGAGCCGGACCTCTGAGGCAGACTGAGGCGCATGACGACCGAACCCGATGCCTGCGCCGTCGCACACGGCGAGGTCGAAGAACCGCCCGCCGAACGGACCCTGGTGGCTGTGTTCGCCTCGCCGGTGGCCCGGTACCTGCTGCGCTACGCGGCCGATCTGGGCTACCACGCCGTGCTGTTCGAGCCGGACGAGGCGCGGGCCAGCGATGCCCCGGAAGGCGTCGAAGTCCGCACCACCGCGCCGTCTCCGGGAGCGGACGCGGACGTCGTCGTGACCGACCACCACCGCCCGGAACTCGGGACGGTCCTGCAAGCCGCACTGGCGACGCCGACGCGGTGGGTGGGCGTGCTGGGCAACCCGCGGCATCCGGGACCGCACGTGGAAGCCCTGCGCGCGCTGGGCGTGGCGGAACCGGACATCGCGCGGGTCCACCGGCCGGTCGGGCTGAACATCGGCTCGCGCACCCCGGCGGAAATCGCGATCGCGACACTGGCCGGGTTGGTGGCGGACCGCAACGGGCGGCCGGGCGGGTTCGAGTTCTGACCCGCGAGCGGCGATGCGCCCCAATGCGGCATTGGGTGCGTCCCACGCACCCAATGTGGCATTCGGTGCGTCACATGCACCCAATGTGGCATTGGGGCGCTTGCCTTGCGGCAGGTCGTGAGCGGCGGTGCCGGTTCTAACCGGCATCAACACGCACGAGACGCGCTCAGGTCGGCACCGCCGCCCCCTGCGGCATCGGCTCGAAGCGGGCGTGCCGGCGAGTGAACGTCGCCGTTCCCGAGGTCAGCGAGCGCAGATCCACCGCGTACCGCAGCAGTTCCGCCGCGGGCACCTCGGCGTGCACGACGGTGTGCCCGCCCTCGCCGGATTCCGTGCCCAGCACGCGGCCGCGGCGGGAGGACAGGTCGCCCAGCACCGTGCCCAGGTGTTCGTCCGGCAGGCTCACCTCGACCGTGTCCAGCGGTTCCAGCAGCGAGATCCGGCTGGCCGCCGCCGCTTCCCGCAGGGCGAGCGCGCCTGCGGTCTGGAACGCCGCGTCCGACGAGTCGACGCTGTGCGCCTTCCCGTCGGTCAGCGTCACGCGCACGTCCACCACCGGATAGCCGTCCTGGACGCCGCGTTGCAGCTGTGCGCGCACGCCCTTCTCGACGCTCGGGATGAACTGGTGCGGCACCGCGCCGCCGACCACCTTGTCCACGAACTCGAATCCGCCGCCGCGCGGCAGCGGCTCGACCTCGATGTCGCACACCGCGAACTGCCCGTGCCCGCCGGACTGCTTCACGTGCCGTCCGTGGCCTCGCGCCGGTTTCGCGAACGTGGCGCGCAGGCTGATCCGCACCGGCTCGGTGCCGACGTCCGCGCCGCCCGCGCGCAGCCGCGACAGGACCACCTCCGCGTGCGCCTCGCCCATGCACCACAGCACGAGCTGCCCGGTTTCCGCGTTCCGTTCCAGGCGCAGGGTCGGATCGCCCGCGACGAGCCGGGAAAGGTTGCGGGACAACGTGTCCTCGTCGCTGCGGGACTTCGCGACGACGGCGACCGGCAGCAGCGGTTCGGGCATCCGCCACGGTTTGATCAGCAGCGGATCGTCCGGCGACGACACCGTGTCGCCGGTTTCGGCGGACCCCACTTTGGTGAGCGCGCACAGATCGCCCGCGACGCAGAACGGCACCTCGCGCAGGTTCGCGCCGAGCGGCGAGTAGAGGTGGGCGACGCGTTCGTCGGCGTCGTGGTCCTCGTGGCCGCGTTCGGCGAGGCCGTGGCCGGAGACGTGCACCGGGTGCTCCGGCCGCAGCGTCCCGGAAAACACCCGGACGAGCGAAACCCGTCCCACGTACGAGTCGACCGCGGTGCGCACGACCTCGGCGGCGAGCGGCCCGTCCGGATCGGCGGACAGCGCGGCGTGCTCGGCGCCGTCGGGGCTGGTCACGCCGGGCGGGGTGTGCTCCAGCGGCGAGGGGAAGGCGCGCACGATGCCGTCGAGCACCTCGGCGAGCCCGATCCCGCTGGTCGCGCACACCGGGATGACCGGGTGGAACGAACCTCGCGCGACGGCCGTCTCGAGGTCGGCGATCAGCACGTCCTCGGCGATCTCCTCGCCGCCGAGGTAGCGGTCCATGAGGGTCTCGTCCTCGCTCTCGGCGATGATGCCCTCGATCAGCTCGTTGCGGGCTTCGGCGAACTCCTCGGCCACGGCCGGGTCCGGCTCGCCCACGCGCGGCGGGTAGCCGGCGGAATAGTCGTAGCGGCGCTGGGTGACGAGCCCGACCAGGCCGTCCGGCGCCGGAAGGTACAGCGGCAGCACGCCCGCGCCGAAGGCGGCTTGGCAGGCGGCGATCTCGGCGAGCGGGTCGGCGCGGTGGTGGTCGAGCCGGGACACGACGACGGCGCGCGGCATCCCCACCGACGCGCATTCCTCCCACACCGCGACGGTGGCGGCGTCCACGCCCTCGGCGGCGCAGACGACGAACAGCGCGGCGTCCGCGGCGCGCAGCCCGGCGCGCAGCTCGCCCACGAAATCGGCGTACCCCGGGGTGTCGATGAGGTTGATTTTGTGCCCGGCGTGCAGCACCGGGGCGACGGAAAGCCCGACCGAGCGCTGCTGGCGCACCGCGGCGGGGTCGTGGTCGCACACCGTGGTGCCCTCGACGACCGAACCGGCGCGCGGCACCGTGCCGGACGCGGCGAGCAGTGCCTCGGTGAGCGTGGTCTTCCCGGAACCGGAAGGCCCGACGAGGACGACGTTGCGCACCTTGGCGGGGTCGTCCACAGCGACGGCGGCCCCGGGGTCGGCACTCCTGTTCTGCTTGTCGGCCATGACGGCCTCCTCAGCGACGGCGGATGGAAGAACTGTGTCTCCGATCACACACCCGCGACCCGCCGGGAAGCAAGGCGAACGGCCCGGGACCAGCCGTTCGCTGACCGCGGGATGCGGGCGCGCCGGACCAGCCGAGTCCACTGTGGACAGCGGAAATCCCACTGTCTACAAAGGATTCACCGGCGCATTGCCGCCGGATTCATCCGGAACGCCGGACTGCTGCCGGGGTGGGCGAGTGGCGATTCTTGGGCGGAACGCGGAATTCCCGGAAAGCGGGATCCGGAAATCGGGATCCATGCGCCGAAGTTGATAAATTAACGACCTTCGTCGGTTGTCCGGAGTGGGAAAAAACCCGACTCTTGGCGGGGTTCGATCCCATTCCACTTCCGAATCCGGCCCCCACCCCCGGGCCTGATCCGGCCTGTCCGGAGGAGAACACCGCCGATGAAATCGCGCCGACCGCTCGTGCTGCTCGCAGCCGGGGTGCTGGCCGGGGCCGTCACCACGGCCACCGCAGCACACGCGCAACCGCTCGAACCGCAGAGTCCGCAGGCCGCCGAAGCCATGGCGGCCACCGCCGCGCAGGCGCTGGTCGCCTCCCGGCCCGCCGCCCTGCACGCCGGCAAGGACGACGTTTTCCAGCAGCACAAGGTGATCTCGTCGGTCAACGGCCTGAAATACGTGCCGTACGACCGCTCGTACAAGGGTCTCCCGGTGATCGGCGGCGACTTCGTCGTGGCCACGAACTCGGCCGGAAAGGTGCTCGCCACCTCGGTCGCGCAGACCGCCGCGATCGACCTGCCCAGCACGTCGCCGAAACTGACCGCCAAGCAGGCCGAAGCGATCGCCCGCACCCAAGTGCCCACAGTGGACAGCGTGCAGCCGGCGACGCTCGCCACTTATGCCTTGGGCAGCCCGAAACTCGCCTGGACGACCCGGGTGACCGGGCGGAACGCGGAAGGGCTGAGCAAGCTGGACGTCGTCGTCGACGCGATGACCGGAAAGGTCCTGCACACGCAGGAACACGTGGCGTACGGCGACGCGCAGGGCGTGTGGAACGGCCCGGAGCCGCTGCACCTCGACACGTCCTCGGACGGCGCGGGCGGATACTCGATGACCGACCCGAACATCGCGAACCTCAGCTGCCAGGACGCGGACACCCAGCAGACCTTCACCAAGTCGACGGACAGCTGGGGCAACGGCGACGAGACCGACCGGGAAACCGGCTGCGCCGACGCGCTGTACGGCATCCAGCAGGAGAACAAGATGCTGTCGCAATGGCTGGGCCGCAACAGCTTCGACGGCAACGGCGGCGCCTGGCCGATCCGCGTCGGCCTCAACGAGCAGAACGCCTACTACGACGGCACCCAGGTCCAGGTCGGGAACAACACCGCGGGCCAGTGGATCGGCTCGCTCGACGTGATCGGGCACGAGTTCGGCCACGGCATCGACGACCACACCCCGGGCAGCATGTCCGGCAGCGGCACCCAGGAATTCGTCGCGGACGTCTTCGGCGCCTCGTCGGAGTGGTTCGCGAACGAGCCCGCGCCGTACGCGGTCCCGGACTTCCTCGTCGGCAACCAGGTGAACCTCGTCGGCAGCGGGCCGATCCGCAACATGTACGACCCGTCCCAGCTCGGCCACGCGAACTGCTACGACAGCTCGATTCCCGGCACCGAGGTGCACGCCGCGGCCGGCCCCGGCAACCACTGGTTCTACCTCCTCGCCGAGGGGTCGAACCCGACCAACGGCCAGCCGACGAGCCCGACCTGCAACAACTCCACGGTCACCGGGCTCGGCGTGAAGACCGCGGTGCAGATCTTCTACAACGCGATGCTGCTCAAGACCAGCGGCAGTTCCTACCAGAGCTACCGCACCTGGACGCTGACCGCGGCGAAGAACCTGTTCCCCAACGGCTGCACCGAATTCAACTCGGTGAAGGCTGCGTGGGACGCGGTGAGCGTGTCCGCCCAGCCGGACGAACCGACGTGCGGCGCGGTCGGCGCGACCGGTTCGCGGGCCGTTTCCGCTCGATGAACCGAAACTGATTTCCCCGCCGATCAGGCGCGGGAGACGAGCATTCGTCTCCCGCGCCTGATCGGTATTTTCCCGCCGGGTGATCGAGCGCGGAAAATTCCGCCGGGAATTCGCTGCGCAATTGTTCCGGGAACGGTTACGGCACCCCGGCGAGCCGGAGCAGCGCCGCCGTCGCCGCCGCCGCGATCACGACCGCCACGAACGGGGCCTTCCGCCACGCGAGCACCCCGCCCACCAGCACCCCGGCGGGCCGGGCGATTCCGGCGAATTCGGGCCCCTCGGTCAGTGCGCTGGTCGCGACCAGCGCGGCGAGCAGCACCACCGCCGACAGCGTCATCAGGCGTTCGGCCCTCGGGGACAATCGCACTTTCGTGCGCAGCAGCGGCCCGGCGAGCCGGAACGCGAACGTCCCGGCCGCCAGCACGAGCGTCGCGATGATCAGTTCCGCGCCGTCCATCAGTGCGCTCCTTCCAGGGACTTCGGCTCCTTCGCGGCGGCGCCCGCGACGACTCCGACCAGCGCCAGCAGCACCGGCAGGCCCGCCGGGAGCAGGGGAGTGGCCGCGAGTGCGACCACCACGCCGATCAGCACCGGCAGCCGCGACGCCCGGTCTTTCAGCGACGGCAGCACGAGCGCCAGCAGCACCGCCGGGAAGGCGGCGTCCAGGCCGAACGCGTCGGTGTCGCTGATCGCGGACCCGGCGAACGCGCCCACCACGACGCCGAGGTTCCAGCACACGAAGAGCCCGGCGCCGCACGCCCAGTACGCTGCCCGCCGCCGGGCCGCGTCGCGCTGGGCCAGCGCGAACGCCACCGATTCGTCGATCATCAGGTGGCTTCCGGCCAGTCGTCCGAGCAGCCCGCGCCCGAGCGCGTCGCCGACCGCGAAGCCGAACGGCACGTGCCGCGCGTTCACCAGCAGCCCGGCGGCCACCGCGGCGAGCGGATTGCCGCCCGAGGCGACGATGCCGACGAACATGAACTGCGACGCGCCGGCGAAAACCAGCAGGGAGAGCAGCATCGGCGCCCACAGCGGGAAGCCGGAGCCCACCGCGATGGCGCCGTAGGACACGCCTACGAGGGTGTCGGCCAGGCACACGAGACCGATGTCGCGGGCGAGGCCGCGGTCGAGTGTTCGCCAAATCGAACGCATAGTGGCCTATACTGAACACGTCGGGGCATGTTCGTCAAGGCGAACGAGAAGACTGATGGAGCGAACACACATGCCGAACGAGAGCACGGGCGCGCCGCTGGAGATCATCGCGGCGTCCCTGCGCCGCGAGCGGGCCCGCGCCGGCCTCTCGCTGACCGAGGTCGCGCGCCGGGCCGGCCTGGCGAAATCCACGTTGTCCCAGCTGGAATCGGGCGCGGGCAACCCGAGCGTGGAGACGCTGTGGGCGCTCGGCGTCGCGCTGGACGTGCCGTTCTCCCGGCTGGTCGAACCGGAGAGGCAGGAGGTGAAGGTGATCCGCGCGGGCAAGGGCCCGACGGTGTTCGCCGAACACGCCGACTACGCGTGCACGCTGCTGTCCGCGTGCCCGTCCGCGGCTCGCCGGGACATCTACCTGGTCAGCGCCGAGCCCGGCGTCCCGCGGCGATCGGACCCGCACATGCGCGGCGTGGTCGAGCACACCGTCCTGTGCGCCGGCCGCGCGCGGATCGGCATCATGGACGACCCGGTGGAGCTGCTGCCGGGCGACTACATCTGCTATCCGGGGGACGTGCCGCACATCTTCGAGGCACTGGAGCCGGGGACGTTCGGGGTGGAGATCTCCGAGTACAACTGAGCGCCCGCGCAGCTCAGGTTCAAAGCCGTAAGGGGAACCCTGACGGAATCAGATTCCCCCAGGGTCCCCCTCACGTACCGCGGCGGGCACCCGCGCGAAGGCGACGAGATCGCGGCCCCATTGCCAAAGCGCGAGCCGTCCGATGCTGCGGGACTCGGCCGTATCGAGTCCTTCGAGGCCGCGCGACCAACGCGGTCGTCTACAGCGAATGCGCGCGGATCCGCGTTTACCCGGGCGAACTCACTGGGGTCGAATGCCGCTTCACGAACCCGGTTTTCCCCGGGACGACGCTGTCGGTCCACGCGGGCCGGACGCTTCCCGATGCCGTCGCCTTCGAGGTGCGCACGACGGACGGGACACCGGTTCTCGCGGACGGCGTTCTCGCGTTCTCGTGAATGGCACCTGTACACCGGCGTCCGGATAGCGCAGAGTCCCTGTCGGACGAAACCATCGGCCAGGAGGTGTGATGACCGGCGAGGAAATCGTGCTAGGTCCCCTGCCCAAGGGGATCACGCCCGCCCGCGAGGGCATGCGGAACAAAGTGTGGAACGTGCTCGGCCACACCTACTCGATGAAGGCGGCCAGCGAGTCGAGCTTCGCGTTCGAGACCCTCGATCCGCCCGGCACCGGGGTGCCGCCGCACGTCCATCCGACGCAGGACGAGCACATCTACATCCTGGAGGGCGTCTTCACGCTCTACCTCGACGGCCAGTGGGAGACCGCCGGCCCCGGCGACACCGTGCGGATGCCGAAGGGGCTCCCGCACGCCTATTACAACCGCAGCGAGGGCATGACCCGGGGGCTGTTCTGGGTGAGCCCGGCCGGGAAGCTCGCGACGCTGTTCGACAAGCTGCACAACCTGACCGACCCGGCCGAGGTGGTCCGGGTGTCGGCGCTGCACGACGTCGACTTCCTGCCGCCCGGTTCGGTGGAGGGCGCCTGACCTCAGGCGCGGTTCACCTGCTGCTGGGACGCCCCGGAAACCTGCGCGTAGCCGCTGACGATCGCGTCGAGCGTCGCCGCGTCGATGACGTCCTCGAGACGGTCGAAGCCGTCCGGCGCGCGCCGCTCGACCTCGTCGATGACGTTTTCCGGGCCGCCCCGGCGGTTGCGCAGCACGATCTCGCCGGTGGCGGCCAGCCGGTCGGCTTCGTACGCGCGCAGCGCCTCGGCGGGATCGGCGTGCCGCGTCAGCTGCGCGGCGAGACTGGACGCGTCGAGAATCGCCTGGCCGGCGCCGTTGGAGCCCATCGGGTACATCGGATGGGCGGCGTCGCCGAGCAGCGTCACGCGTCCGTGCGACCAGGCGGGCAGCGGGTCCCGGTCGCACATCGGGAACTCGAAGATCTCCTCGGTGGCCTCGGCCAGCGCGGCGTGGTCGACCTCCGGGCACCGGAACCGCCCGACGTGCCGGGCCAGCTCCGCGCGGTCGCCGGGCTTGGCCCAGTCCTGCCGGTCCGGGGGCGGGTCGCCGGGCCGCCCGGTCTGAACGCAAACCGCCCAGTTGGTGAGCCGGGTGCCCGCGCTCCGGCCCGGCCCGATCGGATAGATCACCAGCTTGGCCGCGGTGCCGCCGGAGACGATCATCGAATCGCCGCCGCCGAACGCGGGCCAGTCGGTGGCGCCGCGCCACATCAAGACCCCGTTCCAGCGCGGCGGTCCTTCCTCGGGGAACAGGAGTGACCGCGCGGCCGAGTGAATCCCGTCGGCCGCCACCAGGACATCCCCGGCCACGGTCACCTCTTCGCCGCTTTCCCGCTCAGCGAAACGCACCCGCACGCCCTGCGCGTCCTGCTCGAACCCAGTCAGCCGATGCCCGGTCCGCACCGCCTCCGGACCGAGGCGGGTCTGGACCGCTTGCAGCAGCATGTTCCGCAGCCTGCCGCGGTGCAGGCAGTACTGGGGGAGCGTGAACCCGGCGTCGAGCCCGCACGGCTTGCGCAGGATCACCTGCCCGAGCCGATGGGTGTAGAACAGCTCGCGGGTGCGGATCCCGATCTCGTCCAGCTGACCGAGCAGCCCGAGCGCGGCGAGCTCCTTGACCGCGTGCGGCAAGGCATTGATCCCGACCCCGAGCTCGGCGACGCGGGTGCTCTGTTCGTACACCGCGCATTCGATGCCTTCGCGGTGCAGCCGCAGGGCAGCGGTCAGCCCGCCGATGCCCGCGCCGGCGATGACGACCTTCACGTGCGGCCTCCCGTCCTCGACTGCCCAGGGTGGCGGAGAGCGGGGTGGCGCGCTACCGCCGACCGGAGGTGGGACGGATTCGGTCTGGTGTGGACAGCTTTCGTAACGGTCGATCGGGTCATTGCGACTTGTGTGCTGCGATCGAGAAGAAAGCCTTCGGTGCGGCCGCGTCGTAATGCTGATCGACCGGGAGTTCCTTGATGCGAACAAGTTCGTGGTTGCTGCTCTGCTGCGCGGTGGCGACCGCAGCGGCGCTTTCCGCTGGCTGCTCCGGGAATGGCGATGCCGCGGTGGCGAGCGCACCGCCAACGGTCACCGTGACCGTTACTACGGAGGCGTCGTCCGCCGCGCCGTCCACGCCCGAGGCGACACAGTCCGCCGGGTCGACCGGCCCGCGGGGCAATCCGGTGAAGAAGGTCGGCGAGGTCGTGCACTTCTCGCGTTCTTCGGCTGTCGCGCCGACGGATCCGTCGTTCACCGTCACCAAGATCGCGAAGCAGCGGTCGAAGTACGGCTCCGAACAGGTCATGGCGGTGATGGTGCACGTGGAGACCAGCACCGACTCCGAACTGAACAGCGACCTGAGCCTGGCGCTGGGTCCGGTCGTCTACGTCACGGATCCGGACAGCGGCGAGAGCAAATCGCCGCACGGGGCGATGCAACTGGGGGAGATGCCGGGGACGTTCGGCCGAGACAAGAAGTACGACTTCGGGTTCGAGTACAAGCTCGCGGACGTGTACGACCACGGATGGCTGACGATCAACAGCAATGGCGGGCCGGGTTCGGGGATCGACATCCAGTACGACCTCCGTTGAGTATTGCCGCTTTCCTCAACGAGATCCCGGCAATCACCGATCGAAGCGATTCAGCCGAAGGGCCCCGGCCCGGCGGCGACGTCGCGATTGGACAGTCCTCGTCCGAGCAGGAGCAGCACGGCGCCGGTGCGGGGCGGGAAACCTCGGAGAGTTCGTGGCCCCGCCCGCCGCGGGGCGGGGCCGGTATCGAGACAGTCAGGCGCGGATCTGCTTGGCTCCGCCGCTGCCGCCGATGGCGATCTTGCGCGGCTTGGCCTGTTCGGCGATCGGCACCCGCAGGGTGAGCACGCCCGCGTCGTAGTCGGCTTTGATGCTGTCGGTGTCGAGGGTGTCGCCGAGGAACAGCTGGCGGGAGAACACCCCGCGCGGGCGCTCGGAGACCTGGACCTCCGCGTCCTCGCCGTAGTCGGGCCTGCGTTCGGCCTTGACGGTCAGCACGTTGCGCTCGACGTCCAGGTCGATCGACTCCGGCGCGACGCCGGGCAGGTCGAACTGCACGACGTAGTCGTTGCCGGACCGGTAGGCGTCCATCGGCATCACCGCCGGACGGGTGGCGGTGCCGTTGCCGCCGAAGAACTGCTGGGTCAGCCGATCGAGCTCCCGGAACGGGTCAGTTCGCATCAACATGACCATGCGCCTCCCTTTCTCCTTCCCACGTGCCCGCCGCCGGGGCGGGCGTTCGCTTGTCGGGGCTGTCGCGGAGATCCGGCCCCGCCGGACGCAAGCGGCGGGGCCGGAACCAGTTCGGGTGAAAAGCAACCGTGCTGTGCTGTGCTGCGGCGGGGCGGTCGCGGGACCACGTCACGAGACGCGATGCCGGGGCTGTGCGAGCCTCTTCGGCCGGGCGTCGTGGCAGACCTTCCCCGTCTCCGGTATCACCTCCCCAGAGATTTCACGACTGTCGGGTGTGGTGCCTGCGGTTTGCCGGAGGAGAACGCTCCCGGTGCTCTGGCGGCCAAGCCCGCCACACGCTCGCCGGAACCCGCGCCTCGGCTGGGTTTCCGGTGCTGCGCGGGGGAAAGTCGTTGGGGTGCAACGGCGGGAGCACGGCGGCGGTCACGATCGACTCGAACTCGGCGCGCAACCAGCCCGGATCGGCGCAGATCAGCTCGACGAATTCGCGGGCAGTCGCGCCCTGGCGGCTGATGGTGTCCGGCATCGTCGACCACTCCCCGGCTACGTAGTTTCGGCACCCAGGTCAGCTATCGCGTATATCCATTTCTATAGCGCGCACTGCAGATCATGTCAAGCCGGAAGTTGAGCCAATCTTGACCGCGGCCGGGCAGGCTGCGTCGGCCGCCGTCTCGGTACTGTCCCTTCCCATGCCCACCACCGAGATCACCGCAGACCTGGTCCGCGACCTGCTCCGGGACCAGCATCCGGACCTGGCCGGTCTGCCGATCCGCGAGGTGGCGGGCGGCTGGGGCAACCAGATGTGGCGGCTCGGGGACGAACTCGCCGTCCGCATGCAGCGGATGGACCCCACCCCGCAGCTTCAGCTCAAGGAACGCCGGTGGCTGCCGGTGCTGGCCCCACGTCTGCCGCTCCCGGTGCCGGCGCCCGTGCGGTTCGGCGAACCGTCCGAGCGTTTCCCCAAGCACTGGACCGTGATGACGTGGGTCCCCGGCGAACCGCTCGACCACGGCACGATCAGCCGCGGCGTCCACGCGGCCGACACGCTGGCGGATTTCCTTCGGGCGCTCCACGTCGAAGCCCCCGCCGACGCGCCGATCGCCGCGGATCGCGGTGCCCATCCCCGGGATTGCACGGGCGGCTTCGAGGAATTCATCGAGGCAGTCGCCCTCGGCAGCCTCGCGGACGACGTCCGGGCAGTCTGGGACGACGCCGTCGCGGCCCGCGCGTGGGAGGGTCCGCCGGTGTGGGTGCACGGCGACCTGCATCCGGCGAATGTCGTTGTCTCGGAAGGAACCCTCTCGGGCATCGTGGATTTCGGCGACCTGTTCGCCGGTGATCCGGCGTGGGATCTCGCCGCCGCCTGGGTGCTGCTGCCCGCGGGCACGGCCGCGCGGTTCTTCGAGAGCTACGCGCGGGCGGACGAGGCGGCGATCCGGCGTGCCCGCGGGCTGGCCGCGATGAAGAGCCTCTTCCTCATCCTCATGGGACAGAACGGGGACCAGGGCCTGCCCGGCGGGAAACCGCACTGGGGACCTGCGGGCCGGGCGGCGCTGGAGCGGGTCTTGCAGGGGCTTTGACGGTCAGTCCCACCACAGCGCGACGGCCAGCTCACGGCGGGCAGCTTCCGCATAGAAATCGCGCCGAATGCTGCCCCGCTAGGTCGCCGGTTACCGTCCGCGCGAGCGAGCCCAGCTCGGCCTCGATCTGCTCCAGGGACGACGGCACGACGGCGCGGACCGACTCCGGGTGATGCCGTGCAACGCTGCGACGTGCCGTGGCTCCAGCGCGGTCACCGGATGTCCGTCGATCGAGTAGAGCACATCTCGGTAGGCCGGATTGACTTCTTCGTAGCCGTCGAACCCGCGTCGCAGCAGCGCGAGGGTCTAGTCGTCGACTCCGGTCAGTTCCCGCCGTGACCCAGCAGTTCGCCCAGCGTTTCCGCCGACTGCCGACGGGCGGCAAGGTGCGCGGCGGAAATGCGGGCGAGCTGCTGGGTCACGGCCATGCGCCCGGACGCCGCGAGGACGCCCGGTCGGCGACTTACAGCTTCGTCGCGAGCTCCGTCCAGCCGGGAGCGCCGATCCGGACGAACATCGGCGTCGTGTCCAGCGGCGCCGCGTAATCGTGCAGGGTCCGGCCGCCGATTTCGACTCGCTTGGTGTGCGGGTCGAACCAGAGTCCTGAAGGCAGCGCGATGTCGCGGGAGGCGCCCGAGGTGATCATCGGGGCCGCCAGCAGGGCGGGGCCGAGCATCCACTCGTCGTCGACGGTGTCGAAGCGGTGGTCGGCGGGGAAATCGAAGTACACCGGCCGCATGATCGGCGTGCCGTCCGCGACCGCTTGCTGTACCTGGGTTTTCAGGTAGCCCGCCAGTTTTGCGTGGGTGCGGACCGCGTCGGCGTACAGTTTCGCGGTGTCGGCCGGGTAGGCGACCGGCTTGCCGGTGGTGGTGTCGACCGTCGTCACCGGGGACGTCGACGCGTACATCAGCGGCATCAGCGACGCGGCCTGCGCCCAGCGCACGAGCACCTCGCGCGACGGCGGCGGCATGCTGTTCGAGCCGCCGATCATGTCCGTCTCGACGAACGGGTAGCCGTTGGCCGAGATCGCCGACGCCCGGCGCAGCGAGGTGCGCAGGCCGTCCCACGTGGTGTCCGCGTCGACCGCCCGGATCACGAAGCCGTAGCGCTGGTTGCCCCAGTGCGTGCGGATGCCCGCGCCCTGCTGGTCGAACGCGTCGGTCATGTCCGCGCCGAGCTTCTGGTAGTCCTGCGGGGTCAGGTTCCCGGTGGCGGCGCAGCGGTCGTCGAAGAAGCGGGTGTCGAACTTGAAGCCGTCGACGCCGTAGTCGGCCATCAGCTTGCGCAGGTTGCCGGTGTACCACTCGCGGGCCTGCGGATTGCCGAGGTCGATGATGCCTGCGGTGCCGTTCCACCAGGTCACCGTGCACGGCTGGGCCGGATTTCCCTTGGCGCGCACCAGATAGCCGTGGTCGCGGGCGTAGGCGTAGTTCGCCGAGTCGAGGTTGATCCAGAACGTGGTCCACAGGCCGAACTTCTGGCCCATCGCGTGGATCCCGTCGGCCAGTTTCTTCGGGTCCGGGAACGTCTTCGGGTCGAAGGTCAGGTTGCCGTAGTTGGATTCCCATTTGTCGTCGAGCTGCACGGTGTGCCCGGCGACGCCCGCCGCTTTCAGATCGCGTGCCCACGAAAGCACTTTGTCCTGGTCGATGTCGCGGTAGTACTGCGCCCAGGAATTCCACAGTGGACTCGCGTACTCGGCGTCGGTCGCGTCGCTCTTGGCCGGCTTGCCGACCTCGCCGACGTAGTCGTCGTACACCGCTCGGCGGTTCGACTCCACGAACACCGTGCTCGAGTACTCCGCGGAGTTCGTCACGGTCAGGTCGGCGCGCCCGCCTGTCATCGCGACCTTCATCGGCTGCGCGGTGCGAACGAAGAGCCCGACCGATTTCGACGTGAAGAAGTAGGGTTCCTGCATCATGTAGCTGGCGGGGGAGAACTCTGGCTCGTCCACCGTTCCGGCGGAAAGCGGATACGGCTGGGCTTTCCCTTCGCTGGTTTCGCCGCCGCCGTACCAGTAGCCGGACGTCGTGAGGTCGAAGTGGGTCGCGCGCTGTCCGGCGGCGAGGCCGTCGACTGTCCACTTCAGATCGAACCGGTCCTGGTGCGGGGTGATCCGCAGGGTCACCGGGCGGCCCGCGGTGCTGTCGGCGGTGGCGACGACGGTCGCGCCGTCTCGCGAGATCGACCGCACGCGCGTCGCCACGCCGCCGTCGAAGGTGAACGCGTCGGACGCGGTGCGCAGCAATTGTTCGCCGCCGCGCGTAAGACTCAGGCCCAGGTGGGCGGTGTCGATGCGCAGCTGGTAGCCGGGGGAGTCGGGGCCGCGCGGCACGGAGATCGAGGTGAGCGGTTGCGCCACGGCAGGAGTCGCGACGGAGCCGGTGAGGATGAGCCCGGCCGCCGCGTACGCGAGTCGTCGAGGCACTGGAGCCTCCTATTCTGCGTGAATATGCTCAAGGTGACGCTCGAACTTGCAGTAGTAAGCACATCGCGCCGCGGCTTTGTCAAGGCCCGGTGAGCGGGAACGCGGCGCGGAAAGGGGGTGTCCTGAATGGACCCGGGCACGACCGAGCCGCCGTCCGCGGGAGCAGCGGCGGACGGCGGGCCGGAGCCGGGTTTCAGGCGATCTGGACCGGGATTCCGGCGGCCTTGAGCTCGGCGGTGACGTCGGGATCGGCGTCGCTGTCGGTCACGACTTCGTGGATGTCGGTGATGTCGCAGATGCGGGCGAAGGCGCGGCGGCCGAGTTTCGAGCTGTCCGCCACCGCCACCACGCGGGCGGCGTTGTTGACCATGAGCCGGTTGATGTCCGCCTCGCCCTCGTGGCAGGCGAACGCGCCCGCGGCCGGGTGCAACGCGTCCACGCCGAGGAACAGCAGGTCCAGGCTGAGCTGGCTGAGCACCAGGGTCGCCAGCGGGCCGCTCAGTTCGAAGGACTGCGGGCGGGCGACCCCTCCGGTGACGACGATCTTCATGTTCGGCCGCACCGCGAGCTCGTGGGCGATGTTGAGCGCGTTGGTCACGATGGTGAGGCCGGGGGCGTCGGCGAGGTCCGCGCGCATGGCCAGCGCCCGCGCCACGCCCGCGGTCGTGGTGCCGCCGTTGAGGCCGACCACCATGCCGTTGGACACCAGTGCCGCGGCCGCGGCACTGATCCGCTGTTTTTCCGGGGCGTGGCGGGCGGTTTTGTACCGCAGCGGCAGGTCGTAGGCGAGGTCGTTCGCGACGGCCCCGCCGTGGGTGCGGGTGAGCAGCTGCTGTTCGGCGAGATGGTCCAGGTCGCGGCGGATCGTGGCGGCGGAGACGTTCAGCTCCGCGGCCACCTCTTCGACGTCGAGTTTCTCCCGCTTCGCCAAGAGGTCCAACAGTGTGCTCAACCGTTCATGCCGAGCCATCGGCTTGTGCTCCCTTCGACCCATTCCCTGCGCGCCCGCCGCCGCGCCATTGTTCACCCATCTGGCCGGTCGCGCTCATCCGGCCCCACCACCGGTTTTCATCCGGAAATCGTATTCGGCGGGCAGCGGGCCAGCGGAGATCGCGTGCCACACATCGCTCAGCGACGTCTCTCCCTCGCGGATCCCGGGCACCGTGAAGCCGCGTTCGTAGACCTCGCGCGCCCCTTCGCGATCGCCGAGCGCGAGCGAGGTTCGCGCCCGCAGCAACGCGAACCGGCCCTCGGGCGGCCACGGTTCGAGCATTTCCCGTGCGGCGCCGGGATCTCCGGCGGCGAGCTGCGCGGTGACGGCTTCCACGGCGAGCGGAGCCAGTTTCGGCAGCAGGTCCAATGCCTGCCGGTAGTACTCTGCGGCGCGCGCCGGATCTTCCTGGGCGACGGCGAGGTTGCGCGATGCCCAGCCGTTCGGCTCTGCCTCCAGCGACCGGTGCCACGCGGCCTTCGCGCCGTCGCGGTCGCCTGCCGCCCAGCGCGCGATTCCCCGGTGGTACCAGGTGAGCCAGCCCTCGTCGGGCACCGCCTCCAGCAGTTCGGCCCAGTGGCGGTTGACCAGGGTGTCCGGCGGTTCGGCGGCGGGGTCGGCCCGGGGCGCCACGCCGTCGAGCAAATCCAGCCACGGCTGCTGGGCCGCGCCGAGACTGTCCTCGGGAAACGGCGTGCCGGGCAGTTCCGTCAGCATCCGGCGGGTTTCCAGCGCGCCCCAGCCGGATCCGGTCGCCAGGATTTCTCCGGGCGCGGCATCTGCGACCGCGCGCCATTCGCGCCAGCGCCGGTCCAATTCCTCCGCGACGGGCAGTTCGGCGGCGACCGAGGCGAGCGCGGCGGGCCAGTCCGGTCCGTGCGCGATCTCCGGGTCGGCCGCGACCGGGCCGTAGCTTTCCAGCCAGTCCCACGAGGCGCCCGCGGGCAGCCGCAGGTGTTCGAGCTGCGTCCGCGCCAGCCCGGCCTGGATTTCGAGGTAGCCCTCCATGCCCGGGGCGAGCCATTCCTGCCACCGCCGCCCGCCCGCGGATTCGCCCCACACGAAGAGCTTCCGCCCGCGCAGCCGCGCCGTGGACGCCTGCCCGAGCCCGTATCCGGCTGCGTCGACGGCGGCGATCCACGGCGGACCGTCGACTTCGAAGAAGTAGTCGGCCGCCGTCTGTGCCCGGGCGGGATAGGTGAGTTCGTCCGCGACGTCGACGAGTTCCAGCCGCCCGGAGTAGCCGTAGTGCCAGGCTCGCGCGGCCGGGGCCAGCACGCGGGTCCCGGCCGTCTGCGTCACCGCGGTGTTGGACCACCAGTACACCGGCACGTCGTGGGCGTGCGGGTTGCGGATCCGCACGCCCACGAACAGCTGCCGCGACCCGTCGGGAAGCCAGAAATCCAGCTGATACGGCAGGTCGCGGGTGCGTTCCCACTCCCAGAGCCGCAGCACCGGTTCGCCGCCGGGGCCGGGTGCTTCGGCGGCGAACATCGGCGCGCAGGTCAGCGTGGTGTGCCCGGTGCTGCCGAGGTTCCACTCGACGCCGCCGGCGAACCACGCGTCGCGCAGCGCCAGGTTCGCCGGCTGGAACACCGGGTTGCGGTACACCAGGTCCCGGCCGGTTTCCTTGTCCAGCAGCGAATGCAGCCGCCCGCCGAGCCCGGGCAGGACGGTGGCGCGCAGCCGCTCGTTCTCCAGCACGAGCGCGGGCAGCCGCTGTTCCGTCCGGTCGCGGCCGTACCCGTCCTGCATCCGGCACGGCAGCACCGTGTCCAGCCTGCCGTAGGAAAGGTTCGCCGCCAGGTCCGCGGGCAGTTCGTCCACGTTGGACACCGAAGCCGCGGGTTCGGTCCGCAGCAGCGGCGGCAGCGGGTTCTCCGGGCCGAGTTCGGCCGCCGGGAGCACGAGTTCGGTGCGGCTGATCGTGCTCATGCGTCCGGCAGCCGTTCGCCGGTGGCGGCGTCGAACAAGTGCGCCGCGCCGGTCCGCGGGGCCAGTGAGATTTTTTCGCCGCGCTTCCACGGTGCCATGCCCGGAGTACGGACGGTCAGCACCCGGTCCCCGGTCCGGCAGTAGAGGTACTGGTCGCTGCCGAGTTCCTCGACCACTTCGACGACCGCGCGGTATCCGGCGCCGCCGATGTCCCAGCCTTCCGGGCGCACGCCGACGACGATCCCCGGCCCGGTCAGCGCGGACCGCTGGGCGGGGGTGAGCGGGAGCGTGCCGTCGCCCGCCGCCGCGCCGGAACCGTCCACTGTGGTCTCGATGAGGTTCATCGCGGGGGAGCCGATGAAGCCCGCGACGAACACGTTGCGCGGCCGCTCGAACAGCCCGACCGGGGAATCGCATTGCTGCAGCACGCCGTCGCGCAGCACGGCCACCCGGTCGCCCATGGTCATCGCCTCGATCTGGTCGTGCGTGACGTACAGCGTGGTGGTGCCGAGCCGCCGTTGCAGCGAGGCGATCTGCGTGCGGGTCTGCACCCGCAGCTTGGCGTCCAGATTGGACAGCGGCTCGTCCATCAGGAACACGCTCGGCTCCCGCACGATCGCCCGGCCCATCGCCACCCGCTGCCGTTGCCCGCCGGACAGCTTCGCCGGGCGGCGGTCGAGGTATTCGGTCAGGTCCAGGGTGGTCGCGGCTTCGCGGACGCGGCGGTCCCGTTCGTCCTTCGGCATGCGCGCGAGCTTGAGGTGGAAACCGATGTTCTCCGCGACGGTCATGTGCGGGTAGAGCGCGTAGTTCTGGAACACCATCGCGATGTCCCGTTCCTTCGGCGGGAGTTCGGTGACGTCCTTGTCGCCGATGCGGATCGAGCCCTCGTCCACGCCCTCCAGCCCGGCGAGCATCCGCAGGGTGGTCGATTTGCCGCAGCCGGACGGGCCGACCAGCACGAGGAATTCGCCGTCGGCGACCTCGAGGTCGAGCCCGTCCACTGCGGGGCGTTCGACCCCGGCGTAGTAGCGGGTGGTGTCGGTGAAGCTCACGGTGGCCATCGAAGTCCTACTTTCCGGCGCCGAGGGTCAGGCCGGTGATGATCCGGCGGGCGAGCACGACGTAGAGCAGCAGCATCGGGAGCACGACGATCGCCACCCCGGCGATCAGCCCGCCGTACTCGGACTGGTAGCTCGCCGCGCCGTAGAAGGTGAACAGCGCGCGCGAGAGCGTGAAGTGGGCCTGGTCCTTGAGGAACACGATCGCCAGCAGGGTTTCGTTCCACAGCCCGATCGCGTTGAGCGTCAGCGCGGTGACCACGCCGCCGCGGGCCAGCGGCAGCACCACCGACACGAACACCCGCACCGGCGAGGCGCCGTCGAGCACCGCCGCCTCTTCGATTTCGTCGGGCAGCGACCGGAAGAACCCGGTCAGCAGGAACACCGTGAACGGGATCGACAGGGCGACGTAGAGCACGAACAGCCCGTATTGGTTGTCCAGGTGGATCTCGCTGAACGCGACGAAAAGCGGGATGATCACGGTCTGGAACGGCACCCCCATGCCGATCGCGACGCCGTTGGTCAGCACGCCCGAACCGCGCACCCCGAGCCGGGTGAGCGCGTATGCGCACGGGGCGGAGACCGCGACCGTGGCGATCGTCGCCAGCCCGACGAGGACCACTGTGGACAGTACGGCGTCGCCGAATCCGGCGTTGTTCCAGGCGTAGACGAAATTCCGGAACGGCTTGCCGACGTGAAACCATTGGTACGGCAGGGCGAACGGCTTGGTGAAGATCTCCACCGGGGTCTTGAACGACGCGGTGATCAGCCAGTACAGCACCAGCAGGTTGCCCGCGGTGAACAGCCACACGAGCACGGAGCCGAGCAGCCGCAGCGGGCTGAGCCTGCGGCTGCCGGGAGCCGGGCGGGGACGGCGCGGCGGGGTGCGCCGGGGCTTGCCCGGGGCGGAGCCGCGCGGCGGTGCTTCCGTGACGGTCACAGGGTCTCCTTCAGAACTGGATGGCGTCACGGCGCATCAACCGGCGCAGGAGGACGACGAGGATCGAGACGAGCGCGATCATCGCGACCGCGCAGGCGCAGGCCGCGCCGAAGTCCGGCGTGCCGTTCGAGCCGAAGGTCCGGTCGAACACGTAGATGCCGAGCGTCCACGCCCGGTTCGGCGGCGCGTAGGTGCCCGGCCCGGCGAGCACGAAGACGAGTTCGAAGATCTTGAGCGCGTTGATCGTCCACAGCACCCCGGCCACGCCCACCACGTCCCAGGTGAGCGGGAGCGTGATGGAGCGGAACTTCTGCCAGGGCGAGGCCCCGCCCAGGTCCGCGTCCTCGTAGAGGTACGGCGGGATCTGGTCGACCGCGGCCATCAGGATGGTGATGTAGAAGCCGGAACTGGCCCAGATCAGCGACGCGGTCACGACGCCGGTCACGTTCTCCGGCGCGAGGAACTTCGCCGCGTCCGCGCCGAGGTGCTCCAGCACGTAGTTGGCGAGCCCCTGTTTGCCCGGCTGGTACTTGAACACGAAGCCGAGGAACATGCCGAGCGCGACCGGGGCGACGATGTTCGGGAAGAACAGGATCGCCCGCACGATCTTCCCGCCGCGCATGTCCCGCAGCACCATGGTGAACAGGAACGCGAGCAGGAAAGTGCCGATGCCGCCGAGGAAGACGTAGATCAGCGTGTTGCCGAAGGCGTAGCGGAACGCGTCGCTCTGCCACATCCGCACGTAGTTCCCGACGCCCTGAGGCCGCGGCGTGTCGCCCGCGCCGGACCAGCTGGTGAAGCTGAGCACCACGGTCGCGATCGTCGGCAGCACCAGGAACGCGAGGTAGAGCGCCAGCGCGGGGGCGGCGAACGGCCAGAACAGCTTGCGTTTGCGGCTCAGGTGCGGCCCGAGCGCGGGCCGCCGCCCGGCCCGGGCCGCCTCCGTGACAGTCGCCATCAGTGCTGGTTCTTCCAGAAGGCGGCGGACTTCTGCGCGAGCTGCGCCACGAACGCCTCCGGGGTCAGCTGTCCCTTGAGCAGCGCGGTGTCGGCGGGGTCGAACACGTCGGTCTGCCATTTGCCGCCGGCGATCGCGTCGATGCCGTCGTACTGCAGCACGTGCTCCTTCTTCTGGTCGTCCATCACGGTCTTGACCGGCTTCAGGTCGTCCGGCACCGCGAGGTCGGGCCGGGGCACCAGGTTGTCGGCCACCGCGGGGATGCCGGCGAGGTTGCCCTTGTTGAGGAAGTAGGCGATGAACGCCTTGGCCGCGTCGGCGTTCTTGGCCTTCTTGGGCACGGCGAAGCCGATCGACATCTGCTCCACGGTGTCGTGCGTGGCGCCGGGCGGCATCGGGAACTGGAACGAGCCGTAGTCGATCTTCGTGCCCGCGCCCTGTTTGTCCAGGTATTCGCGGGTTTCGCTGGGCGCCCAGGTGCCGACGTACAGGAACCGCGCGTCGCCGTCCGCCCAGCGCTGCTGGATCTGCGGGAACTTGGCCGCGTCCCAGCCGTCGATGAAGTACTTCGAGATCCGCGCGGTCTGCGCGGCGGCCTCGCGGAACCCGGGCACGTCGGTCCACGCGCGGCCGGTCGGGTCCTGCGCCGCCTTCGCCAGCCCGCCCGCGCCGACGTAGCGTTCGGCCAGCTGGGTGAAGTAGTACATGTTGTAGAACGGGATGTCGCCGTCCTGGCTGACCGCCGCCTTGCCGTCCGCCTTCGCCTTGTCGAACAGGCCGATCAGCTCGTCGACGGTCTTCGGGGCGGCGACGGCGCCCGCCGTCGCCTTGTCGTACCACCAGGCGCTGGACTGGATCTCGTACGGCACGAGGAAGCTGTGCCCCTCGTGGTCCTTGTTCTGCGGGAAGTCGTACGAGGTGGGGGAGAGGACGTCCTTGACCGTCTTGTCGCCTTCGCCGATCTTCATGCCGTACACGTCGTCGAGGCTCTGCGTGCCGCCCGGGGTCATGATCGCCGCGCCGACCTTGCTGACGTCCTGGTCGAACAGGTCGGGCACGGTGCCGGTGTTGAGCGCCGGGACCAGGTTCTGGGTGTAGGCCTTGCGGCCGAGCCACTGCACGTCGACCTTCACGCCGGTCTTGTCCTGGAAGCACTTCAGCGCTTTTTGCAGCACCTTGCCCTGCGGCTCGTCCGCGGTCCACATGGACCAGTACACGAGCTGCCCGCCGCCGGCCGGTTTCGCCGCCGGCTCCGGACAGGGCGAGGAAAGGAATTCGGCCGCGCCGGGGAGCGCGTTCTCCCCAGTGCCGCCGCCCGCCGCGTCGCCGCTGCCGCACCCGGCGAGCAGCAGCGTCGCCGCTAAGGTCGAGCCCACGAGCTTGTGAAACCGCATCAGCCACCACCTGATCGAGGTCGAAGACCACACACTCAGTGCGTGTTGCTGCGCATTTTTGGCGCTTACCAATCACTTGTCAACATTTTCCCTCAGGTTCGCGGTGGCATCGTGACCCGCGGGCGGAAACGGCCCGACCTGCTCGAAGCAGGTCGAATGGCGGGTTGACAGTGCACAATCGATCACTAAAGCTGTGTGAACTTGTTCGTTCTTGTCGGTTGTTGATGCCGATCGCCTGCGAGGAACCGAGCCATGCCACGCTTCCGCACATCGTTGACCGCCGGTGCGGTCCTGGCCCTCACCGCCGGGACCTGCACCGTGCCCTTGGCCGCGCACGCCGACCCCGGCTACTCCGTGTCGGTCGGGGCCGTCGCCGAATACCCGTACCCGACGGACACGCCGGCCGCCCCGTTCCTGGACCGGGACGGGACCTTCTATTTCCAGCAGTCCGCCGCCCTCTACGGCAAAGACGGCCCGCGGGTCTGGGACTTCTACACCGGCAAGGACTTCGACTCGGCCAAGCGCGACGCGAGCCTGAGCGACGCGGTGAACCCGGCCGAGCCGCGCGATCGCAACAACGACACCACCTGGCGGTGCAACACGAGCCCGACCGGACGCGAGGCGACCGACCCGCCCGCCGGGTCCAGCTACACCCAGAAGAACTTCTGCGATCTCGTCGGCACCTGGGTCGATCCGGATACCGGTGACTGGTACGGCTTGGTGCACAACGAGTTCACCCCCGAACCCTTCGGCGCCTATTCGTTCTCCCACTACGACGCGATCGACTGGGCGGTGTCGGCCGACCGGGGCCGCACCTGGCGGATCGGCGGGCACGCGATCACGTCGCCGTACTCGACGAAACGCGGCGACACGGCGGCGTTCCCGAACCAGACGTTCGACTACGGCGACGGCGATCCGCGGCTGTTCGCCGATCCGAAGTCCGGCTACTTCTACGTCTATTACGGTTCCCGCGTCGTGACGAAGGCCGGTCAGGGCGGCGGCGGGTTCAGCGGCCTCGCGCACGTGGCCCGCGCGCCGATGTCCGGGAAGATGGGCACCGGAACGTGGCAGAAGTGGTACGACGGCCGATGGGCGCAGCCTGGCGTCGGCGGCAAGGAAAGCAACCTCGTGCCCACGGACGTCGACCCTCTCGGCTACACGCCGCCGGAGAAGGACTACAACCCGGCGAACACCGGCACCGCCGCCCAGCAGGTAGCCGCCGGAACGCTGCCGCGGAAATCCGACCTGTTCGTCATGAACATCGCCTACGACGCGCACCTCGGGCTGTACATCGGCGAGCCGGAGGCGGTCGATTCGGTCGGACCGCAGCGGTTCTACGCGACCGAGGACCTGGCGAACCCGAAGTGGCGGCTGATCGGCGACACCGGTTCGTACCGGGACCAGTCGTGGTACCGCTGGTTCGTCGACTCGGGGAGCAAGACCACCGGGACGATCGTGGGCAAGACCTTCCGGTCGTACTGCTCGATCTCGTGCACGGACGGCCGCGACGGCGTCTACGCCGACGTGACCATCACGTCCGCCGCACCGGCCGCGTCCCTGGTCGACCCGGGCCGCGTCTACCGGATCGGCTCCGGTCGCGTGCTCGCCCAGTCGGGCCGCACCGGCACCACGTCCGTGCCCTCGTGGCTGGCCGGCGATGGAGCGAACTGGTGGTTCACCCCGGTCGGCGACGGTTCTTACCGCATCACCAACGCCGCGAGCGGTCTGGCACTGGGAGTTCCGGGCCGTGCCTGGGGGACCGCGCCGACCGTGAGCGCCGGTTCTGGCGTGGCCCAGCAATGGTTCCTGGTCCCGGCGAACGGCGGCACACGGCTGGTCAACCGCTCCAGCGGGCTGGTGCTGGCGCTTTCGGCCGAGCCGGGACGGCGGAGCGAGACCACGCCGGTGCGCGCTTGGACCGACCGCACCGGCAGCCTAGTCGGCGACGGCCGGACCGCGGGCGAGCAGATCCTGCAGCTGACGCCGCGCCGCTGACCTCATCCGCCTGTCCGTGAAGACATCCCTGGGTTTTGTTTGTCAAGCGGCTG
>NZ_SDLT01000022.1 GCF_004522235.1 Amycolatopsis nivea
GACACGGCCTACAACACCAATCACACCGGTGGATCCAGGTCTAATTCCCTCAAGGAGCCCTTCACGGACCTAGAACGTGCGTCAGTGAACCGCGTCCAGCGCGTTCACCAACCCGCGTCCGTAGTACGAGTTGTTCTGCTTCGGACCCTCACACGCCGACACATCACAAGCCACCGGATCCGCCTCCGCGGTAAGCAAAGCCGCCAACGCCCGCGGCGGCGCGTTCCGATGCGTAGAAGCCAAAAGCGCCGCAACCCCAGCCGCATGCGGCGAAGCCATCGACGTGCCGCACTTAGTCCCATATGCGCCATTGAAAATGGTCGACAGCGGGCACCCCGCGCCCTGCCCAGAAGGCGGAACCTGTCCCGAATCGCCGCCCGGCGCAGTCACCGTGACCGAGCCGTAGTTGGAGTAGTAAGCCTTCGTCCCCGCGTAACCAACCGCGGACACGGTCACCACACCGTCGATCGCCTTGGGCAGGATGCCGCACGAAGAATCAATCTTGTGCGGACGGTTCGGGTCAACAGTCTGCTTCGTGACATCGAAGCCCGAGTTACCCGCCGCAGCGACATTGAGAGTTCCGCGCTGCGTCGAGTAGGTCACGGCACGCCGTACGGCCTCGTACGCGGCAGCGTCGCCCGCTTCGTTGCGGCAGTAGAACATCCCGGGGTCGATGTAGTAGCTGTTGTTCGTCACCTGGAAACCGTGCTGTGCGGCCCAGACAAAGCCGCAGACCGCTGCCTCCGGGAAGATGTAGCCGTCGTCGTTCACGACCTTCACGGACGCCAGCCGCACGCCCGGCGCGATGCCGGTGAAGCCGCGCGACGCGTCCTTGCCCGCGATGGTGCCTGCGACGTGCGTGCCGTGGTCGGAGTTCGTCGGGGTCCACGCGGAAGCGTCCGGCGCGCCGGTGACACAGCCGGTCGAGGACTTCGCGTCCACCGCGTTCGCGAGCGCCGGGTGTTTGGCGTCGATGCCGGAATCCAGCACGCCGACGGTGACCGACCGCGAACCAGGGTTGATCTTGTTCGCTTCGGGAGCGTGGATCGCCCGCATGTCCCACTGCTGAGTCGACAAATCGCTACCGGTGGCGACGCTCTCCGTCTGCTCCAGCATCCCGACCGCCGAACGCAGTCCGGCGCGGGCGGCGGCCTTCGCGGCGACGTCCTTGCCACCCGAATAGGCCCGCTTCACCCCGATCCGGTCGGCGAAGTCCGCGTTGCGCGAGCTGGCGACCGCGACGCCGATTTCCGGGTAGTACGCGATCCGTTTGCCGCATTTGGCGGTCAGCTCCGCGTCGACCGAACGCTGCTTCTCGCCCGGTTGGTACAGCACGACGTAGCTGTACTGGGTGCTGGTGGTGTCGCACGACGGCGCGGGCGCGGCGGACGCTGGCACAGCCACCGCACCGGCGGCGACGCCGGCTACCGCGACCGGGACGAGCAATCGACGTAAACGGGACATTTAGCCTCCATGGTCGGTCGCCCGAAACTAAGCCAGCCCGGACGCGCCCCGCCACCGACCAAAGGACGCTTCGCCGGATCAGGTGTTGGCGCGATCCCGGGACGTCGCCCGGATGCCGCGCCAGCCGAGCACCCCGATCGCGGTGCCGAGCACGAACGAAACCACGGTCAGCACCGCGTGCACGATGAAGTACCCGGTGGGCGAACCGTCGGGCGCCCACGACTGGTTGCTGGCCCACAGATTCTTGGCGAACGTGATCCAAATGATCCAGGACCAGATGCCGAAAGCGAACAAGGCCATCGCTGTACCTCGTGAAATGCGCATGTCTCGAGTATGCCGCCGGACCATCGGCGCTAGATTGCGTGGGTGCACCCCGCTTTCGCCCGGTCGCTGCGAGCATTCGCCGCGACACTCGCCGCAGCCCTCGTAGCCGTCGCCGCGCCCGTCGCCCTCGCCGCACCGGCGCTGGCGGAGCAATGCACCGAGCACGCCGCGCCGCCGGCGCCGGTGGACACCTCGGAGAAGCCGAAGCCGGGCCAGCCCGTCCCGCCGCCGCTTCCGGTGCCCGCCCAGCCGGTCGGCGGCGACCTCCTTGGCGGCTGCGGCCCGGTCCTCCCGCCTGGCGCGCCCGCGCTGCCTCCTGGCGACACCTCGGCGTCGTGGGTCCTCCAGGACCTCGACACCGGCGCGGTCGTCGCGGCGAAGGACCCGCACGCGCGGGAGCGGCCGGCGTCGCTGATCAAGACGCTGCTGGCGCTGGTGGTGGTCACCGAGCTGAAGCCGGACCAGGTCATCGTCCCGACGAAGGAGGACGCCGAGCAGGAGTGCACCTGCGTCGGCATCACCGCGGGCGGGCACTACACGGTCGACCAGCTGCTGCACGGCCTGCTGATGCACTCGGGCAACGACGTGGCGCACGCCTTCGCGACGGCGCTGGGCGGCGTGGACGCGGCGGTCGCCAAGATGAACGCGCTCGCCGCCCGCATCGGGGCGACGGACACTCGCGCGGCGACCCCGTCCGGCCTCGACGGACCGGGCATGTCGACCTCGGCGTACGACCTGAGCCTGGTCTTCCACTACGCGATGAAGCAGCCGGAGTTCGCCAAGGCGGTCGCGACGAAGGCGTACACGATCCCGGCGATCGACGGGAAGCCGCCGATCCCGGTGTTCAACGACAACAAGCTGCTCGGCGTGTACCCCGGTTTCCTCGGCGGGAAAACGGGCTTCACGGACGACGCGCGGCACACGTACGTCGGCGGCGCGGAACGCGACGGCCACCGCCTCGCGATCGTGATGATGCGGGCCGAACAGCGTCCGACGAAGGTGGTCGACCAGGCGGCGAAACTGCTCGACTACGGCTTCGCGCTGGAGAAGAACGGCGCACAGCCGGTCGGCCAGATCGCCTACCGGCCGCTGAGCACCGACTCGGCCGCCCCGATGTCGGACAAGGAAGTCACCCCCGCGGGCGCGACGACCGCGGCGGCGGAGAAACCGGACCCGTTCGGAACGACCGGCTGGGTGCTGACGGTGGTGGTGCTCCTGATCATCATCGCCGGGTTCGTCATCAGCTACCAGCGGAAGCGCAACGCCCGCGCATAGCGAGCCGATGAAAAAAGGGCCTCCTTGATTCGCTCAAGGAGGCCCTTTTGTGTCAGCCCTTCCGCCTGCCTAGCCACGCCAGCAGCGCACCGGCACTGAACGCACCGGCCACGGAACCGAGCCCCAGCCCGTGCTGCACCGTCACACGGGGCTCCAGCAGCACCGGAGCGGGCGGCTGCACCACGCGTCGCTGGTTCTCCCGCGCGGTCGCCGTCCAGGCCGTCACCAGCAGCAGGAACCGCGACACCAGGTTCGCGAACACCAGCAACCCGATCACCGGCCCGAACAACGCGAACGACGGCGACTTCGTGACGCTAGCCAGGTACACAGTCGCGACCTGCTGCAGAATCACGAACCCGACAGAGGCGAAGATCGCGCCCTTGACCGCGCTCCGCAGCGCGACGTGCTCCCGGGGCAGCCGGGCGATCACCCACAGGAAAACCAGCGCGTTGGCGATCAGGCTGAGCACGATCGTCGCGGCTTGGAGCAGGAACTTCGCCCACCCCTGGCCTTCCAGCCCGACCAGTTCCAGCAGCAGTTCGCCGAAGCCACTGCCCGCCGCGGTGATCGCGAACGACACGACCAGCGCCAGCCCGAGCCCGATCAGCGACAGCAGGTCCTTGATCGTCTTGGTGACGAACGGTTCCGTCTTCTTCTCCTGCCCCCACTGCGCGGTGAGGGCGTCGCGGAGGTTGGCCATCCAGCCGACGCCGGAGTAGAGCGCCAGCAGCAACCCGAAGATCCCGATCCCGCTGCCGGAACTCAGCGCGGTGTCGGTGATCTGTTTGACCAGGCCGCGCAGGCCTTCGGGGACCGAACTGTCGATCCCGTGCGTGATCTGGTCGATCACCGCGGTGTTGTGCCCGAGCACCATGCCGACGACCGCGAACGCCACCATGAAGATCGGGAACACCGACAGCACGCTGAAGTACGTGATCGCCGCCGCGTAATGGTTGCCGTAGTTTTCGTTGAAGGAATCGTTGGCGCGGATCAGGTGATCCAGCCACGGGTACTTCCGCCGCAGCCGGGGCAGCAGCTTTTCCTTGTCACCGGTCTCTTTCGCCACCGGAAAACGCTAACCACGGCAACCGGGCCCCGCAACGCGAGCGTGCCCGCGCGGTTACTGCTCGTGGAAGGCGGAGAGCATCTTCTGGGCGGCGGGAACCAGCAGCCGGGTCGCGTCCGCGCCGCTGATGCCGTTCGGGGCGGCGTTGTGGTCGGCGAGGTAGAGCTTGAACACGAAGCGGCCCTTGCGGAACAGCACCTCGCCGTTGGTCTGGCCCTTGCTGCGCACCTGCCCCTCATCCCCGACCTGGGCGGGCGTGGACTGGCCGTCCTTCGGCGCGGACCCGAGGTAGCTCTTCGCCGCGTCTTCGCTGAGGAAACTGATCGCGGTCAGGTGCAGCGCGCGCCGGTCGATGCCGTTGTCCTGGCCGGTGCCGCGTTCGCAGTCGATCTGCACGTAGTTGTGCTGGGTGCTGTTGGTCATGAACATGTCGCCGACCGCGGTGGCGGGGGTTTCGGCGACCATCGGCGAAGCCTCGGTGCCGATTGCCGGGGTCACGGCGTCGGGCGTGAGCATCGGGCAGGGCTGCGCGACCGATTTCGGGAACGCCGAGCTGTCGTAACCGATGACGTTCGCCCCGGCCGGCGCGCTCACCTGCTTGGCGAAGTTCTCGGCGAGCTTCTTGCCGAGGTCCTGCAGCTTGCCCGCGTTCTTGTCCGCCTTCAGCTGGAAGTCGAAGTCGACCAGGGTGTCCCCCAGGACGAGCACGGCGTCGCCGGCAGCGTCCGACGGGCTGTCCGTCGTGCGGCGCTTCGAGAAGATCTTCACCGGGCCGACGGTCAGGCTGGGGTCCGCGTCGTCGAGGTAGGGCTTGGTGTTCACGGTCGGCACGTACGCCGGCTGGGATACCGCGACCGCCAGCTCCTCGTACGTCTGATTGCCCTGGTCGTCCTGCAGGCTGTACACACAGTGGTTCACGCCCGAGGTCAGCGCCTTGGCGTAGGTGTTTTCAGACGACCGCAGCGGTCCCGAACCGTCGCCGACCAGGTAGCGGCGCTCGAAGACGGCCCCGTTCGGGTCCGGCCGCGATTCGACCTTGATCCCGAGCGCGACGAGGTCGGCAATCGTCAGCAGGTTGCACGCCTGGATCACCGGCTTGCCGCCGATCTGCACCGCTTGCGGGTTCGCCTTTTCCTTGATCGGAGCGGGGTCCGGGTACTGCGAGTTCGCATAACCCGGCCGCTGCACGGTCTGGCCGTCGGCGTTCGGGTCCTTCGCGTTCTCGCGGTCCGATCCGGAGAATCCGCTGCACGACGTGACCAGCATCAGCGTCGCGACACCGATCGGCCACAGCCCGGTTTTCCACTTCACTGTATTTATCCCCCCACAGGATATTTTTTTGTGTACTCCCCGCTCAGCTCGCGGGCAGGAACCCGATCCGCTCGTAGACCGACGCCAGCGTGGCCGACGCGACCTCACGGGCCCGATGCGCGCCCGCGGCGAGGATCCGGTCCAGCTCGGCGACATCGTCCAAATAGGACTGAACGCTCTCCTGCAACGGCGTGACCCAGTCGACCAGCACCTCGGCGAGGTCCTTCTTGAGATCGCCGTAACCCTTGCCTTCGTAGGCGGTTTCGAGGTCGGCGACGGTCCGGTCGGTCAGCGCGGAGTAGATCGTGAGCAGGTTGGAGACGCCTGCCTTCTCCTCGCGGTCGAAGCGGACCTCGCGACCGGTGTCGGTGACCGCGGAACGGATCTTCTTCGCCGAGCGCTTCGGGTCCTCGAGCAGCTCGATCAGCCCGTTGCCGGTCGCCGCCGACTTGCTCATCTTCGAGGTCGGTTCCTGCAGGTCGTAGATCTTCGCGGTGTCCTTGACGATGAACGGCTCCGGCATGACGAACGTCTTGCCGAACCGGCTGTTGAACCGCTGCGCGAGGTTGCGGGTCAGCTCGAGATGCTGCCGCTGGTCCTCGCCGACCGGCACCGCGTTCGTCTGGTACAGCAGGATGTCCGCGGCCATCAGCACCGGGTAGGTGAACAGGCCGACGCTCGCGTGGTCGCTGCCCTGCTTGGCGGCCTTGTCCTTGAACTGGGTCATCCGCCCGGCCTCGCCGAAGCCGGTCTGGCATTCGAGCACCCAGCTCAGCTGAGCGTGCTCGGGCACGTGGCTCTGCACGAACAACGCGCTGCGCTCCGGGTCGACCCCGATGGCGAGCAACTGCGCGGCCGAACGCCGCGTCCGCTCCAGCAGCACCTTGGGATCCTGCTCGACGGTGATCGCGTGCAGGTCGACGACGCAGTAGAAGGTCTCGTGGGTGTCCTGCAGCCGCACCCACTGGCGCAGGGCGCCCAGGTAGTTGCCGAGGTGGAAGGAGTCGGCTGTCGGCTGGATCCCGGAAAGCACCCGCAGGCGCCCGTTCTGTTCGTCGGACACGCCCGGGATTCTTTCAGGCTGCGAAGACGCCCCTGCCGCGGGCCCGGCGGTTCGCGGGACGGACGGGACGTTTCGACGCCCTCCGCGCGGGTATCTGCTTCCGGGAGGGCGTTGCCGGAGAGATTTAAGGGGTGGATGTGCAGCTCAGGTCGCCGATACCGCGGTGTGGGGAGAGCGGCGAGGACGACCGGAGCCGCAAGTGACTCAACCGGCGGCGTGGAAAGCATGGCGAAGTTCGCCGCTCGGCCGGGGAAGATCTTGCTGCCGGAGAACCGGCCAGCTGACTAGGACTGCCGCAGGTTGAGCGCGGCGGGAGCCGGTTCCAGCGGCCGGGTCTCCTCGTCCAGAGCCCCGGCGGCAGCGACCGCCTCGAGCGCCTTCGCGCGGGCCTTGCGGCGCTGCCGGACGACGCCCAGCGCCATCCCGATGACGCCGAAACCCACCGCGACCAGGCCGACCGGTCCGAGCATCCCGAACCCGGCCGACGTCGTCTCCGCCCGGACGACACTGTCGTCCGCGAACGCCGTCGCACCCGTCCCGACGGCCGCGACCAGCACCGTCGCCAGCACTGCCAGGACTCGCCCGCCCGCGACGACCAGGGAACGGCTGCCACGGACAGCCCGGCGAACCGGAGTCCGCTCGGCCGACCCCGTCCCGGACACCCCCGATGGGGTGACGGACGAGCGAAGCGCTGGACGGCCAAGAGCCAGCGTGGACCGTGTCACGAACCGGCCTGGGTTGCGCACCGGAGTGCCTCCCGCGAGGTGACTGTTCTGAACGAGCGCCTCACCCGTAAGGATGAGTTCTCGACGTGCTACTGGTCAGAAAACTACCGAGCGTGTCAAGACCTGTCGGATCTGATCAACTCGGGAGCCGAGGCTAGCGCCCACTCGGGGAGTAACCGAGGCCGCCCCTGCGGTCTCGGTGTCATCGGTGGTCAGCGCCGTGCGCCGTGCGCGGAACCACGCACAGTGTCCTCGATCCCCGGCAAACCGGACAGAATCACCCTGCAGAACAAACCCGAACTACCCTCAGCAGGCTTCACCCACTAGTCACCAGCAGGACAACCAGGTTCAGCCCGGGAACGGCACGTCGTACGTCGCGGTGACCGGCGCGTGGTCCGACCAGCGCTGGTCGTAGGATTCTGCCCGTTCGACCACCACGGACGTCACCTTCTCCGCCAGGCCGGGCGTCGCCAGCTGGCAGTCGATGCGCCAGCCCGAGTCGTTGTCGAACGCCTTGCCCCGGTAGGACCACCACGTGTAGGGACCGGGGCCCTCGGGGTCGAGCCGACGCTGCACGTCGGCATAGCCCGCTTCGTAGACGCGCCCCATCCACTCGCGCTCCTCCGGCAGGAACCCGGAGTTCTTCTGGTTGCCGCGCCAGTTCTTGAGGTCGACGGTGTCGTAGGCGATGTTCCAGTCGCCGACCACGACGACCTCCCGGCCCTCCGCGGCCGCCTTCGCGCGCAGCTCGACCAGGTACGGCAGGAACGCGGCCATGAAGCGTTCCTTCTCGTCCTGCCGCTCGGTGCCGACGTCGCCGCTCGGCAGGTACAGGCTCGCGACGATCACGCCGGGCAGGTGCATTTCCAGGTACCGCCCGCTGTCCTCGAACTCGGGCTCGCCGAACCCGGTCCGCACCTCGTCCGGCTCGACGCGGCTGTACAGCGAGACGCCGTTGCGTCCCTTCGCGACCGAGGGCGCGTGCGCGGCGAACCACCCCTCCGGCGCGACGACGGACGCGGGCAGCTGCGCGGCCTCAGCCCGCACTTCCTGACACGCGACGACATCCGCCTCGGTGGCGGCCAGCCACTCGACGAAGCCCTTCTTGACGGCAGCCCGGAGACCATTGACGTTGACAGTGGAGACGATCAGCACCCCGCGCACGCTACCCGCCGGGTCCGACAATTTTCCGCGCGCGGCGGGTCCGGCGAGGTCCAGAATGACCGCCATGCCTCGCTTGACCGTCCTCGGCAGCTGCGGCGCCTGGCCCGAACCCGGCCGCGCCTGCGCCGGATTCCTGCTGTCCCACGAGGACTTCCACGTCGCACTCGACCTCGGCTACGGAGCCGCCCCGCGGCTCTTCCAGCACGTCGCCGCCGACCGGCTCGACGCGATCGTCGTCACGCACGAGCATCCCGATCACCTCGCGGACGTCAGCGCACTCGGCCGGGCCCGCCACTACACGACCGACCGCAAGCTCCCGCTGCACTGCACTCCCGGCAGCGTGCGCCGGCTCGCCGCGATGGAGCCCAACCCGGCTCCCGACGAGAACTTCGACCTCCACGATCTCGGCCCCGACACCGACCTCGGCCCGTTCCGGCTCACCGCCGCGCTTCTGCCGCATCACGTGCCGAACTACGGCGTCCGGCTCACCACACGCGGCTACACCCTCGCCTACACGGGCGACACCGGTCCCGCTCCGCAACTGACCGACCTGGCCCGCGACGCCGACGTCCTCATCTGCGAAGCGACCCTGCAAGGCGCGCCGCCGGACGATCCCCAGTACCTGATGACTGCCGCGGAAGCAGGCCGACTCGCCGCCGCGGCGAATGTCCGCACGCTGTTGCTCACGCATTTCTGGCCCGGTTCCGACCGCGCGGTTTCGGTAGCCGAAGCCCGCGCCGAGTTCGCCGGGGAAGTACTCGCCGCGGAAGAAGGACTCATGCTGAATCACGCATAATCGCGCGTTCCGCACAACAAACGCGATCACCGTTCACCCTGAACGCTTTCACCCCGGCACCGCGCGGCGCAAAAGAGCGAACCGAACCCGCATCCGGCAATCGCGAACACCCAGAGCCGTCCGGACGCACCGGTTCAACCGACCGGCGCATTCCCGCGTGGACAACCGAAGCCGTCCCACCACATGGGACGAATCAGCGAACAACCACCGGCCCGGACCCGCACCAAGCTCAGCAGCCGCTCGGCCCCGGCCGAACCACGCGTCGCAGAAAACCCAGCAACCACGCGAACCTAAGCGCGGCAACAGACTCCACGCACGACAGCGTCAGCACACCACCGGCTCAGCACCTCAGCCAGGCACCAGTACCAACCAGACTCAGCACTTGGCCCCGGACACCGGCGTCACGAAGCTGTCCGCGACCCACTTGCCGTCGGCGACCTTCCGGAACCCGTTCTGCACCACGGGTTGCGCGTCGAATTCCGCGCCGCGCAAGTACTTCCCGACGACCTTCCCGTTGCCCGCGGCGGTTTCCCGCGCGTTGAGCACGTCGGCGGTCACCGAGACCTTGCAGCCGGTCGGGGATCCCTGCGCGTCGGCCCGGCCTTTCTGGCCGAACGCGTAGATGACCACGACCGCGGCGACGACTCCGATAATAATCAGTGTCTTCTTGGGCAAACCCAGAATCACGGCCGCTCCTCAGTCGCGAAAAACCCCTCGTCCAGAGTAGGCAGTCCGACCCGGCCCGGACAGGTTCGCGACCCCATTCCACCCGGAGGTGCCAATCCTGTCACCGACACATCACGAAGAGTGACAAAAAAGAGAAGGGCACCTCGGAAGACTCCTCCGAGGTGCCCTTCTCGCAAAAACGGCTAAAGAAAGATCAGCCCTGCGCGATCTTCTTGGCCAGGTTCTCGTCCAGCGTCGCGAGGAAGTCCTCGGTCGTCTGCCATTCCTGGTCCTTGCCGACCAGCAGCGCGAGGTCCTTGGTCATCTTGCCGCCCTCGACGGTGTCGACGACGACCTGCTCCAGCTTGTTCGCGAAGCCGATGAGCTCCGAGTTGCCGTCCAGCTTGCCGCGGTGCTCGAGGCCGCGGGTCCACGCGTAGATCGAGGCGATCGGGTTCGTGGAGGTCGGCTTGCCCTGCTGGTGCTGGCGGTAGTGCCGGGTGACCGTGCCGTGCGCGGCCTCGGCCTCGACGGTCTTGCCGTCCGGCGTGCGCAGCACCGAGGTCATCAGGCCGAGCGAACCGAAGCCCTGCGCGACGGTGTCGGACTGGACGTCGCCGTCGTAGTTCTTGCACGCCCAGACGTAGCCGCCCTCCCACTTGAGCGACGCGGCGACCATGTCGTCGATCAGCCGGTGCTCGTAGGTGATGCCCTTGGCGTCGAAGTCCGACTTGAACTCGGTCTCGAAGATCTCCTGGAACACGTCCTTGAACATGCCGTCGTAGGCCTTGAGGATGGTGTTCTTGGTCGAGAGGTAGACCGGGTACTCGCGGTCGAGGCCGTACTGCAGCGACGCGCGCGCGAAGTCCTCGATCGACTTGCGGTAGTTGTACATCCCCATCGCGACGCCGCCGCCCTCGGGGAAGTTCGCGACCTGGAACTCCATCGGCTCGGAGCCGTCTTCGGGGGTGTAGGTCATCGTCAGGGTGCCCGGGCCGGGGACCTTGAAGTTGGTGGCCTTGTACTGGTCGCCGTGCGCGTGGCGGCCGATGATGATCGGCTTGGTCCAGCCGGGTACCAGCCGGGGCACGTTGCGCATGACGATCGGCTCGCGGAAGATCACGCCGCCGAGGATGTTGCGGATGGTCCCGTTCGGGGACACCCACATCTTCTTGAGGCCGAACTCCTCCACGCGCGCCTCGTCGGGCGTGATCGTGGCGCACTTGACGCCGACGCCGTGCTGCTTGATGGCGTTGGCGGCGTCGACCGTGATCTGGTCGTCGGTGCGGTCCCGCTCCTCGATGCCCAGGTCGTAGTAGTCCAGGTTGACGTCCAGGTACGGGTGGATCAGCTTGTCCTTGATGAACTGCCAAATGATGCGGGTCATCTCGTCGCCGTCGAGTTCGACAACGGTGCCCTGGACCTTGATCTTGGCCATGAGCAGCGGTGCTCCTTCCGCGGATCTTCGCGTTCGCTTCTTCGCTCTCCGATAGCGGTACAAGCGTACTGCTTAACAGAGCTGGATGGTTCCAGAAGTGGTCGGAATCAAGTCTCTACCACCCTTGACCCGGCCTGCCGACCGGGCACGACTGCGGAACCAGCCGAGCGGGCCGCCCGTCCCATCGCGGCAAGCACCGCACTGGGAGGTCCCGCCATGTCATACCCCGAGCCGTACTCCGTTTATCCTCCCGCGGGCGGCCCGGTCGCCGCACCGGCGGGCAGCCGGGCGGTGGCGCGCGTGCTCAGCGGGCTGTGCGGGCTCGTCCTCACCCCGGTCGCGCTCGGGCTGCTGGCCTACGGCAGCTACCTGCACCAGCGGCAGATCGCGGCTTCGTTCGCCGAACACGGGGACGCCCTCGGCATCACGTTGGCGGTGGCGGGCGCGGTGCTCCTGTTCGGGGTCGCCGTGCTCGGCGCGTGGTCGGGAACCGGACCGATCGCGGGCGGGCTGGTGTGGTGCCTGGTCCCGGGGGTGATCACGCTGGTGGCGCCGCGCTCGGCGTTCGATCTGCTCGACCTGCTGCCGCGCGGCGAGATGACCGTGGGCGTGGCCGGGTGGATGTCGTCGGGCGCGCTGCTCGGCACCGGGTTCCTGCTGGTCGGCACGGGTCTGGCGGTCCGGCTGGCGCGTCGGCGCAGGTAGCGGCGGACCGGCGCGGGCCCGGTGAGACTATTTGCAGATGGGATTGTTCACCGTAGCCGAGGCCCGCACCGAGCTCGCCCGGTTGCTTCCCGTGCTCGCCGAGCTGATCCGGGTCCGCGCCGACGCCGCCGAACTCGCCGCGTCGCTGCGCCCGGGCGGGCGGGACACCAGCCTCGGCGGCCTGCCGGAGTGGAAGGCCGCGCAGGCGAGGCTGGACGACCTGATGACCGCGATCCAGGCGACCGGAGCGGAGCTGAAGGGGTTCGCCCCGCTGCTGGTGGACTTCCCGGCTTCGCTCGACGGCGACGACGTCCTGTTGTGCTGGCTCGAAGGCGACCGCGAACTGTCCTGGTACCACCGGGCCGACCTCGGTTTCGCCGGCCGTCGCCGATTGCCCGGATAATCACTGGTCAACCGCACTACGGTGGCTAGGTGAGCACACTTTTCGACGCCGACGCGGCGGGATACGACGAGGACACCTTCCACCCGTATGTGGCCGAGCAGCTGATCGGCGGCCTGGCCCCCAAGCCCACTCTCCTGGTCGACGTCGCCGCCGGCACCGGCGCGGCAGCCTTCGCGGCCCTGCGCCTGGAACCGGCCGCGGTATTCGCGATCGACCTCTCCCCCGCGATGATCGAGATCGCCCGCACCAAGGCCGCCGACCGCGACCCGGACGGCCGGATCACCTGGCAGGTCGGCTCCGCGGTCCCGCTGCCGATCGGCGACGGCGAGGCGGACGCGGTCGTCTGCGCGTCGGCGCTGCACTTCCTGGGCGCGCGCGCCTTGACCGACTGGCGGCGAGTGCTGCGCCCGGGCGGGAAGCTGGCGTTCAGCGTGGTGTCGGCAGAACGCTTCAAGCCGACCGGCAGGTTCGCTGACGTGTTCCCGCGAGACCTGCGCGTCCCGGGCACCCTCGAGGAAGCCGCCGCGCTGGCCACCGACGCCGGATTCAGCTCGGCGAAGGCACAGCACGTGACGCTCGATCAGGGCGACCGGGTACGGCAGGTTTTCGCGGTGTTCGCGGAGGCTTAACGGTGGAAGTGCACCTCGCCGCGGGTAGCCGCGGCGGGGGTGCAGTGCAGGACGAAGGTGACGTCGAGATCCATGACCGCGCCGTCGGCCGCACGGGTTAGGCGGGAGACGGTGAAGTCGGCGGTCGCGTCCGGAAGTGCGCAAGCGCACGTGCCGCCCGCCTGGGACCCGCGGAACGCGATGAAGCTAGGCGTGGCGAGCTGCGGCGAATTCTGCGGCCGGACAGCGGCGTTCGAGTAAGTCCCCTCGTGCAGCTGCTGTCCGGCAGGCGCGCTCAGTTCCAGCCGGGCCCAGTCCCAGCCGTCGGGCGTCTCGGCGTCCACTTTCACCGCGCCGTTGTACTCCCAGGCTGTGACCTCGTCGACGGTCCAGGAAGCACTGCCTTCAAACGCGTAAGCGCCTTCGTCCGAGGTGTAGCCGAACCCGGCCGCCGGATCCGCGTGCGCGGCCGATGCCGTCCCGAACGCGATACCCGTCGCAGCGACGAGCGCCAAGATTCTTCGCATGATTCCCCTCCCCTGGGTCGCTGCCGATCTTGGCAGGATTCCCTGCGCTGCGGCGGAAAATCCCCCATTCAGCCGTGCAGCTGAGCCCCCTTGAGGATCTTGTCCACCGCGTTCTTCGGCCCGTGCACGGCCATCCCCGCCAACGCCAGCTTCTCCGTCGGCACCGCCCGCACCGCCGCGCGATTGTCGACGTCATTGCCGGTCTGGAACAGCTCGTCGGTGAAGATCGAGAACCGCAGACCCCGCGAGAGCGCGCGGCTGTGCGCCACGCGAGCGTCTCCGCGGTGCCGGCGAACACGAGTACCGGCTGGCGGAACATCGGCAGGTACTCGGTGTCGTCGGCGTCGAGGTAAGGCTCGCCGATCAGTTCGGGCGTCGTGTGCGCCACGCCGCTCACCAGGAACGCCGTGACGTTCAGCCGTTGCCACGAGGCCAGGTCGTCCCGCAGCAGCACGGCGATCTTCGTGTCGAATCGGTTCATGCGGGACAGCATCGGCCCGGCACCGCGTGCGGGTCTTGTACGTTTTGAACATGACGGTGTCGGCTTGGTGCCCTCCGGTGCCTGGGATCGCCGAGGCGTTCCACGCCCGGTTCACCGACCACGCCTACCCCGCGCACACGCACGACACCTGGACGCTGCTGATCGTCGACGACGGCGCGATCAGCTACGACCTCGACCGGCACCACCATGGCGCCCTCGGCACGGCCGTCACCCTGCTGCCGCCGAACGTCGCGCACGACGGGCGCGCCGCGACCAGCCACGGCTTCCGCAAACGCGTGCTCTACCTCGACGCCGACGTCCTCGGCGACGACCTGATCGGGGCCGCCGTCGACCAGCCGAGCCTGCCGGATCCGTTGCTGCGCACCAGGATTCACCAGCTGCACCAGTCGCTGACCGAACCGCTGGAAGCCGAAAGCCGCCTAGCCCTGGTCGCCGAGCGGCTGCGCACCCACCTCGGCCGCTTGACGGTGGCGCCGCCCGACCGCAGCCTGGCCGACGACCTGCGCGACCTCCTGGACGAACGCCTGCCCGATTCCCTGACGCTGGCCGACGCCTCCGAGGTATTGGGCGCGCACCCCGTCCACCTGGTCCGCGCCTTCGGCCGCCGTTTCGGGCTGCCGCCGCACCGGTACGTCACCGGCCGCCGCGTCGACCACGCCCGCCGCCTCCTGCTCGACGGCACCCCGCCCGCCGCCGTCGCCACGACCGCCGGGTTCACCGACCAAGCTCACCTGACCCGACACTTCCGTCGCTACCTCGGCACCACCCCGGCCCGCTTCGCACGCGGCTGACCGGGCGGTTTGTGCGAAGATGGCCCCATGCTGCGCGAACTGCACCTGACCGGCGACCCGGCGGCCGACAAGCTGCTCAACGACGACCCGTTCGCCCTGCTCACCGGGATGCTGCTGGACCAGCAGTACCCGATGGAGCACGCCTTCGCGGGCCCGCGGAAGATCGCCGACCGGATGGACGGCTTCTCGCTGCAGAAGATCGCCGCCACCGACGTCGAGGCATTCGTCGAGATGTGCGTCGTCCCGCCCGCGATCCACCGCTACGGCGGCTCGATGGCCCGCCGGGTGCACGCGCTGGCGCTGCACATCATCGAGAACTACGACGGCCGCACCGAAGGCATCTGGCTGGACGGCCGCCCCAAGCCGGACGGCGAAGAGGTGCTGAAGCGGCTCAAGGCACTGCCCGGTTTCGGCGAGCAGAAGGCGAAAATCTTCCTAGCACTGCTGGGCAAACAGCGCGGCGTCGCCCCGAAGGGCTGGCGCGAAGCCGCAGGCGCATACGGCGACCGCGGCTCCCGCCGGTCCATTGCGGACGTGACGGACGCCAAGACGCTGGGCGAGGTGCGCGCGTTCAAGAAGGCCGCGAAGGCCGCGGCTAAGGCGAACTGACTCAGCCTCGCGCGAACACGCGGATCTTGAGCCGCCCGGCAACTGGGCGAACCGATACAGTGGGCTGTGTCGAGGACGAATCCACATCATGAAGGAGGGGCCGTGGTCGACAAGTTCGCCGATCCGCTGCTGACTCCCAAAGAAGTGGCTCGGCACCTGCAGATTCCTCAGTCCACCATGTACTACTGGCTCGGCGAGAAGGCAGACGGTACGCCGCTGGTGCACCGAGTCGAACCGGAACGACATGGCAGGCCGTCAGTTCCGTTTGTCGCCGTGATCGAGGCCTACGTGCTTCGAGCGCTGCGCGATCTCGGACTGACCAAACGAAAGATCCGTGACGCCGCTGCTGAGGTTCGTCGGTCGTTTCACACGCCGTATGCACTGGCGACGAAGCAGATCGCAACCGACGGAGTGGACATCTTCCTCCACTACGCGGACGGGGACCTCGCGCGCGTCGGAGATGGTCAGCGACCGTTCCGCGAGATCATCAACGATTACCTGCATTTCATTGAATGGGACGCTGCGGACGGTTTCGCCGGAAGCCTGCGCCTCCGGCAGTACCCCGATGTGGCACCGGTGGTGATCGACCCACGGTTCGGATGGGGCACGCCCGTTGTCGAGTCGACGAAGGTACCGGTCGACGCCGTCGTCGATCTTTGGCTGGCCGGCGAATCCTTCACCGACGTCGCTTACGAATACGGTCTCACTTCGGAACAGGTCGAAGCGATCTGCAGAGTAGGCCGTGCCGCCTGAGTTTTTCCTCGATCGAGGGCTAGGACGAAGGCTGGCCGAAGAGCTGACCGACCTCGGCTGGATCGTGCACCGAGCAGCCGCGCACTTCCCGGACGATGCCCAACACGTCGCCGACGAGGACTGGCTGGACTACGGCCTGGCCCGGGGATGGTCGCCATTGTGCAAAGACGGCCGGATCAAAGGTCGTGACACGGAACGCGCACCGCTGGAGACGTACGGCGGGGTTCTTTTCTATCTCGACAACCAACGCCTCAGGGTCGACGACATGGTGGCTCGATTCGAGCAGCATCGGCAAGCGATCCACCGGGCCGTAGCACGTGGCGGCCCGCGCGCATACGCAGTCGGTGCGCACAGCCTGCGTGCAACCTGGCCATGACTCGTCAGGCCGTCTGACTCAGCCTCGCGCGAACCAGACCACGTCCGGTTCCCCGCGCGGCACCGGAATCTCCACCACGTCCACCTCGGCGAACCGCTCCCGCAGGCGAGCCGTGAACCCCGGTGCCGCGCCCGCGCTCCACACCGCCAGCACCCCGTCTGGGCGCAGCAGCTGAGACAACCGCTCCAGGCCGGAAGCCGCGTACAGCGACGCATTCCCCTCGGTGACCGTCCACTCTGGACCGTTGTCGATGTCCAGGCACAGCGCGTCGAACGTCTCGCTCGTCGTCCGCAGCCACTCCAGCAGGTCCGCCTCGACCACCGTCACCCGCGGGTCGGCCAGCGCCGCGCCGTGCACCTCGCGCAGCGGACCGGTGCGGTTCCAGGCGATCACGGCAGGTTCGCGTTCCACGACCACGACCTCGGAAACCACACTGTGGTCCAGCGCGGCACGCAGCGAGAACCCGACGCCGAGGCCGCCGATCAGCACTCGGGCGCCGGGTGCGAGCCGGTCGGCCGCTCCGGTCACGAGCAGCCGTTCCGACTCGCCGTTGCGGGTGTCCATCAGGAACATCCCGTTTTCGATCACCTCGAACTCGGCGCCGTCGCGCCGCAGCACCAGTTCGCCGCCGTGCCCGGGCACGGTTTCCAGTACCTCTGCCACGCCCGGCAGCTTCTCAGACCGCGACCTCTTCGCGGACCTCAGCCCGCTTCCGCGCGCCCCAGAAGAACACGACCACCAGCATCGCCGCGGCGGCGAGGATCGCGGCGATCTCCGGCAGGACGGTCGGCCCGGCCGAGGTCAGCACCGCGCCGCCGACAACGCCGGACAGCCCGACACCCAGGTAGATCGCCGACGCGTTGAGCGACAGCGCAAGCCCGGCGTGCCCCGGCGACAACTCGATGAGCCGGTGCTGCAACGGCGGACTGAACGACCAGTTCGCCAAGCCCCACACGAACAACGTGATCCCGGCCCCGACGACGGTCGTCGCGGTGAACGGCAGCAGCACCATCACGGCGGTGAACCCGATGAGCACGATCAGCAGCGGCTTGCGCGCACCCCACCGGTCGGCCGCGCGGCCGCCGGCGAAGTTGCCGATCGCGCCGCCGATGCCGTAGCAGAACAGCAGCACCGTGATCGTCCCGCCGGAAACGCCCGCGGTCGCGGACAGCACCGGCGACACCAGCGTGTAGACCATGAACGCAGCGAGGCAGGCGAGCGTGGTGGTGACCAGTAGCGCGACCACCCGCTTGTCCCGTGCGACCGCGAACCGCTCGGCGAGCCCGACCACCGGCGGCGGCGCGACCTTCGGCAACGCGACCTGCACGCCGATCGCACCGAGCAGCGAAAGGATGCCGACGAACAGAAACGCGCCCTCGTAGCCGAACTGCTGGGAGATCACGCTGCCCAGCGGAACGCCGAAGATCAACGCGATGGTGAGTCCCCCGAACACCAGCGACACAGCTCGTCCGCGACGTTCCGGCGTGGTCAGTTCAGCCGCGACGGCCGTGGCGGCCGGGGTGTAGACGGCGGCCCCGATCGCCGTGACGACCCGCGCGATGAGCAGCGTGGTGTACCCCGGCGCGACGGCCGCGAAGACGTTCCCGACCGCGGCCACCGCGAGCGCGGCGACCAGCAGCGTGCGCCGTTCCCACCGGCCGGTGGCGGCGGCGAACAACGGCGAGCCCACCGCGTACGCGATGGCGAACGAGGTGACGAGCTGCGCTGCGGCCGTCGCGGAGATGTGCAGCTCGGAGGTGAGCGCCGGCAACAGCCCGGCCACGATGTAGCCGCTGGTGCCGACGCCGAAGGCCCCGAACGCGAGCACCGAGTTCCGGGCCGCCGCCGAGGACGAGACGCTGGACATGAATGTTCCCCCAAGGAAACCTGAACGGATAGTTCGACGAACGTCGTAGTTCGATGACGACCGTACACGGACCCGCCGACAATTTCGACAGTCGTCGTACTATGGACGCATGCCCGCCTCTGTGCCCCTGCCGCCGCTCGCCTATCCCGACCGCGACGAGATCACGGTCGAAGCGGTGCTGCGCGCGCTGGCCGACCCGGTCAGGCTGGCGATGGTCCGGCAGCTGGCGAACTCCGAAACGGAGATCTCGTGCAGCGGTTTCGAGGTGCCGGTGACCAAGTCCACACTCACCCATCACCTCGCGACCCTGCGCCAGGCCGGGGTGATCGTCGGCCGCCAGGAAGGCACGACCCGGTACAACTCGTTGCGCCGCAACGATCTCGACGCACTGTTCCCCGGCCTGCTCGACGGCGTGTTGGCCGCGCCCCGCTGACCGGTCGCGCTACGTGGCGGGCCTCACCCGAATACCGGGATGACAAGGCCGCCCTCCATCGGTTCAACTAGAGCGAGACAGCACGACGACGTCGGGGCTGTCTAGTTTTTTGCCCTCGTTCTAAAGCGCTTCAGAAGCCTGGTCTCCAGGCGCTGAGCAATCGTTTTCTCCAGGAAGGGAGAGCCGTGCCCGTCGCGTTGCTCGCGCTCGCAGTCGGTGCCTTCGGCATCGGTACCACCGAGTTCGTGATGATGGGTGTGCTGCCTCTGACCGCCGCGGACTTCCACATCGACATCCCGTCCGCGGGCTACTTCATCTCCGCGTACGCGCTCGGCGTGGTGATCGGCGCGCCGCTGCTCACCGCGCTGGCCGTCCGGTTGCCGCGCAAAACCATGCTGCTGGCGATGATGGGTCTGTTCACGGTCGGCAACGCGCTGTTCGCGCTCTCGCCGAACCAGGACTTCGGCATCGCGTTCCGGTTCCTCGCCGGCCTGCCGCACGGCGCGTTCTTCGGCGCGGGCGCGGTCGTCGCGTCCAGCCTCGCCCAGCCGGGCCAGCGCGCGAAGGCCGTGTCGATGATGTTCATGGGCCTGACGCTGGCGAACGTCATCGGCGTCCCGCTCGGCACGCTGCTCGGCCAGCAGGTCGGCTGGCGCGCGACGTTCGGCGTCGTCGCGGTGATCGGTCTGCTCGCCATTGCCGCCATCGCGAAACTGGTGCCGCACCAGGGCCGCCCGGCCGACCCGTCGATCCGCGGCGAACTCGGCGCGTTCCGCCGCCCGCAGGTGTGGCTGGCGCTGGCGATCGTGATGTTCGGGCTCGGCGGCGTCTTCGCCTGCATGTCCTACATCGCGCCGATGCTGACCGACGTCGCCGGCTACTCGCCCGCCAATGTCACGGTGCTGCTTTCGCTGGCCGGGGTCGGCATGACGATCGGCAACTACCTCGGCGGACGGCTCGCGGACAAGGCGCTGATGCCGAGCCTGTACGTCGCGCTGCTCGCTCTCGCGACCGTGCTCGCGATCTTCACCGTGACCGCACAGGGCAAGGTCGGCGCGGCGGTCACGATCTTCTTCGTGGGTGTCGCGGGCTTCATGATCGGCCCGATGATGCAGGCCCGGATCATGGAGAAGGCGGGCGGCACTCCGTCGCTGGTCTCGGCCGCGGTGCAGTCCGCGTTCAACATCGCCAACTCAATCGGCGCCTACCTCGGCGGCCTCGTCATCGCAGGCGGACTCGGCCTGCTGGCCCCGAACTGGGTCGGCTCACTGCTCGCCGTCCTCGGCGTATCCATCGCCGCAGTGTCCGGGCTGCTGGACCGCCGCGAGGCGCGAGTCCAGAAAGAACTCGCGCTCGCGTCCTGACCGCGCTCGCTCAGGAGGAGGCGGGCGGCACGCCGTCGCGGTCTCGGCGGCGGTGCAGTCCGCGTTCAACGATCGGCGCCTACCTCGGCGGCCTCGTCATCGCAGGCGGACTCGGCCTACTTGGCCCCGAACTGGGTCGGCCCGCCGCGAAGCGCGAGTCGAGAAAGAACTCGCGCTCGCGTCCTGACGGTGCTCGCTTAGGAGGAGGCGTCGAACGGGCCGCCGACGATCGACAGCGAGATGTAGAGCACTGCGGCGCACAACGCGCCGTAGGTGAGGATGTCGACGGCCTTGCCGCGGATCGCGAGCAGTCCGGCGCGCTCCTCCGGCAGCACCGCGCGCAGCACCCCGGCCACTAACAAAGCCACGCCGACCAGCGCCGCGCCCTCGCGCCAGTGGTACTGCAGCGCCCGCACCACAGCCGCCGCCAGCAGCAGCATGATCACCGCGAACGGCACGTGGACTAGCCAGGGACGATCGCCGCGGTGCCGTTGCCCGGTCATCGCCATCAGCGGGCGGCCGCGCGTTCCGCAGCCTCGACCACGTTCGTGACCAGCATCGCCCGCGTCATCGGGCCCACGCCGCCGGGGTTCGGCGACAGCCAGCCGGCCACCTCGGCGACCGCCGGGTCGACGTCGCCGGTGAGCTTGCCCTCGACGTGCGAAACGCCGACGTCCAGCACCGCCGCGCCGGGCTTGACCATGTCCGGCTTGATGATCCCGGGCACGCCCGCCGCGGCGATCACGATGTCCGCGCGGCGCACCTCGGCGGCGAGGTCACGGGTGCCGGTGTGGCAAAGCGTGACGGTGGAGTTTTCGCTGCGCCGGGTGAGCAGCAGACCGAGCGTGCGGCCGACGGTGATCCCGCGGCCGACCACGGTGACCTGCGCGCCGTTCAGCTCAACGCCGTGCCGCTTGAGCAGCTCGATGATCCCGTAAGGGGTGCACGGCAGCGCGCCCGCTTCGCCGAGCACGAGCCGGCCGAGGCTGATCGGCGCGAGTCCGTCGGCGTCCTTCTCCGGGTCGATGCGCTCCAGGACGCGGTTCGCGTCGAGGTGCTTCGGCAGCGGCAGCTGGACGAGGTAGCCGTGGCAGGCCGGGTCCGCGTTCAGCTCGTCGATTACGGCCTCGAGCTTCTCCTGGGAGATGTCCGCGGGCAGGTCGCGGCGGATCGAGTTGACGCCGATCTTCGCGCTGTCCGCGTGCTTCATCTTCACGTAGGAGTGGGAACCGGGGTCGTCGCCGACCAGCACCGTGCCCAGCCCAGGGGTGATCCCCTTCTCTGCGAGCGCGGCCACGCGGGGGCGCAGCTCTGCGAAAATGGCGTTCTTCGTGGCCTTGCCGTCGAGAATCTTCGCCGTCACGGCGGCCATTGTCGCAGAGCCGCCGGAGACTGCCGGTCAGGAGTGGGTTCTGCACTCTGTGTGTCCGCGACACCACCCGATCGGCCCGCGCGTCTTCCGTCGAATCAGCCGTCCCGGGTCTTAAGCTGGAGGGGCTCCGCCGCATCACCCACCCAGGCGTGTGACCCGTGCCATATCGCGTCCGTCGAGGTCAGCGGGCTCGTCCACCGGCCTGAGGGTGGCAAAAGCCCTATGCGGGGTGCGTTCGTGCGCGCGAACAGTCAAAATGTTCTCTGTGGCACAACCGACGACGCAGCTGAACGCGACGGAGCAGGACACTCTGGTCAAGCAGATCGGACTGGCCCTGCTGCGCGCCGCCCCGCGCGACTGGCGCAAAGTCTCCGCGGAGTACCGAGCCGTCGGCAGGTACCACGAGCTGACCGGCGAGATCGTGCTCGAGGACGGCTCCGCACAGGAATGGATCGCGACGCACGACATCGCGACCCTGTTCGGAAGACTCCGCGCGGGCATGTACCGCGACGGCCGCGGCACCTGGTTCAACGCGCGCTACCAGCTGGACCACCCCTCCAGCTACAACCTCGAATACAACCGCGACGAGCCCGGCTGGCACCTCGCCCCGCCGCCGCAGGCGTACTCCGACGAGCTGCGCATGTTCCCGCGCACCGAGGAGAACGTCCCCGAGTGGCTGATCCGCCGGATGTCCGGCCTCGGCCCGGAACAGCCCGGACCGCACTTCCGCATCGCCCGGATCTTCGACACCATCGGCCCGGCAGGCCGCCCGGTGATCAACCGCCCTGACCTGGACGTCGACGAGCAAGACCGGCTGCTGGACTACCTGGACCACGCCCCCGTCGTGGTCCAGGACCGCGGCTACGACATCGACCGTCTCGCCCAGACCCCCGAAGCGACGGTCCCCGTCGCCTTCCACAGCGACGGCCACTGGATCTGGCCGGCCGCGGTCAACTTCTATCTCCGCACGTACGGCGTCTCGCCGGAAGCGGACCTGATCGAGCACATCCGGGCGAACGCGTTCCAGCTTCCGCAGGTGGATGAGCTGACCCTGCAGGGCGCGGCGGCGTATCTGACTCGCGGGAGCCAGACTCCGCAGCAGCGACCCGCTCCCGGCGGACCTGGCGCTGGTGGTCCCGGTGCCGGTGCTCCTAGTGCGGGTGGTCCCGGTGCTGGCGGTCCTGGCTCGGGCGGACCTGGCGCTGGTGGCCCCGGGGCAGGCGGTCCTGGCGCTAGTGGTCCTGGTGTGGGCGGGCCTGGTGCCGGAGCTCCCGGCGCGGGCGGGCCTGGCGCGAGTGGTCCCGGTTCCGGCGGTCCTGGCGGCCCCGGCTCGGGCGCTACTGGTCCCGGTGGTCCTGGCGCGGCTGGTGGGCCAGTCGGTGCTGGCGCAACGGGCGGCCCCGGCGGACCTAACGGCCCTGGCGGCGCAGGCAGCGCCGGTGGGCCTGGCGGTCCGAACGGAGTCGGCGGACCGACTTCGGGCGGCCCCGGCGGATTCGACGCCAACGAACCTGGTTCCGGCAGCCCCAGCGCTGACGGCCCCGGCTCTGGTGGCCATGGCGCAGCCGGAGTCGGAGCAGCCGCCGCCGGACTCGGCGCGGCCGGTCTGGGAGCGGCCGCACTCGGCGCGGCAGGCGAGTCTGGACCAGGAAGCCACGACAACTTCCACCCAGCCGACGACTTCAGCGACCCCGGTTCCGGCAGGCCCGGACCGGGTGCGCCCGGCCCCGACCGACGCGGCCCAGCCGACGAGTTCGACAACCGCGACTCCGGCCGACCGGACAACTTCCACCCCGACGACAACTTCAGCAGGCCTGGCCCTGCGGACCGGCCAGAAGGCACCTTCCGCCCGTCCGAAGACTTCAGCGGGTCTGGCGCAGCCGACCGGCCAGAAGGCGCCTTCCACCCCGACGACAACTTCAACAGGCCCGGCGCAGCCGACCGGCCAGAGGGCACCTTCCGCCCAGCCGACGACTTCGGCGGCCACGAAGCAGCCGGTGGCCCGGAGGGCATCCACCCCGCTGACGAGTTCGGCAGGCCCGGCGCGGCCGACCAACCGGAGGGCGCTTTCCATCCGGCCGAGGAATTCCGCAGGCCCGGCGGATCGGACGCTCCCGGCTTCGACTCGGCGGACGAGTTCGACGGCCCCGGCTCCCGCAGGCCCGGCGCGGCCGGCGGCCCAGGCGGCCCCGGTCCCGATCGGCGCGGCCCGGCTGACGAGTTCGACAGCCGCGATCCCGGCCGAGCGGACAGCTTCCACCCGGCCGAGGAATTCGCCGGTCCCGACGCAACGGACGGCCACGGTTTCGACGACCGCGGCGGCCCGGAAGAGCACTTCGAGCCCAACCGCGGCGCCTCGGACAGGCGTGAGAGGCCTGGTCCGCAGGGTCCGGGCACATCGGACACGCGAGGGTCCGGGCAGGACAGCCCCGGCGGGTCGCACGGACTGGGCGTAGCCGCCGCGGCGGCAGGAGCAGCGGGCGTGGCGGGCGCCGCCGCGAGCGGCACTCGTGCTGAGCACCCGCACGAAGCTGGTTACGACGAGCACCCCGACGCGGCCGGCTACGACGACCAAGCCCACGACGCCGACGGCTACGACCAGCAGGGGCACGCCAACGCTGGCTACGACCAGGCAGCCGGTTACCCGGAGGACTACGACCGCGGCGAAGGCCAGCGCGCCCACGCCGATGGTTATGACCAGCACGACGAGGGTTACGACGAGTCCGCCCACGGCGACTACGACCACGCACCGCACGGTGGATACGACGCAGAGCCGTACGACCAGCACGGGTACGAGGACGCCGCATCTCACGAGGCCGGTGCCTACGCCGAGCAGGGGTACGACGAAGCCGGTCAGCACGGTCATGACGAAGCGGGTTACGACGAACCCGCGCACCACGTCGATGACCGCAACCGCGACGCGGCCGATTACGACGACGCCCACGGGTACGACGACCACCTCGACGCGCACGGGAGCAAGGTTCCCGGCGTCGGCGCGTTTGAGCAGCCCGCTGCTCCGAACACGGAGGACGGCCTGGTCGGCGCGGATGGCCTCATCGGCGCCGACGGCCTCATCGGAGCGGACAACTCCGCCGACGAACCCGCCGCCCCGAACCGGCACAACGCTGAGCCGGACGCAGGTCGGCGCGGCGCGGCACCGGACGACAGCCGTGACCAGGAGGGTGGCCGTCGGCGAGCCCAGCCGGACGCCGAAGCGGACGACAGCCGCCGGGAAGACGTGCGGCTGAACGCCGAGGACGGCGGGCGGCGCAGCGCCGAACCGGACAGCCAGGCCGAACCCGCGGACGAGCGCGGCAGTCACGTCGGCGCGGCTGCGGCCGGGGTCGCCGCGGCAGGCGGGCTGGCCGCGGCCGGGCTTGCCGCTGCCGCGCACGGTCGGAGCCGGGAGAAGGAGGCCGAGGGCCGCCACGGCACCGCGCCGGAGCGTCCTGCGGAGCCGCCCTTCGAGCAGGACTTCGACGGCGGGCAGTACGACCGCTACGACGACGGCCACTACGACGACGAAGACCACACCGAGGTCCACCATGACCTGGTCCCGAGCCGCAACGGCACCGGCCCGGGTCACCCGGACGACGAGGACGACACCGACGTTCACCGGCCGGTCGACGTCGAGAGTGAAGAGCCGGTGCTCTTCACGCACGGCAACGAGCCGTCCCGAGACGACGACGAGCAGCGTGCCGAACTGTTCACGCACTCCAATGGTTTCGAGGACGACAACCGTCGCGAGGCCGAGTACGACGCGGGCCCTCCGACCGCGATGATCATGCCGGGGTCCGAGATCCCCGGCGGGCTTCCGGTGCCGGAGATGCCGGTTCCGCCGCCGTCCGGCGGGCGGCGCGCGGCTCGGGAGCAGGCCGAACCGGCCCCGGTCGCGCGGCGGGAGCAGCCCGCTCAGCCGGAGCTGGCCGAACTGCAGGCGAAGCTCGACGAACTGGACGTGCCCGAGGCCGCGTACCGGCTCGGCGGCCCCACCGAACGCGGCTGGAGCGTCGAGCAGGTGGGCGAAGGCTGGCGCGTCGGCTGGTACGACGGCGAGCTGATCAACCCGGCGGTGTTCGGCGACGCGGAGGACGCCGCGGCGTTCATGCTCGGCAAGGTGCTGCTGTACCCCGACGGGTATGTCGCGGCGGAAGCCCCCGCACCGGCTGAGCAGCCAGTCGCGGACGCGCCGAAGCCGCCCGTGGTGGCGACGTTGTCGCCGGAGGTCGCGACGGGCTCGTTCCCGGTCCGGCCGCGCGAGAACGTGCCGCCGCAGGAGCAGACCGCGTTCACGCCCGCCGATCAGCTGCTGGCCGACGACGAACCGCCTGCCCGGCAGACCCCGCCGCCCGCTCCGCCGACGCAGGTCGCGGCACCGGTGAGCCCCCCGACCCAGGTGGCTCCCCCGGTCAGCGCCCCGCCGACGCAGATCGCCTCGCCGGTCAGCGCGCCGCCCACCCAGGTCGCTCCGCCGGTCAGCCCGCCGCCGCGGCGGGAACCGCCGGTGCGGCGCGAGGAACCGGTGCGCGCCAACGGAACCGGCGGCAGCGGGCAGTGGCCGATCGCGCCGCTGTCCGGGGAACCGCCGCTGACCCTGTTCCGCGGCAAGGAACTGCGCGAACTGCCCGCGGGCAGCGAACTGGACCGCTTCGGCGGCCCGAACGGCAACCTGACCTACGCGGCGGGCACCCCGTTCGAGGAGCGTTCGCTGGTGCCGGAGTGGGTGAACCGGCCGTACCACGTGTACCGCGTGCAGCGGCCGCTCGAAACCCTGGCCGGGGTCGCGATCCCGTGGTTCAACCAGCCGGGCGGCGGGTCGGCGTACCTGCTTCCGGCGAGCATCGAAGAGCTGCTCGCCGAGGGCGACCTGATCGAACTCGACCCGGGCGAACCGCCGATCGACTGAGAAAACCGAAGCTGCGGAAAAGGGGCGGGGCCAGCGGGCTTCGCCCCTTTTCCGTGCCCGGAACCGTGCTACTTGACGACCAAGCCATGGGCCGCGGCGAACGCCACCGCCAGTTCGACGTCCACGTACGCGCCGCGCAAGTCCGACTGCACCAGCCCGTTCGCGTCGACCACCGCACCGCGCAGGTCGGCTCCGGGAAACTTCGTGCCGATCATCCGGGACCCGGACAGATCCGTGCCCCGCAGGTCGGAATCCGTCAGATCCGCCTCGTTGAGGTTCACTTCCCGCATCCGCAGACCGGACAGGTCCAGTTTCCGCAACCGGCCGCGCGCGAACGACGCGAGCGACAGATCGCATTCGGTCAGCGCGATCCCGGTGTAGCGACAGTCCACAAAGGACGAACCAAGCAGCGAGCACGACGACCAGCGGCTGTCGGCGAGCACCGAGCGGTCGAACGTGCAGGAGCGGAACGCCGACGCGTCGTGCCGCGAACCGGCGAGATCGACCTTGGTGAAGTCGCAGTTGTCGAAGGTGCAGCCGCGGGTGCGCAGGTCGCGCAGGTCCGCTTCGGTGAAATCGCAATCCACGAACTGGCGTTTTTCCCACCACTGGCCGGAAAGTCGTGCTTCGGTGTAGTCCTCGCCGGTCTCCGTCACCCGGACAGGATGTCATCCGCCCCGGTGCCGGCTTTGCGACGGGGTGGCTGCGAGCCGCCGGAAGGCGTGTGTCCACGAACTGTCCGCCGGTCATCGGAAGTCCCGCGATCTCGTGGGAATCCGCAGCCTCAGCTGCTCCAGTTTCTGCGCGCGCACGCTCGCGACGCCGTCCGCTTTTTCCAGCACTCCGTGCACCAGCAGCGCCGAACTGCCCCGCGCGATCCGGTGGAACCGTTGCCACAGCCCGAGTGTGCAGATCACGTTCACCATGCCGGTCTCGTCCTCGAGGTTCAGGAACGTGACTCCACCGGCGGTCGCCGGCCGCTGGCGGTGCGTGACCGCTCCCCCGACGAGCACTCGTTCCCCGTCGGACCGGTCCAGCAGCTTGTCGGCGGTGATGACTCCGAGCGCGTCGAGGCGGTCTCGGATGAACTCCGTCGGATAGCTGTCCGGCGAGATCCCGGTGGCCCAGACATCGGCGGCGGCGACGTCGAGCCCGTCCATTCCGGGCAGCATCGGCGCGTCCACGCCGACGCCGGTGCCGGGCAGTTTTTCCGGCCGGTCCTGCGCGACCGCGCCCGCGGACCACAACGCCTGCCGCCGGTCCGGACCGAACGCGCTGAATGCACCCGCGGTGGCCAATGCTTCCAGCTGCGGCGTGGTGAGTCGGACACGCCTGCCGAGGTCGGACATGCTCTCGTACCGGCCGTTCGCCTGCCGTTCCGCCACGATCTCCTTGACCAGCGTTTCGCCGATCATCCGAACGGTGCTGAGCCCGCCGCGTACGGCGTGGAGTTTCCCCTTGTCCGGCAACGCTTCCAGGGTCGCGTGCGGGAGGCTCAGGTTGATGTCCGGGCCGAGTGTGGTGACGCCGTGCCGGCGCGCGTCCGCCACCAGCGACTGCGGCGAGTAGAACCCCATCGGCTGCGCCCGCAGCAGACCCGCGCAGAACGCGTCCGGGTGGTAGTGCTTGAAGTACGCGCTCGCGAACACCAGATGCGCGAAGCTCAGCGCATGGCTTTCCGGGAAGCCGAAGTTGGCGAACGCCTTGAGCTTCTGGAAGATTTTCTCCGCCAGCTCAGCGTCCACCTCGTTGGCGATGGCCCCGTCAAGGAACCGTTTGTGCAGCCGTTCCATCTTCCGCTGCGACCGTTTCGACCCCATCGCGTGCCGAAGCTGGTCGGCCTCGGCCGGGGTGAATTTCGCGACGTCCAGGGCGATCTGCATCATCTGCTCCTGGAACAGCGGCACTCCCAGCGTTTTCTCCAGCGCGTTCTCCAGCAGCGGATGGTCGTAATCCCACTTCTCGCGCCCCTGCTTGCGGCGGATGTACGGGTGCACCGAACCGCCTTGGATCGGGCCCGGCCGGATCAACGCGACTTCCACGGCCAGGTCGTAGAATTTCTCCGGTCGCAACCGCGGCAACGTGGCCAGCTGAGCCCGGCTTTCCACCTGGAACACGCCGATCGCGTCGGCGCGGCAGAGCATTTCGTAGATGTTCTCGTCAGTGAGGTCCAGTTCGGCGAGATCGATCGTCTCGCCCTTGTACTCCTTGACCAGGTCGAGCATGTAGTGCAACGCGGAGAGCATGCCGAGCCCGAGCAAATCGAACTTCACCAGCCCGACCGCGGCGCAATCCTCCTTCTCCCACTGCAGAACGCTGCGGTTTTCCATCCGCGCCCATTCGACCGGGCACACCTGGCTCACCGGTTCCCGGCACATCACCATGCCGCCGGAGTGGATGCCGAGGTGCCGCGGGAAGTCTTCGAGGGCGAAGGCGAGCTGCACGACGTCGTTCGGGATGTCGTGGTCGTGGTCTTTTTCCGTGCTGCGCAAGGCTCCCCAGCGGTCGATTTGCTTGCTCCACGCGTCCTGCTGGCCCGGCGAGTAGCCGAGCGCCCTGGCGGCGTCGCGGATCGCGGAGCGGGCGCGGTAGGTGATCACGTTCGCGACCTGTGCGGCGTTGAGCCTGCCGTGTTTGCCGTAGACGTACTGGATCACCTCCTCGCGCCGGTCGGACTCGATGTCGATGTCGATGTCCGGATAGCCGTCTCGGTCGGGCGCGAGGAACCGTTCGAAGAGCAGGTGGTACTCGATGGGGTCGACCTTGGTGATCTCAAGCGCGTAGCAGACCGCCGAGTTGGCCGCGGAACCTCTTCCCTGGCACAGAATGTCGTGGTCCCGGCAGAATCGCGCGATGTCCCAGACGATCAGGAAGTACCCGGGGAACTCGAGTTTCTCGATCACCTCCATCTCGTGCTCGATCTGCTGCCAGGCCTTGTCCGCGTGGTCCTTGCCCGAGTAGCGCTTCTCGAAGCCCTCCTTGACGATGTTTCGCAGGTGCGTGGTCTCGGTCTCGCCAGGCGGTACGTCGAACGGCGGCAGCTCCGGCGCGAGCAGCTCCAACGGGAAGGCGCATTCCATGCCCAGCAAGGCCGACCGCTGCACCGCACCCGGGTATCGCTGGAAAACCTCCGCCATTTCGTTGCCAGAGCGCAAGAACGCGGTGGCGTCGCCGGGCAGCCAGCCTTCGAGATCGTCGATGCTGCGCCGGGCGCGGATGGCGGCGACGGCGTCCGCGAGCCGGCCTCGTTCCGGGCGAGCATAATGCGCGGCGGTGGTCGCGACAGTGGGCAGCTTGAGTTCGCCGGCCATCTCGGTCAGCAGGTCGTTGTGCGTGCTGTCGAGCGGCTGGCCGTGGTCGATCAATTCGACATAGACCTGGGTTTGGCCGAAGAGGTCGACCAGCCGGCGCAGTTCGGCGAACGCGGCGTCCGCGCCTTCGCGCACCAACGCCGAACGCACGGATCCCTTGCGGCAGCCGGTCAGCACCGCACATTTCCCCGCGACCTCCTCTGCCACGGCGGCCAAGTCGTAGATCGGGCGGCCTTTTTCGGCCCGCTCCACGTCTTCGCCTTCGTGGCCGCGCAACTGTCCGGCGGTAATCGCGCGGCACAGGCTGCGGTAGCCGTCGCTGCCGCGAGCCAGCAGCAGGAGGTGCTCGCCCTCGGGGTCGGCGACACCGTTTTGCGGCGCGGACAGCCCGAAGCTCAGCTCAGTGCCGAACACCGTTGCGACGCCTAGCTCTTTGGCCGCTTCGGCGAACCGGACCACGCCGTACATGCCGTCGTGATCGGTGAGCGCGATCGCGTCGAGCCGCAGCCGCGCGGCTTCCTCCACCAGTTCCTCGGGATGGCTGGCACCGTCGAGGAAACTGAAGTTGGAGTGGCAGTGCAGTTCGGCGTACGCCACTCGCGGCCCGGCTTCCAGGTCGCTGCGCGGCGGCGGGATGTCGGCGGGGCGGCGGTACCCCTCGCGTTTGCGTCCCCACGCGGGACTGTCGCCGTGGTCGCCGGGCGGCATCCCGCCCGACAGCGCCCGCGCGAGGTCCTTCCACGGGACCGGCGGGTTGTTCCAGCCCATCGTCAGTCCATCCGGTTCTCGGGTGATCGGCGGGGTTCCGGGATCAGCAGTGCGACCGGCACCGGGTCGAGCGGGCACGGCGGTTCGACCGGGACGCGGGGCACCGGCAGGTCGTGGTCCATCACGGGCGAATTCCTTTCGTTGTCTCCACCGGGTTTTCGGGTTTCGCGGCAGCTCGGTTCAGTCGTAGCTTCCCTCCACTGTCCACACTGGATTTTCCGTTCCGGAGCAGAGGACGAGCACCGCCTCCGGCGCCTCGTTTTCCCCTGCCGCGAGCAGCAGTTGCAGCCGGGCTTGCTGCGGTCCGGTCGACCGACGGCCCGACGTGGCAGGCCACGGACCGGCCCATCCGGTGATCGGCCGGGGCGGCCCGCCCGCGACGCACAGTCCGTGCGGCGGCGCGGTCAGCCGTTTGCGCGAGGTGAGACCGACTGGCCGTCCTTGCGCGTCGATGACCTGGACTGGCAACGGTTGTTCCAGCACCGTCGCCGGGGACGGGGACGGCAACCGGGCAGGCCACGTGGCGTCCGGCGGTCCGGCAGGTTCCCGCGGATCGCCCCACGGAATGAGCCGGACCCGGCTCGCCGGATCGCGTCCGCCGTCGAGCAGCGGCGTGACCACGCCCTCCGGACCGAGCAGACCTTGCACCCGCACGAACGCACGGCCGGCCCGTTCGGCAGCCAATTCCTCGTCCTCGCCTGGACCGGCACCGGGATCGCTCCCCCGCCACAGCCCCAGCTGCAATGACCTCCCTTCGACGGTCTCTTCCGGTTCGAGCCGCAACCGCGCGACCCCGGCCGTGGGCCGTTCGCCGGGCGCGGCCTTGAGCCAGCCCTCGAACTGCCACCGGACCCGGTCCGCAACCCCTTGCGGCGTAAGTGGTTCCGCACAACGCCAGACGCGACCGAGCTGCTCACCGTTCTCAGTTGTCGCGTATATACCCAATCGAGTGCATGCGAGCCCGCGATCGGCGAGCGCGGCGTGGAACCGCGCGCCGAGTTTTTTGGCCATGAACGCGGCGACGTCCACCCGGGCAAGCACTGGATCGAACGATTCGGCAAGCGACAGTTCCGGCGGCGGACTGCGGCGCAACGGCGGCCGGTCGGACAGCCCCCGGGCCAGTCGATGCGCGAGCACGCCGGTGCGCCCGAACCGAGCGGCCACGTCCCGCTCGCCGAGTTCGGCGAAGGCGCCGAGCGTGCGCAACCCGAGCCGGACGAGCAGGCCGACCAGATCCGCGCGCTCGGCATCCGGCTGGTCCAGCTCAGTCACCGGCAACGGGGCGAGAAATTCGGCGCTCCGCCCAGGTTCGACCAGCGCCCCCTGCCGTGCGGCCAGCGTCGCCGCGAACAGTCCTTCCGCCACGCCGACCTGGCATTCGACTCCCGCCGCCGCGGCCACCTGGTCCACCAGTTTCTCCGCGAGCTGCGGTTCGCCGCCGAAATACCCGGCCGCCCCCGCGACAGGAACCGCGAGCAACCCGGGCCGCACCACTTCCAGCCCGACGACCAGTTCCTCCACCGCCGACGCGACATTCTCGAAAAACCGTGCGTCCCGCGCCTCGTCTACGCCGAACACCGCCAGGTCAGGACACTGGGATTCCGCTTCCCGCCGCCGCATGCCGCGCCGGATGTTCCGCGCCCGCGCGACCGCGGTGCACGCCACGACCCGGTTAGCGTGAAACACCGCCGCCGGCTGGGTAAGCACACTCCCCGCCGCGGCGACGGCAGCGACCGCGGGCCAGTCCGGGCACCACAAGACCAGCATCCGCACGGGATGGCGGCGCGGATCCTTCTGTCCTTTGTGGACGCTTTGGTTCACCCGACCGCCTCTTCCCGCGCCGCGACGCGCTTCTCGCCCCGGGAAACCCGACCGTCCTGGCCAGGAAGAAGCACCGATGCCGACCGAGGCCGCGCTGCTGCACCGCGTCCGCGGGCATGTACTTCGACCGGACGGGAACGGAGGTGTCCGGCACCGTGCTCGAGCACTCCGGTCCAGGTTCCTGGGGTGCAGTGCAGCTCGACGTCGGCGGAAGGCCAGGGCCCCAGCGAAAGCAGCACGGCCCCGCGGTGCCGAGCCCGAGCCGCAAGCCTCCGCGCGACGTCCGGCCGGACTGACCGGGGTTCGGTGACGACGAGGTCGACGCCATCGAGCAAAGCGGCCATCACCGCCGGGTATTCGGCTCCCGGCTGCGGAACCAACGCGAGCCGCGAGACGACGACGCCGTGCTCGGCCGCCGCGACAATCCCCAGCGACGGGGCCCCGACCACCGCCGCCCACGCCCCGGCGGCGGTCACCTCCGCGAGCAACGCGAACAGCAGCGAGGTGGAGTGGTGAACCGCGACGACGCTCCCGCGGCGCAATCCGGCTCCGGGGAGGAGATCGGCCAGTGCTGGAGCCACCGGAAGCATCCGCCCGGCAGCCTGCCCCCAGTCGGCCCGGGAAGCCCGCTCGGCGGCGACGGTGCTGGCAGTGCTGACGCCAGGGAGGGCGGTCAGTTTGGCCAGCGGGTGTGCCGGGTCTGCCGGTGAGGGCGGGTCCGTGGGGCGGAGCCGGGTTGGGGGACGGAGTTTCGAGGGTTCGAGAGGAGTTTCCTGGCTGGGCTCAGTTAGCGGGGTGGGAGGAGTTTCCGGGCGCAGCTGAGACGGCGGGGTGAGCGAGCGAAGACGAGTTGGCGATTCCGATTCAGGTTGAGGCGGCGAATCGCGTTCAGCAGACGAGTGACCCCGATCGGAAGGCCGTAGTGAATCAGGTCCGCTGGACGCGCGCGAGGCAGTACCGGCGGGGCGAAGCTCGCGGCTGGATTCGGCTGATCGGGCCTGCGAACGAAGCTCGGTGGGCGACCTGGCTTCCGCTGCTTTACCGGAGGTGGCCGGTGTCCATGGTTCGAACGCTGTACCCAGCCGGGTGCGGGATCCGTTCTCCCCCATGGAGAACTTCAGGCTGGGGGAACTCGCGGACATCGCGGCGACTGGTGTCCGTTCCTTCGCCAAGGCTTCGAGCGCCGACCACGGCACCAGTACTTCCCACGAGCGTGCCGGCCGCGCCTCCGGCACGCTCGTGGGCGCGGAAGGTTCCGCGGCGGAGAAGATCTCCTGAGATGCCCGCTTCAGCAGAGGTGATTTCCTTGCGGTGCCAAGGAGATCGGTCGTGGCAGGGTCAGCAGGAAGAACTGGAGTGCGCAGGTTTCCGGGCACCGCCGAAGAGTCGCTCGTCGCGGAAGCGGCCTCGGCCAGAGCCACCGCGGTGCCCTCTCCCGACACCGCCCCAGTCAAAGCCGAAGTACTGCTCGCTCCCAACGCCGCTCCGGCCGCTTCCGGAACTCCCCTAGCCCCGGAAGCTCCCGACGCCACCCTGACCGCGGACGAAGAACCGTTCGCCGCCGAGGCTCCCCAAGCCATCCCGGCGACGGCCGAAGAACCACCCGCCGCCGAGACTCCCACAGCCATCCCGGCCACGGCCGAAGAACCGCCCGCCGCCGAGACTCCCGCAGCCAACGCAACAGCGCCGCCCGCCCCCGAAGCCACCCCGGCCAGAGTCGAAGCCTCGCCCGCTTCCCAAAAACCAGCCGAGGCACCGTCCGCGGAAGTCCCCCCAGGCTCACCAGCCGCCCCCGCGGCCGAGAAAACCTCTGCACCTTCCGCGATCTCCGAAGCAAACCCCGAAGAAGCAGCCCCCGAAGCCGCTCCGGTCGTCACCGGTTTCTCCTTCCGCCGGGATTGGCCGACGGTCCGTCCCGGGACAGGTCGTCACACCTGACCCGGGACGGACGCCGGCACACCGCGGGGAAGGCGGTTCCGCATCCTCATCCGTGCGGAAACCGCACGGTCACCCAACAAATCGCACCCACAACACACCACTGCGCCGAACAGTATCGAACACCCGTTCGACACCACCTAGTCTCACCCGCCCTCCCCCGCCTGTCAAGCGCGCACGGAGAAAGAACCCGGAAGATCACCGGACACCAGGAAAACCGCTCTTTACACTGGGAACCCTGATGAAGACAGGACACATCGCCCTGCGGGGTTTCGCCGAAGCTGACCTTCCGGTGCTCGACCGGTTCTCCACGGACCCGGACGGCGCCGGGACCTTCCAGTGGACGAGGTTCACCGGACCGCAGGCACGGCGCCGGTTCGCCGAGGACGGGTTCCTCAGCCCGGCGTCGAGCGCGGTCGCGGTGACTGTCGACTCGGTCGTCGCCGGGATGGCTACCTGGGAGGCGGCCGATCGGGGCGGGCCCGCCGGCGGGTGCTTCCGGGTCGGGGTTGCGTTGCTGCCCGACTATCGCGGCCACGGCACCGCCGCGAAGGCGTACCAACTGCTCGTCGACCAGCTCTTCCGGCACACCCGTGCGCACCGGCTCGAAGCCTTCGTCGACAGCGAGGACGTCGCCGGGCAGCACACGCTCGAAAAGACCGGCTTCCATCGCGAAGGCCTGCTGTGCCAGGTCACCTGGCGCGACGGCGGTTACCGCGACGAGGTCGTCTACGCGATCTTGCGCGAGGGATGAAAAAACCGGCCGGGACCCGAAGGGCCCGGCCGGTCAGCGAAAAACTCAGTGCGCGAAGTGGCGCGTTCCGGTGAGGTACAGCGTGATCCCGGCGGCCTCGGCGGCGGCGATCACCTCGGCGTCGCGGATGGACCCGCCGGGCTGCACGACGGCTCGCACGCCCGCCTCGATCAGCACCTCGAGCCCGTCCGGGAACGGGAAGAACGCGTCCGAGGCACCGACCGAGCCCTTCGCCCGGTCGCCCGCCCGCGCGACCGCCAGCCGCGACGAGTCGACGCGGTTGACCTGGCCCATGCCGACGCCGACGGTCGCCTGTTCGTGCGCCAGCAGAATCGCGTTGGACTTCACCGCGCGCAGCGCACGCCACGCGAACTCCAGGTCCGCCAAGGTCTGCTCGTCGGCGGGCGAGCCGGTGGCCAGCGTCCAGTTCGCCGGGTCGTCGCCGGGGGCGTCGATCGCGTCGGCGGTCTGCACGAGGACGCCGCCGGAGATCGGCCGGAACTCCACCGGGGACGCGTTCTCGATCGCGGGCAGCTTCAGCAGCCGCACGTTCTTCTTGCGCTGCAAGATCTCCAGCGCTTCCGGCTCGAAGTCGGGGGCGAGCACGACCTCGGTGAACACCTCGGCGATCTGCTCCGCCGCCGCGACGCTCACCGGCCGGTTCGTGGCGATCACGCCGCCGTACGCGGACACGGGGTCGCAGGCGTGCGCCTTGCGGTGTGCTTCGGCGACGTCCGCGCCGACAGCGATCCCGCACGGGTTGGCGTGCTTGATGATCGCGACAGCCGGCTCGGAGAAGTCGAAGGCGGCCCGACGCGCGGCGTCAGTGTCGACGTAGTTGTTGTACGACATCGCCTTGCCGTGAAGCTGCTCCGCGTGCGCGAGGCCCGGCTGCGCACCGCGGTACAGCGCCGCCTTCTGGTGCGGGTTCTCGCCGTAGCGCAGTACGTCCGCACGGTCCCACGTCGCGCCGAGGAAGTCCGGGAAGCCGCTGTCGTCCGAAGGCGCGTACGCGTTGGCGAACCACGAAGCGACAGCCGTGTCGTACGCAGCCGTGTGCGCGTACGCCTGCGCAGCGAGCCGCTTGCGGTCCGAGAGCTCGAAGCCGCCCGCGGAGACCTGCTCAAGCACCCACGCGTACCGCGCCGGGTCCACGACGACAGCGACGCTGCCGTGGTTCTTCGCGGCCGCGCGCACCATCGCGGGGCCGCCGATGTCGATGTTCTCGACGCAGTCCTCGAAGCTCGCGCCGGACGCGACAGTCGCCTGGAACGGGTACAGGTTCACCACGAGCAGGTCGAACGCCGCGATGTCGAGCTGCTTGAGCTGCGCGACGTGGTCGTCATTGCTCTGGTCGGCGAGCAGACCGGCGTGCACGCGCGGGTGCAGCGTCTTGACCCGGCCGTCGAACGACTCGGGGAACCCGGTGACCTGCTCGACCGGCGTGACCGGAACCCCGGCGTTCGCGATGACCTTCGCCGTGCCGCCGGTCGACACGATCTCCACGCCGGCCGCGTGCAGGCCGGTCGCGAGCTCGAGCAGGCCGGCCTTGTCCGAGACGCCGATCAGCGCGCGCCGGACCGGGCGCCGTCCCTGTGCTGTGCTCACGAAAACCTCACCTTTCGTCCGTCCACGGTGCACCCACCACGGCCGAGTCGCTCGATCGTTTCAACCAGCAGCCTGCGTTCCACGGCTTTGATCCGCTCGTGCAGGACGTCTTCGGTGTCGTCGGTCTCCACCGGCACCGCCTCCTGGGCGATGACCGGGCCAGTGTCCACCCCGGCGTCGACGAAATGCACCGTCGATCCGGTGACGCGCACGCCCGCGGCCAGCGCGTCGGCGACCGCGTGCATCCCGGGGAACGACGGCAGCAGCGCGGGGTGGGTGTTGATCACGCGGCCCGCGAACCGCGACAGGAACTCCGGCCCGAGGATCTTCATGAAACCCGCGGACACCACGAGGTCGGGCTGATAAGCCGCGACGGCCTCGGCGAGCGCACGGTCCCAGGCGGCCCGGTCCGGATGGTCGGCGACGCGCACGGTGAACGACGGCACGTCCGCCCGTTCCGCCCGCGCGAGCGCCTCGATGCCGGTGCGATCCGCGCCGACCGCGACGACGGCGGCCGGGAACCCGGGCTGCCCGGCCGCGTCGAGCACAGCCTGCAGCAGCGTGCCGGAACCGGACGCGAGCACGACGATCTTCACCGGAGTGGGCAGTTCCAAGCGGCTGGCCAGAACGGGCTCCTTGCACGGCGGTACGCCTCGGGCGCACGGCGCTTCACCAGGTCGCCCCAACCCTAACGGTCGTCCTCGGCGGGCTTCGCGTCGCCGGAGTCCTCGGTGGACTCGGTCACAGCGTCCGGCTCTTCGGCGGGGGTTTCGGGCTCGTCCTCCGGCAGGTCGAGGCCCAGTTCCGCGTCGGCCTCGGCGTCGAAGTCCTCGTCGCCCTCAGCCGAGGCCTCGTCGGATTCTTCGGCAGGCTCTTCGGGATCTTCGGAGTCTTCAGCGTCTTCGGATTCCTCGGCCTCGTCCGTATCCTCGACGTCCTCGTCGGACTCGGGCTCGGACTCCTCAGCATCCTCGGACTCAGCCGACTCGGACTCGGCTTCAGGTTCAGGCTCAGCCTCGTCCTCCACCTCGAGCGAGCCCACCGGCTGCATCGGAGCGTGCGCCCCCGCGAAGAAGGCCACGAACCCGGCCGGAATGACGATCCAGCAGAACGCGACGATCGACGCCACCCCGACCGGCACGCTGACCGGGTCGAACGGACCGTCGCCGAGCCGTCCGCCGGCGAGCGTGCCCAGCAGCACGCAGCCGAATCCGACGACCGCGCCCGCGACGACCACGACCCGCAGCCGCGCCGCCGGGTCCTCGTCCACCGCGCGGACCGACCAGCCCACCAGCACGCCGACCGCAAGCGGCAGCACCAGCAGCACCGGCCACCACGACGCGGCGTGCTCGGGAATGCCGCCGAGCAGCGGAACCCCGGGGACGGAACCGCCGCGGTAGCCGATGAGGTGCACGTCAAGACTGCCGATGCTGAATCCGGGTCCGCTCACGAACGACATCGCGGCGACCACGGCGTTCGGCAGATACAGCAGGGAAAGCAGGAACAGGCCGAAGCTGCTCCCGAACGACGGCTCGAACAGGCTGGACACCGTGCGCGCGGACAGCGCCGTGGCGGCGGTCAGCGTCAGCGCGCCAGCGGCCAGCAGCGCGAACAGTCCGAGCAGGCCCGCGCGCAGGCCGCGAAGAGCCAGCGGATCGAGCCGGTCGGCGAGCACCCGCGGCATCCCGAACCGGCGAAGCACCCCGCCGGTGGCCGCGAGTCCGGAGATCACGGCAGGCACCACCGCGGCGAGCCAGAAATTCGCCCGCACTGGTTCGCCGATCGACAGCAGCGAAATCAGCACTCCGAACAGCAGATGCGCGCCGGAAATCGTGGCGATCAACGGGACCGCGTGCCGCAGCCTGGCGCAGCGAAGCCGTCGCACGGCCTTGGCCGCCGCGCGCGCGACCAGCAGTACCACCCCGATCGTCGGCAGCAGCGGCAGCATCCCGAGCGGATGGCCGCCGATCCCGAGTTCGACCTGGTAGGCGGCCAGCCAGCCAGGTCCCGCCGACAGCAGCACGCCGCCCGCGGAGAAGACCGCGTGCTGGGCGGTCAGGGTGACGAGCGCGAGCAGCGTGGCGACCACCGCGTAGCCGGTGACGAGCGGGCCGAGCGCCGCGGCGAGCAACACCCGGAACCGGGGAACATCCTGGTCAAGGGAGTCGCCCACCGGCTCGTCGCCCGCGGGGCGTCCGGGACTGGTGAGCACCTGCATGTCCTCGACCATGACATCCGCACTCGGCCGTCCGGGTGAGGCACGCCGCCCGGCGGACGTGGCGAATCCAACGCCCACCCGGTCGTGGCACCGGGCCAAGAAAAACACCCGCTGTGACACGGAGAGTCACAGCGGGTGGGTGATGCGAAGGGGTTTCAGCCTTGCTGTCCGAAACCTCCGGGCGGCGTGCCCGGTTTGTTCTGGTCCGCGGGCGGCTGGAAGAACTGGCCCTGCTGCGGCGCGTACGTCGTGGCCTGTCCGCCCGGCGGCGGAGTGGCGGGCGGCTGCTGTCCCGGAGCGGGCGGCTGCTGGCCCTGCTGGCCGGGAGCCGGCTGGTACTGCGTCGGCTGGTACTGGCCCTGCTGGCCGTAGGGCTGCTGGTACGCCGGAGCGGACGGCTGCGGCGTCGGCGGCTTGAGCACGTTGTACTCGAACAGCAGCACCGCGACCGACGCGGCCGCCTGCAGCAGACCGAGGATCAGCACCACGATCACGATGGCGGACGACCGCCCGGAGATGACGGCGTCGAGCGCGCCCAGCCCGCCGACCACGCTGAACAGCGCGGCGAAAGGCAGCGTCTTCGGCCCCTTGGGCAGCAGGCTCAGCGCCGACAGCAAACCGCCGACGAGCAGGAACAGAATGGGCTGCCCGGCCGTGCCCGCCTCGGAAGCGAAGCCGAGGAAGTACTGCACCAGGCCGAGCCCGGCCACGCCGAGGGACAGCAGCAGCGGAAGGTTCGGCGGCGCACCGGCACCCGCGGCAGGCGGACCCTGCTGCGGCTGGGGCTGCTGCGGGAACCCGCCCGACGGGGGCGGTCCCTGGGACGGCTGGCCCTGCTGAGGGTAGCCGGGCCCGCCACTGGGGAAGGTCATCGGAAGCTCTCCTGTCTCATCGACCGGCGGTTCGGGATCTTGAGGCACCCGGGGTGCACCGGCGGCGTCCCCCGCTCACGAGTGACTGCACGCTAGCGCATCCGCGCTGGGCGTCCGCGTCGTTGGACGCACCGGACACCGGATCGGTTGCGGGCGGAAACGACGGAGGCCGGGCACCGTGTCGGTGCCCGGCCTCCGCCAGTGGAGTCGCTGCTGGTCAGCCGAGGCTGTTGTACAGCTCCCGGGCGAGAACCGCGGTCTCGCTCGGGGTCTTGCCGACCTTGACGCCGGCGGCCTCGAGGGCCTCCTTCTTCGCCGCGGCGGTGCCGGACGAACCGGAGACGATCGCGCCCGCGTGTCCCATCGTCTTGCCCTCAGGGGCGGTGAAGCCCGCGACGTAGCCGACGACCGGCTTGGTCACGTTCTCCTTGATGTAGGCCGCGGCCCGCTCCTCGGCGTCGCCGCCGATCTCGCCGATCATCACGATGACCTTGGTGTCGGCGTCCTTCTCGAACGCCTCGAGGGCGTCGATGTGGGTGGTGCCGATGACCGGGTCGCCGCCGATGCCGACAGCGGTGGAGAAGCCGATGTCGCGCAGCTCGTACATCATCTGGTAGGTCAGCGTGCCCGACTTCGACACGAGACCGATCGAGCCCGGGCCGGTGATGTCGGCCGGGATGATGCCCGCGTTCGACTTGCCGGGGCTGATCACGCCGGGGCAGTTCGGCCCGATGATCCGGGTCTTGTTGCCGGTCGCGACCGCGTGCGCCCAGAAGTAGGCCGAGTCGTGCACCGGGATGCCCTCGGTGATGACGACGGCCAGCGGGATCTCGGCGTCGATCGCCTCGATGACCGCGTCCTTGGCGAACTTCGGCGGCACGAAGATGACCGACACGTCGGCGCCGGTCTCCTTGATGGCCTCCTCGACCGTGCCGAACACGGTGAGGTCCTTGCCCTCGACGGTGACCGTCTGGCCGGCCTTGCGGGCGTTGACGCCGCCCACGATGTTGGTGCCGGACTTCAGCATCTTGGTCGCGTGCTTCATGCCCTCGGAGCCGGTGAGCCCCTGGACGATGACCTTGCTGTTCTCGTTGAGGAAGATCGACATCTCACGCACCTGCCGCGGCGAGCTCGGCAGCCTTGTCGGCCGCGTTGTCCATTGTGTCCACCACGGTGACCAGCGGGTGGTTCGCGTCGGCCAGGATCTGGCGACCCTCGACGACGTTGTTGCCGTCCAGGCGGACGACCAGCGGCTTGGTGGCCTCGTCGCCCAGGATCTTCAGCGCCTCGACGATGCCGTTCGCGACCGCGTCGCAGGCGGTGATGCCGCCGAAGACGTTCACGAACACGCTCTTCACGTCGGTGTCGTTGAGGATGACGTCCAGCCCGGCCGCCATGACCTCGGCCGACGCGCCGCCGCCGATGTCGAGGAAGTTGGCGGGCTTCACGCCGCCGTGCTTCTCGCCCGCGTACGCCACGACGTCCAAAGTGGACATCACGAGGCCCGCGCCGTTGCCGATGATGCCGACCTCGCCGTCGAGCTTGACGTAGTTGAGGTTCTTGGCCTTGGCCTTCGCCTCGAGCGGGTTCTCGGCCTGCTTGTCGACGAGCTCCTCGTGCGCCGGGTGGCGGAAGGAGGCGTTCTCGTCGAGGGTGACCTTGCCGTCGAGGGCGATGATCTTGTCCTGCGGGTCGCGGACCAGCGGGTTGACCTCGACCAGGGTGGCGTCCTCGGAGACGAAGGTCTCCCACAGCTTCACCACGACGTCGGCGGCCTCGTCGATGATCTCGGCCGGGAAGTTGCCCGCCTTGAGGATCTCGAGCGCGGTGGCCTTGTCGACGCCCTTGATCGCGTCGACCGGGATCTTGGCGAGCGCGTCCGGGCGCTCGACCGCGAGCTGCTCGATCTCCATGCCGCCTTCGGACGACGCCATCGCGAGGAAGGTGCGGTTGGCGCGGTCGAGCAGGAAGGAGAAGTAGTACTCGGACGCGATGTCCGAGGCTTCCGCCACCAGCACGCGGTGCGTGATGTGGCCCTTGATGTCGAGGCCGAGGATGGCTTCCGCCTTCTCCTTCGCCTCGTCGGGCGTCTGGGCCAGCTTGACGCCGCCCGCCTTGCCCCGGCCGCCGACCTTCACCTGCGCCTTGACGACGACCTGGGTGCCGATCTGCTCCGCGGCGGCCTTGGCTTCTTCCGGGGTGCTTGCCACGGCGCCCGGCAGAACCGGTACTCCGTGGGCGGCGAAGAGATCCCTCGCCTGGTACTCGTAGAGGTCCACTACTCCAGTCTCCTGACGACACGCCACTGTGGTGGTCCGTTTTCCGGACCGCGCTGTCGGACCAGTCGAGGTTAGCGACCAGCGCAGACGCAGGGGACGCCGCACCTGGTGAAGTCGGTCACCGTGCGCGGTCAGAGGGTGTGCCGAGGGTGTGAGACCGCCCACCGACAAGCATTTCAGCGGCCTTTTCGGCGCTTTCGGAGCCCAACTCGATCACTGTGGTGCTGGAGAGCGCTTCCGCGAGACCTTTGGGCGCGGGACCGCCGAGGAGGCCCAGAATGTCTGGATCCTCCTGTTCGGTGGTGCGCACGATCTTTTCCGCCGTGTCGAGGTGTCCTACGTGGACGACTTCGAGACCGGCGTCGCGCAGCAATCGCGCCAACGGAATCGCCGCGGTTTCTTCGGCCAGCTCGACGAGGACGACGCGCCGCGGACTCACTTCTTCGCACCGGCGGCCGCGATGACAGCGGTGATCACTGCCGACGCTGTCGCGGCGAGCCCGAGCCAGAAACCCGCACCCGGCTTCGCGGCGTAGAACAGGATGCTGACCAGCGGAATCTCGGCGACGCGCAAGGCAAGGAGCAGTGCCGCTCCAACCAGTCCCGCCGCCGCGGCACCCGGCCGGGAACGAACGCTCAACCCGAGCGTCCCGAGAACGACGAGCAGCGCGGCGAGCAATCCCCACGACGGAGTGTCGAAATCGGACCAGAGACCGGGCGGCGCGTAATCCTGCGCGGTGAACACCGGCGTGCCGAACGCCGCGATCGCCAGCACCGCGGTGATTCCGGCCGGAATGAGCGCGGCGGATCGCGCCCCTTCGGTACCGGTGTCATCGCGTTCCACGACGCCGGTGATCACCGCGGCCAATCCGGTAAGCCCGGCGAGTCCGAGCGCGATCGCGGTGAAAACGGCACCCGCGCCGAGGTGATAACTGATCGCGCCGCCGAGCCCGCCGAGCCCAGTCGCTTCGGAGGCGGTGATGGCCGTGCTGAGAACCGCTGTTCCCGCGAGAACGACGCCGGCCCACAACACCGCGAGAATTCCGCGCGCGATCGGCGCGGTGCGGCGGGAGAAGAGCAAAGGTGTTGGCAGCACGACAAGAATTGCCGCGACCAGCAACTGCAGCCGAGCCGGGCTGTCCGTGCTGTTGCCGAGCTGCGGAGCGTACGCACCGATCGCCGCTGCGACCCCGGTCAGCAACGCGAGGAACCCGGTGAGCGCGCGCCAGATGGTGAGCCCTGGGACACGCGCCTCGCCGGCCAGGTCGGTGCGCTCGGTTTGCGTCTGCTGCGGTGTCGCAAGTGGAGTGAGGACGAGGACCAGCACCATCGGCACGACGGCGAGATACGCGCCCGTCGAGACCTCCAGCCCGGGCACGGCGAACCCAGCGACCAACGTCGGCACCGCGACGGCGAGCACCGCCGCGACAATCCCGCCGAGCGTCCCGCGAGCGACACCGTCGGAGCCAGCGAAAACCCCGAGCACCGCGGCGACCGGCAGCGCACCGGCGAGGAGAAGGTACCCGGCGAGCGCCAGTCCCGGGCCCTCGAATGCTGACCGCGCAAGGAGAAACGGATCGTCCGAGAGGACGGGGGTCATCAGCAATCCGACTGCTGCCACGACGGCGAGCAGCGGAATGATCAGCCGCCAACGACGTTTGTCGTCGCCGCCGGCGATCTCGTTGCGCTCCAGCACGACGCGCGCGGCCACTATCCCGGCGGCGAGCGTCAGCAGATGGCCGACGATCAGCAGCCAGAACCCGATGCCGACACCACTGCGGTCGAGCAGGCGGTCCGGGAGGTACAGCTCGGGGCGGATGGTTTTGGAGCCGTTGACGAGGAATTGGAGATCGAGGATCAGCCTGCCCGGCGCGAGAGCGGCGAGGCCGGTGACGAGACCGGCCGCCAGTCCGTAGCGGCCGCTTCGGGCTGCGGCGACCGCGATTCCGGCTGGGACGACGGCGAGGATCACGAGAAGCGGCCAGGAGAGGTAGCCGGGTCCTGCGTCCGGTGAGACCGGGGCGATGGCGCCTGCGGCTAGGGCCAGGGAGCCGACGGCGAGGAGGGCGGTGGCGGCTTGGAGCCTTGGGGAGGGGGGTTGGTCGGTTAGGTCTAGGAGGGTCTCGCCTTTACGGCTTGTGTCTCCGCGGCTTGCGTCGCCCCTGCTTGCGTCCTGATGGCTGGGGATAGTCCGAGGCGCAGACCTCTGCTCGTCAGGGATGGCGGCAGGCTTCCGGCTAGCCAGACCTGCCTCGTCACGCCGTTGCCCGGCGGCAGGTTCCCGGTTAGCCGGGCTTCCCGCAGCGGGCTGGTCGGGAGTGACCGGGTCGGCTGAGCTTTCCGCGGCAGTCTCCCCAGCACGGCGCGACTGGCCAGAGCCTGCCACCGACTGCGACTCGTCACGGTCGGATGGGCCTTCCTCGGGCGTCGCTCCGCCGCGGCGAGGCGAGTCCGCGGGACTTGCCGACGTCGACTCGGTGCCGCCGGGTGAGTCCGCCGAATATCCGGCAGGGTCCGTCCCGCGGCGACGGGGCGAGTCGGCGGGGCTGTCGGCGGGATCCGATTTCGCGCGGTCGGCGTCGCGGCGGGCTCGGGCTCGGGCGGCGGCCTTGCGCTCGGCGAGGCTGGGACGCCGGGGTCCGGCGGGACGGCCCGGGGTGTCCGGGGCGGAATCGCCGTCGGAAGGCTCTGGGGTCGGCGGAGTCATCGCTCGCGACGCTAGCAAGGACCGGCCCCGGCGCGGGGACAGCAGGGCCGCCTCGACCAGGCCGGAACGCACTTCCAGGTGAATTCGCCGCCGGATGAACCTTTGGCCGTTCCCGCGCGTCTGACGGGTGCGAAGAAAAAATTCCGCCGATCCGCGTAAGAGGGGCGCGGGCCGGAGGTCTCGACGGCAAGAGGGACTGGAGTGCCGGAGGGAGCGTCGGGAAAAAACTTCGGGGAAGTCGCGTAAGGGAGTGGCGTTCGGGGCGTCACTCCGGCACGGGGCGAAGCACGGGGACACATCGCGGGGGCGATGGACGAGGTCGGATGCCTGTTCGTGGCAGGTGCCCGACCCGGTCGCGGAGGGGAGCCGCGGCGGGTGCCGGAAGGTCGTGGGGACGGCCAGCCGGGACCGAGATGGAGGGGCCGAGGCCTGCCGGGGAGGGCAGGTGAACGGCCGCGTCGCGGAGGGGAGCCGCGAACTCCGTTCCTGGCAGGCCGGGGAGGACCTGCCAGGAACGGAGACGGCCAGTGCCTGCCGGGACAGGCAATCAGGCCGGGTCGCGGAGGGGACGGCGACAGGTTCGGCAGATCGTGGGGACGGTCGGCCGAGATCGGGGACAGGGACGGCCGGGGCCTGCCGGGGAGGGCAGGTAACCGGCCGCACCGCTCAGAACCCGCGGGGCTTGCCGTGAGTGACCGGCATCACAAGATTCGCCGTGAACCTGCTTCAACGCACCGGGGTGGCCGGTTATTTCGTCCGCGAGACCGCCGGGAGGGCCTTCATGGGCGTTGGGCCATCCGAAGGTATGTGACTCAAGCCACAAACGGCGAAGTAGTTTCCGATTAACTTTGGGTAGTTTCCACAGCTAGACGCGCGATGCACGCCACTCGTTCGGCCGAAAGCCCGGTCGCGTCTTGCTCATTGAGGCGCCGCTTCGTTACTGTCCTGCGGTCCCCATTACAGTCAGGTCACGAAGCAGGACGCTGAGCGAATCACCCCCGAGGTTCGTTCACGGGATCCCCCGCCCGAGTCCGTTTCCGCCCGGCTCCCCGACGATGGAAGGCCCTGTCTTGGCTTCACACCGCTCCCCCGGCGGCCAAGCCCCTTCCCCGGCGCTGAAAGACGCACTGGACGGTGCAGTCATCCGCGTCCGGGGGCAGCACCGCATCGCCCCGCCCTCCTCCGCGCTTCGCGGACGGGTCGTGGTCGCCGCCGTCGCGGCTGGCGCGTTCGCCGCAGCCGCCGCCGGGCAGACCCTCAAGTCCACCAGCGGCGGAGATTCCGACGCCGCGGTCACCCCGCTCGCCAACGCACAGAACGCGAGCGCCTCGTTCACCCTCGGCAGCGCGGGCTCCGGGGGAGCTCCCGAACTGCTGCCGGCCGGGCACGCCGTCGACGCCTCCGCCGAAGCCGCGAAGATGGCCGACAGCGCCAAGGTCACCAAGGCCCGCGTCCAGGCGGAAACCGAAGCCGCGCGTCAGGCCGCCGAAGAGGCCGCCCGCCCGAAGACCTGCATGCCCGCTCACGGCACGTTCACCTCCGGCTTCGGCGCCCGCTGGGGCACGAGCCACCTCGGCATCGACATCGCCAACTCGATCGGCACCCCGATCTACGCCGCCTCCGACGGCACCGTCATCCAGGCAGGCCCCGCCAGCGGCTTCGGCCTCTGGGTCCGCATCCAGCTCGACGACGGCACCATCCAGGTCTACGGCCACATGAACAGCTTCTCCGTCCGCGAGGGCCAGAAGGTCAAGTGCGGCCAGCAGATCGCCGAGATCGGCAACCGCGGCGAGAGCACCGGCCCGCACCTGCACTTCGAGGTGTGGCAGGACGGCACCAAGAAGATCGACCCGCGCCCGTGGCTTGCCGCCCGCGGCGTGAACGTCTGAGCCAGACCGCATTTCCTGTTCGCCGGGCGATCGGCGCAGTGGTGCCCGCCGCCGCGCGGGCAACATCGACTGAGTTTGGTTCGTACGGATCCTTTCTTGGCTGCTCGTAATGGAAACGCCTTTGTGCGTGAGGAACTCTGGCGGCGCGTGTCATCGCGAGGCCTGGTATCGACAGGCTCGTCCGCGAACTGGGATTTCGTCGGTTAGTCGCAGCGCATGGCCGTCGGCCCGAACAATCGGCGATGAGTTCCAACGATCTCTGCCCGGCCTGAGCGAGGTTTCAGCTGTCAGGCGATGGCGTCACGGATCGCTGCCCGGCAGGCGACGGACGAAGTAGGCGACTGCTACCTGCCACACTGTGCACAGGTCAGCGCGTCTTCGCCAGGGCATCCATCGCGCCAGTCCCTCGTCAGCGCGCGATGTTCCTCCGCAGACGACACATCTGCCGTCTGGTCCTAATGCGTGCTGTCTCAGCAGCGCGCGCCATGCTGCGGCCAGCCGTGCCACATCCCCTGGCACGTCCCGAGCTGGCCAAGCTGCCGTCCCCACAGCAACCGTCCCCGCGACTCTCCTCAAGTACTCCTGTACCCCAGCGGCAAATACCCCAAACAGCACCGCGTCCATCCCCTGCGTCCCTTCCGTAGCCTACCGCATTTCATCGAACTTGTGTTCGATGAACTCAGTATGTCGGAGGGGACCGACAAGATCGGTGGGTTCGCTGGGGAGTTCACTCGGTCCGGCGAAAGATGTCCCGGACGGGGCGGGCAGGCGTCCGACACCGGGCAAGTGGGCTGCGGCAGGAGGCTGGGAACAGGCGGAAGCCGCGCAGGGCCCCGGGCAACGCCGAGTTTTGGCACAGCCAGCGGGAAAACTAGGGCGAGCGGGCCTGCGCTGGAGGACGAGGAAGGCTTCGCGGGGAGGAAGGCTTGCGGTATCGACAGGGGTGGCTTGCCACGGCTGGAAGCATCACGCGCCAGACGTGCGGGGCTGACGCCTGGAGAGGCAATGGGAGCTGAGGGGTGACGTTGCGCGAAAGGCAGCGTGGAGCCCAGAGCAGCGCTGCGGTGTTGGCGGCGGCCGGTGCTCACTGTGGCGAGTCAGCTTGGGCAATCCCACTGTGGCGCGCGGGACTGCGGAGAATCGCGCCCCGGGCCGCGGCTCCCCTCGGCACGGCACGGCACGGCACGGCACGGCACGGCACGGCACGGCACGGCACGGCACGGCACGGCACGGCACGGCACGGCACGGCACGGCACGGCACGGCACGGCACGGCACGGCACGGCACGGCACGGCACGGCACGGCACGGCACGGCACGGCACGGCACGGCACGGCACGGCACGGCACGGCACGGCACGGCACGGCACGGCACGGCACGGCACGGCACGGCACGGCACGGCACGGCACGGCACGGCACGGCACGGCACGGCACGGCACGGCACGGCACGGCACGGCACGGCACGGCACGGCACGGCACGGCACGGCACGGCACGGCACGGCACGGCACGGCACGGCACGGCACGGCACGGCACGGCACGGCACGGCACGGCACGGCACGGCACGGCACGGCACGGCACGGCACGGCACGGCACGGCACGGCACGGCACGGCACGGCACGGCACGGCACGGCACGGCACGGCACGGCACGGCACGGCACGGCACGGCACGGCACGGCACGGCACGGCACGGCACGGCACGGCACGGCACGGCACGGCACGGCACGGCACGGCACGGCACGGCACGGCACGGCACGGCACGGCACGGCACGGCACGGCACGGCACGGCACGGCACGGCACGGCACGGCACGGCACGGCACGGCACGGCACGGCACGGCACGGCACGGCACGGCACGGCACGGCGGATCAAACCACCGAAGCCGCGTCAGCCGTAACGGTCACCGCAGCCGTAGCCACAGCCGCTGGCGAGTCGAAACTGCAGCAGCCGAAAGTGTCGTAGCCGAAAGCTCAGCAGACCTCAGAGTTTGACCATCGGCACACTGCCGATCAACATCAGCCGGACCTTCCCGGAAGCTCCGAAGTCGATCGTCGCCGTCGCGCGGGGGCCGATGCCGTCGCAAGAAATAACCGTGCCCAGGCCGTACTTGTCGTGGCTTACGCGGTCTCCGACGTCCAGCTTCAGCGCCACCGTGTCCTTCCACGCCTTGCCGAACGGCGAGCTCGAGGACGTCGACGACGAGGAGGACCGGCGGCCCCACGTCGTCGCGGCTCGGGGGCCTGACGAGGAACCGGACGAGGAGCCGAAGTTGCCGAAGCCTGGGGAGGACGGTTCCAGGCGGCGCCAGTCGACCAGGTCCGGTGGCAGCTCGTCCAGGAAGCGGGACGCGGGGTTCATCTGCGGCTGTCCCCACGCCGACCGGGTGAGGGCGCGGGATACGTAAAGTCGTTGCCGCGCACGGGTGATCGCCACGTAGGCCAGGCGGCGTTCTTCGGCCAGTTCAGCCGGGTCGCCCAGGGCGCGCATGTGCGGGAAGACTCCGTCTTCCCAGCCGGTGCAGAAGACGACTGGGTATTCCAGGCCCTTGGCGGTGTGCACGGTCATCAGGGTGACCACGCCCGCGCCGCCGTCGCCTTCTTCGCCGCCGTCTGGGGACGGGATCGAGTCGGCGTCTGCGACGAGCGAGACTCGTTCCAGGAAGGCAGGCAGAGAACCTGGGGCGGGGACGCCGTCGTCCAGGACCAGTTCTGCGTTTTCGTCGTTGGTGACCTCGGCGGTGAACTCGGCGAATTCGCGTGCCACCGTCACCAGTTCGGTGAGGTTTTCGACGCGCGACGCGTCCTGCGGGTCGTCCGATTCCTCGAGCTCCGCGCGGTAGCCGGTGCGCTCCAGGACCGCTTCGAGCAGGTCGTGGACCTCGGTGCCGGACGACGCCATCTCCTGCAGTTCGTCCAGCAGCGTCACGAAGCCGGTGATCGCCTTGGCCGAGCGCGGGTTCAGCAGCGCCACCTTGTCGTCGACCGCGTCGCGCAGTGCGGCCCAGAACGAGATTCGCTCCCGTTCCGCGTGCGTCGCTACGACTGCTTCGGCTCGGTCGCCGATGCCGCGCTTCGGGACGTTGAGAATCCGGCGCAGGCTGACCGTGTCATCGGGATTCGCGAGGACGCGCAGGTACGCGATCATGTCCCGCACTTCGCGCCGTTCGTAGAACCGCACGCCGCCGACGACCTTGTACGGCAGGCCCAGCCGGATGAAGATTTCCTCGAACACTCGCGACTGGTTGTTGGTGCGGTAGAACACCGCGACGTCCGAGTAGTCCGCCTCGCCCTTCTCCGCCAGCGAGTCGATCTCCCCCGCGACGAACGCGGCCTCGTCGTGGTCGTTGTCCGACACGTAGCCGACGATCTTCTCGCCGTCGCCCGAATCGGTCCACAGCCGCTTGGCGCGCCGGTTGGGGTTGCGGGCGATCACCGCGTTGGCCGCGGACAGGATCGTTTGCGTGGAACGGTAGTTCTGCTCCAGCAGAATCGTGTGCGCGTTCGGGAAGTCGCGTTCGAATTCCTCGATGTTGCGGATGGTCGCGCCGCGGAAGGCGTAGATGGACTGGTCCGCGTCACCCACCACGCACAGTTCGGCGGGCTCGATCCCGGTGTCCGTGGCTTCGGTTCCGGCGAGCGCGCGCACCAGGGTGTACTGCGCGTGGTTGGTGTCCTGGTACTCGTCGACCAGGACGTGCCGGAAGCGCCGCCGGTAGTACTCCGCGACGTCCGGGAACGCTTGCAGCAACGACACTGTCCGCATGATCAGGTCGTCGAAGTCGAACGCGTTCGCGCTCGCCAGCCTGCGCTGGTACTCGGTGTAGACCTCGGCGACCCGCCGCTCCAGGTCGTTCGCCGCCTTCGAGGCCGCGTCGTCCGGATCGACCAGTTCGTTCTTCAGGTTCGAGATGTGCACCGCGAGCGTGCGGGCGGCGTACTTCTTCGGGTCGATGTCGAGATCGCGCGCCACGAGCGTGATGAGCCGCTTCGTGTCGTCCGAGTCGTAGATGGAGAAACTCGACGACATGCCGAGCGTTTTCGCCTCGCGGCGCAGGATCCGCACGCACATCGAGTGGAACGTGGACACCCACATCGCGTTCGCGCGTTTGCCGACGAGCGCCGCGACGCGTTCGCGCATCTCGGCGGCGGCCTTGTTGGTGAACGTGATCGCCATGATCTCGCCCGGATGCACGCCGCGCTGGCCGAGCAGGTAGGCGATCCGGCGCGTGAGCACGCGCGTCTTGCCCGATCCGGCTCCCGCGACGACCAGCAGCGGACCTCCGGCGTGCGTCACCGCCTCGCGCTGGGCGGGGTTGAGGTCCTCGAGCAGGTCTGCGGTTCCCGGCCGGGCAGCGCGGGCGGGCGGGTCTGCGGGGAGATCGAAGAGGGTGTCCATCGTCTGTCAACGCTACCCCGGGGGTACGACAGTCCCGGAACAGCCACGGGGTCGGCCTGCGCTTCCGGACGTACGCCGCAGTGTCGCCTCGCGTCCGACGCGCGACGCCGCCGCGGCGCGGAGCATCGAATGGCATGGACGACAAGATTCCCGCCCGGCTGAGGGCTTCCGACGGCGATCGCGAGCGCGTCGCCGAGACCATCCAGGCCGCCGGTTCCGACGGACGGCTCACTCTCGAAGAGGTGGAAGAGCGGCTGCGCACGGTCTACGCCACCCGCTACACCGACGAACTCGGCGAACTCACCGCCGATCTCCCCCGGACGGCGCCTGCCCGGCCGCGCGGCGGCGGCTGGCCGCTGACCCGGGCCGCGCTGCGCGAACATCCGGCGCTGCGCGTCCACCTCGGCATCGTCGCCGTGCTCGCGACCTTGCTGATCGTTCGCTGGGCGATCGGCGGCGCGTTCTTCTTCTGGCCGGCGATGCCGTTGTTCTGGCTGTTCATCAGCCTGGTGCTGCACGCGCGGGTGCGGGCGTTCCGCGGGCGGCCGGGCGCGCCTGTGCCATACTGAATCCGTGCGGCACAGCAGCGAGCGATTTTTTTACGGGACCCGGACTCCGGCTCCCGTGATCGCGTAGTGCCCCACCCGCCATCACCCGCAGCCCCGGAGTCCACTGGACCCGGGGCTTTCGCCGTCCCTGGGACAGGGAGTCCGGACTTCAGAGAGGTCCCGATGAACGCGCAGACGCAGAACGCCGACGGACAGCCCGCCGAGCACACCCCGGCGGGCGAGGACATCTCGTCGCTTCGCGAGGAGATCGACTGGCTCGACTCCGAAATCCTCCGGCTCGTGAAGCGCCGGGTCGAGGTGTCGAAGACCATCGGCGCGGCCCGGATGGCCGCGGGCGGCACGAAAATCGTCTACAACCGCGAGATGGACGTGCTGGCGCGCTACCGCGAACTGGGTCCGGAGGGCCGTCAGCTGGCGATGCTGCTGCTGAACCTCGGGCGCGGCAGGCTGGGCCGCTGACCCGGTATCCGGGGCATCCCCGATTCGCGCGGCAGGGAAACCGGGCAGACTGGACACATGATTAACCTCATCGCCGTCATCATCGCGATCGCGAGCGTGCTGGCGGCCCTCGGCCACGTCGGCTACCTGGCGCTGCTGAACAACGCGGCGGGCAAGCGGGCGGGCGGGGCCCCGGTGGCGCAGTACGTGCGCAGCCGCTGGGCTCTGGCCGGCGGCGCCACGGCGGCCTCGCTGTTCGCGTGGCTGCTCACTTCCGGCAACGTCGTGCTGGACGTTCTCGCCATCGTCATCGCGGTCGGTAGCGGCGCGACGTCGATGAAGGCCCTCCAGTCCACGCAGGCGAAGTACCGCAGCGGCGGCTGACCAGCCCCCGAACTGGGCAAACGCCGGGCGGGACGCTGCGCTGCGTGACGTGCCGCCCGTTCGGGCGCGCCCGGTCGAGTGAAACCGGTGCAAGTTGCAGGATGGGTGAAGACATTCGCCTGCCGGTTTCCTACTGTGAAGTCCGTGAGGACCCTGGCGTCTGCGCCGGGCTATGCCCGGAGGACGCGCGGGAGCTGCGGCTCCGCGCGCCGTTCTCCGCGTGCGCGTGCATTTGCGCGGGAGTTCGCAAGTGTGGACGCAAGCGTCGTTCTCCTCGTCCCTGCTCCGTTCGGGTTGACGACCGCCCCGGCGCCGTCACGCCCCCCTCGCGGAGGGGTCGAACCGGCATGACGGGAAACACGATGGGCGGTCGGCGGCACGCGGACCGTCCCGGCGCGGTGTCGGACGCCGAGGTCACCGTTCCCGGACGGCACCGCGTCCGCGCCGACGGCACCTGGACCCCGGTGGTGCCGCCCCGCACCGCCGGACATCACCGGCACCGCACCGGTGCCGTGCCTGCCGTCGACGGCGCCCCGATGCAGCGAGGCAGCGAGAACCCGCGGCTGCGCGGCGCACCGGCCCCGCGCGCGGACCGCGTGCCCGACGACGGGAACCGCCCGGCCCCCAACCAGCCGGTCTTCCCCACCGCGAGCGGCACGTTGCCGATCGGCGAACCGCCGTTGCCGCAGCCGCAGCGCCGCCGGACGACGAGCGATCGCCGCGCCCCCGTCGAACCCCCGCGCCGCCAGGCCTCCGCTCCGGACCGGCTGGCCGAGCCTCGCCAGACCGCTGCTTTCCCCGGACAGCCGTCCGAACCCCGCGGCCGCCAGACCGCCGCTCCCCAAGACCAGCAGGTCGCGGCCCCGCTGGCCCGTCAGCCCGAATCCCGCGCCGCCTTCGCTCCCCCGCAGGACCGGATCCCCGAGGAGCACCGCGCCTTTGCCCCGCCGGAAAGCGCACTCCCCCAGCCGACCCGGCGCACCCGGCAGGAACGCGTCGCCACCACCTCCGCCGCGCTGGCCAACCGGCCGGAAAGCCCCCGCGAACGGGTCGAGCTGAACCCGGTCGCGGAGGAACCGCCCCGGCGCCAGCGCGTCACGCTCGGCGAACCGGCCGTATCGGCGCGGGAGAGCCAAGAGCAGCAGGACGACGAGGTGCGCGTGTACGCCGCGCCGCTGCTGGACGGCCTCGGCACGTTCGATCTCGGCTCGGTGCCCGCGTCCGTCACCCCGCCGAAGACCTGGCGCAAGGCCGCGTGGTTCGCCACCGGCGCGTCCGGCGCGGTGGTCGTCGGACTGCTGTTCGCCGGGACGTTCCTGGTCGGCGGGCCCACCACCACGACGACCGACGCGGTCGGCGGGGGCGGCTGGCCCGGCAGGCAGAACGGCGGCAACCCGAACCTCAGCGCGCTCATCCCGAACGGGCAGCACGGCGGGGTCGGCGGCAGCGTCCCGCGCAGCGACTCCAGCACCAGCCCGGACGGCGTCACCTCGGACAACGGCACGCATCCGCAGCAGGGCTCGGGTCCGAACAGTTCCGCGAGCAGCAGTTCGGCAGGCGTGACCACGTCGGCGGGCCCCGGCACCGGCACCGGCAGCAGCACGTCCGCGCCGACCACCACGGACTCGCCCTCGTCCAGCGAGCCGCCGCAGAAGCCGCCGGTCACTCCCGCTGAGCGGGAAACGAAAGGACCGCCGGTCTTCACCGCCGGCGACGCGGACACGATGGGGAACAACTCGGAGAAGTTCTTCAACAACGTCACAACCGACCCGTCGGAGGCCTCGTCGGTCACGTCCGGCGACCTCAAGCAGCAGGGCCCGCAGGGGCTGCGCAAGCGCTACGCCGACGTCGCGTACTTCGAGGTCAAGAAGGTCACCATCGACCCGCAGCACGGCACCACGGTGAACACGGTCGAGGTCACGCACCAGGACGGCAGCAAGAGCACCGAGCAGCAGACGCTCACCTTCGACGACAACGGCAAGATCACCGACGACGGGCGCTGACCAGCACACTGTCTGCAAATGCCGATGCACGTGCGGTGCGGTGAGCGGTTGTTCCCTCGTCCGGTTGGGTGACATAAGCTGCCGTTCGTCGTACGACGGCGGCATTCCGGCGACGGAGTCTGGCGGCAGCCGGTCGGCACAGGGTTACCTGGCGACTACGAGGTCCGGGCCGACCACGAATCGCCTCGGACCGCCCCGGGGACACCGCCACCGTGTCGTGTCCCGCCCCGAACCCCCAGAGCGAGGACTTTCGTGCTTGAACGGCAGCGAACCCGGCGAGAACCCGACGCCGTGCGCGTCGAGGACGTGATCCCGCCGGAACTGCTCGAGGACGTGGCCGAGGCCGACCGCGAATATCTCGAGCAGGTGTTCCGCGAACCGCAGAAGTACCTGCCGCCGCGCACCCGCCGCCCGGTCGCCCAGGCCGCGGAACCCGTCGAAGAGCCCGAAAGCAAGCTCGCCCGCCGCGCGAAGCTGGCCGGGCTCGTCGGAGCGGGCGCGCTCGTCGCCGGCGCCGTCGTCACCGCCTCGCTGCTCAGCGGCGGCCCTCGGCCCACCGTGCCGGTCGCCGGAGGAGCCGCGATGCCCGCCGGGTTCAGCGGCGCGGCAGCGCTCGGCGGGCAGGCCGTGCCGCAGCAGCGCAAGGTCCACTCGTCCGGCGGCACGACGTCGGGGCAGAGCGAAAGCACGACGCAGTCCCAGCACACCGGCTCGACGGCCACCACGCCGTCGAACTCGGGCGCCACGACTCCGGAAACCACTTCCGGCACTTCGTCGTCCGCCTCCTCGAGCACCGCCCCCTCGGCGGAATCGCACAAGAAGTCCGCCACCTCGTCCGCGGCCGCGCCGGATCCGGTGAAGCTCGAAGCGGTGCGCAAGTTCTACGCCTCGATCGACCACCAGCCGGAGAACGCGCTTTCGCTGCTCAGCCCGAGCGCCGCGCGCGGCGAAACCGGCGATCTGGTCCGTGCGTGGAGCGGTGCCGACTCGATCGACGTCCAGGAACTGCACGTCCAGGACGACGGTTCGGTCTTCGCCGTGGCGCTGGTCCACCAGGCCGACGGAACCCTCTTGCGCGTGACCCAATTGTTCGACGTCGTCGAGCAGGATGTGATCTCGCAGGCCCGCGTCCTGTCCGCGGTCTACTCCTGACCTGCGCGAACGTGGTTGTGGCGGGTCGGCCGAAGTGTGCCGCGTGCGTGTGCGCAGAGTGAGCGCCTAGCCTTGTCACGGGTCGGTCTCGGCAAAACCGGCACACGGTCCACAGCAGGTGCCTACGCTCCGGTGCTGCGGCGGGTTCGAACTCACCCCTTTGGGGTAGAACAGTCCCGCCCCGGGAAGTCGGAGCCCCAAAGGGAGGTCGCGTGAGCGACGAGGGTCGTCTGGTCGCCGACCGGTACCGGATCGTCGGGAAAATCGGTTCCGGCGCGATGGGGGCCGTCTGGCGCGCCCACGACGAGGTGCTGGGCCGTACGGTCGCCATCAAGCAACTTCTTCTCCAGCCCGGGCTGGAGAACCACGAGGCGGAGGACGCCCGGCAGCGCACCATGCGCGAGGGCCGGATCGCCGCCCGGCTGCACCACCCGAACGCGATCACCGTGTTCGACGTCGTCACCGACGACAACGGCCAGCCCTGCCTGATCATGGAATACCTGGCGTCCACCAGCCTGGCGCAGGTGCTGCAGGAAAAGGGCACCCTGCCGCCGATGGAGGTCGCCCGGATCGGCGCGCAGATCGCCGCCGCCCTGCGCGAGGCGCACGCGGTCGGCATCGTGCACCGCGACATCAAGCCGGGCAACATCCTGCTCGCGGGCAACGGCACGGTGAAGATCACCGACTTCGGCATCTCGCGGGCCAAGGACGACGTCACGGTCACCAAGACCGGGATGATCGCGGGCACCCCCGCCTACCTGGCCCCCGAGGTCGCGATCGGCGGCGACCCCGGCCCCGAGTCGGACGTCTTCTCGCTCGGCTCGACGCTGTACGCCGCCTGCGAGGGACAGCCGCCGTTCGGCCTGTCCGAGAACACGCTGAGCCTGCTGCACGCGGTCGCCGCGGGGCAGATCAACCCGCCGCGGCAGTCCGGTCCGCTGGCGAGCGTGCTCGCGGTGCTGCTGCACCCGGAGACCCAGCACCGGCCCACCGCCGACGAATGCGAGGAGCTGCTGGCCGCGGTCGCACGCGGCGAGACCCCGCTCGGCGGTCCGGACGCCGACACCATGATGGCCTCGTCCTCGGGCACCCTCGGCGCGGCCGCGCTCGGTGCAGCCGGTGGCGCGGCAGCCGCTGGTCTGCTGCATCCGGACGACGAGCAGGCCGGCCACTCCGGCACGCTGCTCGACGACCCGGGCGTCACCCAGCAGTACGACCCGAGCGCACAGCAGTACTACGACGAGGACCCGTACCCGCCGGGCTCCGGCTACCCGGAAGACGACTACGACGACCGCGGTTACCACCAGGACGGCTACCACCAGGAGCCGCCGCTCTACGGCGACCCGAGCCGCAACGGCCTCGCCGCCACCCGCGCGGTGCCGGTGCCGGACCACTACGAGGACGATCCGTACGACGAGGACCCCGCGCCGCGGACCCGCGTGCAGACCGCGCCCGAGGACGACGAGGACGAGAAGCCCGGCGCGTGGAAGAAGCCCGCGATCATCGGCGGCGTCGTGGTCGTCGGCCTGGTCGCGCTCGGCGTGTGGCTGCTGACTCCGGGCAATCCGCCGGACGCTTCGCAGCCCGCGCCGCCCGTTTCGTCGTCCGCGGTCGCGCCGACGTCCGTCACACAGCCGCCTTCGGAAGCAACCACTACGTCCCCGCCTACGTCTTCCCGGGAAAGCGCGACCCGCGAGACCCAGTCGACGCGGCACTCGCGGCGGACCACTTCTGCGGAGGACACTCCGACGCAGGAAACGTCCCAACCGCAGAACACCAAGCCGACGAAGCCGACGGGTTCCAAGGAACCGACGAAGACGCCGAGCGAGACCAGCGGGCCGCCGTCGCCTACCGGATGATTCAGGGACAGCATTGAGTTCAGAAGGCAGCATCGTCGGCGAGCGGTACCGGCTCGACCAGCCGATCGGGCGCGGACGCGCGGGCATCGTGTGGCTCGCGTTCGACACGCGGCTGTTCCGGACCGTCGCCGTCAAACGCATGTACCTGCCCGTCGGCCTGCCGCCGGACCGTGCCGAACAGGCGCGCGCGATGGCGATGGAAGAGGGCAAGGCCGCGGCGCGGATCGATCATCCGTGCGCGATCACGGTGTACGACGTGCTGCCCGACGGCCAGGACGTGTGGCTGGTCATGGAGTACATCCCGTCGCGCGGGATGTCGGTTTTCCTCGCCGAGCACGGCCGGCTCACTCCGGAGCAGGCCGCGTTCCTGGGCATCCAGCTCGGCGACGCGATGGCGTCGATTCACTCGGCGGGCATCGTCCACCGCACGCTCGAACCGAACACGGTGCTGCTCGCGGACGACGGCAGCGTCAAGCTGACCGACATCGGCATCACCGGCGGCAGTCCGCACGCCGCTTACCGGGCGCCTGAGGTCACGCGCGGCGCGCCTCCGTCTGCAGCTGCAGACGTGTTCTCGCTGGGCGCGACGCTGTACACGGCGGTCGAGGGCGTGCCGCCGTTCGGTGACGACGGCCAGTCCCCGGAACGACCGCCGGAGAACGCTGGCCCGCTCGCCGGGGCGTTGCAGAAGATGCTGCGCGCCGACCCGGCGGCCCGGCCGACCATGGACGACACCGTGCACGCGTTGAAGGCGATCACCGTCGGACGCGAGCAGACCGCGTTCATCCCGCCGACCGCGCCTGCGTTGCCGACGCTTCCGGCGTCGCGGCCGCTGCCCGTGCAGCCGCCCAATGTCCCGGAGCCGACCCAGCAAATTCTGCCGCAACAACAGCCGCAGCAACCGGCTCCGCTGATGCAGCTTCCGGTCCAGCAGGTGCCGCAGGCTCCCGCGCCGGCGCAGCCAATGCAGCAGCAGACGATGCAGCAGCCGACCGCCCGGTACACGCCCACTCCGGCGCAGCAGGCCGCGTCCGCGCAGGCTGTTCGGGAGAAGGCGGCGGCGCGGCGGCGGATCATCCTCACCGTCGCGGCGATCCTGTGCGCGATCCTGATCGGGATCGGCGTTTCGCAGCTGCTGTTCGTCTGAGCCGATGTCAGGCGACGTTCTCGGTCGCCTCTTGCATGGCTTCGAGGAACGTCTGTACGGCCGGGCTGCCCGCGACCCGTGCGGCCACCGCCGCGTGAATGTGCCTGCTCGGCTGCGGATTGCGGACCCGGCGCACGACCACTCCCGGATGCGGAGTGCCTAGCCCCAGCTCCGGCACCAGCCCGACGCCGAGCCCGGCGGCGATGAACCCTTGCGCCGACGGATAGTCCTCGGACTCGACCACGACGTTCGGATGGAACCCGGCCGACGCGCAGGCGCCTTCCAGGATCGCGCGGCAGGCGCCGGGAATCGGGTCGACGCCGACCCACGGTTCCTCGGCGAGGTCGGTGAGGTCGAGGACGCGTTTGCGAGCCAGCCGGTGCGCCCGCGGCAGGACCGCGCGGTACGGGTCGTCCAGCAGCGGCACCAGCTCGATGCCCCGGCCCGGCTCCGACGGCCGCGGGTACACGATGATCGCCAGGTCAGCGCGACCTTCCTCGACCTCGGTGAGCGGATCGCCTGGGTCGATGAGCTTGAGATCGAGCCACACGCCGGGGTGTTCGCGGCGCAGCGCGGCCACCGCGTACGGCACCATCGTCGCGCCCGCGGTGGCGAAGTAGCGGATGGCGAGCTTGCCGGTGCGGCCTTCCTTCAGCTCGGTGAGCGCGGCCTCGGCTCGGGCTAGCTCCGCGCTGAGCGTCTCGGCGTGTTCGGACAACAACGTCCCGGCCGGGGTCGGCTGGACACCGCGGCCGACGCGTTCCAGCAACGGCGTGCCCGCTTCGCGTTCGAGCACCGCCAGCTGCTGGCTGATCGCCGACGGCGTGTAGCCGAGATTCCTCGCCGCGGCAGTGATCGAACCGCTCGTGATCACCGCGCGCAGCACCTGCATGCGCCGTACATCGAGCATGGCTCGATCCTACAGCTTTGCTTAATTGTCCCTGCAGTTATTTTCGCTTGTCCTTACACCTTGCCGCGGCGAAGCTGGCTAGCGAGGCAAAGGAGGAACCTGGGGTGGGCGAGTCGAAGACGCTGCTGAGGATCGCGGCGCTCGCGTTGATGTGGGGATCGAGTTTTTTCTGGATCAAGCTCGGGCTTGAAGCGCTTTCCCCGGTGCAGCTGGTGCTCGCGCGGCTCGTGCTGGGCGCCGTGGTGCTGCTGGCGCTGTGCCTGATCGGGCGGCGGAGCCTGCCGTCGCGACGGAGCACGTGGGGGCATCTGCTCGTCGCGGCGTTCTTCCACAATGCGTTGCCGTTCCTGCTTTTCGCGGTCGGCGAGACCACCGTGGACTCCGGCATCACCGGCGTGCTGAACTCGACCACTCCGCTCTGGGTGCTCGTGGCGGCCCCGTTCCTCGGAGTGTCGAACCGGATGACCGCGACGCGGATCGCCGGTCTGGTGATCGGGCTCGGCGGGATTCTGCTGATCTTCGCGCCGTGGCAGGCGTCCGGGCTGCTCAGCTGGGGTGCGCTGGCGTGCCTCGCCGCGGCGGCGAGCTACGGGTTCGCCTTCGTCTACGAAGGCCGGTACCTGTCGAACACCGGCTCCTCGCCGTACGCGATCGCGGCCGGGCAGATGCTGCTGGCCACGGGTTTTCTGGTGCTGGCCATGCCGTTCGGCGGGCTGACGCCGGTGCACCTGAGCCCGGTCGCGCTGATCGCGGTGGTGATCCTCGGCCTCGGTTCGACCGGGATCGCGTTCGCGCTCAACTACCAGCTGCTGGCGAGTGAAGGCGCGGTGGCCGCGTCGGTGGTCGGTTATCTGCTGCCGGTGGTGTCGGTGCTGCTGGGCGCGGTTTTCCTGCACGAGCAGCTGAACCTGCGCGTGATCGCGGGCATGGTCGTGGTGCTGCTCGGCGTCGCGTTGACGCGGTTGCAGCGCAAACCGGCCGTGACCCCGGAAGAAGAACTGACTCCGGCCTAGACGAGACGGCGGTCCGAGGCCCAGCGGGAGAGCTCGTAGCGGTTCGACAGCTGGGTCTTGCGCAGGACGCTCGACACGTGCGTCTCGACCGTCTTCACCGAGATGAACAGCTCGGACGCGATTTCCTTGTACGCGTAACCGCGGGCGAGCAGGCGCAGGACGTCGCGCTCGCGCGGGGTGAGCAGGTCCAGTTCGGGGTCGTTGATCGGCGCGGACCCGGGACGGTCGGCGAAGGCGTCGAGGACGAAACCGGCCAGGCGCGGGGAAAACACCGCGTCGCCGTCGGCGACCCGGACCACCGCGCGGACGAGTTCCTTCGACGAGATCGTCTTGGTGACGTACCCGCGCGCGCCGGCGCGGATCACCGCGATGACGTCCTCGGCGGCGTCGGAGACCGACAGCGCGAGGAACACGACATCCGGCAGCTCCGGGCGCACGCGGCGGAGCACCTCGGCGCCGCCGCCGTCGGGCATGTGGACGTCGAGCAGCACGACCTGCGGACGCGTGCGCGCGATGCCGGCGACCGCTTCCGCGACCGACCCGGCCTCGCCGACCACCTGCACCTCGTCGGTGATCGAATCGAGTTCCGTGCGCACTCCCGCGCGGAACAACGCGTGGTCGTCCACGAGGAAGACCTTGACCGGTTCCCGCTGGCTTTCCGTCACGACTGCCCACTCCCTCGCTTCGCCTGCCCCCGAGCATAGCGAGGTCATGCCACCCCTTTGGCCGCCTTCACCGGCATGGCGAGCTGGACTTCGGTGCCTTCGCCGGGTGCGGTGCGCAGCTTGCAGGTGCCGCCGTGGCGTTCCATCCGGCCGCGGATCGAGTCGGCGAGGCCGTGCCGGTCGGCGGGCACGACGTCCGGGTCGAAGCCCTTGCCCCGGTCGCGCACGAACACGGTGACCTCGGTGGGTTCGACCTCGGCGAACACGCTGACCTCGGCGACGCCGGCGTGCTTGGCCGCGTTGACGATCGCCTCGCGCGCGGCCTGCACCAGCGCGGTGAGCGGCGGGTTCAGCTCGGCGTCGCCGACCACGACCTGGCCGACCGAGATCGCGAACTGGTCCTCGACCTCGCCGCACGCCGCGGCCAGCGCCTCGGACAGTTGCTGGCGGGTGCCTTCTTCCTCTTCCTTGGTCCGTTTGTCGCTGGGTTTGCCGTAGCCGCCGGGGCCGTACAGCCAGCCGCGCAGCTCGCGTTCCTGGCCGCGGGCGAGGCGCGCGACCTCGGCGGGCTGGTCGGCCTGGCGCTGGATCAGCGCGAGGGTCTGCAGGACGGAGTCGTGCAGGTGCGCGGCGATTTCAGCGCGTTCGTCGGTGCGGATGCGGGCCTGCCGTTCCTCGCCGAGGTCGCGGACCAGCCGCAGCCAGAACGGGACGGTGAGGACGGCGACGCCAATCAGGGTCGCGAGCACCGCGATCAGGGCGAATTTGACCTGGTCGAAGTCGCCGCTGGCGAACACGACGAAGCCGATGCCGGTGGCCACCAGCGCGACCCCGGCGAGGATCCGGACGAACGCCGCGAGCCTGCCGCCCTCGCCGACCAGCCCGTCGCGGGCCCCGACGCGCCAGCGCCGCCGCTGCGACTCGTCCGCCTCCCGCCAGACGACCGCCGCACCGAGCGCGGCGAGCGCGAGCGGCACCGCGACCCAGCCGCGGATGGCGCCGGTGAGCGTGCTGCTGGCGATCGCGAGCCCGATGCCGAGCGCGATCAGCCCGTACGCCTGCTGGCGGTCGCGGGCCTTGGGCGCGGTTTCGGTTTCCTCGGCGCTCTGCGGGACGAACACCCAGAGCAGGCCGTAGGCGAGCAGGCCGGCCCCGTTGAGCGCGGCCAGCAACGCGAACACGACGCGGACCCAGACGACCGGAACCCCGAGGTGATCGGCGAGCCCGCTCGCGACGCCCGCGACGGCCCGCCCGGAGCGCCGCCGGTACATCTTGGGCCGCGATTCGGGTTCGGCGACCTCCATCGCCTGGGCGGACACGAGTGCCGAGGGCTCCTCGGCGGTCGAGGAAACCCGCCCCGGGGCACTGATGTCGAGAAAGTCCTGCACGAGTCCCATCGTCACACGCGGGAGCGGCCCGGACATCGGGGAAGGCCCTGATCCACTCCCCCAGATGGCCGCCGGTGAGGAAATTCCGCGAACCTCCCTGCCGCCTGCCGGGACTCGGTACGATGCAGGGGGCGAGCGATCACAGTGCGTACACGGGGCGGGGAGGCCGGATGACCGAGCAGCATCGCGCGGAACACGTCGAGTCCGCAGGCGATTACTACGCCCGGACGCAGAACGTGAACCAGATCTTCGCAGCCGGCGAGGACTCGCCGGAGACGCGCGCCGCGACTGAACGGGCTGCCTCGCAGTACTCGGTCCAGCAGGGCCAGCAGCTGCTCCAGGGCCAGCAGACCCGCGGGGACGCGCCGGCGCCGGACGCGAATTACGCGTCGTACAGCCACGAAGACCTGCACAAAATGGTCAACGAGGGCTTGAACTTCGCGGACATCGACGAACGCAGCCGCGTCACGAACATCTACGGCAACTTGCTCGCAGAGGCGTCCAACCAGTTCCGCGACGCCGCCGACACCGCTGGAGCCGAGTGGCAGGGCGCGGCCGCTGCGCAGGCGCATTCGTTCTTCCAGAGCACGGCGGACCATACGGAAAAAACCGGCAGCGCGATGCAACTGGTATCGAACCGCTACTCCCAGCAGTCCGCGGCGGCCGATTACGCGCACAAGAACATGCCGGAGCCGACCGGATTCGACCAGAAGGCCGAGATGGCCAAGGCGACGGAGCAGTTCCAGAACGGCAACCCGCTGCAGGGCGTGATCGCGATGGGCGACGTGGCGGCCAAGCAGCAGCAGGCCGACGCCGCGCACCAGCAGGCGGTCCAGGTGATGCACGGGTTGGACACGACGTACCACGAGACTTCTACTACGCAGCCGGTTTACTCGCCGCCGCCGCAGATGAACAACGACAGCACTCATGCGAGCAGCGCCGCCCCGGTGACTGTTCCGGGCGGGGCTTCCAGCGGACCTTATGCCGGTCCTGGCGGGCCCGGTCCGGTGACTGGTGGTCCGGCGAATGGGTTCACGGGTACGAATCCGCCGCTCGGCGGTCCTGCGATGAACTCCATACCGCCTGGGGGAGGCGGCAATCCTCCGGGTGTTCCTTACAGCCCTGGGCCGGGGATCAACACCGGGACTGGGCCGCTCGGCAACCCTGCGGTGCCAGGGGGCGGGAACAACCTCCGGACCACTCCGGGCATCGGCGGGCGGCTTTCTCCGGAGGGGCTCGCTTTGGGCGGAGGCGGAGGCGGTGCCGGGAGCTCCGGCGAGGACACGCCGCGCAGCCGATCGGGCGGCGGTGCCGGCCGGGGCGGTGCCGGTGGCCGAGTGACCGGCGGTGCTGGCTCGGGCGGTTCCGGGAAGCCCGGCGAGTCCGGCGGCAAGGGCGCCGCCGAACGCCTTGAGCGCGGAGCTACCGCTGCCGCGAACGCTGGAAAGGGCGGAAAGCCGGGTGCGGCGGGTGCTGGCGCTGGGGCGGCGGGTGCCGGGAAGAAGAAGGAAGAGGACAAGGAACACAAGAACAAGATCCCGACACAGGTCGATCCGGACGAGGTCTTCGAGGTCAAGCCGGAACGAGGACCAGACGGGGAGAAGATCACTCCCCCGGTTCTCGGCGGCTGATTCCTTCCCCCGCGCAGATCTAGGAGCAACCGATGGCAGAAATCGTCTGGGACAAGAAGCCTTCGACCGGCAGCTCTCCCTCCGCGGGCACTGCGGGCAACGACTTCCTGGCCGGGCTAACCGAAGGGCCGGGCAGTCATGAGGCCGCGCAGAAGATGAAGACGGCCGGGAACACGCTGAAGACCTTGGCGCAGAACGGATCCTTCGCAGTGAACGAGGAGGGGTTCACCGCGTACATGAAGGCGTGCGACTACTTCCTCAAAGTCTTAAACGATTTTATGGGCCAAGCGTCCTTTCTTGGCCGAGCCGCAGAAATGGGAAATTTCAACTACGCTCGATCCGTCGCCGACTTCAATGTCACAGTAGCAAGCCACCCGCAAGAGGGAATGCTGCCCAACCTCATACTGATGCAGGAAGCAGTTGTCGCCGCACAGCAGGCGCTCGACATCGCACGGAAAAACTACCAAGAAACCGAAAGCGCGCATTCATTGTCCTTCGCCGAGCTCAACAAGAAACTCGACAATCAGTGAAAACATCCCGTGCCTCTACCGTCCTCCTGCTGGCAGGTGCAGCCGCACTGGCGCTCACCGCATGCGACAGTCCGGTAAACGGCTCAGCACAGGCCAGCGGAACACCTCCCTCAACCGGTTCGGCTCCGCCCGCTTCCGCGGGAAACCCCTTCGCAGCCCGAAACCAGTGCGCCCTGCTTGATCAAATATTGAGCGGGGCAGGCTACCCCCCAGCGAAACCCTCTATCGCACAAGAACGCAAAGCCTGCGTCACCCAAAAATCCAGCGGCGGCTTGAACGCCACCAACGTGGGACTGCTCCTGCAAGAGGAACAGCGCTACGACAGCGACGTCAAGAACACCGCACAAGCTCGCAGCGGAAGCCTCGGCGACCGGAAGTTCGTCGAAGATCCCGCCGAACTGGGGGCAGCCGGCCAGTGCACGATATCCATGTCGGTCCAGACCAGTTCTCGCGCGATCATCACCGTGACCGGCGGAAATGACACTGCCGCTTCCTGCAAGACCGCGGAGGACCTGGCGACCAAACTGGACCCGCTCCTTCCCAAGGGCTGACCCTCCCTCGCACCGCGGGCATGGGAACCCGAGGCTCGCCGACCGCACAAGAACTGGAGATTCGTGGCCAGGAATCGCCGGGCAACTCGGGCACTCAGCATCACACTGGCCATAGTCGGCACAGCAGCGTGCGGCAACCCCGTCAACGGCGCAGCAACGCCAACCGCATCAACGCTCGCACCAGCCAGCAGTCCGGCCTCCAGCTCCGACAATCCATTCGCTTCGCTGAACCAATGTCAACTGGTCGACCAAATCCTGGCCGGCCAAGGATTCCCGCCGGCAACGCCCTCCGTCGCCGACTCCAAGCGAAGCTGCCGGTCGGAGAAAACATCCGACAACGCCGCCAAGGACCCAGCGGCCGAGGTCGGCATCGCACTGCAAAATGGTCAAAAGTACACAGACAACATCCAGAACCCCAACTCGGCGCACGAAGGAAACGTTGACGGCCGAAAGCTCATCGAGCAACGGGATCTACTGGGCTCACCAGGCGGATGCCAGATAGGCATGGAAGTCGGACCCAACGCACGCGCCTTGGTGATCGTATTGATCGGCGACGACACTGCGGCCGCTTGCAAGAAGGCCGAGGACGTCGCGACTGCCTTGGACAAGCGGCTTCCCCGGAGCTGAACTTCCCGCTCCCCGCGAGGTCTCTGGCTCCTTCCGCCGGCCGGTCAGCGCAAAGCCCCACAACCGCGCCACGCCAGGGCCGCATCTCGGGGATAACCTCAGGGACCTTCCCCGATGTGCCGCCCCACTCCATCGACCATGCTGTGAAGCATGAGTGGTGCGAACGACGTGCGGCCTCCCCGTACGAACCCCCTGAACGGGTTCGAGGAGACCGTCAAGGACTTCTGGGCCAGCAGGCCTCGGCGGCCGCACTCGGGTCGGAAGGTTGCTGGGGTCGCGGCTGGGCTGGGGGATCGCTACGGGATTGATCCGGTGGTGATTCGGGTCGCGTTGGCGGCGGCGACCGTTTTCGGGGGGTTCGGGCTGGTGCTTTACCTGCTCGGCTGGCTGTTCTTCCCCTCCGAGGGCGACGAGGTTTCCGGCTTCGAGGCGTTGATCGGGCGCGGGCAGTCGAGCATGACGAAGGCCTTCGCGGCCGTGCTCACGGTCGCGGTGATTCCGGTTGTCGGGTGGACGTTCGGCGGCGGCTGGTTCGACGGCGGCGGCCTGATCGGGTTCGCGTTGCTCGCCACGTGCCTTTATCTCCTGCATCGCACCCGCGGGCAGGACAACCGACCGGCGCCGGTCGTCGCGTTCGCGGCGGACGGAACCGCTTCCGGAACCGGAGCTTTCACGATGAACAGCGACACCCCGACTCCCGCGGCGGCGGCACCGGGCTGGGATCCGCTGGCCGCCGACCCGGCGGGCTGGGATTTGCCCGATCCGGCGGCGCCGGCACCCCCGCCGCCTCCGACCGGCGACTACAACGACTCCCCTAAGCCCTGCGTGCGACGGTCCAAGATCGGGGCTGCCACGTTCGGGGTCGCGGTGATCGTGGCCGGCGTTGGCGTCGCGCTCGCGCTGAACGGGTTCGACTGGTTCTCGCTGCGGCACATCATCGGCATGACGCTCGCCGTGCTGGGCGTCGGGCTCGTGGCGGGGGCGTTCGCTCGCGGCGCACGCGGTCTGATCGGGCTCGCGATTCCGCTGTCGGTCGCCGGGATGGTGCTCACGACCAGCACGTTCGACAACCTCGACGTGCGCGGCGGCGTCGGCGACCTGTCCGCCACTCCGCGTACGGTGGCCGAACTGCAGCCGGTCTACCGGCACACCGCGGGCAACATGAAGATCGACCTGACCCAGCTGGCCGCGAGCGAGCCGATCACCACCACGGTCTCCAACGGCGCGGGAAACACCGAGGTCATCGTGCCCCGCACCGCGGACGTGACGTTCACCTGCGAGAACAGCGCCGGTGAGGTCGACTGCCTGAACCGCACGTCCAACGGCGTCGGCCAGCCGGCTATCACCGGGACCGACAACGGCGACGACAACGTCGGCGGACAGAAGATCACGCTCCACGTCACCAACGGCGTGGGCCAGGTGGAGGTGCGCCGTGGCTGAGAACCCTTACTCCTACGACGAGCCCGAAGCCCCGGCTCGCCGCCGCGGGGTCGACTGGATCACGCTGGTCGTCGGGGTCGCGACGCTGCTGGTGTCCGGCTACGTCCTCACCGACGGCTCGAGCTGGCTGCCGACCTTCGACTTCCGCTGGATCATCGCGGGCGGCGCGGTGTTCTGCGGGATCCTGATGCTCGGCGCGTCGTTCCGCAAACGACGGCCCTGAGACACAAAAAACGGGGCCCGGACATTTCCGGGCCCCGTTTTTTCACGTCATTCCCACTCGATGGTGCCCGGCGGCTTGCTCGTCACGTCCAGCACCACGCGGTTGACCTCGGACACCTCGTTCGTGATCCGGGTCGAGATCCGCTCCAGCACCTCGTACGGCAGCCGCGTCCAGTCGGCGGTCATCGCGTCCTCCGACGACACCGGGCGCAGCACGATCGGGTGGCCGTACGTCCGGCCGTCGCCCTGGACGCCGACGCTGCGGACGTCCGCGAGCAGCACCACCGGGCACTGCCAGATCTCCTGGTCCAGCCCGGCCGCGGTGAGTTCCTCGCGGGCGATCGCGTCCGCCTCGCGCAGGGTCTCCAGCCGGTCCGCGGTCACCTCGCCGATGATCCGGATGCCGAGGCCCGGCCCGGGGAACGGCTGGCGCTGCACGATCGTCTCCGGCAGCCCCAGTTCGAGCCCGACCCGGCGGACCTCGTCCTTGAACAACAGCCGCAGCGGTTCGACCAGCTCGAACTGCAGGTCGTCAGGCAGGCCGCCGACGTTGTGGTGGCTCTTGATGTTCGCGGTGCCCTCGCCGCCGCCGGATTCGACGACGTCCGGGTACAGCGTGCCCTGCACGAGGAACCGGTAGTCGCCCTGCGCCTTGAGGTCGCGCTCGGCCTGCTCGAACACGCGGATGAACTCGCGGCCGATGATCTTGCGCTTCTGCTCCGGGTCGGTGACGCCGGCCAGCGCGTTCAGGAACCGCTCGCGCGCGTCCACGGTGACCAGGTTGACGCCGGTCGCGGCCACGAAATCGCGCTCGACCTGGGTGCGCTCCCCCGCGCGCAGCAGGCCGTGGTCGACGAACACGCAGGTCAGCCGGTCGCCGATGGCCCGCTGGACGAGTGCCGCGGCGACCGCGGAGTCAACGCCGCCGGACAGGCCGCAGATGGCCCGTCCCTCGCCGATCTGCGCGGCGACCGCGGCGACCTGCTCGTCCACAATGGACGAAGTGGTCCAGCCGGGCCGCACGCCGGCGATCTCGTACAGGAACCGGCGCAGCACCTCCTGGCCGTGCGGCGAGTGCGCCACCTCCGGGTGGTACTGCACGCCCGCGAAGCGCCGCTCGACGTCCTCGAACCCGGCGACCTCGGCACCGTCGGAGCTGGCCGTGACGACCGAGCCCTCGGGTGCCTTGGTGACGCTGTCGTTGTGGCTCATCCACGCCGTCTGGTGATCGGGCAGCCCGGTGTGCAGGACGCCGCCCTCGCCGACGATCCGCACGTCGGTGCGGCCGAACTCGCGCACGCCGGTCGGCTCGACGACGCCGCCGAGCGCGCGGGCGAGCAGCTGGTGGCCGTAGCAGATGCCGAGGATCGGCACGCCGGCCTCGACCAGCTTCGGGTCCATCGCCGGGGCGCCCTCGGCGTACACGCTCGACGGGCCGCCGGACAGGATGATCGCGGACGGGTTCTTGGCGAGCAGCTCCTCGACGGTCGCGCTGGACGGCACGACCTCGGAGAAGATCTGCGCCTCGCGCACGCGACGGGCGATCAGCTGCGCGTACTGCGCCCCGAAGTCCATGACGAGTACCGGACCGGTGGGAGTGGCCACCCAAGACCTCCAGGTATCAGCGCTTTTGCCACCATCGTCCCAGGTGGGCCCCGTCACGTCGGCAATGGCCCCGTAATGAGGACAGCCGCTGTCCGCGAACCGGCTTACCGTTCCCGCATGACCAACGACTGGACCAACGAACTGACCGAGCAACTCGACTGGCACTGGCAGCACCACGTGCGCCCGAAGCTGGAGGGACTGACCGACGACGAGTACTTCTGGCAGCCGGTCGCGGACTGCTGGACGGTGCACCCCCGCACGAGCGAGAACGACCCGGGCACCGGCGACTTCACGGTCGATTTCTCGTTCCCGGAGCCGACTCCGCCGCCGGTGACCACCATCGCGTGGCGGCTGGCCCACATCATCCCCGGCGTGCTGGGCATGCGCTCCGCGTCGCACTTCGGCGGACCGCCGGTGTCCTATCAGGACTTCCCGTACGCGGGCACTGCCGACGAAGCGCTGAAGCAGCTCGACGACGCGTACGCGACCTGGATCGCCGGCGTACGCAGCCTCGACGCCGAAGCGTTGGCACGCCCGTGCGGTCCCGCTGAAGGCCCGTACGCGGAGCTGTCGATGGCCGCGCTCGTCCTGCACATCAACCGAGAGATGATCCACCACTGCGCGGAGATCCTGCTGCTGCGCGACCTTTACCGAAACCGGTGACCAGCAGCCCCAGCGCGATGCCGAGCAGCGCGGGCATGCCGTGGTTGTCGTGCAGCACCGTGTCGAGCACCGCCAGCGGCACGATCAGCAGCGCGGCGCGGTAGAGCGCTTGCGGCGGCTCGGCCTCGCGTGCCCGCCACACCACGACCGCGAGCGCGCCGAGCAGCCCGGCGACGCACATCGAGTTGCCCGCCCCGACCGGGTTCAGCCAGACGTAGCTGAGGTACTGGCCGAACAGTCCGCAGCCGAAGTACAGGACGAACCAGGACACCCGGCCGAGGCACCATTCCGCGAAGGTGCCGACCGCGGCGAGGGCGAGCAGGTTGAAAATCCCGCCGAAAATCTTGCCGTCTTGGAAGAACATGCCGGTCAGCAGCCGCCACCACTCTCCGGCGTCGATCGCGGTGGCGTCGCGCTTGAAGCGGTCGAAGAGCGCCGGATCCGCCAGCTGGGCAACGAGCACTACTGCGGTCACGAGGAACACCGCGCCGGTCAGCACCGGACGGCGCGGTGTTCCGACCCGCGCGAAGAAGGCCCGCGACGGGCTTTCGGTCCAACGAGAGGCCACGGAGTTCGTCATGGGCCGAACGATATGCCGGGCGGGTGCCTGAGACCCCCGACAAATGTCATCTCGACGCCAGGACAGAAGCCACAATCGAAGGACCGAGTCCGGCGTGCCGGGCCTGGCGCTCCCTAATACCTTGAGCCCATGGACACGATCACCCCACAGCCGCGGGCCGCGTGGATCGCCGGTCAGGCTGAGCAGGGCGCGAGCACCCTCGTGGTGCACCACCCGTTCGACGGCAGCGAAGTGGCGACGGTCGCGGTGCCCGGCGCTGACCAGGTCGAACGGGCGGTGGCCGCGGCGGCCTCGGTCGCGAAGGAGTTCCGGCGCACTCCTGCGCATCAGCGCGCGGCCGCGCTGGAGCAGGTTTCGCGCGGGATCGCGATGCGGGCCGACGAACTCGCCGAGGTGATCACGGCCGAGAACGGCAAGCCGCTGAAGTGGGCCGAGGCCGAGGTGAAGCGCGCGGTGTCGGTGTTCCGGATCGCGGCCGAGGAGGCTCGCCGGTTCAGCGGCGACATGCAACGGCTCGACGCCGATCCGTCCGGAGACGCCCGGCTCGCGCTGACCCGCCGGGTGCCGCGCGGACCGGTGCTCGGGATCGCGCCGTTCAACTTCCCGCTGAACCTGGTGGCACACAAGGTCGCGCCCGCGCTCGCGGTCGGCGCGCCGATCATCATCAAGCCTGCCCCGCGTACGCCGTTGTCCTCGCTGGTGCTTGGCGAACTGCTCGCCGAGACCGACCTGCCGGAAGGCGCGTTTTCCGTGCTGCCGCTGGGAAACGAGGAGACGCAAGCGCTCGTCGCCGACCCGCGGCTGCCGGTGGTTTCGTTCACCGGTTCGGGCCCGGTCGGCTGGTCGATCGCGGACGCGGCGGCGCGCAAGCACGTGGTGCTCGAACTGGGCGGCAACGCCGCGGCGGTTGTGCTGCGCGACTGGCCGGACGTCGAGGGCGCCGCGCAACGGATCGCGACATTCGGGAACTACCAGGCGGGCCAGTCCTGCATCGCGGTGCAGCGGGTGATCGTGGACGCGGCGATCGCGGAGGAGTTCGTGCCCGCGCTGACCGAGGCCGTCGAGGCGCAGCAGACCGGTGATCCGTACGACCGCAACACCGACGTCGGCCCGGTCGTCGACGAGGCGGCCGCGGAACGGATCATCGAGTGGGTCGAGGAAGCCGTGGCCGGTGGTGCCCGGGTGCTGACCGGCGGAACCCGTTCGGGCGCAACGGTTGCGCCGACTCTGCTGACCGACGTGCCCGCGGATGCCAAGGCCTGGTCGGAGGAAATCTTCGGACCTGTGCTCGCTTTGTCCATTGTGGATGGTGTGGACGAGGCTTTCGCTTCGGTTAACGCGTCCGCATACGGACTGCAGGCTGGGGTTTTCACCAGTGACGTGCAGCTGGCCTTCCACGCGTCAGCGGAACTGGAGGTCGGCGGCGTGATCATCGGTGACGTGCCGTCGTACCGCGCGGACCAGATGCCGTACGGCGGCGTGAAGGGATCGGGCGTCGGCCGCGAGGGAGTGCTGTCGGCGATGAACGACCTAACCGAGGAACGAGTCACGGTTTTCACCGGGGTCGACCTCTGACCACAGTGGACCTGCGGCACGCAACGGCCGCGGACGCACGCGACATCGCCGGCGTGTGGCTGCGGTCGTTCTCCGCCGCGTTGCCAACAGTTCGCCGCGCCCACGATGACGACGCCGTGCGCTGGTGGTTCGCGAATGTCGTGGTGCCGCAGCAGGAAACCTGGGTCGCGGTCGCCGAGTCCACTGTGGTCGGACTGCTCGTGCTCGACGGCGCGGAACTGGCACAGCTTTATCTCGACCCTCCGTGGCGCGGCCGCGGAATCGGCGACCAGTTGGTCGACTTGGCCAAACAGCTCCGCCCCGGCGGGCTGACCCTGTGGACATTCCAGGTCAACGAGCCAGCACAACGGTTTTACCGCCGCCACGGTTTCGTCGCCGTCGAATACACCGACGGGCAGCGAAATGAAGAGGGTGAGCCAGACGTGCGTTACGTCTGGCCCCCGCCTCAAGCAGACTGAGCGAACTTGAAAACCCCGTTGGGGTCGTACTTCTTCGCCACCTGGTCCAGCCGGGCCGCGTTGTCGCCGTAGTAGGCCGACTTCCAGTCCGGCAGGTCTGGGTCGATGTAGTTCACGTAGCCGCCGCGCGCGCCCGCGTCCGCCAGTCCAGCGACCACAGTGGACACGGACTTGCGGGCGGTGTCCTGGCTGCTCGCCGTCGCCGGGGCGTAGACCTGAATGCTGGCCAGCGCTTTCCGGTGCGGGAATGCCGTTGCGGTGGGCGCGATGTCGCCGACCGCGCCGCCGAGGCCGTCGATGAGCAGGTCCATTCCCTTGTGCCCGGAAGCGAGATCGGCGATCTTCCCGCCGTCGACCGGATCGGTGATGATGCGCGACGACGCCACGAAGGTCTGCCGTTCGGAACTGCCGGAGAAATAGTTCATCGCCGCGCCGTAGCTGAGGGTTTTCATCGTGCGACTGGACGGCGTCACCGATAATCCGCTGAGCGCCGACGTCAGGCCCGCCGAACTGCCCACGAACGCCCCGCCGACCCGGCAGGCTCCGCTCGGGCCGCCGGAAACCACGCAGTTCGACCACAGTTCGGGCGGGGCGCTCGGCAACCAGCGCTGCCACGCGTCGACCACGTCGCTCGCCGAACCGGACGGGAATTTCAGCGAAAACACCGTGACGGTCGGCGCTTCCACCGTGGTGAAGGTGAACGACGTGACCACGCCGAAGTTTCCGCCCCCGCCGCCGCGCAGTGCCCAGAACAGGTCGTCGTCCGCTTGCGCGCTCACCGTGCGCAGTTTGCCGTCCGGCGTGACGATCTGCGCGGACTGCAGCCGGTCGCAGGTCAGGCCGTATTTGCGGGTCAGCACGCCGATTCCGCCGCCGAGCGCGAGCCCGGCAATGCCGACGGTCGGGCACGAACCCGCGGGCAGGCAACGACCGGCCTTCGCGAGCGCCGAGTAGACGTCGCCGAGTTTCGCGCCCGCGCCGATCACCACCTGGTCGCCCTGCACGTCGACACCGGCCATCCCGCCGACGTCGAGCACCAGCCCGCCGTCCGGCGCGGAGTACCCGGCATAACTGTGCCCGCCGCTGCGCGCGGCGAGCGGAACCCGGCCGCCGGCCGCTTCGACGCACGCCTGCACGTCCTCCGGCTTCGCGCATTTCGCTACCGCAGCGGGATTGTGTCCGTCGAAAAGCGGATTGAACGCCCGCTTCGCGGTGGCGAATCCGTCGTCGGAAGGAAGCACGAGGTCGCCGGAGAGTTTGCCGCGCAACGCGTTCCAGTCCGGCGGCCCGGACGGCTTCGAGCTGGTGCTCGGCGGTACGGACGTTCTCGTCGTCGGGCTGGTCTGCGGCACCGACGGTCCCGGTTTCGCCGTGCAGGCCGCGGCCACCGCGCCCACCGCCGTCAACCCGGCGGCGCGCAGGAACGTCCTTCTCCCCAGTGTCATGTTCATTCAGACGCCTCAGACCGTGAATGGGTTGCGAAAAGTCCAGCGAGTAATGCCCGAAGGGCGAATTCGAACCGCTCGGCATGCCGAGCCCCGTCCCGCAGGGCTTGCGCGAGCAGCGGAAAGCGGTCCTCGTCAAGGTGCGCGAGACTGTCCACATCGGACTTCGCGCCGGGCGTACGGCCTGCCTCGGCGAGCGTGTGGCCGAGGACGAAGGTCATCACGGCGTTCACCATGTCGAGTCCGCGCGCCGGCGGCAACTCCAGCAGCCGCAATGCGGTTTCGATCACCTGCAACGACTCCGGGCTGACCGCGGGACGGGTCGCGGCGAGCGGCAGCACGCCCGGATGCGCGAGCAACTGCTCCCGGTACGCGCGGGCGACCCGGCCCAGCCACTGCTGGCCGGGCTCCCCCGGCTCCGGCTCGACCCCGGCCAGCGCCGAGACGAGCCGGTCGACCAGCGCGTCGAACAGCGCTTCCTTGTTCGGCACGTAGTGGTAGAGGGTCATCGCCTCCACGCCGAGTTCCGCGCCGAGCTTGCGCATCGACAGCGCGGCGATGCCGTGCTCGTCCACGAACGCGAGCGCGGCGTCCACGACCCGCTCCCTGGTCAGCCCGGCGCGCGGCCGAGCCCTCCGATCGGACACTGGTCCCCCTTGACGTTTCTTACGCCGTAAGGTACCACTGTCCTCGTCTCTTACAGTGTAAGAATCGAGGAGCCATGACCGACCCCAAGACCGTCCTGCGCCGTTTTCTCGCCATCGTCAACAGCCACGACCTCGCCGAACTGGACACCGTCGTGGCCGAGGACGTCACCGAATCCGGTCCGGTCGTGGTCGACGCGCCGACCGGCGGGCTCGCCGCCTTCCGCACCGGCTGGACGCAGATGCTGACCGCGTTCCCGGACCTGTGCGTCGACGTCGATTCACTGCTCGCCGAAGACGACCAGGTCGCGGCCACGGTGACGCTCACCGCGACCAACACCGGCTACTACCGCAGAGGCTTCGCGACCGGCAAAAGCGGAACGTGGCGCGGTTTCGTCCTGGCGCGGGTGACTGACGGGCGGATCGCCGAACTCGACATCCAGACCGACCGGCTCGCCATCCTGCAACAACTGGGCATCGTCGGCGGCGACGACGAACTCGCCGCCGCCCGCCAGGCCAGCTGAGTCAGATCAGCGGGGCCATCTCCGGCACCGGCCCGGAAAGCGCGGAACTGTCGCCGCGACCGGTCAGCCAAGCCAGCACCGCGCCCGGCGTTCCGGTGACGAGGTCGCCGCCTTCGCCGAGGGTCCAGGTGCGGACGCCGTCGGTGATGCGGAACGAGGGCAGCGGGCGCGGGCACATCCGGATCAGCGTCCCGATCACCGCTTCGAGATGCTCGCCGAGCAACGCGGTGGCACTGTCGAAATCGTGGCCGGCGTCGAGGTCGGCGAGGTGGATCGTGGTCTCGGAAAGCCGCAACGTGAGCACGTCCGCGCCGGTCAGCTCGCCGCCGTGCCGGTGCCGGACCGGCGCTGCCCACACCTCGTCCGACAGCCGTGCGGCGTGGTCGGTCAGGCGCTTCCCGGCCGCCACCAGGTCGGCCACGATTTCCGCCGGAGCACGGCCAGCACCGGCCTCGATGTCGTCGTCCCGCGCGTTGCCCGGGCCGTACATCGACCGCTCGACCCCGGTTTCCGCCCAGGTCAGCAGGTTGCCGAGGGCATCGGCATTACGCGCGAGGTGGGTGAGCAGATGCGCGCGCGTCCAGCCCGGCAGCGCGCTCGGCTCGCCGAACGCCGAGGCAGGCATCGCCTCGGCGACTCGTGCCCATTCGTCGTGCAGTTCCCGGATCCGGTCCAGCGCCGCAGTGGTCACCGGACGATCTTAGGTCAGCGGCGCAGTGCCGCGGGCGCGTTCGCCGGAACCGCCGGGTTCTTCGGCGCGACCGGCTCCACCCGGGCGTACCCGCTGCTCTGCTCCGGCCGCTCGTCGGCCTCGCCCTTGTTGGGCCAGAACGAGAACGCCCGCTCGGCCTGCGCGGCGATGGTAAGCGACGGGTTCACCCCGAGGTTCGCGGTGATCGCCGAACCGTCCACAACGGACAGTCCGGGATAGCCGTAGACCCGGTGGTACGGGTCGATGACCCCGGTGTCGGCGCTGTCGCCGATCGGCACGCCGCCGATGAAGTGCGCGGTGAGCGGGATGTCGAAAACCTCGCCCCAGGTGCCGCCCGGCATGCCGCCGATCCGTTCCGCGGTAAGGACGTTCGCCTCGTGCCCGGCCGGGATGAAGCTCGGGTTCGGCTCGCCGTGGCCCTGTTTCGACGTGTACTTCCGCCGTCCGAACAGACCGCGCCGGGTGTAGGTGGTGATGGAATTGTCGAGGCTCTGCATCACCAGCAGGATCACCGTGCGCTCGCTCCACCGGTACGCGTTCAGCAGTTTCGCCGACTGCACCGGGTGCTTGACGAGGAACGTGACCGCCTGCCGCCAGCGCGGAACGCTGGAAGACCCGTCGGTGGCAACGGTTTGCAGCAGGCTCATCGCGTTGCTGCCCTTGCCGTACCGCACCGGCTCGATGTGCGTGTTCTCGTCCGGATGGATCGACGACGTGATCGCGACGCCGCGGCTGAAGTCCCGTTCGGGGTCCACAGTGGTCCGCGCCGCGCCGATGATCGCCTCGGAGTTCGTCCGGGTCAGCTCGCCTAGCTTGGCGGACAGCTTCGGCAGCGCGGCCGTGTCCTTCATGCGGTGCAACAGGTTCTGCGTTCCCCAGGTGCCCGCGGCGAACACCACCTGCGCCGCGGTGACCGTGGTCCGGAACCGCCGCGAACGCGTGCCGGTCTTCTGCAGCGTGATCTCGTAACCGTCGCCGCGCGGGCGCACCGACGTCACCGTGGTCAGCGGGATGACCTGTGCGCCGTCCTTTTCCGCGAGGTACAGGTAGTTCTTCACCAGCGTGTTCTTCGCGCCGACCCGGCAGCCGGTCATGCACGAACCGCATTCGGTGCACCCGACCCGGTCCGGCCCGGCACCGCCGAAGAACGGATCCTTCACCGTCTCGCCCGGCTTGCCGAAATACACCCCGACCGGCGTGGCGTGGAACGAATCCTCGACGCCCATCTTCTTCGCGACGTCCCGCATCACCACGTCGGACGGCGTGATCGTCGGGTTCGTGACAACGCCGAGCATGCGGCTGGCCTGGTCGTAGTGCGGCGCGAGTTCGCTTTCCCAGTCGGTGATGTGCGCCCATTGCCGGTCTTGGTAGAACGGCTTGAGCGGGCGGTACAGCGTGTTCGCGTAGACCAGCGAACCGCCGCCGACACCAGCGCCGGCCAGCACCATCACGTCGTTGAGCATGTGGATGCGCTGGATGCCGTAACAGCCGAGCTGCGGGGCCCAGAGGTAGCGCTTGAGATCCCAGGACGTCTTGGCGAACTCGTCGTCGGCGAAGCGCCGGCCCGCCTCGACCACCGCGACGCGGTAGCCCTTCTCGGTCAGCCGCAACGCCGCGACGCTGCCGCCGAACCCGGAACCGACCACGAGGACGTCGTAGTCGGGTTCTTGCCGCGCGGTGGTGGTGTTACTGGCAGTCACAGGAAAGAGGGTAACCCCCGGGGAGCCGCCAGGCCAGAGTTAAGTTACTGACGAGTTACCTCATCGGGTCTTGCGCCGCGGCGCGAACCGGAACAGCTCCCCGAGCGCCCGGATGATGGCGGGCCGCTCCGCCGGAGTCGTGCCGCGCAACGCCACGACCAGCGCGAGCAGCCGGATCAGCAGGCTGCCCACCACGATGCCGCCGAGCCACCAGGTCGGCGCGGACTCCCCCAGCAGTGCCATCCGCTCACCCTTCAGGCGCGACACCGAACTCCAAAGATAACGAAAGCATAACGGAGGCTGGCGCGCTTCGGACCTGCGGGCACAAAAAAGGCCCCCGCGAAGGGGGCCTTTTCCGCGAGTGCCTCAGCCGCGCACGGTCAGCCCGACGCGCTGGAACTCCTTCAGGTCCGAATACCCCGTCTTGGCCATCGCGCGACGCAGCGCGCCGAACAGGTTCACCACGCCCTCCGCGTCCGAGGACGGGCCGAACAGCAGCGTCTTCAGGTCCACCGCGTAGTCCGAGTCCGGGCCGGCCACCACGCGGGAGCGCGGCAGCGACGGGTGCGCCGCCGCGGCGGTCCAGTACAGGCCCTGGCCCGGGGCGTCCGACGCGGTCGCCAGCGGGGCGCCGAGCATGACCGCGTCCGCGCCGCAGGCGATCGCCTTCGCGATGTCGCCGGACGTCGTGATGCCGCCGTCGGCGAGGACGTGCACGTAGCGGCCGCCGGTCTCGTCCAGGTAGTCGCGGCGCGCGGCGGCCGCGTCCACGATCGCCGTCGCCATCGGGGTGCCGATGCCGAGCACGCGGTCGGTGCTGGTGACGCCGTCGGTGTAGCCGTGGCCGACGATGACGCCCGCCGCGCCGGTGCGCATCAGGTGCATGGCGGTGCGGTAGTCGCTCACGCCGCCCGCGATCACCGGCACGTCGAGGCGGCCGATGAACTCCTTGAGGTTGAGCGGTTCCGCGTCGCGCTGGACGTGCTCGGCGGAGATGATCGTGCCCTGCACGACCAGGATCTCGACGCCCGCGGCGATCAGGTCCGGGGTCAGCTCGGCGGCGTGCTGCGGGCTCACCCGCGCGGCGACCGTCACACCGGATTCGCGGACCGTCTTGATCGCCTCGGTCAGCAGGTCGAGCCGGATCGGCGCGGAGTGCAGCTCCTGCAGCTCGCGCACGACCGCGGCCGGGTCTTCGCTGTCCTCGGCGGCGCGGACGAGGCGGAAGATCGCCTCCTCGACGTTCGCGTGCCGGGCCCACAGCCCTTCGGCGTTGAGCACGCCGAGGCCGCCCAGCTCGCCGATCGCCACCGCTGTCCCCGGCGACACGATCGCGTCCGTCGGGTGGGTGACCAGCGGCAGGTCGAACCGGTACGCGTCGATTTGCCACGCGGTGGACACCACCGACGACGACCGCGTCCGCCGCGACGGCACGATCTCCACGTCATCGAGGTCATACGCCCGCCGCGCCGTGCGGCCCATGCCGATCTCGACCAGATCCCGCACGTGATGTCCCTTCTCGCGCCTGACGCCTTCGCGGTCCATTGTCGCGAGTCGGCACGGGTGACCTGCGCGCGGGGGACCGTTGCGGTGGCGACAACCACCGGTTGTGCGCGCGGTTGTTTGCCACCGGCGCGGGCGGATGGTTGGCTGCCCGGCTGAACGAGGGGGACGGATTTGGCGCTGGGCAAGGACTTTCACCGGCTGTGGCTCGCGTACGCGGTCAGCGTCGCGGGCACCTACTTCGCCCTCGACGCCTTCTCGATCATCGCGGTCCGGGTGCTGCACAGCAGTGCCGGACAGGTGTCGCTGCTGGCCGGAGCCGGGCTCGCGGCGGGTTCGCTGGCCGCGCTCCCGCTCGGTCCGTGGGTCGAATTCCGGCGAAAACGACCCGTGCTGATCGCGATGGACCTCGTCCGGTTCGCCGCCCTGCTCACGCTGCTGCCCGCGTACCTGCTGGACCTGCTGACGTTCGCCCAGCTCGTGGCGGTATCGGTGCTCGTGGCCGCGGCGAACATCGCGTTCACGTCGGCGAGCGGGGCGTATCTGAAATCACTCGCGCGTGGTCCAGACCTGCTCGCCGCGAACGGCCGGTTCGAGACCACGCTCTGGACCGCGACCGCTCTCGGCCCGCCCGCCGGCGGTGCGGCGATCGGGTTCTTCGGCCCGCTGGCCACTGTGCTTCTCGACGCGTTCAGCTACCTGCTGTCCGCGTTCTCCCTCTCGACGATCCGCACCCGCGAGCCCAAACCAGCCCGCCCCGCCCCCTTCCGCGCCGCGGACCTCGTCGAAGGCTGGCGCTACCTCTTCCGGCACGCCCGGCTGCGGATGCTGTTCCTCAACTCCTGCCTGGTCAACGGTCTGATCATGGCCACCTCGCCAGTCCTGGCGGTGCTGCTGCTCGGCGAACTCGGCCTGCCGACCTGGCAGTACGGACTCGCGTTCGGCGTCCCGTGCCTCGGCGGCCTGGTCGGTTCCCGGCTCGCCCGCCGCCTGGTCCCCCGCTACGGCCGGGTGCGGCTGCTGCCGATCCTCGCCACGGTCCGGACGTGCTGGGTCGTGCTGCTGGCGTTCGTGCCGCCCGGGACCGGCGGGCTGTTCTGGGTGATGGCGGTGGAGTTCGGCCTGATCATCTGCGCGGCGGCGTACAACACGGTCCTCGCGACGTACCGGCTCGAGGAAACCGAAGACGGGTACGTGAGCCGGATGTTGTCCGCGTGGCGGATCAGCGGCAGCGCCAGCACCGCTGGCCTGACGCTGCTGTGGGGCTTGGTCGCGACGTGGATGGGCACGCGCGGCGCACTCGGGCTGGCGGGCGCGTTGATGCTGGCGACGCCGTTGCTGCTGCTCGGGTGGAACCGCGCTCAGAACGAGACGCGCGCGGTGGAATCGGTCCGCAGCACGGATTCCTGATCGAACAGGTGCTTGTAGTCGGTGCGGATCTGTTCGAGGTCGCCGTTCGCGTGCTGATTCGTCGGCGGATACAGCACGACGAGCACGATCGAACGCTCCCGGACGACCGCGCCGCCGCCGGACCGCCACTGACCGGTGCCCTCGAGCTGGGTGAAGCCGTCCGGGAAACGCGGCGTGATGTCCTTGGCCGAGAAGTCCGCGAACTCCTTCTCGCTCACCTCGCCGCCGCCGGGCTTCGAGGTGCCGAAGTACAGCTCGGTGCGCTTCCACAACGAACTGTCCGGCGAATCCGCCGCGGCCGCCGACGCCGCCCCTCCCCCGAGCACCATCGCGGCCGCCGCCGTCAGCACGAACCTCCGGGAAAATCGCATTCGCCCGCTCCCCTCGCCGTCACCTGGAGATCCAGTGTGGCGGGCGGCGGAGCGGGCGAACAGCGCGATCAGCGGGTCGTGTAGTTCGGGGCCTCGACCGTCATCGTGATGTCGTGCGGGTGGCTTTCCTTCAGCCCGGCCGCGGTGATCCGGACCAGCTGCCGCTCCTGCAGTGCCGCGATCGTGGTCGATCCGGTGAAGCCCATGCCCGAGCGCAGGCCGCCGATCAGCTGGTGGACCACGTTCGACAGCGGCCCGCGGAACGGGATCCGGCCCTCGATGCCTTCCGGCACCAGCTTGTCGTCGGAGAGCACGTCGTCCTGGGCGTAGCGGTCCTTGGAGTAGGACTTCGCCTCGCCGCGCGACTGCATGGCTCCGAGCGAGCCCATGCCGCGGTAGACCTTGAACTGCTTGCCGTTGACCAGGATCAGGTCGCCCGGCGATTCCGCGGTGCCCGCGAGCAGGCTGCCCAGCATCACGGTGGACGCACCGGCCGCGATGGCCTTCGCGATGTCGCCCGAGTACTGGATGCCGCCGTCGCCGATCACCGGGACGCCCGCCGGACGGCACGCCAGGTCGGCTTCGTAGATCGCGGAGATCTGCGGCACACCGACCCCCGCGACGACGCGCGTGGTGCAGATCGAGCCGGGTCCGACGCCGACCTTCACCCCGTCCGCACCGGCATCGACCAGCGCCTGCGCACCAGCCCGCGTCGCGACGTTTCCGCCGACGATGTCGACGGTCTCGCCCAGTTCCTTCTTCAGCAGCCGCACCGCGTCGATGACCGCCCGCGAGTGCCCGTGTGCCGTGTCGACCATGAGGACGTCGACGCCCGCTTCGGCCAGCGCCATCGCGCGCTTGTGGCCATCGGCACCGACGCCGACCGCGGCACCGACGATGAGGCGGCCGTCCGGGTCCTTCGACGCCTTCGGGTACTGGTCGGTCTTCACGAAGTCCTTGACCGTGATCAGGCCGCGCAGCTTGCCCGCGCCGTCGACGATCGGCAGCTTCTCGATCTTGTGCCTGCGCAGCAGCCCCAGCGCGGCCTCCGCGGTGACACCGACCTGGGCCGTCACCAGCGGCGTCCGGGTCATGACCTCGCTCACCAGGCGGGTGTGGTCGACCTCGAACCGCATGTCGCGGTTGGTGATGATGCCCACGAGCGCGCCGGAGGCGTCGGTGACCGGGACGCCGGAGATCCGGAACCGGGCGCACAGCGCGTCGACCTCGGCGAGGGTGTCGTCCGGGGAGCAGGTGACCGGGTCGGTGACCATGCCCGCCTCGGACCGCTTCACGACCTCGACCGCCGCCGCCTGCTCCTCGATCGGCAGGTTGCGCTGCAGCACGCCGATGCCGCCCTGCCGCGCCATGGCGATCGCCATCCGCGCCTCGGTGACCGTGTCCATCGCGGCGGAGACCAGCGGAACGTTGAGCTTGATGTTGCGGGTGAGCTGCGTGCTCGTGTCCACCGCGCTGGGCACCACGTCCGATTCCGCGGGCAGCAGCAGCACGTCGTCGAAGGTCAAGCCGAGCATCGCGAACTTGCTGGGCACTGCGGGGGTGATGCTTTCGCTGGTCATGAGGGGCGAAGGGCCTTCCTGGCGGGAGTGGGCTGGAGTCGCGGGCAGCGGTGCCTGGCGTGGGCCGAGGGTGGTCGGGCCTTCCCCTCATGATATCCGGGCCGGGGCCCTGGCCCGGGCGGGTGGCCCGGCGGGTAGCGTGCAGGCCGTGCCGCACGATGTGTTGCCCCCCGATCCGTTCGCGGACGACCCGGACGATCCGGCCCGGGCCATCCCCGACCCCGACGACCACCTCGAAGAGCCGATCAGCGCGGACGAGCGCACCGAGCTGCTGGCCGACCTGTCCGACCTCGCCGTGTACCAGGCTCTGCTGGAGCCTCGCGGGGTTCGCGGCATCGTGGTCGACTGCGGTGAGTGCGACGAACCCCACTACCACGACTGGACGCTGCTGCGCGCGAGCCTGGAGCAGCTGCTGTCCGACGGCCGGATGCGCCCGCACGAGCCGGCGTTCGACCCGAACCCGACCGACTACGTGAGCTGGGACTACTGCCGCGGTTTCGCGGACGGGGTCACCGCGAACGAGAGCGCGTACTGAGTTTTAGACCGTCCGAAAAGGTCCTGGTGAGCTTGGCCACCAGGACCTTCTTCGTGTGCGCGGACAAGTTGTCCACAGGGGTTGTCCACAGCTGTGTCGACTTGTGGACAACCCAGGGTCAGCGTCGGCGCTTCACGCTTTCCGCCTGGGCGATCATCGCCCGCTCGGTCAGGTTCGGCCACGGCGGACGGCGCACCACGGCCAGCGTCGCGAACGCCGCCGCCACGAAACCCGTGCACGCACCGATCAGCGCGATCCGGCCCTGATCCGTCGCGGGCGTCCACGTCACGCCGTCCGCGTTGATCGTGTACAGCCCGACCGCACGCCCCGGCCCGCCTCGACGGCCCTCCCGCGTGACGGTGACCAGCACCGTTCCGCTCGCGGTCTCGTAGGGCTCCCCGAAAACCAGCATCGCGCCTCCCGCCGATACGAAAAAGGTCCCGGCACTGTTCGTGCCGGGACCTTCGGAAAACCTAGGAGCCGCTGGTGCCGTTCGGGGCCTGCGCCCCTTGCGACGACTCGTTGCGCGGACTGCTGCCCGTACCCGGATCGTTCGGAGTGGCGCTCGGCGACGGCGGCGGCGAACTCGGCGTCGACGTCACCGGCGGCAGCGGCGTCACCGAGGTGACCGGCGGCGGGTTGTCGGTGTGGCCGGTGCCCGGCAGCGAGGTCGACTGTCCGGGCGGCGGCGCCGCGCTGCTGACCGGATCGTGTCCCGGCGGAACAGCGGGCGACGACGACGTCGTCTGACCGGTGGGCGGGGCCGTCGGCTGACCGAGCTGCGCGGCGAGTTCGCGGTGCTGCTGCATCAGCTGGTTGCGGTTGTCCGCGTCGGTGACCTGGGTGAGCGCGGCCTGCGCGTCGGCGAGCGCGCGCCGGGCGTCCGCGAGCCGGTTGTCGGCCAGCGCCAGGTTCGCCTTCTCCAGGTCGAGCTTCGCCGCGGCGGCGGCCTCGACGGAGCGGGCGTGGTCGGCGTAGAGCACCTTCGTGAGGCCCCACAGCGTGTCGCCGGGCTGGGCGTCCCGGGCGGCGAGCCCGGTGCCGGTGAAGGCGATCGCGGCGGCGGCGCACGCGGCGGCCACCGGCACGAGATAGCGGCGGCGCCGGCCGCGGCTTTGGTATTTGCGCGCCAGCGTGGCGGTCTTCACCGTGGTCACCGCGGTGTCGACGTCGACCAGCTCGGCGAGCGGTTCGCTGTCGATGTCGCGGCGCCAAGCGAGCAGCAGCGCGTTCAGTTCCTGGTCTCCGAGCCCGTCGGCGACAGCCGGATCGGTCCCGCCGAGCGCGTCGAGGAGCGCGTCGTCGGCCTGGATGGCCGTGAGGTCGCCGTCGGCTTCCGCTTCGTACCCGGTCAGGCCGCTGGCCTGGGCGGAAGGTGACAGGTCTCTGTCCCGGTCTTCGCGATCGGTCACTCAGATCACCTCCTCGGCGGCAAGCACCTTGCGCAGCCGGGCGAGCGCCCGGTGCTGGGCGACGCGGACAGCGCCCGGCGTGGAACCGACGGCGTCCGCCGTCTCCTCCGCCGACAGCCCGACCACGACCCGCAAAACGACGATTTCCCGTTGTTTGTCCGGCAGCACCTGCAGCAACTGCGCCATCCGCTCGTTCAGCTCACCCTGGAGAGCACGTTGCTCCGGGCCGACGCCGACCTCGATCTCGTCGGGGATCTCGGCGACCGGCTCCGCCCGGTTGCGCGCCGCGGCGCGGTGCGCGTCGGCGACCTTGTGCTGGGCGATGCCGTAGACGAACGCCAGAAAGGGGCGGCCCTGGTCACGGTACGAAGGCAAGGCCGTAAGCACCGCGAGACACACCTCCTGCGCAACGTCGTCTGCCGAAGCGAACGAACGCTCCTGCCTGCCAACCCTGGCACGGCAATACCGCACCACAAGGGGACGAATGGCGGCCAGCAACCGCTCCACTGCCTGAGGGTCTCCCTCGACAGCGGCGGCGACCGGCTCGTCCAGTCCATCCCCCACAGTGGCCATCGCAGACAACAGTCCCAGCGTTACGTGTAGGCGTGCAAAGAATCCGGCGCGTGGTCGTCCCCGTCCAGCGCCGGTCACAGCTACCGTACCGTCGGAGTCCTACCAGACAACCGCCAGAGGTGGTGACCGGCGCGCCGGGCGCGGCCGGACGGCGATTGTCGCAGGCAGACGGGCTGGGGCAGTGCCGTCACGCGGTGGGGACGCGGGCGTGGCACGAGTGCGGGGGCCAGGACAACAGGTACGGGCCAGGGCTTGGCTGCCCTGGCCCGTTCGTCACCGCGGGAATCGGATCGGAAGTCCCGTTTTGGCTTGCCCCGCCTCGGTCAGGACACGAGGCCGCGGCGGAAGCCGTGCGCCACGGCCTGCGCGCGGTCGCGGACGCCGAGCTTGCGGAACAGCCGCCGCGCGTGCGTCTTGACCGTGTCCTCGGAGAGGTACAGCTCACGGCCGATCTGGCCGTTGCTCTTGCCCTGGCTCATGCCGCGCAGCACCTGCAGCTCGCGCTCGGTGAGCTGCACGCCCGGGTCGGACGGCTGACGCGGCGCGGGCACCGAGGTGCTGGCCAGGGTGTGCGCCAGCGCGGCGACCAGTTCGGGCCGCGAAGCGTCCCAGCGCAGGTAGCCGCGCGCTCCGCCGGCGATGGCGGCCGCGATGCTGCCCGCGTCGTCCGGGGCTCCGAAGACGATGACGTTCGCCTGGGGGTTCGCGGAGACGAGCCGGCGCGTAGCCTCGACGCCCGTCGGGACCGCGCGTTGCGTTCCGACCAGCACGACATCGACCGGCTGACGGGTGTACCGGGCCAGCAGCTCGTCACCGTGCGCTACGCAGTCGATGCGACTGACCCCAGGCACCGCGGACATCACACGGGTGAGCCCTTCGCGGACACTGCGTCGGTCGTCGCAGATCAAGACCGTCGTCACGGGGTTTCCTTCCTGCAGCCGGGTGACATTCCACTTCCCCTATCGGACGCTTTAGCCCGAACCTTGACACGATCCGGTGGCTTTTTTTGAAGTTTCTTAGCCCGGATGCCGGAACGCCCGTTCCCGCAGGCCTACCCGGGTCCGACGGGCACCCACGGCGATTCGTGTGCGATACGCATCACGCCAGGATCCGCGTGCCGTAACACTGCGTGCAACACCTGGCGACTCCTGAATCGATACTCCTCGGCCCGGTCGTGGTCCAAGTCAGCGGCGACGCGGTCCGCCACCCAGCTAAGCGAATCGAGTTCATATTTTTCGGCGTCCGCAGCGGCTGCGACGACGAGTTCCCGAGCCCCGCCCTGCCCTGCGGAGAGCAGCGCGACGCCGAGGACGATGCCGGACTTCACGATGTGTCGCCGAGCCTGCCGGGCGACGGCGGTCTCGTAGGCGAGGCGGGCCGGGGCGACGGCCGCTTCGGGCTGTCCGTCGGCGAGTTCGATCTCGGCGCCCACCCAGCCGCCGCGGATGGTCGCCCGCCAGCGCCGGTCGGCTTGGGCGGCACGGACGGCCAGGCGACGGGCGGCGGAGATGCGACCGAGGGCGAGGTTGTCCGCGGCCAGGCCGAGGAGGGCGTCGGCTCGGGCACCTTGGAAGTCCAGCCCGTGGGGGTCTTCGGTGGGCTCGACGAGGCTGCCTTGGCTGGCGGGTGCGCTGCGGCTCGCGGTGCCGGGCGAGGAATCGGTGGCCGAGGTTGACCCCTGAGCGGGCGAAGCTGCTCCGGTGCCAGTTCGGACTGGGCCGCCGCGCCGCGAGCCCGAATCAGCCGCAGCTAAGCCGTCACCAGCCCCTCCCGAGCCAACGCCTCGCGAACCCGAATGAGTCGCGGCCACGCCCCCAGCTGTTCCCGAAGCGCCGCCCCGCGAGCCCGCCCCAGCCGCAGCCAGCCCACCGCCAGCCATTCCCGAGCCGCCGCCTGTCGAGGTCCTCCGCTCCCCCGCTCCGCGCAGCCCGACCGCCAGCAGCGCCTCCCCATCCAGCTTCCGCGCCAGCACGTGCGCACCCAGCTGCCGCCGATGCGACGCCAGCGTGCTCGCCGCCAGCGAGGCCGTCAGCGGATCACCGCCATGCCGGAGCGAGTCGAGCAAGTTCGCCGCCGCCGCGTATCGGCCACGGGCACCCAGCACGATTGCCGCCAGGAGGCGTTGCCTTGGCGAGCCGTCGCGAGGTATCGGGTCTGCCGACCTGGCGTCCGGGCCGAACGCGAGGGTCGTCAGCGCTTCTTCGTCCACCCGACCTTTCTATCGCGGAGCACCGACAAGAACGTGCTCCACGCGGTCGGCGGCCGCGGAAAGATCCGCCAGCAACTCGACTTTCGGCGGCAACAGCGCCGGATCCCAGCCGGGGCCGCAGGCGAACAACCGGGTCCGCTGCCGTCCGCGGGACACGCGCGCGAAGAGCCGAGGGTCCGCGTTCGCCCGATTCGCCCACAGCACCACTGCAGCGGGCGCGCTTCGCCGCACTGCTACCGCCAGCACTTCTTGTGGCAGCGCAATGCCGAAGAGCTGCGCGCCGATCCTTCGCCCCGCGAGAGCCGCCGCGAGCGCGTACACCGGCATGTTGTCCCGTTCGTCGGGCACGCACGCAAGAAGCACCGGCCGTTGGTTGCGAGGCTCGTCGAGGACCGGCGTCGCGCGCACTAGTGCCGCGTACACGCACTCAGCGAGCAGGTACTCCACTTCCGCACCCGCGTGCACACCGCGCCACCGCGCGCCGAGTGCAGTGAGGACCGGGTCGATAACGCCCGACCACGCCTGAAGCACGCCTAGCTCGCTAATGGCGTCAACGAGCATGCGCTGTACCGCGCCGACGTCCATCGCCAACGCAGCAGTGCTCAAGCGACGCGCGAGCCGCGAAGGGACTTCGAAGTCGTCCGCCGCTGCTTTCGTCTCTGTCGCTTCCGCGGGCTCGGCAGGCGCTGGCACGAAGTCCGCGCGCGGCATCTGCTCTAACGCGTACTGCGCGGCCTCCGCCGTTGAAGCGCCGCGAAGGAGCGCGCGCTGCATAAGTTCGAGACGGCCGATGTCGGAGCTGCCGTAGCGGCGATGTCTGCCGTCGGTGTGGCGACTGGGACCGAGACCGTAGCGGCGGTCCCAAGTACGCAGGGTGGACGGCGCGACACCGAGCCGGCGGGCGACCGAGGCCACCGGCAGGGTGGGTTCTCCATCGCCTGATCCGGATCCCACCCGGTCAATATCCAGCCCGTTCGCGGTCCCGGCAACCCGAGCCAAAAGCCCTGCTCACACATCTGGGGGATGCCTAACGGCTGAATCGCCGCCGATCTATTGAACAACTATTGGCGCGCTTCTAACGTTACCGCCGTTGCACCGAATGGAGTATCGGCACCACAGCAGAGCAGCTAATGGCATCGACCGGATGACGGAGGCGGTCAGGATGGCAGACACGCGCAGGCTCCCCGGCCCCAACGCAGACATGTGGGACTGGCAGCTGGAGGGGTCGTGCCGGGGGATGGACAGCGGATCCTTCTTCCACCCGGACGGAGAGCGGGGACCGGCGAGGGCGCGGCGCGAGGCCAGGGCCAAGGCGATCTGCCTGTCGTGCCCGGTGCTGGAGATGTGCCGCAAGCACGCGCTCGCCGTGCACGAGCCCTACGGCATCTGGGGCGGGCTGTCCGAATCGGAGCGCGACCACATCATCAAACAGGACAAACGCGCGCTGACCATGGCGCACATCTGACTTTTATCACGGCGCGGAAGGGGCGGTGTCCACAGTGGACGCCGCCCCTCCGCCGTTTCCGGGCCACATCGAGAGTGCGAGGTCGATGACGGTCATCAGCGAGTCGAGGCTGACGCCGTCGCGCGCCTGCATGGTCAGTCCATAAAAGACAGTCGCGTACAACGCACTGAGCGCGTCAATGTCCACAGTGGCCGCGAGGTCGCCTTCCTCCACTCCGCGACGAAGGCGCTCGTGAAGCTGCCGTCGCACTTCGTCCCGCGAAGCAGCGAGAAACTTCCACACGGACGCATTGGCTGGCGTGCAGTTGGTAGCCGCCAGAACGACCATGCAGCCTTTGGGATGCCCCGGTTCCACGTACGCGCAAGCGTTGTCGCGAAGCATCGCTTCAACCGCCGCGCGCGCCGTCGGCTCTTCGGTCAGCGCGCGCATCGTGTGCCGTCCGTACGCGGATTGGTAATGCTCGATCGCTTCGCGGAACAGTGCTTCCTTGTCCCCGAAGGCCGCGTACAGGCTCGGCGGCTTGATGCCCATCGCCTCGGTCAACTCGGACAGCGACGCACCGTCGTAACCACGCTCCCAGAACACCAGCATCGCCTGGTTGAGCGCGTGCTCGCGGTCGAACGCGCGCGGGCGGCCGCGGGGTGACATGGACCACCTTCTTTAGTGAGCGATACAGAAGTCTTGACCCGACCCATCGTACGCGGCTATTTATGTATTTATCGCTACAGAAAGAGGTGGGACATGGGAACCCTGGACCGCAAGGTCGCGCTGGTCACCGGCGGAAGCCGCGGAATCGGCGCGGCGATCGCACTCCGGCTGGCCGAGGACGGCGCGGACGTCGCGATCACCTACGAACGCGCCGCGGACCGGGCGGCGGAAGTAGTCGCGTCCATCGAGAAATTCGGCAGGCGAGGCCTCGCTCTGCAGGCGGACGCCGCCGACGCGGACGCGGTGACCAGCGCGGTCGACCAGACCGCGGCCGAACTGGGCGGACTGGACGTGCTGGTGAACAACGCCGGCGTGTTCCCGGCGGCACCGGTCGAAGACCTGACCACGGAAACGATCGACCGCACGCTGGCGATCCACGTGAAGGCCCCGCTGGTGGCGGCCCGGGCAGCGGTACGGCACATGAAGCAGGGCGGGCGGATCGTGTCGATCGGCAGCGATTTGGCGGAGCGCGCGCCGTTCGTCGGATTGAGCCTGTACTCGGCGAGCAAATCCGCGCTGGTGGGGATGACCAAGGGCCTGGCGCGCGACCTGGGACCGCGCGGAATCACGGCGATGGTCGTCCACCCCGGCTCGACAGACACCGAAATGAACCCGGCGGACGGCCCGCATTCCGGCGACCAGTTGGCGCACATCGCGTTGGGGCACTACGGAAATCCGTCGGACATCGCGGCCGCGGTGGCTTACCTGGCTGGTCCGGATGGGCGGTATCTGACCGGGACGTCGATCACGGTGGATGGCGGGTTTACTGCTTGATCAGCGTTGGGCGCCGGTCGAATAGGCACCACCCGATCATGCGGAAACAGCTGCGCCCAAACCCCCGCACCACAAAAGCGGGGCGGCACTCCCCGAAGGGAATGCCGCCCCGCCACAACGCAAGCGCAGCTGCGACCAGCGTCAGTGCGAGTGACCGTGGCCAGCGGCCTCCGGCTCCTCCTCGACCGGCTTCTCGACCACGGAGCTTTCCGTGGTGAGCACCAGCCGGGCGATGGACGCCGCGTTCGCGACGGCCGAGCGGGTCACCTTGACCGGGTCGACGATGCCGCCCGCGATCAGGTCCGTCAGTTCGCCGGTGGCGGCGTTGAAGCCCTGACCCCAGCCCTGCTCCTGGACCTTGTTCACGATGACCGCGCCCTCGTGGCCCGCGTTCGTCGCGATCCAGAACAGCGGGGCGGTGAGCGCGTCGCGGACGATGGCGACACCCGTCGCCTCGTCGCCGGTCAGGCCGAGGTTGCCCTCGAGTTCCTTGACCGCGTGCACCAGCGCCGAACCACCGCCGGGCAGGATGCCCTCCTCGACGGCCGCCTTGGTGGAAGCCACGGCGTCCTCGATGCGGTGCTTGCGCTCGTTCAGCTCGGTCTCGGTGGCCGCGCCGACCTTGATCACGGCCACGCCGCCGCCGAGCTTCGCGAGCCGCTCCTGCAGCTTTTCGCGGTCCCAGTCGGAGTCGGTGGTCTCGATCTCCTTGCGGATCTGCGCGGTCCGGGCGGCGATGTCGTCCTTCGTGCCCGCGCCGTCGACGATCGTCGTGTCGTCCTTGGTGACGACGACCCGGCGGGCCTTGCCCAGCGAGCTGAGGTCGACCTCGGACAGCTTGCGGCCGATCTCCGCGGAGATCACCTCGCCGCCGGTCACGACGGCGAGGTCGTCCAGGAACGCCTTGCGGCGGTCGCCGAAGAACGGGGCCTTGACCGCGACCGCGGTGATCGTCTTGCGCAGCGAGTTCACCACGAGGGTGGACAGCGCCTCGCCGTCGACGTCCTCGGCGATGATGAGCAGCGGCTTCTTCGCCTCGACGACCTTCTCCAGCACCGGGAGCAGGTCGGCCAGCGCCGAGATCTTCTCGCGGTGCAGCAGGATGTAGGCGTCCTCGAGAGTCGCCTTCTGGTCCTCCGGGTTGGTCGCGAAGTGCGCCGACAGGAAGCCCTTGTCGAACTGGACGCCCTCGGTGATCACGAGGTCGGTCGCCAGCGTGGACGACTCCTCGATGGTGATCACGCCGTCCTCGCCCACGCGCTCGACGGCCTCGCCGAGCAGCGCGCCGATCGTCGCGTCACGCGAGGTGACGGTGCCGACCTGGGCGATGTTGTCGCGGCCCTTGACCGGGGTGGCCTTGGCCTTGAGGACCTCGACGACCTTCTCCGCGGCCGCCTCGATGCCCTTGCCGACCGCGGTCGGGTTGGCGCCGGCGGCGACGTTGCGCAGGCCGTGCTTCACCAGCGACTGGGCCAGCACCGTGGCGGTGGTGGTTCCGTCGCCCGCGACGTCGTTGGTCTTGGTGGCGACGCTCTTCGCGAGCTGCGCGCCGAGGTTCTCGAACGGGTCGTCGAGCTCGATCTCGCGAGCGACGGTGACGCCGTCGAGGGTGATCGTCGGGCCGCCGAACTTCTTGTCGAGGACGACGTGGCGACCGCGCGGGCCGAGGGTGACCTTGACCGCGTCGGCGAGCTTGTTCACCCCGCGCTCGAGCGCGCGACGAGCGTCCTCGTCGAAACTGATCTGCTTGGGCATAACGCTTTCCGCTTACCTTTCGGTTGTCGTGCGACGCAAAACGCCCCGCACCCCGGCATGAGCGGGGCCCGGGGCGTCCTTGCGCTGCGAGTGACGCGTCAGTTGATGACGGCCAGCACGTCGCGGGCGGAGAGGATCAGGTAGTCCTCGCCGTTGTACTTGACCTCGGTGCCGCCGTACTTGGAGTAGATGACGACGTCGCCGACAGCCACGTCCAGCGGAACGCGGTTGCCCTTGTCGTCGATGCGGCCCGGGCCCACGGCCAGAACCTTGCCCTCCTGGGGCTTCTCCTTGGCGGTGTCGGGGATGACGAGGCCGGAAGCGGTCGTCTCCTCGGCCTCGCTCGTCTGGACAACGATCTTGTCCTCGAGCGGCTTGATGTTCACGCTCACCGGGTTGACCTCCACGGTCGTCGAAAGCGTCGGCATGATGACTGGTTACGGCTCATACCACCCCCGCCGTCGCGGGTGCCGGGGCGTGTCCGGGCCGTTCGATTAGCACTCTAGCCATGTGAGTGCCAGCTTCGCAAGGAGGGTCCGCCGGACCTGGTGAAACCCCAGGCGGAGGCCGCTGACCGGCCCGTTTGCTCCGGGCGGCGCGCGAGGGCCCTCCACCAGGCGGCGGACGGCCCGGGCACCGCCGCGTGCCCGTTCGGCCGCATCCGGTGGATAAAGCTCACCAAATCCCCCGGCTCCTGGTTGGATCCGCACAGACAGGCATCTCACCCCTGGAGCCCTCTATGCCCCGCTCACTCCCGTGGCGCCTGGCCGCTGCCACCACCGGGCTGCTGGCAGTGGCCGCGGTCGCCATGCCCGCCTCCGCCCATCCCGCTAACGCAGCCCGCCAGCGCGCCTTCGCCGACGCAGCCTCCGAATTCGGCGTCCCGGCGGACGTCCTGCTGGCCGTCTCGTACCTGGAGTCCCGCTGGGACACTCATTCCGGCGCGCCCAGCACCGCCGCCGGGTACGGCCCGATGCATCTCACTGACGTCCGCACCGCCGGGCTGCGGACCAGCGAATTCGACAATCCCGACGAAGACCCCCGAGGCGACGACTCTCGCCCGGCCCTGCGTCTGCGTCCGCTGGAAGCCCCGGCTCCCCCGTCCGGCAGCCAGACCATCGACCAGGCCGCCGCACTGCTGCACACCGACGCGGCGAAGCTCCGTACGGACGCCGTAGCGAACATCCGCGGCGGCGCGGCGCTGCTGGCCGAGTACCAGCGAGAGTTGGGCGTCAAGAGCGACAGCGCGAAGGACTGGTACGGAGCCGTCGCGCGATACAGCGGCTCCGAGGACGTCACTGGCGCGCGCACCTTCGCCGACGAGGTCTTCGCCACCATCAACAGCGGCATCGCGCGTACGACCGACGACGGCCAGGCCGTCAAACTCGCCGCGACGTCCGGCGTCACCCCGGACCGTGCCCAGGCGGATCGGCTCGGTCTGCAGGCCGGAAAGCCGCCGGCCACGGAGTGCCCGCGGTCGATGTCCTGCGAATCGGTGCCCGCGCCGTTCCAGAAGATCGGCGACAGCTACGGCAACTACGACAAGGCCGACCGGCCGCGCGACCAGAAGATCGACTACATCGTCATCCACGACACCGAGGGCACCTGGGACTCGGTGATGAAGCAGGCGCAAACCCCCGGTCAGACCGCGTGGCACTACACGGTCCGCTCCTCGGACGGCCAGATCGCCCAGCACGTGCCGACCAAGGACGTCGGCTGGCACGCCGGGAACTGGTACCTGAACGAGAAATCGCTCGGCGTCGAGCACGAGGGCTTCGCCGCGCAGGGCACCTGGTTCACCGAGGCGATGTACCGGCAGTCCGCGAAGCTCGTGCGTTACCTCGCGCACCGCTTCGGCGTTCCGCTGGACCGGGCGCACATCCTCGGCCACGACAACGTGCCCGGCCCGAACGCGGACAAGATCAAGAGCATGCACTGGGACCCGGGTCCGTACTGGGACTGGGCGCACTACTTCGATCTGCTCGGCGCTCCGCTGGAGCACGACGGCGAACCGGATTCCGGTCTGGTCATGATCGATCCGGAGTTCTCCGCCAACCGTCCGGCGTTCACCGGATGCGACAAGATCGGGTCCGGAAACCCGTGCCCCGAGCGGAGTTCGGGGTCAGTCGTGCTGCACACCGAGCCGAGCGAGTCCGCGCCGCTGCTGTCCGATGTGGGCATGCACGGGCCTGATCCGTCCACAATGGACGTCTCGGACATCGGCAGCCGCGTGGCCACCGGCCAGAAGTACGCCGTCGCGGACACTCGCGGCGACTGGACCGCGATCTGGTACCTCGGTCAGAAGGGCTGGTTCCACAACCCGGACAACGCGCCCACCGCGTATCCGGCGGACGGATTCGTCGCGATTCCCAAGGCAGGCAAGGCAACCGTGCCGGTCTACGGGAGCGCGTACCCGGAGGCCAGTGCGTATCCGAAGGACATTCCGGTGCAGGAGCTCAAGCCGCTGCCGTATCAGCTCGGCGCGGGCCAGAAGTACTCAGTCGGCGGGCTGACCGGCTCGGAGTACTACTCGGCGTCCTTCGACGTCGCGACGAACAAGGTCGTGAAGGGCAAGTCCAGGTACGTGGAAATCCAGCTCGGCCACCGCGTGGCGTACGTCAGCCGCGACGACGTCGACCTCGAACCGGCGTCCTGACCGCAGCTCGCTGCATGCCCGGGCCGGAACTTCCGGTCCGGGCATTCACGCGTCCAGCGCCACTTTCACACCCGTGCTGGCCTCGGTGTTGCGCCGGGTCTTGGCCCAGCCGTTGCGTCCGCGCACCAAGCGGAACAACGCGCGCCAGGACGTGATGTAGAAGGTGTAGATGTAGGCCGCGTACAACAGGCCCATGCCGATGCCGCGGAAGATGTTCTTGCTGCGCAAGCATTTCATCTGATAGATCGGGCCCCACACGACGAACGGCAGCAGCCCGAACGAACCGTAGATCGCGAACAGGATCCAAGCGCCGCCGGTGAACCACGTCCACACCTGGCCGGGATCGCCCGCCGTGCTCACGAGAAGCAGGATGAACGGCACCGGGTACAGCAGCGAACCGAGCAGCTGCATCCACGGCTGCGCCAGGTAGTACATCATCTCCGCGGCGCCCAAAGTGGACACGTGCGGCGAGTCCCAGATCCGGCGCAGGTACCGCATGCACTGCATGGTTCCCTGGCCCCAGCGCGTGCGCTGCACCAGGAACCGGCGGAGGCTGTACAGACCTTCCTGCGCCACATGCGAATCCGGCGTGAACCCGGTGCGCCAGCCCGCGGTGAGCAGGTGCACGCCGAGTTCGAAGTCCTCCAGCAGCGAACCGCGCCACGGGGCCAGTTCGTCGCCCGCGATCGAGTCCAATGCGGACAGCCGGGTGAACTGCCCGTTGCCGCCCATGGAGATCGTGCCGGTGAAACCGCGGGAGGTCTGGATCGCCGCGATCGCGGTGCGGAACTCCAGGTCCTGCAACTGGGCGAGTTTGAGGCCGAAGGCGCGGGAGAACCACGTGCGGCCGGGCGGACGGCTGCGGAAGTTGCTCATCCGGACGTCGAGTTGAACGGCGCCAACGGTTTCGTCGCCGAACAGGTGGTCCGCGGCGCACACTTCGAGACAGTTCGGCGCGGGACGGCCGTCCGCGTCGACCACCACGACCACGACGCGGTCCCGATCCGCGTCAGGACCGAGCCAGTCGTCCAGTTCGCGATAGGCGGCGTTGAGCGCGTCTCCCTTGCCCGTACGCGCTTCCGGGCGCTGACGGGCGACGAGGTGCAGATTCGGGTCGTAGCCGCCGTTGCGCCGCCACACCGAGCGCACGACGCGGGCGGTGCGGTCGTCGGAGTCGTCGTCCACGACCCACACGTGCGCGCGGCGGAAGGTGCCACGCAGGTACTTCACCGTCTCGCGAATCACCACCTCCTCGTCGCGGCAGGGGACGAAGAAGTGCCAGGCGAAGTCGGCCGGATCGCCGACCGGAGCGGGCTTGCGGCGCAGGTACGGCACGACGATCACCACGACGTACACGAGGAACGCGACGCTCATGGTCAGCGCGAACGCCTGCGTGACCGACAGCAGGATCTTCAGGCCGGAGCCGCTCACGCCGCGGCCCGTTTCTCGGCCTTCGTCTTCCGCGTCGCCAGCCACACGAACAGCACCAGCGAGATCGCGCCGCCGATGACGCTGACCAGCGAGCCGAGCAGCGTGTGGCCCCAGTAGTAGCCCTCGTCGGTGCCGAGCCCGTTGACCAGCCCGACGATGGTGAGAATGCGTAACTGATTAACCAAGATCACCGTGATCGCGGAAATTCCCAGCGAGAAAAAGAGCCTGCGGGCATTCTGTGGCCGGAACCACAGAAGTGCGGCGGTCACTAATAGCAACGGCAGCAGAAGGAATACCGACGAGCATTCCGGAGTCATCCGCAACCCGAATGGAGTATCGCCAGACAACCCGAAGTAGACCGATTCCCGGTTTCCGGCCACATAGACCCCCGATGAGGTGACAATCCGGAGGATGACCCCGGCCAGTCGCACCTCCAGCTCCCGGTACCCGCGTTCCACGAGCACCAGCACCACCCCCGCGGCGAGCACCCCGACCACCGCCATACGCAGCGGAAACCGGGATGCGCCTGACACCGGCGCGTTGACTGCTGTCACGACGACCCTCTCGAGAAGAAACCCAGCGGAACCGGGCGGACCCGGCCACGGTCGTGTCCGCGACGGCTCCCGCCCTGCGCCGGGCAGCCCCATTCCGGGGACACCCGAGCAGCTTTCGGCATATTCTTACGCACTCTTGCTACTCCGTTAGAGTGATGCTTCACGCAACCTGGGGAAAAGCGAATTCTTATCACCCGATGTGGTGATTGAGGGCAAAAAACTGTGCCATTTCGGAAACCTCAGCCGATAACCGATCCGCGTGCCGACTCTTGCTCAGCGGGTTTAGTCCGCGCAGCGGCTCGCCCTGAGAAAAATCGGAGGACCAGTGAAGAGACACCTCGTGCGACGAGGCGGCCTGCTCGCCGCTGTCGTGGCGAGCATCGCCCTGGCCGGAGCTGTTCCGGCCAGCGCCGCTCCCGGCGACGGGTCGGCCTACGGCGTCAACGTCGACGTGACGCTGCTCGGCCAGCCCGCGGTGCATCTCGGCCCGCTCGCGGCCGCGAACACCAACGGCCCGACGGAAAGCACCGCGGTCTCCGCGAACGTGCCCGGCGTGCTGACCACCGGCGTGATCAAGACGTCCGCCGTGCGCGACGACAACTCCGGCGCGGTCACGGCGAAGGCGTCCGTCGCCGACGTCGGGCTGCCGCTGCTCAAGGCCGCCGCCGGCGATGTCGGCGTGAAGGCGGTCGAAGCCGTCTGCACCGCGACGCAGGAAGGCGTCAAGGGCAGCACCACGCTGGTCGGCGCGAACCTCGGCACCCTCGGCAAGGTCGACGCCACCCCGGCGGCGAACACCCAGCTGAAGGTCCAGGTCGGCCCGCTGCACGTGGCGACGCTGATCCTGAACGAGCAGATCAAGAACAACGACGGCAGCCTCACCGTCAACGCCCTGCACCTGAAGCTGCTCGGCGGCGCCGCGCTGGGCGCGCTCGGCTCGGGCGACGTGATCCTGTCGTCGGCGACCTGCGGCCCGGCCGCTCCGCCGATGCCGCTCGCGTCGGGCGCAGGCATGTGGATCGGGTTCGGCGTGGTCGCCGCGATCGCGGTGCCGGTCGGCCTGCGTTTCTCCCGGCGTCGTTCGGCTGCCTGACCCGGTGAGGTGATGGATCGATGTACAAGATGCCTGGCGCCGGGGTCGGCGTCGCCGGTGGCGGGGTGGGCACCCTCGCCGCCACCGGCGCCGACGTCGGCTGGTGGCTCGCGGTCGGGGTGGCGCTGGTGATCCTCGGGATCGTCGCGCTGATCGCCGTCCGCCGCCGGAATCGGCGGTTCGCCCGCCTGGACGGCTGAAGAATCCGGGCTGCCGGCGTGATCCCGCCGGCAGCCCGGTTTTCCGGGACACTCGAAAGGGTGAAAACGTTGGACGTGATGCTGCTGGCCGGGACGCGCCCGGAGGCGGTGAAGCTCGCGCCGCTCGCGCTGGCTCTGGACGCCCGGCCCGGGCTGCGGCCGCTGGTCGTGCACAGCGGTCAGCACCAGGGCATGGTCGAACAGGCGCTGGCCCCGTTCGAGGTCGGGATCGACGCGTGGCTCGACGTGCCGCCGCGGGTGTCCGGCACGCAGGCGGAACTGGTGTCCGGCCTGCTGCCCGCGCTCGACGCCGCGCTGCGCCGGTACCAGCCGTCGGCGGTCGTCGTGCAAGGCGACACCACCACCGGACTGGCCGGCGCGCTCGCCGCGTTCTGGCTCGGCATTCCGGTGGTGCACCTCGAAGCCGGGCTGCGTACGCACGACCTGGCGTCGCCGTTCCCCGAGGAGGGAACGCGGCAGATGATCTCGCGGATCGCCGCGCTGCACCTGGTCCCGACGGCGGCCGCGGGCGCGGCGCTGCGGGCGGAGGGCGTGCCTTCGGAGCGGATCACGCGTACTGGCAACACTGTCGTCGACGCGGTGCTCGCGGTGGCCGCGCGCGATTTGCCCGCCCGCGATCCGGCGCTTGCCTTGTTGGAGATGGGAATCGCCGAAGCGGGCGAGCAACTGGTGCTGGTGACGTCGCACCGCCGCGAGTCATGGGGCGAACCGTTGACGCGCACGCTGACTGCCGTGCGCCAGATCGTCGATGCCCATCCGCGCGTGCAGGTGCTGTTCCCGGTGCATCCGAATCCGGCTGTGCGGGAACAGGTCGAGGAGGTGCTGGGCGAGGTCGCGCGGGTGACCGTCACCGAGCCGTTGGAGTACCCGGATCTCGTGCGCGCGCTGCGGTTGGCATCGCTCGTGCTGACGGATTCCGGTGGTATTCAAGAAGAAGCGCCGACGTTCGGTACGCCGGTGCTGGTGTTGCGTGACACTACGGAACGCCCGGAGGCCGTCGAAGCCGGTTGCGCTTGGCTGGTCGGCACCGACACCGAACTGATCACCGACACCGCTGCGCGCATTCTCCGCGGGGAGATCAGTGCTGCCGCATCAGCGAATCCGTACGGAAACGGCTCCGCGGCCGCACGGTCAGCGTCGGCGATCGAGGCGCTGCTGGGAGTGTCCCTGGATGCCGCTGCCCTGGTGAGTCCTAAAGGGACACAACATTGACCGGCAGGCCCGGGTTCGCCGAAAAGTCCAGCGGTGCCACGGATCGACCAGCCGCCACCACGTGCGCACCCAACGCCGCGATCATCGCGCCGTTGTCCGTGCACAAGCGCGGCCGCGGCACGCGCAGCTCAATGCCAGCCTCCGCACATCGCTCCGCGGCCAGCTCGGAAAGCCGCGAATTCGCTGCCACGCCACCGGAAATCACCAACGTGCCGATGTTTTGTTCACGCGCGGCACGGATCGCCTTCGCGGTGAGCACGTCCGCGACCGCTTCCTGAAAGGACGCCGCGACATCGTTCACCGGCACTTGATCGCCAGCGCGCTCGGCGTTCTCCACCCAGCGCGCCACCGCCGTTTTCAAGCCGGAGAAGGAAAAGTCGAACTTCGCGTCGCGTGGACCGGTCATCCCGCGCGGGAACGCGATCGCCTTCGGGTTGCCCTGCTTGGCCGCCTTGTCGATCGGCGGCCCGCCCGGGTACGGCAGCTCCAGCACCCGCGCGACCTTGTCGTACGCCTCGCCCGCCGCGTCGTCCACAGTGGACCCGAGTTCGGTGATGCTCGACGCGATGTCGTCCACTCGCAACAGTTGCGTGTGGCCGCCGGAAACGAGCAACGCCAACACCGGCGTCGGCAACGGGCCGTGCTGCAACGTGTCCACCGCGATGTGCCCGGCAAGGTGATTCACGCCGTACAGCGGCACATCCAACGCGGTCGCATACGCCTTGGCCGCCGAAACGCCCACCAGCAACGCGCCAGCGAGACCGGGCCCGGCCGTCACCGCGATCGCGTCCACATCGGACAGTTTCAGCCCGGCGGTGGCGAACGCACGCTCCGCCGTCGGCACCATCGCTTCGAGATGCGCACGACTGGCGACCTCCGGCACGACCCCGCCGAAGCGAGCGTGCTGGTCCACACTGGACGCGACCTCGTCGGCGAGCAGCTCCACCGTGCCGTCGTCGTGCAGCCGGACGAGGCCGACCCCGGTCTCGTCGCAGGAGCTTTCGATACCCATGATGACGCGCGCCATCAGCCGGCCACCTCGTCTCGTGCCGGGGCCTGCGCGGGGCGGGCCATGGTGAACGCGTCCGCACCGGAGGGCTGGTAGTAGCGCCGCCGGATGCCAAGTTTTTGGAAGCCGTGCGCCTCATACAGGTTCACGGCGGGGTCGTTGTCCGTGCGCACCTCGAGGAAGACCGCCGCGCGCAGCTCGTCCGCGCGCGTCAGCAACGCGCGAAGGAGCGCCTTGCCGATGCCCTGCCCTTGCGCCTCCGGCACCACGCCGATCGTGTGGACGCTCGCTTCGTAGTCACCGCGCCGCCCGACCACCGCGAGCCCCGCGTACCCAAGCAGCGTCTCCCCGTCGTCCGACCGCGCTGCGAGGTAGTAATGCCCCTGGTCAAGCTCGGAGTGGAAGGCGCGCGCACTCCACGGATCGTCGCCGGGAAAGAGGATCTTCTCGATCTCCGCGCACTTCCCGACGTCAGCGCGGCGCAGCTGGTCGAGCTTCACAGCGCAGTCACCCTCTTGCGCGCCGCGGGCTCGACAGCGTCCGGACGACGCAGGTACAGCGGCGTCAACGGCTCCGGCTCCGCGCGCTCGAGAAGCGCCGTACGCGCCACGCGCACCAACCCAGCCGGCGACGGAAACCGCGGCTCGATCGGCACCACGCCCACCGATGCCGCGTACTGCAACGCACCATCGCCCGCCGCTACGCGAATGTCAGTCTCAATGTCCGCGGGCCGCTGTACGTGCGGACCGTCGGTGCGCGCGCCCGAAGCGTCGTACGCAGCCCAGTAGACCTCGCGACGCCGTGCGTCCGTGAAGACGAGAAACGGCTTCTCCGTGCGTACGACGTCAGACGCGATCGCGTCGAGACTGCACACCGGGTACGCCGGGATGCCGAGCGCGTGCGCATACGCAGCCGCCGTGGCCATGCCAGCCCGCAACCCGGTGAACGGACCAGGCCCGACGCCGCACACGATCGCGTCCAGTTCGCGGAGCGTGACGCCAGCCTCCTCCGCGGCCGCCAGCGCATGCGGGGCGATCAGCTCGCCGTGCGCCCGAGGATCCACCGTGACGCGGTCCGCCCGGGTGACAAGCTCAGCCTCGTCGACGGCAACGATGCCCGCCGTTACCGCCGGAGTAGCCGTGTCGATCGCCAATACCAGCACGATTTCCCAGGATAGCTCGGGTCCGAAGGGGACAAGGGGGCGGGTTTGGGGGTGCGGGAGGATACGTTCCGTGACCAAGCTGTCTATCGCGGCCTTGCTCGGCGGCGTGCTGGTTCTGGCCGGTTGTTCGGCCGCTCCGGCCCCTCTCACGGAGTCGTCCGCGCCGCCCGAGGTGCCGCAGGTGCCCCATCCGCTCAACGTGCGGAAATACGAACAGGACCCGTGCGCCCTGCTCCCGCAGGCAGCGGAGGTCTTCGGCGCGGTCCGCAACCGCAAGATCACCGGCAATGTAGCCCCGGTCTGCAGCTGGAACGACCGCGAAAACAGCTCACTGGCCATAGGCCTGGTCCCCGGGCAGGGCGGCCTCGCCACCGTCTACGGAAACCGGAGCAGCACCGGCTACTTCGAACCGGCCCCCTCCATCGACGGCTACCCGGCTGTCTACACCAACGTCCTGGACAACCGTTCAGACGGCGGTTGCCAAGTCGCGGTCGGCGTCCGCTCCGACGAGACGTTCACCAGCTCAGTCATCCTCTTCCCGCGGTCTCCCTCCTACGCCGACCCCTGCGCAGTCGCACTCAAAGCAGCTACGGCGGTCGTCGCCACCCTCCGAACAGGTTCCTGACGCCTGCCCGGCTTGGGGGATTTTGTCCACACGGGGAACCTCGACCGATTAAGCTCAGTCAGAGCATCGGCAGTCGCAGACAGTGCCGCCGGGAGCGAGGGGGAGCGTCGTCGTGGGCAATGGGCAGTCGTCCAGCAACAGCCAGCCGGTGGACGGTCGCGCGGGGTACGTCGACCCGGAAGAGCAGGCCAAACGCGACCGCCAGGACAAGCAGTTCGGCGAAGCGATGAACTCCAACGGCGTACGCGTCTACCAGCAGCGCGCGGCAGAGGACGCGAAGGTAAACGCCGCCGCGGCGGGCGGCGGGTTCAACATGGACGTCGACGCGATGCGGAAGCTGCAGCCCAAGTGGCAGGGGATCGCGGACAAGCTCAACGACATGATCCGAACCGGTGACCAGCTGAAGGTCGTTCCCCCGCCAGCCGAAGACCCGGCCAGCACGCTGCAAAAGAAGGCGGCTGACGGCCATGCCGACGCATACTTGGCCAGCCTTCAGCAGCAACAGGCCTACGCACAGGGGTACGCGGACAAGCTGCAAGACGCCATCGCCAAGTACGAGAAACAAGACCACGCCAACACGAGCAGCCTGCGCAAGCAAGGATGAACCGGGTGAAGCGCATCGCTCTCGCCGCGACCAGCGGCCTCGTTCTGCTCGCCGTCACTGCCTGCTCCTCGACCCCGGGCACACCGGTTCCGGCGACACCTGAGTCGTCGTCCTCGGCACCGACGAGCACGTCGCGCAGCGTGCCCAAGGTGAGCAACCCGCTCGACGCCGCCAAGTACGAGCAGAACCCCTGCGCCCTGCTCAGCCAAGCCCAGGCGACCGAGGTCATCAGCTCCGTCCGCAATCGCCAGGGCAAGGGCCTCGTCGCGCCCATCTGCACCTGGTACGACGCTGACAACAACAGCGTCGGCCTCGGGCTCCTTCCCGGGCAGGGCGGTCTCGCAGGCGCCTACACCAACGCCGACAGCGAATCCGGCTACTTCGAAGCCGCACCCGACGTCAACGGCTACCCCGCCGTCTTCGCAGGCACCACCGACGACCGGAAACGCGGCGGCTGCCAAATCGCCGTCGGAATCAAGGACGACGAACTCTTCACCGCATCCGTGCGCCTTCGAACGACGTCGCCTCTCTACAACGACCCGTGCTCGCTCGCGGTGAAAACGGCCGCTGCTGCTGTTACGACGATCAAGGCAGGTACGTGATGCCAGCCCGTGCCGTGCTGGACATCATCCGGCCCAGAGCAGCAGAACCCGCGAAGCCCGTCGCGCTCGCTACGACCGGCAGTCTGCTGTTGCTCGCCATGACGGCTTGTTCGTCCGTTTCCGGAACACCGACCCAGGCAACGTCGCGGCCATCTTCCGCACCGACGAGCACGTCGCGCAGCGTGCCCAAGGTGAGCAACCCGCTCGACGCCGCCAAGTACGAGCAGAACCCCTGCGCCCTGCTCAGCCAAGCCCAGGCGACCCAGCTCATCAACTCCGTCCGCAACCGCCAGGCCGCAGGCGCCGTCGCGCCCATCTGCAGCTGGATTGACGCCGACGGCAACCGGATCGGACTCGGGCTCCTCCCGCACCAGGGCGGCTTGGCCAGCGCTTACCAGCACCAGGACAGCCAGTCTGGCTACTTCGAAGCGATCCCCGAGATCGATGGCTATCCGGCGGTTCTTTCCGGAACGACCGACAGCCGGAAAAGCGGCGGCTGCCAGGCCATCGTCGGGATCAAAGACGACGAAACCTTCACCAGTTCGATCCTGCTCCAGCCGCAATCGCCGCTCTATCAGGATCCGTGCTCTCTGGCAGTCAAAACGGCCGCGGCCGCCATCACGACGATCAAGGCCGGTACGTGATGACGAGCCGCATCGTCACTGGGCCCGAGTCGGCAAAACCGGTCACCTTCGCTGCGGCAGGGAGTCTCGTTTTGCTCGCCGTCACTGCCTGCTCCTCGACTCCAGGCACTCCGGTTCCGGCGACACCCGAGTCGTCTTCCACACCGACGAGCACCACGCGCAGCGTGCCTAAAGTGAGCAACCCCCTCGACGCCACCAAGTACGAGCAGAACCCCTGCGCCCTGCTCAGCCAGGCCCAGGCGACCGAGGTCATCAACGCCGTTCGCCACCGGCAGGGCAAAGGCCTCGTCGCACCGCTGTGCAGCTGGTACGACGACAGGGACAACAGCGTCGGCCTCGGGCTGCTCCCCGGACAAGGCGGGCTGGCAGGCGCCTACACCAACGCCGACAGCGACTCCGGCTACTTCGAAGCCGCCCCCGACGTCAACGGCTACCCCGCCGTCTTCGCGGGCACCACCGACGACCGGAAACGCGGCGGCTGCCAAATCGCCGTCGGGATCAAGGACGACGAGACCTTCACCGCGTCCGTGCTGCTCGACAAATCGTTCCCCGGCTATGCCGACCCGTGCGCATTGGCTGCGAAAACCGCCGCCGCTGCCGTCACCACTCTCAAGGCAGGTGCTTGATGGGCAACCTCTCCCCGCAGGAAATCGTTCGCCTGGTCAAATCCGGCAAGGGTTCCGGTGGCATGTTCCACGGTTCCGACCAGTCGGCGGCGCTCTCCGCTCAGCACGAGGACATCGCCAACGAAATGCGGCAGCTCCAGAGCGCGATGGACGAGTACTGGAAGGGCGACGCCGCCGGGCGGGCCTACGTCGGGGCCGGGCCGCTGGTCCAGGCTTCCCAGACCAGTGGCCAGCACCTCGCGCAGGCGGAGGCGCTCTACTCCGGCCAGGGCGGTTCCTTCGAGGGGCTGCGCGACAAAATCGCGTCGGTCGGCGATCTCGGGGACAAACCGTCGGACGACTGGGTCAGCGACACTCCGTTGTCCTTCCTCTCCAACCGTGCCGACGAAATCGACGCGTGGAACAAGAAAGCGCAAGAAGTCGTCAGCAGTTACGAGTCCTATCACGGGGAATCGACCGAGAACTCCGCTCGATGGGCGGACCCGTCGCAATACGGCGAGCTGGCCCTCCCCTCCGCAGGCGGTGATTTCACCATCACCCAGCCCGGCGGCACCGGCACCGCGCATCTGCCGACGCACTACACCCCGGGTGGCCCCGGCGGCACCGCTGGGACCTACACCGAGGGCGGCTACGTCGGCGAAACCACCGGCAGCACGGGCGGCACCGACAGCGGCACCAGCCACCGCGACCACACCAACGATCGCACTGGGCCGCCGGGGACCTTGCCTCCTTCGGAGACCCATCGGTGGGATCCGGGGCCTCCGCCGCACACCAACCCGCCGGAGACGCCGGGCAAATACGTTCCTCCGCACAACAACCTGCCGGACGACACCCGGACGTCCAGTTACGTTCCGCCGGACCTGACGAGCGTCAACAACCCCACCAGCACCGGCAATCCCAACTCCTGGTCGGTCAACAGCAGCAACCCCAACACCACCGGCGGGGGCAGCAGCGGTCTGTTCACGCCGGGGCTCCCCGGGACCGGCGGCGGCAACGCGGGCAGCCTCGGGAACACAGGCAACACGGGCAACGGCAACAGCGTCGGCCGAGGAGCGGGAACCGGCACAGGACCGTTCGGCAGCGCGGAAGCCGCCGGGCGAGGCGGAGCAGCGGCGGGAGCCAACGGGCGCGCGGGGGCACCCGGTATGGGCGCGGGTGCGATGGGCCGCGGTCAGAAGGGCGAAGGGGAAGAAGACCTCGTCCACGAGACCGCTGACTACCTGGTCGAGCAGGACCCGGACGCCGCCCTCATCGGGGACCTTCCGAAGGCGGTTCCGCCGGTGATCGGGCTCTGACGATGCTCGTGCTCGCCCGCGAGGTGGTGCTCCCTGCCGACTGCCTGCCCCTCGCGGCGGAACTGGCTGGGGTTTCGCTCCCGGCGGCGCTCGCGCCCGATCCGCTTTGGCGCGACCCCGAGGAGATGCGCGCGTACCGCGAAGCCGCAGCAAGCGCGATGGCCGACCAAGGCGTGTGGGGGCGCGGCGGTCTGGACGAGACGTTCGTCCGGACCATGACCGTGTTGTGCCGTGGGGCCAGCGAACTGTCGGCGACCGTCGAGAGCGGGCGGGACCGGCGGTATCGGCTGGTCGTCGCGGCCTCGAACAAGGACGCGGTGCTCGCCTGCCACATGCCGTCCACCAGCACGGTCGTGTTGCGGCCGGCGCGAGCCGAGGCGCTGGCCGAGGATTTGATCCGAGAGTTGCCGCGCGTCCAGCCCGCGCAGGGGCAGGCGGTGTCGGTGCCGGAATCGGCGTTGAACCTGGCGATTGACGGCGGCCCGGCGCGGCAGGACGTCCGGCATCTGCTCGACGTCGCCGCGTTGCCGAGGGCAGGCGGCGGGCAGATCACCGCGGCGGTTCGCGACGGGCTCGGCGGGCGGCGGATCAGCGGGCGCGACATCTGCACGTATTACGACACCGAGCACGGGCGCTACCTGTTCTCGTTCTCCGAAACCGACGGCGGCGAGCGGTACGTGAACGTCGCACCGGCCCGGTACGAAACGATGGTCGAGCGGGTGCGCGCGCTGCTCGATAATCTCGCCTGAACCTGGGTACCCCTGACAATCAGGATCTGTGAATCGCGTCGCAGGTGGCGAGCGCCACAAGGCGGTACGGTGCGGTTCCAGGTGCCGGTGACGCAGGAGGTCCGCGAAAGTGCCCGATCCGCTGTTTCCCGCAGTCGCCGCCGGATCCGGCAAGGAAGCGCTGCGCTTCGGCGACCGAAAACTCACCTACGCCGAACTCGGCGCGGTCGCCGGGGCGCTGGCCGCCGAGCTGCCGCGGGACCGCCGGGTCGCGGTGTGGGCGACGCCGACGCTGCACACCAGCGTCGCGGTGGTCGCCGCGTTGCTCGCCGGGGTTCCGGTGGTGCCGCTCAACCCCAAGATCGGCGAACGCGAACTCGGCCACATCCTCTCCGACAGCGAGCCCGCGCTGGTGCTCGCCGAGCCCGGCGTCGAACTGCCCGCCGCGCTCGACCTGCCGCGGCGCGACATTCCGCTGGAGGGCGACGGGAAGCCGCCGGCCGGCGAGCCGGACGCCGAAGCGCCCGCGTTCATCGTCTACACGTCCGGCACGACCGGTCCGCCCAAGGGCGTCGTACTCCCCCGCCGCGCGATCGCGACCACGCTCGACGCGCTCGAGGACGCCTGGCAATGGACGGCCGACGACGTGCTCGTCCACGGCCTCCCGCTGTTCCACGTCCACGGCCTGATCCTCGGCATCCTCGGTCCGCTGCGCCGCGGCGGCTCGGTGCGCCACCTCGGCCGGTTCTCCCTCGAAGGCGTCACCGGGGAACTAGCGAACGGCGCGACGATGCTGTTCGGCGTCCCGACGATGTACCACCGGATCGCCGAAGCGGTCGCGACCGACGAAGCCCTCGCCGACGCGCTCAAGTCCGCGCGGCTGCTGGTCTCCGGCTCGGCCGCGCTGCCGGTCCACGACCACCAGCGGATCACCGCCGCGACCGGACAACAGGTCGTGGAGCGCTACGGCATGACCGAAACCCTGATGAACACCAGCGTCCGCGCCGACGGCGAGCGCAAGCCGGGTTCGGTCGGCGTCCCGCTCGCCGGGGTCGACCTGCGGCTGGTCGACGAGACCGGGGCCGCGGTCGAGGAGCCCGACGCGGTCGGCGAGATCCAGGTCCGCGGGCCGAATCTGTTCACCGAGTACCTCAACCGCCCGGACGCGACCGCCGCCGCGCTCGACGGCGGCTGGTTCCGCACCGGCGACATGGCCACCCTCGACCCCGACGGCTACGTCCGGATCGTCGGACGCAAAGCCACCGACCTGATCAAGAGCGGCGGCTACAAGATCGGCGCGGGCGAGATCGAGAACGCGCTGCTGGAACACCCGAACGTCGCCGAGGTCGCGGTGACCGGCGAACCGGACGACGACCTCGGCGAGCGGATCGTCGCGTGGGTCGTGCCGGACGGCGAACGCCCGACGGTCGAGCAACTCGCCGACCACGTGTCGAAGCTGCTCGCCCCGCACAAGCGTCCGCGCGTCGTGCGATACCTGGATGCGTTGCCGCGCAACGACATGGGCAAGGTCATGAAGCGAGCGCTGGGATGAGGACGACCGCGCGCGAGCTGCTGGCCGGTCTTTCCACCGGGTTCACCGATCTGCCCGTCGCGGACACTCCGGCGGACGATCCGCTCGGCTGGCCGGGGTATCCGGAAGCTCGGGCCGCAGCCGCCGCGCGCACGGGCGAAACCGAATCGGTGGTCGTCGGGGAAGCCCGCGTCGGCGACGTGCCCACGGTGCTGATCGCCTGGGAGTTCGGCTTCCTCGGCGGTTCGATCGGGCAGCAAACCGGCGATCGCGTCGAAGCCGCCTTCGCGCACGCGAAAGAGCGTGGACTGCCCGTGGTTTCGCTGGTCGCGACGGGCGGCAGCCGGATGCAGCACGGCATGCGCGCGCTTTCCCAGCTCCAGCGAATCGCCCGCGCCGCCGCGGAAGCGCGCCCGGCGGGTGTCCCGCAGATTTCCGTTCTGCGCGACCCGTCCACCGGCGGCGGCTGGGCGACGCTCGGTGCCGGTTCGGACGTCGTGTTGGGACTGCCAGACGCCCAAGTGGGCTTCGCTGGCTCCCGCGTACGGCCTGCGACGTCACCCGCAGAGGCGTACACCGTCGAAGCGAAGCTTGAGTGGGGCCAGGTCGACCGTCTCGTTGCGACAGAGGAACTGGGCGACGTACTCGCGCGATGGCTACGGCTGCTGGCTTCTCCGTCGACAGAGCCCGCTCCCCCGCCAAAAGCCCTTCGCAACGCCGCGCTGCCCGAAACCGGCTGGGACGCTGTACGAGCGGCGCGCGCCTCTTCACGAGCGCGCGCACCCGAGTACCTCGACGCGTACTTCGACTGGCGAGAGAACATACAAGGCGACCGTGCCGGTCACGTGGACGAAGGCGTCCAATGTGGCTTCGGCTGGCGAGACGGCCGCGCGATCGCGTACGCAGCACAGTGCGGCACCGCGACGCGTCCGGCAGGCTTCCGCACTGCGGCACGACTCGTCCGGCTGGCGTCCCGGCTAGGAATTCCGGTGCTGACTCTGGTGGACACTCCCGGCGCGGCAAACGACGCGGAAGCGGAAGAAGGCGGGATCGGGCCAGCAATCGCGGAGCTGTTCGAGGCGATCGCCACCGCCGCCGTGCCGGTCACGACGCTGGTGATCGGCGAGGGCGGTTCCGGTGGCGCGCTGGCTTTCGCCGCTGAAGGCGCGACGTGGATCGCCCCGGACGCCTACTTCTCGGTCACTTCCCCGGAAGCCGCGGCGGCGATCCTGAAACGCCCGATGACCGACGTGCCGGCCGTGGCCGACCAGCTGCGGTTGCGTCCGCAGGACCTGGTCGGCCTCGGTCTGGCAGTCGGGATCGTCGAGTCCTAAGGGGTCACGCCTCGACGGCGCGGACCCGCCACTTGCGCTGCGCGTAGGACGCGAGGGTGGCCGCTACAGCGACTCCCGCGGTTGCACAGCTTGCGATGGCCACGAATACTGCCGTCATTGCGGCTCCTCCTCACGGGTTGCGCGCGTCAAATGCCGTCGGCGAATCCGGATGATCCGCTGGCCGACGCGTGCGAGTTGATGGGGTTTTACAGGTATCTACCTGCTATAACGCATGCTCCCCGGTCTGCGTTACCTGCGCTACCCCCGAGCGGGAGTGAGACGTGTCACGTTAGGCTTTGGACCGCTCGCGGTAGGTGATGTCGGGGGCTCTGCGCAGTGAGTCCCGAAAACGCGAAGGGAGCGATGTGACAGAGGCAGCAGACGGGAGGGGGCCGTCGGGCGGCGCCACCGTCACGGACGACGCGACAATGCGCCGGGCGGTCGGCGCGGCCGCGGTCGGCAACATCACCGAGTGGTTCGATTTCGGGGTCTACGGCTACCTCTCCACGACCATCGAGGCACAGTTCTTCCCGCCCGGCAATCCCGCGCTGGCCCAGCTCGCGACGTTCGCGACCTTCGCGGTGGCGTTCCTGGTGCGTCCGCTCGGCGGCCTGTTCTTCGGCCCGCTCGGCGACAAGATCGGCCGGACCAAGGTGCTCGCGGTGACGGTCATCCTGATGGCGACCGGCACGTTCCTCATCGGACTGATCCCGTCGTACTCCTCGATCGGGCTGGCCGCGCCGATCCTGCTGGTGTGCGCGCGGGTCCTGCAGGGCTTCTCCACCGGCGGCGAGTACGCCGGCGCGATGACGTTCATCGCCGAGTACAGCCCGGACCGCCGCCGCGGCTACTTCGGCAGCTTCCTGGAGTTCGGCACCTTCATCGGGTACGCGCTGGGCGCGACCGTCTCGTCGGTGCTGCCGCTGGTTTCGACGCCGGCCTTCATGGACACCTGGGGCTGGCGGATCCCGTTCATGGTGGCGCTTCCGCTCGGCATCGTCGGGGTCTACCTGCGGACGAAGCTCGAGGAGACGCCCGCCTTCCAGCAGCTGCTCGACGAGTCGGGCAAGCGCGAGGACGCCGAAGCCAAGCACGTGGTCCGCACGATCTTCGCGAAGTACTGGCCGACGATGCTGCTGGCCGGCGGGCTCGTGGTGACCTGGAACGTCACCAACTACATGCTCACCAGCTACATGCCGACCTATCTGAAGGACGACCGCACGATGTCCGCGAACGGCGGGCAGGCGATCTCGGCGACCGCGGCGGAATGGCTGCAGATCGGCGTGCTGTGGCTGGGCGTGCTGCTCATCCCGCTGCTCGGCAGGCTCAGCGACAAGGTCGGCCGCAAGCCGATCCTGTGGGTCGGCGCGGGCGGGCTGATCGTGCTCGGCCTTCCGATGGTGCTGCTGCTCAAGAGCGGGTCGCTGATCTCGGTGCTGCTCGGCCTGGTCCTGATGGGACTGCTGCTGATCTGCTTCTCCTCGACCTGCCCGTCGACGCTGCCCGCGTTGTTCCCGACCGAGGTCCGCTACGGCGGGCTGTCGATCTCGTTCAACATCTTCGTGTCCGCGTTCGCCGGGACGGTGTCGCTGGTGATGAGCGCGCTGGTGCTGGCGACCGGGGATCTCAAGTGGCCCGGGTACTACCTGATGATCGCCGGCGTGGTCGGTGTGATCACGCTGCTGAAGCTGAAGGAGACCGCGAAGAAGCCGTTGCCGGGGTCTTCTCCGTCGTTGTCCGCTTCGGAGGACGCGGCGGCCAAGGCCGGCCAGTAACCGCCTGACGAGCTGAGAAGGGCCCCTCGCGTTCGAGGGGCCCTTCTTGGCGTTCAGGCCGCTTGCAGCTCGTCGTGGCGGGTCAGGCCACGTCGGAGGAGTTCGCCGTCCAGGTGTCGCACTGCTGGGTGCGGTTCTTCGTCGCGCCCTGGCGCCACCAGGCGATGGAGTGCTCGTCGGTGCCGTGGTCGCGAGGACCGTCGCCGTGGTCCCCGCGGTCCTCGGAGTCCCAGGCCTCGTTGTAGATGTTGCGGTCGATCGACCCGCCCGCGCTCGACGACGCACCGAGGAACATGCCGGAGAAGCACTGCGCCTGCAGTTCCAGACGGCGGGACAGCTCCAGCCCGGCGGCGGAGTCGGCGCCCGCGTCGTACCGCTGTTCGCTCATCGCATCCTCGACGCCGGACAGGTTCTGCACGTGGTGCCCGTATTCGTGGGCCAGCACCGCGAGGTAGATGCCGGGATGCGCGCCGTACTGCTCGATCTGGAGCTTGTCCATCGGCATGTAGATGGTCTCGTTCGTCGGGCAGTAGTAGGCGGCGAAATTGTCGCCGGACGAAGTGCACGGGCTTTGCATCTGGCCGGACTGCGCGACCACCAGGTTCGGGCCCTCGAACGGAAGGCCCGCGTCGCCGAGCACCGGCGCCCACACCGTGTTCAGGCAGCGGATGCCGGACTGGAAGAACCGTTCCGCGCCTGCCCGGTCCGAACCCCAGCGGCTGAGCGTGCACGCCACGTTCTGCAATCCGGCGTCGGCGCTGGCGAACAGCGGGTTCCGCGCGGTCTCCTTCACCGGTTGCGGGCCGCGGGGCGCCGGCGGGGCCTCGGACGCCGGTTCCGAGTCGCTGGTGGTTCCGCGGGTTTCCCTGGTTGTCGAGGCGGTCGTGGCCGAAGTGCTGCTTTCGGTGGTGTACCGGGTGGGCGACGTTTCCCTGGAGATCGGGGAATACGTCGGCGGCGGGGTGCTCGCCGCGTCGACGCGCTTGTCTTTGTGCACGGCCGCACCGAGCGCTGCCAGTCCCCCGACGACCAGCACGATCGCGCCGAGCACCGAGACCAGCACGATCACCCCGGTGTGCGATTTCTTCGGCGGTCGCTCGGCGCGATAGCCGTCGAGCCGGGCGCCCGCACCGAATGCCGGCGCGGGCACGCCAGGGGACGCGGCGAATGGTCCCGGCGCCGGAGCGACCTGCGGCGGCGGCAACGGCGCGGCAGGCGGCGGCAACGGAACTGCCGGTCCGGCAGCGGGAAACGGCGGTCCGGGAGGGAACTGCGGTGCCGGCGGAACCGGCGGCCCGCCCGGAAACTGCTGTCCCGGCGGCATCCCCGGTCCCGCCGTTCCGCCGCCTGGCATCCCGGCGCCCGGCGGCATCCCGGGCGGCAGCGGCCGCGGCGGCGGGAGCGGGGCGGCTCCCGGCGGCACCGGATAAGGACCGCCTTGCGGTGGCCAGGTCATCGTTCCCCCTGCGATTGCGTGATTCGCGTAATCCGGCTTTTTTCACTGCCGGGGCACCCAGCCTAGCCGGTGTGCTCTAGGCTCTGCTGCCGTGGCGAGGAAATGGGTTTCCGCGGCGGCGATCGCGGCATTGGCGGTGCTATCCAGCGCGAGTCCGGCGGCGGCCTTCTCCGGAACCGGGCGGCATTCCGAGAATGCGCAAGCGTCCCCCGAAGCGACTGCGGAAATCGCACTTAAACTGTTGCGCGACGGCGGCTTCCAGGTCACCGAGAAGGTGACTGTCCCCGGCGGACAGCGGCTGGTGTCCACCTTGCCGTTGCGGCTGCCCGCCGACGACGGGCAGGACCTCCGCTACACGGTGCGGGACGCGAAGGCCACCGGCGGCGGCGCCGTCGCGCAGGCCGACGACCAGTTGACGCTCACCTTCGGCGCGGGCGAATCCACCGTCGTCTACACCCTCGCCGGCGCCCTCGCCGACCAGGGCGGCGGCCAGCAGGTGCGCGCGCTCGTCGCGGGCGGCTTCGACCAGCCGGTGAAGGAAATCAAGGCGTCCTTCCTCGCCCCGGCCCGGCAGATGGCGCCGGTGACCTGTTCGATCGGCGCGAACCAGCCGTGCACGCTGTCCGAGGTCGACCACACCGGCGTGCTGCGGCTGCAGCAGAACGATTTGCCGCCGGGCGCGCGGATGGAACTGTCAGTCGGACTGCCGCCGGGCACCGCACCGGCGAATGCCGATTTCGTGCCGGCCAGCGCATTGGCAGCGGCATTCTCGCTCACCTTACCGTCCGTCATCGGCTTCGCCGCGGTTGCCGTTTTGCTGATTGCCGCCGCGCTATTCGTATGGCGGCGCCGAAAGCAAGACGAACTCGCGACCAGCACCGGCGATACCACAATCGAAGTTCTGTTGCGGGAAAACGGCCGAACTTGGTTCGCTTCTCCGGACGGGGTGCTTCCCGGGCAGATCGGCACCGTGATGGACGAGTCGGTGGACCCGGTGGACATCGCGGCCACCGTCGTCGATCTGGCGGTGCGGAATTACCTGTGGCTGGCCGAGCTTCCCGGTCCGGACTGGCAGATCTCCCGGCGGAACCCGCCGGACGAGCACCTGCGCGATTTCGAGCGGGTGGTCTACGAAACGCTGCTGCCGGAAGGAACCGACACCGTCCTGCTGTCCCGGCTGAACGAACTCGACTCGGCGCCGATCCAGGACTCCATGTACCGGGACGTCGTTGCCAGCCAATGGTTCTCACGTCGTCCGGACACCTCGCGCGGGGTGCTGGCGCTGCCCGGCATCCTGCTGTTCGTGCTCGGCTTGGTCGCGACGGCGGTGCTTTCGTTCACCGTCGGGCACGCGCTGCTGGGCGTCGCGGTCGCGCTCGCCGGCCTGGGGCTCGCCGCGGCTCGCGCGCTGCTGCCGTCCCGCACCGCCCGCGGCCGCGCGGTCGCCGGCCAGATCCGCGGGCTGTTGCGCTACCTGCACCGGGTGCGCGCGGAAGACATCGAACGCCCGGCGGACCGCGAGATGGTGTTCTCCCGTTCTCTGCCGTACGCGGTGGTGCTCGGCGACACCGAACGCTGGCTCGGCGCGTTCGCCGACTTGGACCCGGACGCCGACGGCCAAGCCGGCCTCTCCTGGTACGGCGGCGTCGAACAGGATGACGACCTGCGTCGCTTCGGCCCTCGGCTGCTGGCCTTCCTGGCCGCGCTCAACCACGCGCTGACGAAGGAACCGTCGAAAACCGGGTCGTAGCGGAGTGCCGGACGGCAAGCGCTAGGCGGCTTGCAGCTCGTCGACCCGGGTGGTCCAGGAGCCGTGCGGTTCCAGCACGACGGTCCGGGTGTCGTCGTCGTGCCGGGTCAGGCGGACGACCAGGTGGTCCTCCGACAGCCGCTCCGCGCTGCCCTCGCCCCATTCGACGACCACGGCGGACGATTCCAGGTCGGTGTCCAGATCGAGGTCGTCCAATTGGGACAGATCGCCGCCGAGCCGGTACGCGTCCACGTGGATCAGCGGCACCCCGGCCGCCCCGGCGGCGTGCACCCGCGCCAGCACGAAGGTCGGCGAGCTGACCCGTCCACCGACCCCGAGACCGTCCGCGATCCCTCGGGTCAGCGTCGTTTTCCCGGCCCCGAGCGGACCGTCCAGCAGCACCACGTCGCCCGCGCGCAGGGCCGCGCCCAGCGTCCGCCCGAAGGCCATCGTGTCCTCGGGGGTTTCCAGAATCACTTTGTCCACCACCAGTTTCGCCGGTTCGGCGCGGCGCTGCCACCACAGCGCTGCAGCAGGTCGATGAGATGGCTGTTCACGAGCTCGGGCTGTTCGAGCTGCACCATGTGCCCGGCTCCGCGCACGCGCACCAGCTCGGCGTCCGGCAGCTCGGCGGCGATGCGCTCGGCGTGCGCGAACGGCGTGAAGCGGTCCGAATCGCCGCCGATGACCAGCACTTGCGCGTGGTTCAGCCCGGCCAGCACCGCGTAGCGGTTGTGGCTGCCGAGGGTGTCCACGAAGTTGATCAGACCGCGCACCGGCGTCACCGCGAGCATTTCGAGCATGAAGTCGACCAGGCGCGGCGAGACGTCGCGGCTGCCGAACGCGAGGCGGCGCACTGCCTGCCGGGTCAGCTGACCGCCCGCCGCGCGAACGAACTCCACCAACCCGGGTTGCCATCCAGCCAGCTCGCCGACGCCGCGCGTAAGCGGGTTGTACTTGGACAGCAACGGCCTCGGCAACCCGCGCGCGCCGACTTCGCCCGCCGCGGTCGCGATGAAGGCGACGCCGCATACGCGGTCCTCGAAGAGGTCTGGCCGTTGCGCCGCCAGCTCCATGATCACCATGCCGCCCATGGAATGTCCCATGAGGACGATCGGCCCTTCGGGCACCATCGCGCGCAGCACGCTGTCGAGGTCGTGCGCGAGCTGTTCGATCGTCGAGGTCTCCGTGGACGCTTCACCGGACAGACCGTGACCGCGATGGTCGAAGTAGACCTGCCGTACGCGCGGCAGCCGCAGCGAGGCGACGTCGCGGCGTTGGAAGTGCCACGAGCGCCGCGAAAGCGCGAAGCCGTGTACGCCGACGAGAGTCAGCTCCGGCTGCTCGCCGTCCTCAGGATCGATCTCCTCGACCGACAGCGGCGTACCGTCTTCAGCCGCGACAGTGGACGTCCGGTCCGGCTTCAACTCGCCTAGCGGCTCGTCGGCGAACGGGTCCTCGGTCGGTTTGCGTTGCTGCGACGCGACAACTGCCGCTGCCGCACCCGTCACTACCGCTCCGACTCCGCCGACGATCGCCCACAGTCGCGCCGAAGGAGTCACGCCCGCTCCCCCACGTACCGGCGGTGTACGCGTGGCCGGTACATCGAGGTGACGATTTCGTAGTCGATGGTGCCGATCTTGTCCGCCCATTCGCGCGCGGTCGGCTCTCCCGAACGGCCCGGTCCGAACAGCACGACCTCGTCGCCCACAGCGGGCACGTCCTCGTTGCCGACGTTGACCACGAGCTGGTCCATGCAGACCCGCCCGACGACCGGCCGTCGCTTCCCGCCGAGCCAGACGTCCATCCGGCCGGACAGCGTGCGCGGCACCCCGTCGGCGTATCCGGCGGGCACGAGCGCGAGCGTGGTGTCCTCGTGCGCGGTCCAGGTGTGTCCGTAGGAGACGGATTCGCCTGCCGCCAGCGGCTTGGTGAGCACCACGGTCGACCGGAAGGTCATCACCGGACGCAGGTCGTCGTCGGTGGGCACCGGGTTGAGGCCGTACATCGCGATGCCCGGGCGGACCATTTCGAAGTGCAGGTCCGGCCTCGTGAGCGTGGCGGCGGAGTTCGCCAGGTGCCGGATCGGGTCAAGACCGGCGGCGCGGGCCGCGTCGTAAGCCTCGGCGAACAGCTTCGCCTGGGCGTCGATCGACGCGTGCCCCAGCTCGTCAGCGCAGGCCAGATGCGACCAGATGGCCACGACCTCGACGCCGCGCGCCTTGGCCGCGGCTTCGACCAGCTCAGGCCAGGCAGCGGGCGGGCAGCCGTTGCGGCTCAGCCCGGTGTCGATCTTGAGGTGCACGCGGGCGCGCTTCCCGGCCCGCTCCGCGGCGGCGTCGACCCTGGCCAGCTCGCCGAGGGAGCTGACGCCGAGGTCGATGTCCGCCTCGATGCCGGGCGTGAAATCCAGCTCCGGCACGTCCAGCCAGCTGAACAGCCGCACGGACAGACCCGCGGCGCGCAGGTCGAGGGCTTCGCGCAGCGAGCAGGTGCCGAGCCAGCTCGCCCCGGCCTCGACCGCGGCGCGGCCGACGGGGACCGCGCCGTGGCCGTACCCGTCGGCCTTGACCACGCACATCACGGCCGCGCCGGGGGCCCGGGCGGCCAGCAAGGAAACGTTGTGGCGCACTGCGCCGAGATCGACCACGGTCTCGGCGTGCGGAGAACTGGCAGTCATAACGACTGCCAGTTTCCCACGCTATCGGCTCAGGAGAGACGCTGCCCGGACGTGCCGGAGAACACGTGCAGCTCGTCCGGACGGATTCGCAGGTGCAGGGTGTCGCCCATGCCGGGGGGCGTACGCGGGTCGACGCGGGCGACCACGTTGCGTGACGAACCCTCGGCGCTCTCCTCGACGCCGGCGCCGAGCTTGCCGTAGACGTAGGCGTCCGAGCCCAGCTCCTCGACCAGTTCGACCTTGATCGGCAGCGAGCCGGTGGTGTCGGTGGTGACCTCCAGCGACTCCGGGCGGAAACCGATGGTGACCGTGTCGCCGTCGGCCGCGGACCGGACCTCGGGCTTGAGCGGCACCTGCACGCCGCCGACCTCGGCACCGTCCGCGGTGAGCTTCGCGGCGACCAGGTTCATCGCCGGGGAGCCGATGAAGCCCGCGACGAAAACGTTTGCGGGCCGGTCGTACAGGGCGCGCGGGGTGTCGCACTGCTGCAGCAGACCGTCCGACAGCACCGCGACGCGGTCACCCATCGTCATGGCCTCGACCTGGTCGTGGGTCACGTACACGGTGGTGACGCCGAGCCGGCGCTGCAGCGCGGCGATCTGCGTACGGGTCGAAACGCGCAGCTTCGCGTCGAGGTTCGACAGCGGCTCGTCCATGAGGAAGACCTGCGGCTCGCGCACGATCGCGCGGCCCATCGCGACGCGCTGGCGCTGACCGCCGGACAGCGCCTTCGGCTTGCGGTCCAGGTACTGCTCGATGTCCAGCAGCTTCGCCGCGTCGAGCACCTTCTGCTTGATCTCCGACGCGGGCCGCCCGGCGATCTTCAGCGCGAAGCCCATGTTCTGCGCGACCGTCATGTGCGGGTACAGCGCGTAGTTCTGGAACACCATCGCGATGTCGCGCGAACGCGGCGGCAGCTGGGTGACGTCGCGGTCGCCGATCCAGACCGCGCCGTCGTCGATGTCCTCCAGGCCCGCGAGCATCCGCAGCGCGGTGGACTTGCCCGAGCCCGACGGCCCGACCAGCACGAGGAACTCGCCGTCGGCGATCTCCAGGTCCAGCGCGTCGACCGCGGGACGCTCGGTCCCGGAGTAGCGCCGGGTCGCCTTGTCGTAGGTGATGCTGGCCATCGGTCAGTCCTCTCCCAATTTCGCGGAAACCCCGTGCGCGGCCTCGCGCGCCTCGAGGTGGCGTTGCTGGATCTCGATGCCCGCGGCGCGCAGCGCCCCGGTCGGCTCGCCCAGTTCGAGCCGGTTTTCAGTTCCGTGCCAGGTCGGCGGCTCAGCGGTGCCCGCGAGCGCCCAGGCGGCCTGCCGCGCGGCGCCGAGCGCGACGTACTCGCCGACCTCGGGGATCACGACGGGCAGCCCGAGCACGATCGGCGCGATCGCCCGCACCGCGGCGGACTGCGCGCCGCCGCCGATGAGCAGCACGCGCTTCACGGCCATGCCCTGCGCGCGCACCGCGTCGAGCCCGGCGGCCAACCCGCAGACCATGCCCTCGACGGTCGCCCGCGCGACGTTCTCCGGCGTCATGTTCGCCCTGGTCAGACCGTGCAGCGAACCGGTCGCGCCGGGCAGGTTCGGGGTGCGCTCGCCGTCGAGGTACGGCAGCAGCGTGAGCCCGCCCGCACCCGGTTCGGCGGACAGCGCGAGCCGGTCGAATTCGGCCAGGTCGACGCCGAGCATCGCCGCGCCCGCGGTGAGCACGCGCGCGGCGTTGAGGGCGGCGGTCAGCGGGAGGAACCGGCCGGTGGCGTCGGCGAATCCGGCTACCAGGCCGCTCGCGTCCGCCGCGCCGGTCTCGGTGACGCCGAAAACCGTGCCGCTGGTGCCGATCGAGATCACCGCGTCGCCCGGGGCCAGTTCGAGCGCGAGGGCGGCGGCCATGTTGTCGCCGGTGCCCGCGGAGACGAGCATGCCGTCGCCGGTGTGCCCGGCGACGTCGGACGGGCCGAGCACCGTCGGCAGATCGGGGGTGCGGCCGCCGAACGCGTGCGCGAGGACGTCGTGCCGGTAAGTGTTGTCCGTCGGCGAGAAATACCCGGTGCCGGAGGCGTCGCCGCGATCGGTGACCGCGGTTTCCGGGCGGCCGAGCAGCCGCCAGGTCAGCCAGTCGTGCGGCAGCAGAACGCGCGCGACGCGATCGGCATTCTCCGGTTCGTGCTCGGCGAGCCAGCGGAGCTTGGTGACGGTGAAGCTCGCGACCGGCACCAGCCCGACCGACTTCGCCCAGACACCGGGTCCGCCCAGTTCGTCGGTGAGGTCTTTGGCCGCCTGCGCGGAGCGGGTGTCGTTCCACAGCAACGCCGGCCGGACGACCTCCCCGGCCTCGTCGAGCGTGACCATGCCGTGCTGCTGCCCGCCGACGCCGATCGCCTTGACCCCGTCGAGCACGTCGCGAGTGGCGTCCGCAAACGCTTGCGCCCACGCTGCGGGGTCGACCTCGGTGCCGTCCGGATGCGGTGCGCGGCCCGTGCGCACGACCTCGCCGGTGCGTGCGTCGCAGACCACGACCTTGGTCGACTGGGTCGACGAATCGACCCCGGCCACCAGCTCAGCTGTCATAGGGCTGCCCCTCCTCGACGTACTCCGCGGCCTCGACCGCCGTGCCTTCGTTCAGCGCCGCCTCGATCTCCTCGGTGGGAGTGGCTTCGCTGGTGATCAGGAGGTCGTAATCGCCGACAGTGCCGTGCGCGTACGTCGCGGTGCGACCGAACTTCGAGTGGTCGAGCACCAGCACATTGCGGTTCGCGGCGCGCAGCACGGCCTTCTTCAGCTCGGCGTAGTCGCGGACCGGGTGGAACAGCCTGCCCACCGCGACCGCGCTCACCGAGACGAACGCGATGTCCACGCGAATGCGCTCGAGCAGCGCGAGGACGTCGGGACCGGAGCAGGAGTCGTACTCGGGGTGGTAATGCCCGCCGGCGAGGACCACGTCGACATCGGTGCCCAGCAGCCGCGCGGCCTGCAGCGAGTTGGTGATGACGGTGAGGCGCTCGATCCGGGCCAGCCGCTCGACCAGTGGGAACAGCGTGGTGGAGTCGTCGACGAACACCGCCTGGCCGGGCTCGACCTGCTGAATCGCGAGATCCGCGAGGGCTTCCTTCTCGGCCGAGTGCAGCGTGAACCGGCTGGCGGTCTCCATGGTGAGCGCGGGATACGCCTCGACCTTGCCGCGCAGCTTCCGGAGCAACCGCTTGTCGGCGAGCTCGTCCAGGTCGCGGTGCATCGTCATGAGGCTCACGCCGAACCGCGCGGTGAGGTCGTCGATGCGGACTTCGCCCTGGTCAATGACGTAGTCGAGGATCTCCTGCCGCCGCTGCTCCACCGCGGCGTCGGACGGGCGCGTCTTCGGCCGTCCTGGCGTGTCTCGACTCACATCTTGTTCTTACCAGATATCACGAGCCGAGTTAACACGTAACTCGATAACTATGCGGTCGCGCGAACCAATCGGAGCGCGGCGGGGATGGCGTCGACCAGACCGGACGCCGACGTCGGCACGTCCTCCGCGGCGAGCGCGCCCGCCAGCGAATGCACCTGAGCAGCAGCCGCGGCGGCCAGCCACGGATCGAGCCCGGCGGCCAGCAGCGACCCGACCAGGCCGGTCAGCACGTCGCCGGAACCAGCGGTGGCCAGCCACGACCCGCGTGGGGTGTTCACCGCGACGCGGCCGTTCGGAGCGGCGACGACCGTGCAGTGGCCTTTCAACAGCACAACCGCGTCGTACTTCTTCGCCGCTTCCCGCGCCGCGGCGACCCGATCCGCGCCTGGGCGGCGGCCCATCAGGCGTTCGTACTCGCCGGCGTGCGGGGTGAGCACGAGCGGAGTGTCCGGATCGCGGGCGTCGAGGACTTCGGGGGTGTTCGCGATGATCGTGGTGGCATCGGCGTCCGCGCACACTGGGACGCCCTGGCCGAGGATGTGCCGCAGGATCTCGCGGCCCTCGCCGCCGGTGCCGATGCCCGGGCCGACCACCCACGCCTGCACCCGGCCCGCGTCGGTGACCGAGCCGGTCGCGACGATCTCCGGCCAGCGCGAGCGCACGACGTCCGCGGCGTGTCCGGCGTAGCGGACCATGCCCGCCGTCGCACGCACCGCGGAACCGGACGCGAGCACCGCCGCGCCGGGGTAGGTCGCCGATCCGGCCGCGATCCCGACTACGCCCTGGGTGTATTTGTCGTCCTCCGGACCGGGGATCGGCCACGCCTCGGCGACGTCGGCCAGGTCAAGGCGCCGCAGATCCGGCTCGTCCAGCCAGGGCCGCAGGCCGATGTCCACCAGCACGACCTCGCCGCATTCCTCCGGGGCCAGCACGTGCACGGGCTTGAGCGCCCCGAAAGTGACCGTGCGCGCGGCGGTGACGTGTGGACCGTCGACCGCGCCGGTGTCCGGGTCGACGCCGCTCGGCAGATCCACCGCCACTACCGGCGCTTCGATCCGCGCGACCAGCTCGGCCGCTTCCGGACGCAACGGGCCGCGAGCCGAAATGCCGACGATGCCGTCCACGACGACATCCGCCCGTTCGATCCACTGTGGACTGTCCGCTATGGACACCACCCGCCCGCCGGATCGCCGCAGTGCGGCCAATCCCACCGGATGAGCCTTCTCCGGATTCAGCAATACCGCGGCCACCGCGACCCCGCGCCGACGCAGGAAAGCACCAGCCCATAAGGCATCGCCGCCGTTGTTGCCCGAGCCGACCAGCAGCACCACCCGCCGACCGGAGACACCGCCGGTGTCCTCGGCCAGCAACCCGGCCACCTCGGCAGCGAGGCCGAAGGAGGCGCGACGCATCAGCTCGCCGTCCGGAGTGCGCGCGAGCAGCAGGTCCTCCGCCGCGCGAATCCGTTCTGTAGTCCAGATTCCCTGCACGGCGGCGGCTCCCTACTCCACGGTGACGGACTTCGCCAGGTTACGCGGCTTGTCGATGTCGTACCCGCGCGAACTCGCGATCTCCGCGGCCAGCACCTGCAGCGGAACGGTGGAAACCAGCGGCTGCAGCAGCGTCGGCACCGCGGGCACCTCGATGAGTTCGTCAGCGAACGGGCGCACGGTCTCGTCGCCCTCCTCGGCGATCACGATCGTGCGCGCGCCCCGCGCCTGGATCTCGCTGATGTTCGAGACCAGCTTCGAGTGCAGCACCGCGCGGCCCTTCGGCGACGGCATCACGACGACGACCGGCAGGCCCTCCTCGATCAGCGCGATCGGACCGTGCTTCAGCTCGCCCGCCGCGAAACCCTCCGCGTGCATGTACGCGAGTTCCTTCAGCTTCAACGCGCCTTCCAGCGCCACCGGGAACCCGACGTGGCGGCCGAGGAACAGCACCGCGCGCGAGTCGGAAATCCGCCGCGCGATCTCGCGCGTCGGCTCCACAGTGGACAGCACCTTCTGCACCGCGGCCGGCATCGCTTCCAGCTCGGCGAACTCGCGGGCGACCTCGTCCGGGTACTTCGTGCCGCGCGCCTGCGCCAGCGCGAGGCCGACGAGGTAGTTCGCGGCGATCTGCGCGAGGAACGCCTTGGTCGACGCGACCCCGATCTCCGGCCCGGCGTGCGTGTACAGCACGGCGTCGGACTCGCGCGGGATCTGCGCGCCGTTGGTGTTGCAGACCGCCAGCACGCGGGCCTTCTGCTCGCGCGCGTGCCGCACGGCTTCGAGGGTGTCCGCGGTCTCGCCGGACTGGGAGACGGCGACGACGAGCGTGTCGCGGTCGAGAACCGGGTCGCGGTAGCGGAACTCCGAGGCCAGCTCCACCTCGACCGGCAACCGGCACCAGTGCTCGATGGCGTACTTCGCGACGAGCCCGGAGTGATACGCCGAACCGCAGGCGATGACGAAGACCTTGTCGACGTCGCGCAGGTCCTGGTCGGAAATGCGCTGCTCGTCGAGGATGATCCGGCCGGCCTCGAAGTGCCCGCGCAGCGTGTTCGCCAGCGCCTCCGGCTGTTCCTCGATCTCCTTGAGCATGAAGTACTCGTGGCCGCCCTTCTCGGCGGCCGACAGGTCCCAGTCGACGGTGAACGGCTTGGCCTGCGCGGCGTCGCCGTGGAAGTCGGTGACCTGGTAGCCGTCGCGGGTGATGACGACCAGCTGGTCCTGCCCCAGTTCGACGGCCTCGCGGGTGTGCTCGATGAACGCCGCGACGTCGGACGCGACGAAGTGCTCGCCCTCGCCGACCCCGACCACCAGCGGCGACGACCGGCGCGCGGCGACGATCGTGTCCGGCTCGTCCGCGTGCGTCACGACGAGAGTGAACGCGCCCTCCAGCCGTCGGCACACCGCGGCGACGCTGGCCGGCAGGTCACCCTTGGTGTCGCCCTCCGCGTAGGCGAGGGAAACCAGGTGCGCGGCGGTTTCGGTGTCGGTGTCACTGGCCATCTCGATGCCCGCGGCCTCGAGCTCGGCGCGCAACGCGGCGAAGTTCTCGATGATCCCGTTGTGCACCACCGCGACGCGACCGGTGGTGTCCCGGTGCGGATGCGAGTTGCGGTCGATCGGAGCCCCGTGCGTGGCCCAGCGGGTGTGGCCCATGCCCGCAGTGCCCTCGAACGCGTCGCGGCCGACCTCGTCGAGCCGGGCCTCCAGGTTGGCCAGCCGGCCGGCCTTGCGCTCGACGGTCAGCGCGCCGGCGCCGTCCAGCACCGCCACGCCCGCCGAGTCGTAGCCCCGGTATTCCATGCGGCGGAGCCCACCGAGCACGACGTCCAGAGCCGGGCGGTGTCCGACGTATCCCACGATTCCACACACGCGAACTAGCGTAACGAGACAAGTCCAGTCCCCTACTCCGGTCCCTAGAGCGGGGTTTTCAGTGCCGCTGAGCTGGGCGGGCGACGTCCCGGACAACCGTTGACCGGGTCTTCGCGCAGTGTGGCGGCCGACCCCTAAACCGATCGGGGTGGCGCACCGGGCCGGGGAGGGGCACGGGCAGTAAGGTCACGCGCATGGCCAGCAAGCCCAAGCAGCTGCTCACGGAGCTGTCCCACCCGGGACCCCACGAGGTTGTGCGCGGCAACCTCGCCCTGGTCGGACTGCCCGGCGTCGTGTTCACCCCGCGCCAAGGCCTTGGCCTGCCCGCCATCGCGTTCGGGCACGGCTGGATGCAGCCGACCACCCGCTACCGGCAACTGCTGCACCACCTCGCGAGCTGGGGCGTGGTCGCCGCGGCCCCCGCGACCCAGCTCGGCCCGCTCCCGTCGCACCGCCTGCTGGCCGGCGACCTGCTGACGACGCTCGACGTCGTCACCACGGTCCGCCTCGGCCCGGACGGCATCAGCGTCGACCCGGAGAAACTCGGCCTGGCAGGCCACTCCACCGGCGGCGGTTCGGCAGTGCTGGCAGCCGCCCAGTCCGCCGGAGCAGGCGACGACGCCCGCCCGAAGGTCCGCGCAGTGGCGACGGTAGCCGCGGCACAGACCTTCCCGCCCGCGACGGACGCCGCGAAGCTGATCAGCGCCCCCGGCCTGCACCTGGCCGTGGACGGCGACCTGGTCGCCCCGGCAGTCGGCCACGCAGACGCGATCGCCCAGGCATGGGCCGGTCCGGTGCAACTGCGGACGCTGGCGAAGTCATCCCACCTCGCGGTGACCGAGGGTCGGCACTGGAGCCAGCTGCTGCTGCAGGGCAAACCGCAGCGGGCGACTCAGCAGCTGACGAAGGCGCTGTTCACTGCGTTCTTTCTCACGCATTTGACCGGGACGGACAAGTACCTGCCGCTGCTGGACGCGGATGTGAAGCGGGCGCCGATCGAGGTTCCGGAGGACGAGGAACCGGCTGCCTGATCAGGTAGCCAACCAGTCGGTGTTCGTGAAGTCGTCCTCGTCGTGGTGCACGCCGCGACGATGCCGCCCCGACGGAGCCGCGGGCGGTGCCGGAGCGGGAGCCGGCGGAGGCGTGCTCGGCCGCTGCGGAGCAGGCTCGGCCGCCGGGTAGTCCGCGCGACGCTCCTTCTCCGCTTCGTCGTCTTCGAAACCGAAGCTGACCTCGCCCTTGGCCTTGTCGCCGACCGTCGACTCCATCACCCAACCGCCGGCCTTCGCCGCGCGGCGAGCGCTCTCCTGCACGCGGACGATCACCTGGCCGACGGTGCGCAACTGCTTGTCGCTGGCCTCTTTGCTTTCCTTGAGGTCTTTGCGGACCCGGCTGCCGATCAACGCGAGCCGTTCCTCCGCCTCGCGTTCGATCTGAGCCATCTTGTGGCGGAATCCCGCCCCCAGGTCTTCGCTGCTCACCGCGTCCTCCCCCGTCCTAACGGCCAGGCTGATCGTCGTCGAGCAACGACCCGCTGATCCGGTTCGAGTTGGACTGCGAACCGAAAAGACCGCCGTCGACCCGGTACGCGCTCGACGAACGTTCCTGCTCCTGCCCGCCGCCCGGCGCGTTGCCGAGCCCGCCCATCATGCCCCCGCCCATCATGGCCGGAGTGCCGGAACCGGTCGCGTCGTGGTGCACCGGCGCGGTACCGAGCTGCGAGGTGTCGGTCGGCGGAGCGTCGCCTGCCGAAGCGGCCATCGGGTCGGCGGTGTCGCCGAGGCCGTCGTGCGGAACGGTGCCGATGCCGGGGTCGGAGGAGAACGGGTCGAGCACCGATTGGGCGGTAGTCGACTCGTCCGGTCCCGACGCCGCCGCGGCGGGCGCGCTCGCTGGCTCGTGAGTCACCGGCAGTTCGTGCGACGGCGGCTGGCCCGGGACGATCCGGTGCTCCTGCGCAGCGGGCTGGTCAGGAGCAGCCTGGTGGCTCTGCGCGGCGGGCTGCTCGGGAACGACTTGGTGGCCCTGCGCGGCGACCTGGTCCGGGACAGCCTGGTTCGCGGCAGCGGCGACCGGCTGGCCCGCTGCTGCCGCTGCGTCCGGCACCGGCGTTCCGGGAGGCGTCGGTCCGCCCGGCGTGGCCTGCCCGCCGACCGCGGCTCCACCGCCGGCGGTGTGGCCGCTGGGGTTGAGCGCACCGTCGTCACCGAGGGTGTACTTCGTGGGATGGCCCGAGCCGTCGTCGATCGTCACGACCGTCGGGCCGTCGGCTCCAGACGGCCGTTCGGCCACGATCGACAGCTTGCCGTCCTGGATGTGGATCTTGCCGTCCGGACCCGGCTGGTACTTCTGCGCGCCGTCCTGGTTCTTCGCGGCGTCCTGGCCCGGGGTTCCGTCGTGGCCCTGGCCGGTCCCTTGCGCACCGTCGTGGCTTTGCGCACCGTCGTGGCCCTGCGGTCCGAACCCGGTCGCCGGGTCCGGGTGCTGCTGCCCGGGCACCGGAGTCCCCGGCGGCTGCGTCGCGTCCGGCTTTGCCTGGTCGCCGAAGTCGAGGTCGTAGGTCTTCTGCTTGCCCGTGCCGTCGTCGACGCTGATCCCCATGTGCCCGTCCTTGCCGGGTTCGGACATGGAGATCTTGTGCCCGTCGTGCTCGACGGTCATCGTCTCGGGCTCTTCGGGCTTGAGCGCCGCGCCCGTCTTCGGGTCGATCGGATACGGCTGCCCGGTCTTCGGATCGACCTCGAGCGGCTGGTGAGTGACCGGGTTGAGCCCCTCCGCCGACTGCGGCTGGGTCTGCGGAGTCTCCGGCATCTTGGGCGGCTGCGCCGCGGCCGGGGTCGGCCCGGAGCCGCCGGTGCTCGGCATTCCCGAGTCCTTGCCGCCGCCGCCGGAGGACGACGGCGCGGTCTGCTGGCCGCCCCCGTCGGACTGCTTGCCGCCGCCCTGGTCAGCGGGCTTCGACGACGTGGTGAACAGATCCTCGCGAGCCTTGCCCAGCGAAGCGCCCAGCTCGTTCCACACCTGGTCGACGCTCGTGCGCGTGTGCTCGCAGACCTGCTGCCAGTTCGTGACGTGCTTGTCCATGAACCCGCAGAACCCGGCGAGCCACTTCTTGGCCCACTCCTGCCCGGCGTCCTTGGTGTCGTCGCCGAGGTCGCACTTGTCTCCGTTGACGGTGTTCTTCAAGTCTTCGGGCATGAACCGGACGAAGTGCTTGAAGTCGTCGTCGCTCGCGTTGCGGCCCATCTCGGCGACCCGGATCAACCGATCGATGTCGCCGGGCGAGAACTGCCCCTTGGTGGGGTACTCGGTGATGTAGTACTCCTGCAGCCACTGGCATTTCGCCCGGATCAGCTTCGCGATCGAGGCGATGCTGCGGTCGATCAGGCCCGCCCCGTCCTTCAGGGTCTGCTCGACGGCCTTGGTGCCGTCGGTGATCCCCTTCCAGGACTGCTGAGCCGAATCCCGCGCGTTGCCCGACCAGTTGGCGAACACGGTCGCCATCCGATTGTCCTGGTCGGCCGCGGCGTCCACAATGGACGCGTTGACGTCCGTCAATTCCTTGGCAGCGGCCTTGAACTTGTCGAACGGGATGTCCCGCTGCTCGTCGAACGGGTCGCCGACGTGCGGCTGGAACGGGTGCTCCGGCAGATTCTGCGCGACGAGACCGCGGGCGCGGTTGTAGAGCGGCAGCAGGTTCCGGAACGGCTGCAGACCCGAGACGCCGAGGTCGAGGATCTCGTTGGAGTTCGCGACACCCGGGTCGGTGTCAGTGTTCTTGGCCCCCTGGTCCTTCAGCTTCTGCTTGTCGCCGTCGACCGCCTGCTGCTGCTTGTCCTGCGCCGCCTTCGCGCCTTTGTCGGCGTCGCCCTTCGCCATGCTGTACCACTTGTCGACGTCGCCGGCGCTCGACGTCTCCCAGTCCATATCCCCTTCGGAGATGTTGAACCGTTTCTTGTAGAAGTCCCGCCAGTGGTTGCGGTCCTCGTCCCCTTGGAAGCCGTAACTCTGCGCGTCGCCCTCTTCTTCTTCGTCCTCGACGTAGTCGAAGTAGCGAAGCGCCAGACCCCGTTTGGTGTTATCGGGAACGCTGGGGTCGTTCATCAACTGCTGGAACTCTTGGAAGGACGGGATAGTCCCGTTGCGCTCGGCCATCAGCGTTTGCCGCTCTTCGTGATGGAGTCCGAGCTGCTCGCCTCGTTGGCGGTGTACTTCTTGCTCGCCGACCCGAGGTTGTTCCCGAAGTCCTCAGACGCCTTCACGTAGCTGTCGACGCATTTGCCGACCGCTTCGATGCCGGTCTTGTACAGCTGGAACGAGCCGTGGTGCTTGCGCCCGAAGTCCGCCTCGGTGATCTGCATCTGCTTCAACGCGGGCAGCGTCGTCTGCAGACGGTCCTTCGCCGCGTCCCGGACAAATCCGCCCGCCGTTTCCAGCATCTGCGGATCGACGTTCTGTCGGTTCCCCACGCTCGCCCCTCCTCGACTGCCGAGTTCTTCCGGACCTTGGACGCACGGAAGCCGTCGGCGGTGCCGGACACTCGTCTACGGAATGTACCCGGAGAGTGACGAGGGGCGCAGCGATTCGGGCAGTTCGGTCAGGAGACCGCGGACACGACCCCAGCCAGCCGGTCCGCCGCGGCCTGGGCCGTGGCGTGAGCCGGGGCTTCGACCATGACCCGCACCAGCTGTTCGGTTCCCGACGGGCGCAGCAGAACCCGTCCCTCCTCGCCGAGTTCCGCTTCCACCTCGCCGACCGCGTCGCGGACTTCAGCGGATCCAGCCACTGCCGCTTTGTCCGCGACCGGGACGTTGACCAGGACCTGCGGCAGCCGGTTCATCACCGCGGCCAGTTCGGCGAGCGGCTTGCCCGTCGCGGCCATCCGGGCCATCAGGCGCATCGCGGTCAGGAGGCCGTCGCCGGTGGTGGCGTGGGCGGGGAGGACCACGTGGCCGGACTGTTCGCCACCGAGGGCCAGGCCCGAGGCGCGCAGTTCCTCCAGCACGTAGCGGTCACCCACCGCGGTCGTGACGACCGTGATGCCGTGCGCCTTCATCGCCAGGTGCAGGCCGAGGTTGCTCATCACGGTCGCGACCAGGGTGTCCTTCACCAGCGCGCCCTCTTCGGCCAGCGCCAGCGCCAGGACGGCCATGATCTGGTCGCCGTCCACCAGTTCGCCCGCGGCGTCGACGGCCACGCAGCGGTCGGCGTCTCCGTCGTGGCCGATGCCGAGGTCGGCGCCGTGTTCGACGACTGCCGCGCGCAGCAGGTCAGGGTGGTTTGAGCCACAGCTGTCGTTGATGTTGATGCCGTCCGGCTCCGCGTGCAGGGCCACGACCTCGGCGCCTGCCCGGCGGTACGCCTCCGGGGCGGCCGCGGACGACGCGCCGTTCGCGCAGTCCACCACGACCTTCAGGCCGGCCAGCGGATGCGGCGTCGCGGCGACCAGGTGCTCGATGTACTTGTCGAGCGCGTCCGGGACGTCGGTGACGCGGCCGACCCCGTCGCCGGTCGGGCGGGTGACGCCGGTCGCGTCGAGGCCGGATTCGATCTCGTCCTCGATGCTGTCCGGCAGTTTGTGCCCGCCGGCGGCGAAGAGCTTGATGCCGTTGTCCGGCATGGGGTTGTGCGAGGCGGAGATCATCACGCCGAGGTCCGCCTCCAGCGCACCGACGAGGTACGCGACGGCGGGCGTCGGCAGCACGCCGAGCCGCAGGACGTCCGCACCGGCCGACGCGAGGCCCGCCACCACGGCGGCCTCCAGCATCTCGCCGCTGGCGCGCGGGTCGCGGCCGACCACGGCCACCGGACGGTGCGAACGGTCGTGCGCCGCCAGCACTCGGGCGGCGCTCGCCGCGACCGACAGGGCCAGCTCCGGGGACAGGTCGGCATTGGCCAGACCGCGTACCCCGTCGGTGCCGAACAGTCGAGCCATCTCGACCTCCTTGTCCCTTGATTCACCGGCCTCGGGGCGCGCCGGGCCTCGACAAACCTAGCGCCGGACCCGGCAGGGGTGATCCCCTGCCCTACCCCAAGACAGTCGTGCCGGCGGCGGAAAACGCATCAACCAGCCCGGAAAACGCCGGAAGCGCCCATCCGATGGACGGATGGGCGCTTCCGGGGTTGCGCCAGGCGCGAAAATCAGCGCTTGGAGTACTGCGGGGCCTTGCGGGCCTTCTTGAGGCCGTACTTCTTCCGCTCCGTGGCGCGCGCGTCACGGGTCAGGAAGCCGGCCTTCTTCAGGGCCGGGCGGTCGTCGGCGTCGACCTCGACCAGCGCACGGGCGATGGCGAGACGCAGCGCGCCCGCCTGGCCCGAGATCCCGCCGCCCTTGAGGTTGGCGAAGATGTCGAAGGAGTCCGGCTTCTCGACGGTGACGAGCGGCTCCTTGATGAGCTGCTGGTGCACCTTGTTCGGGAAGTACTGCTCGAGCGACTTGCCGTTGAGCTTGAACTCACCGGTACCCGGCACGACGCGGACGCGGACCACGGCCTCCTTGCGGCGGCCGACCGTCTGCGCGTTGCCACCGGCGGCACGCGACGGGCGCGGGGCGGCGGCGGACTCGCTGGTCGCCACGGCCTCGGCGGGGGTCTCGGTCGAAGCGACGACCTCGGTCTCGGTGCTGGTCAACTGTTCCTCACTCACTGCGCGACCTGCGCGATCTTGGTGATCTCGCGCGCCTGCGGCTGCTGCGCGGCGTGCGGGTGCTGCGGGCCGGCGTACACCTTCAGCTTCTTGGCCATGGCGCGGCCGAGCTTGTTCTTCGGCAGCATGCCCTTGACCACCTTCTCAACGAGGTGCTCAGGCTTGGTGTCGAGCAGCTCGCCGAAGGAGCGCTTCCGCAGACCGCCGGGGTAACCGCTGTGCCGGTACGCGAACTTCTGCTCGCGCTTGTTACCGGTGAGAGCGACCTTCTCGGCGTTGACGATGATGACGAAGTCACCGGTGTCCACGTGCGGGGCGTAGGTCGGCTTGTGCTTGCCGCGCAGCAGCGTGGCGACCTCGGTCGCGAGCCGTCCGAGCACGACATCCTCGGCGTCGATCACGTGCCAGGCACGAGTGACGTCGCCGGGCTTGGGGCTGTACGTGGGCAAGGGTCTACCTCGTCGTCATTGCGTGTGGGTAATGTGCGGGCCGAGCGCTGACGCGCCGCAACGCACAACGACATATGAAGATACCCCTGTGGTCCCGCCTCTTGTGCAGCGGGGGTGCGAAGGCGCCTCGTCGGCCGGTCACAGCGTACCCGACCGGTTCCCGGAACCACCACGCCGCCGCGCGGGTCGAACCAGGATGAGACGATTCCGACGCGCGGACGCGCGAGCACGACGAGCCCCTGGGGACAGCAGTTGAAGACACGAGCGAGGACGATCCGAGCCGCACGGACAGCGGGAGCCGTCGCCGCCGTGCTGGCTCTCGCGACCGCGTGCGGGCAGGCCCGCGCCGGCACCGCGCTGCCCGACGGCGACCAGGCCGCCGCGTACGTCGGCGCGAAGTTCGAGAAGGCCATGTCGAAGCTCGCGGACACGATCGTCGAGCCGCGCAATGTGACCAACTCCGCGGACCGGTACTTCAAGTTCGACGACAAGTACCTGCACAACATCGTCACCTCCGCGCGCACCGGCAGCCCGGAGAGCCGGATCGTGCACAACCGGTCGCAGAAGAACCCCAACGAGTTCCTCGACTCGTTCACCCCGGCCGACGGCGCCGTCGAATACCTCTACCTCGGCCCGGCCTACAAAACGCTCGCGCCGACGCCGTGGGTGTCGATGCCCAAGCCGGAGGCCGGACTCGTCCAGCCGTGCGCGTGGGGCGGGGTGCAGATCGCGTGCAAGATGGGCGACGCGGTCGACAGCGCGTACAAGGCGGACAAGAAAGCGCTGCGCGGTGCCAAGAGCTCCGCGGACGGCACCGAGCAGCTGACCGTGAACGTGCCGTTCCCGATCTTCCTCGACCGGCGCGTCGAACTGCTCCCGGACAAGGTGCTCAACCAGGTCGGGCCGGAACTGCGCAAGGCCGTCGTGCCGAGCACGATCACGCTCAAGCCGGACGGCTCGCTCGCCGCGTTCACCATGGGAGCCAAGTTCGAGGGCGACGGGCACAAGGTCGAACTGCGCTACGAGTTCAAGTTCACCGGAGAGGCCACCTCCTCGGACCTGCCGACGGTGCCGGACGCCTCGCAGGTCACCGTCCTCGCGGACGACGCGGCCAAACAGGACTTCTACCGCAGGCTCGGCGAACTGCAGGGTCGCTGATGCGCGCCCTTCCGCCGATCGATCTCCGAGGTGAGCACTGATGACCCAGCCTCCCGACCAGTACCCGCAGGGGCAGCCGCAGTGGTGGCAGCCGGGGACGAACGCGCCGCCGCAGCCGGGTTATCCGTCCGGAGTGGACAGTTCGGGCCAGCAAGGGCAGTGGGCGCAACCTCCGGCGCAGCAACAGTTTCCGCAGGGGCAGTACCCACCGGCGCAGTATCCGCAGCAGGGTTATCCGCCCTACGGTCAGCCGCAGAGCCAGCCGACCCCGGCGCAGCAACCGCCGGGAGGAAACCCTTACGGCGGCGGGTTCCAGCCGTCCGAATACGGCGGGCTCGGCGCGTTTTCCGCTGCCAAGCCGGGAAAACCGCGGTCGAAGAAACCGTTCCTGATCGCCGGAGCGGTCGTCGTGGTGCTCGCCGCGGCGGGCGGGATCGCGTGGGCGACCGGAGTGTTCCGCGGGGACACCCTTGACCAGAAGTCGTTGCAGGAAGGTGTTTCCCGAGTTCTCAACGAGAGCTACGGCGAGCCGGACGTGAAGAACGTCGCCTGCCCCTCGGGACAAACGATCGAGAACGGCACCACTTTCGACTGCACGGTGCAGGTCGGCGGACAGCCGAAGAAGGTCACCGTGCGCGTGCTCAATGACAAGCCAGAATATTCCGTCGGCGCACCACACTGAGCGGCGAGAGTCGTACCGGAACCGGAGCTTTCAGCCGGGGCAGCGCACTCGACGGCGGGCAGAATATTCCATCGCCCCCCCCGGCGAAAGCCTTTCCCGAAAACGAAAACGGCGGGCCGACACCCGAAGGTGCCTGGCCCGCCGTGGTTTCGGAGCTTGGCTCAGAACAGGTTCTGCACCGAGCGGTCCGTCGCCGTGTAGCCGTCCGCGATCTGCGGCAGCACAGCGGCGATCTGCGCGAGAAGCTGACCGAACTCCTCGAACTTCTGGTTCCACTCGTTCTGGGCCTGGTGGTACTGGTCCTTCGCTTCACCGGTCCAGCTGTTGGTCAGCGGAGCGAGGTCGCTCTGCAGGTTGTCGAAGAGGGTGCGCAGCTCGCCGCCGGTGGCGGTGCAGTCCTCAGCGGCGCGGTGGATGGTACCCGGATCAACAACAATGCGGCCGTCAGGCATGTCGAACTCCTGTCAGAAGAAAGAATGAAAGATGAAGGCGAATCTGGAACGGAAAAGAACTGGATCAGCCGAGAACGCCGAAGCCCTTGTTGAGCGAGTTGATGTGCTCGTGCTGAGCCGCTTCGCTCTTGGCGTAGGTGGATCCCGCTTCCTGGAGCAGCTCACCGATGCGGTGCAGCGCGTCGTTCAGGCCGCGACCGCAGTCGTCAAAGCGGCGCATGACGTTGTCGAAGGCACGCTGGGCGTCGCCTTCCCAGCCCGCGCGGGTCGCTTCGATGTTGGAGCGCAGGTCGCTCAGGTTCTTGTTCATCCGGCTGGTCGCGTCGACGACGCGCCCTTCCGCCGCGGTGAATTCCTTCGGATCCCCAGTGAAACCGCCAGCAGCCATGGGAGCTACCCCCTTCGTCAGTGGTTGTGCGCGCCGGCTGGTGTTTCCGGCACTGCACCTACGACGAAGACATTGCCAGTTCGGTTCACACTTGTCGCGACTTCTTCGCAAGTAGTTGCTTGCGTGAACGCGCCATCAGGGAACCGGTCGGCAACGGGCGGGTGAACGGCGTGCCGGCGACCCCGAAAAAACCTTGTCCACCAGCGTGGTTAGCACACGCACAGCCGGTTCCCGGAAACTTTCAGGAGTCCCGGCTCATGATTCGCGACTGCGAAAAGTCCTCGTCCTCTTCACTCGTCCGTGTCTGTTCGGGCGGAATCTCCGGACGAAGGGGAACCGGCTCAGGCGCGACGGGCTCGGCCGGCATCGGCAATCCGCGGGCCGCACGGAACCGGCGGGCGGCCCCGCGCAACGCGGACGGCGCGGGTTCCGCGGCGCCGGAAAGCCGCCGCCTGCCGAACTCCTTCAGCAATTCCCGGTTCTCATTGCGGTGCCGTTCGCTGCGCGCGAGCGCGGTGCCCGCGACGCGGCGCGAGAAGGTGACGGCGTCCTGTCCGGCTCGGGTGAAGGCCGCCGGCGCGGATTCCGGTTCGGAGGCCACAGATGCTCCTTCAGCTGGTGATCTTCAGCGTGCGCACCACTTGCTCGCACGCGGCGTCGACGCGCTGCTGCACCGCGGGTGATTGGTACTGGCAGCCGACGTGCACGCGGATCCGGCCCTGCACGAGCACATACCAGCGGACGGTAATCCGTTCCGGTTTGCTCTCGACGTAGCCGATCACGTTCCGGCCACCGTAAGTCAGATCAGGCTGGAACGCAGTGTAGTTCGCGTTTCCGCTGACCCCGGACCGCAAGGCGTCGACGAGTTTCTGCCGGTCGGCCGTCGCGTCGTAGTCCATCACGAACTCCTGCGCGAGCACGAGATCGTTGCCCTTGGCGGCGTCCTGCGGGTGCAGGATGACCTGCCGGTCGGCGACCTCGTCGGTGGTCTGGATCCAGTCGTTGGGCGCGACGAGGCTGAAGTCGTACTGGGAGAACGAACGGCCTTGATCGGAGCTGTCTCCGCTGCTGACGAAGTAGACGACTCCGCCCGCGATCAGCGCCACGACCGCCACCGCCGCGGTGATCAACCACAGCCGACGGCGTTTCTTCGCCTTTCCGCCGGAGTCGCCCACGGCGTCCGCGCCGGGAGCGGTGAACCCGCCGTTCGCGGAACTGTTCTGTCCCAACGAGTTCTTGCCCGGTCCAGTCTGCAATGGACTCGGACCGGCGGGTGCCGCGACGCCGAACGGCGCGCTTTGCGGTCCCCTGGCCGGATCTGCGGGCGAGAACCCGCGCGGCGGCAACGGCTGCGCCGGAGCGCTCCGCGGCGGCGCGTTCAGTGCGTTCGGCGCCGGCGGCGGACCGCGGCGGATCGGCGCGTCTCCCCGGACGATCTCGGTGCGGTGCTCGGAGTGCCCCGGGATCGACGAACCGGGCAGCACGCCGGTGCGATCCGGTTCCAGCAGCACGGCCCGGAGCGCGCCGCGTGCCACGACCGTCTCGGGCTGGTCCAGACTCGTCGGCACCACGCCGGTGCGCTCGTGCACGAGCCGGGAAATCATCGGGATCCGGCTCGAACCGCCGACGAGGAAGATCGCCGCGAGCTGTTTGGGACGCAGGCCGGAGTCCGCGATCGCGGCGCTGGTCAGCTCGACCACCCGGCCGAGCGGAGCCGCGATCAGCCGTTCCAGGTCCACCCGCGTCACGTGCGCGTCCGCGAACGGCGGCGGCAACGGCACATCGGTGTACGTGTGCCGCGACAACGTTTCTTTCGCGCCACGGACGTCCTGGCGCAGCACCCGGCGCCGCCGGCGCTCAGCCAGCTCGCGGCCTTCGACGAGCTGCTGCCACGCCTGCGGATCCGTGCCGGACACCAGCGACCCGACGTGCTCCAGCAACGCCTGGTCGATGTCCGCCCCGCCGAAGCTCGGATCGCCTCGCGTGGCCAGCACCTGGAACCCGCCCCGCTGCGGCGGCGCACCCGGCACCCGAGCCGCGCGCGCGGCCTCCGGCGACCGCTGGACGACGCTGACGTCGACTGTGCCGCCGCCGAGGTCGAGCACCGCCAGCGCGTCGCCAGGACGGCCGGAGAACTCGACCGTCCGGCCGCCCGGCGAAGCCTCCGGGGCGAAGGTGGCCGCGTGGTACACCGCCGCGGCCACCGGTTCCGGCACCAGCGCCACCTCGCGCGCCAGCCTGCCCGCGGCCTGGCGCAGCAGCCGGGTGCGGATCGCGCCCCAGTCCGCCGGGTGGGTGAGCACCAGCAGGTCCACCTCGACGTCGCCCGCGACGCGCCGCGCCTCGGCGACCGCCCGGTCCAGCACCGCGTGCACGACGTCGATGACCCGCAGCACCGAATCGCCGAGCAGCAGATCGCCCTCGTCGATCCGCCGCTTCGGGTTCGGCTCGTACCGCGACGGGTCGACGGCCGCCTGCCGCTCGGCCTCCTGGCCGACGAACAGGGTGCCGTCGGACGCCGCGTACACCGCAGAGGACATCAGCGGCTGCCCGTCGATCACCACGACCTGCGGCTCGCGGCCGTTGACCGACACGACGACACAGGTGCTCGAGGTCCCGAAGTCGACCGCGACCCGCACCGTCACCGGGCACCCCTTCCGTCAACCGCGACGGCTCCCCGGTCGGTCAGTCGGGCTGGATCCACGACACCTGCACGAGCTGCTTCCCGTTCTTGCGGCTCAGCATGTTGCCCCGGCCCGGCGGCATGGCGCTCGGCCGGATGTTGCCGATCAGGTTGCCCTCGTCGCGGGAACCGTTCATCACCATGCCGGTGGCCGCGAGCTCCTTGAGCTTGCCGATGACCGGGTCGTACGCCGCCCGCGACGCACCACCGGTGCGCCGGACCACGATCAAGTGCAGGCCGACGTCCTTCGCCTGGGCGAGGAACTCCGACAGCGGCTTGAGCGGGTTGGTGGACTGCGTCGCCACCAGGTCGTAGTCGTCGACCAGGACGAACAGCTCCGGACCGGTCCACCAGGACCGGGTCTTCAGCTGCTCCTGGGTGACGTCCGGACCCGGCAGCCGCCGCGTCATCGACCCGTGCACGTCCTGGACCATGCTGTCCAGCTGCGCCGACGAAACGGCGTAGCCGAGCAGCGAATCGCCCTCGAGGAACCCGAGCATCGTGCGCCGGTAGTCGACCAGCAGGATCACGGCCTCCTGCGGCGTGTAGCGCTCGGTGATGCCGCGCGCGATCTGCCGCAGCAGGTTCGTCTTGCCGGACTCGCCGTCGGCGAACGCGAAGAAGTGCGGGTCCGCGTCGAAGTCCAGGTAGATCGGCTGCAGGTCTTCCTCGTTGACACCGATCGGGACGAGCTTCGTGTCCCGCTTCTGGTCGATCCGCAGGACCTCTTCGTAGGTGATCATCTCCGGCAGCAGGCGCACCTGCGGAGCCACCCGGCCGCGCCACGCGCCGCGGATCTTCGCGACCGCGTCCGCGACGCCCGCCGCGACCGTCTCCGGGTCGCTCGACCCGTCGATCCGCGGCAGGCCGGTGAGCAGGTGCAGCTTGTCGCGGGTGAGCCCGCGTCCCGGCCGCCCGGCCGGGACGTTGACCGCGATCCGGCGGTCCATTTCGGACTCCGTCGGGTCACCGAGGCGCAGCTCGAACCGGGTGCCGAGCATGTCCTTGATCGCGGGCCGGAGGTCGGCCCACCGGTTCGCCGAGATGATCACGTGGACGCCGTAGGCGAGACCCTGCGTGGCCAGCCGGGTGATCGACGTCTCGAGCTCCTCGAAGTCGTCGCGCAGCGCCCGCCAGTTGTCCACGATCAGGAACGCGTCGCCGAACGCGTCCTGCTCCGGCGTGATCTCGCCGCGGCGCTTCCGGTTGCGGAACTCCGTCATCGAGTCGACGCCCAGCGCGCCGAACCGGCCTTCGCGCTCGGTCAGCAGCGTGGTCAGCTCGGCCACGATCCGGCGCGCCTTGTCCGGCTCGCGCCGGGCCACCGCGACCCCGCCGACGTGCGGAAGGTCCGCGAGGCCGGCGAGGGTACCGCCACCGAGGTCGAGGCAGTAGAACTGCGCTTCCTCGGGGGTGTGGGTGAGCGCCATCGACATGATCAGCGTCCGGAGCATGGTCGACTTGCCCGACTGCGGGCCGCCCGCGATGACGCCGTGGCCCTGCGCACCGGAGAAGTCCGCCCACAGCAGGTCGCGCCGCTGCTCGTACGGCCGGTCGACGATGCCCATCGGCACCTGCAGCCTGCCGTTGCCGAAGAACCCGACCGGGGAAAGACCGCGGTCGTCGGTGGGGTTGAGGTTCGGCAGCATCGTGTCGAGCGAGTTCGGCTCGTTCAACGGCGGCAGCCACACCTCGTGCGCCGGCGGGCCCTGCCCGACCAGGCGGCTGACGATGACGTCCAGTTCGCTGGGCTCGACGGCCTCTTCGGACTCTTGCTGTTTCGGAGCCTCTTCCTCGACGACCGGTTCCGGCTCGGGTTCCTTCGGCAGTTCCACGAAGTCCGGTACGAACAGCTGCGGCCGCTTGTCCGCGCGCACCACCGTCGCGGCCGGGCCGGCCGCCTTGATGCCCGCGGGCCGGTACGGGCCCGAGACGTAGGAAGCCTTGAACCGCACCAGGGTCGAGGTGTCGTACTTCAGGTAACCGCCACCGGGGACCGACGGCAGTTCGAACGCGTCCGGCACGCCGATCGCCGCGCGGGATTCCGCCGCGGAGAACGTCTTCAGGCCGATCCGGTAGGACAGGTGCGAGTCGAGACCGCGCAGCTTGCCCTCTTCCAGCCGCTGCGACGCGAGAAGCATGTGCATCTGCAGCGACCGGCCCAGCCGGCCGATGGCGACGAACAGGTCGATGAAGTCCGGCTTCGCCGCCAGCAGTTCGGAGAACTCGTCACAGACGATGAACAGCGCGGGCAGCGGGTCGAGGTCGGCGCCGTTCTCACGGGCCTTCTCGTACTCCCAGACGTTCTTGAAGTTGCCGCCGTTCTTCAGCGCTTCCTGGCGGCGGTTCATCTCGCCCGCCAGCGCGTCCTTCATGCGGTCGACCAGCGTGACCTCGTCCGCGAGGTTGGTGATGACCGCGGACACGTGCGGGGCCTTGTCCAGGCCCAGGAACGTCGCGCCACCCTTGAAGTCGACGAGGACGAAGTTCAGCGTGCTCGACGAGTGCGTGGCGAGCATGCCCAGCACCAGGGTGCGAAGGAACTCCGACTTACCGGAACCGGTCGCCCCGATGCACAGGCCGTGCGGGCCCATGCCCTCGGCCGCGGCTTCCTTGATGTCCAGTTCCACCGGCTGGCCGTACTCGCCGACGCCGAACGGGACGCGGTAACGGTCGCGGATCGGCCGGGGCCGCCACGCCTGCTGGACGTCGAACGTCATCGGGTCGCCCGGGATGCCGAGCAGTTCCAGCAGCGACGGGTTGGACAGCAGCGGCTCTTCCTCGCTGACATCCGCTCCGCCGCCCCCGCCGACGCGGTACGGCGCGATGAGCCGGGCCAGCGCCTCGACCTCGACCACGCTGAGGCTGTCCGGACGGCCGAACCACTCGACCCCGCCCGCGCTGCGCGCGCCGAGCCGCTCCTCCTCGACCACGAGCCGCAGGCCGCGCCGGGCGGCGAGGTTGCCGATCGAGTCGGAAAGGTCGACCAGGGTGACGCCGACCAGGCCCTCCTCGAGGATGATCTGCTCCTCGCGGGTGACCTCGGCGTCGTCGATGATGATCACGACGTGCGGCTGGTCCGGCGCGGGCGTCGCGTTGCGGGAGAACCGCTGCCGGTCGCGCAGCTCCTCGTCCAGCCAGTCTTCGATCTGCTTGAGCGAGCCCGCCATCATGCGCAGCTGGCCGATGCCGTCGGACAGCGTGGGGTGCTGGGCGTGCGGGAGCCACTTCGCCCACTCCCACTCTTCCTTCGCCCGGCCCGCGGTGGCGACCGCGATCATGACGTCGTCCGGGCTGTGGAAAGCGACCAGCTGGGCCAGCATCGCGCGGGTCAGCGCGCGGGTGCGGTGCCGTTCGCCCTGCATGCTGACCGCCGCGAACCCGCGGAGGGTGATCTGGGTGGGCAGGTCCGGCACGATCGAGTGCGCGCGCACGAACCGGCGCAGCGCGAGGGTGGCGATCGGCTCCAGTTCGTCCACCGGGCCGGTCTGGGGCGGGACCAGCCGGGTGGCGAGGCGGTGCGAGCTCCGGCCGACGCGCAGGTGCAGGAAGTCCTGGTCGTTCTGCCTGCGCTCCCACATCCGGCGGCTGGCCGCGAGCGACCACAGCGACTGCGGGTCCGGGTGCACCCATTCGAGCGCGGCGCGCTGGTCGACCATCGCCTCGCGGGCGCGGTCGCGCATCTGGCCGAGATACCGCAGGTAATCCTTGCGGTCCTCGTCCATCTCGGCCTTCTTCTGGCCGCCGCCCTTGCCGCCGCCGCCCGCGAGCATGCCGACGGTGCCCATCAGCATCATGCCGCTCATCATGATCGTGGTCGGGTTTTTCGCACCGCCCGCCGTGAACATGAAAACCATCATCCCGAGCGACGCGAAGATCATCACGCCCGGAATCGCCTTGGCGACGATGCTTCCCGGGATCGTCCGGGGCACCTCGGGCGGCGGCTCGAGATGCACCTCGCCGCCGGGCGGGCGCGGCGCGGCCAGCCGCGGCGACTTCTTGAACTGCAGCGTGCTCATCTCGAAGGACCCCTCTATTCCTGCTCGACGCCTGCACCCGGGTGCGCGGGACAACCTATCGAACGTCGTCCCGGAAATCCGGCCAACTCCAGGATCGGCATCTCACACCCCCTCCTCGGGCCCCGGCGGGACCCGTCCTCCCAGTGCGCCCGAGTGTAAGGACCGCCACCGACAGTTATCGGACCAGGCGGACGAACCCGCTGGTCGGTATGGCCCAACCAGGCCTGGACGGGTACTTTCGCCGATGATTTGCGGAGACGCGCTGAAACCTGTCACCAGGTTCGGTATAAGTTCCCCCGGGAGCTGACTCTTCAGAGCGGGGGATCTAGTGGCAACGGGCACGACGGTATTCAGCAGGGTCACGGTGGTCGCACCGACGACACGCATCGACGTCGCGCTTCCGGCCGACGTGGCGGTGGCCGACCTGCTGCCCATGCTTCTGGAGATGGCCAAGGAGGTCACTCCGGACGGCGGGGCCCGGCACGGCGGCTGGGCGCTGGCCAAGCTCGGCGACGCCCCGCTCGACCCGAGCCGGACGCTCGCGTCCCTCGGCGTGGTCGACGGCGAGCTGCTGCAGCTGCGCAAGCGCAACGAGAACCCGCCGCCGCCGATGTACGACGACGTGGTCGACGCCATCGCGGAGGCCGACCCGGACACCTTCCGTCCGTGGACGAAGGAAACCGCGCGCCGGTTCGGCCACACCGCGGGCGGGCTCGCCCTGTTCTTCTCCGCGCTGGCCCTGTTCTTCAGCGGTTCCCTCTACGGCGGTTCCGCGCTCGGCCCGGCGATCGCGGGCGGTCTCGGCGCGATCGCCTGCGTCGCGATCGGCGCCACGCTCACCAAGGCCTACCAGGCCGAGGCCACCGGCGTGCTGATCGCCTCCGCGGGCGGCCTCCCGCTGGCTTTCGTGAGCGGGTTCTACATCGTGCCCGGCCTGTCGGTCCGGGCGAACCTGCTGCTCGGCGCGGTGCTGGTGCTGATCGTCTCGGCGGTCTGCATCCTCGTCGTCGGCGCGGGCATCCGGGTCTTCATCGCCACCGCCACCGCGGGCGTGTTCGGCGCGCTCGCCTTCCTCGTCGCGACCCTCGTGACCAGCGCCGACACCGCGGCGGTCGCGGCGGGCACGGTCGCCGTCGCGCTGGGCTGCATCTCGTTCCTGCCGCGCGCCACCATCTGGCTCGCCAAGCTGCCGCTGCCGTACGTGCCGAGCACCGCCGAGGAACTCAAGGAAGACTCCGGCTTCCCGGACTACAAGGCGATCGAGCAGCGCACCGCGGTCGCGCACGACTACATGACCGGCCTGATGATCGGCTGCGGCGCGACCACGGCCGTCGCGGCGGTCCTCGCGGCCACCGCGCCGAACGCCTTCGGCATCATCCTCGGCATCATCGCCACGCTGGTCCTGCTGCTGCGCGCCCGCGCCTACGCCAACGGCGCGCAGGCCATCGCGCTGCTCACCACCGGCATGGTCGCCGCGGCGGGCATCCTGCTCGGCTGGCTGTTCTTCTCCGCCACCGCGGAGCAGCGGCTGCTGTACGTCTTCGGCGCGCTGATCCTGATCGCCGCGGCCGCTCTCGTGGTCGGCGTGATCTTCCCGGACCAGCGCTTCTCGCCGCCGCTGCGGCGCACCGTGGAAATCATCGAGGCGATCTGCATCGCCGTGGTGCTGCCGCTCGCCCTCGGCGTGATGGACCTCTACTCGACGCTGCGCCACCTCAACCTCAAGTGAGCCGCGCGATGGGCTCCCGACGTTCCTTCCCCCGCAGGCTCGGCCTTCCCGGCCGGACCGGGGTGGCGTTGTTCGCCGCCGGCCTCGGGCTGATGTCGCCGTTCGCCGCCGCTCCGGCGTCGGCGCAGACGGCGGACGCGCCCGCGGGCACCTGGGCCACCCCGCCGCCGCTGGGCCCTGGCGACGCGCCGCCCGCGGCCACCGGCCACCCGGACACCACGTACAAGAAGAAGAACGAATGCGTCCAGCGCAGTCTCGGGCAGGACGTCAAGATCAACTTCCGCCCGTGGGGCCAGGACTACCTGCAGCTGGACCGGGCGCAGCAGATCGTCCGCGCGGCGACCGGATCGGTCGGCGGCAACCAGAAGGTCGCGGTGATCGACACCGGCGTCACGCCGCATCCGTGGTTCCAGGGCCGGGTGGAGAGCGGCGGGGACTACGTCGCCACCCCGGACAACGGAGCGCAGCCGGGGCTGCAGGACTGTGACGGCCACGGAACCGAGGTCGCCGGGATCATCGCGGGCAATCCGCAGGATCCGCAGGTCGGCTTCATCGGCGTGGCCCCGGACGCGCACATCGTGTCCTACCGGCAGCTGAGCGAGAACTACGCCAAGGACGACAGCCCGCAGCAGCCCTCGGCTCCCCCGTCCGGCGGGACCGGCGCACCGCCCTCGGGCGGCGAGAGCCAGCAGCCCCCGGCGGGCAGCAGCAACAGCCAGCTGCCCCCGTCCTCGGGCGGCGGCACCGGCAGCGGCAGCGGCACCGCGCCTCAGCAGGACAACAAGGGCGACAACCGGGATCTGGCGAAGCAAGGCACCGCGGGCACGCTGAACACGCTCGCGCAGATCATCCGCAGCATCGCCGACACCCACAGCGCCGGCGTGATCAACATGTCGGTCGACCACTGCCGCGCCGGCACCGCGCCGGGCGACATCCAGACCGGCGAGCGCCAGGTCCAGGCCGCGGTGCGCTACGCGGCCGACAGCAACATCGTGGTCATCGCGGCCGCGGGCAACGTCTCGGAAAACTGCCCGCAGAACGACCAGGCCGACCCGAACAAGCCGAAGTCGATCGTCACCCCGCCGTGGTTCGCCGACGACGTGCTGTCCGTCGGGGCCATCCAGGAAGACGGCGGCGTCGCGCCGTTCAGCGTGCACGGCCCGTGGGTCGGCGTCGCCGCGCCGGGCACCAAGATCGTGTCGCTCGACCCGGCGGAGCATTCGACCGGGCTCGCGAACCTCACCATCGCGAACGGCAACCCGTCGCCGATCCAGGGCACCAGCTTCGCCGCCCCGTACGTGGCGGGCGTGGCCGCGCTAGTCCGCTCGATGTTCCCGGACATGAAGGCACGCGACGTGGTGAAGCGGCTCAAGGCGACCGCGCAGCACCCGGCCGCTCCTGGCGGGCGCGACAACTTCGTCGGCTACGGCGTGATCGACCCAGTGGCCGCGCTCACTGCGAATCTGCCGGGCGACACCGGCAACCTCGCGCTGCCGAAGCCGGTGGTGCAAGAGGCCAAACTGCCGCCCGCCGACGGGATCAGCTCGACCCCGATGATCGTCGCGCTCGCCGGCACCGGCGGCGGGGTGGCGGCGCTGCTGATCACACTGTTCGTGGTGCACACGATCCGGCGGAACCGCTCCAGGTCGTCGCCGCCGACAAAGTAGGCATCAGAAAAAGGGCCGCTTCTCCGCGATCGCAGCGGGGAGCGGCCCTTTTTGCTTTTGCTGCCAGAAGCGACTCGGTTCCGGACACGGAAAAGGCCGCTCGCCGCGGATGTCGCGGCGAGCGGCCTCCTAGGTCACTTTCCGGGTTTCGGCGGCTTACCGTCCTTCTCCGGCCGCCGCGCGGGCGGGTCCTGGCCGATCACCGGCGGAGTCACCTGCGCGGGCTCGCCGAAGATCTCCGACGTCTTCGCCGCTGTGCGCTGCCGCGGCTTGTGCTGCGAACTGCCGCCGCCACCCATTCCGGCGAAGCCCATCATCGGCATCATCGACATGCCCGAACCCTGGTTCGCCGACGCGGGCTGCGGGGCCGGGGCGACCGGCTCGACCGGCGGGAGGCCCGCCTGGCCCTGCTCCAGCCGCGGGTCGGCGGCGGTTTCCTTGCCCTGATGGGGATTCTCCGCGGCGGACGGGCTCACCGAATCGTCCGAAGAGGACGCTGAAGAGGCCACTGTGGACTCTCCGGCGGCGGTCGGGGCCGTTCCCGCGGGCGCGTCGGCGTCGTGCAGCCGGAACTGCTGCGCCGGATAGTGGTGCCGCGGTTCGATGCTCGACGGGCTCCCGGCAGGCGCGTCCACTCCGGCGCACAACCGGCCGAACTCGCGCAGGACGTCCTCCGCGGCCTCGTGCAGGGACTTCAGCGACTGCTCGGTCTCCCGCATCTGCGACCGCGCCCGGGAAGCGCCGCCCTTGGGCAGCATCGCCGATTCGGACAGCAGATCCGCCGCGTCAACCAGCACCTCCTCCGCCGCGCCGGTGATCTTGCGCAGCGATTCGGTGAGCTGGTCGATCGAGTCCGCGAGCGCGTCGAGCGCGTCCTCCGCACCCTCGCTCGCGGCGCGGATTTCACCCAGGTAGGCGACAAACGCGTCCGCGTCGGGACCGGACCACGACGCGTCGATCCGGCCGAGATCGTCCGCGAGGTCCGTGGACACCCTTGCCGCCGTGCGGGCCGCGGCGCGCAGGCTCTCGGCCTCCGCGTCCAGTTCCTCCCAGCGGCCGGTGAGCGGCCGGTAGTACGCGGCGACCGGATCGGTCACGCCCAGCTCGCGGGCGAGCTCGGTCACGTACGCCAGAGACGGCTCCGTCACGAGATCCTCCCGGCGCGCTCGATCCGCTCGGCCGCGTCGGCGTCCCGCTCGGCGTGGCCGGTGGTGAGCTGCTCCAGCGCCGCGGTGACCGACCGCAGCGCGGCCACCCCGGCGGTGAGCTGGCCGCGCAACGCCTGCGAGGCCTGTGCGTACGACTCCGGCACGCCCAGCTGCCCGGCCACCTCGCCGTACGCCTCGACGGTGGTCGCTCTCGTGCCCACCTCGCCCGCGGCGGCCTCCAGTTCATCGGCCGCCCGCGCGACTTTCGCCGCGTAGCCGCCGACGACCGCGCCGTCGATCCGCACGGCGCTCGTTCCCGGACTGCTTCCCGGCGCTGCCACGTTCAACCCTCCGCTCACCCGGCTATGTCCGAGTGTGACGGACGGAACCCGCCGTCAGTTCCCGGCAGGTTGCTGCTGTCCGGCCGCCTGCTGCTTGTACGAGCCGGCGTTCGGGTCGATCGGCACCGAGTCGAACTGCTTCATCACGTTCTGCACGTTCAGCGACGCACCGGTCGGCAGGAGCCCGATGATCGACTCCGGCGCGGGCAGCCGGTTGTTCAGCCCCAGCCCGTCCGCGGTCGCCGCGTCCGGGACGCCGTAGCGGATGCCGCGGTCGGAGATCAGCTGGATCGGGCCCTTGCCGAAGGTCTTCTCCGATTCGGTGGCCGACTGCACCACCGCGCCGTAGCCGGTCGGCATGTAGAAGCCGGTGATCGGCACGCCGTTCGGGCCGGTGTTGCTGACGCTGATGATCTTCGAGCTGCCGTCGGCGTTCTTCTCGACCGGGACCTGCTTGTTGATGTAGACCGAGGTGTGCGCCTGGGTGCCCCCGGCGTTGAGCGACCAGCCGAGGCACGCCACCGGGTTCGGCACGGCGTCGAGGACGGTCGGGACGACCTTCGGGTAGGTGTCGACGTCCACGTAGTCCGGGTCGCCGTTCTGCAGCACCTTGACGTTGTTGATCTTGTCGAGGGTCAGGGTCGGCGTGATGGCCGAACCGCCGCTCTTGGCCGTGCGCACGATGTCCGCGACGGCGGGCGACACCTTCTGGATGCCGCTCTTGGCGATGAGCCAGAACTCCAGCGCACCGCCGGAGGGCTGGGTCGAGAAGACGCTGCCGACGGTCAGCCCGTCGAAGTTGCTCGACGGCGCCGTGCCCTCGCCCGCCACCAGCGGCGGAACCAGCTTGGTGACCTCGGGGATCGCGTTGAGGAGAGCCTGCGACACCTTGCGCGCCTTCGTCGGCAGATGGAGCGCGGCCCGCACCGGGTCGGCGCTGCCGGACGGCACCTCGGCGCGCACGGTGTTCGCGTTCGGGTGGCTCTGCGTCGCGGCCAGCCGGTAGATGAGGTAGGTCTTGCCGTTGCCCGTGTCGCCGAGCAGCGCCTGGTTCTCCTGCAGCTCAGTGCCGAGCTTGTCGATGCCGGCGATCACGTCGGTGTTGGTCTTGTTGACCGAGTCCGGCTGCGGCAACGACTGGTCGAGCACGACCTCGTCGCACACCGCCCAGTTGGGGGTGGTCCGCTGGTCCATCGACGGGAGCAGCTGCGGGCCGTCCGGGATGCCGGTGAGCTTCTCGCGCGGCATGTTCTTCAACTGTTCATCCGAGACGACGGTCGGGTTCTTCACCTCCGCCGCCTGCTGGCCGCCTTGGCCGCCGCCCTGCTGCCCCTGCGCGCCCTGCTGCTTCTGCGCCATGAGGATCAGCCGCGCCGACGCGAGGTTGAACGTCGGGATCAGCCGCGCCGGATTCCCCGTGACGACATACACGGTGCCGGACTGCTCGCCGATCACGATGTTGTCCGACGCGGGCACCGACGGCGCGGGGCTCAACAGGCCCCACAGCACGAAGACGACGGCGCCCAGCACGCCGAGGATCACGCCGACCGCGGTCGCGCGCCCGTGGGAGCGCATCGGGTCGTGCAACATCACCGCGTCACGGCGGACCAGCGCGGACTGCATCCGGCGCAGGACGAACTTGTATGCCTGAACCTGAGACTTAGTCGTGGGTGTTGATGGCATTCTCGACCTACAGTCCTCCCCGTCGCGGTACGGTTCCGCAGGATAGCCGTACGGGGACCGTCTGGTGTGGGGTTTCTACCAACTCCGGTTAGGGTCAGGCATCCCGGGACCGGCTTTCCGGGTACGCAGCACTCACGAGGGGAAGAGAACGCGCGGATGTCCGTCAGCACGCCTCCACGTCCGCCTGGTCCGCAGGGACCGCCACCGCCTCCCGGGGGACGTCCCCCGGGTCCGCCGCAGCGGCCCGGAAGAACCGGCGGACCCGGCGCTGCTCCCGGCGGACCCGGAATGCCCCCGCGCACTCCCCCTCCCGGCGTCCCGGGCGGTCCCGGCGGGCCTGGTGGACCCGGACGCCCCGGCGGACCGGTCACTCCCGGGCCCGGCGTTCCCAAGCCCGGGGTTCCCGGCGCTCCTGGCGCTCCTGGTCCGGGCGGGCCCAAGCCTGGCGGACCCGGTGGTCCCGGCGGGCCCAAGCCTGGTCCTGGCGGACCCAAGCCCGGCGGTCCGGGCGGCCCCGGCGGGCCTGGCGGTCCCACCGGCCCTCGGACGGGACGTCCTGGCGGCGGCGGTCCTAACGGCCCGCGCCCTGGCGGTCCCGGTGGTCCTGGTGGTCCCGGCGGACCTGGCGGCCCCGGAGGCCCGGGCGGACCTGGCGGCGGTGGCCCCGGCGGTCCGGGTGGTCCCGGCGGCGGTGGCCCCGGCGGACCTGGCGGCCCAGGCGGGCCCGGCGGCCCCAGTGGCGGCGGCCCGGAAAACAGCGAACCCGCGCCGACGGGCGGCGGCACCGCGACCGCGCTCCGGATGGCCCCGCCCTCGCGGCGGCGCTCCGGCGGCATCTCGCTCGGCCCGCTGCCGGTGGTCAACCTGGTCGTGCTGGAAGTCGGCGTCGCGATCGGACTTGTGCTGCTGGCGATCAACATGCAGCTCAAGTACGTCGCGATCGGCGTCGCGGCGCTCGGCCTGATCCTCGCCTTCCTGCGCGTGGGCGGGCGCTGGTTCACCCAGTGGCTCGCGCTGACGCTGCGGTACCGGTTCCGCTCGCACGGCCGTGTGGCGACCCCTCCGCCGCCGACCAGCATCGAGGAACTCGCCGAGGAAAGCGCGGTCACCGGCCCGGAGGACGCGCGCGTCAGCCTGCTGCGGCTGGCCGTGCCGGACCTCGTGGTGGCGCACGCCGTCGACCACGAACGGCAGGAGGTCGGCATCGCCTGGAACGACGGGACGTGGACCGCGGTCCTGCTCGTCGAGCCGATGCCGGCGATGATCTCCCAGGCAGGCGGCGCGCCCAGCCTTCCGCTGTCCGCGCTCGCGCCGTGCCTGGAAGACCGCGGCGTGCTGCTGGACTCCATCCAGATGATCTGGCACAGCTACCCGGGTTCGGCCGCGATGCCCGCGGACGCCCCGGCGCTCAGCTCGTATCTCGAGGTGCTCGGCCCGCTGCCCGCGGCCGCCCGGCGGACCACGTGGATCGCGGTCCGGCTCGACCCGCGGCGCTGCCCGGAGGCGATCCGGGAACGCGGCGGCGGCGTCGTCGGCGCGCACCGCGCGATGATCGGTGCGCTGTCGCGGGTGCGCAACGCGCTGGAGTCCCAGGGCGTGCCGACCCGGCCGCTGGACCCGGACGAGCTGCTGCGCGCCAGCATCTCGGCGGCTGAACTCACCGCGGTCGCCGGTTCGAACGAGAAGGTCAGCCTGCAGGAAAGCTGGACCGGCGTCACCGCGGCCGGTATCGGGCACTCCAGCTACGCGATCACCGGCTGGCCCAAGGGCAAGATCAGCGGCAGCCTCAACGGGCTGACCAGCGTGCGCGCACTGTCCGCGACGGTCGCCATGGCGATCTCGCCGTCGGCGGACGAGGGCCGCATCGGCCTGCGCGGCGTGGTGCGGCTGAGCGCCCGCAACCCGCGCGAGCTGGACGCCGCCGACCAGCGGCTGCAGAGCATCGCGGAGCGGCTGGACGTCGACCTGACCCCGATGAAGGGCATGCAGATCTCGGCGTTCTCCGCGACGCTGCCGATCGGAGGCACAGCATGAGCACTCGAGTCCGCGATGCCGGGCAAAACCCCGGCATCGCCCCGGAGTTCACGGTCGACCCGGCCATGCTCGACGCGATCAGCCCGTCCGGCGACCGCGGCGGCGTCGTCCTCGGCTCCGGCCTCAAGGGCGAACCGCTGACCGTCTCCGCACTGCGCTCGCAGCCGACCCGCATCGTGCTCGTCGGCGGGCTCTACCTGGCCCGCCAGGTAGCGATGCGCGCCATGGCGACGGGTGCGTGGGTGGTCGTGGCCACCGGACGCCCCGCGGCGTGGCAGGTGCTGCAGCAGGCCGCCGGAAGCCGCGACGGACGCCCGTCGCCGCTGGTGCAGATCCGCCGGTTGTCGCCGGTCGAACTGCCGCGCCCGTCCGAGGACGCCCCGCTGCTCGTCGTGACCGACGGCGGACCGACCCCGCAGGACCTGTTCCCGCCCCGGTCACCCTGGCAGACCACGGTGTACGTGCTGCCGTACCTGCACCCGCAGGCGGGCACGACGGCGAACGCCGCGGACCTCGTCCTGATGCAGCGGCTCCCCGCCGGACAGGCTGAGCTGGCGGCCCGGATCTGGCGGCTGCCGCCACAGATGATGCGCCAGCTGACCACGCTGAAGGACGACCAGGTCGTGGCGCTGGGCACAAACCTGTGGCGCCCGCTGCGGCTGGTCACGACTCAGAAGGAACAGCAGTTGCTCGGGCCGGTTCGCCGGGGCGACTGAGCTTCCAGTCCGTGAGGGCCTCCTTGAGGGAATCTGATTCCTTCAAGGAGGCCCTCACGGCTTTCCGGCACCGTTAAAGCTCGGTCGACGACCGCACGTTCCGAGTCTGTTCCGCCCTCGCCGCCAGCAGCTCGTCGGGCGGGTAATCCACCGCCGTCAGCGTCAGTCCGTGTGCCGGGGCGACCGCGCTGTCCCGCGTTCCGCTCGCCAAAACCTCGCCGGGCCAATCGGTTCCGCGTCGTCCGTCCCCCACGAGCAGCAAGACACCGACCAGGCTGCGGACCATCGAATGACAGAACGCGTCCGCGCTCACCTGGACTTCCAGCAGGTGCTCGTCGATCCGAGTCCACTCCAGACGCTGCAGTTCGCGGATCGTCGTGCCGCCCTCGCGCTGTTTGCAGTATGCCGCGAAGTCTTGCAGGCCAAGGAGTTCCCGAGCAGCGGCGTTCATCCGCTCTGTCGAGAGTGGACGGCCCCAAGCCAGGGTGTCGTTGCGGCGCAACGGATCGACGCCCCACGGAGCGTCTGAGACGCGATAACGGTAGTGCCGGCGGATCGCGGAGAACCGGGCATCGAAACCCGACGGGGCCACGCGCGCCTGCAGAACCCGCGCATCGGCGGGCAAGAGTTTGTTCCAGCGGCCGCGCATGCGCGTCAGGTCTGGGATTCCCTGGTCATCCACGGGAATCCGGCCCGGCGCACCGGGCGCGAACGGGACGACGTCGACGTGCACGACCTGGCCCGTCGCGTGCACCCCGGCGTCTGTGCGGCCCGCGACGACCACGGACTTCGGCACCGACTCCCCCGGCGGCTGACGTTGCAGCGCCTGCTCCAGTTCGGCCTGCACGGTGCGGCGGCCGGGCTGGCGGGCCCAGCCGGAGAAGTCCGTGCCGTCGTAGCTCACGTCCAAGCGCAGACGAACGAGCCCGCCCTCCCCGTGGGGAGCGGCGGGCTCGTCCGGTGTAGACAGTGCCGGCAGGACTCAGTCCTTCTTGGCGTCGGCGTCGTCGGAGGCAGCGGCCTCGTCAGCGGCCGGAGCCTCTTCGGCAGCCGGGGCCTCTTCGGTCGCGGCGGGAGCCTCAGCGGCTTCCTCGGCGACCGGAGCGGCGGCGACCTCGTCCTTGGCGAACTTGGTCTTGCGGGCCCGCTCGGCCTCGGACGTCACGGTCTTCTCCGCGACCAGTTCGATGACGGCCATGGCGGCGTTGTCGCCCTTGCGCGGCATCGTCTTGGTGATGCGGGTGTAACCGCCGGCGCGCTCAGCGAAGTGCGGGCCGATCTCGGCGAACAGCTTGTGCACGACGTCCTTGTCCCGGACGACCTTCTGCACCAGGCGACGGTTGTGCAGGTCGCCCCGCTTCGCCTTGGTGATCAGCTTCTCGGCCAGCGGGCGGACCCGCTTGGCCTTGGCCTCGGTCGTCGTGATCTTGCCGTGCTCGAACAGCTGAGTGGCCAGGTTGGCCAGGATCAGCCGCTCGTGCGCGGCAGACCCGCCGAGCCGGGCTCCCTTGGTAGGGGTGGGCATGACTTTCTCCTAGTTCAGCTCACAGCGTCCGGGCACGAGGCCTCAGAGCTGCTCGGTCTCTGCGTAGTCCTGGCCATCGTCGTGGCCGTCGTCCGAAATCCCGCCGCCGATGCCGGCGACACCTTCCGACCAGCCCTCGCCGTCGTAGCTGGTGGCAGCCGCGGACGGGTCGAACCCGGGCGGGCTGTCCTTCAGCGCGAGGCCGAGGCCGACGAGCTTCAGCTTGACCTCGTCGATCGACTTGGCGCCGAAGTTGCGGATGTCGAGAAGGTCCGCCTCGCTGCGCGAGACCAGCTCGCCAACGGTGTGGATGCCTTCGCGCTTCAGGCAGTTGTACGACCGGACGGTGAGGTCCAGGTCCTCGATCGGCATCGCGTAGGCGGCGATGGTGTCCGCCTCCTGCGGCGACGGGCCGATCTCGATGCCCTCGGCGTCGACGTTCAGCTCGCGAGCGAGACCGAACAGCTCCACCAGCGTCTTGCCCGCCGAGGCCACCGCGTCGCGCGCGGTGATCGACGGCTTGGTCTCGACGTCCAGGATCAGCTTGTCGAAGTCGGTGCGCTGCTCGACACGGGTGGCCTCGACCTTGTAGGTCACCTTCAGCACCGGCGAGTAGATCGAGTCGACCGGGATCCGGCCGATCTCCGCGCCCGCCTGCTTGTTCTGCAGGGCCGGAACGTAACCGCGGCCGCGCTCGACGACGAGCTCGATCTCGAGCTTGCCCTTGCCGTTCAGCGACGCGATGTGCAGATCCGGGTTGTGCACGGTGACGCCCGCGGGCGGCACGATGTCGGCAGCCGTGACCTCACCGGGGCCCTGCTTGCGCAGGTACATGGTGACCGGCTCGTCCTCTTCCGAGGACACGACCAGTTCCTTCAGGTTCAGGATGATGTCGGTGACGTCTTCCTTCACCCCGGGAACGGTGGTGAATTCGTGCAGCACGCCGTCGATGCGGATGCTCGTCACGGCCGCGCCCGGGATGGACGACAGCAGCGTGCGCCGCAGCGAGTTGCCGAGCGTGTAGCCGAAGCCGGGCTCCAGCGGTTCGATGGTGAACCGGGAGCGGGTCTCGTTGACCGTCTCTTCGCCGAGAGCCGGCCGCTGGGAAATCAGCATTTCTTAGTTTCCTTTCCAGACGACGCCCGCCATATGACGTCGAAGGGATGGCGTGACGGCGGCGCACTGTGGGCGCCGCCGCCCCGTAACCAGTCGCAGAGACCGGTTACTTCGAGTAAAGCTCGACGATCAGCTGTTCCTGAACCGGAACGTCGATCTGCGCGCGCTCCGGCAGCTGGTGGACCAGCACGCGGAGGTTCGACGGGACGACCTGCAGCCACGCCGGAACCGGGCGCTCGCCGAAGGCTTCCTTCGCCGCGACGAACGGGAGCGTGCCCGCCGACTTCGGCTTGACGTCGATGATGTCCCACTTGGTGACCTGGTAGGACGGCACGTTGACCTTGACGCCGTTGACCAGGAAGTGACCGTGGCTCACCAGCTGCCGCGCCTGACGGCGGGTGCGGGCGATGCCGGCGCGGTAGATCACGTTGTCCAGCCGGGACTCGAGGATCTGCAGCAGGTTCTCACCGGTCTTGCCAGGACGCCGCACGGCTTCCTTGTAGTACCGGACGAACTGGCGCTCGAGAACGCCGTAGGTGTAGCGAGCCTTCTGCTTCTCCTGCGACTGCAGGAGGTACTCGGACTCCTTGATGCGCCCGCGGCCGTGCTGGCCCGGCGGGTAGGGGCGACGTTCGAACGCCTGGTCGCCGCCGATGAGGTCAACCTTGAGGCGACGCGAAATACGCGTCGCGGGGCCGGTGTAACGAGCCATTTCTTAGTACTCCTCCCCGTTCCTCAGACCCGGCGCCGCTTGGGCGGGCGGCAGCCGTTGTGAGGCTGCGGGGTCACGTCCTGGATGGTGCCGACCTCGAGGCCGGCCGCCTGCAGCGAGCGGATCGCCGTCTCGCGGCCCGAACCCGGGCCCTTCACGAAAACGTCGACCTTCTTCATGCCGTGCTCGGCAGCCTTGCGGGCGGCGTTCTCGGCGGCCATCTGCGCGGCGAACGGAGTCGACTTGCGCGAGCCCTTGAAGCCCACGTGGCCGCTCGACGCCCACGCGATCACGGCGCCGGTCGGGTCCGTGATCGAGACAATGGTGTTGTTGAAGGTGCTCTTGATGTGCGCGTGACCGTGCGCGACATTCTTCTTTTCCTTGCGGCGGACCTTCTTGGCCCCCGCGGTGCGGGACTTGGGTGGCATTGTCTGAGGGTTCTCCTGTTAACGCGCGTTCTCTTGGTGAGCGGCGACGGCTTCCTGCTGCCCGCGGCGGATGATGGATCCGGCGTCGGTGTAGAGGTTCCGCAGCGCCATCGGGCGGGCGTAGAGCGCCTTGGGCGAGACACAAGCCGTGGAGCGACGGACGGAACCGCCCATGCGAACGACCTTCTTGCCCTGGGTGCTCACTTCTTGCCAGCCTTCTTCTTGCCGGCGACCGTCTTCTTCGGGCCCTTGCGGGTGCGGGCGTTGGTCTTGGTGCGCTGACCGCGCACCGGCAGACCGCGACGCCAGCGCAGACCCTGGTAGGTCCCGATCTCGATCTTGCGCCGGATGTCGGCGTTCACCTCACGGCGAAGGTCACCCTCGACCTTGAAGTTTTCGTCGATGTAGTCCTTCAGCTTGACGAGATCCTCGTCGCTGAGGTCCTTGACGCGGGTGTCGGCGTTCAGCTCGGCAGCAGCGATCATCTGCTTCGAGCGGGTACGGCCGATCCCGTAGATGTAAGTCAGCGCGATCTCCAACCGCTTCTCGCGGGGAAGGTCGACGCCAGCGAGTCGTGCCACTGGTGCTCCTTTATCGAGTTTGTCTTCAGGTCTGCTCCCCGTCCGGTTCCGGAACCGACTCGCCTGTCGTGCCCGTGGCTTGCGCCCCGGGTGTCCCGGCCCCGGCCTGAAGTCCGGGGGTGCACCGGACCGCTCGCGCGGCCCGGCAGGTACGGGGAGGGTGGGTTAGCCGTCAAGCGGCCTGCTGCAGTGCGGTTCTCAGCCCTGACGCTGCTTGTGACGCAGGTTCTCGCAGATCACCATGATCCGGCCGTGACGGCGGATCACCTTGCACTTGTCGCAGATCTTCTTGACGCTCGGCTGGACCTTCACGTCTTCCTGCTTCCTGCTCTGCTCGGCTCTGGCGTGATCACTTGTAGCGGTAGACGATGCGACCACGGGAGAGGTCGTAGGGCGAAAGCTCCACGACAACCCTGTCTTCGGGCAGGATGCGGATGTAGTGCTGCCGCATCTTGCCGCTGATGTGTGCCAGGACCTTGTGGCCGTTCTCCAACTCGACACGGAACATCGCGTTGGGGAGCGGCTCGACCACGCGGCCTTCGACCTCGATGGCCCCGTCTTTCTTAGCCATGTCCTCCGCAATCCCTGATGCACGCTTGATGTGCACAGCGTGATCGGCTTTGAGCTCGAGTCCTTGCTTACTGGGTGGTGCTCGGCCACACTCGGCCCCGGGTCCATGAGGTTCGCGAGAATTCACGAGCATGCTGGAACCGGCGCATGAGCGCGCCGACTTGACAGTGTACGCAACCCGTGCAGTACCCCGTCGACCGGGGTGTAAGTAGACCCGTGTGAGTGGTCGCTCAGGACTCTTCGGGCAGGGTGAGCACCCAGGGACCGTCCTCGGTGATGGCGACGGTGTGCTCCCAGTGCGCGGCGCGCGAACCGTCGACGGTGACCACCGTCCAGCCGTCGTCCAGTTCGAGGGTTTCGCCGCTGCCGCCGGTCAGCATCGGTTCGACCGCGAGCGCCATGCCGGGCTTGAGCCGGGGGCCCTTGCCGGGTTTGCCGACGTTCGGCAGGAACGGTTCCATGTGCATCTGCCGGCCGATGCCGTGGCCGCCGTACTCGAGGATCTCGCCGTACTCGCGGCCGTCGTCCTCGCCGGCTTGGCGGGCGGCGGTCTGCACGGCGAACGAGATGTCGGTGAGCCGGGAGCCCGCGCGGACGGCCTCGATGCCCGCCCACATGGCGCGCTCGGTGGCGGCCGACAGCTGGCGGTCCTTCTCGCTGACCTCGCCGATCTCCAGCGTCACCGCGGAGTCGCCGTGCCAGCCTTCGAGGATCGCGCCGCAGTCGACCGAGATCAGGTCACCCTCGGCGAGCACCTGCTCGGCCGACGGGATGCCGTGCACGATCTGCTCGTTCACCGACGCGCAGATCGACGCCGGGAACCCGTGGTAGCCCTTGAACGAGGGCACCGCGCCGGCGTCGCGGATCGTCTGCTCGGCCAGCTCGTCGAGGTCGGCCGTGCTGACCCCGGGCCGGGCGAGTTCGCGCACGGCGGCCAGGGTGCGGGCGACGACGAGACCGGCCGCCCGCATGGCCTCCAGCTCGCCGCGCGTCTTGACCTCGATCATGCGCCCGCGGCGGAGCACTTGCAGAACACGCAATCCTCCGAGATTCACGTGCGGTCGCGCAGCGCTTTCAGCACGCGGTCCGAGATCTCCTGCACTTCGCCGACGCCGTCGACCGTCACCAGGATGTCGGAGTAGTACTCCAGCAGCGGCGCGGTCTCCGACACGTACACCTGCTGGCGACGGCGGATGACGTCCTCGGTGTCGTCCGAGCGGCCGCGCGACATGAGCCGCCCGACCACGACGTCCTCGGCCACGTCGAGCTGGATGACCGCGTCGAGCTTGGTGTCGGCCTCGCTCAGCATTTCGCCGAGGACCTCGGCCTGCTTGGTGTTGCGCGGGAACCCGTCGAGCAGGAAGCCCGCCTTCGCGTCCGGTTCGGCCAGCCGCTCGCGGACCATTTCGTTGGTCACCGAGTCCGGCACGAGCTCGCCCGAGTCCAGGTACCGCTTGGCCTCCTGGCCGAGCGGGGTCTCCTGGCCGACGTGCGCCCGGAAGAGGTCGCCCGTCGAGATGTGCGGGATCCGCAGCTGCTCGGACAGGGCAACCGCCTGCGTGCCTTTGCCCGCGCCGGGCGGTCCGACGAGAACCAGTCGCGTCACTTCAAGAACCCTTCGTAGTTGCGCTGCATCAGCTGGCTTTCGATCTGCTTCACGGTGTCGAGGCCAACCCCGACCATGATCAGCACAGCCGTGCCACCGAACGGGAAGTTCTGGTTGTTCCCGCTGCCGGTGAGGGACAGGAAGAAGTTCGGGAGGATCGCGATGATGCCCAGGTACAGCGAGCCGGGGAGAGTGATCCGGCCCAGCACGAAGCTGAGGTACTCGGCGGTGGGACGGCCGGGCCGGATGCCCGGGATGAAGCCGCCGAACTTCTTCATCTCTTCCGCACGCTCGTCCACGTTGAACGTGATCGTGATGTAGAAGTAGGTGAAGAAGATGATCAACAGGAAGTAGAGCAGGATGTGCACCCAGCTGCTCTGGTTGACCAGGTAGTTCTGAATGAACGACTGCCAGCCCGCGTTGCTGTTCGGGTCGCCGATCAGCTGGCTGAGCAGCTGCGGCAGGTACAGCAGCGACGAGGCGAAAATGACCGGGATGACACCGGCCTGGTTCACCTTGATCGGCAGATAGGTCGAGGTGCCGCCGTACATCCGGCGGCCGACCATGCGCTTGGCGTACTGCACCGGGATCCGGCGCTGGCCCTGTTCGACGAAGATGACGCTGGCGATGATCACCAGACCGAACGCGCACACCACGGCCAGCGCGACGCCGCCGCCGTTGCTGATGATGTTGGCGCCCTCGGCCGGGATGCGGGCCGCGATGTTCAGGAAGATCAGCACCGACATGCCGTTGCCGACGCCGCGCTCGGTGATGAGCTCGCCCAGCCACATCATCACCGCGGTGCCCGCGGTCATGGTGACCACGATCAGCGTCAGCGAGTAGATGCTGTTGTCCGGGATGATCGGCTGCGAGCAGCCCTGGAACAGGGTGCCGCGGTCAGCCAGCGCGACCACGCCGGTGGCCTGCAGGATCGCCAGCGCGATCGTGAGGTACCGGGTGTACTGGGTCAGCTTGTTCTGGCCGGACTGGCCTTCCTTCTTCAGCTCCTCGAACCGCGGGATGACCACGGTGAGCAGCTGGACGATGATGCTCGCGGTGATGTAGGGCATGATGCCCGTCGCGAACAGCGACAACTGCAGCAGCGCGCCGCCGCTGAAGAGGTTGAGCAGCTGGTACACGCCCTGCTGGTCGGCCTGTGCGGTACAGGCCTGCACGGCGGCGAACGAGACCCCCGGAGCCGGGATGGTTGCACCGATCCGGTAGACCGCGACGATGGCTAGCGTGAACAGGATCTTCTTGCGTAGATCCGGCGTCGCGAGAGCCGAGCGGAATGCGCTGAGCACGCGGGGGACCTCCTCGGCGTCGTCGGTCGTCCCAACCGACGATCGGCTTGGCCGGTACGAGACCGGCGGGATGTCTGACTCACTGGCAAGCCAGGAACGCTTCAGGGCAAACAGGCCCGGAAGCGTGCCGCCGACTCTAACAGCTTCGCATGGGCCGCCCGCAGCGCGTGTGCGTTTTACGTCTCACCCCGGGCCGCTTCGCCGCAGAAGAGCCGCAGGTAGGGCCGGTCGGACCACAGATGATCACCTGTTCGGCCCGCACCGTTCGGCGGGCTTTCCCACAGCAGCACGGAAAACAGCACCGCCACGCCCGCCCGCCGTACGTGAGGGCCACCCTCATTGACCCTGATTTCCTCAGTCGTGAAGGGCTCCTTCACAGACCCAGATTCCCTCAAGGAGCCCTTCACGGACCGCCCCGGCCGCCAGCCGCAACTGCCGGCCGGGATGCCGCCCCAATGTGGCATTGGGTGCATGGGACGCACCGAACGCCACATTGGGTGCATCCAACGCACCCAATGCCACATTGGGGCGCAAACCCCACCACCCAACCGCAGCCGATGCACCCAGCTATCGAGGCACCCAGCCACACCTCCGCAGCCGATGCACCCAACGAGCGAGGCACCCAGCCCCTCCCCCGCACCCCGATACGAAGCCTCCCTGCGGTTCGGGGGTGCTTGTCAAGGCATCTTTCCCGCCTTGACAAGCACCCCCGAACCGTCAGCACAATCAAACATCGGGGTGCCCCACGCAACCAAGACGGGCCANATCGGGGTGCCCCACGCAACCAAGACGGGCCAATGTCGCCGCCAGGCGACGAGGCCCCACACAGCAACAAAAAACGGGCCCGCCCGGAAAACCGGACGGGCCCGCCTAAAACGCAGCCAGATCAGCTAACGGTGGCCGAACCACCAGCAGCCTCGATCTTCTCCTTGGCAGAACCGGAGAAAGCGTGCGCGGTCAGCTCAAGCTTGACCCCGTTCAGATCCCCGTTCCCGAGAACCTTGACCAGCTTGCCCTTGCGAACAAGCCCGTTGGCAGCCAGCTCCTCCGGCCCGACCTTGCCACCGTCGGCGAACACGCGGGCGATGTCGCCCACGTTCACCGGCTGGTACTCGGTGCGGAACCGGTTCTTGAACCCACGCAGCTTCGGCAGCCGCATGTGGATGGGCATCTGCCCACCCTCGAAACCGGCGGGCACGTTCTTCCGGGCCTTGGTGCCCTTCGTGCCGCGACCGGCGGTCTTGCCCTTCGAACCCTCACCACGGCCGACGCGGATCTTGTCGCGCTTGGCGCCAGGAGCCGGACGAAGGTGGTGGATCTTGATGGCGGTCATGCCTGGACCTCCTCGACCTCCACCAGGTGGCGGACGGTGTGGATCAGGCCGCGCACCTGGGGGGTGTCCTCACGCACGACGCTCTGGCGGATCTTGCGCAGCCCGAGGGTGCGCAGCGACTCGCGGTGAGCGTGCTTCGTGCCGATCTTGCTCTTGACCTGAGTGACCTTGAGCTGAGCCATGTCAGACCCCCTGGCCGGCACGCTGGCGCAGCATCCGGGCCGGGGCGACGTCCTCGAGCGGCAGACCGCGGCGAGCGGCCACCTCCTCCGGACGCTGCAGACCCTTCAGAGCCGCCACGGTCGCGTGCACGATGTTGATGGCGTTGTCGGAGCCGAGCGACTTCGACAGCACGTCGTGGACGCCCGCGCACTCCAGCACCGCGCGCACCGGGCCGCCGGCGATGACACCGGTACCAGCGGACGCGGGACGGAGCAGCACGACCCCGGCGGCTTCCTCACCCTGGATCGGGTGCGGAATGGTGCCGGCGACGCGCGGAACGCGGAAGAAGTTCTTCTTCGCTTCCTCGACGCCCTTGGCGATGGCCGCGGGAACTTCCTTGGCCTTGCCGTAGCCGACGCCGACCTGACCGTCGCCGTCGCCGACGACCACCAGGGCGGTGAAGCTGAAGCGACGACCGCCCTTGACGACCTTGGCGACGCGGTTGATCGTCACGACCTTCTCAAGGTGCGGGGTCTTGTCCTGGGCCGCCCCGCCACGGCCGCCGTCGCGCCGGTCGCGACGGTCCCGACGGTCACCGCGGTCGTTGCCGCCCTGACCCGGTCCGCCCTGGCCGCCGCCGAATTGCCGTGTACGTCCCGGCATCAGGCTTTCCTTCCATTCACGAGCATGTGCATCAGAACTTCAACCCCGCCTCGCGGGCGGCGTCGGCGAGCGCGGCGATGCGGCCGTGGTAGGCGTTGCCGCCACGGTCGAACACCACGGCTTCGATGCCGGCGTCCTTGGCGCGCGAAGCGACCAGTTCGCCGACCTTGGCCGCCTTGGCCTTCTTGTCGCCCTCGAAGGACCGCAGGTCCGACTCGAGGGTGGACGCCGACGCCAGCGTGTGACCGGCGAGGTCGTCGATCACCTGCACGGTGATGTGCCGCGAGGACCGCTTGACGACCATGCGCGGACGCACCGGCGTGCCGCTGATCTTCTTGCGGAGGCGGAAGTGCCGACGGGTCTTGGCGACGCGGCGGCGGGTCGAGATGTCCTTGCCGACCGGCTTGCGCTTCGTGGTAGTCGTGTCGCTCATCACTTACCCGTCTTTCCGACCTTGCGGCGGATCTTCTCACCCTCGTACCGCAGGCCCTTGCCCTTGTACGGGTCCGGGCGGCGCAGCTTGCGGATGACCGCGGCGGTCTGGCCGACCTTCTGCTTGTCGATGCCGGAGACCGAGAACCGGGTCGGCGACTCCACCTTGAAGGTGATGCCTTCCGGAGCCTCGATCTTGACCGGGTGGCTGTAGCCGAGGGCGAACTCGAGGTCCGAGCCCTTGGCCTGCACGCGGTAACCGACGCCGTGGATCTCGAGCTTCTTCTCGTAGCCCTCGGTCACGCCCACCACGAGGTTGTTCACCAGCGTGCGGGTGAGGCCGTGCAGGGCGCGGCTCGTGCGCTCGTCGTCCGGGCGCTTCACCAGGAGGGCGCCGTCCTCGTCGCGCTCGACGACGATCGGCTCGGCGACGGTGTGCTCCAGGGTGCCCTTCGGCCCCTTGACCTTGACGTTCTGGCCGTCGATGGTCACCTCGACCCCGGAGGGGACGGCGACCGGCAGCTTTCCGATGCGTGACATGTCTGTGCCCCCTTCCTTACCAGACGTAGGCGAGGACTTCGCCGCCCACGTTGTTGCGCTTGGCCTGCCGGTCGGTCTGCAGGCCGCCGGACGTCGAGATGATCGCGACGCCGAGGCCGCCGAGAACGGACGGCAGTTCGGTCGATTTTGCGTAGACCCGCAGACCCGGCTTGGAGACGCGGCGAAGGCCGGCGATGCTCCGCTCGCGGTTGGGGCCGTACTTCAGCTCGACGACCAGGTTCTTGTGCTTCTCGCCCGGCTCGTCGCGGTAGCTCGCGATGTAGCCCTCGCGCTTGAGGATCTCGGCGATGTTCGCCTTGATCTTCGAGTGCGGAAGCACGACCTCGTCGTGGTAAGCCGAGTTCGCGTTGCGCAGACGGGTCAAGAAGTCTGCGATGGGGTCGGTCATCGTCATGGTGACCTGTCAACCTTTCTCGCCTGGTTCCCCGCCTCGCCCGGCCGGAGCGGTCTCCGGCCGGGTCGGCGGGGCCTGTGGCGAACTGGGAATAGAGTTTCGAGCCTTACCAGCTGGACTTGTGGACACCGGGCAGTTCGCCCGCGTGCGCCATCTCCCGGAGGCAGATCCGGCACAGGCCGAACTTGCGGTACACCGAGTGCGGGCGACCGCACCGGTTGCAACGGGTGTAGGCGCGCACCGCGAACTTCGGCTTCTTCGAAGCCTTGCTGACTAGCGCTTTCTTGGCCATCGGCTCAGTTCTCCTTGAACGGGAAACCGAGCTTGCGCAGCAACGCCCGGCCCTCGTCGTCGGTGGTGGCGGTCGTGACGACGGTGACGTCCATGCCGCGAGGGCGGTCGATGTCGTCCGGGTTGATCTCGTGGAACATCGACTGCTCGTTGAGACCGAACGTGTAGTTGCCGTTGCCGTCGAACTGCTTGGGCGAAAGCCCGCGGAAGTCGCGGATACGGGGCAGCGCGATGGTCAGCAGCCGGTCGAGGAACTCCCACATCCGGTCGCCGCGCAGCGTGACGCGCGCGCCGATCGGCTGGCCCTCGCGCAGCTTGAACTGCGCGATCGACTTGCGGGCCTTGCGGATTTCCGGCTTCTGCCCGGTGATCAGGGCGAGGTCGCGGACCGCGCCGTCGATCAGCTTGCTGTCCCGGGCGGCGTCCCCGACACCCATGTTCACGACGATCTTCACGACGCCGGGAATCTGGTGCACGTTGGGGATGGAGAACTCCTTCTGGAGCTCGCCCTTGATCTCTTCGCGGTACCGGGTCTTGAGACGCGGCACGATCTTCTCTGCGGTGGTCATGTCAGATGTCCTTGCCGTTCCGGCGCGAGACCCGGACCTTCTTGCCGTCCTCGCCGATGCGGTAGCCCACCCGGGTCGGCTTGCCGTCCGAGTCCACGACCATCACGTTCGAGACGTGGATGGGCGCTTCCTGGGTCACGATGCCGCCGGACTGCGCGCCGCGCTGGGTCTGGGTGATCCGGGTGTGCTTCTTGATCCGGTTGACACCCTCGACCAGAACGCGCTCGCGGTCCGGGTAGGCCTGGATGACCTTGCCCTTGGCGCCCTTGTCCTTGCCGGCGATAACGACGACCGTGTCGCCCTTCTTCACCTTCATCACAGCACCTCCGGCGCGAGCGAAATGATCTTCATGAACTTTCGGTCGCGCAGCTCGCGGCCCACCGGGCCGAAGATGCGGGTGCCCCGGGGCTCGTTGTCGTTCTTGATGAGCACGGCGGCGTTCTCGTCGAACCGGATGTAGGAACCGTCCGGACGACGGCGCTCCTTCACCGTGCGGACGATGACAGCCTTGACGACATCGCCCTTCTTCACCCCGGCGGCCGGGATGGCGTCCTTCACGGTGGCGACGATGATGTCGCCGATGCCGGCGTAGCGCCGCCCGGATCCGCCGAGCACGCGGATGCAAAGGATTTCCTTCGCGCCCGTGTTGTCGGCAACCCGAAGCCGCGACTCCTGCTGGATCACGTCAACTCCTGTATGTCGCGCTGGTTCTCGCTGTCGCGAGCCTTGCGGAACCAAGGACTCCCGAAAGAGCCCTGCTTACTTGGCCTTCTCCACGACCTGCACCAGACGCCAGCGCTTGGTCGCCGACAGCGGACGGGTCTCCATCAGGGTGACCCGGTCGCCCACGCCCGCCTCGTTGTTCTCGTCGTGCACCTTCACCTTGGAGGTGGTGCGGACGACCTTCGAGTAGCGCGGGTGCTTCTTGCGGTCCTCGAGCTCGACCACGATCGTCTTGTCCATCTTGTCCGAGACGACGTAACCCTCGCGGACCTTGCGGTAGTTCCGGGCGGTCTTCTCGGTGGCAGCCTCGCTCATGCGGCACCTTCACTTTCGGCGTCGGGAGCCACGGACAGGCCGAGCTCGCGCTCGCGCATGACCGTGTAGATCCGCGCGATGTCCGTGCGGACGGTGCGCAGCCGACGGTTGTTGTCCAGCTGCCCGGTCGCCATCTGGAAGCGGAGGTTGAAGAGCTCCTCCTTGTATTCCTTCAGACGCAGCACGAGCTCTTCGGCGGTGAGCTCACGCAGCTCGGATGCCTGTGCGGCTCCGTTAGCCATCAGAACTCACCTTCCCGGGTCACGATGCGGCACTTCATGGGCAGCTTGTGGATCGCGCGACGGAGCGCCTCGCGGGCGGTCTCCTCGTTCGGGAAGCTGATCTCGAACATCACGCGGCCCGGCTTCACGTTGGCGATCCACCACTCGGGCGAACCCTTGCCGGAACCCATGCGGGTTTCCGCCGGCTTCTTGGTCAGCGGGCGGTCCGGGTAGATCGTCGTCCACACCTTGCCGCCACGCTTGATGTGACGGGTCATGGCGATACGAGCGGACTCGATCTGCCGGTTCGTCACGTAGCTGTGCTCAAGCGCCTGGATGCCGTACTCGCCGAAGTTGACCTTGGTACCGCCCTTGGCGGCGCCGTGGCGCTTCGGGGAGTGCTGCTTGCGGTGCTTGACCCTGCGCGGGATGAGCACGTCTCAGCCCTCCGTCTTTTCTGCGGTCTCGGCGGCCGGAGCCGCTTCGGTCGCGTTGTCGCTCTTCGCGGCGGCAGCGGCGCGACCAGCCTCGGTCGACGTCGCGGTCGTGCCCGACGCGCCGGAACGGCGCGGGCGGGACGGCCGGTCGCCGCGGTCGCGGCGCG
>NZ_SDLT01000023.1 GCF_004522235.1 Amycolatopsis nivea
CGCACCGCGGCGCAGCCGGCCTCGATCGCGGCGAACACGTACTTGGGCTGGAAGTGGATGTCGGCGATCACCGGGATCTGCGATTTCTTCGCGATCGCGGGCAGCGCCTCGGCGTCGTCGGCCGACGGGCACGCGACGCGCACGATGTCGCAGCCCGCCGCGGTCAGCTCGGCGATCTGCTGCAGGGTGGCGTTGACGTCGGAGGTCAGCGTCGTGGTCATCGACTGCACCGAGATCGGGTGGTCGCTGCCGACCCCCACCGACCCCANAGGAGCAGGCAAACCCGGCATGCCCAACGCGACGGTCACTCGGACAGTCCTTTCTCGACAGTGCGGCGGGACGCCTCGGCAATGGCATCCGCGGTGAGTCCCAGCGCGGTCAGCAGCCGCGCCCGTTTGGCGGGTTCGAGGAACTGCTGGGGAATCCCCAGCCCGGTCACCGGAACATCCGAACCGGCGTCCTGAAGTGCTTGTGCCAGCAGGGTCCCCGGCCCGCCGGCGCGTCCGCAGTCCGCGGCCACCACGACCGCGCGGTGCGCCCGCGCCAGCGCGACCAGCGCGTCGGGCACCGGCTGGATCCAGCGCGGATCCGCCACGGTCGCGCCGATGCCCATCTCGGCCAGCCGCGCCCCGGCCGCCACCGCGGGCCCGGCGAGCGGGCCGATGCCGACCACCAGCACGTCCTCCCGGACACCGCGGCTGAGCACGTCGACCGGCCCGTGCCGTTCGATCGCCTCGATGTCCGGACCCACCGCGCCCTTCGGGAACCGCACGACGGTCGGCGCGTCCGCCACTTCGATCGCCTCCCGCAGCTGGGTGCGCAGCTGCGCGGCGTCCCGCGGAGCGGCCACCCGGAGACCGGGAACCGCTTGCAGCAGCGAAAGATCCCACATGCCGTTGTGGCTCGGCCCGTCGTCGCCGGTCAGCCCCGCGCGGTCCAGCACGAAAGTCACGCCGGCGCCGTGCAGGGCGACGTCCATCAGCACCTGGTCGAAACAGCGGTTCAGGAACGTGGCGTACACCGCCACTACGGGATGCAGGCCGCCGTAAGCCAGCCCGGCCGCGGCCGCCGCCGCGTGCTGCTCCGCGATCCCGACGTCGAAGCACCGGCCGGGGTACTGCTCGGCGAACGGAGCGAGCCCAGTCGGGCCTCGCATGGCCGCCGTGATGGCGACGACGTCCTCGCGTTCGTTGCCCACCTTGATCATTTCGTCGCTGAACACCGAGGTCCACGACGGCGGCCCGGCGGGGGCCGTCCCGGTACCGGGGTCGAACGGGCCGATCGCGTGGTGCCGGTCGACCGGGTCCTTTTCGGACGGTGCGTACCCGGCGCCCTTGCGGGTCACGCAATGCACCACCACCGGCCGGTTCCGGGCGCGGGCGTCCCGCAGCGCGGTTTCCAGCGCGGTGATGTCGTGCCCGTCCACCGGGCCGAGATAGTCCATGCCCAGCGCGGAGAAAACGCCGCCGTCGCCGGGATCGCTCCGCAGCGCCGCGAGATGACGGCCGAGCCCGCCGACGGTCGGGTCGTACGCGCGGCCGTTGTCGTTCAGCACCACCACGACCGGCCGCTGGGCGCCGGCGATGTTGTTGAGCGCTTCCCAAGCCATTCCTCCGGTCAGCGCGCCGTCGCCGACCACGGCGACCACCGCGCGATCGGAGACCTGCCGCACCTCGTAGGCCCTGGCGAGCCCGTCCGCCCAGGAAAGCGCGGCGGACGCGTGGGAATTCTCGAGGACGTCGTGGCCGGATTCGCGGCGGCTCGGATAGCCGGACAGCCCGCCCTCGCCCCGCAGCCCGGCGAACCCGTCCTGGCGGCCGGTGAGGATTTTGTGCACGTAGCACTGGTGCCCGACGTCCCACAGCAGCGTGTCGCACGGCGAATCGAAAACCCGGTGCAGGGCGAGGGTGAGCTCGACGACCCCGAGATTGGGCCCGAGGTGCCCGCCGGTCCGGGCGACCGCGGAGACCAGGAACCCGCGGATTTCTTCGGCGAGCGCGCCGAGTTCCGTTCCGGACAGCCCGTCGAGATCGCGCGGTCCCCGAATTCTCTCCAGCAAAGCCATGCGTCGTCCTCCTCGAGACGACCGGCAACGTACGGCGCCTTCCGGGCGGGCGACAAGGCGCCGGAGAGCGCCGCTCAACGTTTCCGCAACACCGTTCCGGCCGCGCTGTTGAAGCCTTGTTGACCCCGTATTGAGGACGGGCCGGAGGCCTTGTCCGCGGGCGCGCGGGCTCCCTACCGTCGGCAGGCACGGGGGAAATCGTCGGAATGGGACGGTCATGGAAAGCACATACAGCACCGGGAAACGGGATTTCGGCACGGCCATCCTGGACCGTTCCGACCGCATCGATCACCTGGTTTCGCTGGTCGGCAAACACCTCGAGAACAGCTGGGACGCCGAGGGCGCGCATCTCGCCCGGATCTGCCACTACGCGTTGGTGCCCGGCGGGAAACTGTTCCGGCCGCTGCTGCTGCTCGAATCGGCGGGCGCGGTCGGCGCGGACGTCGAACAGGTGGTGCCCGCGGCGGCCGGCGCGGAGGCGGGCCACGTGGCGAGCCTCATCCACGACGACATCATCGACGGCGACGCGATGCGCCGCGGCCGCCCGTCGGTGCACGCCGCCTACGGCCGCGACGACGCGATCGTGGCCGGCGACGCGCTGATCTTCTATTTGTTCGCCGCGCTCGGCGAATGCGGCGAACGCGGGGTGCCGGACGAACGCGTCGCGCGCGCGATGACCGCAGTGGCCGCGGCCGGGATCGACCTGTGCCGCGGGCAGAGCATGGAAGCCGAACTGTGCGAGGGCTACGTCTGCGACGTTCCGTCCTATTTGGAAATGATCCGGCTGAAGACGTCGGCGTTGTTCCGCGCGGCCTGCGCCAGCGGCGCGATCCTCGGCGGCGGGCCGCCGGAATGGTGCACCGCGCTCGCCAGCTACGGCGAACTTCTCGGCTCGGCCTTCCAGATCCACGACGACCTGCTCGCCTACACGAGCGACGGCGACGCCATGGGCAAAGCCGTCACCAGCGACATCGCCAACCAGCGGCTGACCCTGCCGTTCCTGCTCGCGCGCGAACTCGGCGGCGAGGCGGTGTCCGCGGAACTCGACCGCCAGCTGCGCGGCACCGGCGACCCGGCCGCGCGCCTGGCCGCGGTTTCCGCACTGGTGCGCGAAGCGGGCGGGGTCGACGCGGCTGCCGACGCCGCCCGCGGATATGCCGTGCGCGCAACCGAAGTCCTCGAGGTGCTGCCCAGCACGCCGAGCAAGGAAACGCTGTCCTACTTCGCACAGGCGACTGTGAACCGATGCGGCTGAAAGAGATCCTCTTCGCGCACGTCGAAACGTGGCGGCCGTACACCGCTTGTTACGTCGGCCTGGTGGGATTGGCCGGTGCCGCACTGGCTGATCCGGCCGCGTCGCCGCTGCGGTTGCTGTGCGCCTGGGCGGTGCCGACGATCGGCTGGCTGGCCGGGCTGTACGGCGGCGACTACTTCGACCGGAACCTGGACGCGACCGCGAAGCCGCATCGGCCCATCCCGTCCGGCCGGATGCGCCCCGGCACCGCGCTGGGCATGCTGATCGGGCTCACCGCGGCCGGCGGGATCATCGGGCTCGCGGTGAACTGGCGGACGCTCGGCCTCGTCCTGGTCGCCTTGCTGCTCGGCATCGCGTACAGCAGCTTCTTCAAAGGGCGCGGATTGGCCGGAAACGCGGTGCGCGGCCTCATTTCGGCGTTCGCCTGCCTGTTCGGGGCGATGACCGTAGCCGACCTCCCTCCGGCTACGGTCATCCCTCTGGCAGCTGCGTTCTGGTTGCACGACACGGGATCGAACCTGGTCGGCGCCCTGCGCGACGTGGACGGCGACCGCGAAGGCGGCTACGCGACGCTGCCGGTCCGCCACGGGCTGACCGTCGGCGTGCGGGTGGCCACCGGCACGATCCTGGTCGCTTATCTGTGCGCGGTCGCGCAGTTCGTGGTCTCGTCCGCGACTGTCGCCGCACTCGTCGTGTTCGCCTTGTCCATCGCAGCCGCGGTGGCCGCGCTCGCTCCATTGTGGACTCAGGAAGTGACCCGGCTGCGGGCTTATCGGGCGCATACCGTGCTGGTGCTCGAACGGGTCCTGCTGGCAGGCGCGCTCGTGACGCTGGGCTGCGGTCTCGCGGTCGGTGTCCCGATCACCGCGGTCGCGCTGGGCTGTGCGTGGGGGAGTCAGCGGCTCCTGCGTGCCCGGCACGAACTGGGCAATGACAAGTCCACTGTGGATGCCGGAGCGGTTCTGTCCTTCGTGGACCAGCAGTTGGCCGGACTGGCGGCCCGCGAGACCGGATTGCGCGCACTGAGCGGCTGGGCGCGGCTGATCGAGGTGCGGCTGTCCGAACCGGACTTGGCGATTGTCTTGTGCACCGCGGACAACGCCGTACGACGGCTCTCCGCCGACGAGCCCGAGCCGGAACTGCCCCGGCTGACGATCACCACCACCGGCACGGTCTTCGCGGCGATTTTCCTGGACGGAACCAGCAATCCCCGCCGCGCCTACCTAACCCGCGCGTTGCGGATGGACGCACCCGCCCGCGACATGATGCTGCTCAACCAGCTGTTCAACGAATTCCGCGGACCGCGCGGCCGAGCCGCCGCCGTGCCGCGCGAACCGCTGCGCACCGGGCAGCTGCCGGAGCGAGTGGTCGTCAGCGACACCACGCTGCGCGACGGCGAGCAGATGCCCGGGGTGGCGTTCCGCCCGGACCAGAAACTGGAACTGGCCCGGCGGCTGGCGGCGTTGGGCGTCCCGATGATCGAAGCGGGCTTCCCGGTGGTGTCCGAAGAGGAGAGCGCCGCGATTCGCGCCATCGTGGCCGCCGAGCTGGACACTGTCATCCAGGTGATCGCGCGCCCCGCCGACGCGGATGTGGACGCCGCGCTGCACACCGGCGCGCACAGCGTCGCGGTCTTCATCGGCACGTCCGAATCGCACTTGCGCCACAAACTGCGCATCGACGTGGACGAGCTGAAACGTCGGGTGGACCGCGCGGTGCGCCGGGTCAAGGCAGCCGGACGGCAGGCGGTATTCGCCGCCGAAGACGCCACCCGCACCGACCCTGACATCCTCGCCGCGGTGTACGAGGCAGCCGCGGACGCTGGTGCGGACGCCTTGGGCCTCGCGGACACCGCCGGGATCGCGCAGCCGTGGACGATGCGGGAGCTGGTCGAACGGGTCGGCGAGAGCTGCCCGTTGCCGCTGGCCGTGCACTGTCACAACGACCTAGGCCTGGCCACCGCGAACTCGCTCGCGGGTTTGCTCGGCGGTGCGTCCGGGGTGCAGTGTTCGGTGCTGGGCATCGGCGAACGGGCCGGGAACGCCCCGCTGGAACAGGTCGTCATGGCGCTGGAAGCCGCGATGGGCCACTCGACCGGCCTCGACCTCCCGCTGCTGGAACCGCTGGCGCGGCACGTCGCCGGGCTCATCGGCGATCGCGTGCCCGCGTACGCTCCCGTCGTCGGCGCGCACGCGTTCGTGCACGAAAGCGGCCTCCACGTGGACGGAATCTCCCGCGATCCCAGCACTTACGAGCCGTACCCGCCGGAACTGGTGGGCAGGCAGCGCCGGATCGTGCTGGGCAAGCACTCCGGCCGCTCGGCCGTGACGGCGGTCGCCGCCGAACGCGGCCTGACGGTCGAACCCGCGGACATCGACGCGGTGCTGACAGAACTCAAACGCGGCGCGGTAGGCACGGACCGGGTAGCCGAACTGCTGACCCGCGCCCGCCCCGTTGCCTGAGGCACCGCAGCCACGCCGCTGATGCGTACGTGAGGGGAACCCTGACGGAACCAGATTCCGTCAGGGTTCCCCTCACGTACGTTCACCGAGAGCGAGGCCGCTTACGGCAGCCGCTGAGAAAACCCCAATGTGGCATTGGGTGCATCTCACGCACCGAACGCCACATTGGGTGCATCTGACGCACCCAATGCCACATTGGGGCGCACCGTGCGGTCCCGGACATTCCTTGCCAGGGCGCGACACCCTGACTGCCATCCGTCTCAGCCAGCGTGCCCGACCCGGTCGGAAGCCCGGCCCTTCTTGGCGTTCTTCTTCGGCGACAAGCTCAGGTTGAGCCCCATCCGGCGGGCGCGGGGGAGGACCACCGAGGCCTCGCCGAGGAACGTCAGGCCGAGCAGAATGCCCACCATGTCGGTGCCGCCCGCGATGTCCGCGTGCCAGTGCTGGGCCAGCAGGACCATGCCGACGCGCAGCGGGATCAGCGAAAGCCAGATCGTCACGGTGAGCCAGTTGTACTTCTGGTGCGGGAGGCCGTCCTGCTCGTAGAGCCGGATGGTGGCCCCGCGGCCGAGGCCCTCGCCGTACGCCGCGAGCACGAAGACGCCCAGCAGCTCCCAGTCCAGCGCGGTCGCCTTCGTGACGTCGCCGGCAGCCATGTAGATGCCGACGGCGAAGCAGACCACCGGAAGGACCAGCAGCCGTTTCGTGGACATCGGCGTGCCGCGCAGCCTGCGGATGATCGACCAGACGATGTAGGCGCCGCCGGCCACAAGGGCCACGATGTTCGAGATTTCGTCCAACGTCTTCCACATCGCGCAATCCGTTCCTCGGGGTCGGCCCCACGGTAGGCAGCGCACCCCCGGGCGGGCATCCACCCGGGGGTGCAAAGGAGGGTGGAATCCTGGGGCCGACCGGCCCGGTTCACCAGCTGACGGCGAGCTCGGTCACTCCGCCGGTCACCGATTCGGCCCGGCGCCGCGGCGCGTCCCCGTCCGCGGCGAGGTGCAGTCCGGGGAACCGTTTCGCCAGCGCGCCGAACACCGCCCGCAGCTCGATCCGGGCGAGCGTGTTGCCCACGCAGTACCGCATCCCGTGCCCGAAACCGAGGTGCGGATTGGGCGAGCGGGTGATGTCGAACTCGTCCGGCCGCTCGAACACGCGCGGATCCCGGTTCGCCGCGTGGTAGGCGAGCAGCACCGCGTCGCCGGAGGGGATGGTCGTGTCGCCCGCCGTCAGGTCTTCGGCCGCGTATCGGACCGAGCCTCCGGTGTCCTGGATGTTCGTCACGACCATCCGCAGGACTTCTTCCACCGCACCGGTGACCAGCCCGGGGTCGGCGGTCAGCTTCGCCCACTGCGCGGGGTTGCGGATGAACAGCACGGTGCCGAGGTCGATCCGGCTCATCGTGGTCTCGTACCCGGCGAACAGCAGCGCGGCCGCGAGCCGGGCCGCCTCCGGCAGTTCCACTCCGCCCGCCGCGGCCAGGTCGGAGAAGACGTCCTCGCTCGGTTCGCGCTTCTTCCGCTCCAGCAGTTCCGCCATGTAGACGCCGAACTCGATCTGCGCCGCGCGGCCCGCCTCCGGATCGCCGGTGCCCGAAAGCCGCGACGTCCAGGACCGGAACAGCTCGTAATCCTCGTACGGCGCCCCGACCAGCGTGCAGATGACCATCGCGGGCAGCCGCTGGGACAGCCCGGCGTGCAGGTCGGCGGGCGGTCCGGGGAGTTCGTCGAGCAGCGCGTCGACCCGTTCCTCGACGCTTTCCTGAAGCGCCAGCATCCGCTTCGCGGAAAACGCGGGCGTGAGCAGCTTGCGCATCCGGGTGTGCCGCTCCAGTTCGCCGTCGAACTCCTCGGTCGGACCGCCCTGCACCACCGAATCGTTGATCCGCGCCGCCGATTCCGGCGTGCGGTGGCCGCGCCGCAGCACCGGGCTGGAGGCGAGGTCCCGCACGAGGTCGTACCCGCAGGCCAGCCAGGCCTCGTCCCCGGCGGGCGTGCGGACCTTCGTCAGCGGCTCGTCCTCGAGCAGGCGGTAGTACTGCGGGGCCAGCCGGGACAGGTCCTCGCTCGGCGGAAACGGCAATTCGTACACGGAACCTCCCGATGGCCCACCGCGGTGGGAACTGCGGACGGAGCCGGAACGCGGCCCCCGTGCTCCCTCCTACCAGCCGGTCCGCCCGGCGCACAGCCGTCGCCGCCGGAGCGTCCACACCGGCTCAACGCCGCCCCAATCCCCGCGCCGTACGGTCGGTTCGTCCAATCGTGGCGCGGGGTCCGGCCCTGCGCCGGGGAAGGAGCGACCCGGTGAATCCGTGCCCCCTGTACGTCGCGGGCGTCGGCGCCTGCCTGCCCGACCGGGAGACGGCCGAGGAAGCCGTCGCGGCGAACCGGTACGACGCCGAGTCAGCACAGACGGACGGCGTCCGCTCCGCCTGCGTCGAGACCGAGCGGTACCCGGCGGAAATGGCCGCGATCGCCGGACGCGGCGCGCTGGCCATGGCGTCCGCCCGCGACTTCGGCACGGTCCGCGCGGTGTTCCACTCCTACGTCGACTACCAGGGCGCGCACTACTGGCAGGCCGCCCCGTACGTCGCCCTGCACACGGTCGGCCGCGACGTCCCGTCGTTCGACGTCGTCCAGGAATGCAACGGCGCGATGGGCGCGCTCGAACTGGGCCGCCGGTTCGTGACCGGCCCGGAGGACGCCGTCCTCGTCACCACCGGCGACCGTTTCGACAGCGCGTGGGTCCGCCGCTGGTACGGCGACCAGTCGGTGCTCGCCGACGGCGGGAGCGCGCTGCTGCTGAGCGGTTCCGGCGGATTCGCCCGGATCCTGTCGCTCTCGACGATGGCCGACAACTCCCTAGAAGGCGAGGCCCGCGGCGGCGGATTCGCCGGCGCGCAGCAGCCGCCGGTCGACTTCGACGCGATGCGCAAACAGTTCCACGCCAAGGACTTGCCGATGCTGGAGCACTACGGCCGGATGGCCGCGCTGTTCGGCGCCTCCCTGCACCGCGTCCTCGACGAAGCGGGCATCACCGCGGCGGATCTGGCGTTCGCCGTCCCGGTGGTGACCACCGCCGCCCGCGCCGCCGACATCGCCGACCGCTTCCTCGGCATCCCGCTGGAGCGCACCAACTGGGAATTCGGCCGCACCACCGGCCACCTCGGCACCGGCGACCAGTTCGCCGGCCTGCACCACCTGGTCAGCACCGGCCGGGCCCGCAAAGGCGACCGCATCCTGCTCCTCGGCGGCGGCACCGGCTACACCATCACCTCGGCGGTCCTGGAAATGCTGGAAGACAGCCCGGACCCCGAACGGAACTGACCATGCCCGACGAGTCCCGGCCCGCGGACGCGACCTGCCGAGGGGAGACGGGCGGTCTGGGCGAGAGGGCTCGCCCAGCGGACGCGGGTCGTCTGGCCGAGGCGGGCGATCCGGGCGAGCGGGCCTGTGCGGCCGGTCGGACTCGTCCGGCTGCCGGAAGCCGCCCGGACGACCGAATCCGCACGTCCGGCGGGAGCCGCTCGGCTGCCCCGGCCCGCGCGGCTGATCCGACCCGCCCGGTCGACCCTGCCCGGCTGACTGCCCCAACCCGTCCCGCCGAGCCAAGCCGCCCGGCCGGACCGTCCGGCCGAACCGACCCGGTCGGCGCAGGGCTGACCGCGCTTCCCCTCCTCTACTCCCGCTGCGAGGCCGCGCTGCAGCCCGGACGGACCGGCGGCGCGGTGCGCGAACACCCCGCCCGCCGGGGGACCGGGCTGCCGTTCCGGGAGGCCGCCTTCGACGCCCGGTCGCGGATCCTCGGCGTCCTGGCCTCCTGGGCGGGACTGGTGGCCGCCGAACGGCAGGTCCCGGCGCCGCGGCGGACCGTGCCGGAGCTGGTGCGTTTCCTCGCCGCGCACCGGGACTGGCTGGCCGGGCACCCCAGCGGCGCGGACTTCCTCGACGAGCTCTCCGACCTCATCTCCTCCGCGACCGCCGCCCTCGACGACCCGCGCCCCGCCGTCCCGGTCGGGAACTGCCCGGTCGGCGGCTGCCGCGCTCCGGTGCACCTGCGGCCCGCCACCGCCACAGTCGCCTGCGAAGCCGGGCATGACCTGCCCCCGGCGGACTGGCTCGACGTCCGCACCCGCGAAGAAAACCGGCGGCGCACCGTGCCCACCAAGGAAGCCGCGCTCGCCGCCGGAGTGCCCGAGGCGACCGTCCGCCAGTGGGCGCGCCGGGGCAAACTGACCCGCTACGGCTCCGCCCGCCGCGCCGAGTACTGCCTGGACGAACTCACCGCCCTCCGCACCGGCCAGGCCCGCCCGCACGCCGGTTGACCGTCGAAGCCGGGATGCGCACCCGCCCGGATCTGCGACGATGGGGACGGTCGTGTCGAAGACGGGAGCGTTGATGGACGAGTCGAGCCGCCGGGATGTGTGGCGCCCGGGCCAGGACTGCCAGGCGGTGGCCACGGCCCGCGCGCTGGGCCAGGACGTGGACAAGATCCACGGGGACGCATGGGGCGTCGTGGGCACGTTGGGCGACAGCGTCTGCTACGTCGGCGTCTCGGACAAGGTCGAGGCGATCCACGAAGCGCTGGCGCGCCGGATCCGCGAGCGCGACCTGCCCGTCCGGCTGCTGGCCCCGAACTACTCGGGCGGGATCTCGGACGGCCAGCGCAACGGCACGCCGCAGATGCGGTACTCGCTGATCGGCCGCGAGACGACGAACGACGGGCTGTCGCTGCATTTCGAGGGCAGCGAGATCCGGGGAACCGTCGCCGTGGTGGCGTGCGACAAGCCCCCGGTCGGGGCGACGGCGGCGATCCTGGAGCGCGACGTGCCCGCGGTGGTGCTCTCCGACGGGTCCATCCGGCCGGGCACGGACCCCGAAACCGGGGAGCGGATCGACCTGGTCAGCTGCTTCCAGGTCGCCGGGGACCCGGACGCGGCCAAACGTGAGCGGTGGGCGCGCAACGCGTGTCCCGGGCACGGCAGCTGCGGCGGGATCTTCACCTACAACACGATGCAGTCGTTCATCGCCGTGCTGGGGCTGGAGCCGCTGCACATGGTGTCGCCGGCGTCCGAGGATCCGCGGCGGACCGGGGAATTCCCTGAACAGATCGTGGACTGCCTGGAAATCATGACGCAGCGGGGGATCACGCCGCGGCAGCTGGCCACCCCGGCGGCGTTCCGCAACGCCGCGGTCGTGGCGATCGCGCTGGGCGGCTCGACGAACGTGGTCCTGCACGCGCCGGAGATCGCCCGCGCGGCCGGCCTCGACTTCTGGTCGGAGGTCATGACGCAGCAGGAGTTCAACCGGCTCTCCCGGAATGTCCCGGTGCTCGTCGACGCCCGTCCGTTCGGGCAGTACAGCATGGTGGACATCGATGCCGCCGGCGGCCTGCAGGCGGTGGTGGCGGAACTGCTCCGGCACGACCTGCTCGACGGCTCCGCGCTGACCTGCACCGGCGAGACGCTCGGCGAACAAGTCGAACGGCTCGCCCCGCCCGCCCCGGACAGCGAGGTGATCTTCCCCGTCGCCGAGCCGTTCAAGCCGACCGGCGGCCTGCGGCTGCTGTCGGGCAACCTCGCCCCCGAGGGCGGCGCGGTGATCAAGCTGGCCGGGGTCGAGACCGGCGTCGTCGACGGCCGGTTCGAGGGACGGGCGCGCGTTTTCGACAGCGAGCAGGCCCTGCTGCGGGCGCTCGTCGAGACGCCGGACGAATTCGCCGACCGGGACATGGTCGTCATCCGCTACGAAGGCCCGAGGGGCGCTCCGGGCATGCCCGAAATGCTCGACCCGACCTCCCGCATCACCGCGCTGTGCCGGAGGAAAGGCATTTCCGTCGCGCTGATGACCGACGCGCGGTTCTCCGGAGGATCGGTCGGACTGGTCATCGGGCACGTCGGCCCGGAGGCCGCGCTCGGCGGCCCCATCGCCCTCGTCGAAGACGGCGACACGATCACCGTCGACCTGAACACCGACACCCTCGAGTGCACCGAACTGGCCGACCCCGCTATCAACCAGGCTCGCCTGGCGAAGTGGCAGCAAGCCGCCGAAGCGAACGGCGGCGTCCACCCACTGGTCCGCCCGGTGACGTCCCGCCTGCTCCGCCGCATGCGCGCACTAGCCGCCTCCGCGATCGAGGGCGCGGGGATGTCGGAGGTCTCTTCCTGACCGATCGTTCGTCCACTGTGGACAGCGAGCGGAGTGCTCGATCCGGGGAAAGCGAAGGCCTCCTTGCCCGCAACGGCAAGGAGGCCTTCATCAGTCCACTATGGACTTACCACCACGGCGTCACCGGCATTTCAGGACGCCGTCGGAGATCGCCACTCCGCCGACCGTGCCGTTGGCAGCGGGAGTGAACACGAACCGCCAGCCCGGCTTCTCCGCGATGGGCATCTCGAACCGCCCGGCCTCGGCGAGCTTCAGGCCGCGCGCGTCGTACGCCTTGTGCAGGTCCGCCAGCGACGAGCCGATGCCGATGCCCTCCGCGGTCTTGGCGTCGGGCGGCGCGCCCAGCTCGTGCACGCCGTTCTTGCCGAACGACGCGCCACCGGCCGCGGCGAACGCCTTGTCGCGCTCTTCCCGCTTGCCCGCCAGTTCGGCGCTCGCCATCGCGGAGTCGGCCGCCAGCTGGGCCGCTTCCGCGTCCTTGGCGGCTGCTTTCGCCAATTCCGCGGCGGACTTGCCGGTGTTCTCCTTCGAGTCCCGGTCCGCCGCGTCGGACTTGGCGTAGAGCTCGTCGGCCTTCTTCTGCGCCGCGGCCTCGGCCGCGAGTCTGGCCTGGTCCGGCGCGGGGCCGCCCTGCCAGCTCAGGACCGTGCAGCCGTCCAGCATGGAGACCGGCGCGTTGGCGAGCTTCCCGGTGGCGAGCGCCGCCTCCTTGGCCATCCCCGGCGCAATGCCGCGGTAACCGCCCGCGCCGAAGACCTCGGCATGCGCGGCGGCGGTTTCCGCCGGAGCCGCCGCGGTCCCCGACGAACACGCCGCCAGCCCGCTGACAGCGGCGACCGCCACGACCGCACGGCCTGCGGACAGGACAAAACCCTTGTGCATCTGATTCCCCTCGTACGGACCCAATCCCACGGGTCGTCGTTCCCGGTGCACCGAGATATCCGACAACCTACCGGAACCGGACGAGGCCTCCCATCGATTACCGGACGGCGCGACGGGCGGGTCTGATCGCCGCGACACGGCTGGGTCGCCGCGGCAGCGGGACCACTATGGGATCTCGCCTTGGCGAAAACGCGCATCCGCCGACGGTTGTGTGCGTTCGAGCGCGCTTATTTCCGCGATTTCCGGCGGCGCGGCATTATTTGTGCGAACGCCGTCAGCCCCACGGCTTGCTGAGGAACAAGTAGCCGCGCTGAGGCTGGCCCGCGTTCCCCTTGCGGCCGACGTCCTTCGAGGCCACGAGCAGCCCCGCCGCGAGCAGAACGATGATGATCCCACCGAGGATGACGAATGCTTCGAGCATGATTCCCCCTGACGGCCGGCTGTTCTCCCTCATGGTCCGACATCGCCACTCTATTCCGCCCCGGAGCCCGCGGCGGGAAACTTGAGGATTGCTTAGGCTCGGTTGAGCGGAATTTAGGGTCCGCGCGAATATTCCTCGCGCGCGGAGCGGAGATAGTTCCGTACCCATACGGTCCGGTTCCCGGATTGCTACCGCCCGGCCGGGCACCGGAAGGTGACCTTCCTGCCTCAGGAAAGGAAACCGCTGTGAACAGACCCCACCGGACACTGGGCTTGCTGGCCGCCGGGCTGGCCGTCCTCTCCGCCCCGCTCCTCGACGGCACTGCCCAAGCAGCACCGAACACGACCGCGGTCGCTCCGACCGGCGACACGCACATCCCGCCCGCCATGCGGCCGCAGTTCTACCACGGGCAGGACAGCTCGGTCGCGGAGTTCCCGTTCATCGTCGCCGGCCTGCGCGAGGGCGGCACCCGCCCGCAGGGCCAGACCTGCACCGGCTCGGTCGTCGCGCCGCGCAAGATCCTGATCGCGGCGCATTGCAAGGCCGCCGAGGGCAAGAAAACGTTCCTGTACGGCCTCGACGACCTGAACGCGGGCGGCGGCACCCGGGTGGGCGTCGTCAGCTACGAAACCCACCCCAAATACGTGAACTTCGACCAGGGCTACGACGTCGCGATCGTCACCACGGACGCGGACATCCCGGTGCCGAACGGCCAGTACGCCAAGGTGGCCACCTCCGCGGACACTGAGCTCACCAAGCCTGGCAAAGAGGGGGTCGGCGTCGGCTACGGCAAGAAGGACTTCAACGACGACTCGCGGGACGTCACCGTCAACAAAGCTACCCTGCCGATCCGCGAGGGCTCGAACTGCCAGGGCGTCGGGGCCGGTTTCCAGGACGCCACGATGATCTGCGCCGGCTATTCCAACGGTGACCCGACGATCCTGCCCGGCGACAGCGGTGGCCCGCTGATCGTGGACGGCAAGGTGGTCGGCGTCGCGTCGTGGAGCCGCAGCGACTTCAAGTGGTACAGCGTCTACGGCAGGCTCAACAACGACATGGGGGACTGGGTCGCCGAGCAGATCGGGAACGTCGGCACCGACAGCTTCTCCCTCGGCGCCACCCCCGGTTCGGTCCAGGTCGACCCGGGCATGTACGTCTCGGCCAGCCGTGGTTCGGCGCCACCCCGGTCGCCGAGCACCTGCGCTGGCTCGACCGGGTGGACGAGGTCATCGCGAACACGACTGACCGCACCCTCGTCCTGACCCTCCTGGCGAGCTGCCTCCCGTCCCGGCTCCAGATCGGCGACCCCGACGCACTGGCGGCGATGGACGCCGTCCCGACCGCGGTCTCGTCAGCCGAACAACAACGCCAGCTGGCCCGGCTGCACGCCAACGTCGCCGACGCATGCGTGTGGATCGGCCACCACCGACGCGCAAGCAGCCTGGTGCGCAGCGCAATCGAACTCGCCTCGGACTGCGGCGCCCCGTACCTGATCGGCATCGCACGCTCCACCGGCGTCCACACCGACTGGCTCACCGGCAGATGGGACGGACTCGACGACAAAGCCCGCTCCCTGCTCGCCGAATACCGGCAGCTGCTGCCGATGAGCGGCGAGCTTTCCCTGGTGCTGGGTTTGCTGGCGACCGCCAGGGGAGAATGGGACCGGGCCACCGCCCATTTCGCCGCGGTCGGCCCCGACGAACCGGAGAACGCGGTGACCCCGGTCGTGCTCGCCGCGCACGCCGGAATCGCGAGCATGCTGCTGTCGCACTCCGACAACGAGGCTGCCGCAGCCCGCGCGGACCTCGGCCTGGAGCTATTGCGCGCCAAGGGAGCCTGGTCCTGGTCCGGCGAGTTGCTGCCGGTCGCCGTCGAGGCGTACTGCCGCATCGGCCGCACCAGAGCCGCCGCCGCGTTGATCGACGAGGCCTCCCAGGAAGTCCCCGACCTCGATGCACCCTTGGCGACCGTCGCCCTGCTCTTGTGCCGCGGCATCCTCTCCGCACATCGCCACGACCATGCGCGCGCAGCTCACTTCTTCCACAAAGCAAGCGATGGCTACGACCGCCTGCCCGCCCCATATCCCGCTGCCTTGGCGAGAGAACAGTTAGCACGCAGCCAGCTGGCGATGGGCGAACCGGGCGCCGCCGAGGCCTTCCCGGCCCTGGCAGAGGATTTCGCCCGCCTAGGCGCGACCCGGGCCGCCGCCCGCCGCCGCCACACCCACCGCGCGACCGGCGCAGTAGCCCCGTCCCGGCGTGGCAGACGTGGTTACGGCAACGAGCTTTCGCCGCGGGAACAGGACGTCGCGCGTCTTCTGGCGGACGGGCATACCAACCGCGAGATCGCGGAGGTGCTGTTCCTTTCGCGCCACACAGTGGAACAGCATGTGGCCAGCGTACTGCGAAAACTCAAGGTGGCTTCGCGGGGCGAGCTGGCTGCTGCCAGGTGAATCTGTGGGCTGCGCTTGGGTGTCAACGCGTGTCTGAGGGACGCATCGCCACCGTTGTGGCCACTGTGGACACGGTCAGCAGCACCACGACACAACCCGCCGCGATCGACAGCAGCGGAACCCATGGCAGGTCGAGCGGGATGTCGAGCCCGGCCGAACGCACCGCCTGCCACAGTCCGCCCACTGCCAGTGCCACCGCCGCCGCTCCCAGGACGAGGCCGGTGAGCGCGATTCCCGTGCCCTCCCACAGAACCATCCGCAACACTTGTGTGCGTTGGGCACCGAGCAACCGCAGCTGGGCGAACTCGCCCGCGCGCTCGCTGAACGACATCGTGACCGTGTTGGCGACAGCGAACAGCGTGTACAGCAAGGCGAACCATGCCAGCAGTTCTGCGCCGATTCGCATGCCGTCCTCACGGAACCCCGCCGAAGTCGCCAGCCATGCGGCCGTCGACGTCACCTCGTAGCCCTTCGCTGCCAACAGGTTTTCCACCCTGGCGGCGTCCGCCGGATTGTTCAGCGCCACGTGCAGCGCGGGCGGACGGGCTCCGACCGCGCGGTGGTGGGCCACGAGTTGTTCAGGCAGCAGCAGGGGAGCGGTCAAAGGCGGGCCGTCATAGAGAGCCACCACCTTGACCGGAACCGTTGCGCCATCGGGCATCCGGAGGCCCACCGAGTCTCCGACCGTCAAGCCGAAGCCCGCCGCTTGCCGCCTCCCCAGCATCGCGGCCGAGCCGGTGAGCTGAGCCGGGTCGCCGGTGGTAGTGCCCAGTCCGAGTACGTCGGAGACACCTTTCCCCGCGACGCCGAGGGCAGCCATCTCCCTGCTTGTGCGGTGGACCAAAGCGCTTACAGCCGCGTCCTCGACTAGCACTGCGGCGCGGACGCCCGGCACAGCTGTGTCCAGGTTGTCCCCAGTAGCCCGCAGTTGCGACGTGTAGAGCTTCGCCGCACTCGCCCGCCCCGCTGCCCCGAGCATGTTCGTGCCCGCCAGCAGGGAGCCGGTGATTCCGATCGTGACCAGGACTGGAGCCGCGCAGGACGCGGTCCGGCGGATCGCGGCGCGCAGGTTCTCTCGCGCCAGCAGACCGCTGGCTCCGGTGAACGCGGCCAGAGGCGCGACCACAAGCCCGGTGAGCCGCGGGACGAACACGGGTGCCAGCAGGGCCAGGCCGACCACGATCGGCTGGGCGGTGAACAGGGCGAGCGGGAGCTGGCCGTCCGGGGGCACGCGCGGCAACAGCACCATCAGCCCCAGGCCGACGGCAAGGCCCAGCACCCCGAGAAAGCGGCGGCCCCGCGGGATCGGCCGGGTGTCCACGACCGCCTCCCGGAAGGCTTCCACCGGCCGGATAGCACCGGCCCGGCGCGCGGCGGGCCACGCGCCGAGGATCGCGACTGCCAGGCCGAGCACGAACGCCACCAGCATCGGCGCGACCAGCCGCGACGGTGTCAACGGCAACTCGATGCCGGCGGGCAGCACCTGCCTCCATACGAGGACGTCGCCGAGCACCGAGGTGAGCGGGACGCCGAGCAACGCGCCCGCCGCTGCCGCCGCCGTGCCGAGGACCGTCGTCTCCGTCAGCACCATCCGGCGCACTTGGCCGGGACCGGCGCCGGCCATCCGCAACAACGCCAACTCGCGGCGACGTTGCGACACCGTGAACGAAAAGGTGCTCGCCACGATGAAAACCGTCAGGAATCCGCCGATGCCGGCGAACAGCGCCAGCAGGTTGCCGGCCTCGGCCAGAGCTGTCCGGGCGGCGGGGCCGGCCGTGCTCTTCCCGTCTCCCGACACTGCGATCACCGTGCCGGACGCGGAAATCATGGCCACGCCGAAAACCAGCGTGAGGAACGCTCCCGCGAACGACACGCGCCTGCCGCGCAGGGTGTGCAAGGCGATCCACAGCACGTCAGCCGACCTCTTTCGGCACGGTTTCCTCCAGCGTGGTCATCAGGTCGGCGACCACCCGAGCGGTGGGATTGTCCAGATGGCCGGAGATCCGGCCGTCCGCCAGGAACGTCACCCGATCGGCGAAGGCGGCGGCTACCGGGTCATGCGTCACCATCACGACGGTCTGGCCGTCGTCATCGACGAGTTTCCGCAGCAATTCGAGCACCTGGCGACCGTTGCGGCTGTCCAGGGCGCCGGTCGGTTCGTCGGCGAACACCACCTCGGGGTTGCCGGCCAGCGCACGCGCGATCGCCACCCGCTGCTGCTGGCCGCCGGACAACGAGGCTGGCCGGTGGCCGGTCCGGTCGCCCATCCCGACCTGTTCGAGCAGTTGGCGCGCACGATCGGCTCGCACCCCGCGCCGGGCAAGACGCAGCGGCAGCGAAACGTTTTGCACGGCGGTCAGGGTCGCCATCAGGTTGAAACTCTGGAACACGAACCCGATCCGGTCCCGGCGCAACGAGGTGAGCTTCCGCTCGGACAAGGCGCTGATGTCGGTGTCCCCCAAGAAGACCGCGCCGTCGGTGGGCCGGTCCAGGCCGGCCGCGCACTGCAGCAGCGTCGTTTTCCCCGAACCGGAGGGACCCATGACAGCGGAGAACGTGCCGCGGCGGAATGCCAGGTCGATCGCGTTCAGCGCCACCACCTCGTGCGGGGCGGCGCCGTGCACTTTGGTCAGGCGCACCAGACGAACGGACTCAGCCGACGGTGAAGATCCCATGCGCTCAAGCCAACCCTGGTTCGAGCCTTCGCGCACGGGCCCAGGCAGGTGTTCAAAGGTAGTGCTGGGTATACCTGCGCGGCCCGCGCCGACGGACCTATGGTGGTTTCCGAGGGAGGGAGCCATGGTGCGGGACAGGTCGAAAGCCGGCGTGGTGCGCTCGGCGGCGTACTTGCTGAGCGGTGTGCCGCTGGGCGTCGGCTGCCTGCTGGTCATCGTGGCGACGGCAGGCGCGGGAGTTGCGCTGTTGCCGGTCGCGATCGGGGTGGTGCCGTTAATCTTGTTGTGCCAATTGGGAATCCCCGTCGCCAGAGTGGAGCGACGCAGGCTGGGGTGGGTCAGCCCCGGGCCGGTGCGGGCTGCCCTCCGCTCGTCGTGCGCGGGCGGGTGGTGGCGCCGGTCGAAGGCCCGGTTGCGGGAACGGGTCACCTGGCAGGAGCTGGGCTACACCGCCCTGCTCGCCACCCTGCTGTGGGTGTTCGACTTGATCGTCGTCCTCGTCGGCGTAGTGCTGCCCGGCGCGATGATCGCGGCTCCGCTGGTGGTGGCGTTGTCCCCGTCCGAATGGGTGCCTTCCGGGGCGGCGATGGTGCGAAGCGGTCTCGTCTGGGCGATAGTGCCTCTCGGAGCTGCCGTGCTGGCGGCCGCTGTGTTCGTTCTGCCCGCGGCGGCAGGCGCGCGGGCCAGGGTGAGCCGGGCGATGCTGGAGCCGGCCCGCGGAGGCGACGAGCTCGAACTGGTGGAAGTGCGGCGCTCACGGGCCCGGATGGTGGACCAGCACGAAGCCGAGCGCCGCCGGATCGAACGAGACCTGCACGACGGCGCCCAGCAACGGCTGACGTCGCTGGCGATGGTGCTGGGCCTGGCCCGCACCCAGCTGGACGGCGGAAGCGGCCCCGGCGCCCTGGTCGACCGCGCCCACACGGAGGCGAAACTCGCGCTGGCGGAACTCGGCGACCTGATCCGCGGCATCCATCCCAAGATCCTGTCCGACCGGGGATTGGACGCCGCGCTGGGCGACCTGGCGGACCGGTGCGCCCTGCCGGTGCGGGTGGACACCGCAGTCGGCACGAGACTGCCGGATTCGGCGGAGAGCGCCGCCTACTACGCCGTGAGCGAAGCCCTGACCAACGTCGTCAAACACAGCGGTGCCGATCGGGCCGAAGTCGTCGCGCGCTACCAGCAAGGCGTGTTGCTGGTGGAGATCCGGGACAACGGCCGGGGCGGTGCCGACCAGGAGGGTGGCGGCGGCCTGAGCGGGCTGGCCGACCGCGCGTCGGTGGTCGGGGGAACGGTGGCGCTGTCCAGCCCGCCCGGCGGCCCGACGGTGGTGCGCGTGCGCATCCCCAGCGAGCCCCTGCCGTGACCGGGCTGCGGATCGCGGTGGCCGAGGATTCGGTCCTGCTGCGCGAGGGGCTGGTGCGAATCCTGGAATTCCACGGCCACCGCGTGGTCGTCCAGGCAGGCACCGCTCCGGAGCTCCTGGCAGCACTGTCCCGGACGAAATGCGACCTCGTGATCACCGACGTGCGGATGCCCCCGGGAAACGCCGACGAAGGACTGCGCGCTGCCTTGCGGCTGAGAACCACGCAGCCGGCTTTGCCCGTGCTCGTGCTGAGCCAGTACGTGGAGCAGACCTACGCGGCCGAACTCCTGAGCTCCGACTCCGCGGGAGTCGGCTACCTGCTGAAGGACCGCCTCGGCGACATCGACGTCCTCACCGACGCGATCCGCCGCGTCGCCTCCGGCGGAACGGTGATAGATCCGCAAGTGGTTCGCCAATTGCTCGCCAGGAACCGGGAAAGCCCCGCTGTTTCCCGCCTGACCGCCCGCGAGCGCGAAGTGCTGGACTACATGGCCCAAGGCGCGAGCAACGCCGCGATAGCCGCCCAGTTGTCGGTCACCGAAGCGGCGGTGGCCAAACACATCGGCAACATCTTCGCCAAGCTGGAGCTGCCCGTCGCGCCCGACACACACCGGCGAGTCCTCGCGGTCCTGGCCTACCTGCGCGAATCGCCCTGACCCATCCTGCGGTCCAGGTTCGGTCCGCCGGGTGCCCAACGCTGGCCCACGCGCGTCGATCTACGGCAGCAACGAGCAACGGCCAAGCGCGGGTTCCGGACTCACCCGTGTTGGATCGGCGCGTCATCGTCCGCTGACGCGCGCACTGTCCGGCCGGATGCACCAGACGTTGACATCATCGTCAGCGTGACAGCGACCTCGAAGCCTGCGGGCGACGTTCTGGCGGCCGCGGCACGACGAGCGGGCTTGAATCCTGCCGGAGCGGTTCTGATCCGCGACGGATCCAACCTGATGTACCGGCTCGTCGGCGGCTGTGTCGCTCGCATCGGCCCCGCCGGCACTGAGAAAGCCGCAGAATTCCAGATCGAGGCGGCCCGCTGGCTGGCAGGCACTGGCATCAACTCGGTCGCTGTTCTGGACGACATCGCCCAGCCGGTCGTCGTCCATGACCGGCCGGTGACCTGGTGGCGGGAACTGCCTGCGCACCGCCCCGCCAGCCCCGCCGAACTGGGCGGCATTCTCCGGTTGCTCCACCGCCTGGAGCCGCCGGCGCACCCTGTTTTGCGGATGTTCGATCCGTTCGCTGGGGTCGCCGGCCGGATCGCTGCGGCGCGGCACCTTCCGGACTACGACCGTGCCTGGCTTGCGCACCAGGTCGGTGTTCTGCGCGAACGGCTGCAGCGAGAGCGAACACGCCATTCTCCGACGGTGATCCACGGGGACGCGTGGCAGAACAACGTTGCTGTGCTCGCAGACGGAAAGCCGGTGCTCCTCGATTTGGAGCACGTCTCGCTCGGAGACCGCGACTGGGACCTGATTCCGCTCGCGGCGGACTTCGCGGACTTTGTCCGGGTGAGCCGATCCGACTACCGCGATTTCGCCACAGCCTATGGCCGTGACGTCACCACGGCGGCGTCTTTCCGGACGTTTGACGACATCCAGGAACTGCGGTGGGCGACCTTTGTGCTGGCAAAGGGCGCGACGAGCGCCGACGCCGCCCGGGAAGCATCGCACCGCATAGCCTGCTTGCGCGGCGAGATCCCGAGGCCGTGGACGTGGAATGCCTTCTGACGGAAGGAAACGACTGCACGTCATCCGCGTCAGAAGGCTCCGATTGGCGCTAGGTGCGACTCTGCTGGGCACCACGGCTCCGGTCAGCCGCAAGAAGCGCCGGGAGCTCGTTGAGGGAACCAATAACCCAGTCGGCATGCCGGCGCACTGCCGGGTCGTCGGCCCACAGGAAACCCCACGGGCCGCGCCGGATCAACGCCGTGCGCAAACCCGCGGCCTTCGCTGGCACGACGTCGTTGTCACGGTGGTCGCCCACGTAGACAATCTCGCTTGGCTCGCCCGGCGCCAGCTCGATCAGCCGCTCGAAGAACCGCGGATCAGGCTTCGCCACACCCCACTCGCCGGATGTGCCGATGTGGTCGACCGGCAGCTGCAAGGCACGCAAGAGATCTCCCGCACGGGCCGTCTGGTTCCCGGCGACACCCAGCCAAAGGCCGAGTTCCCGAAGCCCCGAGAGTGCGGAGCGAACGTCAAAGTAAAGATCGTCTTCATTTATCTGCTCACCGCGGCCAGCTTCTTCACGGAGCTGCCGCTCGCGCGCAAGATCGAATCCGGGGCGGAAGTACTCGAACGTCTCGGCGTTGTCTCGGCCCTGTGCCGTGACGGCGCCGAGCACCGCGGAGAAAGTGTGCCGAGGCACGTTGAGCCAATCGGACCACTCACCCCATTCGCGGGAGTCGTCGAGCAGCGTTTCACCGACGTCGAACACCACAGAAGTGACCATGTACTACTCCTACGGCAAGACCGCTCGGAACGAGTCGCCCGGCGGCGAGACCGTGCTCCTCGATCCGGGATCAAAGCGATCGACGCGTCCGAGGCCAACGCGGTGCTCAACTTGAGGTATGAGGTGCAGCGATCTGCACGGTACAACAGAGACATGGAGATCGACGAAGCGAAACGCGCTGCCCGTGAGCGTGTCTGGGCGGCGCTCGACGCCGAAGCGGTGGACCCGAGGGGCGCTGCTGGGTGCATTCCGTCATTCGCTGGAACAGCGGCAGCAGCGGAGCGTTTGGCCGCGCTGGACGTCTGGCGGGACGCACGGGTGGTCAAGTCCAATCCGGATCGCGCTCAACTGCTGGTGCGGGAGAGGGCTTTGCGGGACGGAAAGATTCTCTGCATGGCCGTACCCGCGATGGACAACCCGAACCCCTTCTACGCGCTCGATCCGGAAAGGGTCAGCATTGAAGCCGCGCAGAGCAAGTATGCTGCCGACGTTGCCCCGACGGTAGGCCCCGGACAGATGAAACCGATAGACGTCGTCGTTTGCGGCAGTGTCGCAGTCGACAGGCGAGGCGCGCGAGTCGGAAAGGGGGCAGGCTACTCGGACATCGAGGTTGCCCTCCTGTCGGAAGCCGGGCTGATCGGCCCGCAGACGACGATCATCAGCACCGTGCACGAGCTTCAAGTCGTGGATACCGATCTCCCCGAAACCGAGCACGACTTCAGCGTTGACGTCATTGTGACGCCGACGCAAGTTATCTACTGCGAAGCGCGCCGCCGGCCCGCTGGGATCGTGTGGAGTCATCTGAGCAGCGAGAAAATCCGGGCTGTCCCGGCGCTGTCGCGGCTCTTCGCGCGCCGCTGAGGCGCAGTCGCCGTCAGTTGGCACCGGGTTCGCGCAAGATACGAACAGGGGAGGGGTGGATGAGCGACAAATCGCGGTGGCTGTATCTGGTAGTCACTGCTGCTCCGCCGGTCCTGCGGATCCAGGAGCTCGTCGGGACGCTCACCTGCGAGGGTTGGTCGGTCTGTGTCATCGCCACTCCGAACGCGGCGTCGTGGACCGATCTGGACGAACTCGCTGCTGCGACAGGCTGCATCACGCGGGTTCACTCCGGATCCCCGCGGCAACGGGAGTCGCTTCCTCGCGCAGCGGCTGTGCTGGCGGCACCGATGACGTTCAACTCGATCAACAAGTGGGCGGCCGGATTCAGCGATACCTTCGCTCTGGGAATTCTCAACGAGATGCTCGGCACGGGTGTCCCGATTGTTGTTGTGCCGTGCGTGAAAGCCGTACTGCGCAGGCATCCTGCGTACGGCGAGAGCGTGGCCAGACTGGTCAACGCGGGTGCCTCCATAATGGATCCGGATGCTGTGACTGTGCGCGCCGACGACGGTCTGGCCACCTTCGACTGGCCGCAGATCGTCGCGGCTTTACGAGACGTAAAAGAACTCTCAGGAGGTTGAAGGCGAGGCGCTCGCAGTGTGACGGCTCACCTCTCCGTTACAGGCTTGCCGGTCGGAATCCGACGCGCGGTGCTGGGAGTCGCTCCGACTTCCCGGAGAAGCTGGGCGGTTGGACCCGGTCACGCCGTGCGGGAGCCCCGGGAGAGGCCGTGCATGCAGCGGGCGTCGCCAGAACGGGCTTGGGGAACGGGTTCTGTGCGGCTGCCGCGGGGATCGCGCCTGGGACAGCTGGCCCGGGCATGCGAGGCGGCACGGTCGCGGTGGGTCTGGTTGGCGCGAGCAGGTCACAACACGACGCGCAGTCGCGGTAGTTGCGCCTCTTGCGACTCGCTCTGCGGGACCGGCCGCGTCAGGCCCGGCGACCGAAGAGAAGGGCCGCCGGGCGGTCGTCTTACTCCCTGGGGTGGACCAGATGGCTCATCCCACGCAGCTGGGAATGACACATTTGAGGATGTAGTTGACCTGTGCGTGTCGTTCGTTGTTTCCCTGCGTGGTCATCGTGAACAGCCCGCCTGCTGTGCCGTCGAAGGAATTGGAGCCGGAATAGGGGAGGTTCCAGTGCGCGTAGGCGTAGCCTTGACCCCCCGTTCTCTCGATCGTGTAGTTCACCCAGCCTTCGGTGCCGGTGAACGCCCCGCAGCTGTCGGACCGCCAATAGACTGCCGTGTGCGGCTGGATCCGGCTGGACGGTTCGGTGTCCCAGCACCCGTGGTCGAGGTGGGACGCCTTGAGGGTCAGAACCCGGTTGGTCTGGTTGAACAAGGTCACGTAGGCCTCGAAGGCCGAAGCCGGATCCCGGCGGGGGACCGCGGCCGACGTCCCGGCGGACGTGAGCGCATTCAGCACGAGGACGGCAGCGAGCGTCAGGAGCAAACCGGTCTTTTTCATGGCACCCCTCGGCGATAGATGGATTTCCGCCTGCGAACTTTCAGCATTGCACCGATGTCAAGCTCCGTTTCTGACGCATTCGGTGCAGCGGCTCCGAATGCGTCAGCCGTGGGACTTGGGGAAATCAGAAACGGTTGCATGGCCCGGGACATCTGGCCGAGAATGTTGCCTAGCGAAATTTTTGCCGCGCGAAGAATAAAGCGGGCCGCCTGGTTTCGCGGCGCACCTAATGCGGTTGCCGATGGTCACCTGATCGTGGTGGTCTGATGCGGTGATCGACATCGAGTGGGAGCATCCGCTGCACCAGCGCGGCGTTGCCTCGGGCCTGGCCGTGACAAGCGGTCACGTCATCGTCCACGAGCGCAGCACCAGGCTGGTGAGCCTCGACCCGTCCGACGGTGCTGTGCGGTGGGACGTTCCGATCGGCACGTGGCCGCGGGCGGTTGCCGTCGTCGGTGAGCGTTGCCTGGTGATCCCGCAGAACAACCCCCGATTGTCCTGTTTGGACCTCGCGACCGGGCGCGAGATCTGGTCCGCTGACCTCCCCGCAACCCCCGGGCATCTGGTCGTTTCGGCGAACGTCGTGCTCGTCGGCGGCTGGCGCGGATACACGCCGCTGCGCGCGTTCGACCTCGCGACGGGGCGGCTCCGCTGGGAAACCGAGCAGCGAATCCGCACCGTGCTGCCCGTGCCCGCCGGTGACGGCTTCCTGATCGGCGTACCGGGCGACATCCGGGTGCGCTTGATCGATCGGCACGACGGCCGGGTACGGGCCGCATGGCGGCTTCCGCAGCCGCTCGTGGACAACGACGCCGGATCCAGCATCGCAACGGTCGGGCCCGGCCGTTTTCTGCTGCGTTGCGGCCGACGTGCCCTGGCTGAAATCGACCTGTCATCCGACACTGCCCGCGAGTTCGTCCAGGCCGAGACTGACCTTGTGGCTGCGGCGCCGGAACAAGCCGGAGGATTGCTGTGGTTGCCTGAACCCCGCGGCTACACGGTCGTGGACCCCGCCGGAGGACGCCTGCAGTGGCGGGTCGATGTCGGGGAGCGGCTCGTCGGCCAGGTGTTCCCGACCGCCGACGGCTTCCTGGTCGCCGGCATCTCCGGCGTGCTGTTCCACCTGACTTCCGACGGACGGCTCGCCAATCGCACCCGCGTGGCCCGGCGGATCTGGGCGCTGCGCAGCGCCGCACCCGATCGGCTGTTCGCGGTAGCCAAGGGCAGCCTGATCGCCATCGCGGTCAGGAACAGCGCGGGCTCATAGAAAGCGCGCGTCGCCCTCCAGTTCGAGCAGTTGGCGATCGGACGACTGGAAGATCAACACGTTGTTGATGTTCACCGTCCACTCGTTGACGAACCTGTCCGGGTGAAAATAGGGCAGCCGGATCTCTTGCATCCGCGCGGCGAGCATGTCGCTGGCGACCCCGGTGAACGCGGGCTGGCCGGGCATCACCTCTTGCAGCACCTCGTCCGCCAGGACCAGCCCGGGCCGCAACGACACGATCAGGGACGGCGACACGGGAAAGTCCGACCGGACAAGCACTTCCACCTCGAAGCCGGGCGGCCGCGCCGTCGCCGCGTACCCCGGCGGCGAGTCCTGCGCGAACTTGGCGGCGACCACGACGGCGGCGGACGCAGCACTAGGAGGTTGCGGCTGGCCTGGAACCGGGCGGATGTCGCCGAAAGCGACCGTCAGCGGACCGAACCGCAGCGGCCCGGGCTCGATCGGCCGGACGACCACCTGCGCGGTGCTGGCCAGTCGCTCGTCGTCTTCGTACCCCGCGGGCAGGAGCAGGTCGACGTCGGTTTCCGGCCCGAGGTCCTGACCGAGCCCGCGCGCGAGGGCCTCCGATTCGGCGAGCAGGTTGAGGGCGAGATCCACGACGTCGTCGACCGCGTCGACGAGGTCGCTGCCCAGTTCGTCGATCCGCTCCTCGCGCCGGCCCCGCAGGCCCAGCCGGCTCGACCGGGGGAGTTGCGCCCGAGCCTTCTCGTAAGCCTTGGGCCCGAAGAGCGGAAGCGCCTCGGTCAGCGCCCGGAAGGCCGCCTCGTTCAACGTGTCCAGCGCCGCGGGCACGGCGTCGGGGCGGCCCGCGGAGAGGGAGCACAGCGCCACGTACCGCTCGGCCACCGCGATCTGCAGCGGGGACTTGGCTGAGGCTGCCGCGGCGGCCTCGCGGAACAAGTCACGCGCGCGGGCCAGCTCGGCGGCCCGAGAGCGCGGCTCGGGCGCGGTGCTCGCGTCGCGCAACGCCCGCTGCCCGGCCCCCAACGCGACCGTGTACCGCTGATCCAGCAACTCGTCCAGTTGACGGCCGATCCCGGCCATCTGCTCGCTGAGGCGGTCTTCGCTGGCCACGAGTTCGCCGAGCAGCTCCGAGGCCAGCCCGCTGAGCTCGTCGTTCCCGGTGAGCGCACGGATCAGCTGGGAAGCGCCGTACTTCGCGGCGATCGTGGCGATCGCGGTCAATGGCTCCACCTGGCTCACCTTAAGGCCAGGTCAGTGCGCGCAGGTCCGGATTGAGTCATCCGGGTCAGGCATCGGACTCGGTTCGGCTGGAGTACTCGGCCAGGAGCGCTTCGAGCTGTTCGGTCATGAAGACGTAGTAGTCGCGCATTCGCCGCAGCCGGGCGCGTTGCTCGGCTGCCAGGTGTTTGCCGTGTTCTTGTGCGCTCTCGGCCAGCTCGAGCAGTTCGCGGGTCGCGTTCACCTGGTGCTGCAGGCAGCCGAGCCAGGCGTCGTCGCGCCAGCGGTAGACGAACTGGCGGCTGCCGGGGTTCTTGGTCCGCTCGACGACGCCGTTGACCATGAGCAGCCGCGTCATCTCGGACACGGAACCCTTGCTCGCGTCGAGCGCGTCCTGGAGTTCGCCGAGGGTCAGGGGTTTTTCGCTGAGCAGCAGCACGCCGCTGGTGCGGCCCGCCATCGGCGGCCAGCCCATCGCCCGGCCGATGCGCAGGCCGAAGTCCTCGACGAGCGCGTGCTCGGCGGACCGGTCGGGCAAGGTCATCGGCACCTCACGGTAGCTCAGGAAAAACTGAACGTTCACTCTTGACTGAACGTACGGCCGGGGATCATTCTAGCCGCCACGGAGACCGGCGAAGGGGCAGGCACATGGCGGACAGCGGCTGGGACCTCATCGTGGTCGGCGCCGGATCCTCGGGAGCGGCGCTGGCAGTCCGCTCGGCGGAACGGGGCAAGCGGGTCCTGCTGCTCGAGGCCGGTCCGGATTACCGGTCCGCGGAGATGCCCGAAGCGTGGCGCTCGCCCAATCCCATCGTCGCCCTGCTGGACCCGGCCGCGGCCAAAGAAATGGTGTGGCGAGGCTTGGACTCCACGCGCACGGACAAACAGCTGCCGGCGCTGTACTGGCGCGGCCGGGGCGTGGGCGGCAGTTCGTCGATCAACGGGCAGATCGCGATCCGCCCGCCGATGGCGGATTTCGCTGATTGGGCGCTGCCGGGCTGGGGACCGGGCGACGTGCTGCCGTACTTCGCGAAGCTGGAGGACGACGAGGCTTTCGGCGACGAGCCCTACCACGGCCGCGGCGGCCCGACTCCGATTTACCGTATGCCGCAGGAGAATTGGGGCGCGGTCGACGCCGCGCTGCACCGCTCGGCGATCGCCGCGGGCTACGGCTGGGCACCGGATGTGAACGCTCCGGGAGCCAGCGGCGTCTCGCCGTACCCGATCAATTCCCGCGCCGGGCGGCGGGTTTCGGTCAACGACGCCTACCTGGAACCCGCCCGGGCGCTGCCGAACCTGACCATCCGCGGCGACGCGATCGTGGACCAGGTGCTCTTCTACGGCAGCCGCGCGATCGGCGTCCGGGCCGTCATCGGCGGGACGGCCACGACGGAGCTCGCCGACACGGTCGTGCTGAGCGCAGGCGCGATCCACACGCCGACAATCCTCCAGCGCTCCGGCGTGGGACCAGCGGGTCAGCTGCGGTCGCTCGGCATCGACGTCCGCGCGGACCTGCCGGTCGGCCGCGGCCTGCAGGACCATCCGATCGCGATGATCCAGCTCCCGCTGACCGAAGCGGCCGCGATCAAGACGCCGGACGACCGGCACACCAACGTCTGCGTCCGCTTCACCAGCGGCCCCGGCGCGCCCGAAGGCGACCTGATGTTCGTCTCGATGAACCAGAGCGTGCTCGCCATGGCGTTCGCGGACACCGGAGCCGGGGCCGGTTCGTACGGGGTGTGGCTCAACCAGAACTATTCTCGCGGCGACGTCAGCCTGATCTCCACTGATCCGGACGCGCAACCGTTGGTGCGCCAGCGAATGCTCTCCGACGAACGCGACCTGCCGCGGCTACGCGCCGGTATTCGAGCGCTGGTCGAACTAGCTCGCTCCGACGAGACCGCGCCGATCCTCAGCGGCTCGTTGGAGAGCGCGAACGAGGAGCTGTTCGCGGTGCTGGACAACGACAGCGAGCTAGACGATCACCTGCTCGCCACCGCAGGCGACTCGCAGCACGCCACCAGCACGTGCCGGATGGGCGACCCCGGACACCGCGACACGGTCGTCGATCCCGACTGCCGAGTACTCGGCTTCGACGGCCTGCGCGTGGTCGACGCGTCGATCTTCCCTTTCGTTCCCCGGGCCAATACCAACCTGGCATCGATCATGGCGGGCGAGCTGATGGCCGAACGACTCGACCGCTAAAAGCCGAGATTCCTCTCCGCTGAAACCCGGGTCCCGCCCCCAGCGACAAAAAAGAATTCCGAATCGAACAACCGCGCTGGATCGCGCGGTAGCAATGCCGCGAAAGGCGCGCTATGGTGCTGCTGGCTCGTGGGGGACTTTGCCTGGAGGGGAAAATGACCACACTGGACAACCGGCCGAAAACGGCATTGCTGGTGATCGACGTGCAGAACGCGGTCGTTTCCGGCGCGCACGCGCGGGACGAGGTCGTCGCGAACGTGGCGGAACTGGTGGCCAACGCCCGCGAACACGCGGTGCCGGTGGTGTGGGTACAGCATTCCGACGAGCAGCTCGCGTCGGGGAGCGAGGAGTGGCAGATCGTGCCCGAACTCGCGCCTGCGGAGAGCGAGCGCCGGGTGGAGAAGAACTACGCGGATTCGTTCGAGGGCACCGCACTGGAAGAAGTGCTCTCGGATCTGTCGGTGGGCAAGCTCGTGGTAGCCGGCGCGCAAACCGACGAGTGCATCCGGGCCACACTGCACACGGCGATCGTGAAGGGGTACGACGCGCTTCTGGTCGCCGACGCGCACACGACCGAGGACCATTCCGAATGGGGCGCCCCGCCGCCGGATCAGGTCATCGCGCACACGAACCTCTATTGGACCTACCACCGCGCGCCGGGTCGTTCGGCGGGCACGGTGCGGACAAAGGAAATGGACTTCGCCGCCATCGACTGAACCGTCTCCGCCCCTGGCCCGCCGAGGAGGGTGGCTCGGGGTTGCTGCCGACGCCGCGCTTCACGCAGGTGTCGGGCTGATGCCCAGCCTGGCCGCGACTTCGGTCCGTTCAGCGTAAGGCTGATTGCTCCAGTCGCGCGAGCGCGATTTCCTGGTTGACCAAGCGTGTCGATACGCGGTAACCGTCTCAAATGGACACTCGTCCGCCAACTGGCTCGGACGCATCCCGCCGCTGCGCCGTTCGGGCGCGCGCATTGCGCCAAACGTGAACCTACCTTCGTCGGTGTCGCGATTGCCCGGAACTGTTCGAGAATCACGAACCTCAGGTTGATCACGTTCCGTTTCCACAACGAGACGGTTGGAGGCTCATGATCCGGTCACCCGACGCCCGGGGGAGGAGATCCCTCCGCAGCTAGCCGAGTCCGGCACCGAATCCGGAAGCCCGGAGGCGGGCTTCCCCTGCGGTGCACGTCCTTTCTCTCCCGTTCCGCGCAGGAGGAAACACATGCGATCGACACGTTTCAGGCTGAGCGTCCTCGCCGTCGGCTCGTTCGGCACGCTGGCCCTCGCCATGACCACCGTGCCCGCCGCGTCCGCAGCGGCGACACCGGCCGCGGTCATGAGCAGTCTCGGCTCCGCCACCGGCGGGCACTACCTCGACGACAGCGGCGCCTCGGTCGTCACTGTGCTCAACAACGCCGACGCGGCCAAGGTGCGCGCTTCCGGCCTGAACGCGCAGGTGGTGAAGTACAGCCTGAGCCAACTCAGCACGGTGAAACAGCAACTGGACGCGACCGGCGGCGTGCCCAGCGCAGGCTGGGGCCTCGACCTCGCGCACAACCAGGTCGTCGTCGACGTCTACGACGCCACCCCGAAGGCACAGAAGGACGCGCTGCTCGAGACCGCCCGCCAGCACGGCGACATGGTCCGCGTCGAACACCATCCCGGTGCCATGTCGTTGTTCATCAAGGGCGGCGACAAGATCAGCAACGGCCAAGCGTCCTGCTCCAACGGATTCAACGTGGAGAAGGACGGCAAGAAGCTGCTCCTCTCCGCAGGCCACTGCGAAAAACTCGGCGGCGGCGGTCCGTGGAACGACGGCAAGACCGTCGACGCGGTGTTCCCCGACGAAGACAACATGCTCGTGGAGAACGCTTCGGGCGAAGGACCGAGCGAGATCAACGACGGCACCAAGATCACCGAATTCGCCGACGCGACGGTCGGCGAGGAGATGAAGCGCGCCGGGATCACCTCCGGCGTGACGTCGGGCAAGGTCACCAAGGTCGACTACACCTTCGAAGCCGAGGGCTACACGGTCTACCACGAGTTCTGCACGACCGCCCACTCCGACCACGGCGACTCCGGCGGCCCGGCCTACGACGGGAGCAAGGGTCTCGGCACTCTCTCCGGGGGAGACACGCAGACGTCGTGCTTCTTCCCGGCGACACTGTCGGCCAAGAGGTACGGGGTGACGCTGCCCCAGTCCTGATCCTCGGGTGCCGTGGGGAGGCTCTGGAGTCTCCCCACGGCATTTCCGTGAGTTTAAGGGCGATAAACGCGCTGCAGGCCGCAATTGCGAAGCGGCGGCGGCTACTTCCGTTGTTCGAGCCGGTAGCTGCCGTTGTTGCCGAGCACGAATCGTTCGAGGGGGTAATACGTGCGGTAGCAGCCGATTTTGAAGACGCAGAGCGCGATCTTCGCCTGTTTCACCAATGTCGCTTCGTAGTGCGCGGATCCGGGGTAGCTGAGCTGGTTCTGGATGAGGCCCTGGTAGTCGGCGACACCGCCGCCGTCTTCCTTGAGGTAGTCGTAGTGGCGGATGTTGCTGACGGTCTTGCCGTCGTAGCACCAGTCGACCCGCACGGCCCACTTCACCGCCGTGGCGTGGGTGGTGCTCGGGTAGCTGATGTAGCGATCCGCGAACGTGCAGCTGGTTTTGGCTGGGGCGGCGGACGCGGGCTGACCGGCGGATGCCGTGGCTGCCAACGCCACCGTCGCGGACGCCGCGAGGACTGCCTTTCGAAGCACCTGCACGACCAGCCTCATTCCTTTGTGGACACCGCGGGTGGTTGATCAACTTCACATAGTAAGAACCCGGGTGTGGAGGCGCAACGGACACGAACGGGTGGACAGGCCGCGTCTCGTCCGCGAATCGGGGAGCCCGCAGCTGCCGGAGTTCATTTCCTGAAGGAATGATTTCTGGAGTCGTGGTGCAAAAACACCCGACTCGCCAGAATCGCGCGCGTCAAAGACCGTGCTGCATCGGTCCCCAGGCCGCCACCGGAAGCCCATGCTCAGCAGCGAACTGAGCAGCCGCGAAGTCATCCAGCAGTTCGCCCCGATCGTCGACCAGCCGGCACACCATCGCGACCGGATGATGCCCAGCCGCGGAAACGAGTTCGACCGCTCGTTCCCACACCCGCGGGCGGCCACTCGAAGCGCACCGCACAGGCAGCACGTGCCCAGGACGGATCAGATCGGCGGGCACCGTGCCCGGATCGGCGAGGACTCGCATCGTGCGGGCTCGGTCGCGGGCGGAGATGCCGGTTCCGGTATCGACCGCGTCGACGGCGACGGTGAAGGACGTTCCGCTGTCTTCCGAGGCGAGTACGGGCTGGTCAGGGATCCGCAGGCGGTCCAGCCAGGCGGACGGGGCGGCGGCGTGCAGCAGGCCGCTGGAGTACCGGATGGCGAAGTGCAGCAGTTCGGGCGTCGAGGACTGCGCGGGCAGGACGAGCACGGCTCCGTCGTCATCCTGCAGCACTGCGGGGCGGCCGGAGGCGAGGGCGAGATAAACAATGTCGGCTGGGGCCGGGAGGGTGCAGAGGTCGGTCATCGGGGGTTCCTTGCGGTGGTCAGGGTGCGGCGTCGCCGGTGCGCAGGCCTGCGAGGAGGGCGCGGCGGCTGGCTCGGACGTGCTCTCGCATGACCTGTTCGGCGCTGTCGCCGTCTTTCGACAGGATCAGTTCGAGGACGTGGTGGTGTTCGCGGTCGGACTGGTGCGGCCGGCCCGGTTGTTTGAGCGACGTGGTGACCAGGCGCGAGTAGGCGAGCTGGTTCATCAGGGTGCGGTAGTGCGCTTCGAGTTTGCGGTTGTCCGCGCCGACGATGATGAGGTCGTGGAATTCTTCGACGAGCTGGGCGTAGCGCGCCCGGTCGTCGGCGTCGACGGCCAGGTCGGCTTGGCGCAGATTCTCTTTCAGCTGGTCGATCTCGGGCACTTGGCCGCGCTGGGCGAGCAGGCGCGCCGCGGCTCCTTCGAGGAGTTCCTTCATCTCGAACAGTTCCGTGATTTCCCGGCGGGACGGTGCGGTGACGAAGGTGCCGACGCGCGGGCGGATCTCGACCAGGCCTTCGGTCTGCAGCTGTTTGAAGGTTTCCCGGACCGGGGTGCGGCTGACGCCGAATTCCTCGGCGAGCGCGAGTTCGGACAGGCTCATCCCGGGCGAGACCTCGCCGGCGATGATGCGCCGCCGGATCTCGGCGATCAGCCTGCCCTGGATGGAGCCGGTGCTCGTCCCGTTGACGCCAGCCATGGTGCCTGTCTCCCTTCGCCTGCCCCGCGTTCCGCTGCCGGTCTAGGCCAGCGGATCGAGGGCGCTTCCGTCGAAGAACCTACCTGCGCTGTACACCATCGACGGGATGTCGGCGGCCTCCGCGTGGACGACCCGGCAGATGAACACCGTGTGCGTGCTGGCCAGCAGCCGCTCGCGGATCTCGACCTCCATCCGTGCGGCGCTGCCCTCCAGCAGCGGGCTGCCGTGCGGGCCCGGCGTCCAGTCCAGGCCCGCGAACTTGTCGGCGGATTTCGTCGCGAACGTCTTGACGACGTCGAGCTGCCCGGCGGACAGGATGTTGATCGCCAGGTGCCCGGTCCGGTACAGGCAGTCGTGCGTGGAGGACGTGTGCTGGACGGCGACCATCACCGTCGGCGGGTCGAGCGAGATGCTGGAGAACGCGTTGACGGCGAGCCCGCGCGGGGTGTCGCCGTCGAGCGCGGCCACGACGGTGACGCCGCTGACGAACCGGCTGTTGACCTGCTTCATCAGGTCCGGGTCGGGGAAGGTCATCGGGGTGTTCCTCGGCGGGATCGTGGAAGTCATGGCGGTCACCGGTCCTGTCCGACGGCGACGATGCCGAGTGCGGTGAGCAGGGCGCGCGGGTCCCAGGTGACCGTCTCCTCGAAGATGCGGTCTTCGCTGAACCGCGCGAAGGTGGCGCCGTTGACCGCGACGGACCGGTTGGTCGCGGGAACGCCGAGGAACGACTCGGTGTGCGAACCGGTGCTGTGCCAGCGGATGGCCGCGCGGTCGCCTTCGACGACGATCTCGTCCACGACGGTGGTCAGGTCCGGGAACGCGGAGCGGGTCGAGACGATGGAGGCTTTGAACTGGTCGCGGTCGTGTTCGGCGCCGCCGCTTTCGATCCGGCGGTAGCCGGGGCTGAGCAGGTCGTCGAGAGCGTCGACCTCGCCGCGGTCCCAGGCGCTCTCCCAGGCGGCGCGGATGCGGTCGCGCCGGGAGTCGTTGTCGGCCATCACGATGTGTCCCTTCTCTTGGTGCGGGGCGGTCAGGACGCCCGGGCTGTGCTCTTGACCTCGGCGGCCTTGACGGCGGGGTCGTCGAAAACCGGCTTCTCGCGGTGCCACAACGGCGGCAGCCGGTAGGTCAGGACGAAGACGATCGCCGCGACGCCGAAGCCGACGAAGTACGACAGGTCGCCCCACTCGGGATGCGCTTTCGCCATGGGGCCCACGTAGAACGACAGGTTCCAGAACAGCGCGGAGACCGCCGCGCCGACCACCCAGGCGACGAAACCCCATTCCAGGATCCGGCGGGAGTCGTAGAGTTCGGCGATGCGCGACCGGTCGCGCCGGTGCCCGAGCGCGTAGTCGAGCAGCAGCACCGCGCCGAACGGGGCGATCAGGTACGCGCCGAGGAACAGGAAGGTCTTGAACTTCGCCTCGAAACCTTCGTCCGCCCACAGGCTGATCGCGTAGGCGACCGCGCAGATGGCGGTGACCGCGGTGCGGCGGCTGATCGGGATCCGCAGCGTCTGCACCGAGATCGCGCCGCCGTAGACGTTCAGGAAGTTCTGCGAGAACGACGAGATCAGGATGACCAGCAGCGCCGGGATGTGGAACGGACCGGTGAGCCGGTCGAGCGCCTCGATGGGGCTTTCGCCGGACGCGGCCGAGTTGCCCAGCAGCGCGCCCGCGATGCCCAGCCAGGACAGCGACAGGAAGTTGCCGGCGAAGGTCCAGATGCCGGTGGCGCGGTTGACGCGGTTGCTGTCGGGCAGGTAGCGGGAGTAGTCGGAGGCGAACGGCCACCAGGCGATCAGGAAGGACAGGAAGTAGCCGGCGAAGGTGATCCAGCCGCCGGTGCCGCCGATCCAGCCGGACGCGTGCGGGTTGGACTGGAAGCTGCCGGTCCAGCCGCGGCTGACCGAGACGACGGTGATCATCACGAAGCCGAAGAACAGCACGACCGCGAGGATCCGCTCGAGGTAGTGGATCATGTTGTAGCCGAACACGGCCACGACGAGCTGCAGCACGACCAGCACGAGCGTGCCCAGCCAGTAGGGGATGCCCGGGGCGAGCGCCTTGAGCGCCTGCCCGCCGAGGATGACGGTGACCGCGGCCCAGCCGATGCCGGCGAAGACGTTCACGTAGGCGACCGGGATGAAGTTCCCGAAGAACCCGAGCGGCCCGCGGGCCTGGATCTGCTGGGCGACGCCGAGGCGCCCGCCCATCCGGGAGAAGACGCCCATCAGCACCGCGCCGAGCAGCGAACCGCCGATGATCGCGGTGACCGCGGACGTGAGCGACAGCCCGAAGCCGGACGCGACGAACCCGAGCACCATGATCGGGAAGTTCATGCCGGCCGCGAACCAGATGAAGAACTGCGAGACCGGCTTGCCGTGCCGTTCGGAGTCGGGGATCGCGTCCACTCCGTACGGTTCGACGACCGCGATCCGGTCGCGGTAGTGCAGGTCCGGTGCTTCCCCGGCCGGTACCGGGGATGCAGCGTCGTTGCTGGGCATCGGATCACCTTTCGAATGGGGATCGAAGCGCGGGAGACAAGGCGGACGACGGGGCGTCCGGAGCGGCCGGTACTGCGGCGGGGCCGCCTCCCTGGCATGCAAGAGAAGGTAGGCGTGGCCACGCTTGCATGTCAATGGTTTGCGGCCGCCAGTGCGGAGGAGGACGCGGCAGCCCGGCTGGCGGCCAAGCCTAGAAATCGCATTTGATCTGCGGTTATGTGCTTCCGATCTGCGTCGAGTCGGGGCTTTTGTCGAGCAGAACCGCCGCGGTCCATGCTCGATCCCTTGACGTCCGACCCGTCCCGACTTACGGTCTGTGGCATGCAAGAGGAAGTGAGCGCTGACGAGATCGGCCTGCGCAAGGTCGTGGTCTACCGCGAAGAGGTGGTCGCCGAGGCCGGTGCGCCGCCCGCGCGGCCCGCCGTGCAGGCGAGCGTCGCCGCGGTGCTGCGGAATCCGTGGCTGGGCACGAGTCCTTCGCGGGACCTGTCGCCGGAGGTCGTGGCGATCGCGCCGGTCCTGGCCCGGGTGCTGACCGGCCGGCTGCTGGACGCGCTGGGCGGGGTCGACGCCGTCGAGGCGTTCGGGAAGGCCGCGGTGGTCGGCAACGCCGGCGAGATCGAGCACGGCGGCGCGCTGATCCACACCCCGTACTTCGGCAACCTGATGCGCGAGTTCCTCGACGGCGAATCGATCATCTGCTTCGCCGACACCCGCGCGGAGGCCGGGACGACGCTGGTGGTTCCGTTGTGGCACAAGACCCACGCCGCGACCCGGAGCCACTACCAGACGGTCGCCACGCGGATTTCCGACGCCCCCGGGCCCGGCGAGATCGTCGTCGTCGCCGCGGCCTCCACCGGCCCCCGCCCGCATCCCCGCATCGGGGACCGCACCACCGATCCCGCTGTCACCTCGAAGAAACTGGAGAGCGTTCCGTCATGAAGCTGCGCAAGATCGTCACCGTCGTCGAGGAGACCCTGACCGAGGGCGGCCGCCCGGTGGAGCCGGCCGCGCGGGTCGCCGTGGTCGCCGCGATCATCGAAAACCCTTGGCACGGACAGGGTTTCGTCGACGACCTGGCTCCCGGGATCGAGGCGACGGCCTCGGACGTCGGCGCCCTGCTCGCCCCCCGGGTGATGGAAGCGCTGGGCGGGCCCGCGGAGGCGTACGGCAAGGCCGCCATCGTCGGGCTGGAGGGCGAGATCGAGCACGGCTCGGCGCTCATCCACACCTTGAAGTTCGGCGACCACTTCCGCAAGGCGGCCAACGCCACCACGCTGCTGCCCGCCGTCGAGAAGCGCGCGCCGGCGGGGATCGTCTTCGACATCCCGCTCAAGCACATCACCGACGCCACGATCCGCTCGCATCACCAGACGGTCGAGGTCCGCATCGCCGACGCGCCGCACGCCGGCGAGATCGTCGTGGCCCTCGCCGCCGCCGCGCAGGGACGTCCCCAGCAGCGGCTCGCTCCGCTCACCACCGAGCAGTAGCCGCCGATGACCGCGCAGACGCTGGTTCTCCTGCACGGTGTGGGCCTCGACCGCACCGTGTGGGAGCCGGTGACCGCACTGCTCGACGGCCGGTTCCGGATCGTCGCGCCCGATCTGCCCGGCCACGGTTCGCGTCCGCCGGTACCCGAGGGCACGACGCTGGGCGATCTCGCGGCCGGCGTCGCCGGAGAAATCCCGCCCGGCGCGCACGTGGTGGGATTCTCGCTCGGCGCGCTCGTGGCGCAGCATTTGGCGGTGCACCGCCCGGAGCTCGTGGCGACGCTGACCTCGGTCAGTTCGGTCTGCCGTCGCACCGAGGCCGAACGGGCGGCGGTGCTGAAGCGCCTGGCCACGGCGGAGGCCGACCCGCGAGCGAGCACGGCCGCCTCGCTGCACCGGTGGTTCGACGGGACGGACGTGTCCGCGGACCGGATCCGCGCCACCGAAGCCACGCTGGAAGCCAATGATCCGGCCAGTTTCGCCCGCTGCTACCGCGTGTTCGCGACGGCCGACGCGGAGATCGGGCCGCGGCTCGGGGAGATCCGGGCTCCGGCGCTCGCGGTCACCGGCGAACTTGACCCGGGCTCCACGCCGGAGATGACCCGCCGGCTCGCCGAGGCCGTCCCGGACTGCACGGCGGAGGTGATCCCGGGCGCCCGGCACATGCTTCCCGTCCAGAACCCCCGCGAACTCGTCACCTGTTTGACCGCATTCATCGGAAGGTGCTCCCATGTCTGAGCCGCGACGGCTGTACCACTTCATCGGCGGCAAGCCGACGCCGCCGGATTCGGGCGAGTATTTCCCGAGCGCCAACCCGGCCACCGGCGAGGTCCTCTACGAAGCGGCGCGCGGCAACCACCGCGACATCGCGGCCGCGGTGGAAGCCGCCCGCAAGGCGTTCGACGACTCGCAATGGCAGGAGCTTAGCCAGACCCGGCGCGGTCATCTGCTGCGCCGCCTGGGCGACCTCATCGCGGAGAACGCCGAAGAACTCGCGCGTTCGGAAAGCCTCGACAACGGGAAACTGCTGCGCGAAATGCGCGGCCAGCTCGCCACTCTGCCCGAGTACTACCACTACTACGCCGGGCTCGCCGACAAGATCCAGGGCGACGTGATCCCGACGTCCGACCGGCGGGTCCTCAACTACACCGTCCGGGAGCCGCTGGGCGTCGTCGGCGCCATCACGCCGTGGAACTCCCCGCTCACCCTGACCGGCAGCAAGCTCGCGCCGGCCCTGTGCGCGGGCAACACGGTCGTGATCAAGCCGTCCGAGCACACGTCCGCGACGGTGCTGCGCCTCGCCGAACTCGCGGTCGAGGCGGGCTTCCCGCCCGGAGCGGTCAACGTCGTGACCGGGTTCGGCGGCGAGGCGGGACAACCGCTGGTGGACCACCCCGGGCTCGCCAAGATCTCGTTCACCGGCAGCACCGCCACCGGGTCGCGGATCGCCGCCGCGGCCGCGGGCCGGTTCATCGGCTCGACACTCGAACTCGGCGGGAAGTCGCCGAACATCGTCTTCGAGGACGCGGACGTCGCGAACGCGGCGACCGGCGTGGTGGCGGGGATTTTCGCCGCCGCCGGGCAGACCTGCATCGCGGGCAGCCGGGTGTTCGCCCACCGCGCCGTGTACGACGAACTGCTCGAACGCGTCAGCGAACGAGCCCGCAGCATCCGCATCGGCGACCCGCTCGCCGACGACACCGAACTGGGCCCGCTCGCGTTCCCGGACCAGCGCGACAAGGTCGCGTCCTATGTGGACCTCGCGCGCAGCGAGGGCGCCCGGGTGCTGACCGGCGGCCGCGCCACCGACGGCGGGCTCGGCGGCTGCTTCTACGAACCCACTGTGCTCGTGGACGTCCACAATGGAATGCGCGCCGTGCGCGAGGAGATCTTCGGCCCGGTCGCCGCGATTATGCCGTTCGACACCGAGGACGAGGTCGTGGCGCTGGCGAACGACACCGACTACGGGCTCGCCGCGGGCGTGTGGACGACGAATCTCGCCCGCGCGCACCGGATGGCGGCGCGGCTGGACGCCGGCACGGTGTGGGTGAACACCTACCGCGCCATGTCGCCGATGTCGCCCCGGCAGGGCTTCAAGGCCAGCGGCGTCGGCGTCGAGCACGGCACCGAGACCATCAAGGAATACACCCGCCTCAAGAGCGTCTGGATCAACACCGACGAAGGCCCGGTGCCCGATCCGTTCGTGATGCGGGGCTGATCGTGCCGAACATCGACATCAGCCTCGCCGAGGGCCGGAGCGAACAGCAGATCCGCGACCTGATCTCGGCCGTGCACGAGGCGGTGCTCAGCACCGTCGGCGCCCGGCCCGAGCACATCCGCGTCCTCGTCCGCGAAATCCCCCGGACCCATTGGGCCACCGGGAACCAGACCATCGCCGAGATGCACGACGGCCGACCGAAGGAGTTTCAATGAGGTTCTCCCTCTTCGTCCACATGGAACGCTGGGACGAGCAGACCACCCACCGCGAGCAGTTCGAGAACCTGGCCGAACTGGCCCTCATGGCCGAGGCCGGCGGGTTCGGCACCGTGTGGGTCGGCGAGCACCACGCGATGGAGTACACGATCGCGCCCAGCCCGATGCCCGTCCTCGCCTACCTCGCCGCCAAGACCAGCACCATCCGGCTCGGCGCGGGCACCATCATCGCCCCGTTCTGGAACCCGATCCGCGCCGCGGGCGAAACCGCGCTGCTGGACGTGATCAGCAACGGCCGCATGGAAGTCGGCGTCGCCCGCGGCGCCTACCAGATCGAATTCGACCGGCTCGCCCCCGGCCTGAAGGCCACCGACGGCGGCAAGCACCTGCGGGAACTGGTGCCCGCGGTCCGCGCGCTCTGGCAGGGCGACTACGCCCACGACGGCGAGATCTGGCAGTTCCCGACCGCGACCAGCGTCCCCAAGCCGGTCCAGCAGCCGACGCCGCCGATGTGGGTCGCCGCGCGGGACCCGGCGTCGCACGACTTCGCGGTCGAGCAGGGCTGCAACGTCATGGTGACGCCATTGATGAAGGGCGACGAGGAAGTGGCCGCCCTCAAGGAGAAGTTCGACACCGCGGTCGGCAACCACCCCGAGGTCCCGCAGCCGGAGATCATGGTGCTGCGCCACACCTACGCGCACTCGCCCGACGACCCCGACGGCTGGCGTCCGGCGGCCGCGGCGATTTCCCGGTTCTACCGCACCTTCGACGCCTGGTTCGGCAACAAGACCGTGCCGGAGAACGGTTTCCTCGAGCCGAGCCCGGAGTCGAAGTTCGCCGATCGTCCCGAATTCTCGCTCGATTCCTTGCACCGCACCGCGATGATCGGCACCCCGGAGGAGATCATCGCCCGCCTCAAGGAATACGAAGCACTGGGCATCGACGAGTTCAGCTACTGGACCGACAACAGCATGACGCACGAAGAGAAGAAGGAATCCCTCGCCCGCTTCATCTCCGACGTCGTGCCGGTCTTCTCCTGACTGTTCGCCGTCACGCGCCGTCGGGGTCGTTGCGCTTCTGGCGCAGGGATCGGCGCACCAGCATCGCCGTCAGCACAATGATGACCAGGGCCAGCGCCACCACGGTATCCGGTATAGCGCCGAAAACCCGCTGGACCGTCTGCTGCGCCTCGAATTGCTGGTCGACGCCGACCGCGGCCCCGACGGCTGCGGTGCCGTCGGTGGCCAGGAACAGCACGCCGATGGCGATGAACAGCAGGCCGGAGATCAGAGACGTCGACTGGGTGCGCAGCGGGCCGATCCGCAGCTCGCGGCCGCGCAGCCAGCGTCGCGAAGACAGGCGCAGGCGGTCCCACAACAGGGCCAGCACGAACAGCGGTGCTGCCATCCCGACGGCGTAGACGGCCATCAGCAGGGCACCGTAGGCCGGGTGCGCGCCGAGCGCGGCGACGGTCAGAATGCCGCCCAGCAACGGGCCGGAGCAGAATCCAGCGAGGCCGTACACCGTGCCGAGCGCGAAAACGGAGACCAGGCTGGAGATTCGCCATTTCCCGGCGAAGCGTCCGGCGGCGGTGCTGCCGAATCCGAGGCCGACGATCGTCATCAGCCCGAGCAACACCAGCAACGCGCCGCCCACGGTGGTGGCGATGCCGCGGTAGCGGGTGAGCAGTTCCCCGATCGCCGCCACCCCGGCGCCCAGCGGCACGAGCACGACCATGAGACCCGCGAGAAAGGCGGCGGTGCGCGAAAGCAGCGCGCCGACCGTGCCGAACGCGTAAGCGAAAAACGACGGCAGCAGCAGCGCGGCACACGGGCTGACCAGAGAAAGGAGACCGCCGAGGAACGCGGTGAGCAGGCTGACGCCGGTCACGACGCGCCGGCCAGAGCGCGGTCGATCTGCTGCTCGAACAGCTCGGTCGGCTGGGCGCCGAGGACCGGGTAGCCGTTGACGGAGAACGCGGGCGTGCTGGACACCCCGAGCGCGGACGCCTCGGCGAGGTCCGTGCGCACCTCCTGGGCGAGCTGCGGGGAGGCGGAGTCCTGCTGGAAGCGGGCCAGGTCGGGGACCCCGGCGGTGCGGGCGAATTCCAGGAGCCGGTCCGGCGGCAGGTCCGGGTGGCCCTTCTCGGGCGCGGCGTCGTAGAGGGCGTGGTTGAACTCCCAGAACTTCCCCTGCAGCGCCGCGGCGCGGCCCGCGATCGCGGCTTGCATCGACTGGTCGCCGAAGATGGGGAAGTCGCGCCACTCGATCCGCAGCTTGCCGGTGTCGACGTACCGTGTGGCCAGCGTGCGTTCGGTGTCCTTGCTGAACTTCGCGCAGAACGGGCACCGGTAGTCGGAGAAGATCACCATGGACACCGGCGCGTCCGGCTTGCCGAGCGCGAGCGGATCGCCGGGCTTGCGGTGCGCGAGTTCGCCGAGCGGGCCGAGGGACGGCTTGGCCGGCGGGGCAGTGGAGGCGGGCGAGGCGTTCGTGTCGGTCTTCGAGGAAATGACCGCGAAGACCACGAGTCCCAGCACGGCGACGGCCAGCGCCGCTGCGAGGACGAGGGTGGGAACTCCGCCGTTGCGCCGGGCCATGCCGCCGACTCCTCTACTAAGTCGATAGTAGTTAACTACTAAGAACCTAGTAGACAGCGATGACCGGAGATCAGCCGGGGCCGGGAAAAGTCAGCTGGTGCGGCTCAGGCAGAGCAGCGTGAGCGACGCGACCGCCATCGCGGCGGACACCAGCGGCGGCAAGAGCGCCGTGGTTCCGGCCAGGCCGCGGGAGATCGCCCCGGAGCGCCGCAGCATCGGCGAGCGGGGCCGGGTCAGCCACGAAACCCTGGCTTGTACGTGCGCGCCGAAACCGACGACACCGGGTGGGGCAGGGGCGGGTGCCATCGAGTGCAGGGCACCGGTGACGGCGGGAAGACCGCACGCGTTGACGGCCGCGGCATCCGCGGAAAGCTCGCACAGCACGGAAATCGCGGCCGGGGCGGCTCGGCACAACGGAACCCACGGCAGTGCGCGGGCCATCGAATGGGCGAGGGTGACCGCGAGATGGTGCCGTCCGCGCAGATGTGCTCGTTCATGGGCGAGCACGGCTTGGGCGACGTCGTCCTCGAGGCGGTCCACCGCGGTCGAGGCGACGACGATCCCGCGGCGGAACCGGCCGATGGAGAACGCGAGCGGCTGTTCGCTGGGCACCCACCAGACGTCGCCGGACACCCGGGCCACCGCGCGCAGGGTCCTCGCGCGGTCGCGGCGGTTCCGGCTGCCGCTGACCAGATCCGCGGTCAGCACGCTGCCGAGCCGGACGAGGAGCAGCAGCACGGTGAGGCCGGTGAGAAGGCGGGTCAGCAGGAGCCACGGGAACGCGGAGTGGCCGATCGCCCGCCAGCAGACGGTGGCGAGCCCGAGCGCTCCGTCCGGGACGGCCGGGTCGGGGCTCAGCAGGATGACGGCCGCCGAGAGGGCGGTCGCGATCATCGAGAGGGCGGCGACCAGCCACGCGCACAGCGACAGGGCGGGATGGACCCGCGGCGTGCTGCCGGGCCGCAGGTAGCGGGGCGCCCCGGCGGCGATGACGACAGAGGCGAGCAGGAAGGCGACGGCGAGCGTCACGAGCGCTCCGGCTTCCGGGGCTCGTCGAGGGCTTGGCGCAGGAACTGCGATTCCTCGGTGTTCATGTCGCGCGCGAAGCTCATCAGCACCCCGCGCGGATCGCCCAGCGAGTCGAGCAGATCGCGGAGCATCTGCGCGCCAGCCTCCTCCCGTGCGCGGGCAGGACGGTAGGACCACGCGCGCCCGTCGCGTTCCCGGACGACCCAGCCTTTGGTGTGCAGGTTGTCGAGCACGGTCATGACGGTGGTGTAGGCGAGATCGCGCTCGGCCCGCAGCGTCGAATGGACCGCACGGACGGTCTGGGGGACGTCCGAGTCCCACAGCGCCGCCATGATTCGGCTTTCCAAGTCACCTAGACCAGCCACCCCAGTGATGTACCACAGCCGGGTCGGGCGGGTGTGCGGCACCTCGGGCGAACGGGTTGTGGTGAGCTGCGCGGGTGCGCTGACTCGGCTGGCGGCGAGGGCGGCGAGGCGGGCGTGCGGCACCTCAGGCGAACGAGTTGAGGACGAGGTAGCCGTCGAGCCGGGAGATCTGGTCGGTGTCCGGGTCGGGCGGCAGCGGGTGGCCGAGGTTGTCGGCGCGGACTTCGCTGATCCATTGGTCGTGTTGGTATTCGTGGTTGATCAGGGCGGTCAGCAGTGTGGTGGCGACGATGGTGAGTTGCGCGGGTGCACTGACTTGTCCGGCGGCGATGGCGCCGAGGCGGGCGTGCACGCGGTCGGCGACGGTGTCGCGGAAGGCGGTGAGCCGTTCGATTGTGGGCAGGGCGCCGCGGAAGCGTTCCGGTTGGGCTGAGTCCATGAGGCCGTCCAGTTCGGGGTCGGGGCTGGGTTCGGCGGCGGTGAGGTTGCGGATCATGAAGTGCGCGACGTGGGCTTGGTGGCCGAGGTGCCAGCCGATGGCGCTGGAGTTCTCGTTCGGACGCCAGACGACCTCGTCCGCGGTCAGGTCTTTCCACAGGGCGTCGGTGTAGGCGCGGGCGCGGTCGTATTCGCGCAGCAGGGCGTTCACTTCGTGCATGGTTCCGCCTTCGGGTCGGGGGAGGAGCAGGCGATCGTGTTCGCGGCGCGGAGTCCGCTGGCGAGTGCGCCTTCGATGTGGCCTGCGTATTCGGTGCTGGTTTCGGTCGAGGCCCAGTGGAGCCGTCCGTCCAGTGCGGGGCGTTGGTAGAGCGGGTGTCCGAAGAGGCCGTAGTCGGTCCGGCGGTGCACCTGGGGCGGGGAGGTCCAGCGTTCGGTGCTCCAGTCTTGGATGTGCAGGGCTTCGGGTTCGGCGGCGTCCGGTCCGAAGAGTTCGGTTAGCTGTCGGGTGACTGCCTGCCGGAAGCCGGGGGTTGCAGCGGCGGCGAAGCCGAACAGCGCGGGGGTGGCGCCGTCCGGTCCGGACATGTCGTGCAGTTCTCGCAATGGTCCGGAGTGGCTGATGGCGGCGCCGGCGAGGCCTCGGTCCCGCCAGAACGGTCGTCGGTAGGTCGCGACGACTTTGGTGATGGCGCCCATCCACACTGGCGTTTGCGCCGCGACCCGGAGGAGTTCTTCGGGGAGTGCGCCGCCGAAATCCAGGTGAGCCGCGGCGAGCGCGGGTGGCACGGCGAGTACGACGTGCGCGGTTTCGTAGCTCTCGGCTGCGGTCTCGACTGACAGTCCCTGCGGTGTTTCGCGGATGGCGGTGACTGGAGTGGCCAGGCGCAGTACGCCGTCGGGCAAGGTGGCGGCCAGTCGTTCGGCGAGGGCTCCGGCTCCGGCGGCGAAGCGATACGCCGGTGCGTCGACGGGGTTGTTCGGCAGCCGGTACGCGCCGGTGTCGTCCTGGTACACGGCGCTGCCTGCGGTGTGCTGGGGGAAGATCTGCTGCCCGAGCCGGGTGACCAGGTCTCGCACGCGGGTTTCGCCGTCCCAGAACCAGGTGGCGCCGAGATCGAGAGCGGGATTTGCGGTGGTGAGCATCCGGCCGCCGACGCGGTTGCGGGCTTCCAGGCACACGGTGTCGTATCCGGCGGCGGTGAGGGCCGCGGCGGCGGTGAGTCCGGCCGCTCCGGCTCCGATGACCACGACGGAACGGTCGTCAGGACGCGGCATCGGGGTTGTCCTCTTCTCGCTCGCGCGGGTCGACGGTGAGCACCATTCGGAAGCGCGCGTGCCCGGATCGCTGGTTCTTCAGCGCTTCCGCGGCTTGGGCCAGCGGGACGGTCTGCACCCAGGGGCGGATGTTGGCGGCCTGGGCGAACCGCAGAGCCTGTTCGGTGTCGGCGGGGTTGCCGGTCACGTGTCCGGCGATGGTCCGGGCGTGCATCACGAGTTTGCCCAGCGGGACGGGCAGTGCGGTGCCGTCGAATCCGACGACCGTGAGCCGGCCGTGCGGGGCGAGTCCGTCGATCAGTCCGGCCAGCGGTGCGCTGCTGGACGCGGTGGAGAGGATCAGCTGGCAGCCGCCCATCTCCCGCAGCGCCTGTCCGGCGTCTTCCTCCGCGGCGTTGACGTAGTGGTGTGCGCCGAGTGCCGCGGCGTCTTGGCGTTTGTGCTCGCCGCGGCCGATGGCGACGGTTTCGAATCCCATGGCGGCGGCGAACTGCACGGCGAAATGTCCGAGACCGCCGATGCCGAGGATGGCGACCCGGTCGCCGGGGCGGGCTCCGCTGTCGCGCAGCGCGGTGAACGTGGTGACTCCGGCGCAGCCGAACGGGGCGGCTTCCGCCATGGAGATTCCGTCGGGAATGCGGATCAGGGCGCTCGCCGGAACGGTGAGGGTCGAGGACCATCCGCCGGGGTAGGACAGGCCGGGGATCCGGCGGTCGGGGCAGTGGACCGGGTCGCCCGACCGGCACGCCGTGCAGTGTCCGCAGCTGCCGCCGAACCAGCCGACGCCCGCGGCTTGGCCGACGTCCCAGCCGCGCACGCCTCGTCCGACCTCGGCGACCACCCCAGCCGCTTCATGGCCCGGAGTGATGGGAAAACCGTTCGCGGGAGACTTCGCGGCGACTGTGCCCGCGTCGGCACCGCAGATGCCGGACGCGACGACGTCGATGCGCACTTCGCCCTCGCCGGGGCGGCGTGCGGACACGGGCATTACGCGTACCGGACCGTCCGGTTCGGACACTTGCGCGGATTCGTGCGGGGGCAACATCAAATCGCCAGCGCTACCAGGAAGCGGGAGACCATGTTGTAAGCCGCGACCGTCGCGACTGCTTCGACGGTTTGCTGTTCTCCGAACAGGTCTTTGACTTCTTCGATGACTTCAGGGGCGACGTCGACCTGCGTGGTGGACTGGTCGGTGAGGCGGAGCAGGGCGCGTTCCTTCTCGCCGAATATCTCGCTGATCGCGGTGCGGCCCTGCAGCGCCTGGGCTTTTTCCTCGGTCCCGCCTGCTTGCAGGTACGCCGGATGATGCACATTCCATTCGAAATCCGCGCGGTTGAGGACGGCGACGCGGAGCATGACGAGTTCGCGGTATTCCAGCTCCAGAGCGAACTCCGCGCGAACCCGCCCCAGCAGTCCGTTCCAGCCGGTCGCGAGCGGGACGCTCCGCAGCAGCACCCGGTCGATGCCGATCAGCTCGCCGTTCGGCCGCCGATCCCGCATCGCGGAAAGCACTTCTTCCGGTGGTGCGGGGAATTCCGCGCCTTCGTGCCAGGGGGTGACGCGCACGCTGCTCACGACTTGCTCCTTGGATCGCTGCTCGTTCCGGGATAACGTCCCGATGCGAACGAGACTAGATATTCCGAGCGCGGTCCGGTAGCGGCCGCTGAGTCATGAAGCGATAACCAAAGCTAATGGCCGGGCGTCGCGAAGTTCGCGATCCCTTCGGCGAGTTCTTCCAGCGTCGCGCCCAGCGGGTTGTTGTGTGCCCAGACGGCTTCGTAGGCGATCTCGACCGGTCGGCCGTTGCGTACGAGCGGGCGGCAGTTGGCGTGTTCGCGGGTGATCTTGGAGCGGGGGAGGATGGCCGCGCCGACGCCCATGCTCGCCCAGTCCTCCAGCACGCGGTAGCTCGCGGCTTCGCCGGGGTAGGCGCGGATGGGGAGGTCGGCGGCGGTGAAGAGGTCGGTGGTGAAGGTGGTCAGCCCGCAGCTGTCGGGCACCAGGATGTAGTCGGCGTCCGCGGCTGCCCGCAGTTCGACCGGGCCGTCGGCCTCGGCGGGGACCGGGTCGATGACCACGACGGGTTCGCGGGCGATGACGCGCCGGTGGCACCCGGGCATGACCTGCACCGCGGGCACCAGGAGCAGGTCGAGTTCACCGGCCGCCAGTGCCTCGCGGAGCACGGCGAGATCGGCCTCCCGCAGCACCAGCGCGCTCGGCTGGGCCAGCGCGCGGGCCGCGTCGAACGCGCGGGCGACCAGGTCGGCTCCGATCAGCGGCGAGACCCCGACGCGGATGGTGCCCGCCGGGGGCGCGGCCAGCCGGCGGGCCTCGGTGGCGACCGCGTCGAGGGTGTCCAGGGCGTGGTCGATCATCGGCAGCAGACGAGCGCCGTGCGCGGTCGGCTTGACGCCGCGCGGCGAGCGGTCGAACAGCCGGACCCCGAGTTCCTCCTCCAGCCGGGCGACGCCGTTGGACAGCGCGGGCTGGGTCACGCCGTAGGCGCGGGCGGCCGCGCTGAACGACCTGGTCTGGGACACCGCCTGGGCGTACCGCAGGGTCTCGATGTTCATGGTGCTCTCTCCTGGCTATAACCAGTGAATATAACCGCATTCGTGCGCAGCGGCTACCGGACGGCGCCGGCCGCCTCTAAGGTAGGCACCCGGGCCCGACCGGGATCACTGGGGGAGAGCACAGCGCAATTCGGCGGTTTTCGCCGCTGGCGGAAATCCGTTCGCGCACCGTCCCTGCTCGTTTCCGGCGGGCGCCTGCCTGAATTGCCTGTCGAGAGGAAGCGCGTGTCCGCCGCACCGGAAACATCAGTGGCGTCCTGGCAGGCCGAGCCCCGCACGCGCGCGGTGCAACGGCGTACCGTCTGGCTGCTGGCCGCGGCGCAGATCGTCGGCGGGGTGGGCGTCGGGGTGTCGGCGTCGCTCGGCCCGCTGCTGGCGGAATCCGTTGCGCAGAGCGAAACCTACGCCGGACTGGCCCGGACCGCCACGACCGCGGGCGCTGCCCTGGCCGGAGTGCCGCTGGCCTTTCTCGCGCACCGGCGGGGGCGACGGGCAGCGCTGAGCACCGGATGGCTCTTGGCGGGGTTCGGCGGACTGGTGCTCGTGGCGGCGGCGGTGCTGATGTCGGTGCCGTTGCTCGTCGCGGGAATGCTGCTGTTCGGGATCGGCAGCGCGACCAACCAGCAGAGCCGTTACGCGGCAGCGGATCTGGCAGTGCCGCACCGCCGGGCGAGGGCGTTGTCGATCGTGGTGTGGTCGACGACGATCGGGTCGGTGCTGGGCCCGAATCTCGCCGATCCCGGCGCCGGGATCGCAGCCGCGTTGCATCTTCCCCGGCTGACCGGAGCGTTTCTGCTTGCGACGGCCTGTCTGCTCGTCGGTGCCGTGCTGCTGTGGCTGTGGCTGCGTCCGGACCCGCTTCTGCTTGCGCGGCAACGACAAGCCGACGACGCGGGCCAGCAGACGGACGCGGATTCGCCGCGGGAATCGTTCGCGAGCACGCTGAAATCGGTCCGGCGTCACCTGCGCCGCAGCCCGCGCGCCGCGTTCGCGTTCCTGACGATCGTCGTGGGCAACACCGTCATGGGCGCGGTCATGACGATGACGCCGGTCAGCATGAGCCGGGACGGGGCGGCGCTCACGATCGTCGGCATCACCATCAGCGGCCACCTGCTGGGGATGTACGCGTTCTCGCCGCTGGTCGGCTGGCTCACCGACAAGGCCGGAACCCTGCCGGTCGCGCTTGCCGGGCAGGCGGTTTTCATCCTGTCCGCACTGGCGTCGATCCTCGGCCACGGCGCGATCCCCTTGACGATGGCGAGCCTGTTCCTGCTCGGCCTCGGCTGGTCCTTCGCCCTCGTCGCCGGTTCCGCGATGCTCAACGAGGCGACGCCCGCGGACCTGCGGCCCCTCGTGCAAGGCACCGCCGACACCTCGATGAACGTCGTCGCCGCGCTCGGCGCCGGGCTGGCGGGACCGCTGATGGCCGTGATCGGGTTCGGCGGACTGAACGCGTTCGCCGCGGCGCTCACGTTGCCGGTGATTGTGTTCAGTTTCTTTCTCGTTCGGAAGAAGCAGTGACGACCACGGTCTGCTGACGCGAATCGCCCGCCAACTGTCTGGCGGGCGATTCGGCTGATCACGGAGGTTCCGGCGGGGCGTGTTCTGGATTGGGCGGCCCCGCCGTCCCGTTGTTGAGCCGACGGCGCAGCACCACGACCCACCACAGGAACCCGACCCCGAGCACGACTGCCGCGGTGACCGCGTTCTGCTGGTTCTCCGCGGGCACGGTCAGTGCGGCGACGACGGCGGCGCACCAGAGGCCGAAGGCTCCGGTCACGGAGATTCCGCCGTGGCCTGTTCTGGATTGGGCGGCCCCGCCGTCCCGTTGTTCAGCCGACGACGCAGCACCGCGACCCACCACAGGAACCCGACCCCCAGCACGACCGCGGCAGTGACCGCGTTCTGCCGGTTCTCCGCAGGCACCGTCAGGGCGGCGACCACGGCGGCGCACCAGAGCAGGCCGAGCACGACGACGGGGTTCAGCCAGCGGCCGAGGTCGAAGACGCCGGGTCGGGCGGCGGGGATGCGGCCTCGGCGGGCGGCGATGGCGGTCGCGGTCAGGGTCAGGCCGTAGACCAGGTAGTAGGTCAGGCCGACCATGGCGTAGATCTGGCCGACGATGCCGCCGTTGAGCAGGTTGAGCCCGATCGCGACCGCGGCGACGAAGACGATCGCCCGGACCGGGGCGCGGCTCCGGCTGCCGACCTTCTGCAGGCCCCGGGACGCGGGCAGCATGTTGTCGCGGGACAGCGCGAAGGTCATCCGGGTCGCGACCGCCATGTTGGCGATCAGGCAGGCGAAGATCGAGGCGAAGGCGACCACGATCATCATCGCCCGGGCGAACGGCCCGAGATGCACGGCGAGCAAGCGCAGCACCGGGTTTTCCGCGCTGGCGAAGAAAGTCGCGGGGTCGGCGGGCAGAGCCATGCCCAGGAGCGCGAAGATCAGGAAACCGATGACGCCGGACACGAGCACGGCCCGGAACATCGCGCGCGGGGCGGCGCGGCGCGGGTCGAGTGTTTCCTCCGCGAGGTCGGCGGCTCCTTCCCAGCCGAGGAGCACGTAGACCGGGAGCAGGGCCGCCAGCGAGATGCCGGTGAGGGTCGCCGCGCCTCCGCTCAGCGGGTGGGTGTCGGTCAGGATCCGGGGGCCTTCGGTGTGCCCGAAGAACACGAGCAGCCCGGCGACCAGCACGATGCCGAGGACGACGGTGCCGATCAGTTCGATGGACGCGCCGATGTTGTTGATCCGCGTAGCGACCTTGACCCCGATGATGTTCAGCCCGGCGACCACGACGGTGCAGCCGATGGACAGCGCTTGCACCTGGCGCGGTGTCGGGTCCGTCCAGATCTCCGGCGCGAACACGGTGCCGACCGCGGCGGCCGTCCCGGCGGTGCCGGCGAGGAACGAGACCAGCGCGATCCAGCCGGTGAACCAGCCGAAGTTCGGCCCGACCAGCCGGCTCGACCATTGGTAGGCGTAGCCGGTGATGGGGATCCGCCCGGCCAGGTGCGCGTACACCGCGACCAGGGTGAGGACCAGCAGCAGCACCGGCAGCCACAGGAAGACCGCCGAACCGCCGAGGTACTGGTACGGGTCGGTGAACAGGGTGATGATGCCGGTGTTGATCGACACCATCGAGAACGCGAGCGCGAACGCGGTGAACGAGCTCATGGTCCGGCGCAGCTGCGGCCGGTAGCCGAGCGTGGCGAGATCGTCGTCGTCGGAAACCCGTGCGGCGCGGGCCCGGGTGGCGCCCGGGTGCTCCGGCGCGTTCACCGGACGCCGGTCCCGTAGTCGCGTTCGACGTCGCCCAGCACGTCGTCCAGGACGTCGAGAGCGTGCGAAAGCTGGTCCCGGCTGATGTCGAGCGGCGGCTTGATCTTGATCAGGCTGCCCAGGTTCGCGTAGCGGCTTTCCCCGAAGATCACTCCCTTGCGTTGCGCCCGAAGGAAAACCTCGTGCGCTTCGGCGGGCGCCGGTTCCTTCGTCGCCCGGTCGCGGACCAAATCGATCGACACCATCAGGCCGGGGGAGCGGACGTCGCCGATCAGCGGGTGGCGTGTCTGCATCTCCCGCAGCCGCTCGGTCGCATAGGCACCGTGCTCGGCCGCGCGGGCGGGCAGGTCGTCCTCGATGATCGCTTTGACCGTCGCGAGCCCGGCGGCGATCGAAACGGGGAACTGGCCGAAGGTGAGCTGGTCGTCGCCGGCGAGGAACTTCGCGTGCTCGTGCTTGGCGAGGACCCCGGCGAGCGGGAAGCCGCCGCCGACGCCCTTGCCGAACACGAGGATGTCGGGGTCGAGGCCGTAATGCTCGCTCGCCCACATCCGCCCGGTCCGGCCGAATCCGGTCTGCACCTCGTCGATGATCAGCAGCATCCCGAATTCGTCGCAGAGCTCGCGGATGCCCCGGTGCCAGCTCGCGGAGAACTCGTTGTGCCCGCCGTTGCCCTGGATCGGTTCGTAGATCAGGGCGGCGACCGACCCTTCGGCGCCCTTCTCCAGGATGTCGCGGACGATCGCGAGCGTCAGTTCGGTGTCCTCTTCGGCGGTCCGGCCGAGCCGGGGGCGGAACAGGTCCGGCCGGGGCAGCCGCAGGAACCGGGGCTGCAGCCGGGCGAACGCGTTGCCCGGATGCGGCCAGCTGGCGGCCATGGTGGCGATCGACCGTCCGTGGTACCCGTCGTGCAGCACCGCGACGTGCTCGGCGTCCGGGCGGTTGCGCAGGGCGAGTTTCAGCGCCATCTCCACCGCCATCGACCCGTGCAGGGTGAACCCGACCCGGTTGAGGTCGCCGGGGGCGATCGACACCATCAGCGCGGCCAGCTCGAGCAGTGCCGGCGTGTGGAAAGTGGGGCGGGCGTGGGTGAGCTCGCGAGTCTGCGCGATCGCGGCCTCGACGACGCGCTCGTCGCCGGCGCCGAGGTTGTTCGACCAGGCCTGCGCGGTGCAGTCGAGGTACTCGTTGCCGCGGTCGTCCCACACCAGCGAGCCCTGGGCGCGGACCAGGGTCAGCTTCTCCGGGTCGCCGCCGGCCGGCTCGTGCAGGAGGGCCTCCCGCCCGAGGAGGTGCAGGTCGGGCGTGTCCGTCAGCGTGCTCGTCACGGTTTCTCCTTGGCAGCGCGGTGGATGTCCACCCGAGCGTAAGAACGCGAGGCGGTCCGGCGGAAAGACGGAATTGAGTAGACTTCATAGATGCTCTCTATGAATGTGGAGTTGCGGCATCTGCGCGCGTTCGTCGCCGTGGCCGAGGCGGCGAACTTCACGAGGGCGGCCGAGGCGCTGCTGATCTCCCAGCCGTCGCTGAGCTACGCGATCCGCCAGCTCGAAGGGCAGCTGGGCTTCCGCCTGTTCGCGCGCACGACCCGCGCGACCGCCCTCACCTCGGCGGGGGAGACGTTCCTGGCCGAGGCGCGGGCGGTGCTGGCCCGGTTCGACCAGGCGGCCGTCCTGGCGCGCCGGATGGCGGTCGGCGAGGTCGGCACGCTGCGCGTCGGGTACCTCATCGGCGCGGTCGTCGACCTGGTCCCGGCGATCATGCGGGCGTTCGCGGGCCGGTATCCGGACTTGGACGTCGAACTGGTGGAGTACGACTTCTCCGCGCCCCGGTGCGGGCTCGACACCGGCGAAACCGACGTCGCGATCGTCCGGCCGCCGCTGGATTTGCCCGACCTGCGCGAGCGAATCCTGCGTCGCGAAAAATGCGTCGCGTGCGTCCCGGAAGGACACCCGATCGCCGGACAGCCGGAGGTCGGCGTGGCCCGCCTGCTGAGCGAGCCGATCGTCGCCGCTCCCGGCGACGGGCAGTGGCGGGATTCCTGGATCCTGACCGGCCTGCGCGGCGAATCCCCTGTGGTGGCCTGCGAAGCCGCCACGTTCGAAGCGGAGCTCCAGGCCGTCGCGTTGGGGCGGGGCTTGTCGATCGTGCCCGCTTCGGCGAGCCAGTTCTACGCGCGTCCGGGAGTGCGGTTCGTGCCGATCTCGGATCTTCCGGACTGCACGGTCGCGGTCGCCTGTTCCGCGGACGCGCCGCAAGCCGCGAAGAACTTCGCGGAGGCCGCGGCGGAGACTGCGCGCGAGTTGTCCGATCGGCCGCGGTGAGCCGTCGTCAGCGGCGCGGCGGCGGACCGGTGGTGCCGCGGACGACCAGTTTCGGGTCGAGGACTGTCTCGGCTGGCGCGACGGTTTCGTCCTCGAGCCGGGCGACCGCCTGACGGACGGCCTGTTCGGCGATCCGGTTCGCATCCTGGCGGACGGTGGTGAGGTCGAAGTGCGACAGGTGCGACAGATGGCTGTCGTCGTAGCCGACCACGGACAGGTCTTTGGGCACGTCGAGTCCGGCGCGGGCGAAGGCGTGCAGCAGGCCCGCGGCGCAGCGGTCGTTGCCGGCCAGGATCGCGGTAGGCAGGCGGTCTTCGTCCAGCAGCTGCCGGGCGGCGGCCATTCCGGCGTCTTCGGTGTACTCGCCGGGCAGGACGCGGGCGGGCAGTTTGTGCTTGCGCATCGCGCCGCGGTAGGCGCGGCGGCGGTCCGAGGCTCCCGGGCCCTTGCCGCCGTCGACGTGGACGATTTCGCGGTGGCCCAGTTCGGCCAGGTAGTCGATGGCTTGGCGGACCCCGACCGTGTCGGCGGTGTGGACGCTGTCCAGGTGTGCGCCGGGGACGCGCCGGCTGACTGACACCGCGACCGTGCGCCGGCCGAGTTCGGCGAGGTAGGCCTGCGGGGACGTGGGGCCGAGCAGGATCACCGCCTCGCAGCGGTGGCTCAGCAGGGCTTCCACCGCCTTGGCTTCGTCCCGTCCGGGGGCGCTGGCGGAGAGCAGCACGTCATAGCCCAGGCGTTCGGCCTCCGGGTAGATGCCCTCGACCAGGTCCGCGTCGAACGGCTGGTGCACGGTGAGCACGACGCCCAGCGTGCGGCTGCGGCCCCGGGCGAGCAGCCGCGCCGCGTTGTCCGGGTGGTAGCCGAGTTCGTCGGCGGCGCGCAGCACCCGCTGCCGGGTGGCCTCGCTGGCTCCGGGCTGGTCGCGGAAGACGAGCGAGACGAGCGCGCGGGAGACGCCGGCCTTGGCGGCGACGTCGACCATCGTCGGGCGCCGCGGCTTGCCCGCGGGTTCCGCGCCGTCCGCGGGGCCGGGCGGCACTCGGTCGGGCACGTGCGCTCCTCTCGTCGGCGTTCCCGGCGATTCTTCCAGGCTTTCCCGCCCGCCCTTGACACCCGGGTGTGACAGCCAGCATAGTTCTTCGCACTAGAGCGCGCTAGTAGAGCGCGCTAGACAGATTCCCTCCGACGTCCGGGAGGACCGCAAGTGACGACGATGTCCCGCATCACCGCCGGGAACCTGTGCCTCGGGTCGGCGCCCGACTCGTGGGGCGTGTGGTTCCCCGAAGACGAGCAGCAGGTGCCTTGGACCCGCTTCCTCGACGAGCTCGCGAGCGCCGGGTACCGGTGGTTCGAACTCGGCCCGTACGGCTACCTGCCCACCGACCCGCGGCAACTGGCCGACGAGGCCGCCGCCCGGGGCCTGCAGGTCTCCGGCGGCACCACGTTCGGCGCGTTGCACCGCCCGGAAAAGTGGGCCGAGACGGTCGCTACGGCCCGCCGGGTCGCGGAGCTGACCGCCGCCGCGGGCGCGCACCATCTCGTGTTCATCCCGCCGATGTACCGCGACGAGAAGACCGGCGCGTACACCGAAGAACCGCGGCTCACCGCGGAGCAGTGGAACTCGCTCGGCGGGCGCGCGAACGAACTCGGCCGCATCCTGCTGGACGAGTACGGCGTGCGGCTGGTCCTGCATCCGCACGCGGACAGCCACATCCAGACCCAGCCGGAGATCGAGCGGTTCCTGAACGAGACCGATTCCCGGTACGCCAACCTGTGCCTGGACACCGGGCACGTCGCCTACGGCGGCGGCGACAACCTCGACCTGATCCGCCGGTTCGCCGAACGCATCGGCTACGTGCACATCAAGCAGATGGACGCGGACGTGCTCGCGCAGGTGGCCGCCGAAGGGCTGTCGTTCGGCGAAGCGGTCAAACGAGGCGTGTGCGTCGAGCCGCCCGCGGGCGTGCCGGACCCGGCGTCCGTCGTCGAGGCACTGTCCGCTTTGGACGCGGAGCTGTTCGTGATCGTGGAACAGGATCTCTACCCGTGCGCGGCCGAGGTCCCGCTGCCGATCGCGGTGCGCACCCGCGAATATCTCGCCGCGCAGGGACTGGCCGGCACCGCCCGGCCGCGCCTGGGCTGAACACGATCCGGGGAACCACGGGGAAACTCACGCGCCAGTGGGGTCTGGCGCACCGAACCGGGAGCAACCGCATGAGTCACGTCCGGGCAACGACGCCACCGGCCGTACCGCTTGAGGAGAAGGGCCCGCATTCCCGCCGGCTGCGGCTGGTCACCGTCATCGCGACGTTCGGCGGCCTGCTGTTCGGCTACGACACCGGGGTCATCAACGGCGCGCTGCCGTACATGAAGGCCGACCTCGGCCTGTCCCCGTTCACCGAAGGGCTGGTCACGAGTTCGCTGCTGCTGGGAGCCGCGCTCGGCGCGATCCTCGGCGGGCGGCTGGCCGACCGGCGGGGACGGCGGCGCACGATCCTGGTGCTGGCCGCGATCTTCCTGATCGGCACGCTGGGCTGCACGCTCGCCCCGGTCACCGCCGTGATGGTGCTCAGCCGGTTCGTGCTGGGCCTGGCCGTCGGCGGCGCGTCGGTGACCGTGCCGACCTATCTCGCCGAAGTGTCGCCTGCGGAACGGCGAGGCAGGCTCGTCACCCAGAACGAGCTGATGATCGTGTCCGGCCAGCTGCTCGCGTTCACCTTCAACGCGTTCATCGGCAACGCGTTCGGCGAGAGCAACGGCGTGTGGCGCTGGATGCTGGTGATCGCGACCCTGCCCGCGGTGGTGCTGTGGTTCGGCATGCTGGTGATGCCGGAAAGCCCGCGCTGGCTGGTGTCGAAGGACCGGTTCGCCGACGCGCTGGCGGTGCTGAAGCAGGTGCGCTCGGAGCAGCGCGCGACGGCCGAACTCGACGAGGTGCGCCGGCTCGCGCTGGAGGACAAGAAGTCCCAGACCGGCGGGCTGCGCGACCTCGCCACGCCGTGGATCCGGCGGCTGGTGCTCGTCGGCATCGGGATCGGGGTCGTGCAGCAGGTGACCGGGGTCAACTCGATCATGTACTACGGCACGCAGATCCTCACCGACGCCGGGTTCTCCGCGAACAGCGCGCTGACCGCGAACATCGCCAACGGGGTGATCTCGGTGCTGGCGACCTTCGCCGGGATCTACCTGCTGGGCAAGGTGAACCGCCGTCCGATGCTGATCGCCGGGCAGATCGGCACGACGTCGGCGCTGCTGCTGATCGGGCTGTTCTCCCTGCTGCTGCCCGCCGGGCAGGGCCGGGCGTTCGTGGTGCTCGCGCTGACCATCACGTTCCTGGCGTTCCAGCAGGGCGCGATCTCGCCGGTCACCTGGCTGATGCTGTCGGAGATCTTCCCGCTGAAGCTGCGCGGGCTCGGCATGGGGATCGCGAGCCTGGTGCTGTGGCTGACGAACTTCGCGATCGGCCTGACGTTCCCGATCCTGGTCGACGCGCTGCACATCTCCATGACGTTCTTCCTGTTCGTGCTGCTCGGGCTGGCCGCGATCGCCTTCGTGGCGAAGGTCGTCCCGGAGACCCGCGGCCGCTCGCTGGAAGCACTGGAAACCGAGCTGCACCAACGGTTCGGCGCGCCCGCGCTGGCCGCGAAGGAGGGCTGAACGATGGCGGTGCTCGCCGCGGTCACTGACTCGCGGGAAGGGGATCTCGCGCTCGCTCGCGGGATCGAGGAAGCCGAGCTGCGCGGGACGAAGCTGCTGGTGGCGAACCTGCGGCTGACCCCGCTGGACGCGCCGGCCGCGGCGGAGGTGCTGGACCGCCGCCCCGGCGTGGACGTCGCCGAGCACGTGCTCGACCTGCTGGCCGAGCGGGCCGGCGAGGTCGACCTGCTGGTGATCGGGATGAAACGGCGTTCGCCGGTGGGGAAGCTCGTGCTCGGCAGCGTCGCGCAGCGGCTGCTGCTCGGCGCGGAGGTGCCTGTCCTGGCTGTGAAGACAGCCGAATACTGAAGAGGTGAAGGGAGAACCCGCCGTGACCGTACGCGTGGGAGTGATCGGGGCCGGGATGATCGGGCAGGACCACGTCCGGCGGCTGACCGACGTGGTCGCCGGAGCCGAGGTGGTCGCCGTGGCCGACCTCGACGCCGAACGGGCTGCGCGGGTCGCCGAGGCGGTCGGTGCCCGGGCAGCGGCCGACGGAGCTGACCTGATCGGACAGTCCGATGTGGACGCTGTGGTCGTCACGTCGTGGGGGCCGACGCACGCGGAGCACGTCCTGGCGGCGATCGCCGCGGGGAAGCCGGTGTTCTGCGAGAAGCCGCTGGCCACCACGGCGGAGGACTGCCTGCGGATCGTCGAGGCCGAGCAGGCCTTCGGCCGCCGGCTCGTGCAGGTCGGGTTCATGCGCCGCTACGACGCGGGGTACCGCGAGATGAAACGCGTGCTGGACGCGGGCGAGATCGGCACGCCGCTGATGGTGCACTGCGCGCACCGCAACGCGACGGTGCCGGAGAGCTACCACTCGGAGATGGCCGCGCAGGACACCGCCGTGCACGAGATCGACGTGCTGCGCTGGCTGCTGTCCGACGAGATCGTGTCCGCGCAGGTGCTCACGCCGCGGTCGACGGGGAACCGGTTCCCGCACCTGCGGGACCCGCAGATCATGCTGTTCGAGACCGCGGCCGGGGTGCGGATCGACCTCGAGGTGTTCGTGAACTGCCAGTACGGCTACGACATCCAGTGCGAGACGGTGGGCGAGACCGGGCTGGTCCGGCTGCCCGATCCGGCGAGTCCCGCCGTGCGCACCGCCGGGTCGAGCCGGGTGGCGGTGCTCCAGGACTGGAAGCAGCGGTTCGCCGCGGCGTTCGACGTCGAATTCCAGGAATGGATCGACACGCTCGCGGCCGGCCGCGAACCGGCCGGACCGTCCTCTTGGGACGGTTACGCCGCGACGGTGATCACCGACGCGACGGTGGAGGCCCTGCACACCGGCCGGGTGGTCGGGGTGACGATGAAGGACCGGCCCGCCTTCTACGCCGGGGACGAGCGGTGAAGCTGGGCGCCTACACCGCTTGCCTGCACGACCACACCCTGGCCGAGGCGCTCGACGTGCTGCGGGCCAACGGATTGACCTCGGCGGAGGTGAACAGCGGCGGATTCCTCCCGGCCCCGCACTGCCCGGTCGACCTGCTGCTGTCCTCGGCCTCGGCGCGCCGCGAGTACCTGGCGGCGTTCGCGGAGCGCGGCATCGAGCTGACAGCGTTGAACTGCAACGGGAATCCGCTCAACCCGCTCCCGGGCGTCGGGCCGAAACACGCCGAGGACCTGCGCCGCAGCATCCGGCTGGCCGGGCTGCTCGGCGTGCGGCACGTCGTGACCATGTCCGGCACTCCCGGCTCGGACCCGGACGCGAAATACCCGTCGTGGGTGGTGAACCCGTGGGACGGCGTGTACCTGGACGTGCTGGACTACCAGTGGGACGTCGCGGCGGAGTTCTGGAACGAGATCGACGCGCTGGCCCGGGAAAACGGCGTGCGGGTGGCGATTGAGATGCATCCGCACAACCTGGCGTTCTCGCCGGTGACGCTCAAGCGGCTGGTCGACGAGACCGGCGCGACGAACCTCGGCGCGGAACTGGACCCGTCGCACCTGATGTGGCAGGGCATGGACGTGCTCGCCTGCATCCGGTGGCTGGGCCCGCTGGTGTTCCACGCCGCGGCGAAGGACGTGACGCTCTGCCCCGGGGCGGACGTCCGCGGCGTGCTGGACACGTCGTTCACCCGGGTGCCCGCCGCGCAGGAAGGAAAGGTCCCGACCGGGATCGGCTACTGGTGCTCGGCCTGGCCGCAGGACCCGGCGTGGAAGTTCGTCGCGGTCGGCCTCGGGCACGACACGGGCTACTGGACCGGGTTCCTGCGTGCGCTGCAGGAGGTCGATCCGGGGATCGCGGTGAACATCGAACACGAGGACGCCGCCTACTCGCAGACCGAAGGGCTCGCGCTCGCGGCGAAAAACCTGCACGCCGCCGCTCGCGACTTGTGAAGCCGATCCACGCGCGGGGCGGCCGGGGCACTTTCCCGGCCGCCCCGCCTGTTCTCCGGAGGAAACCGTGAAACTCGCTCTCGACCCGCAGATGTTCTACGCCACCCATTCCGTGCTCGACCTGCCGGACGTGGTGGCGCGCCTGGGCTACTCGTGGCTCGAACTGTCCCCGAAAGCCGACTTCATCCCGTTCTTCGGCCACCCGCGCGCCGACGACGCCACGGTGGCGAAACTGCGCAAGCGCGCCGCCGACGCCGGGGTGGGCATCGCGTCGGTGCTGCCCGTGCTGCGCTGGTCCGGCCCGGGGGAGGAGGAACGCCAAGCCGCGGTGCGCGCGTGGAAGCGGGCGATCCAGATCGCGGTCGACCTGGGGGTGGACACGATGAACTCGGAGTTCAACGGCCGCCCGGAGGCCGCCGAGTTCGCCGAGAGCCAGTTCCTGCGCTCGATGGACGAGCTGATCCCGGTGTTCGAGCGCGAGGGCGTGAAGCTGGTGCTGGAACCGCATCCGGACGACTTCATCGAGGACGGCCATGCCGCGGTGCGGCTCGTGCGGGGGCTCAATCGGGAGTGGATCTCGTTCCTCTATTGCACGCCGCACACGTTCCATCAGGGCAACGATGCGGCGGGGATCATCGCTGACGCTGGGGACAAGGTCACTTACGTGCACCTTGCTGACACCCTGGACCACACTGCGTCGAACGGGCTGCGGTACATCGTGAATCCGCCGGGTTCGACTGTCCGGGTCCATCAGCATGCCGAGATCGGGCGGGGCGAGGTCGATTTTGACGAGGTTTTCGCCGCGCTCGCCGATGTCGGGTTCGACGGGGTGGTGTCGTCGTGTGTGTTCGGCTGGGAGGAACGGGCGGAGGAGATTTCGGTGCGGCAGCGGGAGAAGGCTGTCGGGTTGGTGGAGAAGCATTTTGGGGGCGGGAAGCTTTAGGGCTACAGTGCGGTTTTCTCAGTAGTGCGGTGGGGGTGAAGCTGCTTCTGGCCGAGGGGCGCGGTTGGGCTGGTGCCGGCGTACGTGAGGGGAACCCTGACGGAATCAGGGTGGATTCGAGGGGTTGTTGCAACGCGGGTGGTTCAACTGGTTTCGGCGAGGAGTGTAGCGAGGCGTTCGGCTGGGGTGTCCCAGTTGAGTGTTTTGCGGGGTCGGCGGTTGAGTTGTGCGGCGACGGCGGCGAGGTGTTCGGGGGTGTGGACTGAGAGGTCGGTGCTTTTGGGGAAGTACTGGCGCAGCAGGCCGTTGGTGTTTTCGTTGCTGCCGCGTTGCCAGGGGCTGTGGGGGTCGCAGAAGTAGACGGGGATGCCGGTGGCGACGGTGAATTCGTGGTGGCGGCCCATTTCGCTGCCCTGGTCCCAGGTCAGGGATCGTCGCAGGTGCGCGGGCAGGGTCGCGGCGACGGCGGCGAGGGCGTCGCGGACGGCGTCGGCGCCGCGGCCGTCGGGCAGCGCGACGAGCAGGGTGTAGCGGGTGGAGCGGTCGACGAGGGTGGCGATGGCGGAAGCGTTGTCCTTGCCGATGATCAGGTCGCCTTCCCAGTGGCCGGGGACGGCGCGGTCGGCGGCTTCGGCGGGCCGGTCGCTGATCATGACCATGGGTTCGGCGAAGCGGGGCCGGCGTTGTTCGCCGCTGGCGCGGGGTTTGCGCATGGTGCGGCCGGTGCGCAGGGCGCGGGCCAGCTCGCGGCGCAGTTCGCCGCGGCCTTGGACGTAGAGGGCCTGGTAGATCGTTTCGTGGGTCACGTGCAGCTCCGGCCGGTCGGGGTGGTCGCGGCGCAGCCGGGCGGCGATCTGCTCCGGGCTGAATTTGTCGGTCAGCATCGCCTGCACCCGGTCCCGCAGTTCGGGGCAGGCCGCGATCTTGCCTGTTTTCGGTCGCGGGCGCCGTGCCCGGGCGAGGTCGTGGGCGGCGTGGGGCCGGTATTCGCCGCAGGGGCGGGCGTTGCGGGCGATCTCCCGGCTGATCGTGGACGGGCTGCGGCCCAGCTCGGCCGCGATCGCCCGCCGCGAGCGGCCCGCCGCCAGCCCGTCCGCGATCGCGATCCGCTCGCCCGCGCTCAGGAACCGGCCCGAGTCCGGCCCGGGCCGCGCGGCCGGACGCGCGGTCGCGCCCGCCCGGCTCGGCCTCCCGTGCCGCCAATAGTGCCCGGTCCTGCGGTCGACCCCGACCCTGCGGCACGCCTCGACCGTGCCCACGCCCTCCGCCACAAGATCAAAATAGCGGCGGCGTTCCGCCGCCAGCCTCACCCGGCCCCGCGGAGCCCGACCACGCCCGACCACGACCACTGCAACCCCTGCACAACTCAGGCGTTGCAACCACCACTAGAACCCAAGCAGAGTTCCTCAGGGTTCCCCTCACGTACGCGAAAACCTCCAGTGCCAGGGACTTAAGGCGGCCCTGCGGGTGCGTGGGGAGCGCGTCTGCCCGGGTCGGGAAGGCTGGGCTGGCTGTCGGCAGGCGGGCCGGTCGGGCGGAAGCGCGGTGTGCGGTCTGTGAGGGACCCCTTGAGGGAATCTGATTCCCTCAAGGGGCCCCTCACGGACTCACGGATACGGTCAGACGGATATCAGTCGGGCATTTCGGCGGGTTTGGTGTCCTGTGCGGACAGTCCGCAGGCCGAAGCCGCCCAGCTTAAGTCCCTGGCATTGACGAGAAAACCTCAGTGAAGGGGGCACGCCCGGCCGGGTGCGCCCCTTCGTCGTGGTTCAGTTAGCAGTCGGGAAGTTGAACGCCGCCCCGTGCGCCTCGGTCTCCGGCCACCGCGTGGTGACTACCTTGGCGCGCGTGTAGAACCGCACTCCGGCCGGGCCGTGGATCGGGCTGTCGCCGATGAGGGAGTCCTTCCAGCCGCCGAACGAGTAGTACGACATCGGGACCGGAATGGGCACGTTGACGCCGATCATGCCGACATGCACGCCGCGCTGGAAGCGGCGGGCCGCTTCGCCGCTGCCGGTGAAGATGGCGGTGCCGTTGCCGTACGGGTTGGCGTTGATGAGCGCGATCGCCTCGTCCACCGTGGACACTCGGACGACCGCGAGCACAGGGCCGAAGATTTCCTCGCGGTAGGCCTGCATTTCGGTGGTCACGTGGTCCAAAAGGGACGGTCCGACGAAGAAGCCTTCCTCGTGTCCGTCGACCGAGCGGCCGCGTCCGTCGACCACCACGGTCGCGCCTTCTTCGGCGCCGCGGGCGACGGCGTCGACCACGCGGTCCCGCGCGGCGGCGGTGACGACCGGGCCCATGTCGTTCGTGGCGTCGGAGCCGGGGCCGACCTTGACCTCGCGGGCCTTGCGTTCCAGCACGCCGATCAGCCGGTCGCCTGCGTCGCCGACCGCGACCGCGACGGAGATCGCCATGCACCGCTGTCCGGCGGAGCCGAACGCGGCGGCGGTGAGGTGGTTGGCGGCGTATTCGAGGTCGGCGTCGGGCAGCACGACGGCGTGGTTCTTCGCGCCGCCGAGGGCTTGGACGCGTTTGCCGGTCGCGGTGCCGCGCTCGTGCACGTACTTGGCGATCGGCGTGGAGCCGACGAACGACACCGCGGACACGTCCGGGTGGTCCAGCAGGGCGTCGACCGCGACTTTGTCGCCGTGCACGACGTTGAACACGCCGTCGGGCAGGCCGGCTTCGGCGTAGAGCTGCGCGACCAGGTTGGACGCGGACGGGTCGCGTTCGCTGGGCTTGAGCACGAAGGTGTTGCCCGCGGCGATGGCGACCGGGTGCATCCAGAGCGGCACCATGATCGGGAAGTTGAACGGGGTGATGCCCGCGACGACGCCGAGCGGCTGGCGGAAGTCGTGCACGTCGACGCCGCGGGAGACCTGGTCGGAGAAGCTGCCCTTGAGCGCGTCGGCGATGCCGCAGGCGTATTCGACGACCTCGCGGCCGCGCACGATCTCCCCGCGCGCGTCGTCGACGACCTTGCCGTGTTCGCTGGAGATGACGCGGGCGAGTTCGTCCTCGTGCTTGACCAGCAGTTCGCGGAAGGCGAAGAGGATCCGGGTGCGCTGGGTGAGCGAGGATTCGCTCCAGGACTCGGCGGCCTTCGCGGCGGCGGCGACGGCGGTGTCCACGTCGGCCGATTCGGCGAGCAGGACGGCGGACTGCTGCTTGCCGGTGGCGGGGTCGTAGACCGGTGCGGTGCGGGTGGAACCGGCGGGGGTCGAGACGCCGTTGATCCAGTGTTCGATGGTGTTCACTTCGCTCCTCGTCGAGAGGTCGGTCAGAGGTACGGGCGCTGTTTGCGTTTGACGTCGGCGTAGGTTTCGCGCGCCGCTCGGGTGGAGTCCAGGTCGGACACTTCGCTGACCGGCACGTCCCACCACGCCGATCCGGGCGGGTTGGGGCCGTGCAGGTCGGTTTCGACGTGCACAACGGTGGTCGTGGAGTTCGCCTTGGCCTGTTTCACCGCGGCTCGGAACTCGTCCACAGTGGACGCTCGGAGCACGGTCGCGCCGAGGCTGGCGGCGTTGGCGGCGAGGTCCACGGGCAGTACCCCGCCCTCCAGCAGGCCGTTGTCGGCACGGTACCGGTAGGAAGTGCCGAATCGTTGTGAGCCAAGGGATTCCGACAGCGATCCGATCGAGGCGAACCCGTGGTTCTGCACGAGCACGATGATCACCTTGAGCCCTTCGGCGACCATCGTGACGATTTCCTGCGCCATCATCAGGTACGAGCCGTCGCCGACGAGCACGACCACTTCCCGGTCGGGCGCGGCCATTTTCGCGCCGACGCCCGCGGCGACCTCGTAGCCCATGCACGAGTAGGCGTATTCGACGTGGTAGGCCTTCGGATCCCGGGCCCGCCAGAGCATCTGCAGGTCGCCCGGCATCGATCCGGCGGCGTTGATGACCACGTCGCGGTCGTCCAGTTCGCTGTTGAGCGCGCCGAGGATCTCGGTCTGCGCGGGCAGCGGCTGGTGCCCGACGGCGAAGCAGTCGTCCGCGGTGCGGTTCCACTCGTCGGCCAGCAGCCGCGCCCGGGTCCGGTACGCGTCGTCGACCTGCCATCCGGCGAGGGCTTCGTGCAGTGCGGTGATGCCGCGTTTCGCGTCCGCCAGCACCATTTCCGCGGAATGCTTCGCGGCGTCGAGGCGCGCGACGTTGAGGTTCACGAACTGCACGCCCGGATTGCCGAACACGGTGTGGGACGCGGTGGTGAAGTCGCTGTAGCGGGTGCCGATGCCGAGCACGACGTCGGCTTCCGCGGCGAGCGCGTTGGCGGCGGACGTGCCGGTGGAGCCGATGCCGCCGACCGCGCTCGGATGGTCCCACGGGACCGCGCCCTTGCCCGCGTGCGTGTCGGCGACGGGAATCCCCGTGGCGGCGGCGAACGCGCGCAGTTCTTCCCAAGCCTCGGAGTACACGACGCCGCCGCCCGCGACGATCAGCGGGGCCTTCGCGGCGCGCAGCAGGTCCACGGCGCGGCCGAGTGCTTCCGGTTCGGGCACCGGGCGGTCGATGTGCCAGACGCGGCGGCGGAAGAACTCCTCGGGCCAGTCGTAGGCTTCGGCTTGGACGTCCTGCGGCAGCGCGAGCGTGACCGCGCCGGTCTCGACCGGGTCGGTCAGCACGCGCATGGCGGCGAGGGCGGCGGAGATCAGCTGTTCGGGCCGGGTGATCCGGTCGAAGTACTTCGACACCGGGCGGAACGCGTCGTTGACCGTGACGTCGCCGCCGCGGGTGTCCTCCAGCTGTTGCAGCACCGGGTCGGGGCCGCGGGTGGCGAACATGTCGCTGGGCAGCAGCAGGACCGGGACCCGGTTCGTGGTGGCGAGGGCGGCTCCGGTGATCATGTTCGTCGAGCCGGGGCCGGTGGACGCGGTGCAGGCGAAGGCCTGGAGCCGATTGCGCATTTTCGCGAACGCGGTCGCGGCGTGGACCTGGCCCTGTTCGTTGCGCGCGAGGTAGTACGGCAGGTCGTCGGAGCCGGTGCGGGCGGCCTGCAGCAGCGCTTGGCCGATCCCGGCGACGTTGCCGTGCCCGAAGATCCCGAAACAGCCGGGGATCAGCCGGCGTTCGACGCCGTCGCGCTCGGAGTACTGGTTGGCCAGGAACCGCACCAGGGCTTGCGCGGTGGTGAGCCTCATCGTGCGCCTCCGAACGGCAGCCGAGGGTCGACGTCTTGGGATTCCCAGGTTTGGCGGACCCACGCGTGCGCGGGGTCGTCGCAGATCAGCCAGGCCCGTTCGGGTCCGGGACCGGCCATCACGTTGAGGTAGTAGAGGTCGTAGCCGGGCGCGGCCATCGACGGGCCGTGCCAGCCGTGCGGGATCAGCACGACGTCGCCGGTGCGGACCTCTTCCAGGACGTCGATCGGGCGCTCGGGAGTGCCGTAGACGCGCTGGTAGCCCATGCCGCCGCCGGCGACCTCGAAGTAGTAGATCTCCTCGAGTTCGCTTTCGCCCTCGCTCGCCTCGTCGTGCTTGTGCGGCGGATAGGACGACCAGTTCCCGCCCGGCGTAAGCACTTCGCACACGAGCAGCTGGTCGGCGTCGAAGGTGTGCGGCAGGCAGTAGTTGTTGACCTGGCGGCTGCAGTTGCCCGCGCCGCGCAGTTCCGTCGGCACGTCGTCGGCGGGGCCGTAGCGCGCGGGCAGCCGCTTCGAGGTCTTCGCCGAGGGCAGCGCGAACCTGCCCTGTCCGGTGATCGTCGCCTCGGCATCCCTGGGCAGGTAAGCGAAATCGGTGACCGCGTCGAACACGCCGGTGCGCCCGGCCAGCTCGAACGTCTCGCCGTCGACCGACACCGAGCAGCTGCCGGACAGCGGGAGCACGAGCGTTTCCGCGTCGCCGGTGGAGACGGTCTCGGCGCCGTCGAGTTCCAGCACGCGCAGGCCGGAGTAGCCCCATCCGGCCGATTCGGGAGTGATTTCGAGACTGAACCGGTTCACAGCAACCCCACCGCCGTATCGACCGCCTTCGCCACGTCGCCGTCGTGCGGATAGAGCAGCGACCGTCCGACCACGAGACCCTGCACCGTCGGCAGCGCGAGCGCCTGCTGCCAGGACGCGAACGCCGCGTCCGGGTCCTTGACCTCGCCGCCGAGCAGCACCGCGGGCAGCGTCGAGGCCGCCAGCACCCGCTCCATCTCGGCGACCACCGGCAGCTTCAGCCAGGTGTAGGCCGACGAGCGGCCGAGCCCGGAGGCGATGGTGATCGAGCGGATCACGGCGTCGGGGGAGAGGTCGTTCTTGATCCGGCCGTCGACCCATTCGGACAGGAACGGTTCGACCATCGCGACGAGTTTCCGGTCGGCGAGCGCGTCGATCGCCTTCGCGGTGTTCTCCAGGACGCTCGGCGTCGCCGGGTCGGAGAGGCAGATCCGGGTGAGCGTCTTGCCGCCGTCGAACCGCATGCGCGCGATGGTTTCCGCGTCGTAGCAGGCGAACCGGTCGTCGATCTCGAAGCTCGACCCGGCCAGCCCGGTGCGGTTCATCGACCCGATGACCGTCTTGCCGTCCAGCGCGCCGAGCAGGAGGAGGTCGTCGACGATGTCCGGGGTCGCGAGCACGCCGGTGACGCCGGGGCGTTCCAGCGCGAGGCACAGCCGCTCCAGCAGTTCGCCGCGATCGGCCATCGCCAGCGGGTCGGAGCCGACCGCGTTCGCGCCTCGCGCGGGGTGGTCCGCGGCGATGATCATCGTGCGGCCCTTGTCGTTGAACGGCGACTTGGCCCGCACGCGCACGGCAGCGGCCTCGGCGATCGCTTCGGGATCGCGCACGCGTTTGGCGACGATCCGCTCGACCGTGTTCATTCGTTTCCTCCGAGCTTGCGCAGTACCTGGTCTTCGGTGGGCATGGCGTCCGAACAGGACAGTTGGCCCGCCACATGCGAGCCGGCCGCGTTCGCGAACCGCATCACCCGCGCGGTGTCCCAGCCGGACAGCAGGCCATGCACCAGCGCGCCGCCGAACGCGTCGCCCGCGCCGAGACCGTTGACGACCTCCACCGGCACCGGCGGCACCTCGACCTCGCCGGTGTCGTCCACCGCGAGCACGCCCTTCGGGCCCTGCTTCACCACGGCGAGCGAGACCCCCTTGTCCCGCAACGCTTTCGCCGCCTCCCGAGGTTCGCGGACGGCGACCGCGGTGTCGCATTCGTCGAGGTTGCCGACCGCGACCGTGACGTGTTCGAGCGCCTTGCCGACCCATTCCCGGGCCTGCTCGCGCGAGTCCCAGAACATCGGCCGGTAGTCGAGGTCCAGCACCGTGATCCCCCTGCGGCCACGGGCCTCCAGCGCCGCCAGCGTCGCCGAACGGCTCGGTTCCTGCGACAGCCCGGTCACCGTCACCCAGAACACCTTCGCCGCGCGGATCGCGTCGAAGTCGAGTTCGCCGGCGGAAATGTCGAGATCGGGCGCCTTCGGGAAACGGTAGAAGTAGAGCGGGAAATCGTCCGGCGGGAAGATCTCGCAGAACGTCACCGGCGTCGGCAGTTGCGGCGACGTCCCGACGAACCGGTCGTCCACGCCGTATCCGGCGAGCGCGCGGTGCAGGAACCGGCCGAACGGATCGTCGCCGGTCTTGGTGATCACCGCCGAGGCCCGGCCGTACCGGGCGGCGGCGACCGCGACGTTGGTCGCGCTGCCGCCGAGATACTTGCCGAACGAGGTGACGTCTTCCAGCCCGACGCCGATCTGCTCGGGGTAGACGTCCACCCCGATCCGGCCCATCGTGACGAGGTCGAACCCCGTGGTCATCGTCGCGTCCTCCTGCCTGCCGCGGTGGCTCCGCCCTCTGACAGTGCAGGACCCCGAGGGACTTTGTCAAGACATATGGACATTAGGTCATCGGCACCTGAGTCGGTAGGCTCCCGAGGATGAACGCCAGCCCGGCTTGGGACCCCGCGCGCGAGATCGCGGTGGATCCGGCCAGCCCCGAACCGCTGTACTTCCAGGTCGCGCGTCAGCTGCACGCCGCGATCGAGGACGGCCGCCTGCCGGCGGGCGCGCGGCTGGCGAACGAACTGGACCTCGCGGCCGGGCTGCGGCTGTCCCGTCCCACGGTCCGCCAGGCCATCCAGTCGCTGGTCAACCAGGGGTTGCTGGTGCGCAAGCGCGGGGTCGGCACCCAGGTGGTGCGCACGAAAGTCACCCGTCCGCTGCGGCTGAGCAGCCTGTACGACGACCTCGCCGGGCTGGGCGGAGCGCCGGAGACGACGGTGCTGTGCAACCGCGTGGAGGATGCCGACGCGGAGGCCGCCGGGCTGCTGGAAGCCCCGGGGCTGACGCGCGTGCGCCGGTTGAAGCGGATCCGTTCGACGGGCGGCGAGCCGCTCGCGGTGATGAACAACTACCTCCCGGACGGCCTGATCGACCCGTCGGACGACGACCTGCGGGGGAAGGGCCTGTATCAGCTGCTGCGCGGGACCGGGCTGCGCCTGCACTCCGCGCAGCAGAACATCGGCGCCCGCCTCGCGACCGCCGAGGACGCCGAACTCCTCGACGAGAAGCCGGGGGCCGCGTTGCTGACCATGCAGCGCACGACCTACGACGAGACGGGCCGGGTCGTCGAGTACGGATGGCATGTGTACCGGGCTTCGCGGTACTCGTTCAACCTCTCCCTGGCGAATTCCTGACGCGACTGTCCATTCCGGACAGTCCGGCGGCCGGGGGCGAAACCGGTCTTCGCGATACCCCTGGCGAGACAGCGGGATTCATCGCCAGCGTGCATGAATCCGCGAAACTATCCACTTGACAAGTTCTGGGTCTGGCGCTGAAGGTTGTCGGCAACACCAGCGGCGCCGGCGCAGGCGCCGCCGAGCCGTTCCCGGCGGAGGCGCTCAATGTCGAACGCGCAAGTCCAGCACCAGACCGATCTCAAGCGGAACGCTTTCGGCGTTCCCGGAATCCTGTTCTTCGTCCTGTCGGCGCAAGCGCCGCTGACGAGCATCGTGGGCGCGGCCGCGCTCGCCGTGGCGCTCGGGGACGGGGCGGGCGCACCCGGCGCCTATCTCGTCGTCGGCGTCGTGATCGTGCTGTTCGCGGTCGGGTTCACCACGATCACGCGGCACGTGGACACCCGCGGCGGCTTTTTCGCCGTGATCAAGGCGGGGCTCGGCCGTCGCGCGGGCTCCGGCGGATCCGCGCTGGCCCTGCTGTCCTACAACGCGATCCAGATCGCGATGTACGGCCTGTTCGGGGCCAGCCTGTCCGGGCTGCTGTCCCGGCACGCGGGCATTTCCGTGCCGTGGTGGGCCTGCGTCGCGGGCGCGATCGCTGTCGTGTGGTTCCTCGGCTCGCGCAAGATCGAACTCGGCGCCCGCGTGCTCGCCGTGCTCGTGGCGTTCGAATTGCTGCTGTTGGCCGGGTTCGCCGTCGGCGTGGTCGTCACCAAGGGATGGTCCGCTTTGGACGTTCCCGCGAGCTTCGGCCCGAAAGCGGTGCTGGCCGGCGCGCCCGGAGTCGCGATCATGTTCGCGATCGCGTCGATGTTCGGATTCGAATCGACGGCGATCTACTCGGGCGAGGCGAAGGACCCGCGGCGCACCGTGCCCCGCGCGACCTACATCGCGGTCGTCCTGATCGCGGTGTTCCTCGCGTTCCTGACCTGGACGCTGGTCTGCTTCTACGGCGCGGGGCAGGCGCAGGAGGCGGCGCGGACGGCGCTGCAGACCGACCCCGCTTCCTTCGCGGTGACGCCGCTCAACAGCGTGCTGGGGGAGTGGGCGGGGACCGCGGCCGACGTGCTGCTCTCGACGTCGCTGTTCGCCGGGATCCTGTCCTTCCACAACATGATCACGCGCTATTTCCACACCATGGCGGGGCACAGCCTGTTCCCGCCGATCCTGGAGCGCACCAACCGGCACCAGGCCCCGGCCGCGGCCTCGCTGGCGCAGTCGCTGCTGGCCGCGGTGGTGGTGCTGCCCTTCGCAGCGGCCGGGATGGACCCGGTCAACCAGCTGTTCAGCTGGCTGTCCGGGCTGGCCGTCGCGACGCTCGTGGTGCTGTACACGCTCACCTCGGCGGCGGTCATCGGCTACTTCCGGCGCACCCGCGCCGAACGCAATCTCTGGACCACACTGCTCGCGCCGGCCCTCTCCGCCGTGCTGATGCTCGGGATCCTCAGCCAGGTGGTGCGCAACTTCGGAGTGCTCACCGGAGGCAGCGCGACGACCGTGTGGCTGCTGCTGGCCATCGTGCCCGTCGTGTTCGCCGCCGGGCTCCTGCGCTCGCCCCGGACAGTGCCGCGCGGCGCTCCGGACCCGGCTGCCGAACCCGTCTGACTTCTTCCCTCTGACCAAGGAAAGGCTTATGTCCACCCAAACTTTGCCCGTGTCGCCCGTCGACGGCGAGAACGCCGCCCCGCATCCGCTGGCTGTGCTCTCCGCGGCCGAACTCGAAGCCGCGCGAAGGATTCTCGAGGAAGCCGGTCTCGTGTCCGCGTCGACCCGGTTCTCCTACGTCCTGCTCCGCGAACCGGACAAGCAGGACGTCCTCGCCTGGGACGGGCGGACCCCGCTGCCGCGCGAGGTGTCGGTGCTGGTGACCGAACTGGAACCGCTCGGCCTCAGCACCGTGGTGGTGGACTTGACCGCGGGAGAGGTCGTCTCGCGGACGGTGCTCGACCCGGCCGAGGTGGGCTTCGGCCCGTGCCTGGACGAGGATTACGACCTGGTCGACGAGATCGTCAAGAGCGACGAGCAGTGGCTCGCCGCGGTCGCCAAGCGCGGCGTCGCCGATGTCGGCAAGGTCCGGACGGTGCCGCTGTCGGCCGGGGTGTTCGGCTATCCCGACGAGGTCGGCGCCCGCGTGTACCGCGTGCTCTCCTTCCATCAGCCGCACCCCGGCGAACCGCCGTGGGCGCATCCGGTCGGCGGGGTGATCGCGCACGTCGACGTGAGCAACCGGCGGGTGCTGCGGGTCGTGGAGACGCACGTCGACCACGTGCCCGAGGAGTCCGGCGATTACTTGCACGACGCCGTCCGCGGCCCGCAGCGCACCGACCTCAAGCCGATCTCCATCACCCAGCCCGAAGGCGTCTCGTTCCAGTACGACGACGGCGTCCTGTCGTGGCAGAACTGGCAGCTGCGACTCGGGTTCAACGGCCGCGAGGGGCTGACCCTGCACCAGGTGTCCTATGCCGACGGCGGCGTGCGGCGGCCGGTCGTCTACCGGGCCTCGGTCGCGGAGATGGTGGTCAACTACGGCGATCCCGGGCCCACGCACGGCTGGCAGAACTACTTCGACCTCGGCGAGTACCAGTTCGGGCGGCTCGCGAACTCGCTGGAGCTGGGCTGCGACTGTCTCGGCGAAATCACCTACGCCGACGCCGTCGTGGCCGACGACCACCTGCGCCCGCAGCTGATCCGCAACGCGATCTGCATCCACGAAGAGGACTTCGGCGTGCTGTGGAAGCACAACGACATCTTCACCGGCACCTCGCAGACGCGGCGGCAGCGCCGGCTCGTGGTGTCGGTCTTCGGCACCGTCGGCAACTACGACTACGGGTTCTACTGGTACTTCTACCTCGACGGCACCATCGAGTTCGAGACCAAGGCCACCGGCATCCCGTTCCCGTCCGGGTACGACGGCGCGGACCCGCACTTCAGCGAGCTCGCGCCCGGTCTCGGCGCCCCGGTGCACCAGCACCTGTTCTCGGTGCGCCTCGACCTGACCGTCGACGGGGTGCGCAACTGCGTGGACGAACTGGACGTCGCGCCGGTGCCGATGGGCGGGAACAACCCGTGGGGCAACGCGATCGGCCGCAAGCGCACCCGGCTGCGCACCGAACGCGAAGCCCGCCGGAAAGCGGCGAACCACCTCAACCGGGTGTGGGCGATCTCCAGCGCGGAGCGCACCAACCGGCTGGGCAAGCCGACCTCGTACGTGCTGCACCCGGAAGGCCAGCCGGCGCTGTTGGCCGACGAGAACTCCTCGATCGCCCGCCGGGCGGCGTTCGCCCGCGAGCATCTCTGGGTTTCGCGGTACGACCGGGACCAGCTGTGGCCCTCGGGTTACACGGTGAACCAGAACCCGGGCGACGACGGGCTGCCCGCCTACACCGCGCGGGACCGGCCGATCGACGGGGAGGACGTGGTGCTGTGGCACACCTTCGGCCTGACGCATTTCGTGCGCACCGAGGACTGGCCGATCATGCCGGTCGACTACGCCGGGTTCAAGCTCAAGCCGGACGGTTTCTTCGACCGCAACCCGACCCTCGACGTGCCTGACCTCAGCGGGAAGTCCGGCTGCTGCGGCCCGGCCGGTCATGCCGGGCCGTGAGCTGGCGCTGTGCCGCTGGCTCGCCGTGTTCGCGATGGCCGGTGCGCTCGCCCACGTCGCCGTCGCCGCGCACACGCCCGCTCTGACGGCGGTTTTCGCGGGCATGGCCGTGCTGTGCCTGCCGTGCGCGGCGCACCTGTGGCGCGGCGGCCGGTCCGCGCTGCGGCTGGTCGCGGGCAACGCCGCGGCCATGGTCGCGATCCATCTCGCGGTGGGAACCGGGCACCACTCCGGATCGGCGGCGCTCGCCGTCCTCACCGTCACCGAAGGCGGCATCGCCGCGGGCGCGTGGTACCTCGCGCGCCACTCGCAAAGGAGTCTCAATGAGTTTGTCAAGCCGACTGCGTGACGGGCTGGGCGGGGGTGAACACCCTGTTGTCGCGCAGCAGTGCCCACAATACGTCGACCCGGCGGCGGGCGAGTGCGATGACGGCTTGGACGTGTTTGAGTCCTTGTCCTCGTTTTTTGAGGTAGAAGTCGCGGTTGGGGCCGTCGCGGATGATGCTGGATTGCGCGGACAGGTAGAACACCCGGCGCAGTCGGCGGCTGTAGCGCTTGGGACGGTGCAGGTTTCCGGTGCGGCGGCCCGAATCCCGCGGCACCGGCACCAAACCAGCGGCCGAGGCCAGGCGCCCCGCGTCGGCGTAGGCGGCCAGGTCGCCCGCGGCCGCGACCAGCTCCGCCCCGAGGATCGGGCCGATGCCGGGCATCGACTCGATGATCTCCGCCTGCGGGTGCGCGCGGAACGTATCGCGGATCTGGGTCTCGATCGCGGTGAGCCGGTCGTCCAGGGCGAGGATCTGGCGGGCCAGCTCGGCCACGATCGTCGCGGCGACGTGCTCCCCGGGCAGGGTCGTGTGCTGGGATCGAGCAGCGGACAGCGCGGTCACGGCGACAGCCTCGCCGCCGCGGACCTTGCGGTTGACGAGCCAGGCCGTCAGCCGGGTCTGGCCGATCCGGCGGATCGCGGCCGGGGTCTGATAGCCGGTCAGCAACACCAGGGCGCCTTTGTGCGCGGAGTAGTCGAACGCGCGTTCCAAGGCGGGGCTGACGCCGGTGAGCACATCACGCAACCGGTTGATCAACCGGACCCGGTCGGCGACCAGATCGCTGCGGTGCGCGGTGAGCAGGCCCAGATCGGCGGCGAGTTGCGCGGGCACGTCGATCATCGCGAAATCCTTGCGGACACGGGACGTTTCAGCGATCACGTAGGCGTCGCGCGCGTCGGTTTTCGCTTCGCCCCGGTAGGCGCCGGTCATCCGGTTGACGGTGCGGCCGGGCACGTAGACGGCCTGTTGGCCGTGGGCGGCAAGCAAGGCCAGCAACAGCGCGGAGGCGGTGCCGGCGATGTCGATCGCCCAGGACACCTGCCCGGCCAGGCCGAGGATGTCGGCCAGGGCGTCGAGGATCGCCGCCTCGTCGTTGACGATCTTGCGCGACCACAGCGTGGTCCCGGTGTCGTCGACCACTGCCGCCCAGTGGTGGGCCTTGCCCGCGTCGATCCCTGCCCAGGCGCGGGTGCGTTGCTCGTTCAAACACGTCTCCTCGAACTGCTCGATCGACCATCGGCCCGAGGAACACCCCGCCGTCGTCTCCGTAAACAGCGATCAGCACGCGCATCTCAATCAGCAGCCAGGGTGCCCCGGAGAGCCGGACGGCCACTCCTTCGGAGCCACCAAGGGCAAGACCGCATCAGCCACATCCGGCCCTCCCGGACCGCCCAACAACTTACGGAGAACCGCATGACTGACACCGTGACCGCGCTGTTCCTGGACGGCGTCTGGACGAAAGGCGGTGCGCCGGGATTCACCACGCTCAACCCGGCGACGGAGGAACCCCTCGCGGAAATCGCCGCCGCCGACGAGGCCGACGTGGACCGCGCGGTGCGGGCGGCGACGCGGGCGTTGAAGGGGGAGTGGGCGGCGACCCCGCCGTCCCGGAAAGGCCTGCTGCTCTCCCGGCTGGCGGACTTGGTCGAGCAGGAGGCCGAGGGACTCGCGCGGCTGGAGTCGCTCGACATGGGCGCGCCCGCCGGGATCGCGCAGGGCATGTTCGTGCCGAATCTCGTGGCGTCGTTGCGGTACTACGCGGGCTGGGCGGACAAGATCACCGGCGAGTTCGTTCCCACCGACGGCTATTTCGGCGCGCCGACCCACTCCTACACCCGCCGCGAACCGGTCGGCGTGATCGCCGCGATCGTGCCGTGGAACTCGCCGCTCATGATCCTCGGCTGGAAGCTGGCTCCCGCGCTCGCCGCGGGCAACACGGTGATCGTGAAGCCGGCGGAGGACGCGTCGCTGTCCATCCTGCAGCTCGCGGAGCTGTCCGAACGGGCCGGTTTCCCGCCCGGCGTGATCCAGGTGCTGACCGGTCCGGGCTCGGTCACCGGCGAGGCGCTCGCGCGGCATCCGGGCGTGCACAAGGTCAGTTTCACCGGTTCCACCGGCGTCGGGCGGCGCATCCTGCGCAACTCCGCGGACACTTTCAAGCGGACGACCTTGGAGCTGGGCGGCAAATCCCCGCAGCTGGTGTTCGCCGACGCGGACCTGAACGCCGCGGTGGCCGGCCTCGCGGCGGGGATCTTCACCAACCAGGGCCAGGTCTGCGCCGCGGGGACGCGCATCCTCGTGCAGCGGCCCGTGCTGGACGCGGTGCTGGACGGACTGCGCGACGCCGCGGCGGCGCAGGTGCTCGGCGACCCGTTCGACCCGGCGACCACGATGGGCCCGCTGATCAACGGCGCCCAGCGCGAGCGGGTGCTCGGCTATGTCCACAAAGGACGGGACGAGGGCGCGGCGCTCGTCGCCGGGGGCAATTCCCCGGACGGGCCGGGCTTTTTCGTCGCGCCCACGGTCTTCTCCGGCACGAACGACCTGGCGATCGCGCGCGAGGAGATCTTCGGCCCGGTCGGCACCGTGATCCCGTTCGACGACGAGGCCGAGGCGGTCGCGATAGCCAACGACAGCGACTACGGGCTCGCGGCCACGGTGTGGACCCGCGACGTCGGGCGCGCGCACACCGTTTCGGCCGCGCTCGAAGCGGGCGCGGTCGGGGTGAACGGCTGGTCGCCGCTGGCCCCTCAGCTGCCGTGGGGCGGGCTGAAAGCGAGCGGGGTCGGCCGCGAACTGGGCTACGAGGGCATCCTCGCCAACACTGAGGCGAAAACCGTGACCATCGTATTGTGAAAGGGGAATCGATGACCGACGAGACCGTGGCAGCTTTGATCCGCAGGGTCGAGGTGCTCGAAGCCGAGGCCGACATCCGGCGGCTGCAGGCGCGCTACATGTTCCTCTGCGACACGCCGAATCCCGAGTACGGCGTGGCTGACGACGCGAAGCGGATCGAGCTGATCCTTGAGCTTTACACCGAGGACGCGGTGTGGGAAGGCGTCGGCGAGTACTACGACGGCCAGTTCGGCCGCGCCGAGGGCAAACCGGCGATCCGCGAGCACTTCCAGCGGTTCTGGGGCGAGAAACAGGATCCGGCGCTGCTGCTGAACGCGCACTACCTGACTTCGGAGCAGATCCACGTGCACGGCGACACCGCCGACGGACAGTGGATCCACATGCAGCCGTGGCTGTTCTCGGACGGCAAGTCGTTGCTGCGCTCCAGCCGGCTCAACAACGCCTTCCGCAAGGAGCCGGACGGCTGGCGGATCACCCGGACCCGCACCGAAAACGTGTTCGTCGCCCCGCTGCCGGACCGGTTCGCGAGCGACTACCCGTCGACGTCGGTGCTGCTGAAGCCGTGACCGGCCCCTCCTGTCCGGTTCGCCGCGGATTACGCTGAGCCGAGGCAACCGGACGGGAAGGACGCGATGGCAGGGCTGGCATACGGTACGGGACGGCAAGCGCTGCTGGACGCCGCGGTACGGGTCGTAGCGGCGCAGGGCCTGCGCGGGCTGACCTACCGCTCGGTCGCCGCCGAAGCCGGCGTCACCCACGGTTCGGTCCGCTACCACTTCGGCGACTGGCGGACGCTGGTGGAAGAGGCGCTCGCGCACTGCGTCGAGCGCAGCGTCCAGGGTGCGGAGCTGTCGTCGCAGGGCGAGGGCTTCGACGAGTTCGCCTCGGGTCTGGTCTCGCTCGTGACCGCCGATCCGGGGGCACAGGCCTTCCAGTACGAACTGACCATGGAAGCCCGGCGCCGCCCCGAACTGCGCCCGGTCATGGAACGCGCCAACGACTTGTACCGCGACGCGGTGCGCCGCGAACTCGCCGCACACGGCCTCGACGACCCCGACCTGGCCGAACTGGTGTTCCTGGCCCTCGACGGGCTGGTGTTCCATTTGACGGCGTTCGGGGACACGTCGCGCGGCGAACGAGCGGCGGCGAAGCTGCGGGCGTTGCTGCGGGCGTATGCGGGGGCTGCGGCTGAGCGCAGCGTGGAGTAGCCGGGGCTGGCTTGACCATGCGTCAAGCCAGCCCCGGCCGGACTGTTCCCGGTACCGGTCAGTCGCGCACGGCCAGTTCGCCGAGTTCGGACCAGCCTTCCTGGTCCACCTTCGCGTGCACGATGCGCGGCGTTTCGGCCAAATAAGGCGGAAGCTCGCGCTGCGCGGTCTTGAAGTGGGCCGAACCGACGTGGGCGGCGCCCGCGTCGTCGTCGCGGAATGCTTCCACCAGCACGTATTCGCTGGCGTCGGCGAGGCTGCGCGACCACTCGTACCAGAGGCAGCCAGGCTCGGCTCGCGTCGCTTCGGTGAACGCGCGGGAGATCTCGGGCCACGCGTCCGCGTGCTCCGGCTTCACCCGGAACTTGGCGGTGATGAAGATCATCGGTCTCCTCGGGGCGGTTTTCCGTTTCAGGGAACCAGGATCGCGCGTCCGCGGACGCGGCCGGCGGCCAGGTCGTCGAGCGCGTCCTGAAAGGACTCGAGCGGGTAGGTCGCGGTGTGCAGGCGCACGCGGTCCTGCGCGGCCAGCACCATCAGCTCGCAGAGATCGGTGTAGGAGCCGACCAGGTTGCCGATGAAGTTGATCTCGGCGGAGATGATGTCGATCGTGGGCACGTCGATGTTTTCGCCGTAGCCCACCACGTGGTAGTCGCCCGCGCGGCGCAGCATCGCGACGCCGTCGCGGGTCGCGCCGCCCTCTCCGACGAAGTCGAGCACGGTCTCCGCGCCCTCGCCGCCGGTCAGGTCCCGCACCGCGGCGACGTGCCCGCCGTCGGCGACCACGCCGTGGTCCGCGCCGATCGATTCGGCCAGCTTCACCGCGTCCTCGTTGCGGTCGACCACGATCAGTTCGGCGGCGGTGAGCGCCTTGAGCACCTGGATGCCGATGTGCCCGAGCCCGCCGGCGCCGATCACCACGCACCGGTCGCCCGGGCGCAGCCGCCGCGCTGCCTTGGCCGCCGCGTGGTACGCGGTCAGCCCGGCGTCGGCGAGCGCGGCGACATCGGCCGGTTCCAGCGAATCGTCGAGCTTCACCACGCTGCGCGCGGAGGTCTTGAGGTACTCGGCGTAACCGCCCGCGGTGTCGATGCCGGGGAATTGGCTGGCCGCGCAGTGCACGTCGTCGCCGGCGCGGCAGGCGCGGCACAGGCCGCAGGTGATCAGCGGGTGCACGATCACCTTGTCGCCCTCGGCGACGTTGGTGACCGCGCTGCCCACCGCGTGCACCCAGCCCGCGTTTTCGTGGCCGATCGTGTAGGGGAGCGCGACGCCGGACTTCTCCGCCCACTGCCCTTCGAGGATGTGGATGTCGGTGCGGCACACGCCGGCCCCGCCGATCCGCACGACGACGTCGTACGGGCCGGCGACCTCGGGGACGGGTACGTCGGCGAGCCGAAGTTGCTGGTCGTAACCGACGACCTGGACTGCTTTCACGATGCTCGGGCCTCCTCGGGCGAGCCGGGCCGCGGCGCCTGGTCGGCCGCGGATTCGGGATAACGGGTGCGGAGCAGGCCGCGGCAGAAGTGCGCGTTGCCGTCGATCGAAATCCGGACCGACCGCGCGAACCGCAGCCGCAGCGGTACTTCCTCCTTCGGATACGGCCGGCCGAGGTCGTCGACGAGCACCGGCTGGTCCGGCGTGACCGCGAGACCGAGCGCTTCCCGGCGGCGCAGGAGCGCGGCGGTGACCCGGTCGTCAGGCAGGTCGCCGAGCGTCACGTCGTGCAGCGCCTCTTCGCTCAGGTCGCCGTCCGCGCGCAGCAGCGCGGTGAGCGCCCGTTCCATGGCCGCGGTGTGCGCCTTGCGCCGGAACGTCGCGCGCAACTGCTCGAGGTCTTGCTCCGCCTCGTCGCCGAACGTGCCGCGATAGCCGGCATCGGCGGCGAGGCCGCGGTTGATCAGGTCCGAATCGTGGTGGTCGTCCAGCAGCACCTCGACCCGGCCCGCCTCGGGCAGCGCGGTCAGCACGTCCTTCGCGTCCGACGCCATCAGGTACGCGAAATTGGGCGAACAGAACGAAGTCGGCAGCCGCAGGTGCACGGTCAGCGTTCCGTCGCGGGCTTCGAGCGAACGGACGAAGCCGAGATCGGTGATCGGTTCGTCCAGTTCGGGGTCGAAGACGGCGGACAGCGCGGCGCGGGCGCGCTCTTCCAGTGCGGGCATCAGCCGACCGCCACCGCGTCGGGGGTCGCCTCGGCCGGATCGTCGGCGACGCGCAGTTCGGCCGGGACCTCGATGTCGTACATCGCCGCCGCGTTGAGCCCGAGGATCTTCTTCTTGACCTCGGTGGTGAGCGGCGGGTACTCGGTCATGTCCGCCGGGATCTGGAAGTCGACGAACTTCTCCACCAGCCACTTCGGCGTCCAGATCGCGTAGTCGCTGGAGAACTGGATCCGGTTCTCGTCCAGCCAGTACAGCAGTTCCCCGATGATCTGCGCGAAATACCGCGGCCGGGTGTGGATGAACGGCATCGCGACGGCGAGCCCGGCGTGCACGTTCGGCTCCTGCGTGGCGATCCAGCAGAAGTCCTCCAGCCGGGGGAGCCCGCAGTGCTCGATGACGAAGTTCAGCTCGGTGAAGTCGGTGGCGACCTTGTCCACGTCGGCGACGTCGAACGCGTCGCGGTCCAGCGGCCGGATCGTCGGGCCCTTGTGGATGTGGATGTTCTTGACGCCCAGCTCCTGGGCCGCCTCCAGGTAGCGGTAGCTCCACTTGTCGTCGAGCTTCCAGCCGCGCGAATCGCCGAACCATTCGGCGGTGTAGAGCTTGGCGCCCTTGAGCCCGAACCGTTTCGCGTCCTCGCGCAGCTGCTTGAGCCCGTCCTCGCCGAACCGGGGGTCCCAGCAGTGGTTGTAGGTGAGCTTGTCCGGATGCCGCTGGGCCAGCGCGAACGCTTCCTCGGTCTGCCCGAAGCCGTTGGTGTAGAACGCGGGCAGCAGGGCCGGCTGGAAGATCGCGTGGTCGACGTAGCCGTCGGCGAACAGGTCCTTCATCAGCCGGTCGCCGCCCTGGTAGAGGTAGTCCTCGTAGGGCCAGACCTCGGACTCCGGGCTGAGGTTGCGGTGGTAGTCGTAGAAGCAGTCGATGAACTGCTTGCCGTGGATGTTGCGCTGGTTGCCCGGCCGGGCGTCCCAGAGCGCGACGTGCGCGTCCAGGATGTAGTAGCTCTCCCCGTCCTTGGTGTACATCGGTTTCCTCTCCCGTCGTGACCTCATCGGCACGTCCGGACTCGGACGGTAGGGATCCCGGCGCAGGTCAGGCAGGGCCGCGCTGTCTCAGTTTGAGACAGCGGCCGCACTGCGGAGCGCCCGCGCGCGGGTAGCCTCGATCCCGTCCGACGCAGTGGCGCGTCTCCTGGGAGGCCGATATGGCGCACAGCCCGCGCGAATCGGGGCCGCTCGCGCCGCGAGGTTCGACCGCACCGCGGTTGCGCGCCTCGTGGCAGCGCAGCGAGCGTTACGGGGTGCCCGGCGACGAGGTCACCCCGGTGTTCAGCGGTGCGGTGGACACTGAATCGTTGCTGTACGACTGCGGCAACGAAGTGCTCGAGGGGTTGCACGCGACGCTCGCGAACGAGCCGATCAGCCTCATGCTCACCGACGCCGAGGGCCTGGTGCTCAGCCGGATGTGCGGGGACATGGGGATCACGCGGTCGCTCGACCGGGTCCACCTGGCGCCGGGGTTCTATTTCGCGGAGAGCAATGCCGGCACGAATGGACTGGGGCTAGCGCTCGCCGACCGCGTGCCGTCCTTGGTGCGCGCAGGGGAGCATTACTGCACCAGCCTCCGCGGCTACACGTGCGCCGCGGTCCCGGTGCTGGAGCCGATCAGCGGTGCGCTGGCGGGCAGCGTGAACCTCACGACCTGGTCGGAGCAGTCCTCGGAGCTGCTGCTCGCGCTCGCGCAGACCGCGGCGGGGCACACCAGCGCGCTGATGCTGGCGCGCGCGTCCGGGCGGCAGTCGCGTCCGGCGCCGCGCGGCGAGGTGTACCGGATGTATGCCGACCGGCTTGATCCGCCGCGGTTGTCGGCGACCTGGCAGCACGCGGTCTCCGAAGCCTCGGCTGCCATGCGCTGGGGACGGACGGTCCTCGTGACGGGCGAGCCGGGGGCGGGCAAGACCGCGCTGGCGGCGCTTGCGCGCCGGGAACTGCACTCGCGCGAACGGCTGCTCAACGCCCGCGCGCCCGCCCCGGAGGACGTGCAGACGTGGCTCACGGTGTGGGAGCCCGAACTGGGCAAGGACGACACTTGCGTGATCGTGGCCGGCGTCGACGCGTTGCCGGCGTGGGCGGCGAGCGAACTGGCCGCCCGGTTCGCGGCGCTGCGCGAGCGGGGCAGTGCCGCGTCGTTCGTGCTCACCGCCGCCTCCGCTGAGGTCCCGGCCGCGCTCCTGCCGCTGGTGGACACCGTGGTCGAGGTGCCATCGCTGCGCTTCCGGCCGGACGATGTGCTGCCCTTGGCGCACCACTTCGCCCACCAGTCGCGGGGGCGGGCCGTCGCGTTCACGCCCTCGGCGGCGCGCGCACTGTGCGCCTACGACTGGCCGGAGAACGTCAAACAACTCCGGCGGGTGGTCCAGGCCGCTGCCGCGCGCTCGGAGACGATCGACAGCAGGCACCTGCCCGCGGAAATCTTCACGAACGCCGGGCACCGGCTCAACCGCCTGCAGGCACTCGAACGCGACGAAATCGTCCGCTGCCTCGCGCAGCAAGGGGCGACAGTGGTTGCCGCGGCTGAGGAACTCGGCATGGCCCGGGCCACGCTCTACCGCAAAATGGCCCAGTACGGGATCGACCAGCGCCAGTTTCGCTCGTGACGCGGACAGCCGCGCCGTAGCGACGTTCAGTGGGACCGGCCGGGTGTCTCAAAGTGAGACGGCAGGTCGCGCCGCTCCGCTTGCCGCCTGCCTACGATCGGGCCACCGGCCGGTCGAAGGACATGGATTCGGCAAATCCGAAGGAGCATCAGCAATGTCGCTGCGCACCGTGATCAGCCCGAGCAGGTACGTCCAAGGAGCCGGCGCGATCCGGCGGCTCGGCGAATATCTCGCGCCGATCGGGGCGAGGCCGGTGGTCGTCGCCGACGATCTGGTGTGGGGAATGGTCGGCCACGACGTCGAGACGTCGTTGAAGAGCGCGGGCCTGCCGGTGCGGCGGGAGACGTTCCGCGGCCTCCCGAGCGCGGCGGAGGTCGATCGGATCGCTGGTGTCCTGCAAGAAACCGGTGCCGATGTGGCGGTCGCGGTGGGCGGCGGGAGCGCGATCGACACGGTGAAGGCCGCGGGCCACCTCGCCGGGATCCGCTGGGCGAACTGCCCGACGGTGGCCTCGACCGACGCCCCCTGCAGCGCGCTTTCGGTGATCTACACCGAAAACGGCGAATTCGAGGAGTACCGGTTCTTTCCGCGCAACCCCGACCTGGTGCTCGTCGACTCGCAGGTGGTGGCTAACGCGCCGGTCGAACTGCTCGCCGCCGGGGTCGGCGACGCACTGGCGACGTGGCTCGAAGCGCGCGCCACCGCCCAGTCGAACTCGACGACGATGGCGGGCGGGCTGCCCACGGTCACCGGCACCGCGCTAGCCAAACTCAGCTGGGAAGTGCTGTGGGACAACGCACTTCAGGCCGTCGACGCGGTACGCGATTCCCAAGTCACGCCGGCGGTGGAAAAAGTGATCGAAGCGAACACACTGCTGTCCGGCCTCGGCTTCGAATCCGGCGGACTCGCCGCGGCGCACGCCGTCCACAATGGACTGACGGCGGTCGCGGCCACCCACGGGCTCGCGCACGGCCAGAAGGTCAACATCGGATCGATCGCGCAACTCGTGCTGGAAGGCGCGCCGTCCGGCGAGGTCCGCGACTTCGTCGAGTTCACGACCCGGGTCGGACTGCCGACGACACTGACCGAAGTCGGCCTGCGCAGCGACGACCACGACAGCCTGCGCGCGGTCGCCGACGCCGCGACCGCCGAAGGCGAGACCATCCACGCTATGCCGTTCGAGGTGCACAGCCGCGACGTCGCGAGCGCGCTGGCCTCGATCGAACGCTTCGCGACCAGGGTCCGCCGCGAGGCGAAACTCCCCGACCCGGTGCCGTATCTGGCGCACGCCTGACGAAAACGCGACCGTCCGGGCAGCGGCGGAAACCCCTTGCCGCCGCCCGGGTATTCAACCCTGCCCGCCTGAAGCGGTTGCGGGACGGGCGAATGTCACTTCGGGTCAAGGAGGACCAGTGACCGACACACCACCTTTGCGCAGGCAGGGAGCCCTCGCACGGCTCCGCGGCGGCTACGGTGACCTGCTCGCCGAATTCTTCGGCACGTTCGTGCTCATCGCGCTCGGCGACGGCTGTGTCGCCATGGCGGTGGCCGGACTGCCCGGCTCGGGCCGTACCGCCGGCCCCACCGTGATCTTCCAGGGCACCGGCGACTGGATGCTGATCGTGTGGGGCTGGGCGTTCGCGGTCGCGTTCGCCGTCTTGCTCGCGGGCGGCGTCAGCGGCGCGCATCTCAATCCCGCGGTGACGTTCGCGATGGCGTTGCGGCGGCGGTTTCCGTGGCGGCGGGTTCCCGGCTATTGCGGCGCTCAGCTTTTCGGCGCGTTCGCCGGCGCTGCACTGGTTTTCGCGGTGTACCACCCGGCCATCCGCGCGTTCGAGGCGGCAGCCGGTGCCGACGGGAAGAACACGACGTTCACCATTTTCGCGACCGCGCCCGCGCGTTATTTCACCGATTGGCTCGGACCGCTGCTGGACCAAGTGGTCGGCACCGCCGTGCTCCTCGCGGTGGTGCTCGCGATCATCGACGGCCGGATCGCGGCGTCGACGCCGAAAATGGCTCCCTTGCTGATCGGCTTCACCGTCGCCGCGATCGGCCTCTCCTACGGCGCGAACGCGGGTTACGCGATCAACCCGGCCCGCGATCTCGGCCCGCGGCTCTTCGCATTCCTTGCCGGATGGGGCGACGCCGCACTGCCCGGCCCCGGCGGCTATCTGTGGATTCCGATCGTCGGACCGCTGATCGGCGGCGCCGTCGGAGTGCTGCTGTACGACTTCTTCATCGGCGATGTCCTGCACGCGCGCGATTCGCTCCCACTCGGGAAAAGCGTCTCAAAGTGAGACAACCGACGCGTTGAACGGCCCCGAAACGCCGCCTACATTTCTGCCGGATCCCAGCGAAGACAAAGGAGTTGTCGCATGAGCAAGAACATTCTCGTCACCGGTGCCGCCCGGGGCATCGGCAGGGGAATCGCACTGCGCCTCGCGGCGGACGGGCACGACGTCGCGGTCAACGACATCCCGGCCAACGCGGGCGAACTGGAAGCGGTAGCCAAGGAAATCCGCGCAGCCGGCCGCCGCTCCGCGACAGTCACCGCGGACGTGTCCGACCCGGCCGCGGTGACCGCGATGGTCGGGGAAACCGTGCAGGCGCTGGGTTCCCTGGACGTGATGGTCGCGAACGCGGGCATCGCGCAGGTCCTGCCGCTGCTGGAACTGACGCCGGAGGACTGGGACCGGATGATGGCGGTCAACGCCCGCGGCATGTTCCTGTGCTACCAGGCCGCCGCGAAACAGATGATCGAACAGGGCGGGGGAGGCAAGATCATCGGCGCCGCCTCGATCGTCGCGCACCGGCCGTTCGCGTTGCTGGGCCACTATTCCGCGTCGAAGTGGGCCGTCCGCGGGCTGACCCAGGCCGCGGCGATGGAATGGGCCAAGCACGGCATCACCGTCAACGCCTACTGCCCGGGCATCGTCGGCACCGCGATGTGGGACCTCATCGACGAGAAACTGGCCGAATCCGAAGGCCTGCGCAAGGGCCAGGCCATCGCGAAGTACTCCGACCTCATCCACCTGGGCCGGGTCTCCGTCCCGGAGGACGTGGCCAGCTACGTGTCCTACCTGGCGTCGCCCGATTCGGACTACATGACCGGCCAGTCCGTGATGATCGACGGCGGGATCCAGTTCTCCTGAACCGCGCCCTAAGCTCCGGGCACCGGCCCACGGCGCCCGGAGCTTGGGAGTGCTTGTGGCCAACGCCGCCATCATGCTCGTCGACCGCACCCCGCGCGAGTGTCCAAAAAGGAATCCCCGGTGACCTCCATCAGCCAGCCTGGCTCGCAGCACGCCGTTCGCGCAGCACGAACTTCTGGATCTTCCCCGTCGACGTCTTGGGCAGCTCCCCGAACGTCACGGACTTCGGGGCTTTGAAACGGGCCAGCCGTTGCCGGACGTGGTCGATGATCTCCTGCTCGGTCGCGGCGAGCCCGTCGAGGAGCGTGACATAAGCCGCGGGCACCTCGCCCCACCGCGGGTCGGGTACCGCGATCACGGCTGCCTCGCGGACGGCGGGGTGGTCCATGATCGCCTGCTCCACCTCGATCGACGCGATGTTCTCCCCGCCGGAGATGATGATGTCCTTCGCCCGGTCGCGCAGTTCCACGTAGCCGTCGGAGTGCACCACGCCGATGTCCCCGGTCCGGAACCAGCCGTCGGGCGCCGCCGCTGCGGTCGCGGCCGGATCGTCCAGGTAGCCGAGCATGACGTTGTTGCCGCGCAACACGATCTGCCCCGCGGTCTCGCCGTCGGCCGGGACGTCGTTCCCGTCCTCGTCGATCACCCGCGGGACGCACGAGATCATGTTCCCGACGCCCTGGCGCGCCATCAGCCGCACCCGGGTGCGCTCTTCGAGGGAGTCCCATTCCGGGCGCCGGTCGCAAATCATGGCGGGGCCGTAGGTTTCGGTCAGCCCGTACAGGTGCGTGAGGTCGAAGCCCAGGGACTCCATCCGCCGCAGGATGGCCGGCGACGGAGGCGCGCCGCCGGTCGCGATCCGGACGGTTCGCCCCGCAGGGAGGGCGGCCGCCTCCTCGGCGTACGCGATCATCGACAGCACGGTGGGAGCGCCGTTGAGGTGCGTCACGCCCTCCTCCCGGATCAGCCGCCACACCTGCGCGGGGTCGACTTTCGGCAGGCACACGTGCGTCGCGGCGGCCGCGGTCACCGCCCACGGGAAGCACCATCCGTTGCAGTGGAACATGGGCAAGGTCCACAGGTGCACGGCCGACGGCGTCAATCCCGTGTGGCCGACCATCGCCATGGACTGCAGGTAGGCCCCGCGATGGTGGTACATCACGCCTTTGGGCCGGCCGGTCGTTCCCGAGGTGTAGTTGATCGACAGCAGCGCCAATTCGTCGGACGGCGTATGCCGCACCGGTTCGGCCGCGGCCAGGAGCGCCTCGTAATCCTCCCCGGCGCGGATCCGTCGGGGAGGGGAGTCGAGCCGCGCGAGGGCGTCGTCGGCGAGGGCGTCGAACGACGGATCGTGGATCAGCACCGAAGCCCCGGAATGCTGGAGAATGTAGGCGATTTCCCGCGCGGAGAGCCGGGTGTTGACCGCCACCAGCGGCACTCCTGCCCACACCACGCCGAAGTGCGCTTCCAGCAGCACATGCGTGTTGGGCGCCAGCACCGCGACGGGTCGGGCCTCGCTCATTCCCGCCAGCGCACCGGCGAGGCGGGTGCACCGCTCGCGGAACTCGGTGTACGTCCAGCGCCGGTCCCCGTCGATCACCGCCGTCCGGTCGCCGTGCGCCGCGGCCGCACGATCGAGGAACGACGTCGGGGTCAGGGGTTCGAACGACAACGGCGGTGGCATCCGCGGTCCTTTCTGAAGATGGGCGGGCTACAGCTGGCGGAGCACTTTGTCGAGTGCGTCGGCGGTGGCGTCGATGTCGGCGGGGGTGTGGGCGGTGGAGAGGAAGACTTTTCCCGAGGGCATGAAGAGGAAGCCGTGGTGCAGCATGCCGTCGAGGATGTGGCTCCAGGGGCCACCGGTTCCGTGCAGGCCGGTGGCGCCGCCGTCGGGGACGTATTGCAGGAGCGAGCCGACCCGGTTGAGGCTGCCCCGGCCCGGTGCGGAGGCGAGCACGGCGCCGACGGTGTTCTGGAACTCCTCGGAGACGCGTTCCAGCGCGAGGTAGACCTCGGGGTCGGCGAGCACGCGCATGGTCGCCTCGACGGCGGCCAACGCGACGGGGTTGGCGTTGAACGTCCCGGCATGAACCACGCCGGACGTCACCTGATCGATCAGGTCGGCGCGGCCGACGACGGCGCTCTGGGTGAATCCTCCGGCGATGGCTTTGCCGAACACGGACAGGTCCGGGTGCACGCCGTATTTCTCGGCGGCACCGCCGCGGGCGATGCGGAATCCGGCGATCACTTCGTCGAAGACGAGGACGACGTCGTGCCGGTCGCACAGGGCGCGCAGCGCGGGCAGGAACTCCGCCGACGGGGCTTCGACGCCGCCGTTGCTCATGATCGGGTCGACGAGCACCGCCGCGATGTCGCGTTCCACTGCTTCGGCGAGCAGGCGTTCGGCCATGGCGATGTCGTTGAAGCGGGCGATGACGAGGTCGTCGAGGACGCTGGGCGTCTGGCCTTTGGACGCCGGTGCGGGGGCCCGGTCGGTGTCGGTGTCGGCGAGTCCGGCGTAGACGCTGTCGTGCCAGCCGTGGTAGCTGCGGGCGAATTTCACCACCCGCCGCCGACCCGTCGCCGCCCTCGCCAGGCGCAGGGCGATTTGGACGGCTTCGGTGCCGGTGTTGCTCCAGAGCAGTCGTTGCCCGTGCGGGACCGCGTCCAGGACGGCTTCCGCGGCCAGGTATTCCAGGGCGTGGCCGGTGCCGACGACCTGCATCCGGGTCGCGGCCGCGCAGGCTGCTTCGACGATGCGGGGGTCGCTGTGGCCGACCAGCATCGGTCCCCACGCCATGACGTAGTCGACGTAACGGTCGCCGTCGAGGTCCCACACGTGCGCACCGCGTGCTTCGCGGACATAGAGCGGATGCGGCCGCATCGCGAGGCGCAACCCCGACGCCACCCCGCCGCCGATGCTGCGCCGGGCCCGTTCAAAAGCCAGACGCGAACTTTCCAGTGCCATCAGGAAATCCCTCCTCGAGAGACCGAAGCAATCGCCGAGGTCGGCGTTGAAATGGATGGCGCCGTGGCCACAATTGCCGTTGGCCACGGCGCCTCGCTCACACTGCTCCCAAGGCGGCCCGTCGCCGTTGGGTCGCGTCATGGTCGACCCGGGGCGCGTGCCCTTCTCCGACGATGACCACGCCGTACACCTCCGCGGCGGCGTCGCGGGTGACGTAACCCTCGGCGACGTCGTGGAGTACCGCGTCGGCGTCGCGGGTACGCGGGTCGCCGAATCCGCCGCCGCCCGCGGTCGTGTTGAGCACGTACTGGCCCGGTTCGAGGGCGATCGCGCCGGTGCCCGGCAGGTCGGTGACCTCGCCGGTCGCGTGGCGGAGCGCGGCCGCGGCCGTGGCGCCGGGGCCGCCGCCGTGGATGCCGTTCGGCGGCGACTCGTGGGCGTCGAGCGTCCACACGACGTCGACCGGGTTTCCGCGTGCGGTGTAGGCCAGTTCCATCGCGTTGGCCCCGCGGTGCCTGCCAGGCCCGCCGGAGTCGGGGAGCAGCCGCACGTAGTCGAACTGGACCGGGTACTTCTGCTCGTTGATCTCGATCGAGTCCCGGTACAGCAGGCCGGCGCAGACCGGCAGGATCCAGGTCAGCCATCCGTCGCAGTCCCGCGAGGCGGGTCCGCCGTTGTTGGCGACGAACATCTGGTTCACGAACGGCATCCCGGTCCGCCAGTCGGTCCCGGAGATGACGCCCATGCCCGGTCCCATGCCGGTGCCGCCCTCGGCGACGCCGTGGCCGGTGCCCGCTTCGCCGAGGGCCGACTGGGCGAGGTTGACCAGCCGGTCCGCGACGTTCGTGGTGGCCATCGAGGCGGACGTCGGGTGCCGGGGGATCCCGACGACGCAGTTCTCGCGCAGGAGGACCTCGACGCGGCGGAAGGCCCCGGCGTTGTGCGGCACGGTCGGGTCGATGTTGTTGAACAGCCCGGCGATCGCCATGTTCGTCGCCGTCGAACGCGTCATGTTCAGGCCCGCCGGAACGCAGTCCGGGTTGTCGCGCAGGTCGATGCTGACCCGGCCCGCCTCGGCGTCGACCGTCAGGTCCACCTTGAGCGGGATCGGGGGCAGCGGCCCGACGCTGTCGTGCTGCCCGTGCCGCACGTAACGCCCGGACGGCAGCGCCGAAATCGCCGCGGTCATCCGGCGCTCGGAGTAGTCGAACCACTCGGCGACGAACTGCCGGATCAGCTCGAGGCCGTAGACGTCGACGAGTTCCTTGAGCCGGCGTTCGCCGGTCCGGGCCGCGCCCAGCGTCGCGAGATAGTCGCCGTACCACTGGTCGGGCACCCGGATCCGCCTGCGGCACATCTCGATGACGTCGGAAATGTCCTCGCGGTCGCGCTGGACCTGCACGCACGGGAAGTTGAGCGCGCCCTCCTCGTAGACGTCCTTGGCCATCGCGAAATAGGTCGTGGGCATGCTGTTGCCGATGTCGGCCTGGTGCGACTTGGCGACGGCGGTGAAGAGGTGCGTGTCGCCGACGAACACCGGCACCATGATCGTGTGGTCGGCGTGGTGCGAGCCGCCGACGTAAGGATCGTTGTCGAGGTAGGCGTCGCCGTCGCGGAGGTCGGGATGCCGGCGGCGCAGTTCGGCGGTCTGCAGATGCGCGCCGAAGATGTGCACCGGCAGGCCTTCGGCGGAGGCGAGCAGTTCGTCCTCGCCGGTGACGATCGAGCAGGAGAAGTCCCGCGCGACGGCGATGACCGAGGAGCGGCCGGCGCGCAGCAGCGTGCTGGTCATCTCGCGGACGATCGTGTCGAGCCGGTTGGCGATGACCGCCATCTGGGCGGGGTCGAGGGTCCCGGATGTCATGTCAGACCTCCACGAGGTAGTTGCCGGCGGACGTGACGTGCAGGCGGGCGCCCGGCGGCACGACGAGGGTGCTGGTCGGTTCCTCGACGATGAGCGGCCCCGCGAGGACGGTGCCGGGCGGTCGCGACCCTCCGGCGACGACAGTCGTGTCGTGCCAAGCGCCGTCGAAGTAGGCCGGTTTGACGCGGTCCGCGCCCGTGCGGACCGGTTCGAGCCCGTCCCGGCGCTCGGTGACCGCGGCGACCGCGCGGCTTCCGACGGGGGCGCGCAGCCGCGCCTTCCACGTCAGGCATTCCAACGGCGCACCGGGTTCCTTCACCGAGAAGACGCGCTCGTGAGCCTCGTCGAAGGCCTGCCGGAGCGCGGCCAGACCGTCGGCGTCGTCGATCTGCGCGCCGACTGGCACTTCCAGCTCCCACACCTGGTAGGCGTAGCGGGCCTCGACGAGGTGGTCGACGGTGATGCCGTCGACGCCGCGCTCGCGCAGTCCGGCGGCGAACTCGTCCGCGCGCTCGTCGAGTCCTTTGAGGACGCTGTTCACCGCTTCGAAGTCCCAGGACCTGGTGTCGGCGAACTGGCTGGCGGTGAACTCCGCGACGATGTCGGAGAACTGGCCGCCGGTCGCGCTGAGCGCTCCGGCCGATCGCGGCATCAGCACCGAGGAACAGCCGAGCGCGCGCACGATCGCCGCGATGCCCAGCCCCGCGGCACCGCCGCCCGCGACGACCAGCGCCCGCGCGGGATCGACGCCCTCGTTGATGGTGATGTCCTGGATCGCGCCGACCATGTGCTCGTTCGCGACGGTCAGGACCGACTCCGCGGTCTTCTCCCGGCTGAGCCCGAGCGTCGCGGCGAGCCCGTCGACCGCGGTGTTGGCGGCGTCGCGGTCGAGCGGCATGCGGCCGCCGAGGAATGTGTCCGGGTCGAGGTAGCCCAGGACGCAGGCGGCGTCGCTGACGGTCGGCTCGGTCCCGCCGCGGCCGTAGCAAGCCGGCCCGGGATCGGCGCCGGCGCTGCGCGGGCCGACACGCAGGAGCCCGCCGTTGTCGACCCACGCGATCGAGCCGCCGCCGGACCCGATCGAGCGGATGTCCACCGAGGCCGTTCCGGTCAGGTGCCCGAGATACTTCGGGCCGAGCCACGTTTCGTTGGTGAAGGTGACCGCGCCGGCCCGGACGAGCGAGACGTCGAAGCTCGTCCCGCCGGTGTCGCAGACGATCACGTCGCGGTTGTCGTTCTCGGCCCGGGCGAACGTCAGTCCGGCCACCGGGGCCATCGAGGGTCCGGAGCGGACCGTGTCGACCGGCCGGGCCGCGGCGTCGGGCAGGTGCAGCACGCCGCCGAACGAGGTCGCGACCATGAGTTCCCCGCGGAACCCGGCGGCGGCGAGATCCTCGGCGATGGCGGACAGGTGCGCGCTCATCATCGGTTTGAGGGAGGCGTCGATCGCGGCCGTCGAGGCTCGCCGGTACTCCCGGACGATCGGGTTGACCTCGTGCGAGAGCGTGTAGGGAATCCCGGGCAGCTCCTCGGAAATCAGCTCGCCGACGCGGCGTTCGTGCGCACCGTTGACGATCGCCCAGAGCAGGCAGACCGCGACGGCTTCGACGTCCTGCGCGCGCAGCCGGCGGAGGATGTCCCGGACCGCGTCCTCGTCCAGGCGTCGCACGACGTCGCCCTCGGAGTCGATGCGTTCCGGGATTTCGCTGGTGAGCGCGCGGGGCACGTAGGGCTCGGGATAGCGCACGCTGAGGTCGAATCCGTCGTGTTTCCCGCCCTCGCGCAGCACGAGGATGTCCGGGAAGCCCTCGGTGACCAGCAGCGCCGTGCGGGCGGTGCGGCCCTCGAGGATGGCGTTGGTCGAGCGAGTCGTGGAGTAGACGAACGTGGTCGTGTCCGCGAGCAGCTGCCCGGCGGTGATGCCCAGTTCGGCAGCGGCGACCTCGACTCCTCCGCGCACGCCGTCGAAAGCTCGCTCGCGGGTCGGTGCCTTGCCGATCGTGAGGCGGCCGTCGGCGTCGGTCACGACCACGTCGGTGAAGGTGCCGCCGGTGTCGACGGTGATCTTGTAGGGCACTGGTCCAGTCCTTTCAGCAGGGTTCGGAGCGGCCGGTCAGGCAGTGCGCGCGCCGGCGCGACGGGCGGCGCGGACGAAATCGGCGGATTCCGCGGCGCAGCCCGCGCAGATCGCGGCCAGACCGGCGGACGGGTCGCGGTCCATTTCGATGGCGGTGTAGGAGAGTTGGCAGGCGTGGCACCGGATCCGGGCGCCCCAGACGTCGTCGACCTCGTCGCGCGGGTCGTCGCCGCGAGGCAGCAAGGGCGACCGTCCGACCCGCGTCCCGACGGCGTACAGGAGCGCGGCGAGGACACAGGTGATCGCCGGTGCGAGGGTCGTGTACCAGGCGCCGGGGCGGCCGGATTCGGTCAGCACGATCCCGGTCAGCGAGGCGAGGATCCAGGCCGCGAGGCCGGGCAGCACGTTGCGGAGCCGGCCGGGACGGAACTCGGGGATGCCGTCGCGGTCCCCGCGGACCAGCCCGATGTGGGTGAGCGCGATGGCGACCCAGGCGGCGACGAACACTCCCTGCCACGCCAGTGCGGTCAGCAGATAGGACAGCACGTCGGTGAGCATGAAGGCGAAGACGATGACTCCGGCGATCACCGACCAGGCGATCCGGGGCCAGCGCAGCCGCAGCGCGCGTTCGCCGAACGCCTCCAGGTTGGTCGAGGCGACGTAGTAGTTCGCCGTGTTGATCCTGGTTTGGCTGACCAGGATGAACAGCAGGCCCGCGACCCCGAGGGTGCCGAGCACCGCGTCGATGACCCCGGTCTCCGAGGCCGCCTGCCCCGGCAGGACGGCGGTGGTCACGAAGATGCCGATGACGCCGTTGAGCACGAATGTGGCCAAGTAGTAAGGAATTCCGAAGGTGACCCGCGAGTGGAACCGCGCGTCTGAAGGGCGGCCAAGGCGGGCGTAGTCGACGGCGAACATCATCAGGACCCAGGTGCCCAGGTAGACCATGAAGGCGGTGACCCAGCCGGGAAGCGCGAGCCCGGCCGGCGTCGGCGTGGCTGCCAGACCGGACGCGAATCCGTGCTGGATGCCGGCGGCGAGCACCAGCGCGACGAGCCCGGCGAGATAGAGCGGGAGCAGCACGCCGTTGAGCCGGTCGAGCCAGCGCTGGACTCCGCCGATCACGAGAGGCACGGCGTAGAGGACCACGATCGCGTACCAGATGCGGATGTCGCTGGTCGGCGCGAACCACCGCTGCAGCGCGACCGCGATCACCGAGCCCTCGAAGACCGCGTAGTAGATCGCGGTGGCGCCGAGCAGGAGCGGAGCGAGGCCGCCGCCGAGATAACCGAACAGCCGTCGGGAAAGCAGGGCCACGGTGAGCCCGGAACGAATGGCGTAGCGGACCAGCACGGCTTGAACGAGCCCGAAGACCACCGAGGCGAGAACCATGCCGACGACGGCGTTCGTGCGGCCGACGGCTTGGTCCACCGAAACCGCTACGTAGAGCCAAAACATCGCGCTGAAAGTCGCGAGCCACGCCATCGACAGGGACGTCCGGCCTGCCCGGCCGGTCAGCGGCACGACGTGGGTGGCGTAGTCCTGGGTCGCGGCCTGCTTGACGACCGCGGGGTCGTCGGTGCGGGTGATGCGGAGCGGAGGTCTGACGGGGTGTTCGGTCTCCGGGAAGGAATCGGCAGTCATGGGGCAGTCCTCGGATGGCCATGGTCGTCCGCCGCGGGCGGGTGCGGCGGACACGACCGGATGGGCCGCCGTCGACTGGGCGGCGACGCTGCGAACCGGCGAATGCGGTTCCGGCGACCGGGCCGCTGGGGGTGGGCGGGCCGTCGATCGCCGCGGACAACGCTACGAGCGGCCCTTGTGACCTGGGTCATCCCGGCGGACGGTCTTCGGGAGGAGATCGCTCCGGCCATCCGGAGGAGGAAGGCATCCTCCGCGCGGCCGGTGGCGGGGGATCAGTCGAGCAGGCCGCGCCGGATCGCCGCGGCCACCGCCGAGGCCCGATCGTTCACGCCGAGCTTCTCGTAGGCGTGCTGAAGATGAGTCTTGACCGTCGTCACGCCGACGAAGAGTTCGGCGGCGATGTCCTTGATCGCTGTTCCCTCGGCGGCGAGCCGCAGCACATCGCGCTCGCGCTCGGTCAGCGGCGGCTGCTCCTGCCGCCGGGCCTGTCGCCGGAGTTCCTCGGCCAGGCCCGTCTGCAACTCGGGCGGGATCACGGTAGCCCCGCCGGCGACGGCGAGGACGGTCTCGGCGACGGTCTGCCCGGAGACGATCTTCATCAGGTAGGCGCGGGCGCCGGCGGCCAGAGCGCGGTAGACCGTCGCGCTGTCCTCGTACGCGGAGACGATCACGCATCGCGACGCGAGGCCCTCGCGCGCGCACTGCTCGATGATCTCGATTCCGTCGGCCCCGGGGAGCATGAGGTCGAGCACCGCGACGTCGGGTTCGGTCCGGCGAAGCAGTTCGAGCGCGTGCGCGCCGTCCCCGGACACTCCGACGACCTCGATTTCGGCATGGCTTCCCAGCTGCGCGGCCAGCCCGTCGCGATAGACGGGGTGGTCGTCCGCGAGCAGCACCCGCACCAGGTTCATCCGCGGCTCTCCGAGGTCAGTTCGCTGATCGTGCGGACGAGCGCACGAAGGTCGACGGGCTTGGTCAGGTAGGCCGCGGCCCCGGCTTCGGTGAGCCGGGTGATGCGCGGGCCGAGCGCGTCCGCGGACACGACGACCACCGGGATCGCCGCCGTCTCCGGCTGGGCGCGGAGGCGGGCGAGGACGTTCTCCCCGTCGGCGTCCGGGAGGTGCAGGTCCAGCAGGATGATGTCGGGCCGGGCCACGCGCGCGAGCGCGACGCCGTCGGCCCCGGTCCTCGCGCAGGTCAGCTCGGCGACGCGTTGCCGCTCGAGCACGCCTCGCACGAGTTCGACGTTCGCGTCGGCGTCCTCGATGTACAGCACGTGCACCGAGGACAGGTCGGCGAGCGGCTCGCCAGGCCCGGTCTCCGCCGCCTCGTGCTGCGGCCGCACCCCGGGGGCGACCGGCAGTTCGAGGAAGAACACGCTTCCGCGGCCCGGTTTCGACCGCTCGACCCCCAGCGTCCCGCCCATCGCCTCGACCAGGGTGCGGGAAAGGGTCAGGCCCAAACCGGTCCCTTCCACCTCGGTCCCGCCGGCGTCGAGGCGCTCGAACGGGGCGAAAACCCGCTCGGCCTCCTCGGCGGTCAGCCCCCGGCCGGTGTCGGTGACCAGGAACCGGATCCGCCCTTCGCCGGCGCGGAAGGACGCGGTCACCATGCCGTCCGGGCGGTTGTACTTCACCGCGTTGCTGAGCAGGTTCAACAGCACCTGCGCGAGCCGGCGCCGGTTGGCCACGACGGCGGTGTCGAGGCCGCCGTGGAAATCCCGGGCGAGGGTGATCCCGCGGGCCTCCGCCAGCGGGCGCACGAGGACCAGCGCTTCCTGGAAGGCCTCGACCGCGCCGACCGGCTCGACCTCGACGTCCAGTCCGACGTGCTCGGTGGTGGTGATGTCGAGGACCTCGTTGATGAGGTTCAGCAGGTGGTGGCCCGCCTGCACGATCCGGTGCGCCCGGTCGGCCTGCTCGCCCCGCAGGTCGAGCTCCAGGAGCTGGCCGAAGCCCAGGATCGAGTTGAGCGGCGTGCGCAGCTCGTGGCTCATCCGGGACAGGAACTCCGTTTTCGCCGCGTTGGCGCGCTCCGCCTCGTCGCGAGCGAGGCGGACGGCCTGCTCGGCGTGGCTGCGGTCGGTGATGTCGGTCGAGATGCCGCCGACCGCGTACGGCTTTCCGTCCTCGCCGATCAGCGGGAACTTCGTCGACAGGTAGATCGTGTCTCCCGGGACCAGCTCCTCGAACATCATGCTCCGGGCCGCGTCGAGTACGCGCCGGTCGTTGGCGTGATAGGTGCGGCCGAGCCGGGCGCCGAAGATGTCGTCGTCGGTCATCCCGACGACCTCCTCCCGGCGGACCCCGGTGGCTTTCTCGAACGAACTGTTGATCAGCAGGTAACGCCCGTCGGCGCCCTTGAGGTAGATGAGCGCGTCGACCGCGTCCGCGATCGCCTGCATCATCTGCTCGCTTTCCCAGAGCGCGCGATCGGCCCGGGAGCGCGACGCGGTGACGTCGAGCTGCACGAGCACCAGCCCGGTGAGCTCGTCGGACCGCAACCGGTCGACGCGCAGAAGCACCGGAGTCTCCCCGCCAGCACCGGCGAGACTCACCTCGCGCGGTCCGCAGCCAGCCGCGAGCGCGTCGGCGGGCAGCGCCGGGAACAGCTCGCTCAAGCAGGTGCCCGCCGGAACAGAACGGCCGAGCAGCGCGCTGAACGCCGTGCTGGCGGCAACCACCTCGGCGCCGTCCGGCCCGTGGCGCACGATCAACGACGGCGCGACCGCGAGCTCGATCAGCTCCGCGGCCGCCGTCGATACTCCGTTGGATCGGCGCGACACGTCCACAGCCGCAGATCCTAGGCGCACACCGGCAGTGCGTCGGCCCATGACGCTGGTAAGCAGGGCGAACTGAGGCCGCTCTTTCGATTCAGGTCGCCGTTGTGCAACTGACCGCGTCATGACCTCGGCGCTTCCCGGACAGCCCGCCGGATCGCAGAGCTGAAGGAGCTGATCCGCGCCGATACTCGCTGTGACTTCGGGATTCCTGCCCAGGTCGCCGCCGGAGCTGATGACTTGAGCGCACGCGGCGTACCGGTTGCGCGTTCGGAATCCTGCACCGCCGCGTCCAGTATCGCCAAGCACTTGTCCCGCAGCGGTTTCGCCGGGGCGACGGCGTCTCACGGCGTCCCGTTCACGGTCGAGGACTCGCTGGACGTGGCGGGGGAGGGGCACCGCACGCGGCTCCGCGCTCTTCCGGAACGGTGCACCCGCTGCCCCGGCTCACCTGATCGAGGAGTCCTCGGGAGCAGGACCGACCCGTCCTGCTCCCGAGGAAACAGCGCGAATTATTTGAAGACACCGAGTTGCCGAGCGACCTGCTCAGCAGCCCGCTGACCAGTCAGGACCGCACCGTTCATCGTTCCGGCCCACTCGCCCGCGGTTTCCACCCCAGCCCAATGCACGCGCCCGTGCGGCTCGGCGAGAGCGCTCCCGTAACTGCCGGACGCGTAAGGGGGAACCGCCGGATTCGGGCCGCCCGGGGCGAACGGTTCCGTGCCCCAGCAGTGGTCCACGTAGTCGATCGGGGCACCGGCCTGCGGCCCGTACAGATCGACGAGCTGCCGGACGACGCGGTCCCGCCGGGCTTCCGGGCTGAAGTTGTCGTACACCCGGGGGTCGCAGAAGGCCATCAGAATGCCCGGTCCGCTGTCGTCAGGCGAGACGTCGAACGTGATGAACACGGTGCCGGTGTCGGTCAGTGCCTCGCCGGAAAGCCCGCTGCTGCGCCAAAACGGCTTCTCGTAGGCGACGAACGCCTTGCTCAACGCGCCCATCCGCCAGGTCTTGGCCAGCCACTCGCCCTTCTCCGGCAGCGCAGGCTCGAACTCGATGTCGGCCCGGTGCGCGGGAGCAGCGGTGACAATGGCGTACCTGGCGTTGATCACCTCCGAGTCGGTGCTGACCGTGACGCCACTGCCGTCCTGCGCGATTCGCCGGACCGGAGTGCCCACCACCACCCGGTCGCCGAGCTTCCCGGCGAGCCGCATGGCGATCTCCTGAGTGGTTTCGGCGTAACGCTCCTCTTGCTGACCGTCCTCGACGTCCAGCATGTGCGAAACCCCGCCCGCCGCGCGGATGTAGCGCAACGCGTGCAGCAGCGAGACGTCACCCGGGCTGCAGCCCCACTGCACCTTGCTGAGAATGGTCATCAGCGCACGCGTGCCAGGCTGCGCGTCGTTCTGGTCGAGCCATTCACCGAACGAAATCGCATCGAGCCGGTCGGCTTCCGGAGACTCCCAAACCGCTTCGACGTCGACCGTCGAGAGCAGCTCGTGCAGAATCCCTTGCACGCGGCCCATGTCCTCCACGGCCTCAGTCGAAATCTCGGGAATGGTGCCCTGGTAGGTACTGCGCTCCCCGCCCATCCACAGAACATTGAGACCTTTGGCGAACTGCGAGGTCGTAGTACACCCCAGCCGGCTCGCGAGATTCCGGATTTCCGTGTGCCGCCGCGAAACCCACGTCGCCCCGAGATCGACCTTGACCCCCGCGACCTCGCCGGAATACGACCGGCCACCGATCCGGTCGCGCCCCTCCACGACCCGCACGGACACCCCCAGGTCCGCGAGTCGTTCCGCAGCGGTCAACCCCGCGAATCCAGCGCCGACGATCACGACGTCCGCCGATACGGTATTCGGTTCACGCTCAACAGATTTCGACATAGTTCCCTCCTTGACACACGCGGTCCGCGTGGTGTGCGATGCATCGGGTAATCGCCTCGGCCGCGAAAATCCCGCGCACAGCTGGGCGGCCCGGTGTCCGGATGCCTCAGCTGTCATGACCGCCCTGGTTCTCGCTCTTTCCGCTGCCGATGCTTTCCACTGTTCCTGCCAGCGACAGCGGCTCCCCACTGCAGAACGCACCTGATTTCCCGAGGGCCGGTGCACGATGCACCGAGTTCCTTGGCCACAGACCAGCCGGGAAATCCGGAACCTTTCCATCCGCCAGGTTCCCGCCCGATGGCTGCCGAGAGCTTCGGGCGACTACTACAGTTTCTCTTATTCAGAAGACCACCGTTGCAGTGCGGACCGGTCTATGCCGAATTGCATTTCACGAGCACTCTCGCTGGATTCGCTCGAGAAAGTTTCGGGAGGACCGGGCCGCCTGCCCGGCAGAAGCCTGCCTCTGCCGGGCCCTGGCGGAGATCACCAGAGGTGAACCAGCCAGTTTTCCGTTCTCACGTCCGTGTCGAAGACATCGTCGTGCTCGCGCGACAACTCGGTCAGGAATACGGCGACGGAGTAATCGCGGACATCAGACGATCTGGAGAAGTTCGCTCTCAGTCCGGAGCGTGCTAGTGAATCGCTGCACCTGCGCCAGGGGAGGGGACGGTGGCGTAGCCCAGACTTCGACAGTCAGCCTGACGTCGGCAATTCCCGGCCGGAGCGTGAACAGCATGCAGGTATCCGACGACGTCACTGCGTCGGCACCGGATGTGCGTTCGGTGAGTTGCCGGGCAACGGTGAGCACGTCGCCGGTTCCAATGACGAACTGCTGGAATTCGGGGCGAAGTTCGGCGCGGACCGCGGCGCGACGCGGTTGTGCCGTCATGGTCGGCAGCGTAGCCCCCGTGGGGCTGTCCGCTCCGCACAGAGGGTTTCTGCCAGGACGTCGCTTCCGGCCGGCTGTGTCCTTCAAAGCCGGACCGGACGACAGTGTCGTCTTTCCGGCCAGCGGTCATGGATAGACCTTCCGGGAAGGATAAGCTCAACGTCGGGCAGTACAAGGAGAATCGGAGAAAGAGCGGAATGCTGAGCTTCCAGGATGCTTACACGCTGTGGCGGTGGCTTCCTTTCCCTCGCGGCGTGCTGAACCACCCCCTGGGCGACACCAAGGGTGAGCTGGCAGGCACCGAGGAGTACGTGGCCACGGTGATCCGCTTCGTGGAACGCGGCATCTTCATCCCCGCGCAGATCGATGTCCTGGCGAGACTGGACCGCATCATCGGCCGGATCGAAGCGTTGAACAGCGGGCTGACCGAGGAACAGCAGATCAGCGCGGACCAGCAGCACGCCTACGCGGTCCTGATGAAGATCATCTATGCGGGATTCCTGAGCCAGGCCCCGGCGGAGCCGTGATCCGGCGTCCGCCGGGCCGTCCTGGAGGTCTGCACCGCTGAGCGAGTACTCGCTCCGCCGTTGAAGGAATCTTCACGAACGAGCGGAAATTCCGCGCCCTTGGCGGTTCGCTCCGCACTGCGAAGTCAACCGGCCGGTGACGCGGGTGCTTGCAAGTAAGTGCTAGCTCATTGCAGGCCCTGGCGGCTGCGCCGAGTCCGTCGTGCGCGACGAGTGGATCGTCTTGGCGCAGGAGCTCTGGGGCGTTGCCGCGGTGTGTCGTGTGGTCGGGGAAACCTGTCGACACCGACAGTGCGTCACGCTGAGCTTCGAGACGGCTACGCGAATGAGAGGGCTCGGTGGGATTCACTGTCGATACGTTCCAGCTCGGCGTGTATGCAGGGATCGTCAAGAACCATCAGCAGGATGCGACGGCCGCGGAGAGATTCGCGGACAAGAACCTGCGGATTGGTGAGCAGCCTGGCCTGATCGCTGGGCTGGTCGGCAGTCACGAGCAGGCCAAAGCGGAGATCCTCACTGCTTTGCGGAGTCTGGAGAAAGTGTGCGAGGCGAGCGGGGCCGAGCTCGACCGTGCTTGGAGGATGTACGACCGCACCGACTACAGTTCCGCCGGTCGGCTGGACCAGACCTATCCCGATCCCGGCGGTCCGCCGCCGATGCCGTCGCTGCCCGGCATCCCTGCCAGCCAGGGGCCGGAGGCCGTCCAGCAGACTGCGTTTCCGGCCGCCCGGCTGGCCGAGCCCAAGGCCGACGGGTTCACCAACCCCGTTCAGACCCTCAACGATCTGGGCAATCTCATCAGCCCGGGGTACTGGATCCAGAAGGCTCTTGAAGGCACGATCGGGGTCAACCCGGTTCAAGAGTTCTCCAACTGGGTGGCCGGCGACTGGGAGCAATTCGCCAAAGCGTCGGACGCGTTGAACTCGTTGTCGTTATTCTGCTCCGACCTGGGACAGGATCTCAAAGCCAATATCGACGCACTGCTGACGTCCTGGACCGGCAACGTGGCCAACGAAGCATTCCATTACTTCACCGAGCTCGGCGACGTGGTCAACGGATACAGCGGAGGGCTGGCAGCTCTGCGAGACAAGTACCGCGAGGCGGCGCAAGGAGTTTGGGAGTTCTCGGAGTCGGTCAACGACCTGATCCAAAGCATCTTCGACAACGCCTTCTGGGCTGCCATCGAGGTCGCCGCCGGGGCTGTGCTGTCCGAGACCGTGGTCGGCGCGGCGGCGTTTTGGGCGTTGGCGGCTCTGGAGTGCAAGAGCGTCGTCGACGACTGGAAACAGATAAGCAACCTTCTGATGAATATTGAGAACATCGTTCGAATCATCCACGGCGGCATCCTCGATGTCGTTGGCTCCAGCGGAGCATTTCAGGCACACCCATTGCCCGCCGGCTACGATCACCCTGGCGCGTGAAGATGACCGAAGATCGCCCGCAGTTTTCCGCCGACCCGGTCCAGGACCGTGCACGGCATGCGTTGCTGGTCAAATTGGCCGCGAACACCCGAAACCCGATGATGGCGGAACTTGCTCGAGAACTGCTAGCCGGCAACGTGACGCCAAGACGGATCGTCGAGTCCCAGCTTTACGCCGGCGCTCTGGAGAAACCGGCTGACGACTTCGCCGCCTGGTACAGCGGCTTGTCGGAGTCTGAGAAGGACGCTGAGGCAGCCAAAGGCGAAAACGCGCTCCGCGATCTGGCAGACGAGCGAGCCGACGAATCACGGAAGCCTCGAACTTCGCGCTGTCAGGTCGAAGACGATGAGTACGTCGAAGACTTTTCCGAACGGGACTGGCTTGATGAGTAACAGCCGTCGAGCTTCGGACGAGGAGTCAGGCCCGATGTATTGGCAGAGCGCGATCCTCCGGCAAGCGTGTTTCAGCGCCCTCCTGATCAGCCTGGCCTTAGCGGCGCTCGCTGTGCTGGGTCTGTTTGTGCGACCGCATTGGTTGTGGGCAGTGCCGATCGGCTGCGCGGTGCTGAGCCTGCTTCTGGCCCTGCGGCTCAGGCTCGCGACGACCCGCGGCACGGTCGCGGTCCTGAGCACGGCGGTCCTGGTCCTTGTCGTCGCGGCTGGATGCCTCGCCGGGCTTGCCGCACATGTCACCCAGCGGTCCTGAGCTGGCGTCCCGATGGGTCGGGTGCGCGCTCCCACAGCAATCGAATCCGGCCCGTGAACCAGACAGGCGAGGACAAAGCCAGACCGCCGCCGCTTGCTCGGGCGCAGTTCGGAAGCGTACGTGCCAAAACGGCGAGGTCCCGCCGGTCCGGCTTGCACGGACAGGGCCGCGGCGACTCCGCGTCACCGGCGGCATTCACAGTTTCTGAACGCCGAGTTCGGCGAAGAGCCTCCTGGTTCCAGGGTCGACCGAGTAGAGGACCGTGCCGCGGATCGAGCGGGTCATCAAGACCCCGTACGCGTTCCGGATCGCGATGGCGAGGTCGTTGTCCTCGCGGATCCGGCTGGCCTTGCTCAGCACGTGCTCGCGGTGGACTTGCCAGCCGACGCCGTTCCAGGTGAGGTCGGGCCCCATGATCACGCCGCCCCACTCGTACTCGAGGCCCTGCGCGGTGTGGACGCAGCCGACCTGTCCGAAACCGCCGGGTTCCGTAGCCCAGTAACGTCGTTTCGGCACGCCGGGGGTGTCGTGCTGGTCGCCGGCGTTCCACGGGCGCGCCCACCCGGGTTCGGGTGCGACTTCCGGGTCCGTGCCGCTCCGGTCCTCCCACTTCCAGCAGATTCCGGCGGACATCCGTGCGCTTTCCTTGTTGCGCTCCTTGTCCCGGAGAAAGCGCTCCATGGTCGCGGCGCTCTCGGTGTAGCAGAGCTGGAACGGCTCCGGCTCGTCCCCGTCGTCCGGCCTCCAGGGGAGCGGGTCTTCGGCGAGCAGCCGGCGGATCCACGTGTCGTAGGTCGAACTGCCGACAGCGCGCAGCACCCGGTCCAAACTGATCGGCACGACCTCCGCGCCGAGGCTTTGCACCTCGCGGACGAGCGCTTCTGGAGACCAGACTTCGTCGGAGAACAACCGCTGGTCGCCGTCGATGAAGAACACCGGCACCTTCGCTCGGGTGACCACCACCGAAACCGAGGACTCGCCGGGGCGCATGGAATAGGAGCCCTTCATCGGCCGCTCCGTCAGCCGGTGCGCCTCGTCGCACAGGACGAGGTCCAACTCGTCCGCCGTGCGGTTGTCCGCGATGCTGTTCAGAGTCGCGAAAGCGGAGCGCCGCCCCAGCGCGGCACGCTTGAAGGTCTCGCGCGAAGCGACGCCGCCGGAGACGTAGCAGGCCTTGCGTCCCGTACTGAGCGCCCAGCCCAGCAGAGTGAGCCCGACGAGCGACTTCCCGCTCCCGGCGCGACCACTGACGACGAACACCTTCTTCGCGCCCGTCGACGGGCTGGCCACCTCTTCAGTCACCTTCTTCACTGCGGTCAACTGGTTCTCCACCAGGCTGAACCGCGTGTGCCCGGCTACGACCGCTCCAACGTCCGAGTCGATCAGCGAGCTGGTCCGGCGACGTTCGAGCAGGGCTTCGGCGGCGCCGGCGCCTGACTCCTCGCTGAAAGCGGTCTTGAGAAATTTCTCGAGCTCGCGAGGGACGCGTGCGGTGAAGGTCGGTACCCCGGGCCGAGGAGAGACATTTCTGATCCACTGCGAATCGGGATCCTTGAGATTGTGCAGGTACGACGCACCCGTGAGGTGTACGTAACGGTCGTCGAACATGGCGTGGTGCACCTTGAGCGACTGCATGTTCTCGTATACCTGCACAGCCGGATGCTTCTTGTTTCTTCCGTACGAGTCCACAAAGACCAGGTCGAGTGCGCATCGACCGCACATGGCGCCCGTTCCCGCCCGGCGGCACTCGGCGCACAGACCTTTGGCGGGGTTCGGCTGCGGACGTCCCGCCTGGCTCCACTGCTTCAGCTCGATCACCGCGTAACTCAAGCCGCCGTTCGGGTGGTAACCCGCCAGGACGACGTCCACCGGATTCATCGCCCCGACCCGGTACTCCACGAACATCCAGACCTGGTCCAGCCCGACGCGATCGAGCAAGGACGCCAGCCAATACACGCTTTCCCGCCAGGACCGCACGTCGCCGGGGCCCGCATCCTCGTTCTTCGGGTGCGCTTCCCGGAAGCGGTTCTCGATTTCCGGAATCAGCCGGTCACTGTCCCGAAGGATCTCCCGTGCCGGCCAGAACGCTTCCAGAGGCTTCCACGCGTTCGTCGTCGTCTCCTTCGAACCATTCCGCCGGAATTCTCGGGATCCCGCACTGCACAGGGGAACGAGGCCGAGAAAGCGGAATATTCCATGTGGGATTGGTCTGTCAGACTCAAGCTTGCGGGGTGCAGCGATGTGCTCCGATCGCGCAGTCGTCTGCGATCAGAGCACGTTTTCGAGCTTCACCCCCTGCTCTCGGAACCGGAACTGTCTTGGTTCGTAAACACGTTCTACACGATTAGGTGACCGGGTGCCGTCCCGGCCCTTCCGGAGCGACCGGACAACCTGGGCCGAACGGATGGTTTTACCGAAGGCTATTGCGGAGTGACTGTCTGTGCGTACCGTGGATGAGGTCGCCGGCATGGGGAGAGCTAGCGTGGGTACATCGAGCAGATGGACCGGGCCCAGAACGGACGTCTGGAAGGCGGTTTCCCGGAGCGTCGCGCGACTGCAACCGGCCCAGGACGCCGCGGCGATAGCCGCGGAGATTCCCGGGCCGCGACTGCCAGGCGATCACCTGGTCTCGGACGAGTCGGCGGCAAAGCGAGGACAACGCTGCCGGGAGGCGCTCGCAGCGGCAGTGCGCGACGACCCGGACGCGTTTGGACTGCGAGTGACGATGAGAGCAGCGGGCGAGTCGCTGATCGGATTCGTCGAAAGCTTCGGTCGGGGCCGCGGGCAGGACAACCTGGTTCCCGAGTCCGGCTGGCCCGGAACTCGCGAGGAATGGTTTGTCTGCCGATTCGTTTCCGCGGTTGCCGGAGAAGGCACGACAATCGCCGACGCCGTCGTGCGCCGTTCCGCCGCTGTGTGCGCGGAGAGGGTCCTTGCCAGTCCGGCCGCGGCGGACGCGATCGCGAAAGGAGATCCGGGCTGGAGCTTCCCGGACGGCCTCTTCTGCGAGATCTACCAGCTTCTGTTCGCCGATTGCGTCGCCGAGTTCGTGCATGCGGTCATCGCCGAAAAAGTGAAACTGGTGGTGCCTGCTCTTGTGCTGGTCGATCCGAGCGGCCAGATCGCCGACTGGGTCGCCGACCGGATCACCGAGGTGCTCCCGATGCCGTGCGCCGGAAAGCGCGAGCATCCCGAAGATCCGCGATCTGTCCTCGAACTGGGCAGGGACATGCTGCAGGACGCGGTCGCGATCGCGCTGGGACTGCCCGGGGCGGAAGCGTGACCCGCGGTCGCCGTTTCGCCTTCTCCGCGGACGGCCGGAGCCCCGAAGGCTTTAATCGCGAACTGCTCTCCGACGCCGACTTTCACGACAGGGAGGCTCGACTCGACAAGGGGGTCGCGCTGACCGGACCTGCGGAAACCTGGGCGCGGGATCTTCTCCAAGTCGCGAGGGCGGCCTACTTGGTGGACAAGCGCTACGTCCGCAAGACCGAGGACGGGTGGTCGCGCACTGTCGACTTAGTGGTTGAGGTCGCGGAACCCGAGCGCTGGGGTGCGGCACAACTCGCTGATCTCACTGCGCTGCTCGCAGCATTGACGAGCGATACCTGGTATGTCGCGGTGACCGGGGGCGCTGCTTACCGACAGTGGCTGGACTACGAAGAACGAGCATCGGAGGTTGCGCTCTTCTCTGGCGGACTGGACTCCACCGCCTACGCCGCGCAAGCCGCGACCGAACCTCGCGCCGGAACTTTGTTGCTGATGGGCTACGACGACAACATCCGCGCCCGTCAGCAAGAGGTATGCCGAGCCATCGGCCGTATCCAGCGCCGTCCGGTCAGGCTTGCCCAGATCGGCCAGCGGGTGCTTTCCGGCCCCGACGGCGAACTCGAGCGCAGCAGCCGCACCCGGGGCTTGCTCTACATGGCGACTGCGGTCGCCGCCGCATCGGCGCATCGCGTCGAGCGGATCAAAGCTCCGGAGAACGGCCAGCTCGCGATCAATCCCCCGCTGACACCGAACAGGCTTGCCTGTCTCTCGACGCGCTCGGTGCATCCCTGGACGCTGGAGCTGACGAATCGCCTGATCCGCGGGCTGGGAGGAGGTGTCGAGGTCATCAACCCGCTCCTGCAGTTCACCAAAGGCGAGGTGTGCAGCCAGGCACTGCACGCCGGCCTTACTCCGGACGACCTGGCACGCACGGTCAGCTGTGGTGATCCGAGCAGCGCACGCTACGCCCACCACGGCCGACTTAACTGCGGGCATTGCTATCCGTGCCTCGTCCGCCGGTCCGGGCTGCTGGCCGCCGCCGGCGAAGACCGAACCGACTACCGGGTCGATCTCGCCGAAGCCAATGCGCGAACCAAGACCACGGAGCACCTCCGGGCTTTGGCCCGGTGGCTGGCTGCCGACTTCGGATTCCGGGATGTGGTCGCCGATATGCCTTTCCCGCGCACGACCCCGATCCCGCTGGTGCTGCCGATGCTGCACCGCGGGCGGCGCGAATTGGCGGCGATGGTGGAACAGGTCGTGCCGGAGAACAGCGTGTTAAGGCGGAACTGGGTGCCCCGGCTCGCTAGCTGACCTTGAGCGCTGAGCTGATCCGAAGCGGTGGGCGGTCTGCGGCTACTGGCCGCAGCAAACGCCCCTGAAGCGCAAGAACGGTTGGTTACGCGGGCCTTCTTGTGACATCGGTGGTCAGTCCCGAACTGCGGCCGGTGGTAGGTATACGGCCGGCTGGAACACTGTCCGAGGAAGACGTCCGTGATCGGGCAGGTCGGTTCGGCGGGGAATCCTGCGCTGCCCGTGGGCCCCGTCGGTGGCATGCTTGGTTTGCTTGCAGGCGTTAGTAATTCCAGTCGCGGCAGTGATCACCCATGATCGTCCGATAACTACCCGGCTACGACCTCGGTGCAGATGTAACGTAACGCAGCGTGACCTCGACTTGGTATCGAGTGGACCATCGCCCGCTGAGCACCCGAGGACTTGACGTCCGCCTCGGCGTGCGCAACTAGGATCGTCAAGCGAGCAGCTAGTCAGCCGAGAAGGGGAGGCAGTGTTGTCGGGCGGGGGACCATCGATACCCAAACCTTCACCTCCACCGCAGGCTCAGCGCTGGTTCCAGGAGCGGACGTCGCCTTATCCTTGGGAGCAGGACGGGCTCGATCACGTACGTCGGCTCATGCCGAAGGCTGCGCCGTACCGCGCTTGGGCCACCTTCTCGTTCACTGCCGCGTCCGGGCGCATCAACGAGTGCGATCTGCTCATCGCCGTCCCCGGCGGCCTCTACCTGCTCGAGCTCAAAGGACACCCCGGGCGGGTGGTGAACAACGGCGACACCTGGAGGTTCTTCCAGGACGACTCCAATCGGGTGTTGACACTGCGCAACCCACTGCACTTCACCGACCTCAAGTGCAAGGAACTCAAGGGAAGGCTGGAGTGGGCAGCCAAGCAGTTGCACCTCAGCACCCGGCTTCCCCGCATCGAGCCCGCCGTGTTCCTCTCTGCGCCGAACTTGCGCTCCGGACTCGACGAAGTGCAGAGCACCCGCGTCTATGGCCGCGATGAGGCATCAGAAGGGTTGCCGTGGCTGTGGCGCGACCTGCTGTCCCGACCGCCGCAACAGGAGCGGCAGCGGATCACGCCGGAGTTTTCTCGGCATGTTCTGCCGCAGCTGCTGGAGAAGATCGGAATCCGTGCGTCCACCGCGCACCTGCGCTTCGGCGACGACTGGACTCTCAGCTCCGACCTGCTCGATGCGGGTCCCACCTGGGAGGACCGCCTGGCCGAACGGACGGGTATCGTTCGCGAGGAGGGGCGGGTCCAGCTCTACCTCACCGCTCAGCAGGCGACCGACGAGCGGCGGCAGTCGGTAGAGCGCGCTGCGCGCCGCGAGTACCAGGTCCTGCAGGGCATCACCCATCGCGGCATCGCCCAAGCCATGCAGATTCGCGAGCACCAGGCGGGCCCTGCGATCCTCTTCCGCCATCGCGCCAACGACCTGCGGCTGGAGTCCTACCTGGCTGTGCACGGCGAGCGTCTCGGAGCCGAGGTCCGCCTCGACATGGTCCGTCAGCTCGCCGAGGCCGTCCGGTACGCGCACAGCCGATCCCTCTACCACCGCGCGCTGGCTGCCCGGTCCGTATACGTGTCGGCGAAGGACGATGGCGCCGAGCCGATCATGCGGATCGTCGACTGGCAGGCCGCGGCGCGTGACTTCGACACCACCGGTTTCTCTTCGATCGGCAACACCTCGCTGCCCGGCGAACACGTTTCCAACGCCGCCGAGGTGTACCTGGCACCGGAGTTCGACACCCCCCTTCGCCGACCCGGTCGATCTCGACGTGTTCGGCCTCGGTGCGATCGCCTACCTCGTCACCACCGGGCAACCCCCTGCTGCCCAGCGCAGCGGACTGATCGAGCGCTTGGCCGCCGACAAGGGCCTGCATCCGTTCGCTGTCTCCGACGGCGTGTCCGACGCCTTGGATTCGCTGATCTTCGACGCGGCCCGTGCCGACATTGCGGACCGGCTGGATTCGGCCGATGCGTTCCTGACCCGCCTCGACGCCGTCGAACGTGACGGCGCCCCGACCGACGAAACTGCACCTCAGGTCGACCCGCTCACCGCCACCCCCGGGCAGGCCGTCGACGGCGACTGGATCGTGGAACGCATTCTCGGGACCGGCGCGACAGCGCGGGCCTTGCTCGTCAGCCGCGCCGAGGAGGACGAGGACGGCAAGCCGCACAGTGAGCGGCGTGTCCTCAAGATCGCGCTGGACGGCGACAAGGCCGCCCGGTTGCGTGCTGAGGCCCGCGCGCTGGAGCAGGTGTCCGCCTGAGCCTGCAGCTGGTGCTTCACCTTGACGCGGTTGTCGGCCGACATCTCGCCGGCGTAATCAGGTAGCGTTCATCTGAACCTGACGTGTCAGCACTCGCCGCATGTTCAGAACTCAGGCCAGGTGTTCCGAACGAGGACCTCTCGAACAACGCGTCGATCTTGCTGCTTACCAGGAAGTCCGCCTGGTTGTTCATGCATCGGCCCGCTTTTCCAGCCGATGGTGGTGCCGATGCGGATCCGCGTGACCGGAACCACGGAGCGGGAACGCACTTCGGTTCGAGGGTACGACGTGATCAGCTACCCCTGAATCTGCCATGGCTTTCCGCAGCCGGGCAGGCTCAGCGCGGGGTAGCGCCAGCGACACTTGGCTACCCAGGAGTACTGCTGTCTGGCAGGCGGGTAGCAAACAAGCCAGCACCTGCTCTTTGAGCGCATCCGCAAAGGACTCGACGATGGCTGGTTCTGCGCCGAACAATCGGGTGTCCCCGGCGACCGGTGCCGGCCGCCGACCCAGCGCATGACACAGCTGGAGGCTCGCAACACCTGCGCTTGCGGCGTCGTCAGCCCGAGCAATGCCGCGTTCACCCAGGCCACCGACGCCAGCCGCGCGGCGACGCGTCCAGCCTCCTCCGCCATCGCTCACCGAGCACGTGCGGCCGGTGGGCCAGCACTGTCGCCAGGTTCTGCCGGTCGAGGCCTGCGAGACGGCCGATAAGTGCGTCGACGGTGGCCGTCGGCCTGGGCTGACGATCGCTGGATGGCGTGGTCCGTCAGGGCCGAACGGGTGGATTGTTCGCGTGAGGTGTGACAAGGGCGTGCTGGTAAACGATCTCTCCCCGGAAACCTGTGAGGAGGCTGGTGATCGCACACGATGCACGCCAATCGGGCAAGTTCCGTTGGGCGCGATCTTCTGGCATGCTGGAGGGCTCGTCGCAGAACGTCGGGCCCGCACGTGCCAGGTACGTGCGGTCGACCGTTCCGTTCTGTCGAAGGGGATCAGCGGTATGACCGCACAGCTGGACACCGGGCGGCTCGAAGTCGTCGCCGGGAAAGCCGCCGAGTGGCGGCGCAATCTCATCGACCTCAGTTTCCGCAATACCTTGCTTTACTTCAAGACCACCAAACTGGGCAGCCTCGACCTTACCGATGCGGACCCGGCTGCCCTGGCGGAGCTGACGACTCGCGGCAAGGTACGGCTGAGCAAGCTGGTACCCGAGCAGGAGAAGCTCAAAGACGCCTGTAGCCGGACCCGGGCCCTCGGCAAGCGGATCCAGCTCTTCGAAGAGGAACAGGGGCTTGACGTCGGCCGAATTGCGTTTGGCTTGATTCGCACGACCCCTCGGCAGCGGCAGGGCTCGGTTCCGGTGCCGCCGCTGCGGGCGCCCCTTCTGCTGCGGCCGGTCACGATCAAGGCCAGGACGAACTCCGAAAGCGACTACACGCTCGAGCTCACGGACGAACCCGAGCTCAACCCAGTGCTTTTGCACGCACTGAACGAGCAGTACGGCGTCGATGTCGCAGGGCTCGCGGACCGGCTCGGCGACGTGATCGACTCCGCTTCGGACCACGCGATCCAGATGGAGAGCGCCTACTCCCGGCTGACCGAGGTCGCCGCGGCTCAGGGGATCGCGTTGCAGCTGGAGAAGGCTGTCGTGCTCGGCACCTTCAACTACGAGAAGCTCCCGATGGTCGAGGATCTGGCGAACGCGACCGAACTGCTGGCCTCGCACGACCTGGTTGCCGCCATGGCCGGGTTCGCACCGGCCGCCGAATCGCTGGTCGCGGAGGGCGGGTTCCGCCCGCCGGCCGTCGATTCCTTGTCGCCCGCCGACGAATTCCTGGTCCAGGACGCGGACTCGTCCCAGCACCGGGCGATCATGACGGCCTTGTCGGGCAGACACGTCTTCATCGAAGGCCCGCCCGGCACGGGCAAGAGCCAGACAATCGCGAACATCATCGCCGGGGCGGCCGCGACCGGGAAAAAGGTGCTGTTCGTAGCCGAGAAGCGGGCGGCCATCGAAGCGGTGCTCAACCGGCTGGCGGCCGTCGAGCTCGACGGTTTGATGTTCGACTTGCACCAGCAGAAGATCAGCAAGCGGGAAGTAGCCCAGCAGCTCGCGCTCAGTCTCGACCAGCTGTCGAAGGAACCGCCGGTCGACGCCACCGCGTTGCACAACCGCCTGTCCGACGCGCGGCAGCGCCTGCTAGACCACTCGCGGGAGCTACATACACGGCGACAACCGTGGGACCTGAGCGCGTACAAGGTCCGGCAGCGGCTGCTCGACCTGCCACCAGGCCCCGAAATTCGCGGCGCTTTCCGGGGAAACCATCTCCGTGCCTTGGACGCAACAGTTGTCGGCGAACTCGAGCAGGGGATCAAGGACTTCGTCGACCGCGGCGGCTTGCGGATCCTGCGGCGCGAGACGCCATGGTGCAACACACAGGTCCGCACCGTCGACGAGGCCGAAGCGGTGCTGATCCAGCTCGACCAATTATCCAACCAGACGCTGAAGCGCAGTCAGCACGGTGTCCAGCGGCTCGTCACGCAAACCGGCCTGCGCCAGCCGCAGGACTTCGCAGGGTGGGAGGAGGTGCTCGGTCTTCTCGACGGCATCACCCAAAGCGTCCGCGACTTCGGGCCGACGATCTTTGGGACCCAGCTGGATCAGTTCGCGCAGGCGACTGCGGACCGTGCCACTCGGGCTCGGTACTCGCAACCTCTCTCGTGGGGACAGCGGCGAGCATTGGTGAAACAGCTCAGGGGGCTGACCACGACCGGCTTGCGCAAGAAGCCGGCACTCCACGCGGCGCTGACGGCAGTACTCGGGCAGCGGCAGCGCTGGCAGGAGCTCGGCGGCCGCGAGGTGGCGCCGTCCGAAATCATCGGGCTCGACCAGGTCGCGCGTGACTACACCGAGCTGCGTCGCCAGCTCGCGGCGGTGGCCGTGTCGGCACAGTGGCCGGATCTGGCCGACGGCCCGGCGCCCCAGGTCGAACAACGGTTGACTGCCTTGGCCAGCGATAAGGACATGCTATTCAAAATGCCGGGTCTGAACGCGCAGCTGGATCGGTTCCGCCAGCTCGGTCTCGAGCCGTTGCTCAAGGACATCGCGGATCGCAACCTTTCGTCCGACGAGGCTTGGCGAGCGTTCGAACGCATGTGGCTCTCCTCTATCGAGGACGACTTCAAGCTGCGGATCCCGGAACTCGGGCAGTTCGTGGCCGACCAGCAAAGCCGGGCCGCGGCCGATTTCCGCACTGTGGACCGAGAGCACTTCGCGATGGCTGCCCGGAGGGTCAGGCGGCGGGTGGCCAGGCGTGCCCGCGAGGCCCAGGACACCTATCGGGACCAGGCGCAGATCCTCAAGAAACAGGCCAGCCTGAAGACGCGGCACATGCCGACTCGCAAGCTTGTGGAGAAGGCGTCGGACGTGCTGCTCTCGCTTCGGCCGTGCTGGGCTATGTCGCCGCTGGTGGTGAGCCGGATGCTGCCGGCCGAGCGGTTGTTCGACCTGGTGATCTTCGATGAGGCGAGCCAGATCCGCCCGCACGATGCGATCACGTCGATCATGCGTGGCGAGCACTTGATTGTCGCCGGTGACGAGAAACAGCTGCCGCCGTCGAACTTCTTCGACCGGGCGATCACCATCGACGACGAGGAAGACGACAACGACGAAGGCGAGCTCTCGGATTACGAATCGGTCCTGACCGCACTTCGGCCGATCATGCCGTCGCAGGAGATGCTGCGGTGGCATTATCGCAGCGCCGATGAACGCCTGATCGCATTTTCCAACAAGGAGATCTACCGCAATGGGCTGGTCACCTTCCCCGGTGCGGAGAGAGAAACCCCCGTTGCTCTCGTCAGCGTGGACGGTCAGGCCGCACCGGGGCAGAAGGGCTCGTCTCCGGCCGAGGTCGAGCGCGTCGTCGAGCTGATCATGGAGCACGCGCGGACGCGGCCGGCAGAAAGCCTCGGTGTGATCACTCCCGGCACCACACATCAAGCGCGGATCGAGCAAGGGCTGATGCGGGCCCGTCGCGACCATCCGGAACTCGAAGATTTCTTTTCCGACGACGAGAAGGAGCTAGGCCGTCGGTTCTTCGTCAAGAACCTGGAGAGCGTGCAGGGCGACGAACGAGACGCGATCATCCTCACGATCGGCGTGGCACGCACTGCGTCGGGCAAAATCAACAAGACGGGCTTCGGGTTTCTCAACCGGAAGGGCAGCGAGCGCCGGGTCAATGTCGCGGTGACCCGTGCGAAGCGCCGGATGACGCTGGTGGCTTCGTTCACTCATCACGACATCGAGCCGTCCGCCGAGATCACCGGCACCGAACTGCTCCGGCGCTATCTCGATTTCGCTACGCACTTGAACGCAGACCAAGTCGGGCGGCCGTTGCGCACGCCGTTGAACGGGTTCGAACGTTCGATCTCTGACGCCCTGGCACGTCGCGGTGTTCCGGTCCACTCGCAGTGGGGCTTCTCGGATTATCGGATCGACTTCGCTTTGGAACACCGTGATCAGCCAGGGCGGATGGTGCTGGCTGTCGAAGCGGACGGGCATGCTTACCACCAGGCGCACAGCGCCCGGGATCGGGACCGGCTTCGCCAGACCCACTTGGAAAACCTCGGCTGGCGCTTCCACCGGGTCTGGTCCTCGGCGTGGTTCGCCGACCCGGAGCGCGAAGCCGAGAACATCGTCGTGGCGTGGCACGAGGCGATGGCGGCCGTCGACACGGCCGTAGCGCCGGCTGCGGAGCCGGCGCCACGGCCGGCCGACCCGCCGCCGGTGGCCGTCCGCGGTCCACGGCCACCGGTCCCGGCCGGTCTGTCCATTCAGGAGTACCCCGAGCGGCAGCTCATCGAGATCTGCCGCTGGCTGATGCGCGACGGCCTCCTGCTCGACGCCGATCAACGGCTGACCCAGGCGATGTCCGAGCTGGGATTCCGGCGACGCGGCCCCCGGATCGTCGAACGGCTGAGCCGGGCCGTCGAGATCGCGCTGCATCTCGCGGACAAGGAGGAGAACTGATGTTCCCGTTGGACTACCGGACGGCCGTCCGGCTGGCCGAGGTCATCGTCGACATGGACGGCTCCTACGAACGGAAGGGATATCAGTTGGAGGAGCTGCTGCGGCACGCCGGATGGGCCGACCCGCCCGAGTACGACGGCTCGCGGCGGGTGCCGTGGTTGCGCGATCAGCTCGTGGAGCGCGCCGACAACCACGCCGAAATCGAGCGCCTGCTCTGCCGGGTGTGCGATCCGATCGAGTACGACGACGGCGCGGCGGTCGCGGAGGAGTTCCGCCTGGTCGTCAACGAGAAGCTGGCTCCGGAGGGCCTGGTCGTCACCCTGGTCGGCGGCCGGCCGGTGATCGGAGAGCTCGCCGCGGACGGGGGCAACCCGGTCTTCGCGGAGCCGCCGGAACTCCAGCGCCGCCTGAAAAACCTGATCGCCGATGAGAAGACCATCGAAGTGCTCATGGGCCGGGTGGCCGAGGCACGGATCTGCGTCGAGGGCGGCGCGTACCGGATGGCGACGATCGGAATCGGCACCTTCATCGAAGGCCTGCTGCTGTCGGTTCTCCTGGAGCGCGACGAAGATTTGCGGAAACACGGATTCCCGGATGTTCGCCAGCGAATCGCCCCTGACAAGCGTTCGACAAAGCGTTCGAGCCCCGACTGGGTTTCGATGGAACTGTTGATCGACACGGCCTTTGCGAAGGACTGGGTGCAACTCGACGCGACGGCGTTCGCGCACACCGTGCGAGATTTCCGGAACTTCATCCACCCGCGCAAAGAACTGGCGGAAAGCCCCCGATTCGATGCGGACACCGTGATGCTGTGCTGGGGTCCCGTTCAAGCGCTGCTGAACGATCTGGAGCAGAACCTGGAACCGGTCGGGAAGTGACAAAGGGTCCCGGCCGCGGAGGCCGGGACCCACTTGGTCGGGTCCTTGCCGGAGGGGCCTGTCCCCGTCGCGGTGCAGCTGGGCCGATACCCGGGCTGGCCGTGATGAATTGGTGTGACTCTTGCGGTCTTCGCAGCCGCGCTGACTGGTCCGAAGCTGGACAATCTGGCCCCGCTTTTGCCCAGACCTCGATCTTGACCTGCGGTTCGACCACGAAAGGAGGCTGTCGACGTGACAGCCTCTCCGCGGGTGGACAGTAAGTGTCCTGGGGATCACAACTCCACACGCCTGCACCTGGCTCCGTGAACGACGTAGCTTTCTCACAGAAGCAAGCCCTTCGGTTTGGTTCTGGCTTATCGTCGGCGGAAGGTCCCTCGACGGCCGTAGCGCGCGTCGATTATCCGAGTGCGCCGAGCCTATGCAGACGTGCCAGCGCGGCGGCGGCGTGCTGCCGCAAGGCCTCGTCCAGGTCCCGGCGCTCTGCCGGTGAAGCCTCAGGCGATACGAAGTACTCGTCGACCTCGGAGAACAGTGCGTCGAGGACGGCAAACACGTCGTCCGGGCGCAGTGCTTCGTCGTTCTTCATCAGGTCGAGGTATTGCTGCTCGAATTGGCCAGCGTCGATCGTGCGGTCGACGAACCGCCCGATCAGCTCGCCGTAGTCGTCCGCGTCGCGCTTGTTCTCTTCGGATTCGCTCATCTCACCCTCCACCCAAGGACCCGGCGGCGTCGGCGCCGAACAATTCCAGGCCCTCGATGACCGAGCAACGTTCGTCGTGTCGATTCCTCGCGGTTTCCCGAGCTGCAGGCTGCCCGGCAAAAGTGTTACGCGGACTCCTCGAACGAGGCCCCGCTACGATCGAGCCGTCGAACACCGCGGCGCGCTCGGCCGTCCCGTTCGGCCCGTGGCCGCCTCCGGCCGAAACGGGTGGGTGCCTGCGACGGCCATGCCTCGCCACTGAAGTTCGGCCGGTACCGGACCAGATCACTGGAGAAACTGGTCGCGAGCCTGAAGAAACGGCGGCGAGCCGACCTGCCGGCCGAGCCTCCCTGCCGCCGTCGTCCATGTCAGCTTGGCGGACCGGCTCGACCAGTTGCATGCCATGGTGCCCCAGCAAGCGGTGCCGTCCGTGCGCGGCGAGCCGCGCTGCGACAGTCGGGTGATTTCGCCCGGCCGATTGCAACACCAGTTGCAGTTTAGCGACCTTATGAGCAGATCGGAGTGGAGGGTGCCCGGCCTGGGGAGGTCCGGGCGGGGCGGAGGGCTTCCCGATGTCGTCGCTGGCCGAGTCGTGGGAGCTGCCGCCGGACGGCTGGGAACCGCTGATCCCGACGGACGACGAATCGATCACGCGGCGGCGGCGCGCACTGGCTCCGATCCAGGTGCTCACTGACATCGAGCGGACCAAAGGCGCGTTGGACGGCACCTATTGGGACCGCTACGACCTGTTCACGATCTCGCTGGCGGTGATCGACCACGTAGCGCTGGCGATGGGGATCTCGGCAGGCCGCACGTGGGAAGAGGCTCTCGGCTATGCGACCGCCCAGGCCGCCCGGCAGGCACCGGACGCCGACGAGGCCGAATGGGCGTCGGTGGCGGAACGAGTGCTCGTTTCACTGGTCACGACGGACGTCGAAGTCGTCAAGCACCTGGTGCACACTGCGGCCGGGCCGGCCTGGCGGAACCAGCGGTTCCGGCTGCTGTACCTGCATCCGAGCGGCAGTGAGGGGATCGAGCACCTCCGCGCGTCGGAACAGGCGATCAACATCTTCATCGAGGCGCTCGACCTCGACATCGAGGCCGCGCAGATCGCCAACGAGGCGCAGCTCAACGCCCTGATCGCGCGCGGGGCGGTGGAATCGGCGGTGCAGATCGCCAAACTCGCCCGGTACCGGTCGATCCAATATCAGGAGCGGATCCGGCGGATCGTCGCCGACACGCTGATCGATCCGGACGTCCACGACTGGCTCGGCGAGGTGCCCGTTCTCCTGCGGGAAGCGCTCGACCACGTCAAGGACCGGCTCGACGCCGAATCGGCGCTGCTCGACGCGGTAGCGGACCGCCGCGCGGAGCTGGAGGACCAGACGAAGCTCGACGCTGCCAACCAGCTGATCGAAATCCTCCGCGAGTGCCGCCGTCGCCACGACGACCTGCACCGCCACTTGATCAGTGCCCGCAGCCGGTTGCGGGAGGCGTTGGAGGACCGGTTCCGCCGCGCGCCTCGGACAGCGCGGCGCTTCGACCTCGGCACCGACTTGCTGATGCCCTATCTCGCGCGCAGTACTGCCGTCGCCGCCGCGGCGGCCGATCGCATGGTGGCCGTGTGCGGCGGGTTGCCGGTCCGCTGGTGGCCGTCGCTGACGACGATGACGGACGAGCTGTGCACGCCAGTGCCGCCGCCGCGGCCCGGAGAGGAGTACCAGCCGCCCGAGCTCGTCGATGACCCAGGCCGCGAATGGTGGGAGCCCTATGAGGACACCGTGGAAGCGGTGCTCTCGGGTGTGGACGATCCGGTCCGGCTGTCCCAGCTGCTCGCGCGGGCCGATCGAATCGCCGATGAGGCCGGCACCGACCCTGAGGAACCGCCGCTGGACGCTGGCCTGCTGGCCGCGGCGATCGTGCACGCCGCGCACCGCGCCTGGGCGGCTCGCCTTGCCGGACGATCGGCCGGCGATCGGGTCGTGGTCGCGGTCGCCACCGGGACCAGGATCGACAGCGGCGGGATCCGCGCCGACGACCTGTTGCTCGTGCCCGGAGAAGTGCTGACGGACATCAGCGAGCCGATCGCGGTGCCGCATCCCCGTCCGGACGCGCGGGAGGAACCGGCCGAATGAGGTCCACAGCCGACGACGTCGACATCGGGAAGTTCTTCGCCTGGGCCGCCCGGCCCCGGGAAACCCCGGCCCGCAGCGAGGAATTGCATCGCATCGTGCGGCGATATCTCGACGAGCCAGATTTCGCGTCGGCAGTGGACCATGTGTTCTCTGGCGCGGGGCTGGACCTGCGCGTGGACGGCAGGGACGGCATCGTCGTCACCGCCCGGCACCATTCGCTGCTCCGCCTGACCGCGGGCGACATCATCAGACGTGCGCAATCGTCGCATCGGTCTGTGATCGGCGCGGTACTGCTGGCGGTGGCTCGCACCGCCTACCCGGAATCCGGGATGGTCGACGACCCCGACCGGGTCGCCGTGTTCACCACCCAGTCTGTCGTGGACATGCTGGACCGGACGGCACAGCGGCTGGCCGACGAGTCCGGCTCGGACAGCGATGTCGACGACGACTTGGTCGAGGGCTGGCGGCGGTGGCTGGACCTGCCGCAGGCGCGGCCCAACGCGCGCCGCCGATCGGCCGGGGACCGGCCCGGTGCCGTCAACCGGATCTGCAAGCTGCTCGTCGAATCCGGCTATCTGAACGCGAGGGGAGACACCGACGGCGGCACCTGGACGGCGCGGCCGGCGTTCCGCCACGCGGTCGCCGCCCTCGCCGAGGACTCGGAGCTCTACGCGCTGGTCAACGATCTGCCCGAACCGATCGAACTCGACCCCGCGGACCCGGCATGACCGAAACGCTGTTCCCGCTGCCCGAGGATCCGCCGGCACTGCCGGTGCCGCCGCTGCGGCTGCGCCGGGTCAAGCTCTGCGGAGTCGGCCCGGAGGGCGCCCGCTTCGACCCGCTGGATCTCGACTTCACGACCCGCGAAGGCGCGGCGGCGCGAGTCCTGCTCTCGCTGACCAACACCGGCGGCAAGTCGACCCTGATCACCTTGGTGTGCAGCCTGATCGTGCCCGCCGCGCGCGCTCAGGTCGGCGGGAAGGTGCTCGGCGACTACGTCCTCACCGGCGACACGTCGCACATCGTGTGCGAGTGGGAGGACGCCACCAGCGGCAAACGCACGGTCACGGGCGCGGTGATGGAGTGGAAGGACGGCAGGCGCCAACCCCCGCACTCGTCCCGTTCGACGAGCAATCTCTTCCGTTCCTGGTACCTGTTCACGACCGGACCTGAGCTGCCCGCCCTCGACGACCTGCCCTTGTTCGAGGGCGGTCGCCGGCAGCCTTACCGAGCATTCTGCGCCGCTGTGGACGACCTGATCGCCCAGTATCCCGGTGCGCAGGGCGTAATCACCGACATTCAGCAGAGGTGGACGAAAGCGCTCGAAGAACGGACAAGCGTCGACCCCGCGCTGTTCGGCTACCAGATGCGCATGAACGATTCCGAGGCCGGCGCGGAAAAACTGCTCGCGTCCTTCGATTCGCCGGACAACGTGGTGCGCTTCTTCGTGGCCGCGCTGAACGACCAACGAGAGCTGGAGACATTCACCGCCAGCCTGGAGGAATACGCCGTACTGGCCGCGCAACGGACGGACTTGGAAGCGATTGCCGCCTTCGGCGAGGAGATCGCGCCTCTGGTCGAACTCGTCGCGGCTCGCAGCATGGATGCGGAGGCGGCCGCCGGCGCTGCGCGGCGAGCGAATGCGCGCGGCGGCGAGCACGCTGCTGCCCTGGACAATCGGATCGAACAAGACGAAGCGTCCCTGGTCGTGCTCGCCAAGGAGGCGGAGGCCGCCGGTGCCGAGGCCAACCGGGCACGCCAGGCGTACGGGCGGATCAGCGACATCCGCCAGCAGCTCCTGCTCGAAGAAGCTCGGGCGCGAGTGGAAGCCACTGGTGCGGCCGTCGAGGAAGCGAGTGCCGAGGCGGACCAGGCGGAGCGCGACGAATTGGCCTGGCAAGCGGTCGACGCGGTGATCGATCTCGAAACCGAACGGAAGGCGAGCGAGGCCGCTGAACGCGCCTACGAGGCGGCGGACAAGGGTCTGGACTCGCTGCGCGCGGCGGTCGGCGAGGCTGCCGCGCGGACCGCGGGCCGTCTCGACGCGCTGGCGATCGAGGCGGCCCAGCTCGCGGTGTCGGCGGACGCGGCCGCTCAGTCTGCGAAGGAGCGCGGGCAAGAAGCCAGTGACCTGCTCGGTGACCTTGCTGTTCAGCTCGATCGCATCAAGAACGAGCTGAACCGGATCAAGCAGTCGCGCGAGGAAGCCGACCGGCAGACCGTTGCGGCCGTGGCCGCTGGCTGGCTCGTCGACGGCGAATCCCCGGCAGCAGCCGTACGCCGGTGGCAGGACACCCGGAGCGAGGCGTCGGAGGCGGCTGATCGGGCTGACGCCGGAGCTGAAACAGCGGCTCGGACGGCAGAGCAGCAGAGCGTCGAGATCGAAGAGCTGGACGTGGAACTGCTGGGCCTCCGCTCGTCGGCTCAACGCAGCGAGGCGAAGCTCGCCGACTTCGACCAGGATCTTGCCGGCGTCGGCGACGACGAAACTGTGGCGCAGCTGGTCGGGGGCCGTCCCGAGGACGGAGCGGAACTCGCCCGCGCCGGGCAGATGGCGGAAGAGTCGGCTCGCCGCGCCGACGAGAGGGCTGCGGAGCATGCCGAGCGTGCCCGGGCAGCGACCGAAGAGCTGGCGCTGATCGACGAAGCGGGGATCGTGCCCGCCGGGCAGGACGCGCTGGCCGTGCTGAAGCGGTTGACCGATGCCCGGATCGGGGCGTCGACCGGCTTGAGCTGGATCGAGCGCAATGTCGCGGACCCGGAGCGCCGTGCGGCGTACATCGCGGACCGCCCCGGATTGGCCGGCGGTGTGGTCGTCAGCGATCCGACCCGGTTCGATGACGGGATCGCGGTCTTGACAGCGCAGCCGGTGCACACCACGATGCCGATCGTCGTCCAGCTCGCTCCGTCCTCTGTGGACGGTACCCGGCACGAGGACGTCGTTCGGTGCCACGTTGTCGTGCCGCACCGTGCCACGTGGGATCGGGAGTGGGCGGCGGAGTCCAGAAAGGAGTTGGAGCGCACCGCGGAGTCGGAAGGAACAGCTGCGCGGGACGCGGCCGAGGCGGCGCGGCGCTATCGCGTCGCGTCGGCGCGGTGCACGGACTTCGGCCGGCGCTGGGGCCAGACCGCACGGGGTGAACTCGTGCACGCCTTCGACGTTGCGGCAGAGGCCGCCGGGGAGGTCGAGGCGCGTCGCGAAACCCTGGCGGGGCAACGAGATCAGCAACTACGCAAGGCCCAAGCGGCTCGCGCCGAAAGCGCCGCCCAGCGCCTGGCCGGGCTGAAAGCGGAGCGGCACGTCGAGCAGGCATCGGCCCTCGCCGGCGTGGTGGAGGCGACCGAGGCGGCGGCCGCACAGCTGCCGGGTCTCTACAGCAGGCGCACGCGCTTCCTCGCGGACGAGCAGAACGCGAAAAAGACGGTCGCGACCGCCGCCGGGCATTTCACCGAGCAGACCCAGAAGGCTTCGGACGCGCGCAGCGCGGCTGACGCCTACCACCGGGAGCGCGGACAACTCGGCGTCGACGAAGGGGCCCCCGACCCCGGTGAGAACTTGCAGGTGCTTCGGAACGCCTGGCAATCCTTGCGGATTGAACTGGCCAGCGCCGAGCAGGGGATGGTCGAGGCCGAGACGCTGAACCGCGCACGGCTGAGGGTCGGGCAAGCTGTGGAGCGAACCCGCCGGTTCGCCGCTGAGGTGCTTTCCGCCGCGCGAGAGCTGGCGGCCACCAGCGAGGCGTCGTCGCCTGCGAGCCGGGCTGGAGCCCAGAACCGGGCCCGGACGGCGTTCGACGCGAAGCGGACTGCGCTGGCCTCAGCGAAGGTCGAGCGGACTCAGGCGCACAAAGCGCTGGCCGAGGCGCGCCCGGCGGCATCGGACCACCAGAACTTCATCGACCTTGCCGGGACGGAGTGGTTCCCAGCCGAGCCCGGTGACATCCCCGGCCGGCTCGAACGGCTCGAGGTCCGCAACGCCGAACTGCGCCGGGCGCGCGACGAAGCGGAAGCTGCCGAGAAGGAAGCCCAGGAGTTCGTCAAGGCGGTCTCCGAGGACGTCGAGTCGTTGCAGGACATCGCGGAGTTGTGGACCGCGGCCCGGCTGCCGACTCCCCGCGTGTTCGAAGGCACCAAGACGGTGGCCCGCGACCAGATGCGGGTGTGCTTGAAGGAGAAGGCCGACGCGGATCACGACGCGCAGGAAGCTGCCGGGCGGTTGCGCACCGCTGTCGTCGCCACGCGCAACAGCGCGATGAACGCCCGCTGGTCGACATTGGAGGCAGCCGCGGCGATCCGGGTCCGGTCCCTGCCGGAGACCGATCTGGTCGCGGAGGCGGAGCTGCTGGCGAAGCGGATCCGGGCGATGGCCGAATCCGCCGCCGCCGACTTGGGCGAGCTCGATCAGCATCGGGGCATGCTGCGGGACAGTTTGCTCTCGCTGTGCCGCGACCAGCGGCGAATGCTGCGCGAGGTGTCACGCTATTCGAAGCTGCCCGGCGGGCTCGGCGACCTTTCGCATCAGGCTGCGCTCAAAATCGGGTTCGACGAGGCTCCCGACGAGGAAGCAGCGGCCCGACTGGCGAACCGGATCGACAGCTGGTCGGCCGAACTCGGCCAGAACCCGAAGCGGGCCAAGTCGTCCGACGTCCGCGCGCGGTGGCTTTCGGACGCGGTGCGCGACACCGTGCACGACCGAGTCCGGGCCGGCGCGTGGTCGATCGAGATCCTCAAACCGTCGATCGACGGCCGGGTCCGGTACTGCCCGCCGGACCGGATTCCGATCGAGTTCTCCGGCGGCCAGGTACTCACCTTGGCGGTGCTGGTGTACTGCGCGCTTTCCCGCGTACGGTCGGCCCACCGGCTGGGCGGCCCGCGGCCGGCCGGGACACTGCTCCTGGACAACCCGTTCGGCGCGGCGTCGGCGGAAGCGCTGATCCAGATGCAGCACCGGCTCGCGGCCCACTCCGGGGTCCAGCTCGTATGCGCGACCGGCCTGCACGATCCGGCTGTGGACGCGGCTTTCACCGGAGACGGCTCAGTCATCGTGAAGCTGCGCAACGACGGCGACCTCCGCCGCAACCTGTCGTACCTCCAGCTGCGTGCCACAGTCGTGGACGGGGTCGACGTCGCCGAGTCGATCATTCGCGGTCGCGACCGCGGTTCGCCGCGCAACTGGGTCGACGCGACCCGCTATGAGGTGGGTGAATGATCGTGCGACCCTCCGAGATCGAGTCCTTGCGGGCCGCGATACTCGGAACGAACTTGGTGAGAATCGAGTTCGACCGGCTTTGGCGGCTGTGGAACGACGCCGCACCGCGGTTCACCGGCGATCCGGACCAAGCCGCGGCACTGCACCACGCGCTGCGGGAGCTGTCCGACTCCGTGGTCCTCGAACTGCCCAAGCAAGCCTGGGATCGCTCGACCGTGCCCGCCTTGCCCCGCCACGTTCTCGTGCCGGCCGCGCGGCGCGCCGCAAACGGACGCGCCTGGATGACGTTCCCGTGGTGCCGGCAGCTGGGCTGGGTCTCGTCGCTGCTCACGCTGCCTCCCGCTCTGTTCGAGGATCTGATCGCACTCAACGACTGGTTCGGCCGGGTCGTCCAGGAAGGCCTTCCGGTGGTGCCGGTCCGGTATCGCTCCGGCGAGATCTTCGGCCGGGAGAAACGGCTCGACGAGCTGGAGCGGACCACCCTGTTCGGTCCCGGCCGGTTGAATCTCGCGATGCTGGCCTGCCGGAGGCTCGCGCCTCCGGCTCCGGCTGCGGCCGTGGGAACCGGTCCGGATGTGCTCGTCGTGGAGAACAGTGACGCCTATTGGGTGGCGGTGGAGGAGCTCCGCGGCAGCGCGGAACACGGCATAGGTGCCGTCGTCTGGGGATCCGGCAAGACCTTTCCGGCGCAGGTCCCTTCGCTCGCGGTCGATGTGGCCGGACAGGGACCGCTGCGCGGGATTGCTTGGTACTGGGGCGATTATGACCCGATTGGCACTGCGACTGCAGTGGCGGCGGCCCGCGCGACCGACGGGATCGAGGTCCGCCCGGCCACGGGATTGTGGGCGGAGATGGCCCGGATCCCCGTGCAGGAAGCGGGCACTCTCGACTGGTCGGCGGCGGTCGGCGAGGAGTGGCTGGGGTCGGAGGTATGGGCGCAGCTGTCCTACGTCCGGGCCGCGGGCGGCCGGATCGCGCAGGAACTGGTCCCGGTGGAAGCCGTTGTCGCGTGGGTTGCCGGTCTCTCGGCGAGTGCACGCGGCTAGGCAGTTCCTCGCCGGCAGGAGCGATCAGTTCCGAGAATCGTCAGGAAGCGCTGCGTTGCCGAGCTTACGCGGGAAGTGCACATCGTCGACGACGTGCTCGGGGAACCGATCGGAGACCTGGTCCGCGACACTCTCGGGTCCCGGTCGCACGCCGACGAGGCGCGCGCCGAGTTGATCCGGGTTCACTAAGCCACAAGATGCTGATGAGCGTCCTCGGCGGGATGAGTGAGTCGGAACTCAGCACGTTCAGGCGCGGGCCCGTTCGGCGATGGATGCGCAGGTGATCAACGAGGGACGGCGTCAGGGCGGTCGGGCACCGTACGGGTATCGAGTGGTGGACGGCGGTCCGCATCCGAATCCGCGGAAGGCTGCTGAGGGGTTTCGCCTGCGGGTACTGGAAATCGATGAGCCTGCGGCGGATGCGGTGCGCCGGATGTTCGCCGAGTATTTGGCAGGCGTGGGCGACCGCGTCATCGCTCGTGGGCTGAACCAGGACGGCATTCCGTGTCCGTCGAAGGCTCGGCCGGAGCAGAACCGGCACACGTCCGGGGGAGGGCTGGCAGGGCTCGACTGTCCGGGCGATCCTGGAGAATCCCAGGTACACGGGTTATGCGGTATTCGGGCGGTGGACGAAGCATGAGCGTCTGCTGAATCCGGATGATGTGAGCGCTGGTTACGTCGTGCGGTTCCGGAAGTCGGATCCGGGCACGGTGGTCCGGTCGCGGCGGCAGTCGCATCCGGAGATCGCGTCGGTGGAGACGTTCGCGCAGGCGCAGTTGCTGCGGCGGTCGCGTGGGGCTGGCGGGATGCGCGGTATCGCGAAGCTGGAGCGGGACCGGCCGACGTCGAGGAACGTCTACCTGCTGAAAGGCCTGATTCGCTGCGAGATCTGCAGACGGAAGATGCAGGGCGCGCCGATCCGGAAGGCGGTTTGCTACCGGTGCGTGGCGAGGACGTTGGCACCTGGGTCATCTGCGTTGGAGAGCCACCCGAAGACGGTCAATCTGCGGAAGACGTCGTGATGCCCGCGCTGAACAGCTGGCTGTGTCAGGTGTTCGACCCGGCGGACCGGGACGATACGGTCGCTGCGCTGGTGGATTCGCAGGGCGGGACGTACTCGACCGGCAGGGAGTCAGCTGAGAAGCGGCTGGCTGACGCGGAGTCGCGGCTGCGCCGACATCAGGCGGCGATCGAGGTGGGTGTGGATCCGGCCGCGGTGGTCGAGGCGATCAACACGGTGCAGGCGGAGGGGGAGGCGGCGCGCCGAGTTGCAGCACTTGCCCAAAGCGACCGTGGTCGAGGCGGCGGAGGTGTACGCGCGGCTCGATTCGATGGACGACGTGGCCCGAGCGTTGAACTCGCGGAGGCCGGAGCGGATTACGCGGGTCTACCGGGACCTCGGCGTGCAGCTCCGCTATGACAATGAAAAGAGGCGGTCGTAGTGACCGCCTCTCCCCGTGTGTCTAACGTGTGTGTCCGAGGGGCGAGTTGCACACTATCCACACGCCTCCAGCTGCGTGGGTGATCGCGCAACCGGGCGACTGCTGCCAGAGTTGCCGCTCGGCCGTCAGCTTCTGCGGGAATCTACGTCGGCAGCGAGCCGTAAAAGTCGCGAGACGTGCGACTCGATAGAAACCGCGTGCACGCGAGGCATAGCACTCCGCCAGGCCCTGCGGGTGCACGGCTGCACTTCGAGCAGATGCGCTCGGCAACCGGCTGGTCGTGCACCGGATTCGCACAGAACCTGCGGTCCGCATCGGGGCGGCCGCGGATTTTCCGGTTGTCCGGAAAGTAAGAGCCGGTGAGCCCGGTCAGTTCCTGGAACAACTGCAGGTTCTCGGGTGCGACCAGGTGAACGTCGCCCTGAAGCGCGCGCATGGGGACGATCCGCTCGGCTGGGAGCATAGCCGCCACGTCGTCGACGGTCAGACCTCTCCACGGCTCCCGATACGGGTGAAAGCCACCGCACGGACGTTTCGCGCGCTTCTTCGTGCTGGTCGGACAGACACCGAAATTCGTGGCGGTACAGGCGCGTGCGACGAACCGGCTGGGGCCGAGTGCCGTCGCCGAGCGCCTCGGCGGCATCGAGCTCCACGGCAACCGGTTACAGCCGAGCGTCGGCACCTGATGAAACCATCGCGGAGTCCGGTCGGAGTCGAGGAACCAGACCGGCAGCCATCCCGCTCGGAACGACTTCGTGGTCCGGGACTTGGCCAGACGGACCTCCAGCTCCGACCGTTGTACCTCGATGCCGGTACGGCGAGGACCGTCGATGGCCACGTCGAGAATCGTCCCGGCCCCTGTCCGCATCTCCTGCGACGCCCGGTAGCCGGCATCCTCGGCAGCGCGCTGCCAGTAGTCCTTCTGCCTCTGATGTTCGGGCGACTCCTGTGAGATGACGTGGGTCTGCGTACATGCGCTTCCGCGGAAGTGCACGGCGGCATACCGGCCGTGCTGGAGCCGGACGAACATTTCGGCCCCTTCGTCCTCGACCGACGCACGCTGGCAAAGGAGGACCCGGTCGCCTCGGTCGATCTGGTACTGCAGGGAGCTGATCAGCGCGAAGTCACGTTCGCTGAGTCTCGACAAGTCGAGCAGGCGGTTCTCGGGCGTGTATAGCACCAAGGTCGACATCCGGCGCCTCCCGACGACTCCTCACGGACAGTGGTAAATTACTTACGATGCGCTACGGCACGCGACACTGACAATGCGTCCATCTGGGTGTCGTACGACGAGGACCACGAGAAACGCTGCATGGTCGGCCCGGCGGACCGCGATCAGTCGATCGACGAGTCGCGTGTGTCCGGCGGTGCCTCGGCACGGTAGGCGAACTGGCGCCGGATGGACCGCTGCTGATCACTGGACGAGCGTTTGCCAAGTGTGTAACCGCTCGGCCACGACCTCTGTCGCGACGTAACGTCACCTAGCGTGACCGCGACTCGATAGCCAGGTGGATGTCCGTTCTTGCCCTGTTGCGAGTATGCGACGCCGGCGAGGCGAGAATGACTAGGATCATCGGCTGAGCAGTGATCAGCGAACAAGGGGAGGCGCATTGCCGGGCGGTGGACCAACTGGACCCAAACCTGGACCTCCGCCGCGGCAGAAGCGCTGGTTTCAGGAACGGACGTCGCCCTATCCATGGGAGCAGGACGGGCTTGATCATGTGCAGCGGCTCATGCCGAATGCAGAGCCCTACCGCGCGTGGGCGACGTTCTCGTTCACCGGTGCCTCGGGTCGCGTCAACGAGTGCGACCTCCTTGTCGCGGTTCCTGGCGGGCTGTACCTGATCGAGCTGAAAGGGCACCCCGGGCGGGTCGTGAACAACGGCGAGACCTGGCGGTTCTTCAAGGACGGCTCCCGCCGGGCGCGCACGCTGCGGAATCCGCTGCATCTCACCGATCTCAAGTCGAAGGAGCTCAAAGGCAGGCTGGAATGGGCTGCGAACCGACTGCACATCAGCCAGCGGGTTCCACGCGTCGAACCCGCCGTGTTCCTGTCCTCGCCGGATCTGCGGTCCGAGCTGGACGACGTGCAGCGCGCGAAGGTCTACGGCCGAGACGGGGTGTCCCACGGCCTGTCGGAGCTGTGGCGTGACCTGCTGTCCCGCCCGCCGCAGCGGGACTCACAGCGGATCACGCCTGCTTTCTCCTCGGTCCTGGAGAGTCTGCTGACGGAAATCGGGATCCGCGCGTCGACGGCGCACCTCCGCTTCGGCGACGATTGGACGCTGAGCCCGGATCTGCTCGACGCCGGCCCGACCTGGGAAGACCGCCTGGCCGAGCGGAAGGACATCGTCCGCGAAGAGGGCCGGGTCCGGATCTACCTGACGAACCTGCAGGCGAGCGAGGAACAGCAGCAGTCCGTCGAACGCGCGGCGCGTCGCGAGTACCAGGTGCTGCAGGGCATCACCCACCGCGGAATCGCACAGGCCGTGCAGATCCGCGACCACGGGGGCGGCCCGGCGATCCTGTTCCGCCACCGAGCGGACGACCTGCGGCTGGATTCCTACCTCGCGGTCCAGGGCGAGGGCCTCAGTGCCGAGGTCCGTCTTGACATGGTGCGTCAGCTCGCCGAGGCCGTGCACTACGCGCACAGCCGTTCCCTGTATCACCGCGCGCTCGCCGCGCGGTCGGTTTACGTGTCGGCGAAGGACGATGGCTCCAAACCGGTCATGCGCATCATCGACTGGCAGGCAGCGGCCCGCGACTTCGATACGACTGGGTTTTCCTCGATTGGCAACACCTCGCTGCCGGGAGAGCACGTGTCGAACGCTGCCGACGTGTACCTGGCGCCAGAGGTCGATACGGCGTTCGCCGATCCGGTCGACCTCGATGTGTTCGGGCTCGGGGCCGTCTCGTACTTCATCGCCACCGGAGCGCCGCCCGCCGCGCAGCGGAGCGGGCTCATCGAACGGCTTGCCACCGACAAGGGACTGCATCCCTACGCCGTCTCCGACGTCATCTCCGACCAGCTTGACGCGCTGATCTTCGCCGCAACCCGCGCCGACGTCGCCGACCGCCTCGATTCGGCCGAAGCATTCCTGGCCCAGCTCGACGCGGCCGCGAAGGACTCCGCCTCCGCCGAAGCGGCCCCGGTACAGGTCGATCCCCTCACCGCGGTGCCTGGACAGCACGTCGACGGCGACTGGGAGGTTGAGCGGGTCCTTGGCACCGGTGCGACGGCTCGGGCCCTGCTGGTCACCCGTTCTCGCGAGGACGAAGACGGCTTACGAGACAGCCAGCGTCGTGTTTTCAAGGTCGCGCTGGACGACGAGAAGGCCGATCGGCTCCGCGCCGAGGCGGGTGCGTTGGCCGAGGTCGGCGGCGGAGTGATCGTCCGGTTGCTCGACGGCCCGCGTGACCTTGGTGGCCGGACGGTCCTGGACCTGGAGTTCGCCGGCGGCGAGGACATCTCGCGGTCAACCCTCGGTGCACTGCTGCGCGCCGAAGGCAAGCTCAGCTATCACAATCTGGACCGCTACGGCAAAGACCTCTTCACCGCGCTCGATCACCTGGCCGGCAAAGGGGTACGGCACCGGGACCTCAAGCCGGACAACTTCGGGGTGTACCGGCGGGCCGACCGCTCCACGCAGCTGATGTTGTTCGACTTTTCCCTCGCGAACGTCTCCGATCGCGACGTCCGCGCGGGCACTCGCGGCTACCTCGACCCGTTCCTCGGCTCCCTCCGGCGTCCCGCCTTCGACGACCACGCCGAGCGCTACGCGGCGGCGGTGACCCTGCACGAGATGGCCGCCGGCCAGCGGCCGGTGTGGGGCGACGGCATGAACAACCCGCAGACCACGACCGACGAGACGCCCACGATCGCGTCGGATCTGTTCGACCCCGCCCTCCGGGACGGGCTCACCGCGTTTTTCCAGCGTGCCTTCCACCGCGACGTCGATCGACGCTTCGACACTTACCGGCAAATGGAGGATCAGTGGCGCGCGGTGTTCGTCGACGCGGACACGGCTGCCCCGCCGACCAACCAGGACACGGTCGGGATTGAAGGCGACTCCCTGGATGAGACCCGTGACGCGCATGCGGCTGCAGCCAAACTCGAGACCCCGCTCGAGCTGGCTGGCCTGACCCCGCGAGCGGTGTCGGTGGCACAGAGCTTCGAGGCGACGAGTGTGGGGCAGCTGCTCGGCGTTCCGCTTCACCTAATTGCGAAGGCACGCGGTGCGGGCGCGGTGGTGCGGAAGGAACTCAACCGTCGGCACAAACAGTGGTCCAAACTGCTGCACGCGGCAGAATCCGCGGCTGTGCGACCAGTCGGGGAGAGCGACGGGACCATCGAGGAACTGGCCGCGCTCCTCACTCCGGCGCAGACCCGGCGCGGGTCGAGCAAGGCCGACGTGATCCGGTTGACGCTCGGCCTGCCCGACAGCGGCGAGCCGTTGGAACCGTGGGCTTCGCAAGGCGCGGTCGCCAAGCGGCTCGACATCTCGCAGCCGTCTGTGTCACGGCACCTCACCGCCGCGTTCAAGGAGTGGGCGGCCGCGGATTGGCTGACGGACATTCGGAAAAACCTGGTCGACGCGGTCGCCGAGGCCGGTCGAGTCGTCACCGTCCAGGCGCTGGCTGCTGCTCTGCGGGCCCAGTACGGTGCCAGCGAGGACGACGCCGAGCGCACTATGGCGCGGGCGATGGCAGTCGTGCGCGCCGCGGTGGAGACCGAAGCCTGGGCTGGCCTGCACACGAACGACACGGAAGGAACCGGCCCGCGCGTCGCGGTTCTGCGCCGAGGGCAGCGGGTGCTGATCGCTTTGGAGTCGCTGCCCGGCTCGCAGGACCCGAGTGCCCCGGAAATGGCGGACTACGCGCTCGCTCTCGGCGTGCGCGCTGACGAACTGGTGGGCCGGGATCCGTTGCCCGGCCGGGGTGTCGTCGTGCGGGAGCTGCGCGCGGTGTCCGTGCCGGTGGGCCTGCGGCCGCTGGCCGACACCCGGCTCGTCGAGCTGGCGTCGGTGATGTCCGAGCACGCGGCGGCGTCGCCTCGGCTCGAGCTGTACCCGCAGGCGCTGGATTTGGTGCGGGCTCTGCGTATCTCACAGGCCGCGGCCGGGGTCCGGCGGGGTGTCGGCATCACCCAGCCCGACCTGATCGCAAAGGTTCGAGCACGGTTTCCCACCATCGAGGTGGACGAGCGGCTCACCCACGTCGAGCTTGAAGACGCGCTGCACGCGGCCGGCTTCCCGTTGGACTACGACACGGCAACCAAGACGTTCCGGCCACCGGCGCTTGAGCTGTCGCGTCTCTCCACCTCGTCGGCGCTCAGTGCGCACGGCCATGTGCGGGCTGCCGGAGCCGATCCGCATGAGGTACTGACGAGGAAGCTCGCGGCGTCGATCGAGCGCGGCGGGTTCCGCGCGCTCACCTTGCGCGGGGCTTATTTACCGGGCACCCCGGAGGGCATTGCTGCTCGGTACCCGGTGCGGGCGATCGATGTCGACCGCGAGTTCGTGGCCGCGTTCCGAACTCTGGTGGCGGAACGCAGGCAGGACTGGGCGAAAGTCGGCAAGCTGGACGCGAGGTTCAGCGAAACTGGCATCATGTCGCCAGGACTGGCGTCGTATGTGCGGGCGACTTGGGACCGGGTGCGCTCCCACATCGACGACGCGGCGCGCGAGCCCAAGAAGGTGTTTTTCCTGTTCCATGCGGGCATGGTGGGCCGCTATTTTGCCGAGGGCGGCCACGCCCTGCTGACCGACCTGCAGGCCGCAGCCCGCGATCCAGGCGACCCGCCACACGGCCTGTGGCTGTTGTGTCCGGCGGAGTCGGCGCTCGACACCCCGCAGCTGAACGGGAAGACCGTCGAAATAACGGATAAAAGCGAACAGGTGGTGCTCGACCGCGAGTTCCTCGAGAAGATCCGCGCTACGGATGGTGCGGCATGAGAGAAGGGCGAGAGCGACCGGTGACGACGGCAGTGCGCGCGGTAGACGGCAAGCAGCTGGTGAAGGATCTTCAACGCCAGGTGCTGATCCTGGAGGACGACCTCCGGGAGCGCGCTGGCGAAGAACCCGAATTCGCCACCGCGCTTCGGACTGAGTACGACGACGCTTTCGACAAGAAGCGCACCGCCGCGACGTACGAGTCGTGGCTCGACGCGCGGGTCACGCAGGTCGCGGCCGCGTGGGTGCTTGGCACGGTGTTCGTGCGGTTCTGCGAGGACAATGGGCTTATCGAGCGGCCGTTCATTTCCGGTCCCGGCGAGCGGCTCCGGGACGCTGAAGAACACCACGAGGCGTACAACCGCAAGTTCACGGGCCACAACGACCGCGATTGGCTGATCGCGGCGTTCGACCATCTTGCCGCTACTCATCCCACAGTCGCCGGGCTTTTCGACAAGCGGCACAACCCGCTGTGGGAGATCACGCCGTCGTATGAGGCGGCGACGTCGCTGCTGAAGTTCTGGCGGCGGCCTGACGAAGAGCTTCGCCACGACTTCACCGATCCCGAGTGGGACACTCGGTTTCTTGGCGACCTCTACCAGGATCTTTCCGAACATGCTCGCAAGACTTATGCGTTGCTGCAGACGCCGGAGTTCGTTGAGGAGTTCATCCTTGACCTGACGTTGGAGCCGGCTGTCGAGGAGTTCGGACTCAAGGGGCTGCGGACGATCGACCCGGCGTGCGGCTCTGGTCACTTCCTGCTCGGTATCTTCCATCGTTTGCTGGCCAAGTGGCGGATCGCTGAGCCTGGGACCGACGACTGGGAGCTGGTCAAGCGCTCGCTGGAGTCGGTGCACGGTTGCGACAAGAACCCGTTCGCCGTGTCCATCGCCCGGTTCCGGCTGCTCGTCGCCGCGCTGCGCGCGGCGGGCGAGACCCGCCTGGCGGCTGCTCCGACGTTCCCGATCAACGTAGCCGCCGGCGACTCCCTCATGCACGGCCGAGGCGCACCGGGCGTTCAGGGTGAACTTTTCCCATCCGACAAGCCGCACACCTACACGACCGAGGACGTCGACGAGTTCTCCGACTCGTGTGACCTTCTGGGACGAGCTTCTTACCATGTCGTTGTCGGGAATCCGCCCTACGTCACGGTGAAGGACAAGCGAGAAAACCAAAACTACCGTAATGGCTACGATGCGTGTTCCGGCACGTATGCGTTGTCGGTGCCTTTTACGCAACGCCTGTTCCAACTTGCGATCCGCCGCGACGGCAGCGACCGCGATGCAGGGCTCGTCGGCCAGATTACCTCGAACTCATTCATGAAACGCGAGTTCGGCAAGAAGCTCATCGAGAGATTCCTGCCGACTGTGCAGTTGACTCATATCATTGACACATCCGGTGCCTACATTCCTGGACATGGAACGCCGACAGTCATCCTCGTTGGCCGCAACCACCCCTACCGTCAAAACGATCCCGCTAGGGCGGTGCTCGGTGTTCGCGGAGAGCCGAGCCCGCCTGAAGACCCGTCGCGAGGGATAGTCTGGTCCGCGATCGTCTCGCAGATCGGCGAGCCGGGAAGCGAGTCGGACTGGGTGTCTGTCGCTGACGTTGATAGAGCAACTTTCTCTAAGTTTCCGTGGTCTCTGAGCGGTGGTGGTGCGGGAGATTTGATGATACTAATTGAGCGCTTTCCGGATACGCTCGGCACTGCAATTTCAGAAGACGGTCGAACAACGCATACCGGTCTTGACGACGCATTCTACCTTCCCGGCAGCGCTGCGCGCACACGTGCACTAAGTTCTGGCTTCGTTCCTTTCGTTCTCGGCGAGGAAGCTCGCGATTACCACATTGATGCGCGCACTGCCACATTTTTCCCGTATGATTCTAAGGGTGATGCTCGAATGGTCACCAGTCTTGAATATCGGTTCTTGTGGTCGAATAGAACTGTTCTGCGTGAGCGCGTTGACTTCGGTAATAAGCCAGAGGATCGCGGCCTGCGTTGGTTCGACCACAGCATGTTCTTTCCTCGGCGATTTCAGCAACCTCTGTCTATCGCGTTTGCTTTTGTGGCGACGCATAATCATTTCGTCCTAGACCGAGGTGGTAAAGTATTCAATCGTTCAGCACCTGTTATACAATTGACCCAAGGTGCGAGTGAGAGCGATCACTTTTCCTTGTTGGGCGTCTTAAATTCTTCGACGGCGTGCTTTTGGATCAAGCAGGTCAACTATGCAGGTGGAGGTGATCCTGTTGGAGGGTCGGGTGCAAGGGTAAGCGCGGAAAAATGGTCTGAACGTTATCAGTTCAACTCGGGATCTCTGCATGATTTCCCGTTGCCTGCCAACCTTGCTTTGAACGGTGGGCGGCTGTTGGATTCACTCGCTCAGCAGCTCGCGGCGCTCGAGCCAGGAGCATTGTGCGGTAGCGAGGTGCCATCGAGGAAGCGCCTCAACGACACGCGGATAGAGCACGAGAGCGTTCGAAGCCGAATGATCGCGATCCAGGAAGAACTCGACTGGCACACCTACGGCCTGTATGAACTGCTGGCGGCTGCCGATCTGGTGCAGGTCACCGTCGCCGACCGTAATAGTGACGCTCCCGAGATCCGTCTTGGCGAGCGCGCCTTTGAGATCGTGCTTGCGCGCAAAGTCGCAGCGGGCAAGCTCGAGACAGCATGGTTCGAACGCCACGGCTCGACCCCCATCACCGAGATCCCGGCCCATTGGCCCGAGTGGTACCGGAAGATCGTGCAGGCGCGGATCGACATCATCGAACAACGCCGCGACATCGCGCTGATCGAACGCCCGGAATGCAAACGTCGCTGGGCGACGCAGCCGTGGGAGAAGAAAGAAGCCGAAGCCCTCGAAACCTGGCTCCTGGACCGCTGCGAGCGACGCGACCTCTGGTACAGCCTGCGGGACGGATTCGAGCAGCCCCACGTACGGACGATCAGCCAGCTCGCCGACGCGTTCCGGGGCGACGCCGACATGCACTCGGTTGCGCAGCTTTACGCGACCGACCACCTCGGCAAACGCGACCTCACGCTGGCCCAGGTTCTGGAAAAGATCATCGCCGACGAGCATGTGCCGTTCCTCGCCGCGATGCGCTATAAGGACCCCGGGCTGCGCAAGCGCGCGCAGTGGGAGAAGGTCTGGGAGCAGCAGCGCGAAGAAGACAGGACCGGCGAACGACTCGACATCCCGGTGCCGCCGAAGTACACCTCCGCTGATTTCCGCAAAACCAGCTACTGGTCCCAGCGCGGCAAACTCGACGTGCCGAAGGAACGCTTCATCTCCTACCCCGACGCGAGCCCCGACGGCGACCCGACTCTGCTGCTCGGCTGGGCCGGGTGGGATCACAAGGACCAGGCGCAGGCGCTGGTCAACGTCATCAACGACCGGACGCAGGAAGCCGGCTGGGAAGCCGGGCGGCTGAAGCCGTTGCTGGCTGGGCTTGCCGAGGTCATGCCGTGGGTCGAGCAGTGGCACGGCGAGTACGACGCAGAGTGGGGCGGGGTGCCGTCCGAGGAATACCAGGCTTTCCTCGACGAGCAGCTGACCAAACATCAGCTGGCGAAGCAGGACTTGACCGGATGGCGTCCCGAGGCCTCGCGCCGCGGGCGTCGCACCAGCAGCGCAAAGGGTGATCAGCAGTGAGCGCCGAGATGTATCTCCGGGACGTTATCGACATCCCGGATTCCGTCCATGCCGGCGACTTCAAGATCGACCTCACCAAGGGGTTCGTGGAGACGGACGCGCGCGTCGCCGAGTACGTGGTGACCGATCAGCTCCGGCAGGCGTTCGGCAAGGCGCTGTCGATCGTGCGCGCTGCCGTCCGGGACGGCGCATCCCACGCCGCGTATCTGCACGGCTCGTTCGGTTCCGGTAAGAGCCACTTCCTGACCGTGCTGCACGCGGTGCTCAACAACGAGCCTGTCGCGCGAGCCAAGAGCGGGCTGCAGCCGGTGATCGCCGAGCACGACGACTGGCTGCGCGGCAAGAAGTTCCTCATGGTGCCCTATCACCTGGTCGGCCACACCGACATCGACTCGGCAATCCTCGGCGGCTACGTCAGCACCGTCCGGCGACTGCACCCCAAGAAGGGGACCCCCGCGGTCTATCGCTCCGACGCAATGCTCGAAAACGCCCGGGGACAGCGGAAATTCCTCGCAGACGACGTGCGGTTCGCCGAATGGCTGGGCAGCGAAGCGCAGGTCGCCGCGGACGATGACGTCGATGACCTGGACGTCATCGAAGGAATCACCGTCAATGGCTGGACGTCCGCCAAACTCGATCACGCATTCAACGCCCCCGCCGGTGACCCGGTACGCGACGCCCTTGTCACAGCGCTGCTCTCCGGGCCGATGTCTGCGTACAGCCGCGGTGCCACCGGCGATGCCGAGGCGTTCCTTCCGTTGGAGGACGGCCTGTCGGTGATCAGCCGCCACGCCCGCGACCTCGGCTACGACGGGCTGATCCTCTTCCTCGACGAGCTGATCCTGTGGCTGCAAGCGCACATGGCTGACCAGGAGTTCGTCAATACGCAGGTCAGCAAGCTCGTCAAGCTGATCGAGTCCGGCAACGCCGACCGCGCGCTGCCGATCGCCTCGTTCATTTCCCGGCAGCGCGACTTGTCCAAACTGGTTGGCGAGGACGTCACCGGCGCGGATGTGAAGAACCTCGAGGCGCAGGTGCAGTACCTGGCTGAGCGGTTCGACGTCGTCTCGCTGGAAGACCGCAACCTGCCGGCGATCATCAAGGAACGCGTCCTCAAACCGAAGACACCTGAGGCGAAAACCGCGTTGGAAGGCGCGTTCACCGCGATCGAGTCCACGAACTCGGCCGTACGCGACGTCCTGCTGGACGCCAATGGCGCCACCGGTGCCGACTGGACGGATTTCCGTGCCGTCTACCCGCTTTCGCCTGCCTTGCTCAACGTGCTCGTCGCGCTGTCCGGGGCGCTGCAGCGTGAACGGACGGGCCTCAAACTTCTGCAGGAAATGCTGTTTCGGCGCCGCGACGACATGAAACTCGGCGAGCTGATTCCGCTGGGTGACCTCTGGGACGTCCTCGCCGACGGCACCGAGGAAGCGTTCAGCGAGCGATTGCGGCAGGAATCCGCGGCCGCGCACCGATTCCACACGAAGGTGCGCGCGTATCTGCTCCCGAAGTACGGCAGTGAGAGCGACCCGCGGTTCGTGGCCGACGACCGGTTTGTCAAGACGCTGATGCTGGCTGCGCTGGCACCGGACGTTTCCGCGTTGGCGCGGTTGACCGGGGGACGGCTGGCGGCCTTGAACCACGGCTCCATCCGTTCGCGCACCGTCGCACCAGGGACGATGGTCGTCGGCCGGATGCGCGAGCTGGCAGCCGAATTCGGCGAACTGCGGTCCGAAGGCGACGAGGACCCGGTGTTCCGCCTTCAACTGTCCGATTTGGACATCGAATCGCTTCTGGACGACGTCGGCGACCAGGACTCGATCGGAGTCCGCCGGATCTGGACCAAACGGCAGCTGTGGCAGAAGCTCGGGATTCGCGACGTCGACGGATTCGCTTGCGAGCGTGAGGTGGTGTGGAAGGGCACGCGCCGCACCGCAGAGTTCGTGTTCGCCAATATCCGCGACAGCCAGGACCTTTCGGACCTGCAGTTCGAGCCCAGCGTGCCCGGGCGGATCCGGATCATCCTCGACTATCCCTTCGACCAGCACGGCCACCCGCCGAGCGAGGATGCCGCGCGGGTGAACCGGCTCCGGCGCGAAGGCGTGGCCGCAGCCACGATCGCTTGGATCCCGCATTTCCTGTCGACGCAGAAGTCCAAGCAGCTCGGGCGGCTGCTCAAGATCCGGTACCTGCTCGAGCGCAATCGGCTCGACGATTACGCCGGGGACAGATCCGCGGACGACCGGGTCAAGATCCGCCACCAGCTGCAGGCCCAGGCCGAAACCCTCGAATCGCAACTCGCGGCTTCCCTGATGCAGGTCTACGGCATCGCAAGGGCCGACGAGTCCACCCTCGGCGCGCAGGTTGGCGACGAGGGACACGTACTGTCTCTCCAACCCGGGCACACGCCCCGGCTGCTTGCCGGCGCGGGTTTCGAGCAGAACGGGCTTGCCCTCGCGGACGGCCTGTTCTCCGCGCTGTACCCGAAGCACCCGGACTTCGACACCGCCGGGAACCGCAAGGCGATCACCGTCGGCGAGCTGAAGACCGTCCTTGGCTGGATCACCCAGGCGATGGAGGAGGGCAAGCGGCGCATCGTGGTCGACCGGCCGCAGCTGGCGCTGGTCCGCCGGGTCGTGCATCCGCTCGAACTCGGCGAGGTCACCGACGGTCCGCTCAATGTCTCCGCAGAGTGGCGGCGCCGCATCGAGCAGGCGGCCGGGCAGCACGGAGTCGACGGCGATTACTCCGTCGAGAACATCCGCGCCTGGATCGAGGGGCTGGGCTACACCGGGCTGGACAAGGCGGTCGCCAACCTGATCATCGCAACCTACGCCTTGTTGTCCGACCGTGCCTGGGTCATGCACGGTTCGCCATTGCGCGAGGCTCCAGAGCTGGACAAGATCGGCCCCGGGCACGCATTGCGAGCTCAGGAACTTCCGTCGGCAGCAGAGTTCGCCACAGCGCGCGGTCGGGCGGCAGCATTGTTCGGGGTCAACGTGCCCGAATACCTGGTCGCCCGCAACGTCAACCGCCTCGCCTCCGACGTGCGGGAGAAGGTGACGAGCCTGGAGACAGCCGTCAACAACCTCCGCCGGACGCTGGAGGCGCGGGCCGATCAGCTGGGCGTGTCTGCCGCGGCCGCGCGCATCACGGTCGCGCGGTACGCAGCACATCTCCTCGCCCGGCTGTCCGCCATCCGAGACGCGACGGCAATCGTGCGCGCGCTGGCCGACGCTCGCCACGACGACGTGAACGACCAGGTGCTCGGCAATGCCATCGCCACCGCGCCGCAGGTGCTCGAGGCGCTCGACCAGGTCGATTGGAAGCTCGTCGAGTCCGTGCGCCGGTTCGTCGGCCGGGAAGATGTCGTCGACGTGCAAGCCCGGCGGCTGCTGGTCGACATCGGTGAGACCGCCGAGGCCGACGAGTTCACCCGCTCGCTGCCCCCGGTGCTGAGCGGTGTCCGCCGGCGTGCCGTTTCGCTGATCGAGGAAGCTGCCGGCCTCGCCGCCGTCGCGGTCCCTCCCGCTGCGCCTGTCCTCCCACCGGTGCAGGAGGGTCTGCCGCTGGACCCGGTGTCGCGCCGTCCGGTGGAGAACGCGCAACCGGCCGCCGGACAAGCGAAGCCGGCTGCGCGCCGGATCGCGACCAATGCGGTCGAACACGGGCTGCCAGGCATCCTGGACGACCTGTCTGCCGAAATTCGCGATTACGCAAAGGACCACCCCGGCGTCGAGATCGTCCTGGACTGGCGCGTCGTCGGCGAGGACCGGTCGTGACCACCGCGCCGCCTCAGCTGACCAAACGGATGATCGAAACCCTGCTGGAGGACTGGCTGCCGCATGCCAAGACGAAACGGCTCGTGCTGATTTACGGCCGGTTTGAGGACGGGAGCAGCGACTTCGCGGTGAACACCGAATCGGATCGCAAGCGAGTGCACGTCACGGATCAGCACTCCGTGCTCGGCATTGTCGAAGCGTGGCAGCGGCATCAGGCCGAGCGGAATGCCGACGACTTCCTCGTGGTGACCACGAGCGTCGACGATGCGCAGCTCGGCTGGGACATCCGCGGATACGCGCTCGGGCGCTCCACCCGCACCGCCGACCGCGGCCGGATCGTCGCGCAGCGATTCGGTGCCGCGGACCTCGACCCGCGCATCCGCAGCGAGTCGTGGCTGATCGACGCGCTGCTGGATGCCGAACCGGCCGGCGGCTGGCCCCGTAGCGGGTCAGTGCTCACCCGCGATACGGCCATGCGAACGCTCATTGGCACCCGGCTCGGCATCGGCACCCTGCGCGAGGACGCGCTTGATGCGGGTGCCTTGCTCGCCTGGTCGCTCGACCCCGTAGGACCGGCTCGGTTCGCGCGCTTTCCGGAGCCGGAGCAGGCTGGAATGACCAGCTGGCTGGCAAGTTCGGTCGGCGACGTCGCCCCGATCGTGCTGCGGCTGGCCGCCGCGGGGAAGGCGTCCGACGCCATGCCGCTCGGCCTGATCAGCACAGTCGCAACCCGTCCGGGCGCCTCCCCGGAAGCCGCGCTCGCCTTCGGCGGACTGCTGGCAGGCGTCCGATCGCCGGCATTGCGCGCCTTCACGGAAGCGGTGGAGGGGACCTTGGAGCGCTGGCTGAACGAGGCCGAGGCCGGGGGGAAGCTCGCCGGCGAGCGGATCGCCGATGTCGCGAACCGGGCCGAGCAACTCGCCGCGACCGCGCACCTCACCGAGGCCCTTCGCGACAGCCGGTTCCTGCCCTCCAGCTTTGCGGCTGCGTTGGACGCACTGGCGAGCGCGCTGTCACCAACCCCAGTCAAGGGCAGCATCACCGAGGTCGAGCGGGCGCTCGACGTGGTGCGCGACCACGGACTGGCTCGGCTGGAACCGGAGCGGCTGAGGACGGCGCAGATGGCGGTCCGCATCCACCGCTGGCTGGCCTTGCCGCTTCCGGACGTCGGCTCCGTTGCGGTCGCCGCGAACCGCCAGGTGATGGATTGGGCATGGGTGGACCGCGCCCTGACGACATTGTGGGTCGGAGACACCGATGCCGACCCAGCCGTCACGCAGGCGTATCGGGTGCTTCACGACGCTGCCCGTGACCGACGCGACCGGCTCGACGAGAAATTCGCTGCACAGCTCGTTGGGTGGGCTCCCCGCGCGGCTGGCACCGATCCGGACGGCTGTTTGCTGATCGAGAACGTCCTCGACACCGTCGCTCGCCCCGTCGCGAGCCGGCGCTCGCCGTTGGTCATCGTCCTCGACGGGATGAGCACGGCGATCGGCACAGCGATCGGCGAGGAAGCTGCAGCCGGCGGTTGGCGAGAAGCCTCGCCGCGTCAGGGCGAACGCGTCGCCGCAGTGACGGTGTTCCCCACCGTGACTCGTGCGGGCCGGACGAGTCTGCTTTCCGGTCTGCCGAGCACCGGCGACCAATCAGCTGAGCGAGCGGGCTTCACCGCGTTCTGGCGCAAACACCGGCGCGAAGCCACGTTGTTCCACAAAGGCGGCCTAGCGGGCGGGGCCGGTCAACGGCTTTCCGAAGAACTGCTCACTGCGCTCGCCGATGAAGGTGTGGTCGGCGTGGTCCTTAACACAATCGACGACGCCCTAGATCACGGCCAGGAGGGCGAGCGCGCTGGCTGGTCGATCAGGGACATCACCTACCTGCGTGAACTTCTCGACGCGGCAAGGGGATACGGCCGGCCAGTCGTGCTCGTCTCCGACCACGGGCACGTCTTGGAACGGTCGACGGCGGAGAAGCCCGTGCAGGCGGAGGGAACGTCTGCCCGCTGGCGCACCGGCCCGGCGGGCGACGGCGAAATCGAGCTGACCGGATCGCGCGTGCTCTGCGGCGACGGCCGGGTGACCTTGCCGTGGCGCGAGGACATCCGCTACACCGCACGGAAATCCGGCTACCACGGCGGCGCGTCGCTCGCCGAGGTGATCGTGCCCGTCCTCGTACTCCTGCCGTTCGACGAACTTGTGCCGACCGGCTGGCACTTTCTCTCCCCTGAAGCCGTCACCCCCGCTTGGTGGGAGCAGCGGCGCACGGTACTCCCGGAGCAGCCTGCGCCGGTTCGCAAGTCCGGCCGTCGCAAGCCCGAGTCGGCTGCAGCCGTGCCGCTGTTCGCGGTGGACGGGCCGGTCGAATCCGTCGGTACCCAGGTCGTGGCGACTGACCTGTATGCCGCCCAGCGAGCCTTCGTGCCGAAGGCACCGGACAAGCAGGTCGTGGCGGCGGTGATCGACGCGTTGCTCGACGCGGACGAGACGCTTTCGCTCAGTGCCGTCGCGGAACGGGCTGGCCGGGCGGCCCGCCGCCCGGAATTCTTTGTCCGGACCTTGGAGCGCTTGCTGAACGTCGACGGGTATCCGGTTCTGACCCTGCGCGACGGGGACCGCAGCGTCAAGCTTGATCGCGAGATGCTTCAGACGCAGTTCGGAGTGCAGGTGCGATGACGGTTCAGGCGAGTGCGGCGCGGCGGCGCGAGGCAGTAGACGCCCTGCGGCGCGGCACCGTGCCGCAGTCAGGGCTGGATCTGCTCGCCGTAGGCCTGGACCGGTTTGTCGCCGCAACTGACGAGGATCTCGCAACCGTTGCCCGCGGCGGCGCGGCCTTTCACGCCATACGCGGTGAGTACGGATCCGGAAAGACGTTCTTCACGCGCTGGCTGGCCGAGCGCGCGAAACGCCGAGGGCTTGCGACCACCGAGATCCAGATCTCCGAGACCGAGACACCGCTGCATCGCCTGGAGACCGTCTACCGGCGCCTCGCCGAGCGGCTGAGCACCGCCAGCCACCAGCCCAGCGCGCTGCGTGCCGTCGTCGACTCCTGGCTGTACACCCTCGAGGAACAGGTCATCGAGGCAGGAGAAGTCGCCGAGGACGATGAGCAGGCGTTGGCCGTCGCGGTCGAACGGCTGATGGAACAACGCCTTGCGGAAGTAGCTCGGACGACTCCGGCGTTCGCCGCGGCACTGCGGGGTTACCAGCAGGCGGTGTCCGCAGGGGACAACGCCACTGCGGAGTCCCTTATCGCCTGGCTGGGCGGTCAGAAGTCCGTTGCCGCGGCCGCTCGCCGGGCTGCCGGAGTGCGCGGCGACCTCGACCACTTCGGCGCGCTCGGGTTTCTCCAGGGTCTGCTCACCGTGTTGCGGGACTGTGGACACCCCGGCCTCCTCGTCGTGCTGGACGAGACCGAAACCCTGCAACGGGTGCGTGGCGACGTACGAGAGAAGGGACTCAACGCGCTCCGGCAGCTGCTGGACGAGATCGACGCCGGTCGATTCCCCGGACTCTTCGTGGTTATGACGGGAACCCCGGCTTTCTTCGACGGACAGCAAGGTGTGCAGCGCCTGCCACCGCTGGCGCAGCGGCTGGCAACCGACTTCAGCACAGACGCCCGGTTCGACTCGCCGCGCGCCGTGCAGCTGCGACTGCTCGGCTTCGATCTGGATCGGCTCGTCGAGCTGGGACAGCGGGCCCGCGAACTGTATGCGAGCGTCGCGCGAAATCCCGACCGGATCTCGGGCGAGGTCGACGACGCCTACCTGCGGACCCTGGCCACGGCGTTGACCGGCCAGCTGGGCGGCAAAGTCGGCGTCGCGCCGCGGCTGTATCTGCGCAAGCTGGTGGCGGACATCCTGGACCGGGTCGACGAGTTCGCGGACTTCGATCCTCGCGTCCACTATGCGCTGACGGTGTCGAACACGGAGCTGACCGAGTCCGAGCGCAACGCCGCAGCGAGTGCAGACGACGTCGAGCTGGACGTGCCGTGACCGAGGCATTGGCGCGCCTGCATCCGGTTCTGATGCACCACATCGTCAACACCCTAGGCTGGCGATCGCTGCGGCCGCTGCAGGAGCAGGCGATCGATCCGCTTCTCGGCGGAGACGACGCGGTGCTGCTCGCCCCGACCGCAGGCGGCAAAACAGAAGCAGCCAGCTTCCCGCTGCTGAGCGCGATGGAAGAACATCGCTGGACCGGCCTGTCAGTGCTGTACGTGTGCCCGCTGAAGGCGTTGCTGAACAACCTGTTGCCCAGGCTCGAGACCTATGCGGCGTGGCTCGGCAGGCGGGTCGGGCTCTGGCACGGCGACATCACTGCCGGCGCTCGCCGCGGGATCCTCCGTGATCCACCTGATCTGTTGCTCACCACGCCCGAATCGCTCGAGGCGATGCTGGTAAGCGTCAATGTCGACCACACGCAGCTTTTCGCCGGCGTGCGGGCGATCGTGATCGACGAGGTGCACGCCTTCGCCGGTGACGACCGTGGGTGGCACCTGCTCGCTGTCCTTGAACGCCTGACCCGGCTCGCCGGTGCCCCGATCCAGCGCATCGGCCTTTCGGCAACGGTCGGAAATCCGCATGAACTGGTGACCTGGTTGCAGGGCTCGAACCGCACCACGCGGGAGCCCCGGGTGGTGGCCCCCGACGCCAAGCCTGCGTCCGGCGCGATCCCGCCAGGCGACCTGGAAATCGACTACGTCGGCTCCGTGCACAACGCTGCCACCGTGATCGCGGCTTTGCACCGCAGCGAGAAACGACTGGTGTTCTGCGACTCGCGGCAACTGGTCGAGGAAATCGGGGCCGCGCTGCGCGAACGGGGCGTGCCGACCTATCTGTCGCACGCTTCTCTATCGCTGGACGAACGCAGACAAGCCGAGCAGGCGTTCGCCGACGCACGCGACTGTGTCATCGTGTCCACCTCCACTTTGGAGCTGGGCATCGACGTCGGCGACCTCGACCGCGTCATCCAGATCAACGCGCCTTCCACAGTGGCGTCGTTCCTGCAGCGCCTGGGACGGACGGGGCGTCGGCCGAACAGCACCCGGAACTGCCTCTTCCTTGCTCTCGACAAGAACTCGCTACTGTGGGCCTACGCGCTGGTTCTGTTGTGGAGCCGCGGTTTCATCGAGCCGGTGCACGCACCGCCGGAGCCTCGCCACATCGTGGCGCAGCAGATCCTCGCCCTGTGCCTGCAAGAGAACTCAGTCGGCAGCAGCCTGTGGAGCGAGGCGTGGAACGGACTGGCGCCGTTCGACCGCAGCGCGGAGCCGATCGCGCGCTACCTGGTTGAGGAGGGCTTCCTCGAACAAGACGGTGAGCTCCTGTTCATCGGCCAAGAGGCAGAACGTCGCTTCGGCCGCCAGCACTTCATGGGAATGACCGCGGTGTTCACGGCTCCGCCGCAGTTCACGGTCCTCGAGGGGCGCCGCGAGATCGGTCGGGCCGATCCGGCATTGCTGACTGAGAAGGTTGACGGACCTCGTTTGCTGTTGCTGGGCGGACGCAGCTGGAAGGTCACGTGGATCGATTGGAAGCGCCGCCGGTGTTTTGTGGAGCCAGTGGAGTCGGGAGGCCGCGCGCGCTGGATGACCCCGGGCACTGGCGGTGTGGGGTTCGATCTCTCCCGCGCCGCCCGCGACGTGCTGCTCGGCGAAGATCCGCCGGTAAAGCTGACGCGGCGAGCCACGCGGGTAATGTCGGACCTGCGCGAGGACCGGCTCGGCTCGGTGCATCCTGGAGGCACGGTGATCAGCCGTCAGGGGCTGGACGTGCGCTGGTGGACGTGGGCTGGATTCCGGGCCAACGCGACCCTGGCTGCGACCTTGGGGCATCTCGCGGACGAGAAGCAGCGGTTCGACGACGTGTCTGTTCGGCTTCGCTCCGACATGGATCGCGACATGTGGCGAGCAGCCGTCGCAGATACTGTTCAACCCCTCTGTCTGCCGGAGATCGACGATCGGGCGTTGGAGGGGTTGAAGTTCGGCGAGGCGTTGCCACACTGGCTCGCTATTGCGACGTTGGCTGCACGGCTTGCAGACCTCAATGCTGCGGCGAAGATGCTCCGGGAACCCGCTCGGTTCGTCGTTGGATGAAGATCGGCGGGGCTGCTCGGGGCCTGTAAAGCACATCGGTTCCTGGCATTGTTCATGGCGCGTGCGGGCCGATTACGACTTCCATGTACGGCGTGGCGGTCCTGGTGGGCGATTGCCGGCTAATTCCGAGTTACAGGAATCGTTTGCACGCTTCCAGTGCAGCTTGATCTAGTCCGCATAGTCATGTTTGTTGCGTCGTCGCGGCTGATCTTAGCGCGGCGACGCACTCGTTGATTGATTCGCGAGGATCTTTCGCGATCTCTCGAAGTAGCTCTGCGTCTGCTTCATGCGACGAGACAGGAGTATCTCGTTCGGTAATGAAGACGCCGAGACTCCGCTGCCCGCAGTAGATGACCGTTTCGCCGGTTGGCATCGAGTATCGGTCGAAAGCGGTCGTCAGGCCGTAGTCCCATGCCGGGTCTGAGCAGACCGTTCGTAAGGTGAACAAGCGGGACGACTTGGCCAGTTGGACGAGCGACCGCAGTTGACGTCGTTGCGCGTCGGCGCGGAGGTTTCGGCGTGTAGCGCTTGGTCGCTGATGAACGCTTCGATCACGGTCGAGCGTGGTTCGAGGTTCCGGTCAGCCACCTGAAGCAGCTCCGGGATTGCTACCGGATCCCAGGTCACCACGTGCTGAGCGGCGATTTTGTGGGCCCGCAGGGCGGCGGAGCGGGCAGGAGAAAGCGGCGCGCTGCGGAGGACCCATGATTCCCCAGCTGCGCCGCGAGCTAAGAGGAGGATGTCGCGCTTCGTCTCGCCGGCGGTGCCGGTTGCGCCGAGGATTCCCGCGACGTCGGCGAGGCTCGGCGTGCGGTGCGCTTGCTCCCCGCCGGAGAGGATCGCGGGTGAAATTCCGATCCGGCGCGCAAGTTCGCGGAGTCCGTAGTTTGCTTCGACGCGCGCGTCGCGGAGGGCGGCTCCGAGGATGCGGGTGCGAGGGGTGGGCGGCATGGCGGTTCTGATTCGTTTCTGCTGGCAGTGGGCGAAGCGTTACTTGCGGCGAGACGACGGGAGCGCCGGATGGTTCGGAGCGACCGGGATGTCGTGGGCGAGGCGGTACTGGTCGTCGCAGTAGACGCAGGTGAGCAGCGCGCTGTTGGGATCGCGGCGGTCGCGCGGTTGGAAGCCGGCAGGTGCAGTGAGGCCGCAGAGCATGGTTACGTCGTCGCCAGGTTCCGGGACGGAGTCGAGAAGGGCGCGGTGCCATACGCCGTCAACGACGGGGTGGACGTGGTCTAGGTCGATGAAGATCAGGGCTTGCATAAGGGTCTCCGTACCGGTGGTCGGGGCGTCTCGGAGCCGTCACGGTGTGCCAGGCGGGCGCCGGGCGGTGTGACGCGATAAAAGGGGCTTTGAGCAGGGCGAAGCTCGGGCGTGACAGCTGTGACGTGTCTCGTCAAAGCGCTCGTTGGAGCGTCCAGGACGGTCGATTCGGGCCAGGCGACCAGCTGCGGGCGGTGTCACGGCGGTTTTGTACGGACGAGGTCGGTGGTGTCCTTGACGTGGTGTTCTGTTGAAATCATCCAAGGCCGACAGGCGGCGCGAGACCACGGCGTAAGTGTGGCGATGCTGACGCCGGCTACACCCAGGAGGCGCTCGCTGCGGTTCTTGGTGTCGACCGTGGCGCGTTGGGAGTCGGGTGGGCATCGTCCGCTGCCTCATCAGTGGCCGGAGCCTGGGCGGGTGCTTGGTCGGCCGGTCGCGGATGTTCGGGCATTCTTCGGCGGAGAGACGTCCCGGCGGGGTGGACTCGCGCTTATCCCTGGCATTGACTGGCTGGCCGGAACGCCAGCCAGGCATGGCGTAGAGGGAACTCAGCCGGGTGGAGCGCGCCGGCCTGGCCTCCGCAAGGCGGAGGCCGAGGAGCTTCGGCGATATTACGGTGCGCTGGGCAGCGAACATTGCTACTTCGCGGCCGAGGTTGGCGGCGAAGCCGTGGCTACGAGTATCTTGACCAGGCCGGACTGGACTGATCTGGACTCCGCTAGCGACTCGTTCGCGCTGGATGTCCGCTCGGATCTGGGACCGCGGCCTGCGGCTCCGAATGATGGGGCGTCTCGGTTGGTGAAAGCTACTGCGGCGGATGTCCGGATTATCGATCGGCCGCTGTATCGGCTGCTCGACGTCGACGTGTGTGCCGGGCGGGTCGGCGGAATGGTCGGCACAGCGTCGTTCATGGAGTACGCGTTGGGGCCTGACCTGCTCGAACGGGAGTTGGAGGCCGGTGAGACGCGGCTGCGGAGCGAGTTGCTGCCGGACCTTCGGAGCGTTCTCGATGTCCGCAACCGGCTCTGTGCTGGTGGGGCGTTGGCACTGACGGCGATCGCTCGGCCGGCGGACTCCGCCCGCGGTGAAGCTGACTATCTGCTGCTCGTCCAGGAGCGATCGAGTCATGTGGTCAACGGGTCGGGCCGACTCGCGGTGATCCCGAAGGGGTTCCACGGCCCGCTCGCGGACCAACGCGGCGACGCGCGGATCGGCGCGACCCTGAGGCGTGAGCTGGAGGAAGAGCTATTCGGCCGGGAGGACGTCGACACCACCGGCGAGGTCCAGCGCGCGGCGGACCCAATGCACCCGGCCCGGCTGTCGGAGCCGATGCGGTGGCTGATGGCGGAGTCGGGTCGGGTGCGGACGGAGTGCACCGGGTTCGGGTTCAACCTGGTCAGCGGCAACTATGAGTTCGCGGCGCTCGTCGTGATCGAGGACGAAGAGTTCTGGCCGCGGTTCGGCGGCGTGGTCGAGGCGAACTGGGAAGTCTCCGGTCTGCGGCAGTACTCGACGCTCGACGGGGAGCTGGTCAGCGAGCTGATCGCAGACGAGAAGTGGACGAACGAGGGCCTGTTCGCGTTCTTGCTCGGCCTGCGCCGGTTGTCGGAGATCGGCGGTGCGCGGGTGTCGTTGCCGTCGATCGACTTACGTTGCTGACGGCCAGCGGACGGTCAGCACGACGGAGTCGGCGAGCGCTTCCCAAGAGTGGTTGACACCGTGACCCCACATGGTGTAATCACCTTGGCGGGCCATGGTTTTCGTGCCGCCGGTGACGTCGATGCGGAACTCGCCGGAGATGAGCATGACGAGCGTGGTGCGCTGGTCGTCAGCCGTCCACTCCGGACGCTTGTCCCCTGCGGGGTGGTCGGCCCACTTGACTTCCACGTCGTTCGTGGCTCGGACCCCGTGCGAGGGGTCGAGGAAGTGGCCGACCAGCCAGCCGCGGTTACCTGCAGCGTCTTCGTTGGCGTTGCCGCTGGTCCAGCCCTCGGTCACTCGCTGATCTCCCACTCGATCGTTGGCAGGTGCACCCGGTCTCCGCCGATTTCCGCGAGGCGTCGAAGTCCTTGCGTCATGGCGAACAAACCCTCGTTGCTCCACGCTACATCAGTCAGCAGTTCGGTCAGAAGCTCGATGTCCGTGGTCGAATATTGGCGCAGCGTCGAGGATTCCCAGTTCGCGGCGACGACTCCGCCGTACTGGTTCCAGAACTCTTCGTCTTCGATGACGATGAGGTTGGCGAACTCGAAGTTGCCGCTCACCAAGTTCAGCCCGAACCCGGTCGTCTCCATGCGGAGGCGGCCGGGTTTTTGCATGAGCCAGCGCATTGGTTCCGACATGAGCGTCGGGTGCATCGGGTCTGCGGTCAGCGAGTCGGTGACCGTGTTGTCGATGTCGGGGCGGCCGAACAGTTCTTCTTCCATCTCGCGCCGTAGCGTCGCGCCGATCTGTGTGTCACGGCGGACGTCGGTGAGGGGCTGGTGGAAGCCCTTCGGGATGACGGCCAGGCGGCGGGCCGCGTTCAGGACGTTGCCCGAGCGTTCTTGGACTAGCAGGACGTAGTCGGCTTCTCCGCGGAACGGGTCGGCAGGGCGGGCGATGGCGGTGAGGGCGAGTGCGCCGCCGGCGCAGAGGCGGTCGCTGACGTTGAGGACAGACGCGAGGTCGGGGAGGTAGCGGTCTCGCAAAGGGAGCTTGAGCGGTCCGCCGGCGATGATGACGTCGACCAGCTCGCCTTCCAGGAGGTCCAGCGTCAGTGCGTAGTGGACGAAGTGCGTGGTGCCGAAGGATCCGGCGAGTTGGTGTTCAGCGGTGTCCAGGGCGAGCGCGTGGTACAGAGGGCTGTTCACGAGGCGGGTGTTCATGGCCAGCGACTCGGCGAGCCGGTGAACTGCTGCTGTTGCGGCGCGCTCGTCGAGGGCCAGGTCTGCCTCGGGCTGCGCGGTGGCGACTTTGAATCGGTCTGATGCGGGGCGTAGCTCGCAGTCGAGATCTAGCCAGTTCGCGCAGGTCAGGATGCTGGTGTTCACGAGTTCGGTGCTGACTCGCGCGGTGTACAGGCCGTGGTCGCCGGTTCGGCTGCCGTAGTAGGCAGCAAGCGCGTCGGCGGTGTCGCGTTGGGTGACCCAGCTGCGGCGTGTGCTGCGGTCGCGCAGGGCTTGGGTGTCCAGTTGCGCGGCTTTGGCGGCGACTGCGCGGCGCGCGGTTCCGGGAGACCAGTGTGTGTGCTGGTCGATCCATTCGAGCGCGGACGCGATGTTCGGGTCGTCGTGCAGGCGGGGATCTCCGGGTGCCTCGGCCGGTGCGGTGCCGGTCAGTTCGGCGAAGCGGGCGTGCTCGGCATCGCCGACCTGCTCATAGGCGCGGTCGAGCACCTGTTGCATCTCCGACCGCGGGCGCAGGTTCGGCTTCTGGTGCCAGGACGCGACGGTGCGTACGCCGATGCCGAGGTGCGCGGCGAAACCCTCATTGCTCATTCGGAGAGCGGCTTGCAGCGCTGATGCGGTGCGGCCCGTCCATTCGTCTGGTTTCGGCAAGTTGAATTGGCTCCGGTGCGGCATCTTG